>NZ_FMTS01000010.1 GCF_900100255.1 Asticcacaulis taihuensis | reverse complement strand
ACTGCCCGAACTGGGGAGGCTCAACCGGCGTCAGATCGCTGCCCTGGCGGGTCTGGCCCCCTTCACTCGGCAATCAGGACAATGGCGCGGCAAGAGCTTTATCGGCGGCGGCCGCAAAAGCGTCCGTTGCGCCCTGTTCGTCAGCGCATTGAGCGCAAAGACCCACAACAAGACTTTCAAGACCTTCTTTGAAAACCTGGTCAAGGCCGGAAAGCCTAAAATGGTCGCCATGATCGCCGTCGCCAGGAAACTACTGACACAGATCAACGCCATGATCAGAGATAACAGGCCGTGGACTGAACAAAAAACTTGACTAATAACACAGTCGCTCCCCATCGGAGATGGGGAGGGGGAGGTACAAGAACAGACTCCCTCTTATACCTCCCCACCTCTGGTGGGGAGGGGGACCGCGAGCGAAGCGAAGTGGTGGTGGGGCTTCTTACTTAACTGTCCAACTTAAGGCCCGCCCATGTCAGAGACCACCCCGAACGGCTACATCAAACGCTGGTGGAAGGAGGCCGTGGTGTATCAGGTCTATCCACGCTCGTTTTATGACAGCAATGGCGACGGCATCGGCGACCTGCGCGGCATCATCGAGAAGCTCGATCATATCAAGGGGCTGGGCGTCGATGTCATCTGGCTGTCGCCGCACTTTGACAGCCCCAACGCCGATAATGGCTACGATATCCGCGACTACCGCAAGGTCGGGCCTGAGTTCGGCACCATGCAGGATTTCGATAACCTGCTGGCGGCGATTAAAACCCGCGGCATGAAGCTGATCATCGACCTGGTGGTCAACCATACGTCTGATGAACACCAATGGTTCGTTGAGAGCCGATCTTCACGCGATGATCCGAAGCGCGACTACTATATCTGGAGCGATCACAAACCGAACGACTGGACCTCGATCTTCGGCGGCCCGGCGTGGACGCAAGGCCCCGACGGCGACTGGTATCTCCACCTGTTCGATCCGAAACAGCCGGACCTGAACTGGGATAACCGGGAAGTGCGTGAAGAGGTTTACGACCTTATGCGGTTCTGGCTCGATAAGGGCATCGATGGTTTCCGCATGGACGTCATTCCCTTCATTTCAAAGGATAAAGCCTTCCCCAACCTGCCGGAATCCTTAAGCGCCAAGCCGCAATATGTCTATGCTAATGGCCCAAAGGTGCATGACTACCTGCATGAAATGAACCGCGAAGTGCTGTCGCATTACAATGTCATGACCGTCGGCGAAGCCTTTGGCGTGACACTGGAAGACACGCCGAAACTGATCGATGAGCACCGGCAGGAACTCGACATGATTTTCCAGTTCGCCGCTGTCGAGGTCGATCGCGGACCGGACGGCCGCTGGAAGCCATGGAGCCTGCCGGAATTCAAGGCCGTCTTCACACGTCAGGACCAGGCGCTGGACCACCACTGCTGGCCGACCTTTTTCCTCAGCAACCATGATAATCCGCGCATTGTCTCGCGCTTTGGTGATGACACCCCGCAATGGCGCGAAAAATCCGCCATGCTGCTGGCTACACTCATCCTGACCATGAAGGGCACGCCCTTTATCTATCAGGGCGACGAGATGGGCCTGACCAACCGCAATTTCACAGACATAGACCAGTTTAACGACCTCTGGACGAAAAACGCCTGGAAAGAGGAAGTGGCCAGTGGCCGATGGACGCCTGAGGATTTCTTTGCCAACCAGAACAAGGTCAGCCGCGACCACGCGCGAATGCCGCTGCCCTGGACGGCGGAAGGCGGCTTCACCACCGGCAAACCCTGGTTCGCGCTCAATCCGAACCATGAGACGATCAATGCCGAAAGCGGCCGCGCCATCTATGACCACTATGCCCGTCTGGTTGCCCTGCGTCATGCCGAACCAGCCCTGGTCTATGGCGATTACGCGGATATGGCGCCCGATCACCCGCAGGTCTTTGCTTTCAATAGGGCGCTCGGCGAAACAGCCTTTCTGATCGCTCTGAATTTTTCCGGCCAGCCCGCGGCCTGTGACTTGCCCGACACCGCGCCGTGTGTCGGCAACTATATGGATGCCTCTAAAGATTTGCGCCCGTGGGAGGCACGGATTTACCGGACAAAATGACGGGAACGGATTATTAACCCTGTCTTCTGAGGCGCCGTTAAGCTTTTCAGTTGTAATATCCTTTTTGGACAGGGCCGTCTCAGAAGAAGCGCATAAAAGTAACATGTCACCGCGTAACATCCTGTTCCTGTGCAGCTATAATGCCGGCCGCGCCATGGTGGCAAAGGGCATACTCAACGCCTTTGCCAGTCCGGATTATCGCGCCTTTGCCGCCGGCGACGAACCGGAGCCCACCCCTTGCCCGGAAGCCCTGTCGGTGCTTGCCCGTCACCTGGAAACGGTCCAGGGTGTGCGGGTCAAACACTGGAGCGTGTTTACCCGGCTCGGCGCCCCGAAAATCGACGTGGTGATCAGCCTGTGCAACAACGCGATGGGCGAAATCTGTCCGGTCACCTTGCCGGGCCGCCCCCTGACGGCGCACTGGAACATCACGGACCCATCGATGGCCACGGATGCCGCCGCGCGTCGTGCGGCTTTTGAGCAGGTTTATCAGGAGCTCTATGCCCGTATTACCGACCTGATCGAGATTCCCCTCACCAAGCAGGGCAAGAAACTCGAAAAGACTATCAACGCCATCGGCTGGCTGAACGCTAGGGCCGCCTGACGCGCTTGGCATATCGCTTCCGCTGTGCGATAGCGTGCGCCATGTCTAATGATCCCGTTTTAAATACCCTGTTCCTGCCGCTCGCGGAGGGCGCCATCGACTGGCCGGCAAATGGCCCGGCCCTTTTCCTGCGCGCCCGCACCGGTGATGTCCTTGATGACATATCGCGCGACAGGCTGGTCTATGAACAGAGCTTCAAGCCGGCCCATGACGCCCTTATGCGCGCCGGCTTCCATATGCACGAAGGCCATGCCTCGGCAGAGCTAACCCTGGTCCTGCCGCCCCGCCAGCGCGAGGAAGGCCGCGCCCTGCTGGCCCGCGCGATTCAGGAAACCGCCAAGGGTGGTATCGTCATGGCTGCGGTATCGAACAATGAAGGCGCCAAAACCATTGAAGGCGACCTGAAAGCCCTTACGGGGAATATCTCCAGCCAGTCGAAGAACAAATGCCGCGTCTTCTGGGCGACGGTCGATGACCGCGCCGACACCGCCCTGCTGGCCGAATGGCTGAAACTGGATGCGCCGCGCAAGATCGTGGAGGGCCGCTTCACCAGCCGGCCCGGCCTCTTCGCCTGGGATCATATCGACGCCGGCTCGAAACTCCTGGCCGATCACCTGCCCAGGACATTCAAGGGCAAGGTGGCCGATCTCGGCGCCGGTTTCGGCTATCTCAGTGATGAGGTGCTGACACAAAACCCCGGCATTACCCATCTGGACGCCATCGAGGCCGAGGGCCGCGCCGTCGAGATGGCGAAGCTGAACCTGGCGACGCATGGCGATCGCGCCACCGTGCATTGGCTCGACGCCACCAAAGCCCTGTCCGATACCTACGACGCCATCGTCAGCAATCCGCCGTTCCATGTCTCCGACCGCGCTGATCGTCACGATGTCGGCAAGGCTTTCATCACCTCGGCAGCGAACGCGCTGACCTCCGGCGGTCAGTTGTGGATCGTCGCCAATCGTCACCTGCCCTATGAGGAGACGCTGGAGGCCAGCTTCAAGCATGTCACGGTCGCGGCGCAGAATAATTTTTACAAGGTCTTCAAGGCGGTAGGCCCGAAAGTGACACGATGAAGCTGATCAGGCGACTGGCCAATCTCGGTTACGGCTCGCGGAAGGAGATGCAAAAGCTGATCCGCATGGGCGCGATTACCAATGCCGCGGGCGAACCGCTCGATGAGGATGCCGACGCGGAACACGACGATATCCGCTACAAGGGGCGACCGCTCGATCCCGATTTCGGCATGGTGCTGATGCTCAACAAGCCGACCGGCTATGTCTGTTCGCTGAAGGATCGCGGCAACCTCGTCTACGAACTGCTCCCCAGTCGCTTTGCCGAACGCAAGCCGGTGCTCTCGACCATTGGCCGGCTCGATTCCGATACCTCCGGCCTGCTGCTGTTCACCGATGACGGTGAATATCTGCATAAAATCATTTCACCGAAGAACCATGTCGCCAAGATCTATGAGGTGACCTGCGCCCGGCCGCTGGAACCACACTATGGCGAGGTGTTCGCCGCCGGGACGTTAGTTCTGGAAAGCGAGAAGGATGCGCTTAAACCGGCCTTTCTGGAAGTGACCGGTGAAAAGACTGCCCGCCTGACGCTTTATGAAGGCCGCTACCACCAGGTGCGGCGCATGTTCGCGGCGGTCGGCAATCACGTCGAAGCCCTGCACCGCGCGCAGATGGGCGACCTCACGCTAGGTGAACTCAAACCCGGCAAATGGCGGCTATTGGATCAGGCGGAAGCGCAGGGCTTGTTGAAAAGCTGATTGCGGACATAGCCGTGTCCGCGCCGTTTGTACCTGATGGGCTAAACACCGCGATTTACCCTTCGATGTCTTCGGGCAGACCCACCACATGGAAACCGGCATCGACATGGACCACTTCGCCGGTGGTCGAGAAGCCGAGATCGGAGGCCAGCCAGAGAGCCGCGCCGGCCACGCCCTCCATCGAGGTTTCCTGCTTCATCAGCGAGAACTGGCCCGACTTGGCGTGCAGACCGCGGCCACCGGAGATGCCGGCCAGCGAAAGCGTGCGCATGGCGCCCGCCGAGATGGCGTTGACGCGGATGCCCTTTGGCCCCAGATCGCGGGCGATATAGCGGGTAGAGGCTTCCAGGGCGGCCTTGGCCACGCCCATGGTATTGTAGTTCGGGATGACGCGCTCGGCGCCGAGATAGGTCAGCGTCACCAGCGAACCGCCATTCGGCATTAGCTCGGCGGCGCGGCGCGACACGTCGACGAACGAGAAGGCCGAGACGTTCAGCGCCAGCAGGAAGCCCTCACGCGTGGTGTTCTCGACAAACGAGCCTTGGAGTTCGTTCTTGTTGGCGAAGGCGACCGAGTGGATGACGAAATCGATCTCGCCATAGATTTCCTTCAGTTTGGCGAAGGCGGCATCCATCGAGTCGTCCGAGGTGACGTCGCATTCGATCAGGTGCTTGACGCCGATTGAGGTCGCCAGCGGCTCGACACGGCGCAACAGGCTTTCACCGAGATAGGAGAAGGCCATTTCGGCGCCCTGGGCGGCCAGTTGCGAGGCGATGCCCCAGGCGATGGACTTGTCATTGGCCACGCCCATGACCAAGCCCTTTTTGCCCTTCATGAGGTCGCCCTTGGGGAAGTTCCATTCGTCAGCCATGTTTTCGCTCCTAACCATAATCGTCTGCGTCTAAGAGCAGATATTGCCCGTATTGGCAAGATCACAGCTATCCGTACAAAAACCAGTTGACCCTCCGGTAACAGGAGGGACTATCTCTGACAGCGAGATGAAAAACGAACTTTTAACAGTCAAACAGGTGGCGAATCTGGCCGGCGTAGGGATCAAAACCCTGCATCATTATGATGCGCTCGGCCTGCTGAAACCCTATGCATTTTCTCAGGCGGGCTATCGTCTCTACGGTCGCGCGCAACTAGAAACCTTGCAGCAGATTCTGTTTTACCGCGCGCTCGGTTTTCCTCTCAAAACCATCCGCAAACTTATGACTGGCCGTAGTGATCGCTTGGTGATGCTGCGCGAACAGCGCGTATTAATCCGGCAAAGACAAATCGGACTGACGCGTCTGTTGGCGACGCTCGACAGCACGATTTCTGCCGCCGAAGGGGTATCTGATATGACCAATGAAAACCTGTTTGAAGGCTTCCACGATGAAGCGCAATGGAATGCCGCAATGGCGAACCACAATGAACACCTGAAATCAGCCTATGGCGCCGAGATTCCACCTGTAAACGATGCCGATGCCATGAATGATCTGGCGCGTCACGCACAGGCATTTCAGCTGTTTATGGCGCAGGCTCTGCGTGATGCCCGCAGTTGCGATGACGCTGAGGTTCGGGGACGAATCCGTGAACATCTGGCCTTCCTGAAGTCCCACGGCCATAACACCTCACCTGATCAGTTCGTTACCCAGACTGAATTTTTCCTGCATGACGAATTTCATCGCAGTCTGCTGGAAAATGCGCAGATCGGCCTAAGCTACTACCTCGCCGCTGCCGCCCGCGCCTTTGCAACCAAGACCTAAAGGTCTTCCTGAGACAGGATGATCGAGCCGTTGGTGCCGCCAAAACCGAACGAGTTCGACATGATGGTGCCGATCGGGCCGTCATGGCGTTTGCGCAGGATGTTCATGCCGTCGAAGGCCGGATCGAGATTGTCGATATGGGCGCTTTCGGCGGCGAAACCGTTCTGCATCATCAGCAGGCAGTAGATGGCTTCCTGGGCGCCGGCGGCCCCCAGCGAGTGACCGGTCAGCGACTTGGTCGAGGAAATCATCGGCATGTTGGCGCCGAACACATCGCGTACCGCGCCCATTTCCTTTTCATCGCCCACCGGCGTCGAGGTGCCGTGCGGATTGAGATAGTCAACCTTGCGGCCTTTCGCGTCGGCCAGGGCGATCTTCATGCAGCGCGCGGCCCCCTCACCGGAAGGCGCAACCATATCATAGCCATCCGAATTGGCGGCATAACCCACCACTTCGGCGATGATATTGGCGCCGCGGGCTTTCGCGCGTTCATATTCTTCCAGCACCACCATGCCGGCGCCGCCGGCGATAACGAAGCCGTCGCGGTCGCGGTCATAGGCGCGCGAAGCGATGGCCGGGCGGTCGTTGAAATTGGACGACATGGCGCCCATGGCGTCGAACATGTCGCTGAGCGTCCAGTCGAGTTCTTCCGTACCGCCGGCGAACATTACATCCTGCTTGCCCATCACGATCTGCTCCGCCGCCGCCCCGATGCAGTGGACCGATGTCGCGCAGGCCGAAGAGATCGAATAGTTGATGCCGCGAATCTCGAACCAGGTGGCCAGCACGGCCGACGGGCCGGAGGACATGGCCTTGGGCACGGCGAATGGCCCAATGCGCTTGGGTGAGTTCTTCTCGCGCGTTACATCCGCCGCCGCCACGATGGCGCTGGTGGAAGGGCCGCCGGCGCCAAAGATGATGCCGGTACGCTCATTGGAAATATCACTCTTTTCCAGGCCCGAAGAGGCAATCGCCTGTTCCATGGCGATATGACCGTAGGCCAGGCCCGGCGACAGAAAGCGCGCGGCGCGGCGGTCGATCAGGGCCTGCCAGTCATCCACCTTCGGCGGCGCATGGACCTGACACTTGAACCCCAGACGCGCGTAATCTTCAGCGGCGACGATGCCGGAGCGTGCCTCTTTCAGCGACTGCGTGACCTCATCGGCGCCCAGGCCGATGGAAGACACAATCCCCAGTCCTGTAATCACGACTCTACGCATGTAATATCCTACCTGTTAGTCCTGCAGCAATACGTACGGCCTCTTCTGCGCGAGGCTTAACCCAGTTCCCTGGCATCGAACAGGCCGACGCGCAGGCCCGATGCCTGATAGATAAGCTTGCCATCGGCTTCGACAACCCCGTCGCCGATCCCCATGATCAGCTTGCCCGACATGACGCGCTTCATATCGATCTTGTAGGTCACTTTCTTGACATCGGGTGTCACCTGGCCGGTGAACTTCACCTCGCCGACACCGAGCGCACGGCCGCGGCCCGGATTGCCCTTCCAGCCGAGGAAGAAGCCGACGAGCTGCCACATGGCATCCAGCCCCAGGCAACCCGGCATGACCGGATCACCGATGAAGTGACAGGCGAAGAACCACAGGTCCGGATTGATGTCGAGTTCCGCCTCGATATAGCCCTTCCCATGGCTGCCGCCGGTTTCGCTGATCTGGACGATGCGGTCAAACATCAGCATCGGCGGGGCAGGCAGTTGTGCATTGCCCGGACCGAACATATCACCGCGCCCGCAGGACAGCAGGTCTTCATACGAAAAGGAGGAAGGGCGTTCGGTCATCAGTTAAAGGGCTCCGGGGCATCGACCTGACCAATCCGTCATCGCCAATGCGTGTAACATTAAAAAATGATGCGTTACATGATGCGGCGCGCCGGCTCAACCCTTTTGAGGGAATTACGAACCGATCATGGTCGATTAATCGGGCATTCAGCGTGCCGCGAAGGGATCCGGGCGCTTGCAGACAGCGGCGGTTTGCGTGCCCCACAGGGATTGTTCCGGCACCCAGCCGGTCTGGCCGGCGGCTGAAATCCGGCACCAACCTTTTTTGCACTTATCGAGGGAGGCCAGTGCCCTCGGCTTCAGTATGGCCTTGATATCGGCCTTTTCGTCCGGACTTTGCCGCATCTGAAGCTTCTGTCCGGCCGGGCTGAGCACGGTTTTCTGCGCCTGAAGCATGGTGCGGCTGACCCAGGCGACGCCGCCATCGGGATCGCAGACTAGGCGCCAGTCGCGCGTTTCGGAAATGATCTGCACCGGCAACTGCGCCTGACGATAGGTCCAGACGACACGATTGTCCTTGCTGGGACCATTGCGGGCATAGACCTCGTTACGGCGCAGCATGGCCCAGCGCGGCACCTGGAGGCCTGACGGTGTATCAAAAGCCTGATCCCCGGCATGAACCGGTCCGCTCACGAGGCCCGCACCCAAAGCCGCAAGCGCCGCTAACATAAGCACGCGGCACCGCCAAAACGCTTGAAAAGGCCGGGAGAAAACGTTTATGTCGGAAAAACCTGTGAACACGGACGGACGCATATCTGACTGATGTTTGTGGGGATGGGATGGTTTCACGGCCTGGCCGGAGATATCAGACCCGCATGATTGCCCGCAAGGGTTCAGATTTGGTTAACCGAATGTGAATTCACCGGGCAAGCAAGTGATATACGCGGGCATCCAAGCCCGGCGGCGGCACAGGGTTTCGGGAAAGAATTCTGCGGCGCCGACGATAACTTAAAACGAACAAAGGCATTTATGAGCGCTGCAAAACTCAAGGTCGTCCTTACCATCAAGCTGCCTGACGCGGTCGAAACGCGTATGCGCGAGCTGTTCAATACCACTTTGTGGCTACACATGACGCCGATGCCGCCGGAACAGATTCTGGAGGCCGCCAAAGATACCGACGTGCTGGTCACCTCGATCAATGACCGGATCGATGCCGACTTCTTCGCCCATTGCGGCGACCGCCTGAAGATGATCGCCAATTTCGGCGTCGGCCACGAACATATCGACATCCATGCCGCCACCGAGCGCGGCATCATGGTCACCAATACACCCGGCGTACTGACCGAGGATACCGCCGAAATGACCATGGGCCTGATCATGGCTGTGTCGCGCCGCTTCGTCGAAGGCGCCGAACTGGTGCAGAAGGGCGAATTTTCCGCCTGGTCGCCCACCTTCATGCTCGGCCGCCGCATCTTCGGCAAGCGCCTCGGCATTGTCGGCATGGGCCGCATCGGCCAGGCCCTCGCCCGTCGCGCCCGCGCCTTTGGCATGAGCGTCCACTATCACAACCGCAAGCCGGTCTCGGCGCGGATCTCGGATGAACTGGGCGCCACCTACTGGGATGACCTCGACCAGATGCTGGCGCGCATGGATGTCATCTCGATCAATGCCCCCGGCGGCGAGGGCACCAAGCACCTGCTCAGCGCCGAACGTCTGGCGAAGCTCCAGCCCCACGCCATACTGGTCAATACCGCCCGCGGCCAGATTGTCGACGAACAGGCTCTGGCCGCCATGCTGCGCGCCAAGCTGATCGCCGGCGTCGGGCTCGATGTCTACGAACGCGAACCGGCGATCAATCCGGAACTGATCGGCCTGCCCAATGCGGTCCTCTTGCCGCACATGGCCTCTTCCACCATCGAGGCGCGCCAGGACATGGGCGACCGGGTAATCCTCAATATCAAGACGCACCAGGACGGCCACCGCCCGCCAGACCGCGTTATCCCGGCAATGCTGTAACTCTTACCCCTCCCCGGCTCCGCCGGGGAGGGGGACCGCGCCGCTCTTGCGGCGTCGGCGGGGTGGTGGGGCATCTCGCTTCCTTTTTCCTCTCAAAAAGTTTTTCACAGGATTTCGAAAAAAGGCGCTTGCAATGAAAACAGCCTTCCGTCTATAAGGCCGCTCTCCCGGCGAGACACGGTCTTCGGACACGGACTTGCCAACGGATAAGCGGGCGTAGCTCAGCGGTAGAGCGCGACCTTGCCAAGGTCGATGTCGAGAGTTCGATCCTCTTCGCCCGCTCCAATCCTTCCTCGGATTGATTTTCAAAAGCAGCCTTCGGGCTGCTTTTTTGCTTTTGGATCAGACTACGCGCAAACGAGCCGGCTCACCAGCACAGCCCGTCAGCGGCACGGCATCAGGCGCCTGGCACAATATCCGGCCATTGCGCGCCAACAGAATACCCAAATCAGCCACTGCCTCGCACAGGGGCTCCGGCCGTGCCTTCCCCATCAGCCAGCGCGCATGTGCCAGGCAGCGCGCCCCGTCTCCAATCTGGCCCGCCGCGAAAAGCGCCAGCAGACTCAGTTCATCGTGAGTCATTTGGACATGCCCCGGTCGCGCCAGCGTAATCGGCCGCGTACCCTTTGCCAGAGCCAGCAAGACCCGCTCGAATGCCTTTGCCCCCGCTTCAACATGCGGACCAAAGGCATGGCTGAACTCGCGGTGGATCATGCGGCATTCCGGCGCACAGGCGACGGCCGTCCGCATCACCCAGACGATGAAATGCCCGGCATAGCTCAGATTGCGGATATCGTTTGGCAAGGTTTCCGGCGATGGGGCTTCCGCTACAGGCATGGCTGGCTCGACTCAAGAATTATATTGCGAATAATTCTCATTAGCATTATGATGACGCTATAGCAAGCACTGGAAAGGCCGCGGATCATGACCTGCACATTTACCGAACCGACCCTGGAGGATCTGCTGGCCGATCCAGTGGTTCATCTGGTCATGAAAGCTGACGGCCTGAGCCGCGCGCTTGTCAGGGAATGGATGGAGACGATCCGGCAGGCGCGGGCAAAAGGGCCTAGACCCAGTGAACGTCGCGCTTAGCCGCCTGCAGATAGGATACGGCATTGAGCGCGGCGATGCGCTTCTTGATATCATTCGTCAGCACGGCCAGGCCGGGGCCGGAAAGCCGGCGCTGCAACGACATATCCATGAAGTGATTGAAGGCGCCCAGTTCCGCCGGCAGGCTTAGGGCATAGTGCGATCCGACAAGCTGCTTGATGGCCGCGAAAATGACTTCCGGCTCAGCCACCCTCTGTTCGATGCGTTTCATCAGACGGTCGACTTCCCGATCCAGATCCATAGCGCGCTCCAGGGTCGCGGGCTTGAAACGCATACGCGTCTTCAAACCGGGCAACCGGTTAAAAATGTCAACATGGGATGCAAAAACACAGGAGCGAAACCACTGGTCCCGGGCCGCTCGTTACTATGGAGACGAAGCTATCAGCCGGAGGCGAAATGTAAACCCCGGAAGAGGGTAAACGCTAAATTTACCTATATTATTTCTCCGAAAACCCATACTACAACAGATATTAGTCAGTATAAATTATCATACGCTTTCACAATATCCAATATACGAAACATATTATCATTTCGCAATTTGTATATTTAATGCGATTTTTGCTTTAAACAAAAGCAATTATATATAATTTATATTTTTACTATTACATGCCAATTTCCGAAATACTTATGGAGGCGGTATGAAATCGGGAATCATAAAACAATGGCTTACCGATTGCCGTGGCAACGTCGCCATTATTGCCACGCTGACGGCCATTCCGCTGATGTTCGCCGCCTTCGGCATTATTGAACTGAGCAGTGCTTCCGGGGAACGGGCCAGTCTTCAGGAAGCTGTAGATGCCGGTGCGCTGGCCGGAGCCGGGCGCCTTTCCATGGCCAATACCGCCGCGCAAACGCCGATCGACACCGCCGTCACTGTGGCGCAGCAAAGCGCCGCCAGGTCCCGCCTCCGCTCGAAGGCCGCGTTCAACGCCGCCATTGATGGAAAGTCCAGCACCATAACCGTGACGGGGGCGGCCGACCACAAGGCCCTTATCGGCTTTCTTGGCTTCGGAGACACCACGCTCACCGCCAGGGCCACCGCCGAAAATCTCGGTTCTGTTCCCCTGTGCGTCCTCCAGACAGGCGCGGGCGGCATCAGACTGGAAAATAATGCCCGCATTCGTGCCATCGGCTGCGCCATCCACGCCAATCAGAACATCAGGGTCAAGAGCTCGGCCATGATCCAGGCGGAACGAACACAGGCCGTGGGGACGGTCGAGGGGCCGGTCTCGCCGGCGGGCAATGGCGGCGCCCTGCCCATTTCCGATCCGTTTGCGGCCCTCTCCCTCACGCCGCCGCAGGATTGCATCGGCAAACCGGAACGGATCACCCAGAAAAAGGGCGAAACCCTGATCCTGCCGCCCGGCGTCCATTGCGAGCATTTTATGATCGATAAGGATGCGACCCTGATCCTTCAACCCGGCGATCATTACTTCATGGACGACCTGGAGGCGCACGAAAACGCCGTCATCAAGGGCGACGACGTGGCGCTGATCTTCGGCTCAACCAAGAAGATCAACTTCGCCGACAGGGCCATGGTCCAGTTGAGCGCCCGCAAAAGCGGTCCCTTCGCCGGATTCCTCATCATCACTACCCGCGATAACCATCAGGTCTTCAGCATCGCGTCGGACAATGTCAGCAAACTGCTCGGCACGATCTATATTCCCGATGCCGAACTGAATATTGCCACAACCGGCAGTGTGGCCCAGGATTCCGCCTGGAGCATCATCGTGGCCGATACTTTGACCCTGACGAAAAATCCGGTCCTGGTCATCAATAACGGCTATGCCGGCTCCTCAGTGCCCGTACCGCAGGGCGTGGGGCCGGGCTACAGCGCGCCGGTGCTCAGTCATTAGGCGTTGCATCTTGACTTTCGACGGCGCGCCGTAGTCTACGCATGATCATGTCCGCCATCCTAAAATCCGAAAAATTCCTCATCCTTGGGGCGCTTATCGCCGGCGCCGCCTTCTTCAGCGAACACCTGATCCTCGAAAGCGGCCCGGCGGCATCGCTCATTGCCGGCCTCTGCCTGATCGCCGTCATCATCATGGTATCGCTGCGGGTGGCGCACCATGCAGAGGTGCTGGCTGAAAAGGTCGGCGAGCCTTACGGCACCATGATCCTGACGCTTTCGGCGGTGCTGGTCGAGGTCATCATCCTGGTCATGATGCTGAGCCACACCTCATCACCTACCCTGGCGCGCGACACCATCTATTCCGCTGTCATGATCGACATGAACGGCATACTGGGCCTGGCGGCGATCCTCGGCGGCCTGCGCCATGGCGAACAGCCCTATAATGTCGATTCCGGCAATACCTATATCGTCATGATCCTGACCGGCATGGGCATTTCCATGGTGGTTCCGGAATTCATTCCTTCACATCACTGGCAGGTCTTTTCGGTCTTCACCATTTGCAGCATGTTGCTTCTCTACGGCATTTTCCTGCGCCTCCAGACTACGCGCCACAGCTACTTCTTCAGCTATACATATGCCGAAACGGGCGACACGGAGCACAAGCATCATGGCAGCACAGCCGGCTCGGTCACCGCCCTCGTCATCGGAGTCGTTCTGATCGGCATACTGGCCGAGGTCATGGCCAAAACCATGGACCGCAGCCTGACCGGCACCGGCGTGCCGCCGATCGTCGCCGCCATACTGGTGGCCGCCATCTCCGCCAGCCCGGAAATCCTCACCGCCCTGCGCGCGGCGCTGGCCAACCGGATGCAGCCTGTGGTCAATATCGCGCTCGGCGCCTCGCTTTCCACGGTCATCCTGACCGTGCCGGTGATCGAGATCATGGCGCTGGTCACCGGCCATCCGGTGCAGATGGCGCTTAGCGCGCCGCAGACCGTCATGACCGTGCTGACGCTGATCGTGGCCGCCATCAACCTGCACGACGGCGAAACCAACGCCATAGAAGGGGCCACGCATTTCGTCCTGTTCGCCACCTTCGTCATGCTGGCGGTAATGGGGCTATAAGCCATTCGCCCATCTGGCTTGCCCGTCTGCCGGCATTCTCCTGCCAGGGGCGCGGCGGGTTAAATCCCTGCAATTCAAGATGATTTCACTTGCATCCAGGTCAGGTACGGTTTTTGCTGGCTTCGGGGCAACCGGGCGGACTCTGTCACAAAATGACGCAGCCGGCGGTCTGGGTTTGAATAGGGTTCGGGTATGTTGTTGCAAAGTGAGCATGATCTGATTGCGCTGCTCGGCGTGGCCGCCTTCATCCTGCTTGCCCTGGCCATTGTCGGCGGCGTCATCGCCTCGCTGAAATCCTTCCAGGTTCGCCAGTTCCAGGATTTGCTGTTCAAGGCTGAACGCAAGATCGATACACTTGAACGCCGTATGTTCAATGTGCTGAACGCGGTGCCCGTGGCCCTGGTCGAAACCGACAATACCGGCAAGTTCACCTTCGCCAACCGGGCGGCGCACCAGCTTCTTGGGCGCAAGGATTCCGAACTGCTGGGCCTGCGCTTCCATTCCGCCACCTGGGGCATCACCTACCCTGACGGCCGCATGATCCCGGCCGACCTGCTGCCGATCGCCCGCACCCTGCGCGGCCAGACGGTCAAGGGCTTCCAGCACCTGTTGGTCAATCACGGCAGCCGTGAAAAGGTACTGGTCAGCGTCACCTCCATGCCGATCATGAATGGCGCCGGCGAGGTCATCGGCTCCACGGCCGCCATGGTCGAACTGGAAACCTCGTCCGGCGAGGGTATCGACGACCTGAACGGCCTGTGGCGCGGCCACTGGTTCGCCTCCGCCACCGTACCCTTCTGGGGTCTCGATTCCAAGGGCCAGGTGATCGACATCAACAACGCCGCGCTCGATGCGTTCGAGTTGACGCGCGAACAGGCGCTCGGGCAGAACTGGACGCAGTTCTTTGTGGCGGACGCCGATTTCCAGAAGGCCATCGACTATCTCGGCGACCGGCTGGACGAAACCTCACCCCATAGCCAGACATCGATGCAACTGACGCTCAAGGCACCGAACGGCGACAGCCAGCCCTGCGTCGTCACGGCCTGGGTGGTGCGCACCCACGAAGGCGGCGAAAGCGGCCTGACCGTCACCGCGTTACCTTCCGGACTGTTGCCCGCCGCGGCGCCCGCTGCCGCGCCCACAGAGGAAGCGTACGAGTTCGCAACTCAGGAACTGGCCGATCATCGCCTGGCCGAACAGGCGCGCGCCGCGCTCGGCGTCGGCACCTGGCAGTATGACGCTGAGGCCGATACCATTGTCGAAGATGCCGGCATGATGGCCCTGATCGGCCGTGATTATCCCGGCGGCCCAACCCTGATTTCCGACGCCGACCAGGCCGTGGCCGATACCTCCTTCGGGCAACTGATGAGCGGCGAAAGCGACCATCTGGCGCTTGACATCAAGGTCACGCGCCCGGATGGCAGCGAACGCTGGATCGCGCTTGAAGGCCAGGCGAAGACCATTGACGGCCAGCGACACATCTACGGTGTCGCCTTCGACTGCACGGCCTGGAAAGGCCAGCAGGCCGCTCCAGAGCCGGTCATTCAGACAACCGGCATCAGCGAAGCCGAGTTGGAAGACGCCGTATCCAAGGCCCGCGAAACGGCGCGTGAAAGCGCACTGGCCGAAGCCCGCACCGCTCATGAAGCCGAATTGGAAGCCGTCCGCATCGAGGCCGCGCTGGAACGCGAGAGCGCCATTACCGAAGCCGCGGCCGTGGCCCGCGAAGAGGCCTTATCGGACATGCAGTCGCCCTATGACTGGCATACCCCAACTGTCACGCCCCTGCCCGATCCGGTTATCGTCCACGAACCCGATCCGCTGGTTGTGGCAGAAAACGAGCGCCTGAAGGCGCAACTGGCAGAGGCCGAAAAGCGCCATGAAGCGCTTCAGGCACAAATTGATGCGCTTTTGGCCGTCAAGCCGGCCGAAGAGGGCCGCATCGCCGAAATGAGCGCCGAACTATCCATGGCCCGTGCCGTTCAGGCGGCGCTGGAAACCGAACTGGACGCGTTGCGCAATGCACCTGTCGTCGAGCCCGATTACAGCGCCCATGACGCGCGCATCCGGACCTTGCAGGCGGAACTGGAAACCGCCGAAGCGGAAAAGGCTGATCTGGACCGGCGGTTGCGCGAACTGGCTGAAACGCCCGCGCCAGAACCCGATTACAGCGAACACGAGGCGCGCATTGCCGCTCTGGAAGACCGGCTGAAAACGGCGCAAGCTCGCCATGACGACCTGGCCCAACGCTATCATGTCCTTTCCAATGCGCCCGCGCCGGAACCGGATTACCGGATGCATGAAGCGCGCATCACCGGCCTGAAGAATGCGCTCAATCAGGCCGCCGCCCGTCACGCTGAGCTTCAGGCGGCGCATAAGGCACTGCTCGAAAAGCCGGCGCCGGAACCGGATACCTCGGCATGGGAAGCCAAGGTGAAGGCCGCCCAGTTCGAGGCCACCAAGTGGCAGGCCGCCTATCATGACGCCCAGGCCCGTCTGGAACAGGCGCCGATGGTCGATCAAAGCGCTCTGGAAAAAGCGCAGGCGCAACTGTCAGACATGCAGGCTCAACTTGACAAACTTCATGAAGCTTTGGGCCACGCCCAGCGCTATGAGACGGTCGGCCGCCTGACCAGCGACGTAGCGCAGGATTTCGCCCAGATGCTGGGCGTCATCAATGGCGCGCTGGAAGTCATGGCCCGTCAGCCGGAAAGCCCGGAAAATATCCGCCGCCTGTCGGAAGCGGCACTCACCGCCGGCAAGCGCGGCGAACGCCTGACCCGCCAGTTGCAGGCTTTCCAGTCGGAAGAGTTCTGATAAATCGGTAGCCTCTGGCCGCTTTTGTAAAGTAAGATGCCCCACCACCACGCCTCAAGGGAGGCGCGGTCCCCCTCCCCGGTGAACCGGGGAGGTATAGGTTACTTATACCTCCCCAACTTGTTGGGGAGGGGGACCGCACGACGACGCGAAGCGTCTAGATGAGGTGGTGGGGTTTCTTACTTTTTCGCGCACAGGCTCATGGCACGGTTCGGTTTCAAGGCGGAGGATTTACGGTTATGGGCACTGGTGACGGCGACCGTGCGGCCGCACAAACCCACAAAAAAGCCGGAACCTGAACCCCAGACCGAAACCATCAAGATCGCCGATATGCCCGGCGAAATGACCGCCGCCAGACCGGCACCGGCACCGCTGACGCCCTTCAAGATCGGCCAGTCGCTCAAGCCCGTCAGCGGTTTCAAGATCACCCGCGCCGCCGACCATGCCCCAGATCCGATCGAGCCGAAACGCAAGCGCCGCATCACCCGCGAACGCGATCCGATCGAGGCACGGCTCGACCTTCATGGCCTGAACGCCTTTGCCGCCGAGGCCCGCCTGAAAGCCTTCGTGCAGCAGGCTTTTGCCAATGATTACCGCGCCGTGCTGGTCATCACCGGCAAGGGCATTTCCGAAAACGGCATTTTGAAACGCCATGCACCGGAATGGCTGGCCGATCCGGCGCTTGGCCATATCGTCGCCGGCATCAGCCAGGCTCATGCCCGCCATGGCGGGACCGGCGCGCTCTATGTGGCGCTGAAACGGCGCGCTGGCTAATCTTCAAAAACTGCCGGTTGCGCTTCCGCCTTTGGCAGCGGCTTCTGGCGAGCCAGAAGCCAGAAGAGTATGGCGCCCAGTGGCAGGCACATCAGGAGCACTGGATACTGGAGCAATTCCATATCAACAACGGCTTGAGGCGTGCGGAAGTTAAGAAGCCTGAGACCAAATTCGCCTGTGCCCCAGTTAAAGGTCAGATACCCAAAACCCAATAGGACAAATAGCACCCACGGCCAGCGCCATTTCACACGCGGCCGGGTCAGGCTTACATACAGCGTCACAAGGCTAAAACCCAGAATGACCGCGGCAAGTGCCAGAACAGCATAATGCACTGGAGACTTGTTAAGCAGGCTGAATTGGACTGCCGCAATGTCGGCATTGGTCATTCGGCGCAGGGTGAAACTTGTTATCTTTATATCTCCGTTTTGCTTACGGAAATTGGTGATCGTGAAAATGACCTTGTCGGGATAATAGTGACCGATAACGATATTGCTGTCGGTCCAGTTACCGCCATTTCCTGCCATCAACGTCGTGTTGGTATGAAAACCGAGGACGCGCGTGGCCTTTGGCTTTTCCAGCGAACCGTAGTGGGCAATCGTCGGCAGGGCACGATAAAAGGCGTCATCCAGAATAGCGGGCGACGTCAGGGGTTTCAGGCCCTGAACATCCTGCCTCTGCATAAGGTCTGCATAGGCTTCGGCGCGTTGGTAAATATCCGGCGACGTCAATGCCTTGACAGCCGCATCTTCCTGACCGTCGATATCGTAATAGTCAGGCGTCGAGACCAATGGTCCAACCGCCGCTGCCAGAATGGCCAGACAGAAAAGCGCGGCCACGCCCTTGCCGATCAAACGCCACATATTCCCCTCCCCCAATTATGGGGCGAGGTTAACATAGCTGTGTGGTTTGCGAAAGTCAGATCAGCCCCTTCTCAGTCGCCAGAGCCTTAAGCGAGACCTGTGCGCGCGGGCCATAATGACCGATCACTTCCGATGCCGCCAGCGAGCCCAGTTCGGCGCAGGTGGTGACATGCAATCCCTGTGTCAGGCCGAACAGCACGCCGGCCGCGTAAGAATCCCCCGCGCCGGTGGTATCGACCACCTTGTCGCACGGCGCGGCCTTGATGACGTGGGTATCATCCAGCTTGGCAACCACAGACCCTTCTTCCGAGCGAGTGACAAAAGCCAGGTCGGTCTTGCTGCGCAGGTAACGCAGGGCCTTGAAGAAATCATCAGTCTGGAACAAAGACAGCAGTTCGTTTTCATTGGCGAAGACAATATCGATATGGCGGTCGATAAAGGCCAGCAGGTCTTCACGCCAGCGATTGACCACGAAGCCGTCCGACAGGGTGATCGCCGTCTTGCGGCCGGCGGCGCGCGCCACCTGGGACGCCTTGGCGAAGGTTTCGCGGCCGGAGGGCGTATCAAACAGATAGCCTTCCAGATAGGTGATCTGAGACGCGCGGATAATGTCCTCATCGAGATCCTGCGGGCTGACCAGGGCGGCGGCGCCGAGGAAGGTCGCCATGGTGCGCTGGCCATCGGGCGTGACATTGATCAGGCAGCGGCCGGTCGGGGTCGGATCGTCATGCAGCACCGGCGTGCGGAATTCGACCCCCATCTTGCGCAGGTCGTGCGCAAAAAACTCCCCCATGGCGTCATGCGCCACCTTGCCGACATAGGCGCATGTGGCGCCAAAGGAGGCCGCGCCGGAAATGGTGTTGCCAGCCGATCCGCCCGAGGCCATTTCGCTGTCATTCATCACTTCGGAAAGGCTGAGCGCGCGGTGGCTGTCGATCAGGGTCATCGAGCCCTTGTGCAAATCATGCTTGGCCAAAAAGGCATCATCGGAGGGGGCAAGCACATCGACAATGGCATGTCCAACGGCGGTGATGTCATATTCGACGGTCATGGGCAGGGGCCTCAAATTTCAGTTGATATGGCGTAACCTAATGATCAATAAAGAGTCCATGAGCAAGCGTATTCTGATCCTGACCCCCAATCCAGACCATCCGTCGCACCATGGCCGCTGGCCCTATGTGCTCGATGTCTACCGCGAGGCCCTGGCCGGCATCGATGCCGAAATCTTCGATCAGCCGTGGTCCGAGCCGATCGCGGAGGACTATGACCTGATCCTACCGCTGGTGGCGTGGGGCTATCATAATGCGCCCAACAGCTTTATCGGCGCCATGACGGCGATGGCCGCGGCCGAGCGTCGCGTCTTCAATCCGCCGGAAATCGTGAGCTGGAATGTCGACAAGCGCTATCTGCGTGATCTCGCCGAAGCCGGCGTGCGCATCATCCCGACGCTATTTACTGAAGGCGTCACCGACGAAGACGTGGCGCGCGCCCGCGCCGATTTCGGCCAGATCGCGCTGGTGCTCAAGCCGGCGATTTCAGCCGGTGCCAAGAACACCCTGATCTGGGAAGGTGATCGCCTGGCCGATGTCACCGAAGGCGCCGCGGATGTCGAGGATCGCAAGGCCACACCGCCGATCGGTCCGGCGATGATCCAGCCCTTCATGCCGGCCATCCAGTCGGAAGGCGAGTGGTCCCTGCTCTACTTCGTCGGTCAATTCTCGCACGCCGTACTCAAGACGCCGAAATCCGGCGACTTCCGCTCGCAGCCCGATTACAACGCCCATCTGCGCGTACTGACGCCACCACCGGAAGCCTTGCAACTGGCGCAATCGGCCATCGATTTCATCGGCCGCGACCGCCTGCTCTATGCCCGCGTCGACATGGTAAGAGCGGCAGATGGCGGCTTCAGCCTGATGGAACTGGAACTGATCGAACCCGATCTCTACCTGACCTACGATCCGGAAGCCTCCATGCGTTTCAAGGATGCGGTAGAGGCGGCGATGCGGGTTTGCGGCTGTGGCAGTTCCGACCATGTTCATTGAAACCGAACGGCTGATGCTGAAACCGCTGGCAGCCAGCGATCTCGATGCCCAGCACGCCCTGTGGTCGCAGGAACCGGTTTACCGCCATATCACCGGCAAGCCGATGGACCGCGAAACGGTCTGGCTGCGGCTGCTGCGCGATATCGGCCACTGGCAGGTCTTCGGCTTCGGCACCTGGTCGGTGCGGCTGAAGGACACGGACAAGCATATCGGCGTGATGGGTATTTTCGACTACAAGCGCACCATCGATCCGCCACTCGATGCTTTTGAGACCGGCTGGGTGTTCGACAGCGCCTATCATGGCCAGGGCTATGCGTCTGAGGCACTCAAGGCGGCGCTGGCATATGCCGACGATACTCTAAACCTGCCGAAAACCCAGTGCGCCGTTGCACCGGAGAACGAGGCATCTCTGAACCTGGCGCTGAAACACGGCTACAAGCCCCTGCGCGAATGTCTGTTCCACGGCCAGCCGACCTTTATCCTGGAACGTCTGAGAGCGATATAAGTAAGAAACCCCACCACCGCACCTAGCGCTGACGCGCGTCGTGCGGTCCCCCTCCCCGGCACAGCCGGGGAGGTATAAGGTTTACTCTTCTTTGTACCTCCCCACCTCTGGTGGGGAGGGGGACCGCGTCCATTCTTCATGGACGTGGTGGTGGGGTTTCGTGCTTCAAACCAGCAGTGTGAAATCGACGCCGATCTTGGGGCAAAGGTCGCGCACGATGCAGATATCGCATTTCGGCTTGCGCGCCACGCACACATAGCGGCCGTGCAGGATCAGCCAGTGGTGCGCACGGGTCAGCCAGTGCTTCGGAATAACCTGCATGAGCTGCTTTTCAACCTTGTCCGGCGTATTGGCCGAGGTATCAACGAGACCCAGCCGGTGCGACACGCGATAGACATGGGTATCGACGGCAATCGCCGGTTCGATATCCATTTCATTGAGCACCACGCTGGCGGTTTTATTTCCCACGCCAGGCAGGCTGACCAGCGCCTCGCGGTTCATCGGCACCTGCCCGCCGTACTGATCGATCAGGATGCGGCACATGGCCATGACGTTCTTTGCCTTGTTGCGGTAGAGACCAATCGAGCTGATCATCTGCATCAGCTTGTCTTCTCCGAGCGCCAACATGTCGGCCGGATTGTCGGCAATGGCGAACAGGGGGCCGGTTGCCTTGTTGACCGACACATCAGTCGCCTGCGCGGAAAGCGCCACGGCTGTCACCAGGGTAAAGGCGTTGCTGTAATTCAGCTCGGTCTTCGGCTCCGGCTTGTCCTGCTCGAAACGCTCGAACAACTGGCGGATCAGTTCCGGATCGACCTTGCGGCGTTTGGTGGTTTTAGGCTTGGTGGTTTTCATCAGCGCGCTTCAACAGTAGATGTAAACCTCTTATGCCCGATTCTCCGGAAAGCCTGAAATGACCGCCATCCTGTTCGTCTGCCTTGGCAATATCTGCCGCTCGCCCCTGGCCGAAGGCATCTTCCGCCATCAGGTGGAGTTGGCGCGCATGACGGACCGTTTCACCATCGATTCCGCCGGCTGCGGCGGCTGGCACAGCGGCGAATTGCCCGATAGACGCTCGATCGCGGTGGCGCAGGCCCACGGCATCGATATTTCAGAACAGCGCGCCCGGCAGATTCATGTCGATGATTTCGACCGTTTCGACCTGATCCTGGGCCTCGACCGCGACAATGTCCGCCACCTCAGCACCATGCAGCCGCAGGGTTCGCAGGCCGAGGTGGCGCTTTATCTCGAAGAGGCGCTGGGCCTGACTAAAAACGTGCCCGATCCCTATTATGGCGGGACGGCGGATTTCGAAGCGGTTTACCAAATGTGCGAAAAAGCCAGCACGGGCTTGCTAAACCGGCTTGCAAATGCCTGAATAGAACAAACCTATAATTTCGAGGAAAGCATGACCCAACAGACAACAGACCCCGATTTTCTAAAACGGGTCGACGACCATATCGCTCTTTCCAATGAACACATTAAAGGCGCTAATGGCGCGCGCGTCGCCATGTCCGGCACTTTCGCTGCGGCCCGGTTTACCGCCTGGATGTGCGCCAATAGCGATGGCTCCGGCGAACGCATGAAGGCGCGCCGCGAGGAAGCCGTGCGCATCTTTACGGATGAATTTCGCCGCATGTTTGAGGAAAGCTTCGACGACTTCGCCAACAATTTCGAGCGCTATCGCCCCGACCAGGCCTGACTATAGGATGTAGCGGCTCAGATCAGCGTCTGTGGCGATATCGCCCAGGCGCTTCCGGACATAATCGGCATCGATGGTCACGGTCTGGCCATGCATGTCCGAGGCGGTAAACGAAATATCCTCCATCACCCTCTCGATCACGGTCTGCAAACGCCGCGCGCCAATGTTCTCAACCTTGGCATTCACGGTGGCGGCGGCCTCGGCCATCACGGCGATGGCGCTGTCATCGAACACCAGAGTCACGCCTTCTGTCGCCATCAGGGCCTGGTTTTGCCTGATCAGATTGGCTTCCGGCTCGCTCAAAATGCGGCGGAAATCTACCTGGGTCAGGGCCTTCAGCTCGACGCGTATCGGCAGGCGCCCCTGCAATTCGGGCAGCAGGTCCGACGGCTTCGACACATGAAACGCGCCCGAAGCGATAAAGAGGATATGGTCGGTCTTCACCGGGCCATACTTGGTCGAAACCGTCGTGCCCTCGATCAGCGGCAACAGGTCGCGCTGCACGCCTTCGCGGCTGACATCGGCGCCGCCGCGATCGGAGCGCGAGGCCACCTTATCGATCTCGTCCAGGAAGACGATGCCTTCGTTTTCCGCCAGTTTCAGCGCTTCGTTGGCCACTGATTCCTGATCGAGCAACTTGTCGGATTCCTCGGCGATCAGCGGCGCCATGGCGGCTTTCACCGTGGTCTTAACCGTCTTCTTGCGGCCGCCCATCGCTTTAGAGAGCATATCACCGAGATTGAAGGCGCCGGCCTGCTGGCCGGGGATTTCCATGATCCCGACCGGCGCGCTGTCGGCCAGGGAAATCTCGATCTCCCTGTCGTCCAGCTCGTTATTGCGCAGCTTCTTGCGGAATGAGTCGCGGGTCGCCGCGGCAGCGCTTTCGCCCACCAGCGCGTCAATCAAACGTTCCTCGGCATTGTGTTCGGCCCTGGCGCGAACGCCGGCGCGGTTCTTGTCTTTGACCATGATCATGGCGGCTTCCACCAGGTCGCGCACGATCTGATCGACATCGCGTCCGACATAGCCGACCTCGGTGAACTTGGTCGCTTCCACCTTGATGAAGGGGGCCTGGGCCAGCTTTGCCAGGCGGCGGGCGATCTCGGTCTTGCCGACGCCCGTTGGCCCGATCATCAGGATGTTTTTCGGCGTGATCTCGTCACGGATCGACTCATCGGTCGCCTTGCGGCGCCAGCGGTTGCGCAAGGCAACGGCGACGGCCTTCTTGGCGTCGTGGTGACCGATGATGTGGCGGTCGAGTTCGGAAACGATCTCGCGGGGGGAAAAAGTGGTCATTGTCAGGCACTCAGTTTCGGGGATCGGGACATCAGCGTGACGCCGTCCCGTGTTTCATAAATCTCAAAGCCGGCCTTACGGAAGGCCGATATGGCGCGGTCATTCGAACTGGCCGGATCCATCATCAGACGGGTCGCGCCTTTCGCCAGCAGGTCGTCGCCGAACTGGCGCAGGATTTGCGGGCCAAGGCCCTCACCGGTCAGGGACACATCGCCGATAAACAGGTCGATACCAAGCGTGCCCTCCGGTTGATCCGGGCCGTAAGCGTAATACTGAATATAGCCGATCGGGCGCCTGTTCAGTTCGATGATGAAGGGCGCCCCTTCATCCGACCACACCAGGTCCAGCGCCTCCTCGACCTCGTCCTCAGGTGTCGAACCGTCTTCCGTCCAGAACGGCTGGACATGCGGCGACGACATCCAGATCAGCAGAAGACCGGCGTCTTTTTCAGCGAGCGGACGAAAGGTGATCATGATGTATTTTATTCGATGACATATTTGGTGAAAGCTTCTTCCTTGGAAATCGGCCGCCAATATGGTTCGCCACCTCCTTGCATTTCACCATCTGGATAGGTTTTTTCGAAATACGCTTCGGCCGCCTCATCGTAGTAGAGTTGCTCCCAACCATTTTGATCATTGGCAATCAACTTCATGCTTCAAGCATTTCCAGCGTCAGGTGGTCGTTGGTGTAAACGCAGATGCTCGACGCAATCTTCATGGCCTTGCGGGCGATGACCTCGGCATCGGGCTCATAATCCAGCAAGGCCCGCGCGGCGGAAAGCGCATAAACGCCGCCCGAACCGATGGCGGCCACGCCGTCTTCCGGCTCCAGCACATCGCCGACACCCGTAATGGTCAGGACGGTATGCTTGTCGGCCACCAGCAGCATGGCTTCCAGTCGGCGCAGGTAACGGTCCGTGCGCCAGTCCTTGGCGAGATCGACGCAGGCGCGCGCCAGTTGGTCCGGATACATTTCCAGCTTGGCTTCCAGCCGTTCCAGCAGGGTGAAGGCGTCGGCCGTGGCGCCGGCGAAACCAGCAATGACCTTGCCGCCCTGGAGCGTGCGCACCTTGCGCGCCCCGCCCTTGACGATAGTCGCCCCCATCGAGACCTGGCCGTCGCCGGCGATGACCGTCTTGTTATTCTTGCGCACGGCTACGATGGTGGTGCCGTGCCAATTCGGAAAGTTTGAGTCTGTCATGCCGCGTTACTTGGGCGCTTTGCGGCCGCGGTTCAAGAGCTTTTACCGCGAAACCTCTGCGACACGTCATCCCAGACCGGGCCGGCCGCGATGACCGCCAGCAGAAAGGCAAACGGCAGGACGGTGACAAATCCGGCCCAGTTGAACACCGTGGCCCCGACAAGCCCGCCCGCCAGGAAGCCGGCCAGCAGGCGGCTGAGCAGGATGACCTTTTTCAGGTGAAACCGCGCTTCGGTGTGGGTGGTGCGTTCAAAGAGGAAACGCCCGCATTCGATACCAAGATCGGTGACAATGCCGGTTACGTGCGTGGTGCGGATCTCGGCGTGCGAAATCTTGGTGATCAGGCTGTTTTGCAGCCCCATTGTGAAGCAAAGCAGCGCCACCGTCACCTGAACATCCCGCGCCAGCAAGCCGAACAAAAGCAGCAGGACCGCCTCCAGCATCAGGGTCAATGCAAATTCGCTGTGCAGCCCCCGGCGGCGCGCCCAGTTGATCAGCAGGCTGGAGGTCACGGCGCCGGAAAAGAAGGAGAAGACCGACAGCACCGATATCAGCGCCGCTGTCCACCGGTGCAGGACAAGAAAATCGGCGATGGACGAGACGATGCCGCTCATATGCGACGTATAGTAGCCGACGGCCAGGAAGCCGCCGGCATTGATCGCGCCGGCCACGAAGGCCAGGAGCGTGCCCAGCCTTTCATCGCCCGTTTCCGTGCGGTGCCTGCCGCTCATCTGGCGCAATGCCGGAACCATGAGAATAACCCTGCAAACAATGGGGAAAGTATCTGCCCCATCGGTAAATAATTTGATGTGGCTCCGCAAGCCGTCAGCGCCTATATGGAAGTCATGCTGACAGACGATGAAATCGACCGCTATGCCCGCCATCTCGTGCTGAAGGAAATCGGCGGCCAGGGCCAGATGAAGCTCAAGGCCGCCAAGGTGGCGCTGGTCGGTATGGGCGGCATCGGTTCACCGGCAGCGCTCTATCTGGCGGCGGCCGGTGTCGGCACGCTGGGCCTGATCGACGATGATGAGGTGTCATTAAGCAATCTGCAAAGGCAGGTCCTGTTCGGATCGAAAGATATCGGCGCCCCCAAGGCCGAGGCAGCGGCGGTCCACCTTGATAATCTCAATCCGCATTGCCAGTGCCGCATTCATCGCCTGCGCCTGACGGCAGACAATGCGGCGGAGGTGCTTGGCGGCTATGATGTGGTGCTCGACGGCTGCGATAATTTCGAGACCCGCCTGCTGGTCAATCGCGTCTGTCATGCGCTGAAAAAGCCGCTGGTCTCGGCGGCTCTGGGGCGCTTCAGCGGCCAACTGGCCACGTTTGACGGTTCGCCCTGCTATCAATGCCTGGTGCCGGAAATTCCGCCCGATGCCGAGACCTGTGAGCGGGTCGGCGTGGTCGGTGCCCTGGCGGGGATCATGGGGTCGCTGGCGGCGCTGGAGACAATCAAGGTCATTACCGGCGCGGGCGAGACCTTGCGCGGGAAACTGCTGATCTTCGATGGCCTCGACATGACCTCGCGCATCGTCAAACTGGCCGCCGATCCCACCTGTCCGGTATGCGGCGTTAAGTAAGAAACGCACAGGCCAACCGCTTTAAATGGATGCCGCCTGATGACGACGACAACCGGCCAACTGATCGACAAGGACGGCAAGGACGCCCTCTACCCCACCGTGAAACACACGGTGCTGGAAGACGCCTATGCCTTCGCCATCGGTTGTTCGTTCATTGCCCTGGGCATAGTCATGCTGCATACCGCCGGCCTGACCACCGGCGGTGTGGCCGGGATCGCCCTGCTCGTCTCCTATGTCGCGCCCCTGCCGGTCGGCCTGCTGTTCATCCTGATCAATATCCCGTTCTTCCTCTTCGCCTGGCCCGCCATGGGCAAGCGCTTCATGATCAAGACCGTGATCGTCAACCTCGCCATCATGGGCATGGCCAATTACGCGCACCTCGCTTTCCGGCTGGAAAGCCTGAACCCTTTGTTCGCGGCGCTTTTCGGCGGCACCATCATCGGCATGGGCATTCTGGCGCTCGCCCGGCATGGCGCCGGTGCCGGCGGCACCGGGGTATTGGCGCTTTACCTGCAAAAGACGAAGAATATCAATGCGGGCAAGACGCAACTGGCCTGTGACGCCCTGATCATGGCGGCGTCAATCCTGATCCTCAATCCGCACCAGTTGCTGTTTTCGGTGATCTCGGCCGCCGCCATGAGCGGGGTTATGGTCGGCTTCCACAAACCGGAACGTTATCTGGGACGTTAAAAGCCGCTATTTCGCGGACTTGCCCATAACGGCGGCCGTGATCTTGTCCTGATCGATATAGGCCGACATGGCTTCGGTTCCGGCCTGCACTTTCGGGTCAGACATCAGGTCGGTCATCGCCATTTCGCCCAGCTTGCCGAAGGCTTCCCCGACCGCATCCGTGCCTTCTTTTTCCACGGCCGCCTTGAGCTCAGGGCCGCAGTCCTCACTCACCAGGCGCGTAAACAGCACACCCGCGTTCCGGTTCAGGGTTTCACGCTGGCTGTCGCTGATCGAGGCCATGCTCGATACGCTCGAATGCAGCGAAATCACGGCAAAAATCCAGTCGGCCAGGATCACATTGTCAGCCGGCGTCGTGGATTTCACCAGGCAGGCGGACAGCGCGTCCTGAGCCGGTCCGGCCTGGGATGAGGTTGCAAAGCAAAGCCCAGCCGACAATGCGGCAGCCGCCAGAACAGATTTGGACACAGCTATCATATTACCCCCCCCTAAAAACAGGCTCACCCTAATGCGGCCATCCAGCCAAAGTCAAATCTTACTTCGAGGCCGCATCGCTCAGCATTTTCAGGAGCCGTGCCTGGTCCATGTAGCCCACCATGCCGACCAGAGCCCCTTGAACGCCGGGATCGCCCGCGAGATCCTGCATGGCTGACTGGCCGAGATCGCTCAGCGCGGTTTCGATCGCCTTGACACCATCGGTCCGGATGGCCGCCGTGGTCTCGGTTGGGCAGTTTTCGATCAGCAGGCGGGAAAACAGCGCGCCGCCGGCCTTGTCGACCTGGGTCATCTGCGCATCGGAGAGCGAGGCCAGGTCGGACACGCCCTCGTGCTTCGAGATGGCGGCAAATGCCCAGCGGGTCAGGACGAGCTTGTCCTGCGGCGTCGATGAGCGGATCAGGCAGGCCGACAACGCATCGGTTTCCGGGCTGGCCAGGGCCTGCGAGGAAACGGACAAGCCAAGAATGGCAACGAGTGCGACGCCGAGCGTCCGGAAAGAGAAGGCCATGCGATCCTCGATTATGTGTTGGTGGCAACTTACGATGCGCAGCCTATCAGCGCAATTAGACATTTCGCGGGCTTTCCTGTATAGGGTCCGCCAATCCCGCAAATATGTCTTCATCGAAAGCCGCATATCTTGGCCCATACACTCGACCTGTCCGTCAAATCCACCTCTTCACCGCTGGTGAACATCACCGGCCTGACCCGTGATGGCCTGATGCAGGCCCTGGTGGACTCCGGCGTGGTCGAGGCCCGCAAGGCGAAGATGCGGATGCAGCAGATCTGGCGCTGGGTGCATCACTACGGCTTCACCGATTTCGACCTGATGACCGATATCGCCAAGGACCAGCGCGCCGGGCTCAAGGAAAAGTTCTCGCTGGCCCGTCCGGAAATCGTCGAGCGCCAGATCAGCAATGACGGCACGCGCAAGTACCTGATCCGCATGGCGCCGGGTATCGAGGTCGAGAGCGTCTACATCCCTTCGGTCGGCCGCGCCGGCGCGCTCTGCGTTTCCTCGCAGGTCGGCTGTACGCTCAACTGCTCCTTCTGTCATACCGGCACGCAGAAGCTGGTGCGCAACCTGACCACGGCCGAGATCGTGGCCCAGGTCCAGGTGGCGCGCGATGACCTCGGCGAATGGCCCTCGCCCAAGGAAGACCGCCAGCTCTCCAACATCGTCTTCATGGGGATGGGCGAGCCGCTCTACAATCTCGACAATGTCGCCGCCGCCATCGACATCATTTCCGACGGTGAAGGTATCGCCATTTCGCGCCGCCGCATCACCGTCTCGACCTCCGGCGTGGTGCCGGAACTGGAAGCGCTCGGCAACCGCACCCAGGCCATGCTGGCCATTTCGCTGCACGCCACCAATGACCCCTTGCGCGACGTGCTGGTGCCGCTCAACAAGAAGTACAATATCGCCGAACTGATGGCCGCCATCCGCGCCTATCCGGGGCTTTCCAATGCCCGCCGCGTGACCTTCGAATATGTCATGCTCAAGGGCATCAATGACTCACCCGATGAAGCGCGCGCGCTGCTGCGCCTGCTGAAGGGCATTCCGGCCAAGATCAACCTGATCCCCTTCAACCCCTGGCCTGGCACCGACTACCAGTGCTCAAGCTGGAGCGCGATCGAGGCTTTCGCCGCCATCCTCAACAAGGCCGGTTACGCCTCGCCGATCCGCACCCCGCGCGGCCGTGATATACTGGCGGCCTGCGGTCAGCTTAAATCCGAGTCCGAGAAAAAGCGTGCATCGGTGGTCCGCCGTGAACAGCGCGAGGAAGCTGCCTCAATTCAGGACAGCCTGCCCGCAGGCGAAAGCCTTCCCTTCGCGGCCCTGGCCGGTGGCATGATCGACTAAGCCTTTGCGCGATATGGCTATCCGCGGCGTCATATAAAATTTATCCACAGGCGTAACACTGGGCCTTGATCTTGCAGGGAACTTACCCCTAGAGTGCGGCGGGCCGTTACATGGGTAACTTCAGATGTAACGGGCGCGCAGAGACCAGCGTGTAGGGGACCAGAATGACGCCTGAAAATTTCAATCTCAACTTCCTGTCGCCAGACGTTTTGCGGCCGGAAATTCAGGCCTTCGCGTCGGGCTTTCCCATCACCCTGCTGCACGCCGGCGTCACGCTTTTGATGCTGCTGATCGGCGCCACCATCTATTCGCTGCTCACCCCCTACAAGGAAATCCACCAGATCCGCGAAGGCAATTCCGCCGCGGCCGTGGCCTATGGCGGCGTCATTATCGGCTTGGCCATTCCGCTGGCTGCCTCCATGGCCGCCTCGACGAGCGTGCGCGATATCGTGCTGTGGGGCGGCGCGACCATCGTGTTGCAACTGTTTGTCTTCCGCCTGGTCGATTTCCTGCTGGCCGGCCTGCCCACCCGCATCAATGAAGGCGAGGTTTCCGCCGCCGTGCTGCTGGTTTCCGCCAAGCTGGCCGCCGCTCTCGTCCTCGCCGCCGCTGTCGCCGCATAAAGGGCGCGGGCCATGAAACTCGACTGGCTCCTCTACGCCGCTGCCCTCACCGTCCTCGTGACGGTGACCGGAAGCTGGCACGAGGTCTCCGATGCCCCGCCCGCGCCGCCGCCACCGGGCATTGGCGAAATGTCCCTCTTTGCCACCTATACGCCCTTCACGGCCTCCTCGATCATCAACCTGCCGGTCGATGACCGCAAGATCATGACCGGCACCGCCTTCTCGATCTCGAAAACCGGCGAGTGGATCGTGGCCGAAAAGAGTGTCGGCAAATGCACCCATCCCTTCCTCAATATCGGCGGCAACCTGGCCGTTCCCTTCAAGACGCGGCCCATTCCCGGCCATGAAGGCTACCTGATCGCCATGACCGATGGCGGCGGGCGCCCGCTCACCATGGCCGACCCGGCCAATATCAAGCCGGGGGTACGCGCCTTCATGCCCGGTTATCCCGGCGGCACGGTGGGGGAAGCCACCGCGCGCCTGATCGGCCGCACCATGATGAAACATTCCAAGCGCTTCGAAGGCAGTGAACCGGTCCTGGCCTGGGCCAAGGCCGGCCAGACCTATGAGTTGAAAAGTGACCTCAACCAGTTGGTCGGCGGCCCCGCGCTCAATGACAACTCGCATGTCATGGGCATTACCCTGAAGGAAAATCCGCGCCGCGGCCGCATCTATACCTCGGTGCCGGAAACTGTGACCGCTATTGCCAGCCTGGCCGACCGAAAGCCGGATTACGACTCCGAGGCCACCATCACCAAGGGCAACTATGGCATCGTGTCGGATACCCTGCGCCGCGAATACCGCGTGGCCCAGGTCGGGTGTATTATTGCGTAATCCTGCCGGATTCGAGCGCAATATCTGTTAAAGGTCCGGCATGACCGATATTGCCAATCCTCTTAATCCTGTCCACCTCTCCCACCTGGCCAACCGCGATCCGCGCCTGAAACCACTAACTGAACAGTTCGCCCATATCCAGCACCGCCGGCGCCCCGGCGGCTTCCCCGCCCTGCTTGGCCTGATCGTCGAACAGCAGCTATCGGTCAAGGCGGCGGACACCATCTTCGGCCGCGTGCGCGACGGCCTGGGCGAGATCACCCCGCAGGCCCTGCTGGCGCATGACGAAGATGCCCTGCGCGGTTACGGCCTGTCGCGGCCCAAGATCGCCTATGCCCGTGCCCTGGCCGAAGCCTTCCACACCGGCGGTTTCGATACGGATTCGCTGGAGCCGCTGACCATAGAAGACGCCGCCGCAAGGCTGGTGGCGCTGAAAGGCATCGGCCGCTGGACCGCCGAGGTCTATCTGATGTTTTCGGAAGGCCGGCTCGACCTGTTTCCCGTCGGCGATGTCGCCCTGCGCGAAGCGGTGGGCTGGCTGGACAACCTGCAGGAACGCCCCAATGAAGCCTATTGCGCCGAACGCGCGCTCGACTGGGCGCCCTACCGCACCATCGCCGCGCACCTGCTCTGGGCCTGGTATGGCGCGGTCAAACGAGGGGAAATGAAACGGTAAAATCGTCGTGAATTGACGCTGTGCAAAATCAGGCGCCTATTCATTCCTGTCCGAAACCCGCAAAAGGAAACTGCCATGAGCTTGCTGAACGATATGCTGGGCGGCGCCTCCGCTCCCGGTGGCCTCGACCTGGATCAACTCGCCAGCCATCTTGGCAATGGTGGACTGGAAGGCATCGTCGCCAAATTCCAGCAGGGCGGCATGACCGAAATCGTCCAGTCCTGGATCGGCACCGGCGGCAACCTGCCGATTTCTTCCGAGCAGATCACAGCCGTCCTTGGGTCCGAGCAGGTGCAGAGCTTGACACATGCCCTGGGCATCGACAGTTCACAACTGGCCCACGCCCTGCCCGGCCTGATCGATCACCTGACGCCCGGCGGGCAACTGCCGCAAGGCGGCATTGGCGACATTCTGGGGCAGACCATGGGCAAGGGCGGATTCGGAGATATACTCGGCGGCCTTCTGAAAGCCTAACGAACGGGCCTGACCTTATTGTCCGGCGTCACCTCGACATCGGGCTTAATGGCGTGCTGATTGGCATCCTTGGGCGCATGAAACTTATGGCCGCCATCAGGATGGAAATATTCCTTGTCCTCGCCGGCCTGGTTCAGTTCGTTGGGCGAAAAGACCTTTTTGCCAAAGCGGTCGTCTTCGGGCTTCTGGGTCTTGTCCCTGACATCGGTCGTCATGACACGTCTCCTTATATTTATAAGAAGACCAGTCTATGCCCGACTCCATAAGAACCGCGTTATTGCTTTATGTGACGATCATAAAGGCCGCGTAAGCTAGCTAGAGTGCCGATCTGATTGCGTCAGATCGGCACTCTAGCTCTTTGCTTTGACGCACTTTTTAATCCGAAACGTAGTTCGGCGAAGCCAAAAGTACGTCACACTTTTCGGAAAGCGCTCTAACTAAAGTTCTTCAGTTCCGGCCAAAGTTTTACAATATCGACTTTCAAACCCTGGCACAGGGCTATGGTCTTGCCGTTTTCATAGGCCATGGCATCCCGCGAATAGGTTTCGCCCAGGATAACGGTTTTCTGGCAATAGGGCTCCAGACGGTCGGGATTGTTCTGCACGACCAGCAGGTTGACCGGCTTCTGGCCGCGCAGCCCCCACTGGTAATACTGGTTATGGCCGCTGAGCGCCGGCGGCAGGTCATATTTCGGACCATAGATATCGAGCGCGGCCGCTTCGCCATAGTTCTCGACCTTGATACCGGTGCGGGCGCGCACATCTGCCGGGATTTTCCGCCACGCGGCGCCGACCTGATCCGTATAGTCGTGCCAGCCCAACTGGTCGGCAAATACCTGCGGCAACAGCGTGCCCTTGAAGCTTTTCTCCTGCTGCTGCGGCTTGAAAGGCGAGTGCGCGATATAGGCTCGTAAGCCCTCGACCGATAGAACCGGCAAGGCCATGGGCGATATCGCCGCCGACAAGGCAACGGCCAGCCCGCCCCAGACGGCCAGACCGATCCGGGCGCGGGCCTTCCGGAACCAATGCGCCCAGGCGACGGCCCCCAGTATAAAGACCGTGGGATAGGTGGAGGCGATATAGTAGTCCTTGCCGTGGGTGATGAGTGTCAGGGCGAAACTGGCCAGGAAGGCGATAGCCAAAAAGCGGACAGGTTTCAGCGAAGCGATGACAAAGGGCGCGACCACCCCGGCGATCCAGACGGGCGCCAGCAAGGGATTCATCACCAGAACCTGATTGATGATAAAGTTCAGGGGCGGAATGTCGGTATTCTTGGCGCGCGCGGCGGCGGCCAGTTCCAGGAAGGGCCAGCCATGCGTCGCCTGCCAGAGGATCGACGGCAGGCCGATCACAATGGCAATGGCCGCCCCCAGCCACAGCATCCGATCGCGAAAAATCCGGCGTTCCGGCGTCGCCAAAAGGCCGACGACCAAGGCGATTGCCCAAACGTAAAGCGCGTATTTGGCCTCGAAATCTATCCCCGCCACAACACCGCACCACAGGAGCGCCGGGCGGTCGCCGTCACGGGTGGCCTTCACCAGCAGATAAGCGATTAACGTCCAGGCCAGCGGATCAAATACGGTCGTGTTGAAGACGGCCACAATCCCCATCAGCATCGGGGCAATCGTGACACATACCCCGGCGCCTATGGCCGCGAAGGTGCCGCCACCGAGCAATCGGGCAAACCGGACGGCCAGCCAGACCAGGGCGCCGGCGGCCAGGGTCGCCGGCAGCCGCAACATCCAGGCATTGTGCCCCAGGGCATAGAAGCCGGCGGAAAGCAGCGGGATCAGTGGCGGCTGATCGACATAGCCAAAGGCAGGTTGGCGCCCGCAAACGATGAAATAAAGCTCGTCGCGGAACACATCATAGCGGCCAGCGCAGGCCGCGTGCAGCACAAAGGCCAGCGCGGCCAGCCCCAGGGCGACATAGTCCGCCGACCATTTGACCTGCTCTTTCACCATGACGCCGCCCTCCGAAAAACTGACCCTATCGCGGTTTTCGGATCTGGTCACCGATCATATGCGTCAGACTTTAAGCCCCTTCGCGCCCTCGATCAGGTCCGCCACCACCGACGGATCGGCCAGGGTCGAGATATCGCCCAGTTGATCAGGCTGGCCTTCGGCGATCTTGCGCAGGATGCGGCGCATGATCTTGCCCGATCGCGTCTTGGGCAGGCCCGGCGCCCACTGGATGACATCCGGCGAGGCCAGCGGCCCGATTTCCTGGCGCACATGATCGCGCAACGCCTTCTTCAGTGCTTCGCTCGGCTCGGTCCCGGCCGTCAGCGTAACATAGCACCAGATGCCCTGCCCCTTGATATCGTGCGGGAAGCCGACCACTGCGGCTTCGGCCACGGCACTATGCGACACCAGGGCGCTTTCGATTTCGGCCGTCCCCAGGCGGTGGCCGGACACGTTCAGCACGTCATCAACGCGGCCGGTGATCCAGTAATAACCGTCCTCATCGCGCCGGCAGCCGTCGCCGGTGAAGTACTTGCCGGGATAGGTCGAGAAATAGGTATCGAGGAAGCGCTGGTGATCGCCATAGACGCTGCGCATCTGGCCGGGCCAGGAATCGCTGAGGCACAGATTGCCCTCGACCGCACCTTCCAGCACCTTACCTTCGGCATCGACCAGGCAAGCCACAATACCCGGCAATGGCTTGGTGGCCGAACCAGGTTTCAGCGGCGTGGCGCCCGGCACCGGCGTGATCAGGTGTCCGCCGGTCTCGGTCTGCCACCAGGTATCGACGATCGGGCAATTGCCGTTGCCGACCACGCGGTGATACCACAGCCAGGCTTCCGGATTGATCGGCTCACCGACCGTGCCGAGCACGCGCAAGGACGCGCGCGAGGTGCTCGTCACCGGCTCGTCACCGAAACGCATCAGGGCGCGGATGGCGGTCGGGGCCGTGTAGAAGATATTGACCTTGTGCTTGTCGACCACGTTCCAGAAGCGCGAATTATCCGGATAGTTGGGCACGCCCTCGAACATCAGCGAGGTGGCGCCATTGGCCAGCGGGCCATAGACGACATAGGAATGGCCGGTCACCCAGCCGATATCGGCGGTGCACCAGTAGATGTCGCCATCCTGGTAATCGAAGGCGGTCTTGTGAGTATAGGCCGCCCAGGCGAGATAGCCGCCGGTGGTATGCAGCACACCCTTGGGCTTGCCGGTTGAGCCGGAGGTATAGAGGATGAACAACGGATCTTCGGCATTCATCGGCTCCGGCGCGCACTCGTCGGAAATGCCTTCCAGCGCTTCCGGCACGCTGATATCGCGGCCGCCATGCTTCAGGTAATGGGCTTTTGTGTGTTCAACCACCAGCACCGTCTGGACATTCGGGCATTGCAGCAGGGCCAAGTCGACATTGGCCTTCAGCGGAATAATCTTGCCGCCGCGCAGGCCTTCATTAGCGGTGACGACGACATCCGAGCGGCAGTCCTGGATACGGCTGGCGATGCTGTCCGGCGAGAAGCCGCCGAAGACGATATTGTGCACGGCGCCGATGCGCGTACAGGCCAGCATGAAGTAAGCGGCTTCCGGCACCATCGGCAGGTAGAGCGTGACGCGATCGCCCTTCTTGACGCCATACTTTTTCAGCAGGTTGGCGCGCTTGTTCACTTCCTTCGCCAACTGATTATAGGTGACGTTGTAGGACACGGAAGGGTCGTCGCCTTCGAAGATCAGCGCCACCTGCTCGCCGCGGGTTGCCAGATGACGATCGATGCAGTTCACCGAAACATTAAGCACGCCATCGTAAAACCAGCGGATACGGAAGTCCTCGCGGTTGAACGACACGTCCTTGACCTGGGTATAGGGCTGCATCCAGGAGAGGGCATCGCCGAGGGTGCGCCAGTGCGCCTCCGGATCGGTCTCGAACAGCTTGTGCTGCGCCGCCAGCCCTTCAGCCGTCAGGGTCTTCGGGCGAATGAAATCGGCCGGCACGCGGAACAGTGTCTCGTCACTCATCTGGGTATTTCCTGGGGTATCTGCGGAGTATTTTTTCGTTGCGGCGAACTTATGCCGCGCGGTTTGCGGAGTCCATAAGACCAATGCGAAAAAACCCGCCGAGGACGGGTTTTGTCCCTCAAGCGATGCATAATGCGACAGCAAAGCTTGCCTCGCGTCCCGCGCGGCGCGTATGGTCATTCCCAATAAGACGACGGAGTTTGCCATGCTGCTGCATATGTCCACCTGGAAAGAGATCGACGAGCGTCTGAAATCCTCGCGCACCGTCATCATTCCCATCGGCTCCAACGAGCAGCACGGACCTATGGGCCTGCTCGGCACCGACTGGCTGTGCCCCGAAATCATCTCTCACGCCGCTGAAAAGGAGGGCGATCTTCTGATCGCGCCCACCTTCAATATCGGCATGGCCCAGCATCACCTGGGCTTTTCTGGCACCATATCCTTGCGCCCCACCACCTTCATGGCGGCGATCGAGGACTGGGTAGATTCGCTGGCGCGGCACGGCTTCGACCGCATCTATTTCCTCAATGGCCACGGCGGCAATATCGCCACCATCGAAGCCACCTTCTCACAGATCTATTCGCACTATTCCTATGCCGCGGAGCCCTGCCCATTCATTATGAAACTGCGCAACTGGTGGGATCTGCCGGGCATTGCCAGCCTGTGCGCCCGGCTCTATCCGCAAGGCCACGGCAGCCACGCCACACCATCGGAGATCGCCGTCACCTTCGCCGCCTATCCGGACTTCGTGAAATCCGCCGCCATGGAACCGCGGATCGCGCCAAATGGTCCGATCCGCGACGCGCTCGATTACCGCGACCGCTTCCCCGATGGACGTATCGGTTCGGACTCCTCACTGGCCACAGTTTCGGATGGCGAACAGATCATCGCTGCGGCCGTAAAAGGCCTGCTCGACGACGTGGCCAAGTTCCAGGCGGAATAAGCTATTTCAGCTACCCCGCAGACGACCGATTGGACATAAGGAAATAATGCGTCAGGCAGTACCTGGTCACGGATGACGGCCAGGTACTACCTGCCCGCCTTAGTTGACCTTCACCTTTTGGCCCCGGATATCGAAGATGGTCTCGGGAAGCGCCACTTCAATAGCCTTACCGAGGCTGTCTGCCGATGTCCCGACGGCCACACTGTAGGTCCCAGCCTTCAATCGCCACGTCTTGGTCGCTGGATCGAAAGTGGACAGGGTGCGCGGATCGACAGATAAGGTCACTGCTTTCGATTGCCCTGGCTTCAGCGCCACCTTGTCCCATCCGGCGAGTCGCTTGGGGGCTTCCCAACCAGCACTGTCTGGCGAGGAGATGTAGATTTGCGGGACGTCAGCCGCCTCGCGCTTGCCCGTGTTGGAAACAGCGAGGCTTACCGAAAGATTGCCGTCTCGCATGTCGGCCTTGAGATTCTTATAGGTGAAGCTCGAATAGGTGAGGCCATGGCCAAAGGCGAATAAAGGCTGAAGTTTCTGCTTGTCGAACCACTTGTAACCGACAGCGGCACCCTCGATGTCATAATTGATCTGGGTCACCGGCCTATCGGGCTTACCCAGGCCATCCAGGACCGGTCGCGGCAACTGGTCGAGCGAAGCAGGGAAAGTCACAGGCAGACGACCAGAAGGTGAAACGGCACCCGTCAGGATACGGGCAATGGCGGTGCCGCCATTGCTACCCGGATACCAGGCTTCCAGCACGGCGCGGGTCTTGGAGAGCCATGGCATCAGGACCGGGCCGCCGGTTTCTACAACCACCACCGTATTCTTGTTGGCCGAGGCGACAGCCTCGATCAGGGCATCGCCGTTCTGATCGAGCGACAGGGACGCATCCACACCTTCAGCCGTCCATTGGGTGCCGAAGACGATGACGACATCGGCCGATTTGGCCAGTTCGGCCGCAGCTTGGGGGTTCTTGCCGTCATCATAGACGATCTCCGCCTTGGTCAACCGCTTAAGGGCCGCCACAGGCGAATCCGGATAGTAGCTCACCGGCCCCGGGAAGAATTTGGGCCCCAAATCCAGATCGGCCACAGGGTTACCCCCGCGTCCATAGACCTGAGACGAACCGCCGCCGGAAATAACCCCGCGATCTGCGTGACCACCGAGGATAACAATCTTTTTTGCACTGGCGACGAGTGGCAAGGCCCCCTCGTTCTTCAAGAGCACCATCCCGGCTTCCGCGTCGGCCTGGGAGACCTTGCCGTTCGCGGTGAAATCGATCTTATCGTCCTGGACCTCGACGGCATTATCGAAGGCACCGGTTGAGAACATGGCCCACAGGACGCGACGGACCATATCATCGAGACGGGCTTCCGACACCTGACCTGAAGCGACGGCATCGCCGAGGGCGCCGGCGAAATATGGTGCCTTGTCGAACGGATAGCCTGACTGCTGGTCGAGCCCGGCATTGGCGGCGGGAATCGTCGAGTGGGTCGCGCCCCAATCGGACATGACAAAGCCTTTGAAGCCAAAATCCGTTTTCAGAACGTCGGTCAGCAGATAAGGGTTTTCGCAGGCATAGACGCTGTTGACGCGGTTATAACTGCACATGGCCGCGCCGGGTTTCCCCACCTCGATTGCGAACTGAAACGCAAGCAGGTCAGATTCGCGGCCATTCTTGTCAGAAATGTTCGCTGACGCCGAGTTGCGGTGGGTCTCCTGGTCGTTGAAGGCGTAGTGCTTGACGGTCGAGATGATGTGGTTCGACTGAATGCCGCGAATCTGCTCGCCGACCATTACGCCAGCCAGCAGCGGATCTTCGCCGGCATATTCGAAATTGCGGCCGTTGCGCGGTTCGCGCGCCAGATTGACGCCTCCCGCCAGTTGCACGTTGAACCCCGAAAGACGTGCCTCACGGCCAATCATGGCCCCGCCGGCAAAGGCCATATCACGATCCCAGGTCGAGGCTGTGGCCATACCCGAAGGCAGGGCAGTGCGCAGGCGCGGATTGGGCCCCGCCTGCGAGGCAACGCCGATGCCGGCGTCCGCCTGCCATTGGTTGGGGATACCCAAACGGGGCACGCCGAAGACGAAACCGGCCGATTGGGGCCGGGCTTCCGCCGGCATCTTCCAGGCCAATCCAGGAATATCGCCGCGGAAATTCATCCACTGGGCGTCAGTCCCGAAATGCCCCATCAGCAGGGTCAATTTTTCGTTCGGCAGCATTTCCTTCAGCAGTAGATCGGCCCGCGTGGCGGCGTCCAGGCTGGTGTTTTTCCACGGGGTCTCTTTCGGCGGCGGCGGCGGTGGGGGCGGTCCGAACTGCGCGGCGGCCGGATTGGAGACGAAGAGGACGGCGCCGAGAGCGGCCGTGGCGATCAGTGAGCGTTTCAAAAATGACATTGCATTTCCCTGTCAGTTTTAGAATGAATTTTATTGAAATTTAGCGAGGCGGGCTTCCGGATATATTCATAGTCCCAGGTACACGCGCCGCCGAAGCGAACCAGGTGCGTTACCTGGGCAAGTGGATCAGGGAATGACTCCCCGGCACAGGCATGCCGGGGAGCTTACGGTCTTACTTCTTGGCCGGCAGTGCGGCGAGATCGGCGTCGATCCCGGCCAGCACGTCATCCGTGAGCGTTGGGATATACTGGCGCAGGGCCAGCAGGGTCATGTTGCTCGCCATGCCGATCTGCGGATTACCCACCACGTCAGGGATGTGCTTGTTGAGCACGGCCTTGGCGGCCGGATCGTTGAGCATCTCGCCCAGCGGGGAGAGCTTGGTGGCGAAATGGCCGTCCGCCGTCTTCGTGGCCAGCGGCGGCGGCGGCGGCAGGTCGGCGGCGGCGGCCGTTACGTCCATACGCGCCTTCCACGGATCGGCCTGCGCCACCGGCACACCCTCAGGTGTGAACACCATCAGTTCGTCCTTGGCGGAGTCATACTTCGGCCAGTGGGGAAGCCCCTCACCGTTCGGGTTGCCCGTCTTGGCGAAATTGGCCCAGTAGCTGTTGGTCTGGTCAGCGATCTTGGCATCCGCCGGCGTCAACTTGTCACCGTACTTCTCCTTGACCGTATTCATAACATACGGAATTTCCGTGGCGTGCGGCGTACCGGTCTTCCATTCGGCCTTCATGGAATCGGCCACATAGCCAAAACGGAACTCGTAGGCGGGAATGCCTTGCTTGGATATCGTCGAGGCCACGAAGCGGGACGGTTCGACCATGGCCTTGTCCATGCCAATTTCCGCGTTGATCTGTTGAACGGTCTTGGTGCCGTCAGGATCGTAGGCGGCCTTGGCCTGGTCGGCGTATGGGCCGAACGCGGCGAAAGCGGCTTCCTTGGTAGGGGCAAAGCCGAAGCCGATGTCGGCCGTATCGGCACCAATCATGAACGGCACCTTGGCCTGGCGGCCAGCCTCATAGACTGCCTGCGGCGCTTCGGCGACGATCACGCCGTCGACCATCGGGCCGCCGTAGGTTTGACCGGCCTGGCCCATGGTCATCATGCCGAGGCCATCATTGATCTGCTCGGCGGACAGCTTCCGCAGTGCCGCGAGAGCCTCGGCGCCCGTGCCTTCGATGCCATATTTCCTGGCCAGATTGACACCGAGCGTTTCTGACGACGGCATTCCCGGCTTGTCCTTCGACAGCTCTCGGTTACCCATCAGGTTGCCGCGTCCCCCGCCCGACTGGACGATGGCCTTGGCGAACAGCCCTTTGGATTGGGTCGAGGTCATGAGCGTATTGACCGAGCCGCCGCCGGCCGATTCGCCGAAGATCGTCACATTGGCGGGATCACCACCAAAGGCCGCGATATTGGCCTGGACCCACTTCAGCGCCGCAATCTGGTCCATGTAACCGTAGTTGCCCAGCAAACCATTGTCCTTGTTTTCCTTCGTCAGTTCCGGGAAGCCGAAGAAGCCGAAACGGCCCAGGCGGTAATTGGCGCTGACCATGATGACGCCCTTTTTGGCGAAGGACGAACCGTCATAGACGGGGGGCGACGAGCCGCCGTTGACGAAGCCGCCGCCATAGATCCAGAAGATGACCGGCAGCTTAGCGTCCTTCGGCACGCCCGCCGGGCGCCAGACGTTCAGAACCAGGCAGTCTTCACCGGGCGTCGCGCCAAGCGGCGCCGCGTCGCCACCGAACGGCGTCTGCATACAGTCGTGGCCGAAGGTATCCGCCACCTTCACGCCGGTCCATTTGGCGGCCGGTTGCGGGGCGCGCCAACGCAGGTCACCGAGGGGAGGTGCCGCAAATGGAATGCCCTTGAAGGATTCAACGCCTTCGACGGTTACGCCCTGCACGGCGCCAGACACTGTCTGCACCGTGTTGGGGGCGCCCGCGCAACTGGGCAAGGCCGCCATAGCCAGTCCAGAGGCGACAAAAACCGCCAGAGCCGTTCGGCTGGCGGACATAAACGACGCGTTACGCATTTTATTCCTTTCCTGAGCCCCAAATGGGGCGTTTATTATGCTTCGTTAAACAATGGGCGATCGGCGAAAACCCAAGGCTTCGCCGATCGTTTTAGATTAGAACGCTTTGGTCAACTGTAGACTGAACACACGGCCAAGAATACTCGAATTGGCCGGGTCATAGGCCGAGTTGTTGGTCAGGACGATTTGCGGCGCCTGGTTCAAAACGTTTTGGATGTTGAGGGAGACACGTACGCCCCTGGCGAAACTGGTCGAGTCCTGCGGCACCATATAACCGACGCCAAAATCGTAGGTCGTGTTGGCCTTCACCTTCTGGAACGGACGCTGGACGCCATTGTCCGACAGGGTCTGGTCATTCAGGTAGCCGCCTACATAGTTGGCGAACAGATTGACGTTCCAGCCATTTTTCGCCCAGCCCGCATTGAAGCGGCCGCGCAGAGACACCGGATAGCTGTAGTGGTCAATCGCGCTGATTGCGTCGGTGCCCTCAACAATCGTCTGTTTGCTGCTGAGGATCTTGGTGACAGAACCACCAAAATTGAGGAAGCCATAGGAGGTGTTACGGACATAGGTGGCATGCAGGTCGACACCGTATTGGTGGGTCGCCGCCATGTTGGTTTCGCGGGCATCGAGGACAACCTGAACCTGGCAGACCTGACCAACCGTCGAACCGTAAAGATTCGGCAGGGCCACGTATTTGGCCAGCTCCGGATCATAGGTGGAAGAATCGCCCTCGACGCAACCGGTGTTGTCAACCGGATGGATGTATTTGGAATAGACCGCTCGATTTTCCGGACTCGACAGGAACAGATTAACAGTGGGCTGGAAGACAATCTGATTGTCATAGGCAATATCATAGTAGGTCGAGCCAACGCTCAGGCCGTCGACCCAGGCGGGTTTGTAGTCGAAACCAGCCGACCAGGTCGTCGCTTCTTCCGGCCGAAGGTCCGGGTTGGCGCCAATGAACATCAGAGCGTAGCTGTAGCCAGGGAAGGCTTGGGCAATGTTCGGGTCGCCCGAATTGTTCGGGAATGGGAAAATACCGGCATATGAGAAAACGTTTGCATTCGTGTCCGTCAAACTCGGCGCCCGGAATGACGTGCCCCATGATCCACGGAAAGACAGCTCGTCATTGACGTCCCAGGTAATACCGATCTTCGGGTTCGAGGTATCGCCGAAGTCGGAGTACTTGTCGTAACGGCCGGCGAGATCGAGATTGATGTCCTGAACCAGCGGAATGTTCATGTCCCGTGAAATGACAGGGATGAAGACTTCGAGGTAAGCGGAGTCCACGGTGCGGTTGGAAGTGGTGATATTGTCCCACTGGAAGTGGTTATCCGTACCACGGTTGGCGCCGTTGGAGAGATGTTGTTCATTATACTGATGTTCAGCGCCAACGGCCAGGCGAACCGGTCCGGCCGGCAGGCTGAAAAGCGGGCCGGTGAACTTCAGGCCAAAATCGGCCATCTTGTTCGTACTGGCCTGAATGTTGGTTCCGATGAATGTAGCCTTTTGCTCCTCCGTGAGGGGAGTGCTGGAAAGCGGATTGATGTTTCCCTGGGCGATCTGATAGTTGAACGCGTCCACGTCGACATTGTTGTTGATGTTGCAGATGCCGCAGGTCGCATCGCGGCCGAAAGTCGCATAACCGTCGGCGCTCCAGCTTTTGGGCAGCCTGGCCTTAAGGCTTGCCGTCTGGGTCCAGGTCGTGTCCGGATTATAGGTCGTCTGTGCGCCGATATCCTTGTAGAAGTTATATTGGACCGTTTCGTCCGCGCCGGGCGCGATACCTGGCACGCCCTGAATGTAGAACGGACTGGCCGCGGTCAGCTTGATGGCACTGTTCGTATAGAGGGCGCGGCTGATGGTTTCACGATGGGTATAGAAGCCTTCGTAGCTGAAATCGAGCCAGGGCGTAATCGACTGATTCAGAATGAACACGTACTGCTGACGCTTCAACGCACCTATGTAGTCGGCGTAGTCGGCTGAATCGACCAAGTTCGGCGTAGCCAGAAGGTCAGCGCCTGTGAGGTGTTCGTTGGTGCCATTTGGCAGACCATAAGTGTTGTAGGTCGTACCATACACAGGGAAATAGGTCGTCGTCGTAACCACGATATTGCCGGGCGTTCCCGGCGTGGCGGTCGCGCCGTTTATACGGTTATCCAGCCCCCCGAACCGGGTCAGATCCTGCATCAGGTAAGGGCTCTTGTTGCGGGCAAAGGCCGAGCGATCGGTAAAGTCCATGCTGAAGATGGCATTGCCTTCACCGAACTTGCCAACATTATTCCAGGAGTGGCCGGCGGTTGCAGAGACGCCCTTTTCATCCGCGCCCTTGTTGACGGAATAACGGCCCGTTACTTCCGCGCCGTTATAGCGCTTACGCAGAACAAAGTTGATGACGCCCGAAACCGCGTCCGAACCGTAGATGGCGGATGCGCCATCCGAAACGATTTCGATACGCTCTACCGCAGCGATCGGCACCTGCGTCGCTTCAGTAAAAGTGAGCGCGGCGCCCGATGGCGCCAGACGGTGACCATCCACAAGGGTCAGGGTCGCGGAGGAACCAATGCCGCGCAGATTGATCGTGGTGCCCTGGGTCGAGTTGCCGCCGTAACCGGCCGTGCCGCCCTCACGCATGGTGGCGCCGTTCGGATCGCCCGTGTTCTGAACCTGCGGCAGGGTCCGCAGCACGTCTGTGACGTTCGTCAGGCCGGTGGCAAGGATCTCCTCGCGTTTCATCGTTGTGGTCTCAGACCCAACCGGCTTGACACCCTTAATATTGGTGCCGGTAACGACGACAACGGTCGTATCCTTGTCAGTGCTCTTGGAGTCGACAACCGGGGCCGCCGCCGTATTTTCCTGGGTGACCGGAATATCCTGTGCATGCGCTGGCGTGAAACTGATCAGCGCCGCTGTCATGATCAGCGGTAAAGCCGCCGCCCCCAGCATAAGGCGCCTGGACGATGCAATACGAGTCGCAATTCTGTTGGCGTACATGTTTTCCTTCCCATGGCCTTGAGCCATTTGTCGTTTCATTTTTTTGAAAGCCTGGGTGGCGTTTCGCCATTCACCCAATGCCCTTCCCCGGAAGCCTCAATGGCTCTTTTTTATTTGCCAGCCGGACTTAGGGGCCCGGTTTGCCAACTTAGCCTGACGAATTAGGAAAACGTTGTCAACGCGCCAAACAGGACGAAACTTTTGGTACAGACCGCCTGGAAATTTCCAAAACGAGTCAAAAATCGGAATGTTAACGCTCACAAAAAATCTTTGTTTTTTGCGGACAAAGAGCGAAACACCTTAAAGTTATTCAATATAATCAATATGCAAACAGGACATTTTACTATCAAAAACCATTGTAAAATTATACTTTTTTCAAATCAGCCCATAAAAAATGCAAATAATGCGACGATGAAAAATTTTGAAAAATTTACTAATTTCGAAAATGACCTGTTGCGTTGACGCAACATTTTTGCTTGCCGCCTATTGTCACTCCCTGACAAATGGCGACTCGCCCTGCCACTCCCGACCCGAGTGCAATTTAGCCTTGACACCCGGCAAAAATAGCCAATATTTCGACAACGTTGTCTAATCGTACGCCTTAATTTTTTTCTCGATTCCGGATAGCGACCCTCCGCAACTGATAAACGCTTTCGGTTTCGGATATTTGCGCCTCTCACTCCGGGGCGCGCTTTTTTAAAAACATCAATGCCGGCGCGCGGGCTGACTGTCGAACGGCATGACTCTCAGGGATATACAATGAAACCGACCCCTTCCATCGCCGCCAGACTGGCGAGAGCCACTTCGGTCACCGCACTCATAGTGGCCCTGGCCCTGCCTGTCGCGGCTGCCGCCACCGACACGCAGCCCTGGCAAAACACGTCCCTGAGCGCCGATCAGCGCGCGGCACTCCTGGAAAAGGCATTGACACCGGATGAGCGCCTCAGCCTCGTTCACGGCCCAATGGCCATGATCTTTTTCCCCGGCATGAAGTTGCCCAAGGGCGCGATCGGCTCGGCTGGCTTCATTCCGGGCATTCCGCGTTTAGGTATTCCCGCGCAACAGGAGAGCGATGCCTCCCTGGGCGTGACCAATCCGGGCAATGTGCGTCCGGGCGATACCGCCACTGCCCTGCCGTCAAGCCTCCTGCTGGCGGCAACCTTCAATCCCGATCTTGCCTTCAAAGGTGGCGTGGTTGTCGGCCAGGAAGCCCGCTCGCGCGGCATCAATGTGCAACTCGCTGGTGGCGTCAATCTGGCCCGCGATCCCCGCGGCGGACGGAATTTCGAATACGCCGGTGAAGACCCCTTGCTGGCCGGCACCATTGCCGGGGCGGCGATCAAGGGCATAGAGAGTCAGCATGTCATCTCGACAATGAAGCACTTCGCCATCAACGACCAGGAAACCGGACGTAACTTTGCCAACAGTATTATTTCCGAATCGGCCATGCGTGAATCGGACCTACTGGCCTTCCAGATCGCCCTTGAAACCGGCCAGCCGGGCTCGGTCATGTGCTCGTACAATCTGGTCAACGGCGCCTATGCCTGTGGCAACGATCACCTATTGAATACGGTCCTGAAGGGCGACTGGGGCTATAAGGGGTATGTGATGTCCGACTGGGGCGCCGTGAAATCGACCGACTTCGCGGTCAAGGGCCTCGACCAGCAGTCTGGCGAACAACTGGACAAGCAGGTCTGGTTCGGCGCCCCCCTGAAGGCCGCCATAGATAATGGCTCGATCCCCGCCGCCCGACTGTCGGATATGTCCCGCCGCATTCTGCGCTCTATGTTCGCCGCGGGTCTTTTCGATTCGCCTGCGCCGGTGACCGTCGACCGGGCTGCAAACGCCGAGGTGTCGCGTCAGGCGGCGGCCGAGGGCATTGTGCTGCTAAAGAACGAAGGCAACCTGCTGCCTCTGGCCGCCACAGCGAAAAACATTCTGATTGTCGGGGGTCACGCCGATGCGGGCGTCCTGTCCGGTGGCGGCTCTTCCCAGGTAACTTCTGACGTCAATCAGGTCGCTATCCCCGTGGGCGGCGAAGGCATGATGGCGGCCTTCAATCGCATGAACTTTCACACTTCATCGCCTGTGAAGGCTTTGAAGGACCGCCTGCCGAACGCCAATATCCGCTTCGACACCGGACGCTACCCTGCTGAAGCCGCTCGCAAGGCCAAGGAGGCCGACCTAGTCATCGTCTTCGGCAACCAGTGGATGGCGGAAGGCGACGATGCCGCCGACCTGAGCCTGCCAGATGGCCAGGACGCGCTGATCGCCACGCTGGCCGAGGCCAATCCACACACCATCGTGGTCCTGCAAACCGGTGGCGCCGTCACGATGCCCTGGCTTGGCAAAACACCGGCGGTCATCGAGGCTTGGTATTCCGGTCAAAAGGGCGGCGAAGCCATCGCCGATGTGCTGACCGGCGCAGTAAACCCTTCCGGCCACCTGCCGGTCACATTCCCGCAGTCGATTGATCAATATCCCCGCGCCACGATGCCGGGCCTCGGTCTGCCGGACGGCCAGGTGTTCGATGTCCACTACGATGAAGGCTCGGACATCGGTTATCGCCGGTTCGCCAAGTTGAACCAGAAAGCCCTGTTTCCCTTCGGCCATGGCCTTTCCTATACCCAATTCGCCTATTCGGATGTGAAGGTGACTGGCGGCAAGACCTTGTCGGTCAGTTTTAAGGTTACCAACACGGGCGCGGTCGCGGGCAAGGATGCGCCGCAGGTGTATCTGGATCAGGCCCCGGGCGGTGCAGTCAAGCGCTTGATCGGCTTCTCTAAGGTGAGCCTCGCCCCTGGCGAAAGCACGACTGTAACGGTTACCGCCGACCAGCGCCTGCTGTCCCGGTTCGATGAGAAAACCGGCCAGTGGCTTCAGGCCGGCGGGCAGTATAATGTATCGGTGGCGCATGACGCTGAAGATGCTGGCGTGACAGGTTCCGCCACGCTCGTCGCGGGCATTCGCAAACCTTAGCCAATGAAAACCATTTACTCTGAATACGAACGTATTAAGTCTCGGGGGTGACTTCCGAACCCCCTCCTAGGCCTATGAAAAACCTGACCATCGTTGATATCGCGCGCGAAGCGGAAGTGTCCATCAAAAGCGTTTCGCGCGTCCTCAATCACGAATATGGCGTGAGTCCCGCGACGCGCGCCCGTGTTCAGGCCATCATCGATGCGCGCGGCTTCAAGCCGAACGCGGCCGCGCGCTCCTTGCCCGGCTCCCGGAGCTATCTGGTCGGGCTAATGATCTACAATGACGAAATCCACTATTATTACAGCGCCCTGCAAACCGGTGTAATGCGTGCCGCGCGCCGGCACGGCTACCACATGATCATGGAACCGATGCGCGGATACGAGCAGGAGGATCGGCCTGCCGTTCTCAAGCGCCTCAGTACCTCGCGATTCGACGCGATGATCGTGCCACCGCCGATGTGCGATGATCCGGCTATTCTGGACATGCTGGACGAACTCACCATTCCGTACGTCCGGATTGCCCCCCGGACGCAATTGGAGAGATCGTCCTATGTATTCATGAACGACAGCCAGGCCGCGTATGAAGCCATCGATCATCTCTGGCAACTGGGCCATCGGGATATCCTCTATGTCGGTTTCCGTGAAACCGGTGCGAGCGAAGACCGATACGAGGGCTATACACGGTATTTCCGTGACAAGAGTCTGGTCCCGCCCTACCCCTTGATGGAGGTGGCGATCGCCAGCGCCAAAGGCGCGATCGCCACCGGGGAGGCCATCATGTCAGCCAGGTCCAGACCAACCGCCATCTTTGCCGGGAACGACATGATCGCCTTCGGTATGATGACCGCAGCCGCCAAGTACGGCCTCACCATACCCGGCGACATCTCAATTGTTGGCTTCGACGACAGTCCCGGTGCGGAAACGGTCTGGCCGCCGCTCACCACCATTCGCCAACCGATCACGGATATGGGGGAGAGCGCAACGGACTTGGTAGTCAAAGGACTCGGCGGCGACCTGGCCGTCAAGACCAAGGAAGTCCAGAGGCTGGACTTCAGCCTTGTTATTCGCGGAACGACGGCCGCACTCAAATAAACTTCGCCGCCGCGCCTTTATTTATTATTATAATAGGCCGATAAAAAACATTTATAAGTATAAAACAAAGTATTCGCAATATTAAATCAGCATATTTTGTTGACACAAAATCAATTTGATTATTAAGTCCCTGGCAAAAGCAGAACAGGGATTGTAAACCACATGTTGGCCGTCGTTGGTCTCGCCGCTATTGTGGCGCTCCTCCTCATGGTGATGACGCAACGCGTGTCATCCCTCGCAGCGCTGGTCATCATAGCGATAGGCGTCGCGCTGGCCTGCGGCCATGGCCTTGGGAGCGGCAAGCTGATACTGGCTGGCATAGAGAAGATCGCTCCTGTCGCGGGCATGTTTATTTTTGCCATCCTCTTCTTCGGCATTATGAGTGATGCGGGCCTGCTGGACCCGCTCATCCGTCGAGTCATTGGCATCGCGGGCAATAAGCCAACGCGCATCACGATCGGCACTGCCGCCCTCGCCCTGCTTATTCATCTCGACGGCTCGGGCGCGGTCTGCTTCCTCATAACCATCCCGACCATGCTGCCACTCTATGACGCCTTGCGGATGGACCGGCGCGTGCTGGCGTGCTGCGCCTCACTCGCGGCGGGAGTGAACTTTCTGCCCTGGACCGGCCCCACCATACGGGCTTCAGCGGCACTGGGGCTTCCGGTCCACGACATCTTCACGCCCATGATCGGTGTTCAGGTCGTGGGGCTGGTTTTTGTTTTCGCCACAGCCTGGTGGCTCGGCAAGCGTGAGGCGCATCGGCTTGGACTGAATATGGCAGAGGCTGACATGGCCTTTGCCCCGCAATTGCCGCCTGGCGACCCGCTTGTCCGCCGCCCGCATCTCTTTTGGGTCAACCTGACCCTGACCTTGATTGTTATGGCCGTGATGATCAGCGGCCTGGTTGAACCTGTCGTCGTTTTCATGGCCGGTGTGGTGCTTGCGCTCCTGATCAATTATCCCAACGCCAACGATCAACGGGTACGGATTGAGGCACATGCGCGCGCCGCATTGCTGATGGCGGGCGTCCTGTTCGCCGCCGGCGCCTTTACGGGCGTCATGACTGGCACCGGGGTGATCAAAGCGCTGGCGACGGAAGCTGTCGCGCTGGTGCCAACTGGCGCGGGATCGCACATCCCGTTTGGGCTTGGCCTCGTATCGATGCCTCTCAGTCTGATGTTCGATCCGGATTCGTTTTATTTCGGGATTCTGCCGGTTGTCGCCGAGGTTGCAAAACCGTTCGGTGTTCAGCCAATCCAGGTCGCTCAGGCGGCCCTGCTTGGGCAAATGACAACCGGTTTCCCGGTAAGCCCGCTGACCCCGGCCACCTTCCTGGTCGCTGGTCTCAGCGGCATTGACCTGGGCGCTCATCAACGTTTCACCATTCCCTGGCTGTTCGCCGCATCTCTGCTGATGACGTTCGCGGCCGTGCTTTTTGGATTATTCCCGATATGAGTTCCCTGCGTATTGGCAGTGGCGCCGGCTTCTCCGGCGATCGCATAGATCCGGCCATTGAACTGGCGGAACACGGCGATCTTGACTATCTCGTGTTTGAATGCCTGGCCGAGCGTACCATCGCGCTGGCACAAATCGCGCGCCGCAATGATCCCAAGGCCGGTTTTGACCCATATCTTGTCGAACGGATGGAAGCTGTTCTGACCCCGTGCAGCGAGCGTGGCGTTCGCATCATCTCGAATATGGGCGCTGCCAATCCGCTGACTGCTGCCGATGCGGTGATAGAGGTTGCCCGCCGCCTGGGCATCAAGGGCCTGAAGGTCGCCGCCGTCACCGGTGACGACGTCCTCGAACAGTTGGACTTAGACGCCGCCCTGCTCGATCAGCCTGGTCAGGTTCGCGATCTGCGCGCATCACTTGTTTCAGCCAATGCTTATATGGGGTCGGACGGAATTGTCGCAGCGCTGGCGGCCGGCGCAGATGTTGTTCTGACGGGCCGGGTTGGCGATCCGGCACTATTCGTGGCCCCGATGATCCACCATTTTGGCTGGGCCGCAGATGATTGGGACCGCCTGGCCCACGGGACCGTCATCGGTCATCTTCTGGAATGCGCCGGACAAATTACGGGCGGCTATTTTGCTGATCCCGGCGTCAAGGATGTGCCGGATCTGGCGCGGCTGGGCTTTCCCATTGCGGAGATCGAGTCTGACGGTTCGGCCATAATCACGAAGGTGGCCAACTCCGGCGGGCTCATAACGACCGCAACCTGCAAGGAGCAGTTGCTCTACGAAATTCTGGACCCGGCCGCCTATCTTCAGGCCGATGCCATCACGGACATCCGCAACGTGGCGTTTGAGCCGCTCGCGCCAAACCGTATCCAGGTGACCGGTGCCCGCGGGCGCCCACGCCCGGACAGCCTTAAGGTGACTTTGGGTTATCTCGACGGTTTTATCGGCGAAGGCCAGATGTCATATGCCGGCCCCGGCGCCGTGGCGCGCGGACGACTGGCTTTAAATATTCTGCGCCATCGTCTTGGCGACCGGTACGACGATCTCCAGTTCGACCTTATCGGCGTGGATGCCACAAGGGTCGCCGCCCGGCCTGCCCCGGCATCAGACCCTTTCGAGGTTCGCATCCGGGTAGCCGGCCGACACGCCGAGGCGGATCAGGCGGCCCGGATCGGCCGTGAGGTAGAGGCCCTTTATACGAATGGGCCATCCGGTGGCGGAGGCGCCGTGTCCTCCGTTAAACCGGTCATGGCCGTTGCCTCAACCCTGATTAATCGCCAACGGGTCATCTCCGCCGTACATTTGAAGGTTTCGTAGATGAAGTTGCGTGACATGGCCCACATTCGTACCGGGGACAAGGGCGATACCTCACAGATATCGGTTATTGCCTATCTGCCAGAATATTACGGCGTGCTTCAGACCCACCTCACGACCGACCGGGTCCGCGCCTTCTATTCGGGCCTGCCGTGCCGGCATGTCGAGCGACATGAGCTGCCAGCGCTTGGCGCATTCATATTTACGCTGGAGGGCGCCTTGAAGGGCGGGGTCACGCGGTCTCTGGCCCTCGACCCGCATGGCAAAACACTTGGCGCCCTGCTGCTGGACCTTGACGTGCCAGAGGAGGGCTGACTGTGAAAAGATACTTACGTACCACCGCCGCCTTGGGATTGTTGCTTTTCGCAAGCACCACACATGCGCATGTCACGCGCGTGGTCATTGACAGCCGGACACCACTCGACGCCAAGGGTGGACCAAACCATGATATTGACTACGAGATCCTGAACGGTCATTTCGAGGGCGCCCTGAGACCGGATGACCTGCATAACCGGATCATTACGGACCTGTCGTACGCCCCGCGTGATGATCAGGGCAATGTGGTGTACGGCGCCAATTTCACACTGATCAAACCCGTCGACATGTCGCGTTCAACCGGCGTTCTTTACGACATGGTCCCCAACCGCGGAAATGGCGAAGCCCTTGTGCCGGACCCTTTCGGGCATGTGCATGTGATTGTGGGATGGCAGGGCGATATCGCGCCAAGGCCCGGCCTTTATACGGCCCAGGTTCCTGTGGCCCGGCGAGCCGGTGGCGCGCCGTTGACGGGGCCGGTGTTCGTGCGATTTGTCGATATGAAGGCGAACATTGACACCCTTCCGCTCATGGGTGGTCTCGGGGTTGGCGTATCCCGTCCTTTGCCGCTTTCGCTGAAGACGCGCGCGGCGCGGCTGTTTTCGCAGGCCTCGGATACAAGCCCCCAAATCAACATCCCATCCTCGGACTGGGCGTTCGCGGATTGCGCCAGGACCCCTTTTCCGGGGGTGCCTGATCCGACGAAAATATGCCTCAGGCACGGATTCGACAGCCGGCTGAGTTACGGCCTCACCTATACGGGTAAAGACCCGCTGGTTCTAGGCATCGGTTTTGCCACCACGCGGGATTTTGCCAGCTTCCTGCGCTATGACAAAAGCGCGGACAATCCGTTGGCGGGCCAGATCAGGTGGGCCATTACCACGGGCACCTCACAATCCGGAAACTATGTCCGCTCGTTCATTCATCTTGGCTTCAACGCCGACGAAGAGGGGCGGATCGTGTTCGACGGCGCCAATCCGAATATCGCCGCGCGCCTGGCGCCCCTGAATTTCCGGTTCGCCGTTCCGGGCGGCGCGGCCAACCTCTATGAACTGGGCAGCGAAGGCGTGCTGTGGTGGGGGCGTTACGCGGATAAAGCCCGAAATTTAAAAGCTGCCAGCTTACTGGACCGCTGTACTGAGAGCCATACCTGTCCCAAGATCATCGAGACCTTTGGCGCGGCCGAAATATGGAACCTGCGGATGTCGCCCGATCTGGTCGGCACGGATGCGAAGGCGGACATCCCCTTGCCCGATACGGTCAGGCGTTATTACTTTCCCGGCGTCACTCATGGCGGCGCACCGGAAAGTCAAAACGCCGGGTTCATAACGGCAGCCCAGCATAATCCCGTTATCGCCTGTACCCTGGTCGATAACCCCAACCCGTCATTACCACTGTGGCGGGCAGCGGTAGCCAATCTCGTCGACTGGGTGAAAGATGGCGTCGAACCTCCGCCAAGCGCCTACCCGACTCTGGCGCAGGGCGATCTGGTCGCACCAACAGCCACCGCCATGGGCATGCCCGAACTGCCGGGCGGCGTGAAGCCGGATGGCCTTGTGAACCGGTTCGTGCAGCAGGATGCCGGCAGGGGTTTCATTGCGGCTGACCTTAGCGGCGTTCCCTCTCGCTTGCCGCCCAGGCAGGTCGCGATCCTGCCCACCCTGGTGCCGCGCGTGGATGACGACGGCAATGAAATCTCAGGCATCCGAAGCGTTCAGATGCGGGTTCCGCTTGGCACCTATACGGGCTGGAATGCCCATGCCTCGGGTTATGACAAGGGCAAGTACTGCCTGTTCCTGGGCGGCTTTATTCCTTTCGCCCGCACGAAGGCGGAGCGCATCGCCAGTAACGACCCGCGTGCGTCACTAGAGGAACGTTATGGTACACATGCCGCTTTTGTCGACCAGGTCAGGTCTGCCGCCGCAGATCTTGTCGGTCAGCGCCGCTTGCTCCCCACTGACGCGCAGGCCATTGTGATAGCGGCAGAAACCAGCGAGGTGCTGAAGTGAAGATCCTTCTGGGCGCATTTGCGATCGGGATGGCGGCCCTCACCCACAAGGCCCATGCGACGCCTTGCGCGGATCTGACGGCAAGGCCGCCCGCGGGGATGACGATCACCGCCAGTGAAGCCACCTTACCGGCGTCACCGCCTGTCTGTCGGCTACAGGGGCAGATTTCGCCCGTCCAAGGGTCTCGGATCGGGTTTGAACTGTGGCTGCCGCTAAGCGGCTGGAACGGCAAGTTCCAGATGGTGGGCAATGGGGGCTACAGTTCGGCACTGGATACGCGTGCCATGACGACGCTGATCAATAACGGCTACGCCGTTGCCGCAACGGACACCGGACATACGGGGGATGATCCCGATTTTGTGGTCGGCCATCCCGAGGCGCTGGCCGACTGGGGGCATCGCGCCGTCCACGAGACGGCGATGGCCGCAAAGGCGCTTATCGCCCGCTATTACGGACAGGCGCCTCGCCACAGCTATTTCTCGGGCTGTTCCACCGGAGGCCAGCAGGCCTTGATGGAGGCCCAACGCTACCCCGGCGACTTCGATGGGATTATCGCGGGCGATCCGGGCAGCAACCGCACCCGCCTAAACCTGGGGTTTTTGTGGCTTTATCGCGTGAGCCACCGTGCCGATGGCAGTCTGATCTTTCCGCCGTCAAAACTTCCAATGCTCAATAAAGCCGTTTTAGATGCCTGTGCAGGCAAGGACGGCGGCCTGCCAGGCGACCGCTTCCTCACCGCACCGGCCCAGTGCGGTTTCAAGCCGAAGCAAATCCAGTGCAAACGCGGTGTTTCGGACGAAAGCCACTGCCTCACTAAGGCCGAAGTCCGGGTTGCTGAACAGATTTACAGGGGTGCGAGACATCCGCGTACCGGTGCTCAACTTTATTATGGCTGGGTAAAAGGGAGCGAATGGGGCTGGCCGGTCTATTGGGCCAACCCCGTCAAGCCAAGCGAGCCCGCTCGACTGAACTTCTGGCGGTACTGGGTTTTCAACGATCCTACCTGGACCGCTGACCGATTTGATTTCGATCGAGATATCGTGCGTATGGACCAGTCGAGAGGTCCGATAGACGCCATTGATCCGGATTTATCCGCCTTCGCCGCTGCCGGCGGCAAGCTGATTCAATTTCACGGGCTCGCCGATCCGGTTGTTCCCCCTGATGAATCGACCGGTTATTATAACCAGATAAAAACACGAGCCGGTGATCCTTCTGCTTTCTTCAGGCTATTCATGGTGCCGGGCCTTGGACACTGCCAGGGCGGTCCAGGTCTGACGTCTGTCGCTGCACAGGATGCCCTGGAGCAATGGGTGGAGAACGGGGCAGCGCCGGTCAGCCTTCCAGGCGTCCGTTTCAGATCGATGAACCGCGCCGACGGCATCTCCTTCACGCGACCCGTATGTGCATATCCGGCCACAGCGGTTTATGACGGCAAGGGCGATCCTTCGACAGCCGCAAGCTTTACTTGCCGGGTGCCGAAACCGAACGATTAAGCGATCTTTTTTGGAAGGGCGCTATAGCCAAGTTCTTCTTCGGAATTGAATGCCTTTGGTAGAGCCGCACCCAGCAAGGCCATATACAGGGCATCTGCCGTGGTGCGCAGACGCACGCCAGGGCGCTTAATAATGACGATCTTACGGGTCATACCCTCGCCGGTCACGGCGCGGGCAAGGACGTCCGGATAGATATTGATCTCTGCCGCCGAGGACGGCAGCAGGGTAACCCCCAGGCCGGCGCGAACCATGCTGACGGCTGTCGCCATATAGGTCGCTTCACAGGCCGGTTTGAGCGACAGGCCACTGGCGGCAAAGGCCTCGTCCACCATGCGACGCACGCTTGTCTCACGATCCATCATGACCAAGGGATGAGCGGCGACATCCGCAAGGGTCACCGTGTCTTGCAAAGCCAGCGGGTGGCCCGTCGGCATCACCAGCATCAGCCGATCCTGACAGAGATCGATATATTCGAGATCGCCCTCACGTTCGCCTTCCACGCCGATACCGAAATCAACTTCTTCGGCGCGGACCATGCCTGCGATTTTCTTGCCTACCGCATCGCGCAGAATGAAGGATAATCCCGGATTGACGGTCTTGAAGTCCACAAACAGCGACGCAAGAGGGCCGGTACAAAAGCTCGGCAAAGCGGCAATACGGACAATGCCCTGTTCGGCGTCAGTAAATTCGGTGACATCGGCGATTGCGGCGTCGAAGTCGCGGATCATGCGCTGGAAGACGGGATAGAGTTCGCGGCCTTCACGGGTCAGTTGGAGGACGCGTGCGCCCCGATCGATTAGCCGGACGCCGACCTGCTCCTCAAGTTGACGCACCCGGACGGTCAGGGCGGGCTGTGAGAGCGAGATCAATTCGGCGGCACGAGTAAAGCTGCCGGCGCCGACTACGGCAAGAAACGCCCTGATTTGCCGCAGGTTGACATCCATCATGCACCATTATCCCGGACCCGAAGGATTACGAACAGTCGTAATCTTCCTTTCCGCGCGAGCCTATCATGTTTTTTCACAGTCAGGTCCGAAAAAGCAATGAAAGGATCAAGGTTCGAAAGACCGATCTGCAAAATCGTCTGGTCGTCGATGTGGATGTTCCGGCCGGTATCTTCCTGGCTCGCAGTGGTCTATCGGCTCAAGGTCGAAACCCTCACCAGAGCAGGCAGCACAGACTGGACACGCACACCGCAGCCAGGTTGAGAACCATGACATTGCCTATTTTAATACGTTAGCTGGCCATGGCGCGACGCACCAATGTCCACTTTGGCCGCAAAGACGCTACAAATTTGGCAATGATTTGAGTGTTGATACACTTAAATCAAAGCGGTCTTGGATGTATTACATATAGAATGTAATTTCATACATGATAATTATGGTCTACGGCTTACCGAGATATAAAGACTACGGGGCTCGGAGGAACAACGTGATGCGCCTGCCCACCCTTTTTGCGGTTGCGGCCGCAGCCCTTTTGACCTTGGGCGCCTTGGCGTGGACGCCATCGGCTAAAGCCACACCGGCGGGACAGACCCTCCGGACACGCGCCAATTTCAATGAAGGCTGGCGTTTCGAACTCGGCAAGGTCGATGGCGCCGAGCGCGCCGACTTCGACGATTCTTCGTGGGAAAGCGTCGGCCTCCCACACAGTTTCAGCATCCCTTATTTCCGGGCGCCAAGCTTCTACACAGGCGACGGCTGGTACCGAAAGACCTTCACCCTGCCGTCTGGGCCAACCGGCCGACGCTACTCGCTTGAATTTGAAGGCGCGTTTCAGGATGCGCGCGTTTATGTCAATGGCGTGGAACTGGCGCATCACCGTGGCGGTTACACCGGTTTTCCCGTCGATATCACCCCGGCGGTGCGGCCGGGGCGCAATATCGTCGCGGTTAAGGTCAATAACGACTGGAGCGCAACCCTGGCGCCGCGTGCAGGCGAGCATGTCTTCAGTGGCGGCCTTTACCGCGATGTCTGGCTGGTCTCGACAGATGCGGTACATGTGCCCTGGACCGGCACGCGCGTGACAACACCGGACCTTTCAGCCGCCGCCGGCAAGGTCAAGGTCGAGACCGAAGTCAGCAACAGCGACGCGGCTTCAGCCTATGTCGACATTAAGACGCGCATTGTGGATGATAAGGGCTCTGTGGTCGCGGTCATGCCCGAAGCTCATGTGCGTCTGGCCCCGGGCGAGACGAAGATCGTCAGTCAGATGTCGGCGCCTGTCAAAAGGCCGCGCCTTTGGTCCCCCGACACGCCTGTCCTTTATCATGCCGTGACGCTCCTGAGCGTCAAGGGCAGGGAGCGCGACAGGTTTGAAACCGAGTTCGGCTTTCGCTGGTTCAAATGGACGGCGGAACAGGGCTTCTTCCTGAACGGCGAACACCTCTATTTCCGCGGCGCGAACGCCCATCAGGACCAGGCGGGCTGGGGCGACGCCGTGACCAATGGGGCCATTGAACGCGACGTCCAGATATTGAAAGATGCGGGGTTCGACTTCATCCGCGGTTCGCATTACCCCCACGATCCGCATTTTGCCGAGAGTACAGACAAGCTCGGCATGCTCTTCTTATCGGAAGCGCCTTTCTGGGGCACGGCAGGGTTCAGCAATCCCTGGGGTGCTTCGGCCTATCCGACCGATCCTGCCGAATTCGCAGCCTTCGACACCAATGTCAAACAGCAGTTGACCGAGATGATCCGCATAAATCGCAACCATCCTTCGATCATTGCCTGGGGCATGGACAATGAGGTGTTCTTCACCGCTAAAGACACGCTTCCGCAAGCCCGGCGGCTGTTGAAGGAGATGGTCGCTCTGACGCACGAACTTGACCCGACGCGGCCCGCCTCGATCGACGGGGCGCAGCGCGGCGATATCGACAAGCTTGGCGATATCGCCGGTTATAATGGCGACGGCGCCAGCCTGTTTCCCGACCCCGGCATTCCGAACTTCGTCGCCGAGTACGGATCGATGATGACGGAACGCCCGGGGGTCTATGAGCCCGGCTGGGATGACCTGCCCAATACGCCGGGCGCGGACAAGACAAAGGAAGGTTCGTGGCGGCTGCCGTGGCGCTCGGGTGAGGTGATCTGGGCAGGGTTCGATCATGGCTCCATCGCCGGAAAGAAGTTTGGCGGCATGGGGCTGATCGATTATTTCCGCCTGCCCAAACGGCAATACTACTGGTATCGCAACGCCTATGCGCACATACCGCCGCCCGTCTGGCCGGTCGAAGGGACACCAGCGGCCCTGCGCATCACGACCAGTTCGCCAGTGATCCGCAGGGCTGATGGCACGGACGATGTGCAGGTCATTGTCAGCGTGGTCGACGCTCAGGGACGCCGCCTCAGCAACAGCCCCGCCGTCCGACTGGCCATCGAGTCGGGACCTGGCGAACTGCCGACCGGACGCAGCATCGACTTTACGCCTGACTCGGATATTCTGATCCGCGATGGCGAAGCGGCGATCACCATGCGCAGTTGGCAGGCCGGAATCACGCGGCTGCGCGCCACCTCACCCGGCTTGAAGGACGGCGTGGCCACGGTCCGCACCCTGAACGGGCCGCCCTTTATCCCCGGTGTGACGCCGCTCGCGGCGGATCGGCCCTACACGCCTTACGCACCTCCAGTCCACGCGCGGCCGGGCGACAGCGTTTTCGGTCTGAGCAACCCGACCTTCGCGAGCTCAAGTGCGCCTGGCCACAGTTCGCGGCTGGTCAATGACGGGAGTCCGGGCACCTGGTGGGCTCCGGCCTCCGATGACACGCAGATGAGCGTAACTCTCGACATGGAGCGCGTGGTCGACGTCCATGCCCTGACCTTGACCTTTCCCAAGGCTGGTCCGTACGGTTTCGTCGCCGAAATCCAGGATATGCAGGGTAACTGGGAAAAGCTGGTGGAGCAGATTCAGGGTCAGGATACGTCCGCTGTTCGCACCGTTGAGACTGAGGTGCACGAAGGCCGTCTGATTCGTGTTCAACTGCGAGTGCCACCAGGCTATCCAGCCGGACTGGCGGAGCTTCAGATAAGGGGCGAATTGCGCACTAATTGATGGTGCTCCTTGGATAGGACGCCTTGACCAAAATCGCCTTTTTCAGTGGGATGAGAGCTGGCGCCGGGAAGACTCTCATCTTCGAGATTGCAGAACGTGAGCTATTGAAACCAGGGCATCGTTGAAGCGCAGTCGCTCACCACAATCGCAACACTTAAGGACAACCAGAATCTTCTCATTGCGGACATGGAATGAAGACGAATAAGGTTGAAAGCCGACCAAATTGATAAGGTCACTAAAACTCATATCCTCTACAAAGGCAGGCCCGTCTTTCGCACGACCGTCTATCTAGGACAGCAAAGACCGATAAAGTATCTTGCCAAGGTCATCCCTAAACTGAAGCTCAAGGCGGTCCGAAGCCTTTGTCAGAATGCCAAAGCCCGGACTCGAAGCACAAAATTGCGTCCCGTTCACCATACGGACAGGGCGCGCCTCGCAGCCTGCGCCCGCGCATATGCAGTGCAGTCCGTCAGATATGATATGTTGCAGGTCATGATCGTGCCCCGCCAGATAGGCCGAAACGCCATGCTCTTTGAACATCGGCAGCAGGGTTCTGATCAGGTCCGGCGTGTCCCCGTGCAGGCTTCCGCCCGAAAAGATCGGATGGTGTCCCGCCACAAGCTTGTGCCGCGCACCGGAGCTGGCCAGCTCGCGTTCAAGCCAGGCCAGTTGCGCGCTGGCGTCCTGGCTGCGCAGATTGACCGCCATCCGGCCATTCCCCTCGAAGTTTTCGGCGATCAGCGCATTGGTGTCTATGACGAACAGATCAGTATCCGGTACGCCAAGCTGGCTGGAGCCGATCTTGAAATAGCGCGCCGGCATGCACCAGCGGTCGCTATGCTGCGTGTAATCGACCTGAGCCTGCGGCACGCCGCCATAATCATGATTGCCGAGTGCGACAAACCACGGCAGCGATTTGAGGTTCGGGCCGCAATAGATGTCTTCGAACGACGTCCGCCATTTGACGTCATCGACCGACTGGACGCCATCCTCGTAGAAGTTGTCGCCTACAGATATAACGCCCGCGCAGTCCATTTTCCCGGCAACACTGTCCATCTGGCGCGCGACATCGCGCTGGTAGGGCGCGCTGTCGCGGCCCCAATCACCCACAATGATAATAGATCGAGAGGATGCCGGGCCGGCATAGGCTTCGAGCGTCCTGCCCATGGCCATCACCGAAGCGCCAGCTATCACCTGCCTGCGGTTATGCGTCATGCTAAGAACTCCGAATGATTTACTGCCGCTGAAAACCAGAGAGGTTTATTCCCGCCAGCAAGCAGTGGCGACTCGAAGAATTATGAATAGCCCTTAGAAACATAGATTTCATGACAGAGCGCCGGTTCAGCTATCGGCAAGCAAGTGTTGCAGCACACGCCTTTCCAGCACGTTCAGCGCCCCGATATCGTTGGCGCGCATGACAAGGCCATTGGCCAGTGGTAGTGAGGCTTCGTGCACGGCACCAATCAGGCGCAGGAACTCGGCCCGCCCCTGCCCGCTCGTACCATGCAAAGCACAAAGCTGGCGCCAGTCCTGAACGAAACTCTCCAGCAAGAGGCTGAACCGCTGGGCGCGTGTTCTGGCTTCAGGTGTATCGATCGCAACTGTCAGTTCTGCTCGCAGATCGTCGACCAGCCACTGCACCTCGGCCGCGGGCATGACAGGTGCGCGTTCATTGGTTTCGGTCAGCAATTGCGAATTGGCCAAAGGATTAAAGGCCAGGGTGCGCCACTGGTTACGCGGCGGTATTGGACCGGTCGCAAATTGCCAGAAAGCCGCTGTTCCGGTGGTATCGGCAACCAAATGAATGCGCGCCTCGCCGGATCCGTTTTCGACATGATGCCGGCGCCAGTTGTCGAATATCCAGGCTTCCCCGGCCGCCATATGCACCGCTTGTCCATCACAATGGAAACGTACGGCTTCATTCGTAAAAACAGGAATATGCACCCGCACCCGCGTGTGCCAGTGATAATTGGTGTCTGCGTGCTCGGGCACACCTGCGCCTGGGGCCAGGCGCATCAGGCGTGATCGGCTCCATACCACGCCGAAGCCGGCCAGGACTTGACGGACATAGGGCATAGCCTTCAACCATGGCGTAGGCAACATTTGGCCGTGGACGGAATCCGTCTCGGCCCCTTTGGCGCTGATCAGGCGTGCTGCACTGTTGCCAGGCAGGCTGTCTGGATGCGAAACCCAGGCCTCGGTTGGCAAGGCGGCGACCTCGGCCTGCAGGCGCGTCACGTCGAAAAGCACTGGAAGGTGAAAGAAGGGTTGCGACAACTTCATATCAAAGCCTGTAGGTGTTCAGAGCGCCCCCCAGAGCCTCTTTCAGGGGCTCCAGCCACGGCGCGAAGTTTTGCCATTGATCGAGTCCCTCACGGTTGATTGGCCGGCGCACCTGCTCGGAACTGGGGGTGCGCACGCTGCGCCGTGTCTCGTGGAAGGCCAGGCAAGCCGGTTCGAAAGGCAGGCCGCAATGCCTCATCATTCGCTGCACGCTGCCTTCGATATCACCAACCACATCCTCATAATGCACGCGCAACACCCGGCCCGGCAGCACCTTGTCCCAATGGCGCATCAGGTCGAGATAGGCGCGATAGTGGCGGCCCATATGGAGAGGATCGTAGGAAAATTCCTGGTTTATGGTTCCGAACAATTGCTTGAGATTGCTAAAACCGCAGCCCATGGGTTCGCGCCGGATATCGATGATGGTGGCGTGTGGCAGGATCAGATGGATCAGGCCGATGTGCCAGAAATTGTTAGGCATCTTGTCGATGAAGAACGGCCTGCTCAGCCGCCGGAAGGTGCGGGTCTCGGCAAGGAAACGCTCGCCCAGCGCGCGCGCCGCGTCCGGGGACAGGTGCCGCAGGGCCTCGATATCCAGCGGCAGGCCGCATTCCGGGTCCTGGCCGCACAGCTCGGCGGCATAGCGTCCGATCAGGGTCAGTTCCTGCGTGCCCTCGACCTGCGAATGGGAGGCCAGGATCTGTTCGATCAGGGTAGAGCCGGAACGCGGCAACCCGAGGACGAAGATCGGGGCCGGATCTGCCAGCCCCCAGCCGGCGCGTTCGGCGAAAAATTCAGCGGTGAAGACGGATTTAAGCCGGGCGAGAGCGGCCTCCGCCACTTCCGGGCGATAGCGGGCGGTTTGACGACGCACCGCATTGCCCTTGGCATAATAGGCCCACGAGCCCGCAAATTCGGCCCGGTCCTCCAGCGCCTTGCCCAGGGCGAAACATAGGTAGACGCGATCCATGTCCTGAAGAGTGGTCGCGGATTCCGCCGCCCTCATGCGTACGATGTCGTCGTCGCTGAAGCGCCAGGTTTTCAGATTGGCAAGTCCAAACCAGGCGGCGCCGTGGCTGGGCAGGGCCTCCAGCGCGGCGCGATAGTCGGCGATGGCCTCCGCCTGGTTGCCGGTGATCTTCAGGGCGGCCGCCCGCCACAGCCGCAAATCGGCGATTTCGGCGGCGGATAGCGCCTCCCCGGCCAGCAGCCGGTCATAGATGGCGATCAAAGGTTCGTAGTCGCCAAGGCCGATACAGGCGGCGGCATATTGCTTGAGATAATCGCGGTTGTCCGGATCGTAGGCGAGCAGGTGCCCGGCCTGTTGCCGCGCAGGCAGGTGCTTCTGTTGCTGCAACAGCACCATGGCGTAATCCAGCCGCGCCTCATGATAATCCGGCGCGTTGGCGAGCACCGCTTCCAGCAGAGTCTCGGCCTCTTCCGTCGCGCCGCTTTCCTGGCGGATTCGCGCCAGCAGGTGCAGCGCACCGACATTTCCGCCCGCCCGGCGCAGGTAGTCACGGATGACCCGCTCCGCCGGGCCAAGGTCGCCATCGGCCAGCAGGCTGTTGGCCATCACCACTTCCCTGGGCAACTGCTTCAGAGTGCTGAGATGTCGTGCCGCCATGGTCGCCTGGGCGGTATCGCCTGCACGTCTGCTGAGCTGTTCCAGCATGTCCCAGCTTGCCGGCAGGGTCGGATTCAGGCGTACCGCCGCGTGCAGCGCGGCCAAGGCCGCAGGCGCATCTCCAAGCCCGATATGGCAATGTGCACGCTCCTGGTAAAGGCGACTGAAACGGGGATATGCCGCCTCCAGCCGCGCCAGAACGGCCAGGGCCGCGGGCAGGCGCCCGCTGACGCGCAGGTGACGAGCCTGCTGCAACAAGGCGTCGCGGTCTTTTAAATCGGCGTCGATATCCGTAATGGTCATCGCGCCACTCCTGCCAAAGAACAGGACAGCAGGAATGGCTCCAGCCAATCCGGCTCCGGCTGGTCGGCGTCGTAATATTCGAAGATCAGGTGAATGCGGTCGCTATCGCCGCCATTGCGCACCCAGTGCGGGCCGAGATTATCGACCTCCACCGCCTCGCCTGCCGGTAACCTGCGTTCGGCGCCGCCGAAAAAGGACACCACGCCGGGGTTTGTCGTCAGGGGAACGTGTATCTTGTGCGGCCACTTCGCCGCCGGACCGGCGTCGATATGCGGATGGATTATTCCACCGGCCGACATTCTGGCCAGCATTACCCGCGGAAATACGCCACGCGCATAGCCATAATTACTAACCGCCTGTGCAAGCACTGGCTCCAACAGGTTGCGCCACTGCGCCCAGGCCGGCAGATCGTGTGATCCGCGCCAGTCACGGGTGTCATCGATAAAACGAAAGACGATATGACGCGTCGTATCCAGAACGTCGAACCGGTTCGGCTTGGCGGCATTTTCCACCTCCCAGACATCTTCCGGAATGGCCAGTACGGCCGCTTTCAGGGTGGAGATATCAACGGGACCGAGGGGGCGGACACCACCGGTCTTGCGCGGATTGGCAGCGGGCCTGGCGGTCATCGCAAGCCCTCGAAGCTGTAGCCAAACAGGTCAATATCCTGGGCATAGCGCGCGGCCACGCCGTCAATCAGGGCCTGGTCGTAGTAGCGGCGATAATCATCGCGCTTTGTGCCGTTGACACGGTCCAGCGGGCGCGACGGAATGCCGATCCGCGCACAGAGGGAATCGTACGAGCCTTGCATGTCTTCGACACGGCCGATGCTGTCCGTCAGCAGGGTCTGACCATCCTCGCTTACCAATAGTGACGCCTGCGGCTGGAACAGGATGTGCCTTTCCGGAGGATCGCGGAACAGAAAATGATGCATGGCCTCGCGCGGCCAGTTCTGGAAATCGTCACCACCGCGCAGCATGAAGGCGCAATACGAGACGAAGCGATCGAAGGGGTTACGCACGAAGGCGAATTTGAAATAGCCATTGAAGGCACCTTCGCCGATATAGGGCCGCACCTGCTGGAGCGACAGATGGCCATGCTGGATCGCCGCCAGCTCTTGCCACGGGAAGCGCTTGTTCACGAACAGCCCCACCTGCTCGACATCCTCGTCGCTCATGTGCTCCCGCAACGCCTGACGTACAGCATGTGTACCGGTTTTCGGGACAGCGGCGAAGATAAAGCGATGGCGATGAGAAACGATCATGTCTTTTACGGGAAAAGCGCTCCTACCGAAAAGACGGTAGGAGCGCGCAGCCTTCAGGTCAGATTATCAGAATTTATAGCTGAGCCCGACCATGTAGGTCGTGCCGCTTTGGTTCTGATTATAGAGGTACTCGTTTTGCCCCCAGAACTGCGTATCCTTCTGATTGGTCAGATTAACCGCATCCAGGGTGAGTTGGAGGTTGGTGTTGACGTTCCAGAAGGCCGCGGCATCTATGTAGGTCGAGTCCTGGAAGCCCCGCGTGTCGGCGCTCATCACCGAAGCGTTGCGTCCGCTGAACCACTTGCTGCGGTGGCTCATGGATGCGCGCGCGCCCCAGGTCTTGGTTTCATAATAGAGCGTGGCGTTATAGCTGGTCTGCGATATGCCGGTGATCTCAGGCGGCGTATCGACATAGGTGTAGTTTGCCACCACGCCGAAGTTATCGAACGGGGCCGGCAGGAAGGATAGCTGGCTTTGCGCCGCAAGTTCCACACCGGTAATCTTCTTGGTGCCGGATACGTTGATCGGCATCGAGAACTCATCAATGAGGGTGTCGGCCGTTGCGCCCGGAACCGTGCCTGCCGGGATACCCGCCTGCGCGAAGGTGAGCGCATTACCATCTTCGACGGTATAGTCAGCCGAACTGATGAAATTGGTGATGTTTTTCTGGAACACACCTGCAGACAACAATCCCACCTTGCCGAAATAATATTCCACCGCCAGGTCGAGGGTGTTGTCCTTATAGGGCTTGAGGTCGGGATTGCCGCGAGATGCGCTGATCTTACCGCTATCCTCGTCTTTGAAAGCACTGCCCTTGGCGGCCATCGAACCCAGTCCCGGACGATTCAGGTTTTGCGTGGCGGAGAAGCGCAAAAGCACTTCCGGCGTCAGTTCCAGAACCGTATTCAGAGCCGGCAGGATACCGGAATAGCTGCCCTTCACGTCCGTCGTACCCAGATAGGCGTAACTGTCACCCTGAATCCAACCGGTCGAGTGGGTCTTGGTTTCATAGCTGCGCAGGCCGATATTACCACGGAAGCGCTTGCCCATAAGCTCGCTGTCCCAGTCCGCCTGCACGTAGCCGGAAACGGTTTCTTCCGAGGTTTCATAGACGTTCTCAATGTCCTGAATGACCCCACCCGTACCGTCGGGCTTCGCTTCCAGGCGATGGTATTCGTCGTACTTCTTGAACGCCTTATCATAGTCGCCGATCAGCCACGAACCGAATTCATTGGTGAATACCGAGGTGATGTCGGCAACGGAATCGCCACGCATCTCCCCGGTAGTACCGTTAACGCCACCGTCATAGAAATAGTCGGCGCCGCCTTGCGTGAACTTGTGGTAAGCCACGCCCCCCCGCAGGGTCCAGACGTCATTCAGCGTGTAACGCGCGTTCAGTACGCCGTCTTTCAACTCCGACTGATTGTGGAAAGCGCGGTAGTAGAAGTTATCCATCGCGTAGTTGGCGGGATCGGTCGCATCAAAGTTCGGATAAGAGAACGAGGCCGATTTGCCGTCGATGCCATAATCGGCGATCAGATTGCCCTTGGCGCGCATATACAGCTTATCATCATAGGGCGTTTCGTAGGTCGACTTCTCGTAACCGACGTGACCGTCAATCAGCAGGCGATCGGAGACATCCCACTTCAGGGTCAGGGCTGCCTGATTGAAGCGGTTTTCGTTCAGTTCGCGGCGATGTTCGCTGCCGAAGGTGACATTGCTGACATCGGTCATAGTGACATAACCGCTGTTGTCGACCCTGAAATCGTTCAGCACCGAACCATTCTGGAATTGCGCCGGCCAGGGCGCCCCCTTGGCGCCATCGAGGGTGGTGGAGCCGAAGCCGTTCAGCGGTCGCGTGGCGAGGTGCAGTTCATCACGGTGGGTCGTGACCTCGCCATGCAGCATGTCAAGCGTCAGCTCCATATTGTCGGTCGGCTTCCACTGGAAGGCCGCCGTCACGCCCAGACGCTCCAGCTTGGCATCCCAAGAGGAAATGCGGTTACCATCGGCGAAATAGAGGTCGCCCGCCAGAAAGCGGGTCTGCTGCGCGGCGCTCAGATGGGAGATGTCCAGACCTTTGGCAATCAGATTGTAGGCATCGCCTTGAGGATTGCCATTCCCATCCAGGGTTGTTGCACCCAGATGGCTGTAATTATAGGTATTGTGGCCCTGTTCGGTGGTCTCACGCTTGGTATAGGCAACCGAGATCAAAGCGCCGAACTTGTTGTCCCAGTTATAGCTGAACAGGCCGGCGACGCGCGGCTGCGCATCCTTGGTATATTGATTTGTCCCCAACTTCGCCACGATCGCGGCCTTGGGGCCGGGGCCATAGTCGAAAGGCTTACCCGTGAACAGGCCGACCGTGCCGGCCATGCCGCCTTCGTTCTGGGACGCCTGGAAGGTCTTTTCCACCTCGACCTTGGAGAAGAGTTCCGAGGCAAAAATGTTGAAATCGAACGCCCGGTCGCGGGTGCGCTGGCCACGGCTGTCCTGGGCGGAGTCGACATTGCCCAGCACTTCCATGCCGTTGAGCTGCACGCGGCTGAAATCGGGACCGAGGCCGCGCAAAGATATGCGGCGGCCTTCGCCGGCTTCACGGGTAATCTGCACGCCCGGCAGGCGCTGCAGGGATTCGGCCAGGTTCAGTTCCGGAAATTTCGCCATGTCTTCGGCGACAATCACGTCCTTCTGGATATCCGACTTTTTCTTCAGATCACGCGCCGCCCCCAGCGACTTGCGGAAGCCCGTGACGACGACTTCGGTCGGTGCGTCCACCGCGGACGCCTCGGTCGCAACGACGTCTTGGGCGCAGGCCAGCGCGGGAACCAGGGCGCAGAGCGCGCTGAGACCAACGCTCATGAGAATGCGGTTACGGAAATCAGTGGCGCGCCGGGAGGGCAACGACAGTTGGGAAAGCATGCGATATCTCCAATCGTGTCCAATAGGCCTGAAATGCGATGCTTCCTTTCGCAGTTTCATGACAGGTCGCCCCCGTCACGCGGACGCAGCTTGCCAGCTCTTGCCCATGCCATGAAGACGCAAAAGATCGCGTCCTCCGACACAGGTCGGAAGTTTCGGAAGCAAGTCTCGCCCAGACCATAATTGTTAATGCGAAGCCATAACTAGATGTCTCAAAATAAATCTGGAGTAAACCAGTTTTATAAGACTGTAATAATTTTATTTAAATATTGAAATAAATACATAAATATGTCACAAAATATATGTATAAAGATAAATCTGCGCTCTTCATAATTTTGATTGACGCAATATTTCCCATTGAATATTTAGAATAATTTTCAGGACGCCTCGGTTATGACCACAAGTTGTCCAAGTCACTGATGGCGTGACGGTCGCACACGGCGAAAACCGTGTGACAACGCCAGTTCAGCATCGTCAAGTCTTTTATTTTAAAAGGAAAAGTTTCTGGTGCCGCTTAGGTGACTCGAACACCTGACCCCCTCATTACGAATTTTAAAAGTATGACTTTTAATGAGTTTCATTGTCTTTGAAAATGATAGAATAAACAATTGCAATCAATGAGTTACAATTTGAAGGCATTGGAGGTCGTTAGACCGCGTTTGAACTAAACGCCCTACTAATGCCCTACTAATTTCAAAATTGCGGTATTTTTTGACCCACATCTGCGAGCGCATCAGTATGGCGTGGGATGATACCACTGCTTCCTGCTGGTGCTGGCCCTGTACAGCCCCAAGAGCCACCGTATCACCATGCTGCGCTCACAGGCCGAGGCCCTGGACGACCGCCTTAAGCCGATCTGGCCCAGCGACAGCAAACTGCACCGCCAAGCCTTCGACCGCCTACGCCGCGCCTATGTCGAGGCCAGATACTCCGCCGAGTACACCGTCAGCGACGAGGAACTGGCCTGGCTCACCGAACGGGTAAAGCTACTGCAAGAGATCGTCGCCGCCGTCTGCCAGGACCGCCTAAATTCGGCGCACCTCTCGGATTAGCATTTAAATACAAAGAGATAACGGTTTCGCACCTCAACATCTGCGCCGCGCAACTCTCGTTTCAAGTGCGCAAACCCTTATTCCGTAAGGGTTACAGAACCTAAAAACACCCCAGCACCTCTCGCCCTTTTATCCTGCCTCGCTCCCAAGGCAGGATTCCGCCCCTCCGCATGTCCGACATTGGGCTAAAATAGCCCATCCTGCCCAGCAAGATTGAGAGGGTTTTGGCACGTATTTCAGGCAATTTTCGGAGCCGCACCATCCGGGTAATTAGGCAAACAAAATCAACAAGTTACATCCTATTAACTCCCGATTTTTGCGCTAACTCCTAAAAAACGATGTGCAGACAAACACTTACGGCAAACGAGAGTTGACGTTTATCTTGCCTTCACTGCGTTCTCACTTTGATCTCGTGATCTCGTGATATATGCGATCTGTGACGATGCCTACTGTCCGGTTTCTTCGTATTCCCACATCATATAATCGGACATGGCCTTTCCGAAGTTTTGCCACGTAGAATAGGGGCCGCTCATTCCAATTAAACGCGCCAGCGTGTTCGTTAAATTTTCCGCATTTAACTGATCTAACACTAAGACATATTTTTCAGCAAAAACTATTGATTGGTCGGTAAGAACATAATCCCTGTTGGGGTATTTTGATTGCGCCCAAGGCAGATTGCACACCCCGATTTGGAAAAGATCTGCGCCATCCTTTCCTTGTTCCCCTATCTCAACATGGAACCAGATACACTCTGGTAGCGACCTTGAGAAGTTTCTGCCGTTCCAGTCGGTGGAGGAGATATCTTTAATAACCGGGTTAATCATGGCACCCAAACATCAATATGAACATTAACGGTGTATGGTCCGCTGGCAGTTGGACGCGCTTCTAAATTTCCTACTCTACCATGAGGACCCGCGTAAGTTTTTTGCACAGGCAAACGATAGACGCGTAGACCATCAGCGCTTACGAAGCCTTTCCCTCCGGCAATTTCGGTCGCATTGGGACCTACAAAACTCATGCCGAGATGGTTCGCGTACTCTATTGAATAAGCTCCCGGGAGACCAGTGTTGCCTGTAAGCTTGCCAGAAAGTGCTTCGCGAATGATACCCATATTTTGGGTATCAACTTCCTCTCGGGTTGGCACATGCGCATCGCCCGGAATCGACACTAAGGCTGCACCGATTGCACCCCAAATTGTTGTTGGAGGCAGAGGACGCGCGGGTTCTTCGTCAAGTGGTGGACCACCATTGTGGCCGATACCAGGTGAGCTGCCAGGATTGGCCTGTGTGCTATTGCCAGGTGCGGCGATTTTGGGGTGGTCATTGTCCCAACCAAAATCACTGGTACATCCAACCCCTTCACCACAAAAATTGGACCCAGGCACCATACCTGTGGAATCACTTCGATTGATTGGATCGCCGCCGACATAAGCATACAAATCCAGATCTGCCGTGCTCCCCACTGGATCCGTTTGGAGGAACCGTCCGAAGTTAGGGTCATAGACGCGCGCTTTGTAGTAATAGAGTTTAGCATCGGGCAAAATCATCTGCCCCGTGTAACGGAAACGATTGCCGCTCCAGTCTTCTACATTCGTATCGTTTCGCGGCTCGCCATAAGGCCCGTACTTGTAAAGCCGAGCCACAGTGCCGGTGCTGTCAGCCTGTGCGATGATGCTGCCCTGGTAGTTGGCATAGAGATAGAGGGCATTGCTTGCATCTGTCGACGCACCCGCGAACTGCACCCACGGCTGATCCGTGCCTAGGGTGTGCATATAACGCCTTAGCATATTGCCGGCGGAATCATATTCTCCGATCAGATTGGTGCCGTCGTAGAGGAAAGTCCTTTGCGAGCCATTGTAGGTGTACCGGTAGAGACGGCCCTCAGGGTCGTATTCCATATTCAGACCGGCCAAGGTGCCTGAGCCCGTCAGCAGGCGG
>NZ_FMTS01000008.1 GCF_900100255.1 Asticcacaulis taihuensis | reverse complement strand
TCCCCATCACCAAGGGTTCGGCCAAGGCCGCGACCGACGGCGTCAACCCGGAAATCGGCGAACAGTCGATCCTGGCCCTGATGAAGACGGTCGACGAATACATCCCGCAGCCGGAACGCCCGATCGACCAGCCCTTCCTGATGCCGGTCGAAGACGTGTTCTCGATCTCGGGCCGTGGTACGGTTGTGACCGGCCGCGTCGAGCGCGGTATCGTGAAGGTCGGTGAAGAAGTCGAAATCGTCGGCATCCGTCCGGTCCAGAAGACGACCTGCACGGGCGTTGAAATGTTCCGCAAGCTGCTGGATCAAGGTCAGGCCGGTGACAACGTCGGCGTTCTGCTGCGCGGCACCAAGCGTGAAGACGTTGAACGCGGCCAGGTTCTGTGCAAGCCGGGTTCGATCACCCCGCACACCAAGTTCGTGGCCGAAGCCTATATCCTGACCAAGGAAGAAGGCGGCCGTCACACCCCGTTCTTCACCAACTACCGTCCGCAGTTCTACTTCCGTACGACCGACGTGACCGGCATCGTGAAGCTGAAGGAAGGCGTGGAAATGATCATGCCGGGCGACAACGCCGAGCTGGACGTCGAGTTGATCACCCCGATCGCCATGGAAGAGAAGCTGCGCTTCGCTATCCGTGAAGGCGGCCGTACCGTTGGCGCCGGCGTCGTCTCCAAGATCGTCGAGTAAGTATTGAAGGCGAGGGGGCCCAAGTTACGTTTCTTGGCCCCTCGACCCCGATACATTCAAGCGAGACTTGATATAATAAAAAATCCTCCGGCTTTTGGCCGGGGGATTTTTTATTATCCAGGTTTTCCCTGAACTGTTCCGGGATCAAAGGGCCTGTGGCCCTTTGCGTTCAACTTACCTGTAAATGTCTTTACGATTGCCAATTTCAACCACCAGCACGCACATCTCATTATCCTGAATATCGCAAATGACGCGGTAATCGCCAACACGGTAACGCCAGAAATTGCCAAGTGGACCTGTAAGCGCCTTGCCGGTTTGCCGCGGATCGTCGGCAACGGCCACGCGTTCATCCATGAAATGGAGAATGCGGCGCGCAATCTGTCGGTCTATCTTCTTGAGCTGCTTGCGGGCCGTATCGGTGTACTTAATCGTCCAGGCCAAGATCGCGTCTCACATCCGCTGTCGAATGAACGGTTTCCTCGCCTTTGCGTACCCGTTCACGGGTGGAAGATGCCAGATAGTAATCTTCCATATCCTCAAGACCGCGTGCCACCAGTTCACGCAGGTAAAAGGCCTTGGTGCGGCCGGTCTGCGCGGCCAGTTGATTAAGGCGTTCCTCAGTGGCAGAATCGAGGCGAATTGACGTGCTCATGATGATGTCCAGTTTGACTACATGTAGTCATTGTATCACAAGTGTTGATATGTTTCATGCCTTTTGTTTGACAGCACCTCATCAGGCGCTCATCATGTAGATGAGAGGTTGCAGGCTTTAACAACATGCGGATAGTCATCATTCTGATCGGCGCGCTTCTGTGTACGGCCTGTGCCAATATGTATGGCGGGGTGGGCGTCAGCAATATGTCGCCGCAACATCAGGGGGCAGTGCGATGATCCTGATTGGCCAGTATGATTCCCCCTATGTGCGGCGCGTCGGTATTGCCCTTACGCTCTATGGCCATACGTTCGAGCATCGCCCGTGGTCGACCTTCGGTGATGGCGACAAGATCGAACCGTTCAATCCGCTGCGACGCGTACCGACCCTGGTGCTCGGGAATGGCGAGATCATTCTTGAAAGCGCCTATGCGCTTGACTGGCTGGACGAGCAGGCGCGGGCCGCCGACGACATCGTTCCGCTGATGGCCGCATCGGGGCCGGAACGACAGAAGGCGCTTTACTATATCGCCTTGACGACCGGCTTTTCCGACAAGGCCATTGCGCTGTTTTACGAACAGGTTTTGCACAAGGAAAAGTCGCCGGTCTGGCTGGAGCGCTGCAATACGCAGATCAGCGCGGTTCTGAATGTGCTGGAGAAGATCCGTGCGAGCGCAAAAAGCCAATGGCTGCTGGGCGGTGATATGACTCACGCCGATATCGCCCTGGCGTGCAGCCTGCGCCACGCCCGTGAGGCGCATCCGGTGATCGATTTCAGCCAATGGCCGGCTCTGGCTTTCCATAGCGCACAATGCGAACGGATGGAGGTCTTCAGGCATATTTCTCAGCCTTTCATCGGGCCGAAAACAGAGGATTAACGCCGCGCTAACCGTGCCGTTTAGGGCGGTATAAACCCTGTCGTGGTAGCTTCCCGGCTCAAAGTCATGTCTGTGAGGCCTCATGTCCCCGAAACCCCTGCGTCATGTCAGTGCCCTGAACCGCATCGAAATCCTTCATGTGAAAGACTTGACCGAACGGGATGTGAGCCTTTGGACGACCTGGCGCGATCTGCGCCCGGAACTGGTGGGGCCCTATTTTGATGTCCGTTATGTTCAGGCGATCGGTGCCGTTGTGCCGGGTGCGCGGGTTGCCAGGCTTTATACCGAGGGGCGGATCGGAGGCTATTTTGCGTACCAGGTCCGCGCCGGCGTTTTACAGCCGCTCGGCGCACCGCTCAGCGACTATCATACCCTGATCGCTGCACCGGGTTTCACGCCGGACCTTAATCTGTTGCTCAGAGCGACCGGTGCGAAGCGCATCGACTTCCAGGGCTGGGTAGGGCCGATGGAGCCGGCCGCTCATACAGCCGTGCTGAACCGCCGCGCCGCCCTGACGCCGGATGGCTTCGATGCCTGGTATGAACAGCAGGACCATGAGCATCACAAGTTCTTCAAGAATGTCGGTCGATGTGAGCGCAACATCGTCAAGGATTTCGGTGGCTTTACTTTCACCTGGGAACGCGTGACTTCGGAGGTCATGGACTGGATCATCGGCCTAAAGCGTGACCAGTACAAAAAGACCGGCCTGCACGATATCTTCGATTGTGGCTGGACGCGCGACCTGCTGGCCAGTCTGGCCAGCCTGCCGGATGAAGATTACGGCCTGCGTGCCGGTGTCTTCCGTCATGGGGGCAAGCTGGTGGCGGCTGAGATCAGCCTGGTGGACCGCACCAGTGTCCATCTGTGGTTCCCGGCCTATGATCCGGCCTATTACCGCTATACGGTCGGCATTGTCCTGACCATGGCGATCATCCGGTATCTGTCACCGCTTGGCTATACCAGTTTCGATTTCGGCACGGGCGGCGAGGACTACAAGTCGCCGATGACGGTTTCGGGGGGCGAATGCCAGGAAGGCAGTCTGCAATATGCGCCGGCGCTGGGCAGCCGTATGGTGGACGCCGCCGTGGCCCTGCTGCCAGCGCGCCCGAAACTGGAGCAGGCGCGTCTTTCCTTGCGTCGCCGTGTCAATGTCATCCGCTCCACCGAGGTCAGTCTCGGGGGGTGGAGCCGGGCACTCATGGCGATGGGCCAGCGCGCTGTCATGCGACTGAAGCCGGCAAAGGGTTAATTCGTCGCCCCCCGTGCCAATATAAGGTCGCCGATCTGATGATCGGCGCAGGATAATTGCGCGTGAGCGTGAAAATAATCCTCGTCGCTTATTTTTCTTCGCTTTGCACTAATTGCCGCTTGACGAAGCCGAGTCGTTTCGGCATAAGCGCCACTCTGTTAGATCGGCTGTGGCGTCTGAAGGATGCCAAACGCGGTCTGCAAGCATAAACCAACCCGGTTGGCGGCCCTTTCTAAAGGGAATTGACCGGTTTGATCAACGGCCCGCGCGGGTAAAACCGCGAGGGCTTTGTTTTTGCGGATAATGCGTTCGTGCTCACGTTTGTGGGGGCGAGTTGGTCTTTGAAATGGTTCACTGGACGCGTTAAACGCACCTCTTTGGGAATACGAGCGATATGGATCGTCAAAATATCCGCATCCGCCTGAAGGCCTTCGATCACCGCGTCCTGGATCATTCCACACGCGAGATCGTCAATACGGCCAAGCGCACGGGTGCTACCGTCCGGGGACCGATCCCCTTGCCCACGCTGATCGAGCGTTTCACCGTCAACCGTTCGCCGCACGTCGACAAGAAGTCGCGCGAGCAGTTCGAAATCCGCACGCACAAGCGTGTCCTCGATATCGTCGATCCGACCCCGCAGACTGTGGACGCGCTCATGAAGCTCGACCTGTCGGCTGGTGTCGACGTCGAAATCAAAATCTAAGGGCGCGGACAATGAGCCAGACTCAAAGAACAGGCCTTATCGCCAAGAAACTCGGCATGACCCGCTACTTCGATGAAGCCGGTGTTCATGTGCCCGTGACCGTGCTGTCGCTCGACGGCTGTCAGGTCGTTGCCCAGCGCACCAAGGACAAGGACGGCTATGTCGCCCTTCAGCTTGGCGCCGGTACGCGCAAGGCCAAGAATGTTTCCAATCCGGAGCGTGTCCGTTTCGCCAAGGCTCAGGTTGAGCCCAAGGCTTATCTGACCGAATTCCGCGTGTCGGAAGATGCCCTCGTCGAGGTTGGCGCCGAGCTTTCGGCCGATCACTTCGCTGCCGGCCAGAAGGTCGACATCCAGGGCACGACTATCGGTAAGGGTTTTGCCGGCGCCATGAAGCGCTGGAACTTTGGCGGTATGCGCGCCACTCACGGTGTTTCGGTCTCCCACCGTGCCCACGGTTCGACGGGTAACCGTCAGGACCCGGGCCGCACCTTCCCCGGCAAGAAGATGGCCGGTCATCTGGGTGTTGAAACCGTCACCACGCTGAACCTCGAAATCGCGCGTATCGACGCCGAACGTGGCCTGGTTTTCATCCGTGGCGCCGTCCCGGGTGCGGAAGGCTCCTACGTCAAGATCCGCGACGCTGTTAAGAAGGCGGCTCCGGCCGGCCTGCCGTTCCCGGCTGGCATCAAGAAGGCGGCTGCTGCCGCTGTTGAGGCTGCTCCGGAAGCTCCGGCTGAAGAAGGGGCTGAATAATCATGAAACTCGACGTTATCAAGCTTGACGCCTCCAAGGCTGGCTCGGTGGATGTCTCCGATCTCGTGTTCGGGATCGAGGAAATCCGTTCGGACATCCTGTCGCGCGTCGTTAACTGGCAGTTGGCCAAGCGCCGCGCCGGTACGCACAAGGTGCAGACCCGCAACGAGAATTCTCGCACGGGTAAGAAGATGTACAAGCAAAAGGGCTCCGGCGGCGCTCGTCACGGTTCGCGCCGTGCCCCGCAATTCGTCGGCGGTTCGCGCGCCTTCGGTCCGGTCGTTCGCTCCCATGCGTTCGATCTGCCCAAGAAGGTCCGTGCCCTTGGCCTGCGTCATGCCCTGTCGTCCAAGATCAAGTCCGGCTCGCTGATCGTTCTCGATCAGGCCGTGGTCGAAACCCCGAAGACGCAATCTCTTCTGGCTTCCTTCGAGAAGCTGGGCCTGAAGAACGCTCTGTTCATCACCGGCACCGAGGTTGACGCAAACTTCGCTCTCGCTTCGCGCAACATCCCCAATATCGACGTCCTGCCGACGGCTGGCCTCAATGTCTATGACATTCTGCGCCGCCATACGCTGGTTCTGACGAAGTCGGCGGTTGAAGCCATCGAAGCCCGCTTCGCTGGGGAGGCCTAAGAGTTATGGCTGCTACCATTCGTAATTTCGACGTTCTTCTGTCGCCGCACATCACCGAAAAAGCCACCCTGCTTTCCGAGCAGAACAAGGTCGTTTTCAAGATCGCGCTCGACGCTTCGAAGGACGAAGTCGCTTCCGCCGTTGAAGCCATCTATAACGTCAAGGTCACCAAGGTGAACACCATTGTCACCAAGGGCAAGACCAAGCGTTTCAAGGGCATCAAGGGTCGTCGCAACGACGTCAAAAAAGCCATCGTGACCCTGGCCGAAGGCCAGACGATCGACATCACAACCGGTCTGTAAGGGAAGGGCACAGAAAATGGCTTTGAAGCAATTTAATCCGACTTCGCCCGGCCGTCGTAGCCTGGTTCTCGTCGACAAGTCTGAGCTCTATAAGGGCAAGCCGCAAAAGGCTCTGACCGAAGGTCTGACCAAGTCGGGCGGCCGCGGTGCGCAAGGTCGCGTCGCTGTCCGTTTCCGTGGCGGCGGCGCCAAGCGCCTGTATCGCATCGTCGATTTCAAGCGTCGCAAGTTCGACGTACCGGCGACGGTCGATCACCTGGAATACGATCCGAACCGTACCGCGTTCATCGCGCTGATCACCTATGCCGACGGCGAAAAGGCCTATATCCTGGCCCCGCAGCGTCTGAAGGCCGGTGATACGGTCATCGCGTCCGAAAAGGTCGACGTGAAGCCGGGCAATGCCGCCCCGCTGCGCAGCCTGCCGATCGGCACGATCATCCACAACGTGGAACTGAAGCCCCTGAAGGGCGGCCAGCTGGCTCGCTCCGCCGGTGCCTATGCTCAGCTCGTCGGCCGTGATGCCGGCTACGCTCAGATCCGTCTGGGCTCGGGCGAACTGCGCATGGTGCTCGATAGCTGCATGGCCACGGTTGGTGCGGTGTCGAACCAGGACCACATGAACCAAAGCCTCGGCAAGGCCGGCCGCACCCGTCACATGGGCTTCCGTCCGCACGTTCGCGGCGTGGCCATGAACCCGGTCGACCACCCGCACGGTGGTGGTGAAGGCAAGACCTCCGGTGGCCGTAACCCTGTGACCCCGTGGGGCGTTCCCACCAAGGGCCGCAAGACTCGTACCAACAAGGCGACGGACAAGTACATCATCCGTTCGCGTCACGTTAAGAAGGCTCGCTAATTATGGCACGCTCCGTATGGAAAGGCCCCTTCGTCGACGGCCACCTTCTCAAGAAGGCGGAAGCTGCGGTGAGCAGCGGTCGCAAAGAGGTCATCAAGACCTGGTCGCGTCGTTCGACCATCATGCCGCAATTCGTGGGTATCACGTTCGGCGTTTATAACGGTCAGAAGCACGTTCCCGTGCTCGTGTCGGAAGACATGGTCGGCATGAAGTTCGGCGAGTTCTCGCCCACGCGCAACTTCCCCGGCCACGCCGCCGACAAGAAGGCGAAGAAGAGGTAAGTTATGTCCCAGACAAAGAATCCTCGTCGCGTTAACGCCAATGAAGCCCGCGTGAAGCTGGTGTCGGTCCGGATCAGCCCGCAAAAGCTGAACCTGGTCGCCGCCTCGATCCGCGGCCTCAAGGTGCAGCGCGCGCTCAACGAGCTGGAATTTTCGCGCAAGCGTATCGCCAAGGACGTCCGCAAGGCGCTCTATTCGGCGATTTCGAACGCCGAAAACAACCACAACCTCGACATCGACAACCTGATCGTTGCCGAATCCTACGTCGGCAAGGGCATTGTCATGAAGCGCTTCGCTTCGCGTGCCCGTGGCCGTTCGTCGCGCATCATGAAGCCATTCTCGGAACTGACCATCGTGGTCCGTGAACTCGGCGCCGAATCTCAAGAGGCTGCATAATGGGTCAGAAAGCTAATCCGATCGGCTTGCGCCTCGGCGTCAACCGCACCTGGGACTCGCGCTGGTTTGCCGCGCGCCAGGAATACGCCAAGCTCCTTCATCAGGACCTGAAGATCCGTAAGGTTCTGAAGGAAAAGCTGAATGCCGCCGGTGTGTCGCGCATCATCATCGAGCGCCCGCACAAGAAGTGCCGCATCACCATCTACGCCGCCCGTCCGGGCGTCGTGATCGGCAAGAAGGGCCAGGACATCGACAAGCTGCGCAAGGACGTTTCCGTCCTGACCGAAGGCGAAGTCTTCCTGAACCTGGTCGAAGTCCGCAAGCCGGAAGTCGATGCGCAACTGGTTGCTGAGTCTATCGCCCAGCAGCTCGAACGCCGCGTGGCCTTCCGCCGCGCCATGAAGCGTTCGATCCAGTCCGCCATGCGTCTCGGCGCCAAGGGCATCCGCATGAACCTGTCGGGTCGTCTCGGCGGTGCGGAAATCGCCCGTATGGAATGGTATCGTGAAGGCCGCGTGCCTTTGCACACCCTGCGTGCCGACATCGACATGGGCTTCGCCGAAGCTCTGACCACCTACGGTATCATTGGTATCAAGGTGTGGATCTTCAAGGGCGAAGTTCTTGAGCATGATCCGATGGCCCAGGACAAGCGTTGGGCGAACGAGGCTTCCGGCCCGTCGTCGAGCGAGCGTCCCGAGCGTGGCGAACGTACCAACCGCGGCCCGCGCCGTGATCGCAACAACAAGGAGGCGTAACTCCCATGATGCTTCCCAAGCGTACAAAGTACCGTAAGGCCTTCAAGGGCCGTATCCACGGTAACGCCAAGGGTGGTTATACCCTGAACTTTGGTTCGTATGGTCTGAAGACCGTCGAGCCGGAGCGTCTGACCGCCCGCCAGATCGAAGCCGCCCGCCGGGCCATCACGCGTCAAATGAAGCGTCAGGGCCGCGTGTGGATCCGTATCTTCCCCGACCTGCCCGTCACCGGCAAGCCTGCCGAAGTCCGTATGGGTAAGGGCAAGGGCGCCGTCGACCATTGGGCCGCTCGCGTGGCTCCGGGTCGCATCCTGTTTGAAATCGACGGCGTGCCGGACGACATCGCGCGTGAAGCGCTCCGTCTCGGCGCTGCCAAGCTGCCGGTATCCACCCGCGTCGTTACCCGTATCGACGCCGGCGTGGCCATGGCCGCGGAGTAGGACCTATGACCAAGATTGCCGATCTGCGGACCAAGACCGCCGACCAACTTCAGGAGCAGCTCCTGGACCTGAAGAAGGAGCAGTTCAACCTGCGCTTCCAGAAGGCCACGGGCCAGTTCGAAAAGACTCACCGCGTCAGCGAAATCCGCAAGGACATCGCCCGCATCAAGACCCTGCTGACGGCCCAGAAGGCCGGCGGCAAAGTCGCCTAAAGGAAAGAAGACCATGCCCAAGCGCATTCTTGAAGGTCTGGTTGTCTCCGACAAGGGCGACAAGACCGTGGTTGTGAAAGTGGAACGTACGGTTCTGCACCCCGTCCTGAAAAAGACGGTGCGTGTGTCCAAGCGTTATCATGCTCATGACGAAGCTAATGATTTCAAGGCCGGCGAAAAGATTCGTATTATCGAATGTGCGCCCAAGTCGAAGCTGAAAACGTGGGAAGTTCTCCCGCGCGAAGCCAACTAACTAGGAAAGTTTGAACCATGATTCAGATGCAAACTAACCTGGAAGTGGCCGATAATTCCGGCGCACGTCGGGTCATGTGCATCAAGGTGCTGGGCGGCTCGAAGCGCCGCTACGCCTCGGTGGGTGACCTGATCGTCGTGTCGGTCAAGGAAGCCATTCCGCGCGGTCGCGTCAAGAAGGGCGACGTTCTGCGCGCCATCGTCGTTCGCACCTCGAAGGACATCCAGCGCAAGGACGGTTCGGTGATCCGTTTTGACACCAACGCCGCCGTCATCGTCAACAAGTCGAGCGAGCCGATCGGCACGCGTATCTTCGGGCCTGTGCCGCGTGAACTGCGCGCCAAGAACCACATGAAGATCATCTCGCTGGCTCCGGAGGTTATTTAACTATGGCTGCCAAGATCAAGAAGGGCGACAGCGTTGTCGTCCTGACCGGCAAGGACAAGGGCCGCAAGGGCACCGTCGCCAAGGTCGTGACCAAGGATGGCCAGGCCGAGCGCGTCGTCGTCTCGGGCCTGAACATGGTCCAGCGCCACACCCGTCCGTCGCAGGGCAACCCGCAAGGCGGCATCATCAACAAGGAAGCGTCGATCCACGTTTCCAACGTGTCCCACGTTGACTCGAACGGCAAGCCGACCCGCGTCGGTTTCAAGGTTGAGGGCGACAAGAAGGTCCGCGTTGCCAAGACGACGGGAGAAGTCATCAATGGCTGATAAGTACATCCCCCGCGTCAAGCAGGTTTACCTGGATACCATCCGGGACGCCCTGAAGGCCGAGTTCGGCTATACCAACGAAATGCAGGTTCCCAAGCTCGACAAGATCGTCGTGAACATGGGTATCGGTGAAGCGACCGCCGACTCCAAGAAGGTGAAGAGCGCCATCAAGGATCTGGAAGCGATCACCGGCCAGAAGGCCGCCGAGACGCGCGCCCGCAAGTCCATCGCCGGCTTCAAGCTGCGTGAAGGCATGGTGGTCGGCGCCAAGGTGACCCTGCGCAAGGATCGTATGTACGAATTCCTCGATCGCCTGATCACTATCGCCCTGCCGCGCGTGAAGGACTTCCGTGGTCTGAACGGCAACAGCTTCGACGGCCGTGGTAACTATGCCATGGGCCTCAAGGAACACATCGTGTTCCCGGAGATCAACTATGACCAGATCGATCAGATGTGGGGCATGGATATCGTTGTCTGCACCACGGCGCCGACCGACAAGGAAGCCAAGGCGCTTCTGAAGCACTTCCAATTCCCGTTCACGTCCTGAGGCGGGTAGAGAGATAACATGGCAAAGAAAAGCGCTGTAAACCGCAACGAGATGGTCAAGAAGCTGGTGGCTCAATACGCCGCCAAGCGCGAAGCCCTCAAGGCGACCGCTAACGATGAAAGCCTGCCCCTGGAAGAGCGCTTCGCCGCGCGTCTTGCCCTGGCCAAGCTGCCCCGTAACTCGAACGCGACCCGCATTCGCAACCGCTGCGAAGTCACCGGCCGTCCGCGTGCCTACTATCGCAAGCTCCACATGAGCCGGATCGCGCTCCGTAAACTGGCCAATGAAGGCCAGATTCCGGGCATGACCAAGGCTAGCTGGTAAGGGAGGACCAAGAATATGTTCGTTAATGATCCTCTGAGCGATATGATCGCCCGCATCAAGAACGCCGCCATGCGCAAGCGTTCCAAGGTGCTCACCCCGGCCTCCAAGCTGCGCGCCCACGTACTCGATGTCCTGAAGGACGAAGGCTACATCCGCGGCTACGAAGTCCTGGAAGTTCCGGGTGAATTCCCGCAGTTCGAAATCGAACTGAAGTATTTCGACGGCGCGCCGGTCATCGCGGAAATTTCCCGCGTGTCCAAGCCCGGTCGTCGTGTCTATTCGTCGATCAAGGACCTGAAGCCGGTAAAGAACGGCCTGGGTATCTCGATCCTGTCGACGCCGAAGGGCGTCATGTCTGACAACAACGCCCGCGAAAACAACGTGGGTGGTGAAGTTCTCTGCCGCGTCTATTAATTTAGACACGGCCGAGGACACTTAAGGCATTAGAAGGTTTTAAAATGTCCCGGATTGGTAAAAAAGCCATCACAGTCCCGGCCGGCGTGACCATCACGCTGAACGGGCAAGACATTTCGGTGAAGGGCCCCAAGGGCGTCCAGAGCTGGACTGTCGTAGAAGAAATCGAAGTCAAACAGGAAGGCGCCAGCCTTTCCGTCGCCCCGCGCGGTGAAACCGCTCGTCACAAGGCGATGTGGGGCCTGTCGCGCACCCTGATCGCCAACATGGTGAAGGGCGTGACCGAAGGCTTCGAGCAAACGCTTGAAATGGTCGGCGTCGGTTACCGCGCCGCCATGCAAGGCCAGAAGCTGGAGCTCTCGCTCGGCTTCTCGCACCCGGTCGTCATCGATCCGCCCGCCGGCATCACCTTTGCGGTGCCCAAGCAGACGGAAGTGAAGATTCAGGGCATCGACAAGCAACTGGTCGGTGAACTGGCTGCCAAGATCCGCAAGATTCGTCCCCCTGAGCCTTATAAGGGCAAGGGCGTCAAATATGCCGGCGAAAAGGTTCGCCGCAAGGAAGGCAAGAAGAAGTAAGTCATGGCTCTGTCTCCTCGTGAACAATTGGCTCGTCGCGCGCAACGCAATCGTACGCGCCTGAAGTCGCTCTCCAACGGTCGCCCGCGTTTGTCGGTCTTCCGTTCGGACAAGAACATCTACGCCCAGGTCATTGATGACCAGAGCGGCGTCACCATCGTGGCTGCGTCTTCGCTGGAAGGCGACAAGAAGCAGGGCTCGAATGCTGCCGCCGCTTCGGAAGTCGGCAAGCTGGTCGCTCAACGCGCAATCGAAAAAGGCGTCAAGGACGTCGTGTTCGATCGCGGTGGCTACATCTATCACGGTCGGGTGAAGGCGCTGGCGGAAGCCGCGCGTGAAGCCGGTCTCAACTTCTAAGGGAATCGTTCATGGCCCGTCCTAGCGAAAACCGCTCCCGCGACCGCAACGAAGAACCTTCGGAATTCGTTGAAAAGCTGGTTGCTATCAACCGCGTCGCCGCCACCGTCAAGGGTGGTCGCCGCTTCTCGTTTGCTGCCCTGATGGTCGTTGGCGACCAAAAGGGTCGCGTCGGCTACGGCCATGGCAAGGCACGCGAAGTGCCGGAAGCCATCCGCAAGGCGACCGAAGAAGCCAAGAAGTCCCTGATCCGCGTGCCCCTGCGCGAATCCCGCACCCTGCACCACGACGGTTACGGCCGTTGGGGCGCCGGCAAGATCCAGATGCGCGCGGCCCCTCCGGGCACTGGCGTCATCGCGGGTGGTCCGATGCGTGCGGTTCTCGAAACCCTGGGTATCTCGGACGTCGTCGCCAAGAGCCTGGGTTCCTCGAATCCCTACAACATGGTGCGCGCCACGTTTGAAGCGCTGAAGGTGCAGTCTTCGCCCCGTCAGATCGCCTCGAAGCGCGGCAAGAAGGTCGGCGATCTTCTGAAGTCGCGTGCCGATGGCGCTTCGTCGCCTGAATCTCTGGAGGGTTAATCCATGGCCAAGGCACCGACCAAGACCGAAGCTAAGACCGTCACGGTCAAGCAAACCGGGTCTCCGATCCGCCGCACAAAGGACCAGCGCGCTACGCTCGCCGGTCTGGGCCTGAACAAGATGGGCCGTGTTTCCACTCTGGAAGACACCCCTTCGGTTCGCGGCATGATCGCCAAGGTCCACCACATGGTGACCATCGTCGAATAAGACACCAGGCCCGCGAATTCCGGTTCGCGGGCTTGCTTATTTTAGAAGCGTGCTGTAACAGGCGCGCTTCATGTTTTTTACATAGCCGAGTTGGTCGCAAGACCAGCGCAATATCATCGAAAGGCAAATCAGATGACCAAGTTGAACGAACTCCACGACAATCCCGGCTCGACCAAGGGCCGTATGCGCGTCGGCCGCGGCCCCGGTTCGGGCAAGGGCAAGACCGCCGGTCGCGGCGTCAAGGGCCAGAAGTCGCGTTCGGGCGTCTCGCTGCTGGGCTTCGAAGGCGGCCAGATGCCGCTGTACATGCGTATGCCGAAGCGCGGTTTCAACAATCCGTTCGCCCTCAAGCTGGCCGAAGTCAACCTGTGGCGCCTGCAGGACGCAATCGACGCCGGCAAGCTGGACGCCAAGGCTGATGTCGATGCCGCCGCCCTGATCGCCGCCGGCGTCATCCGTCGTGAACTCGATGGCGTGCGTCTCCTCGGCGAAGGCGAATTGAAGGCCAAGCTTAACCTGAAGGTCTGGTCCGCTTCGGCCGGCGCCATCAAGGCTGTCGAAGCCGCCGGCGGTTCCGTCGCCCAGGCGCGTATCGAAAACGAAGCCAAGCTGGCCGCCCGCCTGGAAAAGATCGCCGCTGCCAAGGCCGCCCGCAGGGGCTAAGCCGCAAGCCGGTATCATGCGCATTTGACGTTTCAATATGCGTACCCCATATGGGTTGGATTGGGTGAGGGCGTGGTCTGCGAATCGCGTATAAACCCAGTCTGCCCTTTGGGGATGATCACAGGGGCGCTGGCGCCCGCGCGAATTTGAGGACCTAATGGCTTCTGCTGCTGAACAACTTGCCGCCAATATGAATTTCGGCGCCTTTTCCAAGGCGACCGATCTTCACAAGCGTCTGCTTTTTACGCTTGGCGCCCTGATCGTTTACCGTCTCGGCACCTATGTGCCGCTGCCGGGCATCAACATGGCCGAATTCACCAGGGCCTTCTCCGGCCAGTCGAACGGCATTTTCGGCATGATGAACATGTTCGCCGGCGGCGCCGTGCAGCGCATGGCTGTGTTCGCGCTGAACCTGATGCCCTATATTTCCGCCTCGATCATTATCCAGTTGATGGGCTCCGTCTATGCGCCGTGGGAAAAGCTGCGCAAGGAAGGCGGGGAGGCCGGCCGCAAGCAGCTCAACCAGTATACCCGTTACCTGACGGTGGTTCTGGCCCTGATCCAATCGTTCGGCATCTCGGCGGCCATGCAGTCTTCTGGCCTGGTTTTGCAACCGGGTATTTTCTTCATCATTTCCTCGATGGCCACCCTGACCGGCGGTACGCTATTCCTGATGTGGCTGGGTGAGCAGATCACCTCGCGCGGTATCGGCAACGGCTCGTCGATGATCATTTTCGCGGGTATCGTGGCGGTGCTGCCGTCGACCGTCGGGCGCCTGCTATCCATGGGCTCGACCGGCGACATCAATCCCGCCATGCTGATCCTCATCATGGCCGTTCTCGTCGCTACCATCGTTTTCATCGTCTTCATGGAACGCTCGCAGCGCCGCCTGCTGGTGCAGTATCCCAAGCGTCAGGTAGGCAACCGCATCATGGGCGGTGAGTCGTCCTTCATGCCGCTTAAGGTCAATACGGCCGGCGTCATTCCGCCGATCTTTGCGTCGTCTCTGCTGCTGATGCCGACCTCGATCCTGACCTTTGTCGGTCAGAACCCGGACAAGATCCCGAGCTGGCTGCAATGGCTGCCCTCGATCAGCACTCAACTGACGCACGGCCACCCGGTCTTCATGATCCTCTACGCGATCATGATCATCTTCTTCACCTTCCTTTATACCTCGCTGGTCTTCAATCCGGACGAGACGGCGGAAAACCTGCGCAAATATGGTGGCTTCCTGCCAGGCATCCGTCCGGGCAAGCGCACCGCGGAATATCTCGATTTCGTCCTGACGCGCATCACGGTGCTCGGTGCGGCCTATATCACCATCGTCTGCCTGCTGCCGGAACTGCTGATCGCCCAGATGGGCAACAGCTTCTATTTTGGCGGCACCTCGATCCTGATCGTCGTGACTGTGACCATGGATACGGTTGCGCAGATACAGTCGCATCTGCTGGCCCACCAGTATGACGGCCTGATCAAGAAGTCCAAAATGAAGACCGGCAGCAAGGGCGCTGCGACCGGCACCCGTGGAAGGATCGGCCGATGAATATCATCCTGTTTGGACCCCCAGCGGCGGGCAAGGGTACACAGGCAAAGCGTCTGGTTACGACACGGGGCATGGTACAGCTCTCGACGGGTGACATGCTGCGGGCAGCCATAAAGGCCGAAAGCGAACTGGGGCTGAAGGTCAAGGATATCCTGGCGACGGGTGGCCTGGTCTCGGATGAGCTCGTCATCGACCTGATCAAGGAAAACCTGCCGGCCGCGGAAGCCGCTGGTGGCGCCATTTTTGACGGCTTCCCGCGCACGGTGGCGCAGGCTGAAGCGCTTGATGCCATGCTCGGTGAGCGTGGCGCGAAGATCGACAAGGTGGTCCGCCTGAAGGTGGATGAGGCGGCCCTGGTGACGCGCATTGAAAAGCGCTTTGCCGAAGAAAGTCGCTCGGACGATAACCCTGAAGCCTACAAGGTACGCCTAGCCGCCTATAACGCCCAGACCGCGCCGCTGCTGCCCTACTACGCGGCGCAGGGCAAGCTTTTTGAGGTTGACGGCATGGGCGCGGTAGATGAGGTCGCGGCCCATATCGACAGCGCGCTGGCTTAAACCATTCGCCTGAAGTCGTGAAAGCGAAGCCGGGCAGGGACAATTTGTCCGTATACGACCGATGAGAAGCACCTTTCGGTGCGGATCATCTCAGTAAACTTAAAAAAGCATTACTAAATAAATTTTGGCTTGCTTTTTTAAAACTAAACCATTGACGGAAGCTAAAACCCTTCTATAAGGGCAACTTCCGCGAAATCACGCGTATGGACCACGGCTGAAGGTCAAATCTTAGCCGTGTGGCATACGTGTCATCTTTCGTTTCAAGAAATGCGTCCCGATAGCATGGGGGCGCGTTGCAGGAGATACCTCAAGTGGCCCGTATCGCAGGCGTCAATATACCGACCAATAAGCGCGTCGTCATCGCGCTCCAATATATCCATGGCATCGGCGCGCATAACGCCGAGGAAATCGTCAAGAAGGTCGGCATCGAAGATAGCCGCCGCGTCAACCAGCTTTCGGATGCCGAAGTGCTGCAGATCCGCGAAACCATCGACCGCGATTACACGGTCGAAGGCGACCTGCGCCGTGAAGTCTCGATGAACATCAAGCGCCTGATGGACCTGGCCTGCTACCGCGGCCTGCGTCACCGTAAGGGCCTTCCTGTGCGCGGTCAGCGTACGCACACCAATGCGCGCACGCGCAAAGGCCCGGCGAAGCCCATCGCCGGCAAGAAGAAGTAAGGATAGCTGACCCATGGCTAAAGAACCTTCACGCGTTAAAAAGCGCGAACGCAAGAACATCACCTCGGGTGTGGCTCACGTCAACGCCTCGTTCAACAACACCATGATCACGATCACCGACGCGCAGGGCAATGCTGTGTCGTGGTCGTCGGCCGGCGCCATGGGCTTCAAGGGTTCGCGTAAGAGCACCCCTTACGCCGCCCAGGTGGCTGCCGAAGACGCTGGCAAGAAGGCCATCGAGCACGGCGTCAAGACGCTGGAAGTCAGCGTCGCCGGTCCGGGCTCCGGTCGTGAATCGGCTCTGCGCGCCCTGCAGGCCGTCGGCTTCACCATCACCACCATCCGTGATGTGACGCCGATCCCGCACAACGGCTGCCGTCCGCCGAAGCGTCGTCGCGTTTAATTTTATTTTCCCTATTTTTTCAGTCGCTCTGCCTGATCCGGCAGGGCGACCTTTCCTGTCTTGAGGGACGTAAATGATCGAAAGAAACTGGCAACAGCTTATTCGTCCCGAGAAGCCACAAGTCGAAGCGGGTTCCGACCCTTCGCGCAAGATGCGTCTTGTCGCGGAGCCTCTGGAGCGCGGTTTCGGCGTGACCCTCGGTAACGCGCTGCGTCGCGTACTCCTCTCCTCGCTGCAAGGCGCGGCTGTCACCTCCGTCCAGATCGACGGCGTGGTGCACGAATTCTCCTCCATCGAAGGCGTCCGCGAAGACGTCGTCGACATCATCCTGAACATCAAGCAACTGGCGTTGCGTATGCACGCCGAAGGTCCGAAGCGCATGGTTCTGCGCGCCTCGGGCGCTGGTCCGGTGACGGCCGGCCAGATCGATGTCCCGGCTGATATCGAAGTCCTCAACCCCGACCACGTCATCTGCACGCTGGACGAGGGCGCTTCCGTGCGCATGGAATTCACCATCCAGAACGGCAAGGGTTACGTCCCGGCCGACCGCCTGCGTCCGGAAGACGCGCCGATCGGCCTGATCGCCGTCGACGCCCTCTATTCGCCGGTCAAGAAGGTGGCTTACAAGGTCGAGCCGACCCGTCAGGGCCAGTCGCTCGATTACGACAAGCTGATCCTCGAAGTCGAAACCAATGCCGCTGTCACGCCGGTTGACGCTGTCGCTTTCGCGGCGCGCATCCTGCAAGACCAGCTTCAGATCTTCATCACCTTTGAAGAGCCGAAGGCGCCGGTCGTTGAAGAAGGCAAGCCTGAACTGCCGTTCAACCCGGCCCTGCTCAAGAAGGTCGACGAACTGGAACTCAGCGTCCGTTCGGCGAACTGCCTGAAGAACGACAACATCGTCTATATCGGCGACCTGATCCTGAAGACGGAATCCGAAATGCTGCGCACGCCGAACTTCGGCCGCAAGTCGCTGAACGAGATCAAGGAAGTCCTGGCTTCCATGAACCTCTCGCTCGGCATGGATATCCCGAACTGGCCGCCGGAAAACGTCGAAGACCTGGCCAAGAAATTCGAAGACCAGATCTAAGACTTTTGATATTATGGGTGAGCCCGGATGAGCGATCATCCGGGTTTCCTATTTATAGGAACTGTTTTTTCGGTTCCGACTTGCCGCGAAAGACCAGAACCTTGTCGCGGTAATTTCCATCCTTTCCGGATGGACGTCTGAAACGGGCAGGGGCCGTCGGCCTCGCGACCTTTGTTTTCAGGCTCGTTTTTGGGGCCGCGCTGAGCCAGAAGCGCCACGCGGTCTTATGGAGAATATCTCATGCGTCACGGCTCCGGCTATCGCAAACTCGGTCGCACTACCTCGCACCGTATCGCCATGTTCGCCAACATGGCCGCCTCGCTCATCAAGCACGAGCAGATCGTCACCACCCTGCCGAAGGCCAAGGAACTGCGTCCCTTCGTCGAAAAGCTGGTCACGCTCGCCAAGTCGGGCACCCTGCATGACCGCCGCATCGCCATCTCGCGCGTCCGTGACGTCGCCCAGGTCGGCAAGCTGTTCGAAACGATCGGCCCGCGCTACAAGGATCGCAACGGCGGCTATATCCGCATCATGAAGGCCGGCTTCCGCCACGGCGACAACGCCGCCATGGCCATCATCGAGTTCGTTGACCGCGATGAAGCCGCCAAGGGCCTGGATTCGGGTCCGGTCTTCGAAGTCGCCGGCGACGAAGAATAGAAATGTAACCCCTTACGGCACGTTAGGGCCGGCAAGGGGCAAGCGCCCGCCCGCGATGTTTCGCGGAGCCCCGCAGCGCTTGAGCGCTTAAAAAGCCGTCAGGTTCGTCCTGACGGCTTTTTTAATGTTTTGGTGACAATGGTTAACGAAAGTGTGATCAAACGGCGTAAACCGTTATTTCGCATCTGCGTAATTCTCCGCTAGCGTGCAGCTCGTAGACAAGGCCCTGTGCGCCGCGTCTGCATTCCATCGCATTGCAAGGAGGGTTACCATGATTGACGATCTTGACATCGCCGACCCCGCCGAAGAGACGCTTGACCTGTCTGGCGATATGAACCTCAGCCCGTCTGAAAGTACGGACGAGGCTGACGCTGTTTTTTGTGCCCCCATGCTGGACCGCATTCGCACCAGCGACTGATATAACAGGCTTATATTTGAAGACGCCCTCGGTTTTCACCGGGGGCTTCTTTTTTGTGTCATATGCGCCCCTTAGATAGACCCGGCTTATCCTGGAGTGTGTGATGCTTAAAAGAGGTCTGTCCGTCCTGGCCGCGCTGGCCTGTCTGTCTGTCGCAGCGTGCAGCCATGTGCCCGCCGCGCCGCCTGTGGCCGAAGCGGCGCCGCAAGGGCCGAGGCTGATCCTGATTTCCATCGACGGCTTCCGCGCCGACTACCTCAAGGAGGGCATCACGCCCAACCTTCAGGCCCTGGCCGATGGCGGCGCTTCGGCGGCCATGCGGCCGTCTTTCCCCAGCCTGACTTTTCCCAATCACTACACACTGGTGACTGGTCTGCGGCCCGATCATCATGGCGTCGTCAACAACACCATGCGCGATCCGCAAAAGCCCGGTGTCACCTTCAAGCTGTCTAATAAGGAGGCGGTGGCCGATGAGTTCTGGTGGGACGACGCCAGGCCCTTATGGGTGACCGCGCAGGCGCAAGGCGTGAAGGTCGCCACTCTGTTCTGGCCGGGCTCTGAGGCCGTCAATCACGGTGTGCGTCCGGCCTACTGGCTGCCCTATGACGAGGCCATGCCGGACGAAGCGCGGGTGAAGCAGGTGCTGGACTGGATTGACCTGCCGGCGGCGGATCGCCCCGGCGCCATCACGCTCTATTATTCGCAGGTTGATCACCAGGGCCATGATTTCGGTCCAGGCAGTCCGCAAGTCGATGCGGCGCGGCGCGAGGTCGATACCTCGATTGGCCAACTGGTGAATGGCCTCAAGGCGCGCGGCCTCTATGGCAAGACCAATATCATCATTGTGGCCGATCACGGTATGGCCAAGCACAGACCGGAAACCTTCGTGCGTCTGGCGGATATATTGCCGGAAGATAGCTATGATCTGGTGACCGGCGGGCAGGTGGCGGGGCTCTATGCCAAACCCGGTCATGAGGCCGAGGTCGATCAGGCGCTGATCACGAACAAGCCCGCCCACATGCAGTGCTGGCACAAGGCGAAGATACCGGCGCGCTTCCAATACGGTCATCATCGCCGAGTGCCGGAAATCACCTGCCTGGCGGATGTCGGCGGTTATATTATCGGCCCGTCAACGGACAACTGGATGCCGAAGCCGGAAGGTGGCAGTCATGGCTATGATCCGTCGGCACCGGAAATGCAGGCGCTTTTTATCGCCAATGGCCCGGCGATCCGTCCGGGCGTGAAACTGGCGCCGTTTGATAATGTCGATGTCTATTCGCTGGAAACAAAGCTCCTGGGTATCAAGGGCGAGCAAAACGACGGCAAACTGGGTCCGCTCAAACCGGCGCTCTACTGACAGAAACCGGCAACAGGTCTTGTAACTGGCGGAACGCGGTCATTTCGCGTAATGACAAGCCTCAACCAGAAAGACCGAACATGCCGGAAACGCCCGCTACCCCCCGCAAAGCCGCCGCCGCCTTTATCCTGGTGACGGTCTTTATCGATATGCTGTCGATCGGGGTGATCATCCCGGTCCTGCCGAACCTGATCAAGAGCTTCCTGGGCGGTTCGGTCTCGGAAGCGGGGCTGTGGACCGGTATTTTCGGCGCCGCCTGGGGGCTGGCCCAGTTCCTCTTCACGCCAGTGCAGGGCGGCCTTTCCGATGCCATCGGGCGGCGGCCGGTCGTACTGGCCTCCAACTTCGGCACCGGGGTCGATTTCCTGTTCATGGCGCTGGCGCCGGGCCTGTGGTGGCTGCTGATCGGCCGCATCATCTCCGGCATGACCTCGGCCAGCATCTCGACCGCCTATGCCTATATGAGCGATGTCACGCCGCCGGAAAAGCGTGCCGGCGTCTACGGCCTGATGGGCGCGGCTTTCGGTGTCGGTTTTGTTGTCGGGCCAAGCCTTGGCGGCGTGCTGGGCGGTGGCCTGCATTTTAATTTTCTGGGGGACGCAATCCAGTTCAATGGTGACCACCATTACCCCTTCTTTTTTGCCGCGGCCTTAAGCCTGTGCAACTTCCTCTATGGCCTGTTTGTCCTGCCAGAATCGCTGCCAAAGGACAAACGCAAGCCGTTCAGCTTCCATACGGCCAATCCCATCGGCGCCATCAAATTCCTGGCGCGTTCGGCACAGGTGATGCGCCTGTCGCTGATGTACTTCCTGCTGATGTTCGGCCAGAGCGTCTTCCCGACCACCATGGTGCTCTATGCCGGATATCGTTTCGGCTGGGGACCGACCGAGGTGGGGCTGATGCTGGCCGTGGTCGGCATTCTGTCGGCTATTGTGCAGGGCGGCCTGACCGGCGTGATCACCAGGCGAATTGGTGAACGCAAGGCCATGTACATTGGTATCGGGGCCTCGCTGATCGCCTATACCGCCTACGGACTGGCGCCGAACTGGCAGGTTTTTGTCGGCTTTATAGCCATCGGCTGTTTCGGGGGGCTGGCCATGCCCAATATCCAGTCGCTGATGAGCAGCAAGGTCGATCCGAAGGAACAGGGTACCCTGCAGGGCTCGAACATGAGCCTGACCACCATGGGCAATATCGTGGCGCCGCTGATCTTCGGCTATGTCTTGTCCGCGGTAACCCGGCCCGGCGTCGCGGTTGTCTATAGCGGCGCGGCCTTCCTGGTGGCGGCGGTCTGCACCCTGCTGTGCCTGTGGCTGGCCACGGGCGTCAGGCAGTCCCTGGCGGTGGAAAAAGCCTATGGCGGCGAACCTCAGATTGACGGCTAATTGGCGCTGTCAGCCTTGATACTGCCGCAATGATTTTTACATTCAGGTCATCCGGATCATTGAAGGAGCCTGAAATGAAACTGCACGAACCGTTTGCCCTCGCCACTGTAATCATGCTGGCGGCCTGTTCGCCGGGCCACAGCCAGGATGGGCAAAAGTATTCCGGCAGTTTCAACGAGGCCCTGACCCAGCCATCGAAGGTGCCGGACAGCGCCATCGGCATGAAGGCATCGTTTGCGCCGGTGGTCCGCACCGTGGCGCCGGCCGTGGTCAATGTCTATGCCCGCGGCGTGGTGCGCCAGCAGGTTGATCCGTTCTGGCAGATGTTCGGCGCGGTGCCGCGTCAGCAGGTGCAGCAGTCGCTTGGCTCCGGCGTGATCGTGCGCAAGGATGGCATCGTGGTCACCAATAACCACGTCGTCGCCGGCGGCCAGCAGTTCATGGTGGTGCTGAATGACCGCCGCGAATATCCCGCCAAGCTGCTGCTGGCCGATGAGCGCACCGACCTGGCCGTTCTTCAAATAGACTCTAAGGAAAGCTTCCCGACGCTGGAAATGGACGATGACCGCAATCTGGAGGTCGGCGACCTGGTCCTGGCCATCGGCAATCCGTTCGGCATCGGCCAGACCGTGACCAACGGCATTATTTCGGCGCTCAACCGCACCGAGGTCGGCCCCGGCGGCGGCTCCTATATCCAGACCGACGCCGCCATCAATCCCGGTAATTCAGGCGGCGCCCTGGTCGACATGAATGGCCGCCTGATCGGCATCAATTCGATGATTGTGTCCGGTTCGGGTTCCTCGGCCGGTGTTGGCTTTGCCATTCCCTCGGCCCTGGTGCGGCGTGTGGTCGAAAGTGCGGCCGGTGGCGCCACGCACCTGCAACGGCCCTGGCTCGGCGCCAAGGGCGATACGGTCACCAGTGATATCGCCAAGAGCCTGGGTATGGATCGTCCGGAAGGCGTACTGGTGTCGGATATCTATGCCGGCGGGCCGGCGGATCAGGCGGGCCTGAAAACAGGCGATGTCATCCTCAGCATCGATGGCCAGCCGGTCAATGATGCCTCCTCCATGCGCTATCGTATTGACCTCTTGACAGTGGGCCAGATGACCGAGGTGCAGGGCCTGCGCAATGGCAAGCCCTTTGCGATCAAGGTGAAGGCGCAGCCGCCTTCGGCCACGCCGTCGCGCGATGAACGCGTCATTGCCGGCAATAACCCCTTTGCCGGGGCCAAGGTGGTCAATCTGTCGCCGGCGGTGGCTGAAGAGGTGGGGGCTGATCCCTTCGATGCCCCCAGGGGCGTGATGGTCTATTCGATCGATTCCTCGCGCAGCTATGCGGCGGGCATTGGCCTGCGTCCTGGCGATATCATCAAGTCGGTCAATGGTAGGGTCATCAACACCACCGCCGATCTTGACGCCGCCACCAAGACCGGCGCGCGCCGCTGGCAGATCAGCATCATGCGCAACGGTCAGATGATTACGGCGACCTTTAGCTAAGGTGCCTTAACCCGCGCGCTGAACAGGCAGGTCGGGTGTCATATGATTGGCGGCGAACCGGCATATCCGATCCGCAAGCGCATCCCAGCCTTCAGGCGGCAATGTCAGGACATGCGTGCCAGGCACAAATTCAAGCCGTGTACTTTCGGAAAGCGGATAGGTGGGCGCCGTGCAACGGTTTCCGTAATTATCCGCATCGCCTTGCAGGATAAGAGTCGGCACGCGCAGCCGCGTCAAATGATCGACCCTGTCCGGCTCGTGGTCCATTTCCGGATGACGAAACGGATAGCCCAGGCAAACAATGCCGGCGACGAGGGATGGGTCTGTAAAATCAGCGGCCAATCGGGTCATGGCCCTGGCGCCGGACGAGCGACCGACAAGGAAAAGGTTCTGCGTTGGAATGGCTGAAAGCACATGGCGTAGAAAATCGAGGCGCGCAGCCAGATCAACGGGCTGATTTCCCGGTGCAAAACGCTCGATCAAGCTGGCGAAGGTCAGCAGCTTACCCGGCAATCTTTCGCACAGGGCCGTTTCTATATACTGGTCATTCGGATACCGGTCCCCGGACATGAAGAGAAAGGTGGCGGCGGCGAGTTTGGATGTGGTTTCGCGCATGATTTATAATTCGGCGGAACGCTGGACTGTTTGAATTCCGGTTAATAGTGGCCGCGTAGCGTAACCAGAATCTTAATGTGCCGGATCTTTTGTAACCACTTTACAACGACAAACTTGCCGCCAATAGTGCCGCCTGCATTTCGGGAGGCGTATAATGTTGAAAATATCCGGTTTGGCGCTGGTCGTGGCTCTGACGGTGGGTGGGGCAATGGCGCAGGAGCAAGCCTTGCCGATGCCGACGCCGGATACGCCCGCCTTGCCGGTTCCGCAGGATGTCGATTATCCGGGCACAATCCAGTTGCATGTCGATGCCACCGATCTCGACCGCCATATCATCACCATTCACGAGGTCATCCCGGTCTCGGGCGCCGGGCCGCTGGTGCTGCTGCAACCGAAGTGGCTGCCGGGCACCCATTCCCCACGCGACAGCGATGTGACCAAGCTGGCCGGTCTGCATATCACGGCGGTCGGAAAAGAGCTGAAGTGGCGCCGTGATGACGTGGCCACCAACGGTTTCCACGTTGAAGTACCGGCGGGTGTGACCGAGGTCGTGGCCGACTTCCAGTTCCTTTCGCCGGTACAGGAACGCGACGGTCTGATCGTCCATACACGCAACATGATGGACATGCAGTGGGAGAACGAGAGCCTCTATCCCGCCGGCTATTACACACGCCGTATTCCGGTGCAGGTGACCCTGACCCTGCCGCAGGGCTGGGGCTACGGCTCGGCGCTGGAAACGGACAAGCGTGAAGCCGACGTGGTCACCTTCAAGCCGATCTCCTACGACAACCTGATCGATTCGCCGCTGCTGGCCGGGCGCTATTTCAAGCGCTATGACCTCGATCCGGGGTCGAAAGTGCCTGTCTTCCTCGATATCGCCGCCGATGATCCGGCCGATCTCGAAGTGCCCGAAAAGGCCCTGACCATCCAGAAGAACGTGGTGCAGGAGGCCTACAAGCTCTTTGGCGGCCAGCACTATGACCATTATGATATCCTGCTCGCCATCACCTCTGAGATGGGCGGCATCGGCCTGGAGCACCACCGCTCATCGGAAAACGCCGTCGAGCCGGGCTATCTGCGCAATGTCGTCGGCAAGGGCTTCGGCCGCTTTATCCCGCCGCACGAATATACCCATAGCTGGGATGGCAAGTTCCGCCGCCCGGCCGGACAATTTACGCCGACCTTCCAGGAGCCGATGCGTGATGAGCTTTTGTGGGTCTATGAAGGTGGCACGACCTATTGGGGCGAACTGCTGGAAAGCCGCGCCGGGCTCTATAATTTCGACCAGCGTTTGCAGATGATGGCCGCGACCATGGCCAGCTACGATCTGCTGCCGGCGCGTGAATGGCGCGATTTGCAGGATACGACCTTCGATCCGATCATCTCCAACCGCGAGCCGAAGTCCTGGCCCACCTGGCAGCGCTCCGAAGACTATTATGCTGAGGGTGGCCTGATCTGGCTGGATGCCGATACGCTGATCCGCGAAAAGACCGGCGGCAGGAAGTCGCTCGACGATTTCGCCAAAGCCTTCTTCAATGTCCATAACGGCTCGTTCCTGCCGGCGCCCTATACGTTCGATGACGTGGTGGCGTCGCTGAACGCGGTCTATGCCTATGACTGGGCAGGCTTTCTGAAAACGCGCCTGGAACGCACAGGCAAAGGGGCACCACTTGATGGCCTGACCCGCGGCGGTTACAGGCTGGTCTATGACAATACGCCGTCCGACTACATCAGGAGCAATGAGGGCAAGCGCGGCGCCAATTTCGGCTACAGCCTGGGCCTGAGCATCGGCAAGGACGGCACCCTGCGCGATGTGCTGTGGAATGGTCTGGGCTTCAAGGCTGGAATGACGGCGGGCATGAAGGTAGTTGCTGTCAATGATCGTGCCTATGATGGCGACCGCCTGAAGGATCTGGTGATCGCCGCGCACAGGCCCGGCAATACCGACAAGATCAATCTGCTGGTGCAGGATGGGGAGTATTTCAAAACCATTACCTTCGATTATCATGACGGCCTGCGCTATCCGCATCTGGAGCGCATTGCGGGCACGACCGACTGGTTGAAACCCATCTACGGCGCTGAGGATAAACCGGCGAAAAAGGGGAAATAACTGGCGCGAAAGGTTAATGCGCATTAACCTCTTGGGGCGGAGAATCGTCTCTCCGCGCCGGAGGCGAGCGTGTATTTCACAGGTGCAGGACAGGTTGAAACGCGGGCCAGCGCCTATTGGCGCCAGCGCGTGCAGGCGATTGAACCTGTGGCTGGCCAAGCCAGGCGTAATGCCGCTTCCCGATCACGGACGGGGCGAGAAGAGGGGCACGGCCCCGCGCTCTACGTCACGCTTTCGCCTTTAGGACAGGCACAGCTCGAAAATCTGAGGCGGGAACTGGCCGCGCAATGGGCGAATCGTTAATTTTGCCTTCCCACATCGGGGAGGATGTTCTATATTTGTTTCATGTCGAAAGCGCCTCTTGCCGACCTGTTCGGCGCCCCCGAACCGTCGCTGAAAAGCGCTATCCCGCAAGTCGATGAGGCCGCAAAACCTCTGGCCGATCGTCTGCGCCCGAAAACTCTTGCCGAGGTGGTGGGGCAGGATCACGTGCTGGGCAGCGGCGGGGCGATTGCAAGGGTGATCGAACGCGGATTTTTGCCGAGCCTGATCCTGTGGGGACCGCCGGGCGTCGGCAAGACCACGATCGCGCGTCTGCTGGCCGAGGCGGCGGGCTATGAGTTTCAGCAGATTTCGGCTGTCTTTTCCGGCGTGGCCGATCTGAAGAAGGCTTTCGAGCAGGCGCAGTTTCGGTATTCTCAGTTAAAGGGGGGCCAAGGCGCGCGCACGGTCCTTTTCGTTGATGAAATCCACCGTTTCAACCGTGCCCAGCAGGATAGTTTCCTGCCCTATGTCGAGGCCGGTGTGGTGACCCTGATCGGCGCCACCACCGAGAACCCGTCGTTTGAACTGAACGGCGCTTTGTTGTCGCGCTGCCAGGTGTTTGTGCTCAAGCGGCTGGATGACACGGCGCTCGATCAGCTTATGGCGCGGGCCGAAGCGCACCTCGGCCACGGCCTGCCGCTGACGCCGGAAGCCCGCGATACGCTGAAACTGCTGAGCGATGGTGACGGCCGCTATATCCTCAGCCTGATCGAGTCGCTCGATCATATGGGCTTTGACGCGCCGATCGATAGTGACGGCCTGCTGGCGCATCTGCAAAAGCGCCGGCCGAACCACGACAAGGACCGGGAAGGGCACTACAACCTGATTTCCGCCCTGCACAAGTCGGTGCGCGGCTCCGATCCCGATGCGGCGCTCTACTGGTTGGCGCGGATGCTGAATGGTGGCGATGATCCGTTATTTATCGCCCGCCGCCTGATCCGCATGGCCTCGGAAGATATCGGCAATGCGGACCCGATGTCTTTGTTGATGTGCCATGCGGCGCGCGATACCTATGAAGCTCTGGGCTCACCCGAAGGTGAACTGGCCCTGGCGCAGGCCGTCGTCCATATGGCCGCCGCGCCGAAATCCAACAGCGTCTATACGGCCTTCAAGGCGGCGACAAAGCTGGCCAAGGAAACCGGTCATCTCGATCCGCCGGCGGTGATCCTGAATGCGCCGACCAAGCTGATGAAGGAGATCGGCTATGGCGCCGGTTATATTTATGACCCGGACGATCCCGATGGCTTCTCCGGCCAGAACTATTTCCCTGATGGCATGAGGCGCCCGAAGTTCTACGATCCCAAGGGTGACGGCCACGAGGGCAAGACAAAACAGCGGCTTGAATATCTCAGTGAGTTGAGGCAACAAAAGCAGAAGCGGTAATCTATCCGAGGGGGAAGTTATGGGCGGAATGTCAATCTGGCATTGGATCATTATTCTGGTCCCGCTGCTCCTGGCCTGCCTGCCGCTGATCATCAAGAAACCGGGCGGAACTAACCGTTATGGCCCCGATCCGCGTCCACGCGATTTCGGCGACGCCATTGGCACCTGTTGGAACAACTATGCGAACTTTCAAGGCCGTGCCAGTCGCTCGGAATATTGGTGGTTTTATTTATTCGTGTTCATTTTTAGCTGCATTCCGTTGATTGGGCTTGCTAGTCTCATCCTGATTATTCCACAACTGGCTGTCGGTGTGCGCCGTTTGCATGACATCAATCGCAGCGGCTGGTGGCTGCTGCTCTGGTTCACGGGCTTCGGTATGATTACGCTGATCATTATGATGGCGCAGCCGCCGCATCACAGCCGTCAGGAAGATGTATTCTGAAACCTTTTGACCTTACGCCTTGCTGGCGCTAGGCATCGGCCATGGTCAAGCATTCCCCCCAGCATCGCCAGGCGCTCGCCAGTGGCCGCAGCCGTCCGCCGCAGAGGAGCAAGAGCGATAATCCCCGCAAGGCGCCGCGCCTGATACCGGAGGCCGATCAGGTGTGGGTAAAGTCGATGATTGTCTATGAAGACGAGCACATCATGGGCTTCAACAAACCTTCGGGCCTGTCTAGCCAAGGGGGACGTGGCGGCGGGCACAATCTCGACGACATGATGTGGACCTTCGTCAAGCCATCCGGCCGTCGACCCATGTTGATCCACCGCCTGGACCGTGACACGTCCGGCATATTGCTGGTGGCCAAAACCCAGCCGGCGACCTCTTATCTCGGCAAGGCGATGATCCGTCGGGCCTTCGCCAAGACCTACCTGGCGGTGGTGGGCAATCCGCATAACCTGCCGGAAAGTGGCGTCATGACCTTCCCGTTGCGCCGCGAGGAAATCGGCCGCGAAGCCTATAGCCGCGTCTGCGCCGCCGATCATCCTGATGCCCAAACCGCCGAAACGGCCTTTACCGTGCTGGCACGGACCGACGAAGCCGCCCTGGTGCGCTGTGAGCCCCATACCGGTCGGATGCACCAGATCCGCGTCCATTTGGCGGAAATGGGCTCGTCGATCGCGGGGGATGTCCGTTATGGTGGAGCGTTGTCACTGGGTGGCGTGTCGGTGCCGCGCCTGATGCTGCACGCCCGGCAACTCACCTTTCCGCACCCCGATGGCCGCGGGGAATTCACCCTGGAAGCGCCGGTGCCGGAAGATATGGCCAGCCTGTGCCGCGAGATCGGCCTCGACGGGCTTTAAGCCTTTTTGCTTTTCGCCTGTGGCTTCATGGTATAAGGGCAAGCAAAGCGTTGGAGTGGCTGATGAATCGGAAAATCGACTGGAGCGAACTGTTTTTCTCGTCCACGGGCCGGGCCGGGCAGGTGCCTTCGATCATAGCGGCAGCCGTTCTGCTGCTGTTTCTGGCGGTTTATGAGTCGGTGGTGACCGGCGCCCTGTCGTTCCTCAACTGGATCGTTTATCCGATATTGTTCTATTGCGGCGCCTGCGTCGTCTCAAAGCGCCTGCATGATCGTGGCCGTTCCGGCTGGTGGGCCGGTATCATCCTGCTGGCGGTGGTGATGGTCTGGCCGCGTCCACAGGGCTTTTTCGATTTTATCGCCGTGGTGGTGCTGGTCTGGGCGGCCATCGACCTGTGCGTTATGCCCGGCGAGCGCGGCGATAACCGCTACGGGGCGACGCTGTTTCGTCTGACGCCGGGCGAGCAAAACTAAAGAAAAAATGCCGAGCGTGGCGATAATCGTTATGGAGTGACGCTTTTTCGCCTGACGCCGGGCGAAAGCTAAGCAAGAAGCCCCACCACCACGCCATGAAGAATGGCGCGGTCCCCCTCCCCAACAAGTTGGGGAGGCATAGGCGAAGTGGCTTTTTATACTTCCCCGCTTGTCGGGAGGGGGACCGCAATAAGAGGACCCTTGCGCTGGCGAGACGCAGTGGCGGGGTGTCTTACTTCGCTTCCACTGGCCCGAAGATCGCCTCGAAACTCGATTTCAGCGCGTAATCGACCTCATCCATGATTACTGGCAGGCCGAGGTCGAGCAGGCTGGTGACGCCGTGCTCAGTAATGCCACAGGGGACAATGCCGTCGAAATGCGTGAGGTCCGGCTCAACATTCAGGCTGATGCCGTGGAAACTGACCCAGCGGCGCAGCTTGATGCCGATGGCAGCGATTTTGTCCTCGGTCAGGGGCTCGTATCCCTTATCCCTCCGCTCGACCCAGACGCCGACCCGCCCGTCACGGATATGGCCTTCGACATTGAATCGCCACAGCGTATCGATCAGCCAGCGCTCCAGGGCCTCGACAAAAGCCCGGACATCCTTGCGGCGCTGGTTGAGATCAAGCATGACATAGACCACGCGCTGGCCGGGACCGTGATAGGTATATTGCCCGCCGCGCCCGGCATCGAACACCTCGAAACGGTCCGGCGCGATCAGGTCTTTCTTCTTCGCGGAAACCCCGGCGGTATAGAGCGGCGGATGCTCGACCAGCCAGACCATCTCCCGCGCCTCTCCGGCGGCGATGGCGGCCACGCGCGCTTCCATAAAGGCCAGGGCTTCGGGATAGGGCACGAGTGCAGGGGCCACGATCCATTCAGGCGGCAGCCCCGTTTTTTTAGCGAACGGCGGATCGATTTCTTCGGGATTTAACGTCTCGGAAAGCATGTCGCTTCAATGTGTCATAAGTTGTTAAGAGGCAAGGCCCTAATATAGGGGTTCCCTCGGAGTTTTTTTTATTTTGTCGCGCAATTTATCCGAAAACCGGGCCGCCGGTGCGGTGGCGTCCACTTTGTCAGATTGCGCTTCGGATGTGTGGGTTTAAGGGGCTGTTTTTTCGTGTCTAACCAGGTGGGCGCCGTCCCCGTTGAAATTTCGGTTCTGCTGGGGCGTTCGGTTTTGCCGATGGCGCAACTGCTGCGCATGGGTCGTGGCGCGGTGATTCCGCTGGATGCCCATGAGCATGACGAGGTGTGGATCCTGGCCAATAATCACCCGGTGGCGCGCGGCGAAATCCAGATTTTCGAGGAAAAGATCTCGATCGTGGTCACCCGCCAGGCCAATGTCTATGACTTTATGGCCATCGGTTCGTAAGCGTGACCGCTAATATTTTGGGATAGTTGCGATTAAGGGCTTCCCAAAGCGTAAAAGTGTTGCTATCTGCGCCCCTCTCCGGATGGCGTGCGGTCATGGCGGAATTGGTAGACGCGCAGCGTTGAGGTCGCTGTGGGGCAACCCGTGGAAGTTCGAGTCTTCTTGACCGCACCAATCCGGAGATCATTTTTGAGGCATACGCGATAGCGTCTGAATGGGGAGCCTGAGCGATGAGCCAGAAGTCCGAAACCCCTCAAAAAGCAGATATTTCTGAAAATGATGTACTTGTCGCCGCGCCGGTTAAAGACCGCCGCGACAATGAGGAGATTGATGCCGGGCTGATCACGCCCGAGCAGATCGAGGATTTCGCCCTTAAGGACGACTACGCCCTTAATCCGCAATATATCTCGCTGGTTATCGATGCCGCCGATCGCGGCGATGGTCTGCGCCTGCGCGAACTGCTCGACGCCCTGCATTATGCTGATATCGCCGACCTGCTGGGCTTCCTGTCGGAAGATTACCGCGAGGAGGTCATTCCGTGGATTCCCTCCGACGCCCTGGCCGATATCCTGCCGGAACTCGATGACGATATCCGCGAGGAAGTTATTGAGAGCATGCACACGGCCGATATCGCCGAGGTGCTCCAGGAACTCGATTCTGACGACGCGGCGGCCGTTTTCGAGGACCTGGAGGAAGACCAGCAGAAGGCGGTTCTGGCCGCCATGCCGGAATCCGAGCGCGAGGCCATCGTCACGTCGCTCGCCTATGAGGAAGAAACCGCCGGCCGCCTGATGCAGCGCGAAGTCATGGCCGCGCCCAGTTTCTGGACCGTGGGTCACGCCATAGACCATATGCGCGAAGCCGGCGACGACCTGCCGGAGTTGTTCTTCGACATCTATGTCATTGATCCCTCGCACAAGCCGGTGGGCGCCGTGCCGGTATCGGTGCTGATGCGGACCAAACGCGATATGGTTTTGTCGACGCTCATGGACCCGACGACGGAAATCACCGTCGACATGGACCAGGAGGAGGTCGCCTACATCTTCGAGAAGTACCACCTGATCTCGGCGCCGGTGGTGGATGCCTCCGGCCGGCTGGTCGGGCAGATCACGGTCGACGACATCGTTAACATCATTCAGGCGGAAAACCGCGAAGACATCCTGGCGCTCGGTGGTGTGTCGGATATCGAGGGCCGCGACACCGGTATTTTCGGCATGGTAAAATCGCGCCTGCCCTGGCTGCTGGTCAACCTGCTGACAGCCTTTGCCTCAGTAACGGTGATCAGTGCCTTCCAGGGCGAGATTGTAAAGATGGTGGCCCTGGCGGCCCTTATGCCGGTTGTGGCCTCGATCGGCGGCAATTTCGGCACCCAGGCCCTGACCGTGGCCGTGCGCGCCCTGTCGGCGCGTGAGTTGACCGCCGCCAATGCCGCGCGCACCTTGTGGCGGGAAATCATGTCGGGCTGGTTGGTCGGCGCCTGTGTGGCCATTGGACTGGCCGTGGTCACCTTGATCTTCTGGCATGACGCCAAACTGGCTTCGGTGATAGCCGGCGCCATCCTGATCAATTTTACCATGGCGGCCCTCGCCGGCACCCTGATCCCGATGGCGGCGTCGAAATTCGGCATCGATCCGGCCGGTGCCTCGCCGATCTTCGTGACGCTCGTTACCGATTTCTGCGGGTTTTTCAGTTTCCTTGGTCTGGCTGCCATAATCCTCTTGTAAATCTTAAATGGTCTGTGGTTTGCTAGATTGGAACACAAGGCTCGAAAACTGTCTTGTTTTGGAGCAATCGGGCGGTTGCCGCCTGTGGTGTTCGGCCCTGTGACGTTCAGTCAGGGGCCAGGTTCAGGGACTGGGATTACGGATGAGAGCGCGTCAAAAAGTCTCCCGCGCGGGGGTCGAGCTCATCAAGAGTTTTGAGGGGCTGCGCACAACTGCGGCCCGTTTGCCCGACGGTCGCTGGACCCTGGGCTATGGCCATACCTTTTCCGCTCGCGAAGGCGCCCGCGTCACGCAGGAAGACGCCGATGCCCTGTTGCGCTTCGACCTGCTGCCGGTGGTGGACGCCATCAACAATCTGGTGCTCGTGCCGCTGAACCAGAACCAGTTCGATGCGCTGGTGTCCTTCTGTTTCAATATCGGCGCCGAGAATTTCGCCCAGTCAACCGTGCTCAAGCGTATCAACGAAGGCCGTTACGCTGAAGCGGCGCTAGCCATGGATAGCTGGCGTTCGGCCGAATTCAACGGTCAGACCTATGTGCTGGCGCCGCTGATCCGCCGCCGCGCCGCCGAAAAGGATCTGTTCCTGACACCCGAAGAGGTCAGCCACCAGGCTGCCACGCTTGGGCGACCGGTGGAAGATGTGCGGCCGTCGGCTGCCGCCCCTGAGGCCAGCTATATCAATCCGTATGCCTCGCCGGCCCCGGCCGCAGCGGAACGCCAGGTCATCGATCTGGGCACGTCCGCGCCATCTGAAACCGTTGTGGAAAGCCTGCCGCAAGGTTTTACCGGTACGCCGGTGCCTCCGGCTGCGCCTGAACCAAGGACCAGCATCGATATTCAGGCCGCCATCGCCCGCGCCCAGGACGAACACAGACGACTTGAAGAGGCTCAACGGGCAGAGGCCCTGCGCGCTGAGGCGCAGCGTATCGAAGCCGAGCGTATCGAGGCCCAGAAACTTGAAACCCAGCGCCTTGAGATGCAGAGGGAGGCCGAGGCGCTTGCGGCCGCTGAAGCGGCGCGTCTGCAGGAACAGCAACGCCTGGAAGCCGCGCGCATCGAGCAGGCCAGAATTGAGCAAGCCAGACTTGAGCAGGCCAGGGTTGAACAAGAGCGCCTGGAACAATGGCGCCTGGAACAGGCCCGTATCGAAGCGGAGCAGGCCGAGGCCGCCCGTCTGGCCTCTATCCGTGCCGAAGCCGTGCGTCAGGAACAGATAAGGCTCGAACAGGTCCGTCTTGAACAGGCGCGCATCGAAGCGGAACGTCTGGAGCGGGAACGCCTGGAAACGGAGCGCCTGGAAGCTGAACGGCTCGAAAACGAGCGCCAGGAAGAGATACGCCAGGCGCAGGCCCGCCTGGAAGCCGAACGTCAGGCTGTCGAGCGCGCGCAGGCGGAACAGGCCAGACTTGAGCAGGCCAGACTTGAACAAGCGCGTCTTGAACAGGCCCGCCTTGAGCAGGAAAAGCGTGATCGGGAAGCGGCGGCCGCTCAATCGGCCCCTCCGGCTGATGACGAAGCGGAAATGGCGCGCAAGGCCGAGGCCGCCGCCGCCCTGATGCGGCTGTATTCGCCTTATGGCGGCGGCAATCTGGGGCGTCCGCTGGCCGGGCCTTTCCCGAAGCCGGCGCCAGACCCACAATATGCGCCGCAAGCCGCGCCGCAACCTGCCCCAGTGGTAACACCGACGGTGCAGCCAGGCCCCGAATTTACCAATCACAGCCTCATTTCGCCTTCGACCGCTGAGTCGGCGCCATTTGAAATTTCGTCACGCGCGGAAGCTGTGTCAGAAACCCCTGAGCCGGAAGTGGCGCCAGCGGTGGTGGATTTCAGCCCGACCGGTTCGGCCTCGACCATGCCGCCGCCGGTGATTACCGCCCTGAACCCCTACGCCAGGCCGATCCCGGCCGCCGCGCCCGTGATCGCGGCGGCAACTGAAACCCTGGTCGAAGTCCCCCGTCCAGCGCCGGTCGATCTGTCGGCGCCGTCCAATGCGCCGATTGCGGCGGAAATGGCCGGCCTGCACTGGCGCGAACAGCTCCAGCGTCCGCTGCCGCAGGATTACCAGGCCCCACAGGCAACACCGCAAAGGACGGAGCCGGAACAGCCTTTCCTGCGCGCTGGCCCGTCATCGAATTTCCAGACCGCGGCCTATGAGGACGACAGCGAGTCGTGGATGATGAATGGGGATCGCATCGCCCTGTCCGCCGAAGAGGCCGATGAGCCGCATGAGACCTTGTGGCAGATGATCATGAAGACGCTTTGGCTCATCACCATCAGTGGTATTGGCCTGGGGTGCCTTGGAGCCGCGACGGGTGCGTGGTGGCAGGCGACGCACGATCAGACCGTCATCCGCAACGGCATGGTCGATACCTACACCTTTATTTCCATAGGCACCGCCGCGCTGGGCATCCTGTTCGTTTCGATATCGGTGTGGCTGATCCTGAAACGCCTGGGCGGCTTGAAGGATTAGGTTCTGGCGCGTCCCGTATTCGCCGGCGGCTCGACGGCGGTTGCCATATAGCTGTCGTCCGGCGTGAAGGCCGGGATATTGGGATGCACACTCTTGCCCAGCTTGCGCAGGGTCGTCACCGGCGAATCGAGTTGCGCCAAGGTGGCCACGGTCGTCTGGTAACCGCTCTCCACCGCCTTGTCGTAGGCTTTCCAGTCACGGATCTCGACGCCTTCCGGCTCTGGAATGATCAACAGGTCGGTGGCGGCGCGCGAAAGCGCCAGGTCGGCGGCGGTGATGATGGTGGCCGAGCGCATCATCACCGAGACAATCGGCGGGCCGCGGCGCCAGTCGCCCTTTGCAAACCACGAGCCGAGGTTTTTCGGGATGACCAGTGCCCGCGGATCAAGCCCGCGCGCCCGCGTGACATCGACGCCGATGACCGTGCCCAGGTGCGTATTGCGCATCATGGTGGCGGGGAAGGAGCGCATGACCGCACCATCGACCAGCACCTCGCCATCCTCCACCACCGGTGGCAGGACCCCCGGCAGGGAAATGGAGGCCCTGAGAGCGCGGCGCAGTGTTCCGGTCTTGTGAACCTTCAAAACTCCGGTGGTCAGATTGGATGACAGGCAGAAGAAAGGAATGGGCATATCCTCGATCTGAACATCGCCGAAATGCTTTTCCAGCCGTTTGTCGACCTTGGCGCCGGATACCATCGAGATAAATGGCATGACGATGTCATCGAGTGGCGAGGAGTTGACGAAGGCATCACGGATACGCCAGTCGATTTCGGCTTCGTCCCAGCCCAGCGCCAGGCTGGCGGCGAGAATGGCGCCCATAGAAGAGCCGCAGACGAAATCAACAGGAATATGCGCCTCGCGCAGGGCCTGAATGGCGCCGATCTCGGAAAAGGCGCGGGCGCCACCGCCCGAAAAGACGACGCCGACACTGTGGCCGGTGATGATACGCGCCAGACGGGCGGCGTCATTGACATTATCGGGATGGGTATGGAACCAGCGCGTCGGCTCGATGACATTCAGCCAGGCTTTTGTGCGGCCGGGGATATGCGGCCGGATGTCATTCGGATAGAGCAGGATCAGGTCGGGCGCGCGGTGGAGCAGTGATTTCTCCCAGGCGCTGGCCAGGGCATCGGGTGGCCGCTCGGCATTGGCCAGCAGGAAGACATGATCGACCTGGCGGGCGCTCAAAAGCCGCCAGTGGCTTTCATGGCATTCGGCCACATGCAGCACATAGTCGTTCTCGGCTTCGATCTGGCTGAAGGCTTCTGGCGCGGTGCCGTGGAAGGCCTTGTCGATGATGGCGACCGTATAGCCAAGCGCGCGCACCTGCACGGCGATACGGTCGATCAGGGGGCGGATCGGCTGGTCGCATATGGCGTAGAAGGCAAAGACATTGGGCGTGACATTCGGCGTTTCACGCCGGGCGCGCTCGATCATCTTGCGGGCCAGGGCGAGCGTCAGTTCCGGACGCGATTCCATGGCGGCGAAGAAGGCGTCGCGCGGCATGGCCAGAAGGTCGGAATCACGCAGGGCCATGACCGTGGAACTGTGCGAGGTGCCGGCGATCAGCGACATTTCACCGACCGGTTCGCCGGGCCGGATAATGCCGATCAGGGAAAGTTCGTCGTGGTCTTCATCATGGCGAAAAGCCCCAAGTCGGCCGGAGCGCAGCAGGTAGAGGTGATCCGACTCATCGCCGGCGCTGAACAGGCGCGATCCACCGGGCAGGGAAATCAGGCTGGCGCTCTGGCCCAGGGCGGTGCCGAACAGGCTTTCCATTGCCGCTTGCAGGGAAGGGGTATCCTTGGCCATTCGTATACGCAAAACCTCTTATCGCCGGTACGCACTTTAACTATAGAAGTGCGCCCGATTTGCTTCTAAATATTTAAGCCTCTTTTTTAACGCTGTTAAGGGCACTGTTCGTTTGAGTGACATACATCTGGTAAAATTATGCGTCGGCGCCGACAGCCTGGATGACCTGCTGCGCTGGGAAAAGGCGCGCGGGGAAATCTCCTACATTCACACGCGCAACCGCCCGACGCGCTGGGAAGAACTGCTGGAAGGCGGTTCGCTCTATTGGGTGATCAAGGGCGTGATCCTGTGCCGGCGCGAGATCGCTTCGTTTGACGAGGAAGCCGATCACTGGCGGATTGGTTTGCGGACGAAGAACATCCTGACCGAGGCGCAGCCGCGCCGCGCCTTCCAGGGCTGGCGGTATCTGAAGGCGGAAGATGCGCCGCGCGACATCATAGAAGGCGAGACTGACCTGCCGCCGGACATGATGAAGGCGCTGAAGGAAGCGGGTGTGTGGTGATCAAGCCGGAATATTATCGATCAGGCGCGTCTTGCCGAGCCACAGGGCGGCCAGCAGACGGCGAGAGGTCGTCTCCGGCGTGACCTCGCCGAGCGTGTCGGCATCACGCAGGGCGATATAGTCGATCTGGCCGAAACCGGCGGCTTGCAACTCGGTCTTGGCCGTATCGATTGTCAGGTGGCCATCGCGGATGGCTTCCAGCGCCTGATGCAGTTTCGGGGCGATGGCGCGTTCTTCCGGAGAGAGGTAGGCATTGCGCGAGGAGAGGGCGAGGCCATCGGCTTCGCGCACGGTCGGCATACCGATAATCTCTATGCCCATATCGAAATCACGGACCATGGCGCGGACGACCGCCAGTTGCTGGAAATCCTTTTCGCCAAAGACGGCGACGTCCGGCCGCACCTGGTTGAACAGCTTGGAAACGACCGTGGCGACGCCGGAGAAGAACTGCGGGCGGAAGTCGGTTTCCAGGCCAAGCGCCGGGCCGGCCAATTCAATCCGGCTGACGAAGTTTTTCGGATAGAGCACATCGACGGTCGGCAGGTAGACCAGGTCGCAGCCAACACTTTGCAGGCGGGCGATGTCGCCGGCTTCGTCGCGCGGATAACGGTCGAGGTCTTCGGTCGGGGCGAATTGCAGCGGATTGACAAAGATCGATACCACCACCTTGTCGCACAAGGATTTGGCGTGGCGTACCAGGGCCAGATGGCCGTCATGCAGGGCGCCCATGGTGGGGACGAAGCCGATGGTGGCGCCGCCGGTGCGCAAGGCGGCCAGTTCGGCCTTCAGCGCGGGCAGGGTACGAGCACGGGCGATTTCGAAGGGTTTGGCGGTATCCGGCATAAGCGCTTTCCGAAAAGTGTAACGCACTTTTTGGTTTAAAAAGCGCGTATACTAGAAAGATTAGAGCGTTTCGGAGATGGTGATCAGATCGAAGACGCCCTAATCACTTGTCCGTTATTAACCATATTCGCTAACCCTATTTTTGCGGGTCTGGCGCATAACCGGCCTTATGACTGATATGGCCCCCTTTCGTAAAGCTCTCATTTTGTGCGCTGCGGCGATCTGCGCCATCAGCCTGACGGCGTGCGACAACCAGAACCTCAAGGAATCCCTGGCGAGGATCAAGGAAATCCCGGTCGATGACAGCGGTGCGAACCAGTCGGCGGATGCGGATGCGAAGAGCCTGAGCAAGGAAGACGTACAACTGGTCGTCAACACCGCGAAAGATCTGGCGGTCGGTAAGGGCGGCCTGCTGCATGACGGCGATGGTCCGATCGCCAGACCGAAGGTCAGGATCGCCATTGTAGACCCGCTCAAGATGCCGACCGAGGCCAATGCACCACTGGAAACGGGTGCCGCGGCCTCTTCGCCGACGCCGCAACCGGTGACGACGGTGGTGACCACGCGCGGCAATCGCGTCATTCAGATCGGCTCGTTCGGATCGGCCGAAGCGGCGCAAAACGCCTGGCTCGGCCTGCAGGCGCGCTATCCCGGCGTCGAGCAGTATCATCCGGTCTACCAGAAGATCACCACGGCTTCCGGCAAATCCATGGTACGGCTGAAGGTGGGGCCGGTGGCCAGCGAAGACCAGGCGCATTCGCTCTGCCTGCAACTGGATATCCGCGATAGCTGGTGCAGCAAGGCCAGCTAGACCTTGGCCGCGAATTGTGGTGAATAGCCACGCATGACGGCCCTACAGCATCGCGCGAACCTCAACCATATATTGTTCGACTTCGCCACGCGGATGATCCCTGCGGCGTTTGCCACCGTCATGTTCGCGGCGGGCACCCTGCTGCTGCTGTCGATCCTTACCCCCATTGATCCGGCCGTCATGCCATTGGTCAAGAAATGGCTGCCGCTGGGACTGGTCGAATTCTCGCACATTATCGGCCTGGTCATCGGCGTCATGATGATCTTCCTGGCGCGCGCCCTGTGGGAGCGCATTGAAACCGCCTGGTATCTGGCTATCGGATTGTTCTGCGCGGCTGCGGTCCTCTCGCTGACCCGTGAACTGGCGCTGATAAATGCGGTCCTGCTGACCATCTGTGCCCTGCTGCTGATCCCTTGCAAGGGGGCTTTCAACCGGCGCTCTAACCTGCTCAGCCTGTCGATCAATCCGTTGTGGGCCTTCACCAGCCTGTTCACCCTGGGCCTGATCATCTGGGGCGGCTTCTATGTCTACCAGCATGTGCCCTATGCCCACTCGATGTGGATCGACTTTTCCTACCATGCCAATACCTCGCGCTTTCTGCGTGGTGTTGTCGTCATCATTGTCACCATTACGCTGATCACGCTCTACCGCCTGTTTGGCATCGCGCGCCAGACGCCGCCCGTGCCGGACATGTCGGACATGGACTCCCTGAAACAGGTGGTTTCCGGCGCCTCCAATCCGCAGGCATGGCTGGCCCTTTTGCGTGACAAGCAGATATTATGGAATGACGCCCGCACCGCCTTCATCATGTATGGTGTTTCGGGCAAGCAATGGGTGGTGATGGGCGAGCCGGTCGGGCCGCGCACCGAGGCGACGGCGCTGTGCTGGGAACTGAAGGAAATGGCGGCCATGGCCAATGCCCGCCTCAGCTTCTACCAGGTCAGCCCGGCGCTTCTGCCACTGGTGCTCGATCTGGGCCTGTGGCCATACAAGATCGGTGAGGAGGCCATGGTCGATGTGCGCTGTTTCGACCTGGCCGGCAAAAAGGGCTATGGCTTCCGCCAGACCCTGAAACGCTTCGAGGGATTAAACGCGACCTTTGAAGTCATTGCACCCGAAGATCTGGAGCCGCATATGCTGCGCCTGAAGCAGGTGTCCGATGCCTGGCTGCAAACCAAGTCGGCAAAAGAAAAGAGCTATTCGCTCGGCTCCTTCAAGGCCGATTACATGCGCCTGACGCCGGTGGCGGTGGTGCGGCTGGAAGGCGAGATCATGGCCTTCGCCAATCTGTGGCCGACCCAGGACAAGACCCTGCTGACGCTTGACCTGATGCGCTACGATCCGGCCTCGCCGCCAAGCATCATGGAATATCTCTTCCTGCAACTGATCGCCTACAGCCGCGAGCAGGGCTATGGTCATTTTTCGCTGGGCATGGCGCCGCTGGCCGGTCTGGAAGCCAAGCCGCTCAGCCGCGCCTGGTACAAGATCGCCTCGGTCATCTATCAGTTCGGCGGCGACTTCTATAATTTCGAGGGCTTGCGCGCCTATAAGGAAAAATTCAAACCGGACTGGGAGCCGCGTTATTTCGCCGTGCCAGGCCAGGAAGCCGCACTGATGCCGGCCCTGCTGGCGGTGGTGGCGCTCGGTTCCAGGAAACCTGGACACGGCAAGGCTGTCAGATGATTTCCAGCCCAGTGGCCAGGCGCAGGCCCGTTTCGGAAAAGCCAAATCCGGTGGCGATAAACTCCACGCCGGCCTCGCGGGCGGCATCATAGGCGCGGCCGAAACCGGGATCGCAGTCGCGGGCGATATCGAAACGCTGGCAGTCATCGCGCTGAACACAAAAAACAACGACGGCGCGAGAGCCGGTCTTCACCATTTCGATCAGTTCATAAAGATGTTTAGTTCCGCGTTGCGTCACGCAATCGGGGAATTCCGCCAGACCTGCTTGCCGTGAAAAATGGACGTTCTTGATCTCGATATAGGCGTCAGGGCGGAAAGCGTGGCCGCTGGTATAGAGGTCAATGCGCGAATTGCGGCCGTATTTTTTCTCCGGCTGTATGGCGGCGTAGCCGGTCAATTCGGGCACGAGGTCCAGCGCGACCGCCTTGTTGATCAGGCGGTTGGGCCACTGCGTATTGATGCCCACCCATATGTTATCCTGCGCCAGCGCCTCCAGCCGGTACTGCAACTTTTTCTTGGGATCATTGAGTGGCGTGACCAAGGCAGGCGTCCCTGACGTCAGCAGGCCCAGCATCTTGCCGGGGTTCGGGCAGTGTGCTGTAATGATTTCACCTGTATCGAGTTCGATATTGGCGAAGAATCGCTTGTATCTGGTGACGAGCCGCCCTTTTATGAGACCGCTCATGCCGATAAGTGAATCTGAGACCACTGGAGCCCTTCCCATGACGACCAATCCGACCGCCGCCATTCTGATTATCGGCGACGAGATCCTGTCCGGGCGTACCACTGACTCCAATATCAATACAATCGCCCGGTTTCTCGGCGCGCTGGGTATCGACCTGCGCGAGGTGCGGGTTGTGCATGATGAGGCGGACCAGATCATCGAGACCGTCAATGCGCTGCGCAATACTTATGAATATCTTTTTACCACCGGCGGCATCGGACCGACGCACGACGATATCACGGCCGACTGCATGGCAAAGGCTTTCGGCGTGGATATCAGCGAGCACCCGGCGGCGCTGAAATTGCTGATGGATCGCTCCATCGCCATGGGCTGGACGCTGAATGAAAACAGCCGCCGCATGGCGCGCATTCCCCATGGCGCGGAACTGATCAAAAATCCGGTTTCGGCCGCGCCCGGCTTCCAGTTGGGCAATGTGTTCGTCATGGCGGGTGTCCCCAAGATAATGGAGGCCATGCTGGAAGACGTGGCGCCGCGTCTGCGCACCGGCGCGCGCGTGCTGTCGCGCACCCTCAAGCTATCCTATGTCGGTGAAAGCGCGGCAGCCGATGCCCTGCGTGAGATTAATGCACGTTATCCCGACCTGTCGCTCGGCAGCTATCCCTATGGCCTGTCGCTCGATGGCGCCTTCGGTACGCACCTGGTGGTCCGCGGCCGGGATGCCGAGCAGGTCGATGCTGCCACGAATGAACTGAAGGCGGCGCTAGCCTCGGTGGTGGAAGCCGGCAAGGCGCGCAATCCGCTGGCCAGTTTTGAAGAAATTACCGCGTAACTTTGAGGAATATCATGAAATTAGCTGTCACCGGCCTTGCCGCCGTTCTCACCCTGAGCGCCCTACCGGTTATGGCCAAACCAAAGCCTGTCCCTGTGGCGGCCGCGCCGGTGTCGGTCGAGGTTCAGGCGGCCGCTTTGCGTGACGACGCGCTGAAATCCAATGTCGCCTATGATTTCCTCTCGGAACTGACCACGCGCTTTGGCCCGCGTCCGGCCGGCAGCGATTCTGAAAAGCGCGCCGCCGAATGGGCCGCCGCGCATCTGAAGGAACTGGGCTTTCAGAACGTCCATATCGAGACCTTTCCGCTCCATGTCTGGGCGCGCGGCGGTCCGGAAACCATCGCCATCACCGGTGAATTTGCCCAGCCCCTGGTCGGTGTGTCGCTCGGTGGCACCACGGCCGGCGAGGTCGAGGCCGAAGCCGTCATGTTTGATACATATCAGGAATTTCTCGATTCCGCGCAGGACTTGACCGGCAAGATCGTTGTCATTCTCCAGCCCATGGCCAAGGCCAGCAATGGCTCAGGCTATGGCCGCATGTCGGGCACGGTGCGCGCCAAGGGGCCGATGGAGGCCCAGAAGCGCGGCGCGGTCGGCTTTGTCATGCGCAGTCTCAGCACGGATGGCAATCGCTTCCCCCATGCCGGCGCCTCGGCCTGGTCGGATGGCAAGGGCATCCCGGCCATGGCGATCAGCGCGCCGGACGCTTCCCAGCTTGGTCGCATCGAAGCCCTGCAAAAGGCCGGGAAGGGCGGACCGGTCCGCATTCACATGAAGACGACCGGCCAGTTCCTGGGGCTCAAGACCTCGCAGAACGTGGTGGCGGATCTGGTCGGGTCTGAAAAACCGCAGGAAACCATCGTGGTCGGTGGTCACCTCGATAGCTGGGACCAGGGCACGGGTGCGATTGATGATGGTTCCGGCATCGCCATCACCATGGCGGCGGCCAAGGTGATGATCGATCATAATCTCAAACCGAAGCGCACGATCCGTGTTGTTTTCTGGGGCTCGGAAGAGGTCTCGCAACCAGCCGGGGATACGACTGAAACCGGCGGCGGCGCTTTCCGCGAGGCGCACAAGGCCGAACTGGCCAACTATGTGGCGCACGCCGAGTCCGACTTCGGGGCCGACAAAATCAACAACTTCTCCCTGATGCCGACCGACGATGCGGCTTTTGTCACCAAACTGGGCAACCTGCTTTATCCGCTGGGCATCTATCAGGACACCAAGGCCACGCCGGGCGGCGGTGAGGATTCCGGCGCCATGAACGGTTTCGTGCCGGCCTTCGATCTCAATCAGGACGGCTACCGCTATTTCGATACCCACCATACGCCCAACGATACGCTGGACCGCATCGATCCGCAGCAACTGAGCCAGAACGTCGCCGCCTGGACCGCCACCCTGTGGCTGATGGCCAATACTGATGTCCGCTTCAAGCTGCCCGCGAAAGACACAAAGTAGGCTTTACGACTCCCTCCGTTTCAGGCAGAAGCATCCCCCTGCCTGCCTGGACATGCGGCCATGGCGAAATTGGTAGACGCAGCAGACTTAAAATCTGCCAGGAGCAATCCTATGCCGGTTCGACCCCGGCTGGCCGCACCACCAGGGGGCAAGCCCCCTGGACCCATAAGTTTTACAGAGCAGGCGGCACTGTCGCTGTTTATCGGAATGTTTTCACAATGTTCCCATTGCGCGCCAACAACGTGGTCTGTGGTTCGACAGGCGTCCATGTCTCGTTGCGGGTGAGGGGTGTCGAGGCCAGGATAACCACGCGGTCATCGGGCGTTGTTTCCTGGGCGAAATCGACCTCCATGTCCTCGTCGATCAGGCTGGCCTGGCCAAAAGGCGCGCGGCGCTCGACATAGCACAGTTTGGTCGAGCAACTGGCATAGAGGGCGCGGCCGTCGCTCAGCAGCGCATTGAACACCCCCAATCTGCGCAGTTCCGCGAACAACTCGGCTATCGCGCGGGCCAGCACGGGATCGGACGGACGTTTCGGAAACTGCGTGCGCAACCGATCGAGCAGCCAGCAGAAGGCATGTTCGCTGTCCGTCGTGCCGATCGGTGAATAAAAGGTCAGGGGGCGCTTCTTGATGCCCTTCAACTGGCCGTTATGGGCGAAGCTCCAGGCGCTGCCCCACAGTTCGCGGCTGAACGGATGGGTGTTTTCCAGCGCTATCCGGCCGCGATTGGCCTTGCGCACATGGGCAATGACGATCAGGCTCTTGATGGGATAGGACTTGATGAACCGCGCCAGCTCCGAATGGGCGCTGGGATTGGGGTCGTGGATGCTGCGGCAGCCCTTCTGCTCGTAGAAGCTGATGCCCCAGCCGTCGGTATGCGCGCCCGTGGCACCGCCACGTTGTGATAGGGCGGCGAAGCTGAAGCGCACATCGGTGGGCACATTGGCGCTCATCGCCAGAAGTTCGCACATAAAGGGTCTCGTCAGAAGCAGGGCCTGGGGAGCCCTCTAAAAGCATAGATGTTTGTGCCTGGCCACAGAAGCCTTGATTTGGGCTCGGATAAGTGTTCTTATTTTGTTCTGAAAAATGAGAGCGCTGAATGCCTGCCTTACCGAGCCTGTCCCTGTTTGAAGATGAGCTGATATCCGGCCTGGATTACGTGGACGACTATATCACGCCGTCGGAGGAGGAGGCCCTGATTGGTGAGATCGACAAACAGCCTTGGTCGATGGAACTCCTGCGTCGGCGACAGTGGTATGGCTGGGCCCCGGATGACACGGCCTATGGCGCGCCGGACGAATACCGGCCGCAGCCCATGCCGGACTGGCTGCGCTGGCTGGCGGCGCGTCTCCATGCCGATGGCATTTTCCAGGGCGTGCCGGAGCGGGCGCTGGTCAATGAATATCATCCGGGGCAGGGGATTGGTGCCCACAAGGACCGGGACGCGGAGCGCATAAAATCCGTGGCTATTATCAGCCTGGGGTCTCCGATCATGATGGATTTTACGCGGCTGGGCCACGCCCCGCGCGCACAGTATCTTTATCCCCGCAGCCGGTTGACCATGCAGGGCGAGGCGCGGGAAAAATGGATGCACGGCATTACCGGCCGTAAGACGGACAAGGTGGGCGGGCTGATCCTGCCGCGCCAAAGGCGACTGTCAGTGACCTTTCGCTATGTCAGCCCTTGATCAGGGCGGCGCGTTCTTCCGGCGTGATAAACCGCCATTGGCCTTCCGGCAGGTTTCCGATGCGCAGACTGCCAATGCGGACGCGGTAGAGATCGACCACGCGCAGTTCGCACATGTCGCACATGCGGCGGATCTGGCGATTGCGGCCTTCTTTTAGTATGAAAGTCAGGGCCTGATCGCCGGTCTGGATGACCTTGGCGGGCTTGAGCTTGCGGCCGTCGAGTTCGAGGCCGTGGCGCAGCCATTTCAGTTTTTCCTCGAAGATCGGCCCGCGCACTATGACGCGATATTCCTTTTCCAGGTCGCTTTCCGGGCCGATGATCGCCTTGGCCAGCACGCCATCTTCGGAAAGGATCAGAAGGCCGCGCGAATCCTTGTCGAGCCGGCCCACCGGCGCCAGCTTGCTGTTTTGATCGGGATAGACATCCGCGGGGCCGAAAACATTGGCGCGGCGGATCATACGGATAGCCGGCGTTTCGCCCGGCTCCGGCTGGCCGGACACGATGCCGATGGGCTTGTGATAGATAATGGTCATGCGGGCATCGAGCGCCGCTGCGCCGCCGTGGTCGAGCGTCAGCGTCTGGCCGGGCTCGATCTTGTGGCCGGCGGATGTGATGGTTACGCCATCGATTTTAACCAGTCCCTCCGCGATCAGGCTGTCGGCCTCGCGCCGCGAGCATACGCCGCTCTGGGCCAGCCACTTGTTGACCCGTACCGGCTCATCGCCATCATATGTTTTGCTTATGGACATGCGGCTTCCTACAGCCTGATTGCCGGGCGGGCAAGTCTGGGCTAGGTTTGGTGGGATGACTTATGCGCTTTATACCGACTGGCTGAAAACCGCACCGCCGCGCGCCGAAATCATGCGCGGGCTGCATACGCGCTTCGAGCCAATCCGTCTCGATGCCCAAGGCGCGCGGAGGCTGGGGCTGATAAACGGCCTGTCGGGTGATGCCGTTCTGGCAAAGGGTTTGCTGGTTGGGGGCTATGACGAGGAACGGGCTATCTATTCCGGACCGGTGTTTGAAACGCCTGATGGCTCTGAGCCGCGCACCATCCATCTCGGAATCGATCTTTTTGACGCGGCCCGAATGCCTGTTTTTGCGCCGCTGGCAGGGCGCGTACACAGCTTCCAGGATAATGCCAATCCGAAAGACTATGGGCCGACGATCATTCTCGAACACGAAGTCACGTCAGAACTGATTTTTTACACACTCTATGGTCACCTGAGTCGTGACAGTCTTGACGGCCTGTTTGTTGGCAAGCCCGTGGCGGCGGGCGAAGAGATGGCGCGACTGGGCGAAGCGGCGGTAAATGGCGACTGGCCGCCACACCTGCATTTCCAGCTTATCCTCGATATGCAGGGCAAGCGGGGCGACTATCCCGGGGTTTTCAAGAAGAGCGAGCGCGAACAATGGAAACAAATCTGTCCCGATCCCGCCCCGTTGCTGGGGATTTGATGAGGCCGCTGCTGGCGGGCCTGTGTCTGCTGATGACCCTGGCCTTGCCGGCCTGTTCAAAGGCGGCTTCGCCGGAGCAGATTGCGGCAGGCAAGGCGGTTTTCGCCGCTAATTGCGCGCTGTGCCACGACGCCAGCCCGGCCATGGGAACGTTTCAGGGGCCGCCCCTGTTTGGCGTAGCCGGCCGCAAGATCGGCGGCGTGGCGGGCTTTGACTACTCCGATGCCCTGAAGGCGGCTCATGGCCGCGGCGAAACCTGGGGTGAAAGCAACCTCGATGCCTTCCTGGCCGATCCGCAGCAGGCCATGCCGGGCACGCAGATGCCGGTCAATGTGCCGGACGCTACCGACCGCCGTAACCTGATCGCCTACCTGACCAGCCTGAACGGCAAAGCCGCTGCCGCCACAAAGGCTGTGGCGCCGGTGAGCGGAAACGGCAATTTTGACTGGCGAAAAGACGCGCCGGGCGTCCTGCACCAGGTGACGGTGGCGGATTTGCCGAAGCCCTTTGCCACCAATTCCGCCGGCAACAGCGCGCAATATGTCGCGCCATCGGCGAATTTCCTGCCGAAGGCGCCGGCAGGTTTTACTGTGTCGCAGTTCTCGAATGACCTGGACGGGCCGCGCAATATGCGCACGGCGCCGAACGGCGATCTTTACATAGCGGAATCCGGCCGGGGGCGCATCAGCGTATTTCGTAATCAGGGCGGCAGGGTCAGCGCCGCACGGGAGACCTTTGCCGAAGGACTGGATCAGCCGTTCGGCATCGCCTTCCTGAACGGTTATGTCTATATCGCCAATGTTGGCTCGGTCGTGCGGATTCCGATCGCTGGTGGTAAAGCTGAAACGGTGGTCGCCAATCTTTCAACGACCGGCGGCCATTCGACGCGCGATATGGCTGTCTCAGGCGACGGCCAGTATATCTATGTCAGTGTCGGTTCTGCCAGTAATGTGGCGGAAGGGATCGGCAAGGCGCCGAAGGACTTCATCGCCGGTCACGCCCTGGGCGAAAGCTGGGGCAGCGAGGCGGGGCGGGCTTTGGTGCTGCGTTTCCGGACGGATGGCAGCGACCGGCATGTGTTCGCCACCGGCATCCGCAACTGCGTTGGCCTGGCCTTCAGGCCCGGCACGGATGACCTCTACTGCACGACCAACGAACGCGATATGCTGGGCGACAATCTGGTGCCGGACTATTTCACCCGTGTCGCCGACGGCCAGTTTTTCGGCTGGCCGTGGTACTATCTCGGTGATCATGAAGACCCGCGCCAGGCCGGCGTGCGCCCGGACCTGAAAGGCAAGGTCAGTGTGCCCGATACGCTGTTCGTTTCGCATTCGGCTCCGCTCGGCTTTACCTTCTACCAGGCACCGGCGGGCGCGGCCTCGGCCTTTCCGCCGCAATATGACGGCGCGGCCTTTATCGCCTTGCATGGCTCATGGAACCGGGCGGCGCGCACTGGCTCTAAGGTGGTGATCGCCCGTATGAAAGACGGCCGCCCGACTGGCGAATATGAGGACTTCCTGACGGGGTTCATTCTCGATGACCGGCATGTGTCGGGCCGCCCTGTGGGTGTTGCGGTCGGGCCGGATGGCGCGCTCTATGTGTCGGATGATGCGGGGAGCCGTATCTGGCGCGTGGCGGCCGGATAGAAATTTCCGGCGCATTAGCGGTTCTTAAATGACCTTCGTATAACATCGGTTCATTCGATTTGCGTAGAAGGTTTACCTGAAATGGCCATGCCGGAAAAAGCTCAGATTATTCAAGTGCCAAACACCTTACGCGCCAAGGTGGGCGGACGGCTGGGCGCGCTGGATGCCCAGGCCGTCGCCAAGGCCGAGGCGGCCCTGGCCGATCTGTCCAACCATTTTGAAGACTGGTTGATGGATGAAATCAGGAAGCTGGAAGAGGTTCAGGCCCGGATCAAGGAAGAAGGGCTGAACATGGTGAATTCCGACCAGCTCTTTTATCGCGCCCATGATCTCAAGGGGTTGGGCACAACCTACGGGTTCCCGCTGATCACGCGCGTGGCCGGTTCGCTGTGCAAGATGCTGGACGAGGAAGAAAAGCGCATGATCGCGCCGTGGAAACTGGTCGAAGCCCACCTCGATGCCATTCGCGCTATTGTGCGCGGCCAGATCAAGACCGTGGATCATCCGACGGGCCTCATGCTGTCCGAAACACTGGAAGCCCGCGTCAAGGAACACCTCGAAGCGGCTGGCCTCTACACCTGATTTCCCGCTGAATCTGGAAACAAAAAGCCCCCGCTGGCAATACCGGCGGGGGCTTTCTTCATTATGCAGGCAGGTATTTAGTCCAGCGAAACGACCGTGACCGATTCCGGCGCCAGCTTCAGCACCAGTTTACCGCCCTCGGCCGTGGCTGAGATGGCCTTGGGCACGACCGTATTCGGCTTGTCGAAGGTGTTGATGCTGTCGATCTTCGGCGCCGTCAGGGTCTGGCCGGAGGCAGATTTGGCCTTCAGGCCCAAGGCATCCAGGTCAACTTCCAGCGGCTGTGTCGGGTCGATATTGGTGATCGAGACATAGACCTTGCCGTCTTTTGCCTTGGCGGCGGCGATATCGGCACGCGGCAGGGTGACGCCGCCGTGGCTATAGGTACCGGCGTCATAGGTGACCGGCAGGAAGGTGGCATCCTGCCACGGCACGTACATCTTGAAGACGTGATAGGTCGGGGTCAGCACCATCTTGTCGCCATCGGTCAGGATCATGGCCTGCAGGACGTTGATCATCTGGGCGATATTGGCCATGCGGACACGATCGGCGTGGCGCGTGAAGATATTGATCGTCACGGCGGCCAGGACGGCATCGCGCTGCGAGTTCTGCTGGAAGAGGAAGCCAGGATTGGTGCCGGGCTCGTTCTTCAGCCAGGCACCCCACTCATCGACGACGAGCGCGACCTTCTTTTGTGGGTCGTACTTGTCCATGATGGCCGAATGTTTGGTGACCAGTTCGTCCATGCGCAGGGCGGTCTTGATCACCTTGGCGTATTCGGTCTCATCGAAACCGGAGGCCGGCTGGTAGGGCGGCCAGTTTTCAAAGCCGGAATAGAAGTGCAGCGACAGGCCGTCGATCTCCTTGCCTTGGGTGTCCTTCATGACCGTTTCGGTCCAGTTGTAGTCATCGACATTGGCGCCGGAAGCGATCTTCATCATGCGCTTGTCGCCCGTCTGTTCCGGATTGTAGTTCTTGGCGTAGGTCGAGAAGGCACGATACTCGTCGGCATAATGTTCCGGCGTCATGTTGCCGCCGCAGCCCCAGCTTTCATTGCCGATGCCGAGGAAGTTGACGGCGTAAGGCGCTGGGTGACCGTTTTCGCGGCGCGCCATGGCCAGGCTCGTTTCCTTTTCCGAGGTCATATATTCCAGCCACTCGGCGGTTTCGCGCGGGGTGGAGGAGCCGACATTGGCCGAAACATATGATGCGGCGCCGATCTGGCTCAGGAAGTCCATATATTCGTCGGTGCCGAAGGTGTTAGGCTCGATCACGCCGCCCCAGTTGGAATTGAGCGTGACAGGGCGCGGCCCTTTGCCGATGCCCTTCTCCCAGTGGTATTCATCGGCGAAGCAGCCGCCGGGCCAGCGCACGTTCGGCACCTTGATCGCCTTCAGGGCGGCTACGACATCATTGCGGATGCCACGGGTATTGGGGATGGGCGAATCCTTGCCGACCCAGATACCGCCATAGACGCCGGTGCCGAGGTGTTCGGCGAATTGTCCGAAGATCTGGCGGCTGATCGGCGCGCCGGGCTTGGTCGTATCGACGGTGACCTGGGTGACAGGCGTCGCGGCATTGGCCATGGCCGCCCAGCCAAAGGCGACCAGGCCGAGCGCGGTTAAGGAAACTGCGTAGTGACGCATGGAAAAAAACTCCCTGAGGTGTCCGGTATTATGATTGGGTTATTTTGTAGGACAATTGAAACGGGCTGACAAGGCGTCTTTTTCGGCTATTTTTCGCGTAAGGATTGGCCGAGCGCCTTGACTTCCTCACGCAAAGCCATGAGGCCGTCGAGTTCCATGCCGGAGGCGCACAGTATGGCCTGCGGGATGGCGCGGGCCTTTTCCCTCAGACTTTTGCCCTGTGGAGTCAGGTGAACACGCACGATGCGTTCATCCTTTGCGTCCCGGCCACGTGTCAGCAGTCCGGCCTTTTCCATGCGCTTGAGCAGGGGGGTGAGGGTGCCCGAATCGAGATGCAGGGGATGGGCGATCTCGTTGACCGAACGGCCATCCTGGTCCCACAGAAGCAGCATGACGAGGTATTGCGGATAGGTCAGGCCCATAGGCTCTAGGTGCGGTTTGTAAGCCTGTGCAAAAGCGTGCGCCGCCGAATAGACGGCGAAGCATATCTGGTTTTCCAGTTTCAGCTCTGGCGGGGAGGTATCGGGCATGGCTAGGCTCACAAAACTTTTTTAATTATATAGCGCACAATTTAGTTGACATCAAATTGTGCGCAATATAATTGTTCATTATTGAATTTAACGAAGGAGACTGACCAATGACTGAATCTGTAACCGTTCTGTACACCGCCCACGGCAAGGCCACCGGCGGCCGCGAAGGCACCGCCTCGGCGGGCAATCAAAACCTGAAACTCTCGACGCCGAAGGAGCTGGGGGGCGCCGGTGGTGACGGCACAAATCCGGAAGAACTGTTCGCCATGGGTTATGCCGCCTGCTTCATCGGTGCCTTGAAAGCGGTGGGCGCCGGCCAGAAGATCGCCGTGCCGGCCGATACCCACATCGAATCCAGCGTCGGCATTGGCAAGATCAGCCACGGCTTTGGCATTACGGTCGAGCTGAAGATTTCCCTGCCGGGCTTGTCACCGGAAGTGGCTGATAAGTTAATTAACGACGCGCACCAGGTTTGCCCGTATTCCAACGCCACGCGCGGGAATGTCGACGTAAAGCTGTCGCGGATATGAATTGACCTGATCTACAGGATAAAGCCCTCCGGTTTTCCGGAGAGCTTTTGTTATGCGGCGGGTTTTACCGGATGATAGATATCAGCGATGATATGCCAGTCGGCAGCGTTCGGGCCGTCCTTGCGCCAGACGCGGATATAGTAGCCCTGAATGGTGGCGTCATGATTGTCCGTGGCGGAATGTCCCCAAGTATAGCCGAAATCACCGGCCTTCGAGACGCCCTGGCCCTCAGGTGTCCAGGCGAGTCCCTGGGGACGGGCATCGAGGATCGGCAGGCGGGATTCCAGCGTCTGGGCCGGCGCGCCACTCTCCTGGCTGGCTATGCTCGGCGGCACGAGGAAGCCATTATAGGCCGTGGTGGCGGCCTGTACGGTCAGGGCCTTGTTGAGCGTGACATCGGCGGCCATCATTTCGCCGGCGGCGGTGCCGGGGCTGTCGCTTGTGCCGTGAGGAATGAAGTCGGTATAGGTCGGTTGTTTCGGCGGCAGGGCATCAACGGAACCACTGCCGGCGCGCGTATCGATCAGCCATTTCCATGAGCCGTCCGCCTGCTTTTGCCAGACCGTGAAGAACCAGCCGCCGTCTGGATTGTCGCCATACGTCCAGCCGCCGAGATCATAGGCGAGATCGCCAGACGACGAAATGCCGAGCCGCGCCGGCCACCATCTGAGTTGCGAAGGCGGCTCGTTTGGAGTGGCGGCTAGGGCAGCGGCGGTTGTGTCGTGCGTCCGTTCCGGCGCGGGACCGAAGGTCAGGGCGTCCGGCGCCGAGAACTCATGGAAGCCGGCATTGAAGCCGTGTTCGGCGGTGAAGGCGTCAAAGGCGCGCTCGGCAGCGATGACCTCTTCGGAAGGCAGGGGCGGCGGCGCGGGCGGCGCCTTTTTGGCAAAGGCCGGCGCGGCCAATAGGCCGCTGGTCAGAATGCCGATGACAACCTTTTTCATGCAGACCCCCATCTAACCCATACAGATTATAATGCGCCGCAATATGAATTTGACAAGGGGCGTGCGCCGGAAAAGGGAATCAAGCGAATCCGGCCGCTATAGACAGGGCCATGGCGTCGCTGACAGCGCGTTTGTAGTCGTTGTCGAGCGGGTAATATTCCAGCCCCATCGGTCCTTTATAACCGGCGGCCCGGATGGCTTTCAGCAGGTTGACATGATTGACCTCGCCGGTGCCGGGCTGGTGACGGCCGGGCACATCGCCAAGCTGGACGTAGCCGACCTGATCGATAGCGGCGGTGAACTTTTCGATCAGATCGCCATCTTCGAGTTGCATATGGTAGAAGTCCCATTGCAGTTTGATCATCGGCGAATTGACGGCGTGCAGCATGGCCACTGCCGGACGTGAACCATTCAGCAGATGGCCCTGATGATTGACTGTATTGAATGGCTCGATAAGCGCCGTCAGGCCGGCCTGTTCCAGCAGCGGGGCGATCCGCATCAGGCCCGTCGTATAGCCGCTCAGCATGGCTTCGCGCGACATTCCGTCGACAATGTGATGCCCGACCAGGGTGATGGCCTTGCAACCGAGAATGGCCGAGTCGGCTATGGCCTCGCGGATCATGGCCGTGAGGGCGTCATGATTGGCCGGATCGGAAAAGTTCGGCGCCGCGGGCGCGTATTGTGTAAGCGTCAGGCCATTGGAATCAAGCAGGGCACGGGCCTTCGTGGCGTCCATGCTCTCTTCATTCTTGGCACGCCGCACCGGCCAGAACTCCACCTGTGTGAAGCCGATTTTTGCCGCCAGCGCGAAACGACCGGCGAACGGCGTATCCATGAACCAGGTATCGAGATTACAGGCAAAGGGTTTAAGCGCCATACGGATGTCTGTCGCCGCCGCTGCCGGCGTATTCAGGGCCGGGGTTGTGGCCGCCAGTCCGGCCAGGGCGAAAGCCGCCCGGCGCGTCAGATTGCTCATAAAGTATCTCCCTGTTTGGCAGACACCTTATGATGGTCAGGCGATTTGCGCCAGCCCGCGTTCGAGGGCGGCGATCAGGTCGGGCGCTTCTTCCAGTCCGATCGACAGGCGGATGAGACCGTCGCTGATACCGGCCGTGGCCAGGGCTTCGGCCGACATGGCGGCATGGGTCATCGAGGCCGGATGGACGATCAGGCTCTCGATACCACCGAGTGATTCCGCCAGCGAAAACAGCTCGATATGATCGAAAAGCTGCTTGACCGCTTCCAGCCCGCCGGCCAGTTCGAAACTCATCATGGCGCCGAAACCGGCCTGCTGCTTTTTCGCCAGTTCGTGCTGCGGATGCGAGGGCAGGCCGGGATAGTGGACAGTCTTGACCTTTGGGTGGGCATAAAGGAACTCGGCCACGGACTGAGCCGATTGCTGCTGCTGGCGGACGCGCACGAACAGGGTGCGCACACCGCGTAAGGTCAGGTAGCTGTCGAACGGGGCGGCGGTGGCGCCGACGCAGTTCGCCCACCAGCGATAGAGCGTCACGTCTTCCGCCGTGGTGCAGACCAAGGCGCCGCCAATCACATCCGAGTGGCCATTGATATATTTAGTCGTCGAATGAACGACGAAATCGGCGCCGAACCTGACCGGGTTTTGCAGGGCGGGCGACAGGAAGGTGTTGTCCACGGCCACTTTCGCGCCAGCCTTGTGGCCCAGGGCGATCAGCTTTTCCAGATCGATCAGGCGCATCAGCGGATTGGAGGGCGTCTCCAGCAGGAACAGGGCGGTCGGTTCGGACAGCGCGGCCTCGATTGCCGCGTCATCGCCCTGATCGACATAGACGACCTTGATCAGGCCCTGTCTGGCGCGAGCATTGAGCAGGCGCTGGGTGCCGCCGTAGCAATCGTGCGGCACGACGACGCGGCGATTACCGGGCAGATCCTGCCAGAGGAGGTCGAGCGCCGCCAGGCCGGAGGCGGTCATCACCGCGCCGACGCCGCCTTCCAGTTCGGCGATGACCTCGGCGATGATGTCGCGGTTCGGGTTTCCCGACCGGCCATAGTCGTAGGTCCGCTTCTTGCCGAAGCCCTCGAAGCTGTAATTGGTAGTCAGGTAGATCGGTGGCATGACCGCGCCATGCGTCGGATCAGAATCGATGCCGATATTGATGACCTTGGTGCCGAGGCCGGCATTCTTGAGATAGTCTTTGGACATGTTACTTTTCGAGAGACGTGCGAACAATATCGGAAACGAGCTTGATTTCCTTAAGGAAAGCATCGTGACCATAAAGTGAGGGGAAGTCGTTGAAAACGCTGTCGGACAAGGCTTCATGCAGCGCCTTCATGTCTTCGTAAGGCACCAGCCGGTCGGTGGGAACGGCGGCCAGGAAGACCCTGGCCTTGATCTTCGACGGATCGACGCGGTGGCGGTCAAGGCTGTCGGACATAGAGATCCAGCGGTTGACGTCGGTGGCGGTATAGGCGTCACCACGGGCGCGCAGATAGCCGCAGACGACATAGTTGCCGCCGGCCGCTTCAGGCGGCGGGCCGTCGAAGCGTTCGGAAAATTCGGCGTCGGAACGATAGGTCGTCATGGCCAGTTGCCGGGCCAGGGAGATGCCATCCTGCGGCCGGCCGGTCTCTTTTCCGAATTGCAGCAGGCGGCGTTGCAGGCCGCGGAAGGCGGTCGCCATCGGATGGGCACGGTGGGCGGCGGAGATCACGCACAGGCGCTCGACGGCATCCGGATAGAGCTCCGCAAAGGCCAGGCCGATCATGGCGCCATAGGAGGCGCCGATAAAGCTGTAGATTTTCTCGACGCCGATCTGATCGAGCAGCAGCTTTACCAGTCGCGCCTGATCATGCGTAGTGATGGTATAGACCTGGCTGGCCGGCAGACGCGGGGCAAATTCGATGGAAAGAACTCGGAAACGGTTGAGATCGAGCGCTTCGCCCGGACCGGCGACGCCTTCCCACCAGCCGGGGGCGGTGTCGGTGGTGTCTTCCTTGGCGAACAGCACGCGACCGGCCGAAATGCCGCCGGCGGCCACCACCATAGGCGCGTCCTTCGGGCCATAGAGCCGCGCGACCACATCCTCTTGTTCCAGCTTCATGCCGCTTTGCAGGCGGAAATCGGCGGGAATAGGAGCGATGATATCGGTGCCAATCAGGTCGGGCGCTGAAAAGGTGAGAGCGTTCATGGTGTGTCCGGTCACGGGTTTAGATAATCATCGTGACCAGTCGAGAGAAGGGGACGCACCCGCGCAAAGGCGGATCATGTCTCGTCTCTCATCTGTCAGGGCTTTCTTGCTTTATCGCTTTCGCAAAAACGCGAAAGCTTGGGCAGCCCCGTAGGAGTTGGCACCATACCAGATATCTGGCGGTTGCCCCAGCGTCGTCGGGCCTTTCCCTCGGCTGGTCTCGATGAGTAAGGCCTATATGCGCAAATGCTGCGCTTGCGTCAAGTAGCTGACAAAATCTGCCAGCGCTGAAAATAAGACGGCCAACGAAATTGTCTTTGAAAAGTCATGAAATTCTTATAGCGACGCCTTAAGCGGCAAACAGCTTTGGCTGCGGGTTTGGGGAGAGGGTGCATGACAGCAGGCACACTGACATCAGGTACGGACAACACAGACACGACCGTCCCTTCGGATCACATGGCTGAAACGGAAGCCATGGCCGAAGCCATGAGCCACAGCATTTCCGAGGCGAAGGTCAAGGCCCTGCGCCTGCGCGATGCCATTTCCGGCACGACCCTGAAAAAGAAGGACGCCGTGCGCATTGACGATCTGCGCCCGACCCTCGTCGATTATATCCGTATGGACCACCCGCAAATCGGCTCTGATGACTATATCAGCCGTAAATCCGTGGATGAGTATCGTGGTCGTTATATCTCGGAATTGCTGGTTAATGAACGGGGGGAACTTTCGACTCTTGAGGGGGATGTTGTTGAATCTCTCCGCACCCACGATACCCTGGCCGAGAATATTGAAGAGGACTACGACGAAACCCGGACGCTGGGGGACAGGGTCGCAGATCGGGTGGCCAGCTTCGGTGGGAGTTGGACCTTCATCATCTCTTTCAGTGCTTTTCTGGGCGTCTGGATGGTTATCAATGTGGCGCTTGGGCAAAAGAACGCCTTTGACGCCTATCCCTTTATCCTGTTGAATCTGGTGCTTTCGACGATCGCTGCCCTGCAGGCGCCGGTGATCATGATGAGCCAGAGGCGAACCGAAGCCAAGGATCGTCTGCGGGCGCTGAATGAATACAAGGTCAATCTGAAAGCCGAACTGGAGATTCGCCATCTCCACGAAAAGGTGGACCACCTGCTTAACCGGCAATGGGAGCGCCTGACTGAAATCCAGCAAATCCAGGTGGAGATGATGCTTGAACAGGGCCGCAAGGCCAGCAAGGTCGTCAAGGTGCGGCGGGTGGTGAAACGCAAGGCGAAGGGAGCGAAGAAGTCTCCGCGGACGAACACGCCGGCCGAGCCAGCCGCCGACACGGACGCTGTTTAGGTTTTAGCCGGACGCAGACGGCTCCATTCCGACAGGACGATGCCGCCGCAGACCAGTGCCAGAGCCACCAGATGGAAGCCGTGCAGCGGTTCACGCAGGATCAAAACAGCGAGGAATACGCCGAAGATCGGCAGCAGATTGATGAACAGGCCGGCGCGGTTGGGGCCGATCAGTTCGATGCCGGCGATATAGGTGGTCGAGGCCAGCAGGGCGACGAATAGCGAAGCATAGACAACGACGCCCCAGCCGGTGACGTCCGGCGCGCCAAAAGGATGGGTAAAGGCGCGCCAGATCAGGAAGGGCACGCAGGTCACGGCGCCACCGATGCAGGGAATGGCCAACAGGCTCTGCCAGTGGATCATCGGCTTCCATTTCAGGCTGATCGTATAGCCGCCATAGACAAGGATAGCGCCCAGCATCATGACGTCGCCGATATTGAGCTTGAGGTGCAGAAGCTGGTGGATATCGCCGTGGCTGGCGGTGATCAGCACGCCGGCGAAGGTCATGACGAAACCGACAAGCTGAGCCGCCGTCGCCTTGATGCGGAGCAGCAGGAAATTGCCGAGGAAGATGATCAGCGGAATCCCGGCCTGCTCGATCATGACATTGACCGCCGCCGTCTGGGTAAGGGCGGAATAGAGCAGGATATTGAACAGGGCAAAACCGCTGGCGCCATAGCCGAACAAAAGCGGCCAGTGATGTTTGATCACCGGCCAGTCGGCTTTCAGGTGCTTGATCGAAAGCGCTGTGATGACCAGGGCGGCGATGGACCAACGCAAAGTGGTCAGCAGGATCGGATCGATATGGCCGGCGGCGATCTTGCCCGCCACGCTGTTTCCGGCCCAGATCAGGCTGGTGAGGGTAAGGAGGCCATAGGCCCGGAACAGAACGGCGCGACTGTGCATGGGCCGGTTATTAGCGGCATATCGGGATTGACTGCAAGCTGTTATAGGCTGCGTCTTCTTGGCTAAAGGCAGCCTTCAGTATACCGGATTGATCGCCCGCCCGCTGATATGAGCCAGACTTTACGCTGAATATCCGTCTTGAAACGGATGCCCGAAACATCTTCCTTTACCCACAAGGTCAGATTGAGCGCCGGCGCTTCTTCAAAATCTGCCGGTTCGATCTTCAGATTTGTGTAAGCGGCTTTAACATCGGTCTCGGAGCTGCCGATACCAATGCCTTGAAACGTTTTCACCTCACTTGGCTTCGTAATGAGTACGCTTGTGAGGCGGCGCTTTTCGAACAAAAGGAACAAGCCGCCGTAACCGGCGGGCTGTATTTGCGCGCATACATCAGGATCGTCGCTAATCTCATCGTCAGTAAGGTTAAGCTGAGCGTCGATAGCCTTGGCGGCCTGTTCGACCGTCATGCCGATTTTTAGTGGTCCGATGCCGTCGGGGGAAATGGTCCAGCGTGGTGCTGCTTGTGCATTCGCACATGCCAGCACAAAAAAGGCGATAAAAAGCGCTGCCGATAACTTGTGCATCCCATCCCCTATGCCCACCCTGATCATATGTCAGTTGTTTTGAATTGTCATCCTGGCTGACGGGTGAAGATTGCTTTCCAGATGATTGCGTCCGTAACCAACATCAAGAATCTTAACGGTAAAGACGTTTTTTCTTGGCTCCGGCGCCAAAGTCTTATAGCGACCGTGCAAATTGGTCTGAAACGGGTGAATTATGTCTGTCCTGGTCGTTAAATTCGGTGGGTCTGTGCTGACGAGCGAAAGCGCGCTGCAACGCGCCGTCTCAGAGATTTACCGCTATGTCCGCGACGCCCACAAGGTGATCGCCGTGGTTTCGGCCTTCAAGGGCCAGACCGACCAGCTTCTGCGCCTGGCCGGCAGCTACACGCAAGCCTCGGTCTCCTCGGCCACGCCGCACCTGGTGGCGACCGGCGAAATGCGCGCCGCCACCCTGCTGGCCATGGCCTGCGAGCGCTCCGGCATCGTGACGCAGTTCCGTTCGGCCAACGAAATCGGCCTGATTGCCGAGGGCGAACACCTGAACGCCAATCCGGTCTCTATCAAGTCCGAAGTGCTGACCGGTGACCTGGCAAAGGTCGATCTGGTGGTTGTGCCGGGCTACGTAGCGGAAAACGCCGCTGGCGAGCCGGTCCTGCTTGGCCGCGGCGGCTCCGACCTCACCGCTGTCTATATCGCCAAGGCGCTCGGTGTCACCGCCCGCCTGATCAAGGACGTTGATGCCGTCTATGACGCCGACCCGGCCACTGTCGGCGATTCCGCAAAGCCTTATGAGTCGCTCAACTGGGAAGAGGCGCTGAAGATCGCCTTCCCGGTGGTGCAGGGCAAGGCCATGCGCTTCGCCGCCGATAACGGCCTGACCGTACAGGTGGCCGGCCTGGCGCGCAGCTATGAAACCACCCTCGGCACTGAGACGGTCTACCGCAAGGCGGCCGTGCTGAAGCGCCCGATCCGCATTGCCGTGATGGGCGCTGGCGGGGTCGGCTCGAAATTCCTGGAGCGCTGCCTGGAATGGCCGGAAATGATCGAGGTCGATCGCATTCTGGTGCGCGATGCCTCGAAGCGCCGCGATCATCCGCTGGCGGCGAAATTCACCTCGGACGCGCGGTCGTTCGTGCGCAATGATGTCGATGTCTTCGTCGATATCGGCACCGGCGTGTCGCCCTCAGCCGAACTGTTGGAAGGCTTCCTCAAAGCCGGCGTTTCGGTCACCAGCGCCAACAAGCAGGCCGTGGCCGCCTCGGCGGATAAGTTACGTGCCGCCGCCAAGGCTTCCGGCGCCATGCTGACCTATTCGGCTTCGGTCGGTGGCGGTGCCCCGATCATCGAGGCGCTGAAACGCGCCGTGGCCACTGGTCACAAAATCAAATCGCTGGCGGGCGTGCTCAACGGCACCTCCAACTTCGTCATCGACCAGGTGGAGTCGGGCAAGACCTTCGATGCGGCCATGGATGAGGCGCGCCGTCTGGGCTTTGCCGAGCCGGATTCAACCGCCGATCTCGACGGCACCGATGTCGGCGCCAAATTGAAACTGCTGCGCGAAATCGCCTTCCCCGGCCAGACGCCGAAACATATCGAGGTCGGCCAGATCACCGAGGACTCGCTGGTCATTCCGAAAGGCAAGGGGCTGCGCTATGTGGCGCGCGCCTATCCCACAGCCGACGGCCTGCAAGGATCGATGAAGCTGGAAGTGCTCGACGCCGATCATTATCTCGTCGGTGCGCGTGGCGAGCAGAACCGCGCGATCATCGAACTGGATAATGGCGAAACCTGGTACGTCACGGGCAAGGGCGCGGGCGCCTGGCCGACCTCGGAATCGCTGCTGGCCGATACCCTGCAAATCGCCCGCGAGATGCCGCTCAAGTAGATGACGCCAGTCGCTTTCAACGCCTTCTGCGCCACCTTGCCTCAGTCCACCCATGTGGTGCAGTGGGGCGGGGCGGATGTCTGGAAGGTGGGGGGCAAGGTTTTCGCCATCGCTGGCTGGACGGAGGATATCGGGCTGTCGGTCAGTTTCAAGGTGACGCCGATCGGCTATGAGATCCTCAGCGATGCCGAGGGTTGCCGACCGGCGCCCTATCTGGCTTCACGCGGCATGAAGTGGATTCAGGCGCGGGGCATTGCGGATGATGACCTGAAGGCTCATGTGCGCGGCTCTTATGATCTGATCGTGGCTGCCCTGCCGAAGAAGACGAAGCGCGAACTGGGACTTTCATGAATTACCGTCACGGCTTCCACGCCGGAAATTTCGCCGATCTCGCCAAGCACGCCGCAATGCTGACCCTGCTGCGCCTGCTGCGTAACAACGAAAAGCCGCTGCTGGTGGTCGATACCCATGCCGGTGCCGGTTATTATGACCTGTCCAATCCGGATTTTGCCCGCTCGAAGGAAGCCGAGGCCGGCATCAAATACCTGATGGGGCGCGACGTGCCGGAAAGCCTGAAGCCCCTGGCCGATTATGTCCGGGCTAAGAATGCCAAGGCGGGGTTCAAGGGACAGATTGGCATCTATCCCGGTTCGCCGGTGCTGATCCTCGATCATCAGCGCGCCGGTGACCAGTATGTCGGCTGCGAACTGCGCGATGATGATTACCGCCTGCTGCATGACCGCATCGAACCGCGCGGCCAGGCTATCAAGGCCGATGGCTACAAGGTGGCCCTGCAAACCACCGAGGGCGATGAGGATTTGCTCTACCTGATCGATCCGCCCTTCGAGAAACCGGACGATTACAAACGCATCACCGAGACGGTGCGCGATGTACTGACTTTGCGGGCGGATGCGCGCTTCCTGATCTGGCTGCCGCTCAAGGATCTGGAAACCTTCGATTCGTGGCTGCGTCACATGGAGCGTGAAATCGGCGAAATGGCTCCGATGGTGGTGGCCGAACTCCGCCTGCGCCCGTTATGGAACCCGATGAAGATGAACGGCTGCGCCCTGGTGACGGTCAATGCGCCGGACGACTTCGCACCGCTTTTAACGGCAATCTGCGAAGACGTGGTGGCGACCTTTGGTGAAGCCAGCGGTCAGGCGCGCATACGGATTTTATGATCGCCAATCTTTTGTGATCGCTCGCCATATTGGCGATTTATGCCCCCTATGCTATGTTGCGCCGCAATATTCCCATAACCCAGAGGCCGAGATGTTGAGCATGACCGATTATCCTACGCCGAAATTTCCCGCCACGCCGGAAGAGGTCAAGGCGGCCTCCGAAAAAGTGGTGAACTTCTGGGTCGGTGCGCTGTCGCCGATGTGGGTGCCCTTCTGGGCTGCTTCCAGCTTCGGCCTGGGCGCCTGGGCGATGACGCAAAGCCTCAGCAAGAGCGAAGGTTTGCTGAAGGACATACCGCAAATGACCGACCTCGCCGGAAAATGGCCGGGCTTCGGTGTTTGGGGAGCGTCAACGGCCGCTGCGGAACCTGTGGCCAATGCGGCTGAAAAGGAGGCCAGCGCCATGGCCGATAAAACAGCGGATGTGGCAAAGGCTACTGTCAAGGTCGCCGCGGAAGCCGTAGAAAAGGCAACGGATACAGTCGCGGAGGTCGCGCCGGAACCTGAAGTGGTCTTTGATCCGGTGATTGAAGCCCCCGTGGCGGTCAGTGATCCGGCGGTGAAAGCGCCGGCCGTTCTTAAAGCGGCCGCCAAGGTCGAACCCAAGCCGATCGCCAAGGCCGTCTCGGCTGTGAAGAAGCCCACGAAAAAGGTTTAAGCGCCCGCCGGCCGGATATCGACCACAATCGGCCGGTGGTCCGATCCGTTATCCGGCCCCACCTTGCGGCGTGACAGGCTGAAATGCTTGCCGGCGAAAGCGTTGTCGATGCCGATGCGCAATACGCCCGGCAATACCGATGGCCATGTGCCGATCGGCGCCGCCATCGGCCTGAAACCCATGTCGTGCGCGAAATCCTGTAACAGATAGGCGCTTAGGTCAGAGTTGAAGTCCCCGACCATGACTGTGTTCGGGCGCTGATCCGCTGTTATGTCTGCCCGCAAACGCATCATTTGCGACGACTGGCAGTCATGGGTCTCGATCTTCGGCTGGCAGAGATGCACGACCGCCAGGTGCATCAGGCCCTGGGGCGTGCGGATATCGAGCATGTCGAAGCTGTATTCCGTATCGCCGCGATGGCTTGCCAGTATTGGGTAACGTGAATAGACGACCGTATCGCGGTATTTGTACTGGTAAGGATAGCGGCGATTGACCGTCGGCGTGAATTTGGGATCGGTCAGGTTTTCAACCGTGGCGATGATGTCAGGCTTTTCCGCATCCACCCAGTCCAGCAGGCGCTCGGGCGTTTTGTTGTAGATATACAGGTTGGAAAACATCAGCCGCACAGCAGGCACCTTGTCCGGCGCCGGAGCTTGCGTCACGAAGGCTTGCGGCGCCAGGGCCAGCAGCCAGACGCCACTGGCGACCGCACCGAGCCGCCAGGCGGTTTTTTCACGGATCAGCCAGAAGGCGATGGTCAGACCCACTGTCAGTGTCAGAAACGGCAGGGTGAAGATATCGATGAGATAGAGCAGGGGGTAATGAAAGGTCTTGAGGCAGATCAGTCCGCCCGCCAGTGACAGGGCTGATGCGCCGATGCACAGACTTGACCAGCTTGTTCTGAGGACAGTGATCACGCGCATCTGAGTCCAATCAGTATTGACAAAAGCGGTGTCCGCCCCGCTACTGGTTAATAGTGCCAGTCTGTAGCGTCTATATGTGTCGATCCATTGGGGGGCAAGGGCCATGTTCGCAAAAACACATGACGAAGTGCGGCGCATCTATGACTCGGTCGATACGGTCAAGCGACTATCCGATCGCATCATCGGCATCGGACCGATCAATATCATCGGTCTGGATGGTATTTTGGCCTGGTTTCCGGGCGTAGCACCCGTCTATTCGGTGCTGGCCGGCGGGTTTATCCTCCTCCAGGGGCTACGCGCGCGCTGCGACCCGGTAACCCTGGTGGCCGCCTTTATCGTTCTGGCCATGGATAGCGGCATCAGCGTGTTCGATGGTATTATTCCGGTAATCCCTGCCGGCAGTATCCTGGATACCTTCTTCCAGGGGCATCTCTATGCCGCCCACATGATCCAGAAGGATATCGATAAGACGCTCTTTATCGAAGGTAGCGCCTCCCAGGCCCACCGGGACGGCAGTCATCAGGACAATATCGGCGAAATGCGCGCCACAAAAGGCAAGAAGCGGCTTGTCTATCTCGGATAAATAATCCCCGCTGATCGTTACCGCCTCATCCTTCAGGCATCTGTCCATTCCTGAAGCAAAGGTGAGGCGTGAGCGATACGACACCCCGACTCCAACTGCCGCTGATCGGCGATCACAGCCAGAAGCGCATTGTCATGAACGCCGGCCTGATGCGGCTGGAAAGCCTCGTCCAGGCGCAGGCGCTCAGCCGAACCCTCAGCGCGCAACCGGCCACGCCTGCCGACGGTGACAGCTATATCCTGCCGGCCACCCCCACGGGTGCTGCGTGGGCGTCGCTTTCCGCCGGCACTTTTGTGCGCGCCGAGGGCGGCATCTGGGAAACGGTCGTCTTTCCCGAAGGTGCCATTGTCTTTGTCAAAAGCGAAGGCGTTTTCCTGCTGCGCACGGCCTCGGGCTGGACGGCGTTCGAGGACGCGATCAAGGCGCTGGCCAATCTTAGTCGCCTCGGTGTCGGCACGACGGCGGATGCCTATAATGTGCTGGCCATGAAGGGGCCGGCGGCGCTGCTCAGCGGCAGGACGGTGGCCGAAGGTGGTAGCGGCGACATTTCGCTGACCCTCAACAAGGAGGCCGATGGCAACAGTGCGCAGATACTGCTGCAGAAAGGCTATAGCGGCCGGGCCATCATCGGACTGCTTGGCAATAATGATCTGACTTTGAAAGTTTCAGGCGACGGGGCGGCGTGGCGCAATGCCCTCACGATCAACCGTTTCAGTGGTCGCGCGCGCTTCGCCAAGGGCAATTTTCAGACGCCCCATATTCCCGCGCGTAATTACGTGACGGGCGCGGCCTGGCTGGTCAGCACCAGCGCCGCTGACAACGGCTGGCGATCGCTGTGCTGGTCGGCGGAGCGGGGGCTGTTCTGCGCTGTCAGTGAAACCGGCACGGGCAATCGCGTGATGACCTCACCGGACGGCATTACATGGACGGCGCGGACCAGCGCGGCCGATAATAACTGGCTTTCGGTCTGCTGGTCACCAGAATTGGGGCTCTTCTGTGCGATTGCCAATTCCGGCACAGGTAACCGCGTCATGACCTCACCGGATGGCATCACCTGGACGGCCCGTTCAAGTGCAGCCGACAATGCCTGGCGCGGCATATGCTGGTCGCCGGAGCTCATGCTGTTCTGCGCGGTGGCGGCGACGGGGACGGCAAACCGTGTGATGACCTCGCCTGACGGCATCACCTGGACAGCGCGCGCCAGCGCCACTGACAATAACTGGATATCCGTCTGCTGGGCGCCGGAACTGGGCCTTTTCTGCGCCGTCAGCGACAGTGGCACAGGCAATCGTGTCATGACTTCCCCTGACGGCATCATCTGGACCGCGCGCACTAGCGTGGCGGACAATAACTGGCACGGGGTCTGCTGGTCGCCTGAACTGGGGCTTTTGTGCGCCGTGTCCGTCACCGGTACGGGCAACCGGGCCATGACGTCGCCGGACGGGGTGGCCTGGACAGGCCGCACCAGCGCCGCAGACAATACCTGGCAAAGCGTCGCCTGGTCGTCTCAACTCGGCCTGTTTTGCGCCGTCAGCGACTCGGGCACTGGCAATCGCGTCATGACCTCACCGGACGGCGTCAACTGGTCGACCCGTTCAAGCGCTGCCGACAATGGCTGGTATGGGGTCTGCTGGTCGGCCGAACTGGGCCTTTTCGCCGCCACCGCCAATACCGGGACAGGCAACCGCGCGATGACTTCCGTTTCAATGTTCAAATTTCCCTACAGGAGCTAATCAAATGAAGCTGATTGATAACTGGCGTGCGACCCTGAAAGCCTATTCGACCTGGGCGCTCGGCGCGGTGGTGGCCATCCCCACAATCTGGTTACAGGTGCCGGACGAACTGAAGGCACTGATCCCGGCACAGGGCATGGCGAAGATCACCGTGCTGGTCGCCGTGGCCGGCCTGATCGGCCGTTTCGTCGACCAGGGGCACGATCAGTAAGCCGGTGACGGCGCGGTCGTCCGGTTTATTTACACCGTTTTTGCGGGATTAAGCCTAGGCTGGTATCGCGTCATCACTCACGAAAAGCTATTTATCGTAACAATTCATTACAAGGATAGCTTCATGTTCCGCATCGATTTCAATTTTACCCAACGCACATTTGATGATGGCCGGAAGAGCCAACACGTCAGCGACGCGGTGTTTCGCCGCAAGCTTGATACATCGGATACCTTGCGCCATATGTGCGGCTTTGATTCCGAGCTCTTTCTGGCGATAAACGGCCTGAAAAATTAGAGAAGGCAAACTTGTAAGGAGAGGGTTGGTGCTTCCCCAACCCTTTTCAGGGTCGGGGAAACGTGGTGCCACGTGAGAGACTCGAACTCTCGACCTCAGCCTTACCAAGGATGCGCTCTACCACTGAGCTAACGCGGCGAACGGGGACGCGAACGTCACCCGAGGCGGGGGCTATAGCCAAAGTTTGTGAAAAGACAAAGCGAAAAATGCGCGGGCCGGGTCGAAAAATCATCCCGCTTGCAATTAATCCCCGGATTTCTTAAGCCCTGAGCCTCTCGTCCCAAACCGAGTGGCTTTTTTTATGTCTGAAATGCCCAAAATTCCGAAACGCAAGCTGACCCAGGCAGAGATGCGCGCTGCGCGTCTTCAGTCGGCCCTGCGTGATAATCTGCGCCGCCGTAAGGCCGCTGCCGCCACCCCTGACGAACAGGCTGCCGCTGATAACGAAAAAGGGAAGCAAAACGAGTCCTAAAAGCGCAAGCATGTATTGCGCAAGGCTTAATGTCATGTAGAACCGCGTATTCGCCGCTTTGGCGCCAAGGTTCGAGTTACAGGCCGGTTCATGGATCGCATAGCTATCGAGGGGGGCACCCCTCTTTTCGGAGACATTCCCGTTTCGGGCGCAAAGAATTCCGCCATCAAGCTGATGGCCGCGTCCCTGCTGACTTCCGAACCGGTGCGCCTGACCAATATGCCGCGCCTGGCCGATACCCGCCTGCTGGGCAGGCTTCTCACGCGCTTCGGCACCCAGATCACCGAATCGGATGGCGCGGACGGCCAGGAAACCCTGCTGCATACCCCCGAAATCACATCGGCATTTGCGCCCTACGACCTGGTGCGCCAGATGCGCGCCTCGTTCAACGTACTGGGGCCTTTGATCGCCCGTACCGGCCATGCCAAGGTCTCCTTGCCCGGCGGCTGCACCATCGGCGCCCGTCCGGTTGATCTGCATTTGAAGGCGCTGGAAGCCCTGGGCGCCCATATTGATATGCACGAAGGCTATGTTTTCGCCCAGGCGCCGCGCGGCCTGAAGGGCGCCGAGATCGAGTTCCCCTTCGTTTCCGTCGGCGCCACCGAACACGCCCTTATGGCCGCCGTACTTGCCCACGGCACGACCGTCCTGAAAAACGCTGCCTGCGAACCGGAAATCTCCGACCTGGCCGAATGCCTGAACGCCATGGGCGCCAAGGTCTCTGGCCACGGCACCACCACTATCGTCGTGGAAGGCGTCGCCAGCCTGCATGGCACGGACTGGTCGGTGATCTGCGATCGCATCGAGGCCGGCACCTATGCCGTGGCGGGCGCCATGGCTGGCGGTGAGGTACGCCTGACCAAGGTGCGGCCGGAACTGATCTCCATCCTGCTCGATAAGCTGGTCGAGGCGGGCTGCGAGGTCCATCGCGGCTTCGATACCGTCACCATCAAGCGCTCCGGCGCCATCAAGCCGGTTGACGTGACCACCGATGTCTATCCCGGTTTCGCCACCGATCTCCAGGCGCAGTTCATGGCTTTGATGACCCTGGCCACGGGAGAGAGCGTCATCAAAGAGACCATCTTCGAGAACCGTTTCATGCACGTCCCTGAACTGGGCCGCCTGGGCGCCGATATTCGTGTCACCGGCAGCGAAGCCCGCGTCCATGGCGTGGCGGAACTGCGCGGTGCGCAGGTGATGGCCACCGACCTGCGGGCTTCGGCCTGTCTGGTGATCGCCGGTCTGGCGGCGCGTGGCGAAACCACGGTCAACCGCGTCTATCACCTGGATCGCGGCTTTGAGAATCTGGAAGGCAAGCTGTCGGCCTGCGGTGCGAAGATACGCCGCATCAAAGGCGACACGCCGGTCATGGAAGACGAATAGATGGGGCTTTTCGGGCTAGGAAAAGCGCCGGCAAAGCCCTTGCGCCTGATGGCGCAGGACGCCGACGACCTGCCGGCCATTTCGGCCCTGGTGCAGGATGCCGCCCTGCGCGCCGGCGACCTCAGCTATGATCCGGCCGGCCGTCACTTCACCCTGCGCATGAACCGCTTCTGCCACGAGGCCGGAAAAGGCATTCCCTTGCGTGCGCCGAGCGTCCTGCGGGTTTCGGGCGTGACGGCGGTCAAAATGCGCGGGCTGGATATCAAACAGGCGAACCTGCCGCTGAGCCTGCTCGATATTGCGGTCGAGCCCCTGGAAGCGCCTGCCGTTGCCCTGATCCTGCGTTTTGCCGGCGCGAGCCACCGGGACATCCGCATCGAGGCGGAATGCATCGACGTACTCCTGCTCGACCTCGCCGCCCCGCGCCGCGCCCGCAGTACGCCGGAGCATTTCTGACCCTTTGGGACTTGCCCTTGCCAAATCAGGCGCAGTTATGCTCATCCTGCTTTGGGACCGAAAGTGAGAGGTTTATTGCCATGCGTATCGCCCGGATCGACATCGATGAAGCGTCCTTAAGCGCGCCCTCGGACCAGGTGGAGCACGAGCGCAAGGTCGCCATGTTCGACCTGATCGAGAAGAACAGTTTCGTGCCCGAAGGTGTGGCGGAAGGGCAGGGGCCGTTCGACCTGCGGCTGGCCCTGGAAGACAACCGGCTGGTTTTCGATATCACCGGGCCGGACTTCGCCCGCAAGATTATGCTGTCTCTGGCGCCTTTCAAGATGATGCTGCGTGATTACCGCCTCATCTGTGAAAGCTATTACGAGGCCCTGAAGAACGCCACGCCGGCGCAGATCGAGTCAATCGATATGGGCCGCCGCGGTGTCCATAATGAAGGCGCCGAACTGCTGGCCGAGCGACTCAAGGGCAAGGTGGCCATCGATCATGAGACGGCGCGACGCCTGTTTACGCTCGTCAATGCATTGGTGCGAATCTGAGTCGGCATATTTTTCCTATCTTTATGATTTTATTACATTTATTTCATTCATCTTCGTTCAGCAACGAGGCGTGAATCGGGCTAAAACCGGCCACATATCACACGGTTCGCCTTAATCGGGGCGGAAGGGTGACCATAAGGTCTTATTTGGCCGCAAAGACCTCAAAAAGACCCTGCAATCGCCCCACGAAGGCCCGCCGGCATCGCCATATTGAACTCGGACGACATGATGCCAAATGGCGAAGATCGTCCGGCCCGCATTCTCCCCGGTGCGTGACCAGTTCAAATATGGAGCACATGCTATGAAGACCCTTCTTATCGCCACGGCTGCCGTGGCCACCCTTGCTATCGGTTCGGCTGCCAGCGCCCAGGACGTGGGCCATGTCTACGGTTCGCTTGGCTATCAGCAGACCGACAATGACAACACCGATTCCAAGCTGGGCAGCGTCAATGCCCGTGTCGGCACAAAGATCACCCCCCATTTCGGCGTTGAAGGCGAAGCCGCTTTCGGCACCAACGATGACAATGGTGTTGGCGGCAATTACAAGCTGACCAACAAGGCCGCTGTCTATGGCGTTGGCTACCTGCCGGTATCGCCGAGCTTCGACCTGATCGGCCGCGTCGGTGTCTCCGACACCGATCTTAAGGCGCCGGCCGCTGCCGGCAAGATGGAACAGGGTACCGCGCTCGATTACGGCATCGGCGGCCAGTACCACATCAACCCTGAATATGCCGTCCGCGCCGACTATACGCGTTCGGATTTTACCGGTGACAAGGGCAATGCCGATACGGCCACCCTCAGCCTCGTGAAGAAGTTCTAATTCCCCCCTCCGGAACCTCTTCACTTCAAACGCGCCTTGCTTCCCCCGGCAAGGCGCGTTTTCCTTTTTGGGCTTTCCACTGGCTGCCTTTGGGTATAAAGGGCGCAATCTGATATTTTGAGCGATGTGAGTCCGGTTGAGGATTCCGTCCGCATCCAGAGGGGCCGTATGGCAAAAGAAGAACTGTTGGAATTTCCGGGCACGGTCGTTGAACTGCTGCCGAACGCCACTTTCCGCGTCAAGCTGGAAGAAAGCGGCCATGAAATTATCGCCCACACTGCCGGCAAGATGCGCAAGAACCGCATCCGCGTGCTGGCCGGCGACCGTATCCTGGTCGAAATGACGCCCTATGACCTGACGAAGGGTCGTATTACCTACCGCTTCAAGTAAGTTAAGCGCCTGATGGCTGAGCGCGCGAACCTGATTTTGGCCAGCGCCAGCCCGCGCCGCCGCGATCTTCTGGCCCAGATCGGGATTGTCCCTGACCATATCGCGGCGGCTGATCTTGACGAATCCCCACTGAAAGATGAAACCCCGGCGCAACTGGCGCTGCGTTTGGCTGTCTCCAAGGCGCAGGCAGTGGCGGCCGTAACGCCCGGATATGTTCTGGCGGCCGATACGGTCGTCTGTGTTGGGCGCCGGGTACTCGACAAGGCCGATACCGAAGCCGACGTGGCGGCCTGCCTCAAATTGCTCTCCGGTCGAGGCCACCGCGTCTATACCGGCGTGGCCGTAGTCAGCCCGGTCGGTAAATTGGCGTCTCGCCTGGTCGAGACCCGCCTGACCTTCAAGCGACTGAGTGACGTCGATATTGCCGCCTATCTGGCGTGCGGCGAGGGGATCGGCAAGGCCGGTGGCTACGCCATCCAGGGCCTCGCCGGCAGCTATGTGACCCAACTCGTCGGCAGCTATACCGGCGTCATGGGATTGCCGCTTTACGAGACGCGCTGCCTGCTCGATGGCGCGGGCTACAGGCCGTGATTACCCTGCATTATGAAAGCCGGTTCGGGCTGGCGCGCGGTGCGGTCTGCATCAATGGCCTGCCGCATCTCTATGCCGAGGGTTATGAATTCAATCAATCGTTGACTATGGTTAATGTCCGCTCGGTGGCCCGCCTGAAAAGCAAGGCCGGGGGCCTGGCCTTCTTGGCGCTGGCCGATGGGAGCGAGGCCGTGCTTGATGTGCCGCAGGAGGTCTTTGCCAAGTTGACCGAAGGCACGGCGCTGGAAGTCGAGATCATTGCCGAATCACGCGTGGAGAAATTGGCGCGGGCACGCTTGATCGGGCCTGCAACCGGCGAGCCGCGCCGGATATCTCCGGTTCAATCCCTAAAGGATCGCTTGCTGGCGCGCGCCGCCGAGCTGGGTGAACATGTTGAATCAATCGTTGATTTTGATGTTCTCGATGCGGCGGAAGACGCTGCGCTCAATCCGTCAGAACCATTACCGGGCGGCGGTTATCTCAGCGTTGAGCGCACGCGCGCCCTGATCGCCTGTGATGTCGATTCGGCGGGCGGGGAGGGCATCACCACGCCGAAGGCTTTCGCCAAAGCCTGCAATGAGCGCGCCGTCAGCGATATCGGCCGACGGCTGCGGCTTTCCGGATTGGCTGGATTGATCGTCATCGACCTGATCGGCAAGCGGCATGATGCCGGGCGTTTGCATAGTCTGCTGCGGGCGGGTTTCGGCCCGGAGGCGGACAAGCTTATCCTCGGTCCGGTCGGCAAGTTCGGCACGCTGGAATTTGTCCGCCCGTGGGGCGCCACGCCGCTGATGGATACGATTCGATCGCCCATCCGGGCGGCACACCTGTTGCTGCGCGAAGCCGTGAAGCGCGCCGGGGGAGCGCCAGGGCGGCTGCTGACCTTGCGCGCGCCGGCGGCCGTACTAGATATTATCCGTCCGCTGCTGGCAGCGTCGCATGATCCGCTGTCGGCGATCATCCGTCTGGAAGCCGCAGTCCAGCATGAGGTTGTTATCATATGATCCGTAAATGCACTCGCTGTCAAAAGCCTTACGGCGAGGCGCTGGAAGGCGTGGCCAATGCCGCGAAAAGCTTCGCGCCGTTCTGTTCCAAGCGCTGCGCCGATGTCGACCTGGTCCACTGGCTGAAGGGAGATTACGTCATCGATGGAGGCGGCAGCCTATCTGTCAGCGAGGAAGACAGCGATGCCGGACTGACTTCGGCGACCTCATCAGAGGATGATGTGGAAGACTGACAGTTTTTCGGAAATCCTTGTCTTTTTCGTCTGGACAAGGGGATATAGCTCCCCTATAGACCTGCCTCCGCCCCAGGCGCCGCGAACATACCGGTGCCGGCTTTGAGGGCCTGGATAGCTCAGTTGGTAGAGCAGCGGATTGAAAATCCGCGTGTCGCTGGTTCGATTCCGGCTCCAGGCACCACAAAATCAATGACTTAACTGAGTTGTGGTTTTGCAGGTTGGCAGTATGGTTGGCAGTTTCTGGTTCTGGCCATGTTCTGTTCTATCGGCGCTTTTCATGCGCCTGACGTGCCCGCATGATCTGTCTGGCCTCACCCGCGTATTTCCGAATCATGGCCATCGTGGCGTGTCCTGAGAAGGATGCGATCTCATCATCACTGCATCCGGCCCATGCCAGTTCCATAACACCGCGATATCGCAGAGCATGAAGGTCATAAGCCTCAAGACCTAATCTGATGCGTTCGGCCCGCATGACCTTGGCCATGTAGAAGTACGTCATGCGATTGCCGTTATCCAAAGACAGGATAGCCTTCGACGCGAGCGGGAAATAGCCCAAACCAGCCCTGTGAGCATCAAGGGCGACTTTCAAGCGATCGGTGCAGGGTATGCGCCGCAATTGCCGATGTTATGGCAGGTTTAGGTGACAATCTTGGAGGCGGCGTTTTCAAAAAACGCCTCAATAAGAATAGGCACCGAAGCATCATTCTGGCGTGCGGTGGGAACTATTGGGTTTGACCTGCTCCCCGAAAATCGAGGCCATTTAAAACTGGAATTTTCCATTTAAGATTCCGCTTGCGGGATGAGGAGAATTTCATGAAAAAATCAAAGTTCACCGAGTCACAGATCGCATTTATTTTAAAGCAAGCAGATGACGGCATGGTGGTTGCGGAGTCTGCCGTAAGCTTGGCATTTCGGACAAATCAGCCTTTTTAAATTAATCATAAATATTTCTTTGTCATTTTGCAGCAGTTTCCACTGGCAGCATTGCCTTTATGGGAGGGCAGGCGGTTTCTTCGACGTTTAGGGTAATGAAACAAGGATGACCGTACTTTTAACTGTAATTTTTGTTATATTTGCCGATCGGATCATTCCACTAAATATGAGAATATTCGTAGTGAATGATCATGTACCCATTGGGTTGCGGCTGCTTTACAAAAATTACAGACTTATAAAATTTCCACGAACTTTATTCGCTGTACTAACTTGCGCTGCCTCTAGTCTAAATTTTTTCATCGAAATTGACAGAAATTTACAAGCTTATATTATCGCAGGGTGCGCAGCTCTATTCGGAATATTTGCTTGTGTGGATGCTTGGAAAGCCGAGAAAATGCGGTCCTAGACGATCGTGTGCCGGGTGGCGGTGGAACAGGTGAAGATTTTTTGAAGCAGATGGTCCTTGAGTTCCGTGATGACGACCGGACTGCGCCCGTTCTCTAATGCCTCCAGGATGTCATTGAATATGAGATCATTTCATCCCTTTTCGGCCGCAAGTTGTTTGGAGAGACCCTGGATCGGGAGCTTTTTTCACCCGCAGCTCGTTCGGCCCTAAATGTCGTATTTCGGAAAATGACTTGGTGACTGAACTGTCGCAGAGCCGCCTGCTACTTCCCGCGAGCAATCATCCACGACACACAGTATGCGCAAATGGCGCCTCAGTGAGCTGATCAGACACGAAGTCCAGAGACCGGTGCTCGTTCGGCGCCATAGGCAACAGCATGGGCGAGCGCGTGCCCATGGCACGCTTAAGCGTTTGTGAACCACCTCCCACCGGACGAGGATCATTGGTATATGAAAACCTTTTGTGGCCGCAGTCTCAACCGGTCACCGTGGGCGTAGGTCAAGGCGGGGTTACGCGGCTGTTCGGTTTCGAACAGGGCGCCATCCGCGCCTCGCAGTTCAAGGCGTAAGGCGCTGCCTGCCGCAAGGATTGCGCTCACAGTCACAGGAATGCCGGGCCCATCCGGGCTCAACGCGGTCTCGAACGGGCGAAAACGGGCGATATAATCCCCGTCTCCGCCCGCCGTGTTGGCGATGGGGGCCTCGAAACTGTCGAACATGGCCTTGCCGGCTTGCACATGGCACGGCAATTTATTGGCCGAACCAAGGAAGTCAAAGACGAAGGCCGATGCGGGAGAATCGAATATTTCCAGTGGCGTGCCGATCTGTTCGACCCTGCCGGCTTTCAGCACAACGACGCGGTCGGCGAGATCGAGCGCTTCTTCCTGATCGTGGGTCACGAATATGGTGGTGACGCCGGTCTCGTGGTGGATGCGTTTCAGCCAGCGGCGCAGGTCCTTGCGCACCAGGGCATCGAGCGCGCCGAAGGGCTCGTCGAGCAGCAGGATGCGCGGATTGATGGCCAAAGCCCGCGCCAGGGCCACGCGCTGACGCTGGCCGCCTGAGAGCTGGGACGGATAGCGTTTGCCGAGGTCCTCCATCTGAATCAGCTTGAGCAGGCGCTCCACAGTGGCCTTGATTTCGGCCTTGGACGGGCGCTCTTTCGCCGGACGGACGTTGAGACCAAAGGCGATGTTCTGCGCCACAGTCATGTGACGGAACAGGGCGTAGGACTGAAAGACCATGCCAATGCGGCGATCACGTGGATTGAGCCGGAGGTAGTCCTCGCCCTCGAAGGTGATGCCGCCGCTGCTGGGCGTATCCAGACCGGCCAGCAGGCGCAGAAGAGTGGTCTTGCCGGAGCCGGAGGGACCGAGCAGGGCAATGAACTCGCCCGATTTCGCCTCGAAGGTCACATCCTTAAGCGCCGGGAAGTTGGTGAAAGTCTTGTTGACGTTGTTGATAATGAGCGACATTTCAGTGTCTCCGTGAGGCAGCGAGTTCACCCGCAAAGCGCCATTCCAGAAGGGTTTTGAGGACGAGGGTGACGATGGCGAGGCCGGCCAGGATAGAGGCAGCGGCGAAGGCGCCGATCGTGTCGTACTGGTTGTAGGTGATCTCGATATAGAGCGGCAGGGTGTCGGTCAGGCCGCGGATGTGGCCGGAAACGACCGAGACGGCGCCGAATTCGCCCATGGCCCGCGCCGTACACAGCAGCACGCCGTAGAGCAGGGCCCATTTGATATTGGGCAGGGTGACGCGGAAGAAGATATCCCAGCCGCGGGCACCGAGTGTGCGGGCGGCGACCTCTTCATCGGTGCCCTGGTCTTCCATCAGCGGGATCAGTTCGCGGGCGATGAAGGGCAGGGTGACGAGGACGGTGGCCAGCACCAGCCCCGGCAGGGCGAAGACGATCTTGATATCGTGATCGCGCAGCAGGAAACCGAACCAGCCCTGGGCGCCGAACAGCAGAATCCACACCAGGCCGGAAATGACCGGGGAGATGGAGAACGGCAGGTCGAGGATGCTCAAAAGAAGACTCTTCCCTTTGAACTCGAAGCGCGTGATACACCAGGCAGCGCAGATGCCGAAGATGGCGTTGAGCGGCACAGATATGGCGGCGACCAGCAGGGTCAGGAGAATGGCGGCCCTGGCGTCCTCGGTTTGCAGGGCGGCCAGATAGGGCGGCAGACCCTGCGAGAAGGCAGTGACCAGCACATTGATCAGCGGCAGAAGGATTATGAAGCCCAGCCACAGCAGGGTAAAGGCCAGCAGGGCGAAAGCGCCGAGGGTTTTTGGCGAACGGGCGGCTTTGGCGGTCATTTGGCGCTCCCGATGTTAGCAAAGAAGCGCTGGACGATATTGAGGAACAGCAGGATGACCAGCGAAATGGCCAGCATGATGACGCCGACGGCGGCCGCGCCGGCATAGTCATATTCCTGCAGCTTGATGACAATCAGCAGCGGCGCGATTTCGGAAATATAAGGCATGTTGCCGGCTATAAAGATGACCGAGCCATATTCACCGACGCCGCGCGCCAGGGCGAGCGAGAAGCCCGTGACCAGCGAAGGCATCAGGGCGGGCAGGATCACGCGCAGGGTCGTTTGAACGGCATTGGCGCCCAGGGTTTCGGCGGCTTCCTCAATCTCGGCTTCGAATTCAGCCAGGACCGGCTGAACGCTGCGCACCACGAAGGGCAGACCGATAAAGGTCAGGGCCAGGAAAATGCCGATCGGCGTATAGGCGATCTTGAGACCGAACGGTTCGGTGAGCGAACCGACCCAGCCGGTTGAGGCATAGAGGCTCGACAGGGCGATACCGGCCACGGCGGTTGGCAGGGCGAACGGCAGGTCGATCAGGGCGTCGAGCAGCTTGCGGCCGGGGAAGTTATAACGGGTCAGCGACCAGGCAACGATCAGTCCGGCAAAGACATTGACGGCGGCGGCGGCAAGCGCAGTGAAGAAACTCAAGCCCAGGGCATGGAGCACGCGCTCGTCAGTCAGGACGAACAGGAAGCCTTGCAGGCCATGTTCCCAAGGCCTTGCCACCAGCGCCGCCAGCGGGATGATGACGATGGCGCTTAGAAAAAAGAGCGTGATGCCGAGAGTGATCTTGAAGCCCGGCAGCACATGGGTGGTGCCGGTGGCCGGATGCGGCGCCTGAAAATGGTCGGGTATGGCCGGCTCGGTCGCGGTGTCGGGTTGTCCCGTCATGAAAGTACCTGTCAGGTTAAGGGGAAAGCCTGGCAATCAAGTGTTGATCAGGAATTGGCGGCAAGGGAACGAGACGCGGCCGTAGGCGCGGCAGCGTCTCGCTTTTGGCCATCACCCGGAAATCATATCCTGGTGATGGCTGTGGTCATTTCCGGGTGATCTGGTCGAAGACGCCGCCGTAATCGAACTGTTCTTTCTGCACCTTCTTCCAGCCACCGAAATCCTTGATGGTGACCAGCGGGATATTCGGGAAGGTGCTGGCATATTTCGCCAGGATCGCCGGGTTGGACGGGCGATAATAGTTCCGGGCAATGATGTCCTGGGCTTCATCGCTGTAGAGGTAGTTGAGATACTCTTTGGCGGCCGCCAGGTTGCCCTTCTTGGCGGCGTTCTTGTCAACCACGGCGACCGGGGGCTCGGCCAGGATCGAGATCGATGGATAGACGATATCGAACCTGCCTTTGCCGAGTTGGTTGACGGCCAGATATGCCTCGTTTTCCCAGGCGATCAGCACATCACCGACGCCGCGCTCAACGAAGGTGACAGTCGAGCCGCGCGCGCCGGTATCGAGCACCGGCACACGGTTGAACAGGTTGGTCAGAAATTCCCTGGCCAGGGCGTCTGTGCCCCAGCGCCTTTTGGCGTAGGCATAGGCAGCCAGATAGTTCCAGCGTGCACCGCCCGAGGTCTTCGGGTTCGGCGTGATGACCGAGACATCGAGGCGGATCAGATCATCCCAGTCCTTGATCTTCTTCGGATTGCCCTTGCGGACCAGGAAGACAATGGTCGAAGCATAGGGTGTCGAGTTTTTGGGAAAACGGCCCTGCCAGTTGGCGGGAAGAAGCCCGGCCTTCTGCGAGATCGAGTCGATATCGGCAGCAAGAGCGAGCGTGACGACATCGGCCGGACTGCCGTCGATCACCGAGCGCGCCTGAGAGCCGGAACCGCCGTGGCTCTGACGGATGGTGATGTCCTCGCCGGTGGTGGCCTTCCAGTGCTTGGCGAAAGCAATATTATAGGCGGTGTAAAGCTCGCGGGTCGGGTCGTAGGAGACGTTGAGCAGTTCACGCGTCTTGGCGAGGGCAGGGCCAGCCAGGGTGAGCGCGCCGGAGGCCAGGAGACTGGCGCCGCCGAGCAGGCCGGTCAGGAAGGTTCTGCGTTCTGGGGTTCTGAAAGACATGTCGAAGTTCCTTCTATGGAAGCTGACCGAATACCCATCTGGCCAGCTTGCCTCAATTGATGTAAGAAAGCGATAAGTGGGCTTTGGGCCTAGTAACGGAACTGGATGCGGCCGGAGGTGAATGCTTCCTTGCGGCGGTCGGCGCCGGCAGCGGCCCCGCCGTCGAACTCGGTCGAGTCATAGTCGGCCAGAAGCTTCAGGTTTTCGCTCCAGTACCAGCCGATGCCAAAGCCGGTGGAAGTCGCTTTCTGGGCCGCTGAGGAAGCCGAGGCGAAGCCGCCGGTGAAGGTGTCGGGGTCGATTTCGGTGTAACCGTAGCGGGCGGTCAGTTCGAAAGCGCCCCAGGTGCCGTTCTTCAGGCTGAAGTCCTTGGCCGGCTTGACCCCGCCCTTATAGTTGACGTTCTCGCCGGTGATGACCCACGAGGCCGAAACGTCGAGCGCCTTGTTTTCCAGTTCGGCTGTAGCGGACGCCGAGGCGACGTCCTGCTTCACGGTTACATAATCGGCAAGGACGCCAAAGTTGTTGACATAGAACCAGGCTTGCGGGTTGGAGCGCGTTTCCTTGCCGTTGGAATAGACGCCGGTGCCGTACTTGAAGAAGGTCTGCTGGCCGGGGGTCTTGTAGCTGCCAAGCTGGGTGTCGGTGGCATTGCCGAGGTGCTTGCCATCCGAGCCGGCATAGCCGATGCCGAAGCCTTGCAGGAAGACGACGCTGGAATTGAGGAAAGGTTGGGCGAAGACGCGATAGACGACATCCTTCTGGTTATCGAGGTCGTTGTTCAGGTTGACGCCGTCGGCAGCACCATTGAACAGGCCAACCTGGTATTCGACGGCGTTGTCGAACAGGGTGCCGAAGACCTGGTAGCCGACATCGCGGTTGGGGACGAGGTTGGTTGAGTGGCCGCGTTCGGTCCAGATGACGTCCGCATCCGATTGCAGGCGCTCAAGGCCGAGCGGCGACTTGAACTTGCCGCCGCGAAACTGCACGGCGTCGGAAAACTTGTATTCTACATAGGCGTCAACGATGGATGCCGCAGCAGAGGAGGAACCGCCCAGTTCCGGCGTGAAGCGGAAAGAGGCGTTGCCGGCCTTGCCGGTAAAGGTTGGGCGGATCAGGCGATCGACGACTTCGTCACGCAGGGCGCCGCCATCATTGCTGAAACTGTGGATGTCGACATTGACCTGGGCGTTGAGGGCGAAGGCATATTTGCCATCGGCCGAGGTGAAGGTCAGGCCCTTCTTGTCGAGCGTGGCGACCGGTGTCTTGGTCGCCGTGGAGGTGGCGATCTCCTGGTCCAGTTCCCGCTGGCGCTTCAGGGTGTCAAGTTCCTGTTCGAGGCGGGCAATGCGCTCGTCCTGGGTCAGGGGAGGCGTGTCGGTTGCGGCGGGAGCTTCCTGGGCGGAAGCAATGGCAGGGGTGAAGACGATGGCGGCGGCAAGCGCGCCGAGGCTTAAGGCAGTGTGAGAGATTCGCATGAGGATGATTCCGTGTGGGGTGCATCACTTCCGGTGGTCCGGTCAGCGAAATATGATTTTTATGAGTAGGTTACGCTTATAACTTGGATATCAGGACAGGCTCTCATTGAGGGCTTTTCCCTTGGCGTCGAAACGCAGCTTTTCACTGCGTTCGATCTGCACGACCCGGGAGTCGTGAATGACGATTTCCAGCGAACCGAAGCGGATTTGCTGGAGACTGGTGAGGATCTGGCGTTCGACCTCTGTCAGGCCGGACGCGTTTAAATCTGAGCGCATGGGAGCGCTGGACGGTACACTCATGGTGGTCCTCGTCTTGATAACTGATTTAAGTAAAGAAGGTTTTGGGACGTCTTACAAAGCCGGATCGGTAACCAGGTCCTGCAAACATCGGTTGTCGAGGACGCCGGACATGGCGTTGCGGACATCCAGCATCAGGTGACGCAGCCGGCAGGCGGCTTCATCGCGGCAATCCTCGCATTTCTGGTAGGCCGTCAGGCTGGCGCAACGGATCGGCGCCAGCGGGCCGTCGATAATGCGGATAATATCCCCCAGAAAGATGTCGCTGGCGCTTTTGGCCAGGAAATAGCCCCCGAAGATACCGCGCTTCGAATCGACAATGCCGTTCTGGCGCAACTCCTGAAGAATATTGTCGAGGAACTTCTGCGGTATGTCTTCTGCCTCGGCAATCTGTTTGCTGGGCAGCATGGGTTTGTCCATTTGTGCCATGTGAATAAGCGCTTTCAGGGCGTATTTGGCTTTCATGGATAGCATATGTTGCCTCTCCGGAAGCGAGCTTCGGTTGTGACCATAAGGTGTAAAATCAAATCTACACCAAGTCAATGGTAATTAATCTAAACTTATCAGATAGAGATATTGACCACGCCAGATGATCGTCCGCTTTGCTAGCCGAGCTTGTAAGCTGAATGTCCGCGTTGGGGGGAAGACCGGTCTCCGTTGGCAAGCTTATGCCCAGTGGAGAAACGTATATTATCCCACTGAAGTCATGCTCGGCTCGCCCCGAGCGTTTGAGATCAGCCTGAATGGACACTTCTAAATATGTCACCTGCGGCTGAATTTGAAAGCCTCAAGGGCCGGATTGGTGGTGCGACCGGGCGCATCCTTGTGGTTATGGATCGCAGCCGCAAAAGCCTATGCCTGGATCTATTACGCCCTGCATACCTGGAATTGGCCGTTCCTGGCCGACCATCCGCTCATCCACAACACGCTGATCTTGATCCTGCTCCTCGCAGGTTTCAGTTTCATTCTGACCAGTCTGGTCATCGGTGTAAAACATATACGACTATATTTTAAGTGAAAGGGATTAAAACCATGAAGGATCAATTGTTCGCTATCAGTCGAGCCAGTTCGACCTGAGGCAAGCTGGTTAGGCGCTCAACTCGGCGATGTGCGCTTTCGGGCCTTACGATGTAATAAACCCCTAAATGACCGGATGGGGGCGCGAAGGCGCTTAATGGATATGCTGGGTTCCGGACCTTTTTCCGACGATCGGGTAGGACGGTTTTGCCCAAGAGCGGCATCATCTATCGCGTTTATCCCGCTTCTATTACATCCGCCGCGTCGTCTAGGCCACGCAGACGGGCGGCCTGGGCGGCCGTCTTGCCATGAAGATTACGTGTGGTCCTATCGGCGCCGCGCATCAGCAGCAGGCGGGCGACGGAGGTCGCCTGGTCCTCGTCGTCCGGAAGACAGAAGAGCAGGGTTGGGGCATCTTCGCCGGGAAGGGTGTACGCGATGCGCGTAGGGTCTTCATCGAGAACAGCGGCCAGGCGGTCCGTGAGACCGAGCCAGGCCAGGCCGCGCACGTCGCGGCTGAGCGGGGCCAGCCAAGCCGTCAAGTGTGGGTGGCCAAGGACGCGCGACCATGTCAGCGGTGTACCCTGCCATTTGCGTTCGCGCAGATCGATATCGGCGCCGGCCGCCAACAGCTTTTCGACGGCGGCCTGGGAGCCTGATTGCACGGCACGGTGCAGCGGCGCGATGCCGTCATGATCGAGGCCGTGGGGCGAGGCGCCGAGGTCGAGCAGCAGGCCGACCGCTTCTGCATTGCCGAATTCCGCCGCCGCCAGCAGCGGACCGGGATGGCGGATCAGGCCGGGATCAGCGGCAAGGAGGGTTTTGGCGGCGTCGGCATCGTGGGCCAGGACAGCGGCGCGAAAGGCCTCGAGCCCCGTTAGTGGCGTGACCGTTGCGCCGTGCTGTTGCAGCAGGGCCGACATCTGACCGAAGCCCGACAACCGCGCCATGACCTCAACCGGGCGTTTGCTATAGCCGTTGATCGCATTGGCATTGGCGCCGCGCGCCAGCAGCCATTGTGCGCGCTCCAGGTGATTCTGAGCCACGGCATTGCCGAGCAGATAGTCGAGCGTGCTCAGCCCCATATGGAAGCCCAGCCCGCCTTCGCCGGGCACCCGCCAGGCATCTGTCACGTCGGCGGCTTCGGCATAGCTCCATAGGTTGTCGTACCAGTGGGTGTCGACGCCGACGATCGAGACATTGTAGAGCGACTGGGAATCGTAGGCGTCCGCGCCCGAAGCGATTAGCAGGTCAAGAAGGGCGTGCACTTGAGGGTGGCTGGGGCGGGCGCCTTCGCCGAGACGGATGGCGCCGGTCAAGACCTTGAACGGCGTGCCCCAGCCGTCATCGAACTGGAAGTTAGGGTCCGCCCCCGCTTCGAGTAGTTTTTGCGCGATTGTGACCGCATAGACGCCGTCAAGCCGGCCGTAGGTGACGTAGGCTAGTGCCGTCCATTGCCGCCGGCCGTCGGTGCGTGTGGCGGCTTTCGAGTCGCGGGCGAGGAAACGATCGACGGCGTCGACGTCGCCGCATATCGCCGCGGTGAACAGGTTTTCGGTGGCTATTGACGGGTCGCGGGCGAGGATGCGGTGGGCGACGCCGACGTCACCTTCCCAGGCGTGCGCAAGTACCAACTCGATGCGTTCGGCACGATCGGTGCGGTCGAGGGCAAGGTCATCGAGCGCAGCCCTGAGCGCCATCCAACTGGTGTGGCCGTATTCACGCGCCACGGCATGCTGAATGTCGCGCAAGGCTGGCGCATCCGGCGCCTGTGGCCAAGCCGTGATAAGGCGCTCACGCGCCTCGGCGTCATCGGCGCGGATCGCTTTCAGCCAGCGCTTGGCGTCTTTTTTGAGCGTGTCGAGTGCGGTTCTAGGGGTAATGACCCGGGACATGGAAAACCTTCCTTCCATAGCCAGACGTCCGCTTACGAAAGGCTGGAGGGACAGGTTCGTAAGATATCAGGTTCGGGATGGATGGGAGCGTTCTCCCTTGCCGCGGACAGGCGGCGCTCCACTGGCGCGCTAGGGAGACACTATGAAGGCGTGGGACGTTTGTCAAATGACTGTTCTTCAACCATCGCTAAAGCTCAGACTGGCATACCCGTGTGCATAGCCGCCTGGTTAGCTTTGGAATAAAGGGGCTATGTCCGCCTCGGAGCGAAAAATTGCAAACCGTGACGCAGATCGTTCCGCGTCTCCTTTGGGGCGCAAATACGCCTCCGTTTGTCGCTAACCTTTTGTTTAAGCGAAAACTTCACGAATAGTTTAAGGATCAGATTGCAATCATGAGTTGTGGTATTTTTGTACCATGTTAGCGAAGGCCTCGGGACATGCAGGGTGAGAAGGTCTTTGGTGCAAATGATAAATGTCGATGTACGAGTTCGCTTCCTGTTGCGCGCTTTTGCGACTATGACATTGATTTGTTCGCCGCTGGTAACTCTTGTTACTCCTAAGCACAATCCAACACATGGGTTTCCCCTATTTCATCCGCTCGTGCGGAGATACCACGTCGTGGCAATACTTTGGTGCGGATTTCCTGTATCAGGATAGCATCATCCGCATCGCCGTCGTCGACTGACCAGACATTGATTTCGATTACCGCCTGAGCGCTTTTCATCAAATTCTGCCATTCGTGAACCGGGAACAGTGATTCCATCAAAAAGGCCGTCGATAAAAGGATAGGGATATTGGCGTCAATGCGGCAAGCGCCGTGCCCCTGTTTCTCCGAGGTGATGCGGTTTTTGAAGCGGTTTGACCATACCGAACGCCGGGCCACTTTTCGTCCGTACGGTAAAAACTTGTTCGTGTCAGACCCACCACCTGATTGGCCGTCACACGATCTTTTAAAAGGACTGGATTGACGTAAAGACCGTTGGGCTCGCGGCGGATAAACAGGCCCTCACTATCAGCTTCTGATACGCCAGGAGCACGGTATTCCGGGATAGGCACAGTTGCAATGTCAGAGCGCGCGAAGACGGCAGACGCTTCTCCGGCGCGAAAGCCCCAGCTGTGGCTGTAGCTCATCCTGAAACGTCACGTCGCCTTCTGCGTCGATAAATAGAAATGGACTGCGTGCCTGTTTAGCTATCCGGAAAGGACGGGGAATTATAGCGAACGCGTCAAGATAAACCGGAGCGTAGGGCGCCCTTATGGATACGGGTAACGTCTGGTAAGAGCGCCCAACATCGATTGGCCTTTTTGCAACTAGGGAATCAGAGATCTATTCAGTTGGGCTGTATTGGGTGCCGAGATCATCTCTGCTTGAAATTGTTTAACCAATTTCGATATAGTGTAGAATTGAGATACAAGTGCCCCGGCGGGGATGCAGGATATTTAGGCAGAGTTTGCGACAGGGGCGAACAGGCATGACGGAGTCGGGTGATATTCTGACGGCAAAGACTGAGGCAGACAAGGAGGTCCGCGCTTACCAGAGCGTGGGGAATTCCCTGCTGCAACGCATTCGCACCGGTGAATTCCGGGCCTCCGGAAAATTGCCGACCGAGCGTGAACTGGCTGAGGTTTATGGCGTCGGGCGGGCCGTGATTCGTGACGCTCTGGTCATGCTCGAAGTGAAGGGGCTCGTACAATCCCGACAGGGCTCCGGAATCTACATCACCCGCAAGGCCTACGAAATACAGCCTGTTGAGGTCGTCGAGATCAAGTCACGTCCGGCCTGGGAGCTACTGCCTGCCGGCGGACCTTTCGAGCTGATACAGGCACACCAGTGGTTTGAAAGCCATATCGCCCGCCTGGCCGCCACCCAGGTTACCGAAGACGATATTCTTCATATCCAGCAGGCATGCGATGATTATGGCCGGGCCGACTTTGCGGATGTCAGGGAAAAGCTTGAGCTGCAGGTGCATATGGCGATTGCCGCCGCCACGCAGAACGCAGAACTGACCATCATGGTTGGACAATTATGGATGCGACGGGATAACGACCCGTTCTGGAAAGCGGCTGGTCCAAGATTGCACAGCGCCCAGAATCGTGACCGATGGGTTGAAGATCATGCCCGCCTGGCAAGCGCCATCCGCAGCCGTGATGGAGATGGCGCCTATGTCGCGATGTGGCAGCATATGGACGCCGTGAAACAACTGCTCGCCGGTGGCGAAGGTTTTAGTGTGGCTGAGGGCGGCGCGGAAAAAGCGGGTGGCCGTGGCCGCGCCGGTCGTCGCAGGCTGAAGGTCAGCGTCTGACTTAGAGCCCTTTCTGAAAGGTGCATTTAGAGCATTGGCCTGCTGCATCAGAGCCGGATAGGGTATCATTCTCATCTGTCTCATGACCCCCGATGCGGCGGTTGCCAGGTCGCGCCCCGCAGGTCTCTCTGACGAGGAAAAAATCGGGTGGTTCTATGCCCAACTTTCGGTCTGGCTGGCATTATTGGTTGGCCAATGTATTTGGCAAACCAATTTTGGTGTGATTTCTTGCCCATCTGGTCGATGAATATAGTATTTTTATCACAGAGGTTGACCAATATGTGGGCGGGAAATTGGGCGAATTTCTCATTTAAATGCACATAAATATCTAAAATTTAATATTAAATCCGGAAAACTCGGAAAACATCTCACTGTTAAACAAATTTGAAATTTGTAGAGCTTCGACAAAAAGTTGTCATGCTGCCAATAATGAAATTGACAGGCCAATTTGGCAGCCATAGTCTCAATTTCACAATTGGCGCTCCAATACGGTCCTAATGGTATCGTCTCCCGCCAAATTGGTTTGAAGGCTGAAAACATGACACCTGTCACGTCAGAAGCAGACCGGCCACGCATACCTAAACGCCGGCTGTTCGTGACTTTAATCTAAAAGGGGATAGACTATGACGTTCAAGAACTACGCCTTGCTCAGCACGGCTCTCGCGGGCCTGCTCACGGTGTCTTCGGCCATGGCCCAGGAAGCGGCCTCGCCCGCAGCGCCCGCCGATGATGCCACCGAAGTGGTCGTGACCGGCTTTCGCAAGAGCCTCGCCTCGGCTCTGAAGAACAAGAAGAATGACACGCGGGTTTCTGATGGTATTTCATCTGAAGACCTTGGCAAGTTCCCCAGCGAAAACATTGCCGAAGCGATTCAGCGCATTCCGGGCGTGCAAATGGCGAACGTCAATGGTCGCGGTGCGACGATCAGTATTCGTGGGCTTGGTCCGCAGTATGCCATGACGACCGTCAACGGCCAAAGTTTCGCAAGCGCCGATTTTAACGACGGCTTCCGTTACGACATCATTCAAACCGAACTGGCCAGCAGCATTCAGGTTTACAAATCCCCAACCGCAGATATGGACGCCGGCGGTCTGGCCGGCACTGTAAATATCGAGACCGTTCACCCGCTCGACAAGAAGGGCCGCGAACTGGTTGTCTCGGTTAAGGGGCAGAAGTCGAACAATGCCAAGGGCGGAATAACCCCAAAAGCCAGCATTTCTTATGTTGACCAATTTGACGGCGGGAAGCTCGGTGTATTCCTCGGCGCCAATTATCAGGAACTGAGTGACCGCGCCGACTATCTGTTTATGGACCGTTGGTTTACTTCCGCCAATACCGACGGAACGACACTCTATACGCCTCGCCGTATCCGCTATCGCCGCATTGATCGTGACACTCTGCGTCAGCAGTTCAATGTTGCCGTTCAGTACCGGCCGGTTGCCGGCCTGGAACTTGGCCTTTCGGCGATCCATTCAAAAGATAATACCCGTTATGATACCATTCAACAGGTTTTCCTGTTCAGTCAGAGCAATATCACGACCCAGGACAGTGACGGCCTCACCGCCCTCAAGACAACCCAGACCAACTATACCGCGGAAAATAACCGTCAACTGGAAACCCGCAATCTGTCGAGCGAGGCCCTGACCGGCACTGTCAAGTGGACCGGCTTCGACAACTGGACCCTCAAGGGTGTGCTGCACTATACGCAGGGCAAGGCCTACCTGACCGAAGAGGCCGCCATTCTCGGCATCAATATCGCCTCGTCGACCCTTGATATGAGCGACCCGAACGATATCAAATTCACCACTTCGAACGATCTGTCCGATGCGGCGTCCTATGACAGCGCCCTACTGACGCGTAACGAATATCCGGACGGCGCCCAGCACGCCAATATCTCCGATGAGGTCGCTGCCCAGTTCGATGCCACGCGCTGGATCGACATGGGCATATTGAGCTCGGTGTCGTTTGGCGGCAAGGTCAAGCGCGATACCCTGTCGCGTTATTCGACCCGCCGTGACCTAGATGGAAGCCTGTCGGCCGCCAATACGCCGGCCAGCCCGGTATCCACCACGATCGTAGACAACTTCCTGGATGGTGCGGATACGGTTGACCGGACCTGGGCGGTGCCGGATATCATCGCTTACCGGGCAGCTTTGGCCGCATCGGGCATCGATGTGCCGACCGTCTTCGATCCAACAGGCAGCTACAGCGTCAGCCGTAACATCTCGTCGGTCTACGCAATGGCCAATCTGAAGGGCGATGTTTTCAACGTGCCATTCCACGGCAATCTCGGTATCCGCTACGAGGACACCAAGCAGTTGGTGAACGGCTATCTGGCGTCGGGTTCCAATCCAGTGAATTCGAATGTCTCGCTGGTAACGGGCACCTATTCGACGCCAACCGATTACGACAACGTCCTGCCGTCGGCCAACTTTGTTTTCAACCTGACGCCTGACCTGCTTATCCGTGCGGCAGCGGCCAAGGTTCTGGTCCGGCCGATTCTCGACACCAATTCCAATCTGGCGACGACGATCAGCACCGGTACGAATTCGGACGGTGTAACGGTCAATACCATTGCGCTGGGTGCAGCCACCCTGAAACCTCTGACGGCCAACCAGTTCGATCTCGGTATTGAGTGGTACTATGGTGATGGCAACGGGTTGAGCCTTTCAGGCTTCTTGAAAGACGTCAAGAACGGCACCTATTCGTCCCTGGTTTGTCCGGCATCGTTCGATGGAACGGCGCTTTCGACCAACAGTGACGGCGACTGTGTCTCCACGACGGGCGCGATCTACGACATAACTGAAACAAAGAACGATACCTCGGTCGTCAAGATCAAGGGCTTCGAAATTAACTGGCAGCAATCGTTCGACCACTGGCTTCCCGTTAAGGGCTTCGGTGTAACCAGCAACTATACGCACGTCGAGCCGTCCAGCAAGGGCACATCCGGTTTCCATCTCGCCAATCTGTCGGAAAACACATTTAACGCGACAGGTTATTGGGAAAACAAGACCTTCAGCGCCCGTCTGTCTGCCAATTATCGCAGCGCCTACACACAGACCAGTGCGGAAAGCTTCTTCGCACGTGAAGGCCACACGATCCGCGGCCGCACCCTCTACGACCTGACACTCGGTTATAATATCAACAGTCGCCTCAGCGCGTCCTTCGGTGCGCTCAACATCACCAATGAAAAGGAAGAAGCGTATAAGGACATCGCGAGCCGCTGGCAGATGACCAGCGTCACCGGTTCCTCTTATTATATCAGCCTTCAATACAAGATGTAGGCGAGCGCGCGGGGTGAGGTCGCCATCTAAGCCCTGCGCTTTCGTCCTGCATGGCCCGTTGGGAGAGGTTTAAAGTATTTCCTCCCCCTGCTTCCCTCCACGGGTCAAACCCGGACAGTGTAATGTGTGCCATTACGCTGTCCGGACTTTCTGTCTATACTGAATGGATTTTGGGATTTCGCCTATGCCTTACCCGCTCTCACGTCGCCAGGCGCTCCTGCAGTCCCTCGGCCTGGCCGGCTTGGCGCTGCTTCCGGGGGAAGCTGCGCAGGCCGGTGAGGCGACGGCCGCCAGTGGAGTACTGACGCGACTGATTGGCGGGACGGCAAAATCGGTTATTTTCAAACTGTCTCCTATGTCCGGCCCACGACCCTGGTACAGTGTGGCCACGCGTGGCGGCAAGCTGATGGTGACCGGTTCAAGTCCTGTGGCGCTGACACGCGGCATCTACAGCTATCTCAAAAACAATGGCCTGGCCGAAGTGAGTTGGGAGGGTGACCGTATTGCGGTGCCGGACCAATGGCCGGCCACGGCGGAGCGCCGGGTCGAAACGCCCTTCCGCCATCGCGTCTATATGAATACCTGCACTTTCGGCTATACCACGCCCTGGTGGGGCTGGCCGCGCTGGGAGCGCGAGATTGACTGGATGGCCCTGCATGGCATTGATATGCCGCTGGCCATGGAAGGCCAGGAATTTGTCTGGCAGGCGCTATGGCGTGAAAATGGCCTGAGCGACGCCGAACTGGCCGCCTATTTCTCGGGGCCCGCCTTTACGCCCTGGCAGCGCATGGGCAATATCGAAGGCTATGACACGCCAGTACCGCAGGCATGGATCGTCAAGAAACGCGACCTGCAACGCCGTATTCTTAGCCGGATGCGCGAACTGGGCATGATGCCGATCCTGCCGGCTTTCGGCGGCTATGTGCCCAAGGCCTTCGCCGAAAAACATCCCGACGCGCGGATTTACAAGATGCGCGCCTGGGAAGGCTTCCACGAAACCTACTGGCTCGATCCGGCCGATCCCCTGTTCGCCAAACTGGCGGGGCGCTTCATCGCGCTTTACACCGAAACCTATGGCGAAGGGCAATATTACCTCGCCGACTCTTTCAATGAAATGCTCCCGCCGATTTCTGCGGATGGTTCCGATGCCGCTAAGGCCAGCTATGGCGACGCCACGGCCAACGTGAAAGCCGCCGAGGCCGTCGATCCGGCGGTCAAGGCTGCGCGGCTGGCAGATTACGGCGCCGCCATCTATCAGTCCATTCGCCAGGCGCGGCCCGATGCTGTATGGGTGATGCAGGGCTGGCTCTTCGGCGCCGACCGTGATTTCTGGTCGAGCGATGCCATCGGCGCCTTCCTGAGCCACGTCCCCGATGACAAGCTGATGGTGCTCGATATCGGTAACGACCGTTACCCGGATGTCTGGACCCGCGCCGACGCCTTCAAGGGAAAGTCGTGGATCTACGGCTATGTCCATAATTACGGTGGCTCAAACCCGGTCTATGGCGATCTCGATTTCTACCGCACCGACCTGGCGGCCATCAGGGCCAGCGACAAGACGCGCAATCTCAAAGGCTTCGGCGTTTTTCCCGAGGGCCTGCACAGCAACAGCGTCGTTTATGAATATCTCTACGACCTGGCCTGGGAAGATGCGGCGCCTGCCGATTGGCTGAAGGTCTACACCCGCGCCCGCTACGGCCAGACCTCGCCAGCCCTGCTGGCGGCCTGGGGTAATCTGCAAACCGCCATCTATCAGACGCGCTACTGGACGCCGCGCTGGTGGAAAAGCCGGGCAGGTGCCTATCTGTTCTTCAAGCGCCCAACAATCGATGCAACGGAATTTCCGCCCCTGCCAGGCAATCCCTTGCTGCTGAAACAGGCGCTGGCGCAGCTTCTGGCACTTGGTACTGAGCTTGGTGGCTCGAAGCTGTTCCGCAACGATATCATCGATGCCGCGCGCCATCTGGCCGGTTTCGAGATCGACGCCAGCCTGCAGGCGGCGATCGGTGCTTATAAGGCCGGCGATCTGGCGGGCGGCGATGCGGCCGTCAAGCATCTGAGCGACTTGGCCCGTCGCGTTGATGCCCTTCTGGGCGCGCAGCAGGAAACCCTGTCGAGCTGGATTGACGACGCTCGCGCCTATGGCGACACGCCGGCCGAAAGCGCCTACTATGTCGAGAACGCAAAGGCGCAGGTGACGGTGTGGGGCGGCAAGGGCAATCTCAACGACTATGCGTCGAAGGCCTGGCAGGGGCTTTACGCCGATTTCTACCTGCCGCGCTGGACGCAGTTCCTAGCAAGCTTGCGCCAGTCTGTGATCGCGCAAACACCCTTCGACCAGACCGCTTTTACGGCCGCCATTACCGACTGGGAACATGAGTGGGTCAAGGCCGATACCGCCTACACCCGCCATGTGCCCGCCGATCCGCTGGCCGATATCAAAACCCTGCTGGAGCTTTGCGCATGAAGCCCGCGCGCTATAAATCCCTGGATGTCTTCCGCGGCCTGACCGTCTGCATCATGATCGTGGTCAATACGGCCGGCGCCGGAGCGGAGCCTTTCGCCACCCTGCAGCACGCCCAGTGGTTCGGTTTCACCCTGGCCGATGTTGTTTTCCCCTCCTTCCTGTTCGCGGTCGGCAACGCCATGAGCTTCGCCATGAAGCCCGGCGTCAGCCACCAGGACTATCTGCTGAAGGTGTTGAAGCGCACGGGGATCATCTTCCTGCTCGGCTACCTGATGTACTGGTTCCCGTTCGTGCATCAGCAGGGCGATGGTAGCTGGGCGTTCAATCCGATCGGCGAGACCCGCATTATGGGCGTGCTGCAACGCATCGCCCTGTGCTTTGGCATTGCCGCCATTGCCTGCCGCTATTTGTCGGTCAAATATCTGATTGCGCTGTGCGTTTTGCTTCTGGTCGGTTACTGGTCGATCCTGATGATGTTCGGCGTGCCCGGCCAGCAACTGACGCCGCTTGGCAATGCCGGGGCCTTGCTCGATCAGGCCGTGCTCGGCATCAACCATATGTATCGCAAAGGGCATGGTTACGATCCGGAGGGCCTGCTCAGCACCTTGCCTGCCATCGTCAATGTGATCGCCGGCTATCTGGCGGGCCGCTATATCAGCCGCAGTGAAAACAAGTCGCTTCTGGTGCGCAACCTGCTGATCGGTGGTGCGGTGTTCGTCGCGGCAGGCCTGCTGTGGAGCCTGGGTTTCCCGCTGGCCAAACGTATCTGGACCAGCTCCTTCGTGCTGCTGACCATCGGTATAGACCTGGTGATCCTGGGTGGCCTGATCAGCTATGTCGAGATCGCCGGACAAACGCGCGGCACTAAATTCTTTGAAATCTTCGGGCGAAATCCGCTTGCCATCTACCTGTTCTCCGAACTGTTCGTCACCGTGCTCCAGTTGATCAAGGTGAACGGGGAGGGCCTCTATGACTGGATCGGTATTCACCTGTTCCAGGCGGTTATTCCCGGTGCGCTCGGTTCGCTGATCTGCGCCATCGTCTATATGCTGGTCTGCTGGGGCTTAGGCTTCCTGCTCGACCGCAAGAATATCATTATCAAGATTTGAGTTTACGATCATGTTACAGGCTAATACCCCTCTCTATTATATCGGCATCGATGGCGGCGGCACCAAATGCCGCGCACGCCTGAAAAACCGTGCCGGAAAAATCCTGGGCGAGGGACTTGGCGGCGCCTCCAATATCCGTCTGGGCCTTGTCACGGTCTGGCAGAATATTATGGTCGCCGTCGACGAAGCCCTGGCGCAGGCCCAGCTTTCCCACGCCGATTTGCCGGATATCCACATTGGCATGGGACTGGCTGGCATTACCACCGAGATGAATGCCCAGGTGACGATCGATTCCGGGCCAGACTTTGGCAGTATTTTCGCGGCGAGCGATGCCCACGCCGCCTGTCTGGGGGCCTTTTCCGGACGCGACGGCGCCATACTGATTGCCGGCACGGGCAGTGCCGGCTATGCCTTTGTGGATGGTGTGGGCCACGCCGTCGGTGGCTGGGGCTTCGAGGTGGGAGATGATGGCTCCGCCGCCGGTCTGGGACGTGCGGCCCTGCGTGCGGCTCTGCGCGGTCATGACCAGGTCGCGCCGTCCAGCGCCTTTACGCGCGAAGTCATCGCCTCCTTCGGCGGCAATCCGGCCGATGTGATCGCTTTCGTCACCACGGCCACGCCCAGCGATTTCGGCACGCTCGCCCCCATGATCATGGAAGCCGCGGATGCCGGCGACCCGATCGCTACCGGACTTGTACGGGACGTGGCCGATGATATTGGCCGCTATATTGCCCGTCTGCGTGATATCGGCGCGTCACGCATCGCCCTGGTCGGTGGTCTGGCAGAACCTATCCTGCCTTGGCTGGATGAGGACGCGAGACGCCTTCTGACGCCGGCCGAACAGGATGCCGTGGAAGGGGCGCTGCTGCTGGCCCACGGCGCCGATAATGGTCTGAACAGATGAATACATCGGTCCCCCATTCCAACCTGACTGGTCGGTTGTCCTTGCGTGATACGCTGGGAGACCTGACAAGCGAAGATCCCGCACCTTTGTATATTCAGTTGCAGAACAACCTGCGCCGCGCCATCCATACCGGCGCCCTGGCCGTCAATGATGTTCTGCCCGCCGAACGGCAGATCGCCGAGGATTTCGACATTGCGCGGATCACGGTCCGTAAGGCCATCGAAGGGCTGGCCGCGGAGGGCCTGATCGCGCGGCGCCGGGGCGCCGGCACATTTGTCATTCGCCGTCTGGAGAAGAATTTCGCCAAACTGTCCTCCTTCAGCGAGGACATGCTGGCGCGCGGCAGTACGCCACGCTCGGAATGGCTGAGTAAGGCGCGCGGCACGGTCACGCCCGAAGAATCGCTTTCCCTGGGTCTGTCGCCCGGTTCGGAGGTCTGCCGGTTCGTGCGCCTGCGTTATGCCGATAATACGCTGATGGCACTTGAATATACCACCATTCCCGCCTTCTGCCTGCCGCCGCTCGGGCTGATCACGTCCTCGCTTTACGCTGCCCTCGACCTGACGGGGCATCGTCCGGTGCGCGCCCTGCAGCGCCTGAGAGCGGTGTCCCTGGCGGCGGAACAGGCAGAAAAGCTTGAGGTGGCGCCGGGTGAGGCCGGCCTGTTCATCGAGCGGCGCGGGTTCCTGGCCGATGGCCGGACCTGCGAACTCAGCCATTCTTATTATCGCGGCGATGCCTATGATGTGGTCGCGGAACTGAGCCAGCAATGATGAAAAGTAAGCACACATATTTGCGAAACTGCCGCTGATCATCCTGTCGGAAGCGTTTACCCCTCCGGTTCCGGCCGGGTGGGTTTCTGGGATGACCGGCCCTTGGGCGCCTTCGCCGGCTAACGGCGAAGGCGCTTTTTTTATCCTGTGGCTCAGGAGTAAAATTAATCAAGTATAGGCGCGGGATAACCAATTGCGCCTGTTATAGCTTTCGGCTAAATTGTCTGACTATAATACATAATAGAGGAAATGTGATATGAAAATCAGATCCCTGGTCTCCACGGCCTGTCTGTCGCTGGCTTTGGCGGCGGGCGCTTTTCAGGCTGCCAATGCCGATACCCTGCGCGCTGATGCGGCGCTGAAAGCGGACGAAAACGGTGGCACGATCAGCCGCTATATTTACGGACAATTTTCCGAACACTTGGGCGGCGGTATCTATGACGGTATCTGGGTCGGACCCGACTCCAAGATTCCTAATGTCCGCGGTATCCGCAGCGATGTTGTGGCGGCGCTGAAGGATCTGCATGTGCCGGTCGTGCGCTGGCCAGGTGGCTGCTTCGCCGATGAATATGACTGGCGTGATGGCATCGGTCCGCGTGACCAGCGCCCGGTACGCAAGAACAACTGGTGGGGCGATGCGCCGGAAACCAACCAGTTCGGCACCCATGAATTCATGGACTTCATCGACCAGATCGGCTCGGAAGCCTATCTCTCGGTCAATGTCGGGTCTTCCTCGCCGAAGGATATGCGCGAGTGGGTGGAGTACATGACCTCGCCGGGCAACGATACCCTGGCCAATGAACGCCGCAAGAATGGCCGTGACGCGCCGTGGAAGGTCGCCTTCTGGGGCATTGGCAACGAAAGCTGGGGTTGCGGTGGCCAGATGCGTCCGGAATATTATGCCGACGAATATCGTCGCTTCCAGGCCTTCTTTCACAAGAGCGCCACCAATCAGGGGCTGAAGATCGCTTCGGGCGCCAATGCCGAGCAGTATGAATGGACCGATACCCTGATGAAGATGGCGGGCGGGGAGATGGATGGCATTTCCCTGCATTATTACACCCTGCCGACCGGTGACTGGAACGCCAAGGGGGCAGCGACGGGTTTCGGCACCGACCAGTGGGTCAGCACCTTCGCCCGTACGCTCAAGATGGAAGAGATCATCACCAAGCACGAAGCCATCATGGACAAGTACGATCCGCAAAAGCGCGTCGGTCTGTTTGTTGATGAATGGGGCACCTGGTACGACGTCGAAAAGGGCACCAATCCCGGCTTTCTGTACCAGAAGAACACCCTGCGCGATGCCGTGCTGGCCGCCGCCAATTTCAACATCTTCCATCACCATGTCGACCGCGTGAAGATGACCAGCATTGCCCAGACGATCAACGTCCTGCAGGCCATGATCCTGACCGATAAGGACAAGATCGAGCTGACGCCGACCTATTACGCTTTCAAGATGTATGTGCCCTTCCAGGATGCCACGGCCCTGCCGCTAACCTTCACCGCGCCGCAATACAGCGCCGGCGGCAACACCATTCCAGCCTTCAACGCCTCGGCGGCGCGCGGCAAGGATGGTCACGTCTATATCGGTATCGCCAATATGGACCCGGCGGATAATATCGTCCTGTCGGTCGATGTCAGCGGCTTGAAGGTGACAAAGGTCGGCGGCCAGGTGCTGACGGCGGACAAGATGGACGCCGCCAACCTGCCGGGCGAAAAGGCGCTGGTCGCGCCCGTCGACTACAAGGGCGGCAAGATCAAGGGCAACCAATTGACCCTCGACATTCCGTCGAAGTCTGTTGTTGTCGTCCAGTTAAACTAGTCCAGAGGTGCGGCGGGTCGTGTCTGGCGGCCCGCCGCGTATCTATTCCCCTGGCCTCAGCCGGCTTCGCTGCCGTCATTCATCTGGGATTCCAGGAACTTGCGGACATTTTCAATGTGACGCCACATGGCGACATAGGCCCCTTCCGGATCGCGGCGCAGCAGGGCGTCTACCAGTTCATTGTGGTCCATAACCCAGCGATCGCGGTAGTTTGGGTCGCGGATACGCTCGCTCAGGCGCGCCCACAGCGGATTGTTTTCCCGGCGATTGCGCAGTTGCTGTACGACCGCCACCAGTTCCATGTTCTGCGTGGCGCGGGCGATCGTCAGGTGGAAGCGGATATCCATGGCTTCCTTGACCTCCCCATAGGGGGCGCGCTGATGATCTTCATAGGCTTCGGAAATGGCCTTCAGGTCGAAATCTGTGGCATAGGTGGCGGCCAGGCGGGCGATATGGCTTTCCAGCCATTGCCGGGCCTGGAGCAATTCGAATGGACCGGCGGCGGGCAGGGCCTCCGGCATCTGGCTGGCCGGAATGTCGTTCAGTTTCAGGGCCTGCGCCTCCCAGGCGCGGCGTGTGACGTAGATGCCTGAGCCCTGCCGGACCTCGACAAGCCCCTTGACCTCAAGCATGACCAGCGCGTCCCGAATGACCGCCCGGCCGACATCGTAGGCCGCCGCCAGTTCGCGTTCGCTGGGCAGGCGTTCCACGGCCTTGAACTCGCCGGACATGATGCGCTCGATCAGATCCTGGCCCACGGCCTGGTAAAAGCGCGGTTCCTTATCTGGCGATGTGATCATTTTGGCCTTTTTCGGATTTAAGGCGGGCTTGGTTGTGCGCGCATTTGTATCGGTCCCGCGAGACGCCGGCAATATGACGTGTCCCCCCGATATGTACAATGGCTTTCTCTTCGAATCGGTCATCCAATTTCGCCCTGTTTAACGGCCGCAAGCTGAATGACGCGGTGTGGCGTCTTAGCGGTCCATCCTGCTTTTGTACAAACTGTTATCGCTCACATTGGTCTGCAACTCAACGGCGTGGGGTATTTGGATAACCAATTTGTGAAATTCGTCAAGTATGTGTCAATTTTTTGAAGCGGCAATAAATGCGTTAATATGCTGAATTAATACAGAAAAATATTTTTTGGCCAACCAATTTGAAGAAAATGATGTGCGAGATCAAGAAATATTGGTTGATCTATTTTGCTAAAAGCGTATATTGTGTGACAAAAGATATAAACCAAACAGGGTTCGCCAAAATGCTTATCAGTGAGTCAGGCTAGTTGGTAAATGGCATGATCGGTCGGCGGGTATCCGTACCACATGCAGAAGTGAAATGCGAAACCATCGAAATTGGTTGATGTGTCGCGTGCGATGAATTCAGTTTTCTAGTGTGATCTGCCGGCTGCAATTGCGGGGGCGGTAATAAGGTCCATCGCGACTGCGGCGGGCGTGCGTATTGGCTCAACCTGAATTCTGCGGGGCTTGCCGCGCAGAATTCAGAATAATCAAGAATAAAGGGAACAAAAAATGCAAAAAAAACACATTATCCTGGCGGGGGCGGCGACAGCGGCCTTGCTGATCGGCTCGTCGGCCTTTGCGCAAACGGCTTCAGGCACAGCGGATGCGGCAGCTCAGGCATCCCCGTCAGATACGACCGAAGTCGTAGTAACGGGTTTCCGCAAAAGCTATGCGGACGCAGTAAAATCCAAGCGTAACAATATTGAAATTACCGACGGTATCTCTTCGGACGGTCTGGGGCGTTTTCCGGATCTGAACGTGGGTGAAGCCCTGCAGCGCGTGCCGGGCGTCCAGATCAACCGCGAAGCCGAGGGCCGCAACGCCACCATCAACCTGCGCGGTATGCCAGGTTCTTATGCCCGCACCACTCTGAATGGTCAGGCGTTTGCTGATCCGCCCTCCCTGAGCAACGATTCCTCCGGTCCGCTGGGCGCCTTCAATTCGGATATCTTCAGCGCCTTCATGATCGAGAAGTCGCCCATGGCCAATGCCCAGTCGGGCGGCCTTTCGGGCAATGTCGACATGCAGATTGCGCCCGCCCTGTCGCGAAAGGATGGCGGCTTCGCCAAGGCAGCTTACGAATATAATACGCTTGGTAAGCTGTCGTCGCCGGCCTTTACCCTCGGCTACAACAAGCATATCAGCCCGACGCTCGCCGTTTTCGGAACGCTTGCCTACAAGCACGAAAACTTCCGCCGCGATACCCTGCGCTTCAACACCTACAGTGTCCTCACCGCTCAGGGGACTGGCCTTTCCGCCAGCGATTTTGCATCAAAATACGGCGCCTTCTATTCCCCGACGGCCTGCACCAGCTCTGGGACGGCCTTCTGTCGCTCCCTGGGCAGCGCTCTGAACATGACCGATGCTCAAGCGGCGGCCTATGTGGACAGCACGACGGGTTCCAAGGGCACGGCCGGCGCCTGGTATGACAGCGCCCTGCGTCAGTACACCCGCGTCAACGAGGGCGACCTGTGGACCGGTTCCGCCGGCCTTGAATGGAAGCCCAATGACGAAACCAAGCTCGGTATCGTCGGCTTCTATACGGATCGTAACCTGCCGAAGACGACGCAGTATTTCCTGATCAACTCGATGTGGGATGGCGCGGGCACTGTGGCCACGAATGGCGACCCGGTGGCGACTTCAGACGGACGCTACCTCTATCCTGACATCACGATGACCAATTTCCCGGCCAAGTCATCGACGCGCCTGTATTCGCAGCACCAGCAATCCAAGGGCCTCGTCGCCAATGCCGACTGGCGCAATGAAAAGTGGCGCGCCGCAGCCGTTCTGTCGATCTCAAACGGCCTGAGTTCGTCGCTTGAAACTGAACTCGATCTGCAGACCAATCCGAACTATTCGGGCGGAACGAATGGCATTACCGCCAATTTCAACACCGGCCTGGGCAGCCTGAGCGACTTCAGCTATGCCGTCACACCGACGCCTCAGAACTCCTTGATGCACGACTGGACGGTCTGGTCAGCGAGCGATCCTGAGAACTGGTACACGGCGGATGGCGCCTATAACCTCAACGTGTCAGGTTCTGAGAGCTATGCCTACAACCAGGTCAATTCGGCTCAGTTCGATCTTGAACGCTTTGTGGAGTTCGGCCCTATCACCAGCATCCAGGGCGGCGTGCGCCTTGAGCAAAACCGCTTCAAGTCCAAGGGCTTCCGTAACATGGCTTACGGGCTTCAGTTGCAAAACCTGACCGCCGATATGCTCGTCACAGCCCCGTCCGTCGATGACTTCATGGACGGCAACGCGGCGATCTCCAAGAACTGGCAAGTTATCGACCCTGAGAAGTTCCTGTCCGCCGTGACGCCGGTCACCGCTTATAATGGCGGCGGTCTGTCCAGCGTCGGTCTGAATATCCTCTATGCCGATGGCGCCTTTGCCAATTACAACTACACCAACAGCAACGACCTCACCGAAGCTTATATCCAGGCCAAGTACGACACCCAGATCATCGGGCATCGTGTCCGCGGTAACTTCGGCGTGCGCTATGAAGACACGGCCAACACGATACAAACGCTTGACCAGACCTCTGCGTTTGCTGACGGCGTAGGCTCGCTGTCCAATTTCAGCCTGCATGAAATCAAGAACAAGTATCATTACTGGTTGCCGTCGGCCATTTTCGCCGCCGATATCCAGGAAAATCTGGTTCTTCGTGGCGCCTACTACAAGACCTATGTCCGTCCGCAGGCGCGTCAGTATTCGCCGGTCTCCATCTTCGGGCAAGTTTTGCGTGACGGCAGCTCATCGACTCCGTCCATGGAAATTGACACGGCGTCTGTCACGATCGGGAATAACCAGCTCCATCCCTATCTGGCTGACTCTTACGACCTGTCCCTGGAATGGTACAATCGTCCGAACAGCCTGATCTCCCTGGCCTATTTCGACAAGAAGATCACGGGACGCATTGCCGGCACCAGCGATCCGGCCATTCTGTGCCCGGCGGATGGTTCCAACTGGGGTTATGGTGCGCTCAACTGGAACGGCACGAACTGTATCGCCACCAGCCTGAGCAGCAGCACGAAGACCGTCTACATCTACGCTTCCGGCAGCTACAATCTGGACAAGCCGACCTATGTGCATGGCCTTGAGTTCAACATCCAGCAGAACCTGGACTTCCTGCCGGGCTTCTGGAAGAACTTTGGCGGCAACTTCAACTACGCCTTCACACAGGCAAAGAGCCCGTCGCTGGCGCCGTTCCCAGGCATCTCGAAACACACCTATAATGTCATCGGTTATTACGAGACCACAAAGTGGGGCGTTCGCGCCACCTACAACTGGCGTTCGGATTATCCGCTTAACGCGAACGGCACCTACAGCGGCAGCGCCCGTTCGGTCAAGGCTCGTGGCCAGCTCGATCTCTCCGCGTCATACAATGTCAATGACCGGGTTACCGTATCCCTGGATGCGTACAACATGACGAACTCGAAGCGTTTTGAATACGAAAACGACTACAAGCTGGTTCGCTGGATCGACTACGATGGCAGCACCTATACCCTGACCGTCAAGGCGAACTTCTAGTCCTCTGCTTACCGTGCGGGTGGCTTTTCCCTACTGCCCGCACATTTGGGACCTCCAGGCGTCAATCTGCCCTATCTCCCTGATTGACGCCCACCTTCCCAGAAGCCTGGCTCCCTTCCCCAGGGGCCAGGCTCTTTTTTTGGAGTCGCTTTTCGTCGTCCTTTGTCGTTGGATGGGGAAGGGGGCGGGAAATCACAGGAGCCTGAATGCCTGAACCTATCCGAAAAATTGTCGTCGCCGGCGGTGGCACGGCCGGCTGGATGACGGCCGCCTGGTTCGCCCGGCTGTTGCACGGGACGCCGGTTGAGATCGTTCTGGTGGAAAGCGATGAGATCGGCATTGTCGGGGTAGGGGAGGCGACAACCCCCTACCTGCATGTGTTTAATCAGGTCATGGGCATCGACGAAGACGACTTTCTGCGATTCACCAGAGGGACGTTCAAGTTCGGTATCGAGTTCGTCAACTGGGGTGGAGCCGGACGGGCCTACCACCATCCCTTTGGGGCGCCTGGCCGGGATTACGGCCCCTTGCCATTTCACAGTGTCTGGCTGCGGCACGCGCTTGCCAATCCGTCTGACACCCTGGAAGCCTATAATCTGCAAAGCCTGGCTGCCCGGCACGGCAAATTCATGCGACCTTCCGGGGCCAATTCGCCTCTGGCGGACCTCACCTATGCCTTCCATTTCGACGCCAGCCTTTACGCCAGGTATTTGCGCCAGATTTCGGAAGCTGCCGGCGTCCAGCGTATTGAGGGCCGGATCGAGCAGGTTCGGCTGACGGCGGACGGTTCGATCGAAGGTCTGTCCCTGAACGAGGGGCGGTCCGTTGATGGCGATATCTTTATCGACTGCACAGGCTTCCGGTCGCTGCTTCTGGGCGAGGCCCTGGGTGTCGGGTTCGAGGACTGGTCGCACTGGCTGCCATGCGATCGCGCCTGGGCCGTCCCGACCGCCCGCGATGGCGCGCCGCTGCCCTTCACGCGGTCTACGGCGCGTGCTTCGGGCTGGCAGTGGCGCATCCCGTTGCAGCACCGCGATGGCAATGGCCTGGTTTTCGCCAGCGCTTTCATGAACGAGGCGCAGGCCGTCGATCAGTTGGTGGCCAATCTCGAAGGGCCGCCCCTGGCCGATCCGCGCCTGATCCGCTTCCGGACCGGCCGGCGAAAAAAGGTCTGGGAAAAAAACTGCGTTGCTATCGGCCTGGCCGCCGGTTTCCTGGAGCCGCTGGAATCGACCGCCATCATGCTGATCCAGAAGGCCATCGCCTATCTGCAATATCTCTTCCCGGACAAGGGATTTTCCGATGCGGACCGCGACCTCTACAATGCCGATATGGGGCGCGAATATGAGGTCGTGCGCGATTTTCTCATCCTGCACTATCGCGCCGGCGAGCGCAGGGACTCTGATTTCTGGCGTTACTGCGCGTCCATGTCCATTCCCGACAGCCTGCAAAACAGGATAGATCTCTTCCAGTCGCGCGGGCGTATTCAGGAAATTCCCGGAGAACAGTTCCGCATTCAGAGCTGGCTGGCGGTGATGTGGGGGCAGGGCCTTCGGCCCGCGGCGCCTGATCCCCTGGCCATGACACTTGACGAGGCAGCCTTGAATAAGTGGCTGGCGGAAATGCGCGATGTCATTGCCCGGTGCTGCGACTACATGCCGAGCCATAGCGACTTCATTGCCCAACATTGCGCGGCCAACCTGACCGTGCCTGAATGATGAAGCGGAAAGACGTATGAAAACCATCCTGTTATGCGCCGTCGCCTGTTTATGGACGCTTCCGGCCTACGCTCAGGTACCGCTCTACACTTACGTCAATCCGATGGTTGGGGTGGGGAATGACAATCAGGGCGATACAGTGCCGGGGCCGGCCCTGCCGTCGGGCTCTATTCATCCCAGTCCGGAAACCCTGACCGGCAGCAATGCCGGTTATGATCCAGCGGCGCCGATCAGCGGTTTTGGCCAGTTGCATACGCAAGGCTCCGGCGGGGTGACGACCTATGGCACCTTCCTGGTATCGCCGCAGGTCGGTGCGCCGGTGTTCGATGAGGCGGCGCACCTTTCCGAGAAGTCCGGCGAGCAGGCGGCGGCCGATCTGTATGCTGTGACGCTTGATCGCTACCAGACGCGCGTCGAGGTGACGCCCTCGCACTATGCCGCCATCTATCGCGTCAGCTTCCCGCAGACGGATCAGGCGCAGCTCGTCTTCGACATTACACGCAAGATCAAGGGACTGGTGGCCTCTGATCAGGCGGATGTGACGCTCTATCCGGCGGAAGGCAAGATCATCGGCCATGTGAAGGCCAAGGGCTACTGGAACCCGGCCCTGGTCGATATCTGGTTCTGCGCCAAGGTCGACCAGAAGCCCAAGGCCTGGGGCGTATTCAAAGGCGGCGAAACCCTTGCCGGCGCGACCTCGGGCGCCACCCCCGCCGATCAAAGGCTCGGCGCCTGGTGGTCATTCGATGCGCAAGGCGGGAAGCCGGTGCTGATGAAGATTGCCGTCTCCTTCACTTCCGCCGAGAAGGCCGAGGCCCTTCTGGATCATGACATCCCCGGCTGGGATTTCGACGGCGTCCGTCAGGCGGCGCAAGCGGCCTGGAACACCTCGCTCAGCCAGATCGAAATTTCCGGTGTGTCGGAAGCCAACCTGAAGCGCTTCTATACGGCGCTTTACCACACCGCCATCCAGCCGCGCGACCGCTCGCTCGACCAGGCCGACGCCGATCTCGGCACGCCCCATTGGGACGACTACTATACCCTGTGGGATACTTACCGCACAGAATTTCCGCTTATGTCGCTGATCCGCCCGCATGACTATGCCGGCAATATCGCTTCCATCGTCCATGCCTTTGATCGCTTCGGCGCCTTCGATACCGCCTTTATCGCGGGTCGGAACTACCATGTGGGCCAAGGCGGTGACGAGGTCGATAATGTCATCGGAGAGGGGCTGATCCGCGGCGTGCCCGGTGTCAACTGGCAGAACGCCTATCGCGTCACCCATTTCAACGCCTTCCAGCGCCGCAGCCCGCGCTACCTGAGCCAGCTCTATTTCGCGGTCGGCGACCAGAGCCCGGAGCCGGATAACCAGCGTGCCCGGTCGGGGTCATCCACCATCGGCTTCGCGCTCAATGACTTCTATGCCGGCAAGCTGGCAGAAGGCACCGGCCACACAAACGAGGCGGCGGTGTTGGCCTCGCGCGCGAAGATGTGGCGTAATGTCTGGAATGCGAAAACGGAAAGCGACGGCTATACCGGCTTCATCCTGCCGAAACAGGTTGATGGCGCCTTCCAGGACATCGATCCGAAACTGGGCTGGGACGGCAAGACCTACAACAATGTCGGTTTCTACGAAGGCACGGCGTGGATCTATTCCTACGACATGCTGCACGATATCCCCGGCATGGTCACCGCCATGGGCGGCCGCGATATGTTCATCAGGCGTCTCCAGCATGCCCTGTCATCGGGCCTGATCGATATCACCAACGAGCCATCCTTCGCAACGCCCTGGCTGTTCAGCAATGTCGGGCGGCCCGACCTGAGTACCTACTGGGCCAATGAGATTTTCAAGAAGTTTTCCGCCGACGCTTATCCGGGTGATGAAGACAATGGCGCCATGAGTTCGCACTATGTCTTTAACCGTATCGGCCTGTTCCCGAAGCTCGGCACCGACCTGTTCTATCTGCACGGGCCGCATCAGCCCAAAACCGTCATCCATCTGGAAAGCGGCAAGACCTTTACCCTCATCGCGCGCAATGCCGGCCCGGACCAGATCTACATCCAGACAGCCACTCTGAACGGCCGACCGCTGAATACACCCTGGATTTCGCAGGCCGAAATCATGACAGGCGGCACCCTTGAACTGACGCTAGGCAGCCAGCCCGGCCGTTGGGCGATGAAACCATAACCGTCAGGAGTCACAAGACTATGAAGACCAAGTGCAAATTGAAAACGGCAATAGGCATCGTCCTGGGACTGGCGGCTTTTTCAGCGGCGGCCCACGCCTTTGTAGGCGCGCCGATATCCACTCGTTTCAATGGCGACCCGTCGCCGCATTATTTCAAGGGCCGCTACTATCTGTACGCCACTAATGATCAGGACAATTCCGGCAAGTACTGGGATTCAACCGACTGGCGCGTCTTCAGCTCCAGGGACTTGGAACACTGGCAGGACGATGGGTCTTTCCTGTCGGTGAGCGTGTTCAAATGGGCGCGTCCTGATGCCAAGGCCTGGGCGCCGGAAGCCGCCTATCGCAATGGCAAATACTATTATTATGCGCCTGTCGGCGGCGACAAGATCGGTGTGGCCGTGTCGAAATCACCGGAAGGGCCGTTTGTCGATGCCAGGGGCGATGCGCTGATCGACAAGGCACGCGATGCCAATGCCGGCGCCGAGCCGATCGACCCTACCGTGCTGATCGATGACGACGGCCAGGCTTACCTGGCTTTCGGCACGCGCGTGCCCAAGATCGTCAAGCTGAAGCGCGACATGATCCATACAGACGGCCCGATCATGGACCTGGTCATCACCGGCTTCCCGTCGGATGATCCGAAGAAGAAGTACGGTGAAGCGCCGTTTTTCCATAAACATAACGGGCTCTACTATTTCAGCTTCTCGACGGGCTGGCCGGGGCAAATCGTCTATGCCACGTCAAAATCGCCGATGGGACCGTATGCCTACCGTGGTGTGATCCTCGACTACCTGCCGATCTCGACCAACCACCAGGCGATCATCGAGCGTCAGGGCAAGTCCTGGCTGTTCTATCATAACAGCCTCCTGCCGGGCGGCGGCGACTACAGGCGCTCCATCGCCATAGAGCCGATGATCTATAATCCGGACGGCACGATCAATGAAGTCCACCCGACTGCCCCGGCCGTTACGCGCCCAAAATAAAACCCGTGCTCTTTATCCTCCCCTCTTGGAGGGGAGGTGTCGAGCAAGCGAAGCGCGTCGAGACGGAGGGGTAAGAAACGCGCCCGCTTATGATTGCCACCTCTCCATCCCATCGTGGTTTGCGGCACCGGCTGCTGGCTGCTTTTCCGAATTTATACTAAATTTCCGCCGGCAAGGGCACGTCCATTGCCTTGAGCGTCACCCGGCCGGAGACGAGGCCATTGCTGCGTGCGATCACCGTCACGGTGCCGGCGGCTTTGTGCTGGCCTTGCAGGATCGCCTGAGCCAGACCATTGAAGGCCATGCGCGAGGTGGCATGATCGGCCTCATGGCTGGTCGGATTGCCATTGCCGACACCGATGATACGGGCCGGGCCATCGACATCGAAGTGGATCAGGTTGTCGGCCCGCGGCACGGGGACGCCGGCGCGGTCGAACACCTCGGCCTTCAGCATGATGACATCGCGCCCATCGGCACTGAAGCTGCTGCGGTCCGCCGTCAGGGTGACGCTGTAGGCCAGCCCCGCCGTCTTGCGCGTCTGCTTCATCACCACCTTGCCGTTCCTGTAGCCATAGGCGGTGATCGATCCCGGCGCGTAGGGCACCGACCATTCGAGGTGGCGATCTTTCACGACCGTCTTTTGGCCCGCGCTCTTGCCATTGACGAACAGTTCTACCGCGTCGAGATTGGAATGGACCCAGACCGCGATATCCTGGCCTTCCTGTCCCTCCCAGTTCCAGTGCGGGAAAAGGTGCATGACCGGCTCGGACTGCCACCAGGATTTGTAGTAATAATAGATGTCTTTCGGGAAGCCGCAGGTATCCAATATACCGAAATGCGAGGAAATTTCCGGCCAGCGATTGAAGGGGGTCGGTTCGCCGCGATAGTCGAAACCGGTCCATACCAGCCCGCCGGAGAGATAGGGTTTGGAATTATACAGCGTCCACCAGGCCTCGGCCGTCTTGGCATAGGAGGGGGCGTCGAGATCATAGGCGCGTACATAGCCCTTCACATCATCACGGACATATTCGCCGCGTGTCGAAACTGCGCTGGCTGTCTCGGTGCCGACGATCGGCATGTCGGGGTAGAGCTTGCGGAATGGCTCGATATCCGATTCATGATAGTTGAAGCCCATCACATCAAGCGCCGGCGTGATGCCGTGGCCCATATAGTGGTTCATGGCGGCCGTGACCGGCCGGATGGGATCGAGCGACTTGACCAGTCGGCGCATGTCCATGGCGATCTTTAAACCCCGTTCGGTGCCCTGTTGCGCCGTTTCCTCATTGCCGATCGACCACAGGATAATGCTCGGATGATTGCGGTCGCGGCGGATCAGGGTTTCCAGTTGTTCGAGCCCGGTCGGCGTCGAGGTCATCATCCGGGTCTCATCAATCACCATCATGCCCAGCTCATCGCAGGCGTCCAGCAGTTCGGTCGTCGGCGGGTTGTGCGAACAGCGCCAGGTGTTTGCGCCCATGTCTTTCAGTTGCTTTACGCGCCAGTATTGCATGGCATCCGGAATGGCGACGCCAACGCCGGCATGGTCCTGGTGATTGTTAGTGCCCTTGATCTTCATTCCCTGGCCATTGAGGAAGAAGCCTTCCTTGGCATCGAAGCGGACATCGCGGACGCCGAACCGGCTGATGCAGGTGTCGATGACCGTGTCACCGTCCTTCAGCTCTGTGAGCACCGTGTAGCGGTGCGGGTCGTCCAGCGACCACAGTCGTACCGGCGAGAGGACGCCGGTCTGACTGAGGGTGGCGCCCTTGCGCGCTTTCACATCGGTGGCGCCGGTCAGTTGCGTCACCACCTTGCCGTCCTGGTCCATCACGGTCGAGACGACCTGGAGTTGGCGGTCGCTATCGGTGGCATTTGTCACATCGGTGTCGATCGACAGCTTGCCGGAGGTATCGGCGCGAACGCATACGCCCCACTGATCGATATAGGTGCGCGCCGTCTTGACCAGCCAGACGTGGCGATAGATGCCGCCGCCTTCGTAGAACCAGCCTTCGCCCAGGGTGGCGTCGGCGCGGACCACAAGCACGTTCGGGCCATCGACATTGATGAAGTTGGTGATATCGACGGTCACCGGGCAGTAGCCGCTGTCATGACGCGTCAGGATATAGCCGTTGAAGATGATGGTGGCGTCGCGGAAAATGCCGTCGAACTCGATCGTCAGGCGCTTGGCTTCGTCGGCCTTGGTGAGGGTGAACACCTTGCGATACCAGCCGATGCTGTTTTCCGGGAACTTGCGCCCCACGGCCTTGTAGCCATGACCGGCGGCGGAATCACCGTCCTCGGGGTTCGCCGGCGGTATGAAATAGTCGTTTTTGGCGAAAGGCAGGTCGATCACCCAGTCGTGCGGCAGGTTTACCGGCTGCCAGGTGCTGTCATCGAAATCGAGTGCGGCGGCGGTGGCGACATTGGCGCCCTGTTTGGCGAAGGTCTTCTGGTCGAGGCCAAAGTCGAAATCACGATGCACCTCGGTGGCGTGGCCCAGCGCAAAGCGCCAGCCGAAATCCAGCGACATGCGTTCGCGCGGTGCGAGGTCATCGGCGGGCTGAGCCTTTTGTGGCGCGCTCCAGGCGGGCGTAGCGGTCACAGAGTTTGGCAGCGGCACCGTCAGGAGGGCGGCAGTCTGGAGCAGGGCGCGGCGACTGTGCTGTATCACGATGAGTCCTTTCCGGCGGGATTTAGCGTTTTGGGGAGCCTATAATTGGTTGGCCAAATGATCAAGATCGTAACATGGCCGGCTTTGAAAATAGAGTGATTTAGACAGGATTTGTTTAGAGCGCTCTGGTTTTGCCTTGCGTTTACGTGACTGATCTGCTTGATAATTGGTCGATCAGTTTAAAGCGTGTCGCAAATAAGCTAGCGCTGATCAGGACGAGGAAGCGTCAATGAAGCGAAGCCGGCGAATATATGTGTCTGCTGTGGGGCTGATGGCTGCCATGATGGCGGGAGGCGCCTGGGCGCAGTCGCCGGATTTCGCGCTTTATGACGGCGGACATGTGGCCAGCGTCGTCTACAGCGGAAAGGGCGCCACTCCCGGCCTGGCGGCGCGAATGCTGGCCGGTGATCTGCAAAAAATAACCGGCCAGGCGCCGGTCGTTGCGACCCGCCTTGCGGCGTGCCGGCCCGACTGTGTCGTGATCGGCGATCTGGAAAGCCCGCTGGTGAAGCAACTGGCGCAATTCCATCATATCGATCTCGCGACCCTTTCGGGCGCCTGGGAACGCTACGGGCGCGTAGTCATCACCACATCTGCGCACCAGAATATCCTGCTGATCTACGGCGCCGATCGAAGGGGCATGATCTATGGCGTGGTTGACTTGAGCCGCGAAATGGGTGTGTCCGCGTGGGAATGGTGGGCCGATGTCGCGCCGCGCCGCGTCGAGCGCCTGCACGTGTCCGCCGCGCCCGTCACGTCGAAAGCCCCTTCCGTGACCTATCGCGGCATCTTTCTCAATGACGAGGATTGGGGCCTCAAACCCTGGGCAGCCAAGACCTACGATCCCCAGACCGGCAATATCGGCCCGAAAACCTATGCCCGCATTTACGAACTTATGTGGCGTCTGAAGGCCAATACCCTGTGGCCGGCCATGCACGATGTCTCGACGCCGTTCTACGATATGAAGGCCAATCCGAAACTGGCCAATGACTATGCCATTGTGATGGGCACCTCACATTCCGAAGCGCTGATGCGTAACAATTTCGGCGAGTGGAACGAAAAGCGTGATGGCGCTTTCAATATCTTCACCAATCGCAACCGCATGACGGCCTACTGGCAAAAGCGCGTGTCGGAGGTCAAGGGTTTCGACAATCTCTATACGGTGGGCCTGCGCGGCGTTCACGACACCCCGATGGAAGGCGCCGACACCCAGGATCAGGCGCGCCAGGGACTGCAAATCGCGCTCGACAGCGAACGCGATATCCTGAGCCGGACCTTAAGCAAGCCCGCTGACAAAATTCCGCAGACCATGACGCTCTACAAGGAGGTACTCGATACCTACCAGTCAGGCTTCAAGGTGCCGGAAGACATTACGCTTCTGTGGCCCGACGACAATTACGGCTATATCCGCCAGTTGCCGACCGAGGCGGAAATCCAGCGCCCCGGCGGTACGGGCGTCTATTATCACCTGTCCTATTGGGGGCAGCCGCACGATTATCTCTGGCTGGCCACCACCCATCCCGGCCTGATCGCCGAGGAAATGGGCAAGGCCTGGTCGCGTCAGTCGCGGCGCGAATGGATCTTCAATGTCGGTGATATCAAGCCCGCCGAGTTTCTCACGCAATATGCCCTCGATCTGGCCTTTGACGCCGATGGTTTCAGTACGTCACCGCGCGAGGCCTTGCGCCGGTGGGCGGCGACGCAGTTCGATGATGGCTCGGCGACGGACATTGCCGCCATACTGATGGATTATTACGACCTGGCCTTTAGCCGGCGGCCGGAGTTTCTCGGCTGGAACGGCGTCGAGCCGGTGACGCGGCCGCAGACCGATGGCTTTATCGGCGAGGATGGTTACGAGGCGCAGGCGCGCCTGGCGGCCTATGCCCGCCTGACCGCGCGCGCTGAAGCGCTGGGCGCCACCCTGCCGGTGGACAGGCAGGCCGCCTATTTCGAGCTGGTGCTTTACCCGGTGCGCAGCGCCGGTAATCTCAATAAGCGCATCCTGTCGCTCGATCTGGCGGCGCTTTATGCGCGTGATGGCCGCGCGGGCGCCAACAGCTATGTCAGGGACGCTCAAGCAGCGCAGGCGGGCATCGATACGGATACCGCCGCTTACAACGCCCTGGAAAACGGCAAGTGGCGCCATATGATGGATGCCCGGCCGCGGGATTTGCCGGTCTTTACGCCGCCCGCCTGGCCGCACTATGCCGCCTCGGACCGGACCGGCTGTGACCTGGCTTTTTCCGGCGGGCGGGTGATCAATGCCCATGATTTCCCGCGCCTGACCTTTGTGCGTGGCGTGCCCGGCGATCAGGTGATCGAGGTCTACAGCCGCGAGGCCAAAGACACGCCGGTGACGATCACGCCAATCGCCGGTATCAGCACCGATACGACGCGCCTGACGCTCGATGAAGCATCGCGCTGGCAGTCGCGTCTTGGGTTCCACTGGAACGGGCAGGGGCAGTCAGGCCGGATGACGATCACCTGCGGCGCCCAGACCTTCAACGTGCCCGTTGATGTGGTGGACGGGCCTTCCGCACCGGTCGATGCCGTTGAGACGGAGCGGCAGGTGACGATCCCGGCGGCGTCGACCGCTTCGGGTGACTGGGAGGCAATCGACGAACTCGGCAGCCAGGGTCGCGTCCTGCGTTCGCGCCTCGATCTGCCGGGCCATCGCCAGCCTCAGGTTGTCACCCCCCTGAGCTACAGTATTTTCACCACCAGCGCAGGCGAGGCTGACCTCACCGTGATTGCCCTGCCGACCCATCCGCTATCGCCGGAGACCGGGCTCAAGGTCGGCGTTCAGGTTGATGACGGCCCCATCCAGACGGTCGATTTCAAGACGGTCGGCCGCAGCGATACCTGGAAGCGCAATGTGCTGAGCAATACGGCCTTGGGGCAGGCGGGAAAGGTTAGCCTGTCGCGCGGCGACCATGCGGTGAAAATCTATGCTCTCGATCCGGGCGTTGTGTTGGATCGTATCGAATTGACCTTCCCCGGCGCGCCGCAGCGATATGCGCCCTGAGATAAATGGATTCACACATGTACCGGTTTCAGATTCTGCCCCTCGTGGCGTTGTTCACTGTCGCTCTTAACGGGACGGCCCTGGCTGACCCCGCCGGATCGGTCGCACAGGCGCAGGAGCTGTCCGCTCTGGTCGATCCCTTTGTAGGCGTGGATGGCGGGTCAACCGTCGGCGGCAACACCGTGCCCGGCGCGCAGATACCCTTCGGCTTCGTCACCTTCAGCCCGGATACCACCAGGGGCGATACCAATGGATATGACTCAGCCAGCCCGATCATGGGCCTGAGTCTGACCCATGTCAGCGGCACCGGAGGTGACAGTCAGTACGGTAATTTCAGGATATCGCCGACCGTTGGCCTGCTGCGTGCCAATCATCTGGTCTTTGCCAAGAGTCAGGAGACGGCCTCGCCCGGCTATTACAGTGTTGTTCTGGGTAATGCGCCAGACGAAGCCATCAAGACCGAAGTGACGGCCACGCGCATGGTCGGCTTTATGCGCCTGACATTCCCGACGGCTGCGGGCGAGCGGGCCTCTATGCCAGGCAATGTTATTCTGAATGTCAGTTCCATTGTCGAAATGGGTGGCAAGGGGCAGCGCGCAACCGCTTCCCATGTCGATATTATTGACGATCATACTCTGTCCGGCTGGGCCAGTTTTGAGGGCGCCTGGAACCCGACGCCTTACAGGATTTATTTCTATGCCGTCTTTGATAGGCCGTCCCAGGAGGTCGGTGCCTGGAGGGCCAGCCAGGGTGGCTTTGAAGCACATCCCGGTACCGGCAGTCTGAACGGCCTTCCGCAAAGCCTGAGCCCGGCTCATAAGCAAAGCGTCATGGTCGATTACGATATCGACCAGGCCTTTGCCCACAAGTTAGGCGGCTATGCACGATTTGACATTGCCAAAAACCCTGTCGTCCAGGTGAAGGTCGCAGTGTCTTTTATCAGTGCGGAAAAGGCGAGGGCGCATCTGGCCGCCGAGGCGCCGGGTTGGGATTTTGACGCCGTGCGCCTGCGCAGTCAGGCGCTCTGGGACCAGGCACTGTCAAAAATCACCGTGGACGGCGGCACGGAGGCGCAAAGACGCATCTTCTATACGGCGCTCTATCACAGCGAAACCATGCCCCACGATCTGAGCGGCGACAATGCCTGGTGGGACTCGATCGAGCCGCATTACGAAGACTTCTATACGCTGTGGGACACCTTCCGGACCCTGCATCCCTTGCTGACACTGATAGAACCCCAAAGGCAGCGCGACATGATACGCTCCTTACTGGACACCTATAAGCATACCGGCTGGCTGCCGGATGCCCGCATAGCCGGCGCCAATGGCATGACACAGGGCGGATCGAACGGCGATGTGGTTGTGGCGGATGCTATCGTCAAGGATCTGGGCGGCTTTGACTACGATCTGGCCTATGCCGCGCTGAAGACCGACGGGGAGGTCGAACCCGATCAGCCGCTGCTTCAGGGCCGGGTTCTGAAGGACTATCTCAAGCTCGGCTATGTGTCCCTAAGCCAGCCGCGCTCGGCTTCGCGCACCCTTGAATATGCCTATAACGACTTCGCCATAGCCGAGGTGGCCAGCAAGCTTGGCAAACATGACGATGCCGCGCGTTATCTGGCGCGGTCTCAGGGCTGGAGAAAACTGTGGGACGACAAGCTGGGCTGCATCCGTCCACGCTATGCCAATGGCGAGAGGCTTGAGAATTATAGCTGTACCTATGACTATCCGGACAAGTCCACGCCCTGGTGGGAAGCGCCCTATTATGAGGGCAGCGGCCAGCAGTACTCAACCTACGTGCCGCACGATGTTTCCGGCCTGATCAGCCAGGTCGGCGGTTCGGAAGCCTTTACGGGCTGGCTCGACCGCCTGTTCGACACGGGCCATTATTCCCAGGGCAATGAGCCGGATATTCTGGCGTCTTATCTCTATATTCACGCCGGTCGACCGGACCGGACCGCCAAACGAATCCGCCAGATCATGGCGGATAACTATAGCCTGAAACGGACAGGCCTGCCCGGCAATGATGACGCCGGCGCCATGTCGTCATGGTTTGTCTGGAATGCCATCGGCCTGTATCCCAATGCCGGACAACCCTTTTACTATATCGGCTCCCCCCTGTTTGCCGCCAGCACCGTTCATCTCGAAGGCGGCAAAAACTTCACCATCCGCGCCCATAACAATTCTGCCGATAATATATATGTGGTCGCCGCACGCCTGAACGGCAAAGCGTTGAGCCGCGCCTGGCTCACCCATGAGGAAATCGTCTCAGGCGGCACGCTTGACCTCGATATGGCGCCCGTGCCCGGCACATGGGCAAATCAGTTTACCAGTCCCCCAAGCATTATCAGCCCGCAATGACCCGTTCCCGCATCCTGACATTCGCAACCCTTTTCCTGTGCCTGGCCGTCCTTCCGCACTCAACGGCCTATGCGAAGAATAAAAACCTGACCCTCGAAAGGGTGGTCATCCTGATGCGTCACGGCATAAAGCGGCCCAATAGTGATCCGCCCCTGCCTGCAGGGCTCACCAATCAGGCCTGGCCGGCCTGGACTGTACCGCCGGCCAGCCTGACCCCTCATGGCGAGCAGGTCATTGCCCGCATAGCCGAATTCGACCGCTTGACTTATTCAGGCTTACTGGGCCCGGCTTGCCCGCCGGCGGGCGCCGTACATATTGTGGCGGATACGGATCAGCGCACAATAAGGACGGCTGAGGTCTATGCCGCCACGGCATTTAAAGGCTGTGATCTTAAGGTGGAACATGCCGGCGAGGGCCATACCGATGCGCGGTTTTCGCCGTTTAACGCAGATGTGGTGTCGCCGCCACTGGATCGAAAAGCCTTGATCGATGAGGCGCTGCCGTCGGGCGGCATGGCCTCCATTGATAAGGCTCATAAATCCGATTACACGCTTTTGAGTGAGGTTCTAAACCTTAAAAACCAGCCGGGCTGTCAGGTCGATAAGGTTTGCAGCCTGACCGACATACCCTCTGTGCTTGATGTCAGTGGCCGCGATCCAAAGGTGAGCGGTGCCCTTAAGATCGCCTCCAGCCTGTCGCAAATTCTCATGCTGGAATATGCCAATGGCTTCCCGATGAATGAGGTGGGATGGGGCAAGGTGAGCGAAAGGCAAATTACCGCCTTGTCGGCCCTTCACGCCGAAGAATTCCGGCTGATTGCCCGCCCTAAGGCCGTGACGACCTATGCGTCTGCCGCGCTTTTGAAAGAGATTGAGGCGGCCCTGTTTGATCCGACAGCCAGTCCTTATACGCTGCTCGTCGGTCATGACGGCAATATCGCTTATGTGGGCGGCGCCTTGGGTTTACACTGGCAGGCCCGGGGGTTTGCCGCCGATGATCCTCCGCCCGGCGGTGCGCTGATTTTTGAACTCGGGCATGATGGCGCTGGACAGGAATTTGTACGTGTGCGTTTCCGCTCTCCATCGCTGGATCAAATGCGGAACCTTACGCCACTCGGAAGCAGGGCATCGACCCGCATTCCTCTTCCACTTTGCGGAAAAAAGGCCGAGTGCGGAGCGGCCGAATTTCGGGCGCTTATCCCTTAAGACAGATTTGAATCCGTCAGCGGGTGCCTGATTTTTTCTGTGGTAGTGTGGCGACGTCGGCCGTCTGCATTTGGCGCAAAAGATCCTCGATCTGGGCAACCTCTACGGGGCGGCTGAACAGATAGCCCTGAATTTCCGCGCAGTTTTCACGGCGCAGGTGTTCAAGTTGCTCCGCCGTTTCGACGCCTTCGGCCACGCAATCGAGATTAAGGTCTCGTGCCAGTCCCAGAATACTATGGACGATGGCGGCCGTGCTGTGATCATTCACGATGTCGCGCACGAAAGAACGGTCGATCTTGATCCGGTCGAGCGGAAACCGCCGCAGATACCCCAGAGACGACCAGCCGGTGCCGAAATCATCAAGAGACAGCTTGACGCCCATGGCCTTCAGTTCTTCCATGACCCTTACGGTCACTTCGGTGTCATCGAGCGTCAGGCTTTCCGTCAGTTCGAGTTCGAGCCATTCCGGGGCCAGGCCGGATTCGTCCAGTGCGTCGCGGACCGCCCGGACGATATCCCCGCGATAAAACTGCTGGGCAGACAGGTTCACCGCAACGCGCACCTTAGGCAGGCCCTGGGCCTGCCAGGCGGCGTTCTGCAGGCAGGCGGTACGCAGCACCCAGCGGCCGACCTCGACCATGCGCCCATGTTCTTCCAGCAGCGGGATGAACAAGGCCGGCTGGATAAGGCCCTCGGTCGGGTGATGCCAGCGCAGAAGCGCCTCCAGGCCCGTGATGCTGGAATCGCTGACCGATACCTGCGGCTGGTAATGAAGGGCAAATTCGCCGCGTTCGCAGGCGCCGTAAAGATCGTTAGACAAGGTGTGCCAGCGTTCGGCCGCCATGGTCAGGTCGCTGGTGAACAGGCGGTAGGTGCCGCGGCCGTTCTTCTTGGCCTGGTACATGGCGGTATCCGCGGCCTGGAGGAGGGCGGAGGGGCTGTCTCCATCGGCCGGATACATGCTGATGCCGATACTGGTGCCGATGCGAAGCGTGTGGCTGCCGAAATGGAAGTCCGGCTCCAGGGCCGCCTGGATGCGCTGTGCCAGGCTCTCGGCATCGGCGCTGCCGGACAGGTCTTCGGCCGCGATAACGAATTCATCTCCGCCCAGGCGCGCCGGGGTATCACTGTCGCGCAGGACGCTGCGCAACCGCTTCGACACCTCTTCAAGCAGGGCGTCGCCGACAAAATGCCCCAGGCTGTCATTGATGTGTTTGAAATGATCGAGATCGAGGAGAAGCAAACCGACCTGCGTGTGGTCGCGGCGCGCCCGCGCAATGCCATGGCTGAGGCGGTCCATCAGCAGGGTGCGGTTGGGCAGGCCCGTCAGGGCGTCATGCATGGCGAGATAGCGGATACGGGCTTCCGCCTCTTTTCGCGCCTTGACATCGCGCAGGGTGCATTGAGCCAGCAATCTGTGGCCGACACGATAGGTGGTGCAGAGCACCTCGACGCTGACCGTGGTCGCGTCCGGGCGTTCCCAGGTCCATTCGGACCATTTCATTTCGCCGCTCTGCCGCAGCGTGTCGACGATCGTGCGGGCATCGCCCGCGGCCGCGAAAATGGGCAGGTCGTCGAGATAACGGCCGCGCACCTCATCCAGCGGCATGGCCAGGATATGGGCGCATTGCGCGTTGAGATCGTGGATCGTCCGCGCGTCGCAATCGATGACCAGTATGCCGTCGCCGGCGGTTTCAAAGAGGCGGCGATGCCGCAGTTCTGAGTCGCGCAGCGAGGCTTCCACAAGGTGGCGCGCCTCAACCTCCGCCTGGAGCGACATCTTCTGCGCCATAAGCTCGACGCGCGCCTTGCGAAGGGCGATGTGCGTCCGGACGCGGGCAATCAGTTCCTCGATCTGGAACGGCTTGGCGACATAGTCGACACCGCCGGCCGCAAAGGCCGATACCTTGCTGTCCACATCGGTCAGGGCGGTCATGAAAATGACCGGTATGTCGCGGGTCTGCGCATCGGCCCTGAGCCTGCGGCAGGTCTCGAAACCGTCCATGCCGGGCATCATGACATCAAGCAGGATAAGGTCGGGCTGGGCGTAGCGCAGCCGGTCGAGCGCTTCCTGACCGCCCAGGGCCACGAGAACCTCGTAACCACGGGCTTCCAGATGGTCGACCAGAAGGCCCAGATTGGCCGGGGTATCGTCCACCACCAGGATCTGCGGCAGGGCGGGGGACGGGTCCTGACCGTGCGGTAACAACGGGGTCATGCGGCGTCTCTTTCTCTGGCGGCGTCTTCGATCAGGCGTAAAACGGCAGGGGATTGATAGGCGGCGGCCAGGGAATCAAGCCGTTCGGCGAAGCCGCGATACTCAGGGCCGGCCGCGATAATTGCCGGCACGGCCTTGCGGATGGCTCGCAGGTTTCCGGCGCGGGCCAGAAAAAGCAGGTGGTCCAGTTGTGGCCCGAAAGGGGCTACCAGCGGTGCGCCAGCTTCGGTTTCTGGCAGGGGGGCTGCGCTGTCATCTGGCGCCTCAGCCACGGCATCCGGGGCCTCGAGCCTGGCCATTTCCTCATCCGAGCGGCCAAACGGCGCCTCGACAATGAAGCGGCTGCCACTGCCGATCCCGCTTTCCACGCGGATATCGCCGCCCATCATCTGGACGATATGGTAAGTAATGCTGAGCCCAAGCCCGGTGCCGCCACTTTTGTCGATGGCATTGCCGGCCTGCTCGAACGGCTGGAAAATGCGCTGGAGTTGATCCGGGCTGATGCCGACCCCGGTGTCGGTAACGCAGAAGCGCAGGCCGGTGTCATCCGTCGCGGAGGTGACGCAGGACACCTCAAGGCGGACCTCGCCGGACGGCGTGAACTTGATGGCATTGCCCAGCAGGTTGATCAGCACCTGGCGGATGCGCTTCTGATCCGCCATCACTAGACGGGGCACGTCATCCGCGATATCCACCGTGAATAACAGGCCCTTTTCCTCCGCGCGCAGACGTACCATCTGCGCCACGCTGAGCACGCACAAACGGATATCGAAGATGCCCGGCAGCAGTTCAAGCCGGCCGGCCTCCACCTTGGCGATATCCAGAATGTCGGTGATCATCGTCAAAAGATGCTCACCGCTGTGCTCGATCGTCTGGAGGGCCGCCAGGTCGCGCTCGCTTGAGTTCGTGGCTTTCAGAAACTGGGCATAGCCGAGAATCGCATTGAGCGGCGTGCGCAATTCATGGCTCATATTGGCGAGAAACTGCGACTTGGCCGAACTGGCGGCTTCGGCGGCCGCGCGGGCCTCGGCCAGCACACGGCTTTCCTCGGCCTGCTGGCGCTGGCGCGCTTCATAGAGCCGGCGCATCCCAAGGAAACGGAAGACGAGAAAACCGCCGGTCAGGACCAGCCAGACGCCCAGAATAATGAGATACCATTGATCAGTTGACAGCGAGACGCCGTGAAACTCAAGGGAGGTGACTTTTACGTCAAAGCGTCCATGCGGCGTCTGGCTGCCCGATGAAAAGGCGAGGGACACGATGTCATCCATGTCGGTGCCGGCCTCTTCGGCCGTAACGCCATGGCTTGTCAGCCACCATTGCTCGACGGCGAACTGCTCCGCGTTCAGGTGGATTTCGTTTACGCCTTGCGTCACGGGGAACTCCGCAACGAAGGGCATGGTCTCGCCGGGCTTGACCTTGCGGCCGAGTGACGCCGGCGCCGTGCTTTGCAGCAAGAGGCGCAGATGATCGCCGACGCCATGATAGGTCAGCCGGATCGTGACATTCTTATATTTCGAAAAATCGATCCCCTTGCCCTTGCCGGGAGCTTCGAACTGTAGGCCGTAGCCGCAATAGACGAATTTCGCGCCCTCGCGCAGATCACAGCTCCAGGTCAATGGTTTGGTCGTGTCGTGATCGATGGTGGAATTGCCGCCATCATCCTTGTCGCCATAGACGAAAGGATAATACTGGCCGACCCGCGATGTGAGGTCGAGGTGGCGGCTGGTTATGGCCTTCTGACCAAGCACTGCAGCGAAGGTCAAGGCAATCAGGAGGAATATCGCCGCCTCGACCTTTAGGTTGCTGTAGTGAAGCCAGCGATGGCGGGTATGCGTCTTGCGGTCGGAGGCCGAAGACTGCGGGCCGTCTTCCAGCAGGTTATGCGCCACAACCGTGGGGGCGATATCGTTGGCAAGCTTAACGCCTGATGTCCTGTTGTAACGCTTAGACAAACTGCACTCTCATACTTTGGGCGACTATTTGTATTTTTATGTCCTCCCTGTCGCCGGAGGTACGTATGATAATTATACAGAATGCTTATTAATCGGTTTCTGTCGGAAAATAATTATACTGCCCATGTTTATAGAGCACAATTTGTGCGCATATTGATTACTTGCTGCGGTATATGGATGCTTTATCCAGCAAAGGGCGCGATCAGTGCAGATGAGCCGCCGGTGTCTTGCGGGCCAGGGCCTTGGTCGGCGGAATAACCGGTGGTGCCGGTGGCGGGCGGCGCCAGCCTTTCCAGTGGCGGTTCACATCCGCGGCGAAGTCATCCGCCGAGCGGGCGTAAAGCGCCTGTCCCAGCCGGATGGCATCGTTTCGCAGCTTGCGGCGCTGACGCCTGGTCGCAGTGAGGAGGCGATCCGCCGGACTGCCCTCCGGGACCGGCCGAATTTGCTTCAATCGTTTCCTGAGGACGGCAAGATCCTGAATATGGCCCAGTATCTGGGCCAGGTGCCGGGCATCATCCTCGGTGCCGTCCATCGGCTTCGGCCAGATCGTGTTCAGATCATGTAGCTGATATTCAAGCACCTTTATCTGCTTGCGCCATTCGTGCAGATTGATGCCCGAAGGCTCCCGAACGACATTGGCAAAGGCGTTGCGATTGCGTCGGTATGTGCGCCGCATGGCTTTGGTGAGATCGGATTTTTTGATTTTCAGCGCGGCCAGGTGAAGCGTGGTCCGTCTCGCCTGGATATTGTTGCGCACAGTTGCCAGGGCGTCATCACGGCCAGCGGGCAGCGGGGGCGCGATCAGGATTTCGCGCAGCCTGTCCGTTTCACCGGCATCGAAGTCGGTCGCCCCGGTTTCATTCAGATAGGCGAGGACTTCGGATATCACTTCATCATCGCGGTAGGTCCGCAGGCTTTTCGCGCAGTCCCTGAACAGGGTATTGGCCTTGTCGAACGCGATGCGGTCGAGTGATCCCCTGACCAGACGCAGGCAGGCGCGAATCTTCTTGGTGCCTGCCCGTACCGTATGCACGGTCGAGGTCTCGCCGGGGCCGGCATCCGGGGCCATCAGGAGATTGATCTCCTGATGCAGAAGGCGATCGAAGGTGGCCGCAAGCGCCTCGTGTTCCGTCTTCCGTGTCATGGCTGTTGCCCGTAAATCCGCTGAAGACCCTGTTTTTACCTCAAGGCGCCGCCGTCTCATTTGATTGGGGTCAAAGCCGTCAGATCCGTTTTTCCGCACACTGGGAAAGCTTTGTTCCAGGAGTGTGGACCATGATTTGTTTCCCTGATCGTGAAGCGGCGGGCCGCCAATTGGCGGCCGTGCTGAAGCCCAGACTAACCAGGCCGGATGCGCTTGTCCTGGCCTTGCCGCGTGGTGGCGTACCCGTGGCGTTCGAGGTCGCGCGCCTTTTGCACCTGCCGCTCGACCTCATGCTGGTGCGCAAGCTGGGCGTGCCGGGACATGAGGAACTGGCCATGGGCGCCATCGCCGACGGCGGGGTTGAGGTCATTAATGAGGATATCGTGCGCAGCCTGAGCATTGGTGATCACACCATAGCTGCGGTAGCGGCGCGCGAACGGGCCGAACTCGACCGCCGCAGCCGTGTCTACCGCCAGGGGCGGCCGGCGCCGGAGCTGAAAAACCGGACGGTCATCCTGGTCGATGACGGATGCGCGACGGGCGCCACCATGGAAGCGGCCATTCAGGCGTCGCGCCGGCGGGGGGCGGCCTGGATTATCGCCGCCGCACCGGTGGCGTCCGATTCGGCCTTCGCCATGATGGGCCGTCTGGCCGACGAGGCGGTTTGCGTCGCCGTGCCGGAGCCCTTCTATGGTGTTGGCCGCTTCTACACCGATTTCGGACAGACGCAGGACAGCGAAGTCATGAGCCTGCTGGCCCGGGCGGCGGAAACAAAAAGGCAGTCCCATGTCTCATGACGCCGCCCGCCACCTGGAGCGGCTGATCGCCGGCCAGGCGATCGCCCTGAAGGGAAATTCCGGGGATTATGACGCCGTACGCCGCCTGATCGGGAACGCGCGCTTTGTGCTGATCGGCGAGGCGACCCACGGCAGCGAGGAGTTTTATCGTTTCCGTGCCGGCCTGACCCGGCAGCTTATAGAGCAGGATGGCTTTTCGGCCGTCGCGGTCGAAGGCGACTGGCCCGATTGTTACCGGGTGAATCGCTTCGTGCGCGGTGACGAAAGGATCATCACGGCTGAGGACGCCCTGTCGGATTTCAAGCGCTTCCCGGCGTGGATGTGGCGCAATGAGGTTGTCGCTGAATTCGCGGACTGGCTGAGGGGGCACAATGCCGGCAAGCCAGCGGAAAAGCGGGCCGGTTTCTATGGCCTTGACCTCTACAGCCTCTACGCCTCCATCCAGGCGGTGATCACCTATCTCGATGAGGTTGATCCGCCCGCCGCCCACCAGGCACGGGACTATTACGCCTGCTTCGACCACGGCCACAAACTGGCTCGAAACCCGCAGCAATACGGTTATTCGACCGCTTTTGGCATCAGCGAGAGCTGTGAGCGTCACGCCATAGACACCCTGGTCACTCTGCGCCGGAATGCCGCGCAATATCTGGCGACGGACGGTTTCGACGCCGCCGAGGATTATTTCTCCGCCGACCACAATGCCCGGACTGTTGTAGATGCCGAGACCTATTACCGGGCCATGTTCCGCGGGCGTATCTCATCGTGGAACCTGCGCGACCGGCACATGGCGGAAACGCTCGACGCCCTGACGGAACATCTGGACCGGCAGACCGGGGCGCCGGCGAAGATCGTCGTCTGGGCGCATAATTCGCATGTCGGGGATGCGAGGGCCACCGAAATGGGGGCGGCCGGCGAGTTCAATATCGGCCAGCTCGTGCGCGAGGCCCATGGCAAGACGGCATTTCTGCTCGGCTTCTCCACCTGTTCCGGCGAGGTGACGGCCGCGTCCCGGTGGGACGGTCCCGCCGAACGCAAGTCCGTGCGCCGGGCCTTGCCGCAAAGCTACGAGGCCCTCTTCCATGACAGCGGATTGCCAAATTTTCTTCTGTCGCTGAAGGGCAGCGAGGCTCTGAACCTGCGCCTGGACATCAGCCGGCTCCAGCGCGCCATCGGCGTCCTCTACCTGCCGGAGACGGAACGGCAGAGCCATTATTTCTTCTCGAAATTGCCGGAACAGTTCGACGCCATCATCCATTTTGACCGGACGCACGCCCTGCGTCCCCTGGAGCCTTCGGCGCCATGGCACGAGGGCGAGGTCTTTGAAACCTACCCCAGCGGCTTTTGAGGGCATTCGTCATGATACCGCACACCCATTTGGCCGAAGTGCTTTCCACCCCTGTCGTCGTGTCGGCGGGCGATATCGGGCTTGCCGGAGACCTGACCGTTCCGGAGGGCGCGAAGGGGCTGGTCGTCTTCGCTCACGGCAGTGGATCAAGCCGCAGGAGCGTGCGCAACCGGCGCGTGGCGAAAACATTGAACGGGCGGGGGCTGGCGACCCTGCTGATCGATCTTCTGACCAGCGGGGAGGAAGAGATCGACCAGCGGACCCGCCAGTATCGGTTCGATATACCGCTGCTGGCCGACCGGCTTGTTGACATTGCCCGCTGGGTGGGTGCGCAGCCGACGCTTTCCGGGCTTCATCTGGGATATTTCGGCGCCAGCACCGGCGGCGGCGCTGCTTTGATTGCGGCCGCGCGCCAGCCGGACCGGATCGGCGCGGTCGTTTCGCGCGGCGGCCGGCCCGACCTGGCGGCGGCTTTCCTCGATAAGGTCAGGGCGCCGGTGCTCCTGATCGTCGGCGGCAATGATCCCCAGGTGCTTGAACTGAACGAGCAGGCCCTGCGCGGCCTGAATGCCCGGTCGAAACTGTCGGTCGTGCCCGGCGCCACGCACCTGTTTGAAGAGCCCGGATGCCTGGAAAGCGTGGCGGATCAGGCCGCGGACTGGTTCAAAAAGTATTTGGGTTAAGGACCTGCGGGGGGAGGGATTGGCTGCGCTAAGCTTCGCCGAAACCATCGCTGCGCTCGGTTTAAAAACCCGGCATTTTTCCAGTACCGATCGGTTCTGAACCTCGTTTTCCGCCATTAAAAAAGGCCCCCATGCGGGAGCCTTTTTTAATGGCGGACAGAGAGGGATTCGAACCCTCGGTACGCTTGCACGTACACACGCTTTCCAAGCGTGCGCGATCGACCACTCCGCCATCTGTCCATCCATCAAGCCGCACCAGGTCGGTGGTGCGCGGAAGGCGGCCTTTATACCCATGCTTTGCGAATGAGCAAGCCTAGTTTGCCTCTTACCACCGCTTTTTTTTGTAACTATATTGGCGGCAAGCGCGTATATTCGGCGCAACAAAAAGGAAAACACCATGTTCGGCCTTAAATCCCAGATGATTTCCGCCAACCAGGCCCTGCCGGGCCGCAGCGAAGCCATTCCGACTGAAGAGACTCACTTCGTGCTGCATACGCCGCTGAAGGGGCCTTATCCGGCGGGCATGGAGACGGTCGTCTTCGCCATGGGGTGTTTCTGGGGCGTCGAGCGCAAGCTTTGGCAGCAGGAAGGCGTCTATGTTACCGCCGCAGGCTATATCGGTGGCTACACGCCCAATCCGACCTACAAGGAGGTCTGCACCGGCCAGACCGGTCATACCGAAGGTGTGCTCGTGGTCTTCGACCCGAAAAAGATCAGCTTCCAGCAATTGCTGAAAGTGTTCTGGGAAAGCCATGATCCGACGCAGGGCTATCGCCAGGGTAACGATATCGGCACCCAGTACCGTTCGGCCATCTTCACTACTTCGGAGGCGCAGTATGATGCCGCCGTCAGCAGCAAGGCGGCGTTCCAGAAGTCGCTGAATGCGCTCGGCAAGGGGCTGATAACCACAGAGATCGAACCAGAGGCGCCGTTCTATTTCGCCGAGGGCTATCACCAGGGCTATCTCGCCAAAAATCCGGAGGGCTATTGCGGCCTGAAAGGCACTGGCGCGGTCTGCGCCATCTGATCAGTGGGTTAACTGGCGCAGGACTTGCGGCACCATTTCGCTGAGGTCTTCCGAGATAAGGCCGGGGCCGAACAGGCGCGCCGCTTCGGCGTGTATCCAGGCGGCGGCGCAGGCAGCATCGAAAGCCTCCATGCCCTGCGCCATCAGCCCGCCAGCGAAACCGGCCAGCATATCGCCGGAACCGGCCGTGGCAAGTGTTGGCGGGGCATTGCGGTTGATGACAAGGCGGCTATCCGGTGCGGCGATGACCGTGTCGCGGCCTTTCAGCAGCACCACGGCCCCGCTGGTTTTCGCGGCCCGTAAGGCGTCGCTTGCCCGGTCGGTGACCTGGCCGAAAAGACGGGCAAACTCGCCTTCATGCGGAGTGAGCAGGACCGGCGAGCGGATGGCATCGAAAAGCTGCGAGGGATCGTCCTTGAAAACCGTCAGGGCATCGGCATCGAGCAGGCAGGGTTTGCCGGCTCGCAAAGCCGCCAGCACAAATGCCTTGGTGCGATCATTAATGCCAGCCGCCGGCCCCATAACAAGCGATGTGATACGCGGGTCGCTAATCAGTGCAGCAAAGGCGGCCTCATCCTTCACCGGCTTGGTCATCACCGCTTCGAGGGCCGTGGCATAAACCATCAGGCTCGATGGATCACAGGCCACACTGACCAGCCCAGCACCGATCCGCAGGGCCGCCCGCGCCGCCAGCCGCGCGGCTCCGGTCGAAGCCACAGGCCCGCCCAATACAATGCAATGGCCGCGATCATACTTGCTGCCGTCCGTCTTGAGGACGGGCAGTTTCGAGAGCCAAAGATCGGGAGAATTGTCCAAGTGTACCATCTCCTTAAGTAAGAACCCCCACCACCACATCTAGCCGCTTCGCGTCGTCGTGCGGTCCCCCTCCCCGACAAGCGGGGAGGCACAAGTGGAACTATATATCGTCTTGATCCTCCCCGCTTGTCGGGGAGGGGGACCGCGCCGAAGGCGTGGTGGTGGGGTTTCTTATTTCACAAAAGGCAGTATAGCTACCAAAGTTGAGATAGTCACATCGCCGTATCTCGGTGGCAATCCGGCGCGCAGGCGCATCCAGTCCTCCATGATCGCGGCCTGCTGCTCATATCCATAATCAGTATAGGAGCGGTCATCTATCCGGTAATGATACTGTCCGCGTTCGCGCCACACATAGCGCCAAAGAGTCATGCCGGTCTCATATTGCCAGACATGAACCAGTTCGTGGGCCAGAAGACTCATAGCGACCGCGTTATCGCTCATATCCGCCGGCAGGTGTGGCCAGAAAATCCGACGGCCGCGCACCACGATCTGCGGTCCGCGCCCGATCAGCCGCGCCAGCCACGATGCCCAGTGATGGCCGTCGATCAGCCGGACCGCTTCAAAGGGGACGGCCGCCAGCAGTCCCATTGGAAGGGCGTTGATCTCGGCAGCAGTGAGCGAGCGTATTTGAACCATTGTGACGAAGCCTAACCGCTTATACAGTGTGCGCCAATAATAAACGGGGCGGCCATGCCAGAGAATAAGATAAGGAAACCCTTTTACCGCCATCTCTATGTGCAGGTGCTGTTTGGCGTAGTCATTGGCGCCGCCATCGGCCTGATCTGGCCGGAAGTGGCCGCGCAGCCCTGGGTCAAGGCGCTGGGCGATGGTTTCGTCAAGCTGATCAAGATGACCATTGCCGTGCTGATCTTCTGCACGGTAGTTTCCGGCATCGGTCAGGTGGCGGAAGCCAAACAGGTGGGGCGTGTCGGCGTCAAGGCCATCGTCTATTTCGAGATTATCTCGACCTTCGCCCTGATCATCGGCCTGATCGTCGGTCATGTGATCAAGCCGGGCGCCGGTATGCACGCCGCCGGCAATGCCGCGGCGGTCGCCAAATACGTCGCGCCGGAAACCCACGAAAATCTGGTCGATTTCTTCCTGCACCTGATCCCGGACACCTTCCTGAGCGGCTTTGCCGAGGGCAATATCCTGCAAGTTCTGCTGGTCGCCATCCTGACCGGCTTTGCCCTCCAGCGCATCGGGCCGCCGGTGCAGGAAATCCGCAACCTGATCGACCAGGGCAGCCAGATCATCTTCGACATCATCACAATGATCATGAAACTGGCGCCGATCGGCGCAGGCGCGGCCATGGCCTATACGCTTGGCAAGTTCGGCGCGGCGGCGCTGGGATCGCTGCTGATGTTGATCGGCACCTTTTACCTGACGGCCATTCTCTTCGTTGTGGTCGTCCTCGGCATCGTCGCCTGGCTGTGTGGCTTTTCGATCTTCCGCTTCGTCGCCTATATCAGGGACGAACTGTTGATCGTGCTCGGCACCTCGTCCTCCGAAAGCGCCCTGCCGAACCTGATGCGCAAGATGGAAGCGCTCGGCTGCTCCAAGCCGGTGGTGGGCCTGGTGATCCCGACCGGCTATTCGTTCAATCTCGATGGCACCAATATCTACATGACCCTGGCGTCTCTGTTTATCGCCCAGGCGCTCGGTTACGAACTGAGCCTGATGCAGCAACTGACATTGCTGGGCGTGGCCGTGCTGACCTCGAAGGGCGCGTCGGGTGTGACCGGCGCGGGCTTCATCACGCTGGGAGCGACCCTGGCCGTGGTCAATCCGGCTCTGGTGCCCGGCATGGCCATCGTGCTTGGCATCGACAAGTTCATGAGCGAATGCCGGGCACTGACCAATTTCATCGGCAATGGCGTCGCCTGCGTGGTCGTCTCCCGCTGGGAAGGTGAACTGGACAAGACGGCGCTTAAGGATGGCCTGCACCGCAATGCGCTGGAAATACCGGCCGATTAGGCTCATTCCCGCCGCAAGCGCGCCTTATTGCATACTTATACTTATGGGTTCAGGCTGGCAGGCAAAGGCTTTGCGCCTGGAGGAGAACCTTGAGATGACACAGCACAAGACATATCTGGCGCCTTCGCTGGCCGTGCTCGGCCTGATGGCGGCCACCCTGGCCACGCCCTTCGCGGCCCATGCCCAGTATGACACACGATCCTATGATGGCTATTGTTATGCCAAAAAGGACAATGCAGGTACCAATGGCGCGGTCATCGGCGCCGTGGTGGGGGGCCTGGCCGGCAGCCAGGTATCGAAGCACGAACGCGGCCTTGGCACGGTCGGCGGCGCGGTGCTCGGCGGCGTAATCGGCAATCAGGTCGGCAAGTCGTCGGTGAAGTGTTACAACGGTGCTTATTACGCCTATCGCCAAGGCCAATATTATTCGCCGCCGCCGGCGCCGGATGGCTATCAGGTGCTGTATTTCCGCGACCGTCCGCAAAGCGGCTATTACGACAACGTCTATTATGATCCGCCGTCGAACCGCTACAGCCAGTCGGACGACAGAGGCTATAACACCGTCCCCTACAGCGATAACAGCGATTACCAGACCCGGCCTTACGACAATAACGGATCGGATCGTCCTTATGTCGATGACCGCTATAACTCCGGTTCGCAATATGGTTCCAGCCGTCCGTACAATGCCGATGAAGGCTGGCGCGACGATCAGGGCCAGTGGCACTATGGCCGTCCGCGCGCCGTGGGCTGGCAGGACGATGACGGCCGCTGGCATATCGGTCAGGTGGTCGCCTATGGCTGGCGCGACCGTGATGGCGGCTGGCACGAGGAATCGTCCAGCTATTCGAGCAGCAGCTATTCAAGCTCCGGATACTAACAGGAAGGCGGAAGGTGGGAACATCTTCCGCCTTTATCGTCTTCACCTGCGGGCCCTTTTGTGAAAAGGTGAGGGCAGACGGCGCGCCAAAGACGCCGTCATTTGCCCGGAGGATATCATGAAAGCGGTTGTCAGCGTCGTTTTGGCTCTCTGTTTGTTAGCGCTACCAGAAATGGCGCCGGCGCAGGCTTTAACGACCGAGCAGGATCATCAGAATATGATGGACCAGCTTGGCATCCAAACCCTGCGGCCCGGTCCGAATGGCGATGAAAAGGCGCCGGACCATGCCAATTATGACGAAGCCAAGGCCAATCCTTATCCCGACTGGCCGGATATCCTGACCCTTAGCAACGGCCAGAAGGTCACCACGGTCAATGACTGGTGGCAGAAGCGCCGGCCGGAAATTGCCGAAGCCTTTGAGCGCGAAGTGGTTGGCCGCGTTCCTGCCGATGTGCCCGCCGTGACCTGGCGTGTTGCCGAGAGCGAGGCGGAAACCCTCCAGGGCACGGACATTGTGGCGTCGCGCCTGGTGGGGCATGTCGATAATTCGGCTTATCCGGCGATCAGCGTTGATATCGACGCCGTGCTGATTCTGCCGGCGAAGACGAAAGCGCCTGCCCCGGTGCTGGTCATGTTTAACTGGGGACCGGCCCAGTTCCCGGCGCCGAAAGTGCCGCCAGCCCCGCCGAAAGACCTCGATCCGCGCATGGCGGGCTTCCTGGCCGCGGCGCAGGCCGCCAATCTCGATCGCATTCACCAACTCGTGGCCGATGGCTGGGGCGTGGTTATCCTTAACCCGACCAGCTATCAGGCCGATAATGGCGCGGGCCTGACGCAAGGCATCATCGGCCTCGTCAACAAGGGCCAGCCGCGCAAGCCGGACGATTGGGGCGCCTTGCGCGCCTGGGCTTGGGGCGCCGGTCAGGTCTTCGATTATCTCACCACCCGGCCGGAGGTGGATAAGGCCCATATCGGCATCGAGGGCGTGTCGCGCTACGGTAAGGCAGCGCTGGTCACCATGGCCTTCGACCAGCGCTTTTACATGGGGCTGATTGGCTCGTCCGGCGAAGGCGGTGCCAAGCCGCACCGGCGCAATTTCGGCGAGGCGGTGGAGAGCCTCACCGGTTCCGGCGAATATCACTGGATGGCCGGCAATTTCCTCAAATATGGCGGACCGCTCAATGCCGGCGATCTGCCGGTGGATGCCCACGAACTGATCGCCCTGGCGGCGCCGCGTCTCGTCTTTATCTCCTACGGCGTGCCCGAACAGGGCGACGCCAAGTGGCTGGACCAGCAGGGCAGCTATATGGCCACCGTGGCGGCGGGCCGCGTCTGGAAACTGCTCGGCGCGAAGGATCTCGGCGTCGGCAATGACTACAAAACCGCCGTCATGCCGCCGCCCCTGACCGACTTGCTGGATGGCCAACTGGCCTGGCGGCAGCATATCGGTGGTCATACGGATGCGCCGAATATCGCCAGCTTCATCACCTGGGCCGACCGAAACATGGGCCGCCAATAGCCATCCCGTACTGATCCTTTACATGCGTCGGGCTATGGTCCGCGCACGTGTAAAAGGGTGTGGCATGAGCGAACTCAGCCCCAAGACAAACCGTCTGGTCCTTGTGGCCGATGACAATGACGAGACCGCCTTCGTCATCGAATCCATGCTCGACCTGCTGGATTTCGGCGTCGAGCGCGCGCGCGATGGCCGCGAGGCGCTGGAGATGTCCGCCAATTCGGCCTATGCCCTGATCCTGATGGATATCGAGATGCCGGTGATGGACGGCCTGGCGGCCACCAAGGCGATCCGCGGCCAGGAAGGCGAGGGGCTGGTGCCACCGGTGCCGATCGTGGGGATCACCGGGCATTCGGACATGGGCACGCGCCGGCTGTGCGAACTGGCCGGTATGGATCAGGTGTTGTGCAAGCCGTTCCTGATGGAGCAGTTGGAGGAAATCGTGACGGCGGTTTCGGTTAAAAGGGTGAATTGAGGGTAAGACGCAAAGATCCTCCCCTCTTGGAGGGGAGGTGCCGAGCAAGCGCAGCGCGTCGAGGCGGAGGGGTAAAACCCCAAGTGAGGTGCGTGGACTTTACCCCTCCGTCTCGACGCACTTCGACCTGCGGTCTACGCTTGCTCGCCACCTCCCCTCCAAGAGGGGAGGATCAAGAAAGATTGTACCTCCCCAGCTTGCTGGGGAGGGGGACCGCACGAACGCGTAGCGTGAGATGTGGTGGTGGGGGTTCTTACTTTCTACACCTAAGGCGGCACCTTGCGCACCAGCCAGGCAGGGAAGCCGATGGTGTTGGGGAGTTCCTTGTGGTCCGGCGGCGGATCAAGTTTCGGCTTATTGAGCACCCTTTCGTCAAAATCCGCCGCCAGGCTGTAATAGTCCGGATCGTCTTCGCCAAAGGGCGAATAGTCGGGCCAGCGGCCATCACGGCGGGCCATGGCGCGTATGACCGCATTGGCGCGGTTCAGCATCAGCAGGGCCGGCCAGCGGTCCTTTTGCGCCGGATCGCTCTCGCACTGGAAAATGGTGAGGCTGTCCGCCAGCCGCCACGGACTTCGCGGCGCGGGGGCGTCCTTGTCGAAGGCGGTGCCGTCCGGCCAGATGCCGCTGTTGCGGGCGCAGCCGATGGCATAGCGATCGGCCTTCGCCAGGAATTCGGCGCGCCCGTCGGTGGTGTCTTCCGGATCGTCGTCTGGGTCGTTTTCTGGATCGAGATCGTCGGCAAAGGCGGGGGATTTGGGGAAGCGCGCCTTATACCTATCGGGGCTTTGCGGCGCTTCGTAAAGCTGGGAGAGCATACGGTCGGAAGCCAGCAGGCAGCGGCTTGCGCGTTCGCCTTCGAGGTAGCTGTCCGGATCGGGGATCAGGCCGATAACCTCCAGCAACCGGTCGGCTCTGGCGCGCAGGCGCAGGCGCGGGCCTTGCGGGCGGCCGGAGGGTTGTCCGGTGTCGTGTCCGGGGCGGTGTCTTCGGGGGTGAGAGGCAGTTGCTGGATAATTCGGTCGGCGGCGGTGATGGCGCGCGCGGCGCGCTCGGCCTCCAGAAAGGTATCGGGCAGGTCCAGCCCCTCGACTATCTGCGCGATATGGTCGGCATAGGCGCGCAAGGTCAGCCGGCGCGTGGCCAGCGCCGTGGCATCATCCTGATCTGGCGCAAACCCATCGGCAGAGGTGTCCATACGGATATGATGCGGCCGGATGGCGGGGAGGGGGATTTCTTGCTTTACGAATTTTAAGGCGGGACCTTGCGAGCCAGGCAGGCGGTGGATCAAGCGGCGGCGGCTCGAGGACATTCTCATCAAAGTGCGCCGAGATGTCGTAGAAATCGTTATCGCTCTTGCAATAGGGCGCAGATCGGCCGGCGCTACCCCCAAGCCTATCTAAGGACGCGCCGGCCTTTCCCCCTGCGCGGTGCAGTCAGGTAAAGCGAACCTGAGCCGCGCCGCCCGCCGTGAAGATGGCCAGCATGGCCTGGCGGACCGAGTTATCGGCTTCGGTGCGCGACTGGAAAACGCCCCAGAAGGCGGCGTTACGCGAGACCTGCCAGGATTTGCCGCGCGGCAGGATGCAAAAGCGAACGGGCACGACCTGGTGCTTCAGTCCGGTTTCGCCGGCGGTCGGCCAGATGTCGTCCCAGCGCGGGGCCGCCAATGAAAATTTTTGTCTCATGATGTGCGGGCGAGGGACCGGCGTGACCGGACCTGGCCCTTCCTTTCGCTCAGACTGTGCTGAGATCAACCGCGGCGTTCTTGCCGCGCTCATTTAAGAGCTGATAAGTGATGGACTGGCCTTCGTTCAGGCTGCGCAGGCCGGCCTTTTCGACCGCCGAGATATGGACGAAGACATCGCCGCTGCCGTCTTCCGGCTGGATGAAGCCAAACCCCTTGATGGGGTTGAACCATTTAACTGTACCATTGGCCATGAGGGCCTCCTTGAGAATCGCACAATTGTGCGGTTATGCGGCGCGAAAATGCGCGGCACGGTCCGAAATTTGCGATGCTTGAGAGAAAGCCTGAGCGTGCAGACAAGTCAAAGGTCTGGTTTCGAATAAGGGGATTGTGTCATAATGGGTGAAAAATTGCAATAAAATTCGGTTTTATTGAAAAGTTTATATTAATAATTATTGTTATGCGGCTCGTATTGTTGACTATTTTCTATAATTATACGGGTAAATATTTATCAAAGACGGAAAATATCAGACATTTGCCGATCCTGGCGGAAGGCGCGTCTGGCCTCCAGAAAGGTATCGGGCAGGTCCAGCCCCTCGACTGGTTAGGGAATTTTGGCTGCGCGATAGGGTCGGCATAGGCACGCAGGGTCAGCCGGCGCGTGGCCAGCGCCGTGGCATCACCCTGATCTGGCGCGAACCCGTCGGCTGAGGTGTCCATCCGGATATGATGCGGCCGGATGGCGGGGAGGGGATTTTAGGTTACGCGCTGGTTTCTATTGAAAATCAAATTTTTTAGAAGTACCACTTAGGCGGGTGATGGCGCTTTGGGGGCGATGGTGTCTGGAAAAGGACCTGATTTCTCTGAGAATAGTTTAATAGGTGCGTTCCTGATCATTGGATCTGGAGCAGCATCTATTGTAGGCATAGCTTCGATATTTTGGCATGATAAATTTGTTGTTCTTGCCATAGTTGCTGGATCGGGTTGGACGTTAAGTGTCGGACTTTTGGTAATTAATGGAATTTTGCGAGCAAAAATAAACAAAGATTTTCCTTTGTTAAAGGGAGAACTTGAAGAAACAAAAATTCAGGCATCTGAGTGGTCTGGAACTGCCAACAACGTGGCGGAATCTATGAGAGTTGCATTAGAGATTATTCAAACCCGCGAACCAATACCTCGAACGTTGCCAGGTCGAGTTCCATCGAGAAGGTCTCGAGCACAATCTGGGGCCGCGCAAGAAGAGGGAGGAAATCAATGAACTTGCATGGCCAGCAATTGCTTGATTCAATTAAATACTTACCATGCCTCCGTTCAAGGCAAGCGGAAGTTAAGGGGTACATGCAACTGTCTCCAATTGCAAAGGCTTCGCTTCATCCACTTATTTCCATTGGTAAATTTGGAAGATTAACCCAAACATCCAAGGTTTTGGAAGCAATACAAGCCAAAATTGGTGGGTGCTTTGTTGATTTAAATATGGTTAGTGACCAGTCATGTGATGATTTGGCCGAAGTCACGAATCCAGAAAATCATTATTTAAATTGGAGAGAGCTAGTTCGTGGATATCCAGGGCTTACTCCCGCGGCAATTATTGATTCTGACGGCTCGGAAAGGGCATTTATTCGGCAAGTTGTTGAGATAGAAGCGGAGTATAATACGGTTCTGATCCGAACCAAAAAGCCGTCAATCGATCTAGGGTTTTTAAAAGCAGCATTAGCCGCTGTGGCAGATGTTAATAGTGTATTCATTGTACTAGATTTTGGGTACATCCGCGGTGCGCTTGAGACAAAAATTGTTGAGGCCCGCCGTGTCATTACGGCTCTACGCGAGACTGAGCCAAGTGCTCGGATTGCCGTAGTGTCTTCTAGTTTTCCTAAATCCGTAGCCGCTTATGGTGACGGCCAAGCTAGCTTGGAGATCATTGATCGAGAATTTCACACTCAGTTGGGGGGGGATGAGGTTGCAATATATGGTGATCATTCTGCAATTTATCCTGAACCTTTTGAACCAATGATAAGTCGGTGGGTTCCAAGAATTGATTATTGCACTGAGTACAGCTGGTTTTACGCTCGCCGCAGAGATGACGATGGTGGTTATGTGGAGTGCGCTCGTAGAATTGTAAGCCTTGAAGATTGGGATGTTGAATTTGCGCGAGCCAATTGGGGGGCGGACATAATTCTACAGACTGCAAACACGGGAGTTGTTCCTTCTGGCTTTGGCGCTCCTGCCAATTGGATTGCTGCCCGTGTTAACATGCATATTGAGCGTCAACTTTCGGTCAGTTTCCCTGATGAAGCGGACGCAGTAGACCCGTATGATTTAGATGATTTAATGTAATTAATCCACTTTACGTTTTAAGATGGGCCCGCTGGGGGCATGTACTAAATATGGGTTGTCATGACTGATGGGAATATCTTTTATTTCGACAATTGCGGGCGGGGCATGAGTCTGTCTAGGTATTTTAAGGGGAGTTCGGGTTAGGAAAGAAAGGGCTTTGATTGTTTTTTTACTTTCTTTTTCAGATAAAAATCTATGATATCTTTCCTTGTATCTATTTTTTACTGCTTCCCGAGCGGCTGAAGAGAGGTCTTTTATTGGTAATTTAATTGCTTCATTCACCAGCGCCATTCGATGGCAACCTTTTTCAGTTTTCAGGCCGTTACAGGTCAGTAATTTCTTTATCTCGGTAGCTGTCATTAAAGAAATATAAGATTCTGCAGATAGTTGTGTTTGTTTAGGGGCAATTTTTTGAGTTAGATTTCCAACCTTATCGGCAGACCACAGACCAACGCCTTCGGGAATTGATTCCAGCATCTCGTCAACAAAACGCTCTGCCAGCACCAAAACAAATTTTTCAAAATACTTTGTGAAAGTCTCTACCTGCCCTTTTAGGCGAGACAAGCTATCGAGTTCGGATTTGATCTCGAAACCCCACAGTTTTCCATTGGCGAGTACTACGTCTGCACGTCTCGACCAATTTGCGACCGTCATTTCGGTCACAATGACTGAATTATCATCGGCATGTCTTGTTGCAATTAAGCGGTCTATTACGGCAGCTTTAAGTGCAGCTTCATCAATTCTCGTCAAGTTGTGCGCCATTCTGGTGATTTCGCGATTACGCGATGCACTGAGTCTCACGCAATCAAATGGTAAGCTAATTTGTCATGCCTGTGAATTCCAAATCGTCAGCCTCTCGCACCCGCGAAAATAATCCACCGGTGGCTATGGCCTTTTGAGGCGGATTCGGTTATAGAGCGCGCAATCTCAAACGATCCAACCCTTCCGGCCTCTCTAGTCGAGAGGCTTTTTTGGTGTTCGGAGCGGGAGAGCCCTGAGGGGCCCCCTCCGTCAGCGACACCGGCCCTTAAGGGCCTCGCGCTGACACCTCCCCCGTTTCACAGGGGAGGAGGGAAGGGTTCCTCCGTCGCTTCGCGCCACCTCCCCAGATGAGGAGGAGGAGAGGCGAGAAAGTAAGAACCCCCACCACCATTGGCTTCGCCAATGGTCCCATGGCTGGCGAAAGCTATACTTTCGCTGGCGCCAAACCCCGACAAGCGGGGAGGTACAAGAATGAAAGCCTGCCCATAGCGGGGAGGTACAAGATAGAAAGACCTTCCTGACCTGTTGGGGAGGTGCAAACGACAATAAAGCCGCCCTGACCCGTTGGGGAGGCTTGAAGATAAAGCCCCCTCCGGCGCTGCGCGCCACCTCCCCCATGAATAGGGGAGGCGTATATTGAATAAAAGGCCCTTTATGAACCTGCGTAATATCGCCATTATCGCCCACGTTGACCACGGCAAGACCACGCTCGTCGATGCCCTGCTGGCCCAGTCCGGCGTCTTCCGCGCCAATGAGGCGACCGTCGAACGCGCCATGGACTCCAACGACCAGGAACGCGAGCGCGGCATCACCATTCTCGCCAAGTGTACCTCCGTTCTGTGGAACGGCAAGGCGGGCGAGACCCGCATCAACATCATCGACACGCCGGGCCACGCCGACTTCGGCGGCGAGGTGGAGCGCATCCTGGGCATGGTTGACGGCTGCGTCATCCTGATCGACGCCGAGGAAGGCGTCATGCCGCAGACCAAGTTCGTGCTTGGCAAGGCGCTGAAGCTGGGCCTGCGCCCGATCCTCTGCATCAACAAGGTCGACCGTCCGCACGCCGATCCGGACCGCGTGCACAACGAAGCCTTCGACCTCTTCGCCGCCATGGGCGCCAGCGAAGAGCAACTCGACTTCCCGCACATCTACGCCTCCGGCAAGAACGGCTGGGCGACGATGGACCTCAATACGCCTTCGGAAAACCTGGCGCCTTTGTTCGACCTCATCGTCGAACACGTTCCCGCGCCGGCCGTGCAAAAGAATGTCGACCAGCCCTTCCAGATGCTGTCGGTGCTGATCGAATCCGATCCGTTCCTGGGCCGCCTGCTGACCGGCCGCGTGCAATCGGGCAAGGCCGTGCCGGGCCTGGCTATCAAGGCGCTGAACCGCGACGGCGTGGAAATCGAGCGCGGGCGCATCACCAAGGTTCTGGCCTTCCGCGGCCTGAAGCGTCAGCCGATCGACGAAGGCACGGAAGCGGGCGACATCTGCGCCATCGCCGGCCTCTCCAAGGCGACCGTGGCCGATACGCTGTGCGACATGAGCCTCGATACCGCCCTGCCGGCGCAACCGATCGATCCGCCGACCATCTCCATGACCGTGTCGGTCAATGACTCGCCGCTGGCCGGCCGTGAAGGCACCAAGGTGCAGAGCCGCGTGATCCGCGAGCGCCTGCTGAAGGAAGCCGAGTCGAACGTGGCCATCCGTGTCACCGAAAGCGCCGAGAAGGACGCCTTTGAAGTGGCGGGCCGCGGCGAACTGCAACTGGGCGTTCTGATCGAAAACATGCGCCGCGAAGGCTTTGAAGTGGCCATTTCGCGTCCGCGCGTCGTCTTCAAGACGGACGAGGAAACCGGCGAGAAGATGGAGCCGATCGAGGACGTGGTGATCGACGTGGACGAAGAGTTCACCGGCATCGTCATCGAAAAGCTCTCCGCCCGCAAGGCCGAGCTGAAGGACATGGCGCCTTCGGGGGCCGGCAAGCAGCGCGTGGTGCTGAAGGCGCCGTCGCGGTCGCTGATCGGGTATCAGGGCGAGTTCCTGACCGATACGCGCGGCTCCGGCGTGCTGAACCGCGTGTTCTCGCACTATGAAGGCTATAAGGGCCTGATCGACCAGAACCGCAAGGGCGTGCTGGTGTCGAACTCGGATGGTGAAACGGCGTCGTATGCGCTGTGGAACCTGGAAGAGCGCGGCGTGATGTTCGTAGGCGCCGGCGAGAAGACCTATATGGGCATGATCATCGGTGAAAACTCGCGTTCGGACGACCTGGACGTCAACCCGATGAAGGCCAAGCAGCTGACCAACGTCCGCGCCTCGGGCAAGGACGAGGCCGTCCGTCTGACGCCGCCGCGCCGTCCGACGCTGGAACAGGCCATCGCCTATATCGAGGACGATGAACTGGTCGAAGTGACGCCGAAGTCGATCCGCCTGCGCAAGAAGGAGCTTAATCCGAGCTTCCGCAAGAAGCGCGTGAAGGTAGATGCATAATGAGAACGGCCTCCGAAAGGGGGCCGTTTTTTGTTGCCGTAGATAAATTGCAACTGTGACTATCCGGCTTGCTAAAGCGGCAATTCGGCGTACTTTGGTTAACAAAGTCGTCGGGGAGCACGGCATGTCGGACGGGGTGGATGCTTTAAAGGCGGGGCAACGCCTCGCGGTAATTGATATCCTGCGTGGGCTGATCATCGTGATCATGGCGCTGGATCACGTGCGCAGATATACGCATATCAGCGGTTTCGCGCTCGATCCTATGGATTTTCATGTCAGCAATCCGATTCTCTTCGCCATGCGCTGGTCGGCGCACCTGTGCGCGCCGGCTTTTGTGTTTCTGGCCGGTGTTTCGGCCTGGCTGCAATATGTAAGGCTGCCGGATATCCGCCGGTTGTCCATATTCCTGTTGAGCCGGGGGGTATGGCTGATGGTGGTGGAGGTGACCATTGTGGGGCTGGGCTGGTCGTTCGGCTGGCCGGTGCCGGTGCTGCTGGGGATATTGTGGGCCATTGGCTGGTCCATGATCGCGCTGGCGGGATTGGTTTATCTGCCGCGCAAATGGGTGCTGATCGTGGGGCTGGTCATCACTCTGGGACATAATCTGCTCGATTCCATACATGCATCACAACTGGGGATGTTCGGCATTGTCTGGAACTTCCTGTATGAGCCGCGACTGTTCAGCCTGGGCGGGATGCCTGTGCTGGCACTGTCCTATTCGGTATTGGCGTGGATTGGGGTGATCGCGCTGGGCTACGGCATGGGCCACATCTTCCTGACGCCCGACCGGGACAGGCGGCTGATGCTGTTGGGGGCGGGATTGCTGATCCTCTTCCTGACCCTGCGCGGCGGTAATTTCTACGGCGATCCGCGGCCGTGGGCCATGCAGGCGCACCTGGAAGACACGGTGATGGACTTCATGAACGTGCAGAAATACCCGCCTTCGCTGCTGTATCTGTGCGTGACGCTGGGCGTGGTTCTGTTGCTGGCCCCGTGGCTTGAAAGGTTGCCGGCAAGGCTGGAGCGCATTCTTGGCACCTTCGGCGCCGTACCTCTGATGGCCTATGTCGCGCATTTGTACATCGTACATGCGGTCGCGATTGTGGCGCACCTGGCGATGGGCAAGCCGCTTACCGGGGCATTCAACAGCCTTTATATGTCCATCAAGCACCCGACGGCATTGCAGGGTACAGACCTGCCCTTATGGATGGTCTGGGTCTGCTGGGTTATCGTTATTGCGTTGCTTTATCCCGTCTGCCGGTGGTGGCTGGGTATCAAGCAGCGGCATAAAAACTGGTGGCTCGCTTATTTGTAGCCCGCCGTATTGATCCGGGGAGAGAATGCATTCCCCTCAACAAGCCGCCAGTCTGGGCAAATTAGGCGCGTCACGCCGACGCTTATGAATGTTTCCGCTGTTGATTGCGGTCAAACCGGCTGGCCCTTCCTTCCATTAGAAATACCTCCACAGTTTGCGGGATTTTGCCGACCGGCGGTTTTCACGCATGAAAGGAGAAAGACATGTCTTTAGCCAAATTATGGGTCATTCCGGCAGTATTGGTGGTAGCGGTGGCGGGCGAACCCGCGCAGGCGCAAGGCGGCGGCGGCGGCGGCGGCGGCGGCGGCGGCAGTGGTGGTGGTGGCCAGGGGCGTGGCGGGGCAATGAATATGCCTATGGGGACACGTACCACCGATCAGGACCGCCTCAAGGATCAGGACCGCCTTAAGGATCAGGATCGTTTGCGCACGGATCAGGCTCTGCGCGACCAGATCAGCAACTGGAGCTTGCTGACGAGTGAGGAGCGCTCGCGCTTTCACCAGGAAATGCTGCAGGCATCGACGGACGCGGAGCGTACGCGCATTCGTACCGAGCATCGCAATATCATAGCGGAACGCGCGCGCGAACTGGGCGTTGATGCGCCGTTTGGTTCGGGCTCGGGGGCCGGCCCGGCACAGAATCGCTATCTGATGTCACTGCTGCTCACCGATCAGGAACGTTTGCAGTTTCATGAACGGATGCGCATGGCGGGCAGCGAAGCCGAGCGCGACCGCATCCGCAATGAACACCGGGATATGGTGCATTCGCGCGCCCGTGAAATGGGCATTGATTTACCCGACGGATTCTAGGGCGCGCGCCTCGCAGACATCACCCCCGCCGGTCTGGCGCAGGTGATGTCTGCGTTTCAGGGTTGCTGTCCAAAAGCGTTCGAAAGAGGTGTTTTGTTTTTCTTTTGTTCCCATGGTTGACTTTATCCACAATATAGAACAAAATGGGAACATTGATCATGTTATTCCCTTGAGGATGTTCGTCATGCTGGATAGCAAAGTCTATACATGCCCGCCGCAGGTGAAGGATTTGCCGCGCGACACCCGGATTGGCGCCACCTGCCGGAATTGCGGGCGTCAATGGGGAGAGAGCGTGCAGGGGCTGATCGACAGGCACTTAGGCGTGGAATTTGTCGATCTGCTCGAATGGAAATATCGCTGCCGTGATAAGGCGTGCGGCGGCATGGTGCGGATCGCCATTAATGGTGAGGCGCCGTCCGTGCCGCAGGTGAGCCCGCGTGTCTCCGTATTGGCGCGGCCGAAGCGGGTGGAACGGCCACTTTATCCGGTCAAGGCGGTGGTCAAGCCGCGGCCGCGTATCGCCCCGGTCATTCCGGCGACGAAACGGCAGTTATCCTTGCCGTTGGTTCCACATTGAGTTTTTAGGGCAGGGCAGCTTAGGGTTCGGGCATGAGTAAGGTGCCTGTTTCCAAGCCCCATTCCGCTGCCGCCTGGTGGCGTCTGCTGGCGGTTTTTGTCTTTGCGGCCGTGCCGGCGGTCAGCCTGCCGCTGTTTATCAGCCATCTTTATGCGGTGCGGCCGCATGTGACCGATGCGCCCGGCGGGTTTGTGCTGCCGCATTACCGGAATGGCGTGACCTGGTATTTCGCCCATTCCGACGAAATGCTGATCCGCGGCCTGTCCTTCTGGCTGCTCGCCGCGGTGATCCTGCTGTTGTTTGTCGGTGGCCAGATGATCCGGCGGCGTCTGAAGCAATGGCTGAAGCCGCCGGTGACCGAAGCGGATGATAAAACGGCTGGGGCCAGATGACATTGGTTTTCGCTTATTCTAAGTCCTCCCCTCTTGGCGGGGAGCCGGGCGGCCGGTGCCGGGGTCCCGCAAGGGGGGTAAGACAGGCGGGCGTGGCCTTACCCCTCCGTCTCGACGTGCTTCGACCTGCGGTCGGCGCTTGCTCGCCACCTCCCCTCCAAGAGGGGAGGATTAACGATTTCAGCTGACATCATCACGGCTAGGCCAGTGTGATATCTGCCGTTTTGACCACGCGGGAAATGCGCGGGAAAATGTACTTGAAAGATGCCGCATGGGCCTCGGCGGCATTGGTGGTGCAAGCGTCTTCGACCACGACGAGATTGTAATTGCGCTCCCAGGCGTCGCGCGCGGTGGATTCGACGCCGATATTGCTGGCGATACCGGCCAGTACGATCGTCTGGATGCCGCGCCGGCGCAGGTGCAGGTCGAGGTCCGTGCCGTGGAAGGCGCCCCAGTTGCGTTTGTGGATGATGATATCGCCGTCCTGCTTCAGACCGTCGACAAATTCGTAGAAAGCGGGGGGCAGGCCATCGGCGGGGAGAGGCGCCGGCTGGTCGACCGGCTGGTTCAGGGCGTCGGCATAGTCCTTCGCCCAGTAGACGCGGACGAGGAAAACCGGACTGCCGGCGGCACGGAAGCGTTCGGCCAGGGATTTCGCTTTCGACACCACGTCGGTACTGTCATGGGGCGCGCGGCCGGGTGTGGCAATGCCCTTTTGCAGGTCGATCAGGACGAGGGCAGTGGTGCGGGGATCAAGCGGGGGGAGGGACATGGCGCTGCCTTATTGATAATAACCCCGGAGCCCTTGGTTTAGCAAATGGGAGGCGTGAATGTCCAGGTAAGATGGCCCCTCACCCGATCGCCGTCGCATTGCGCGGCTCTCGTCCTCTCCCCATAGTCATGAGGAGAGGGGATTTATTATTGTAACGCCGCGCAGGCGACACGGACGCCAGCGCCACCGATCGGCTGGGTGGTGTAGTCATCCGCCATGGCGTGAATGACCACGGCAGAGCCGTCGCTATCCATCAGGGCGGGCAGCTTGCCGTCTTCGCGGGCGCTGACGAAGGTGGAATAGACTTCTGCGGTGGCGGTGCCGTCGACATTGGCGAAGAGATTGGGCAGGTCGCCGGCGTCATTGGCGCCGGCATTGAGCAGGCCGTGGGTGACCGGGGTCATGTTATGGACATGGCCGCCGGCAGAGGCGAATTTCTCATCCGAGCAGGCGCCTTTTTCATGGAAGTGCATGGCGTGCCAGCCGGGGGTAAGGCCCTTGGCCTCGACGCGCAGGATGACGCCGTTCGGCGCCGGTGTGATGGTGACGCTGCCCATATCGGCACCCTCAGGGCCGGCCAGCTTGCCGGTCAGGGTATCCGAAGCGGGTGCCGGGGCGGGCGTCGATGTTTGCGCCAGCACCGGCGTGGCAATCAGGGCGAGGGCGGCGAGGCTGTAACGGATCATGCGAGGGCTCCCGGTTTGCGAATAATTCTGAATAAGGCGTTCGTAGCATCCGCGGCATAAGGAAACCATAAGGGAATAGGGCTGCGGATCGTCAGATGACAAACTATTCATGTGCGGGCGGTTGCGGGCGAGACAAGTTCGGCATAGGTTCGCCGTCATAATAAACCATAAAGTGGGTTCTTATGATTGATCGTCGTTTTCTGGTGGGCGCCCTGGGTGCCCTGCTGGGCCTGACCGCCACGGAAGCCCTGGCCGCCGCCAAAAAGAAAAAAACGGCCGCGAAGAAGACTTCGGGCAAGAAGAAATCAAGCAAAACGACGAAGAAATCCAGGGGCAAGGCTGCCCCGAAAAAGACCGTAAAGAAGGCGCCGCCGCCAAAGCCGGTGGAACCGCCGCCCCCGCCGATCCCCGAGGTGACGCCGCCGGAAGTGGCCCAGGCCCTGACCTCGGCCTTTGGCGCCATCCTGCGTGATATGTTGCTGGCCTCGCCGGTGTTGGCCACCTATGCCGGGCTCGACAAGCCGGAATATGGCGAATTCGCCGCCCTGAAAGCGAAGGTAGATGACCGCGGTGCCGCCGCGCAATCCGCGCATGTCACGCGGCTGCAACGCGCCGTCGATCGCCTGAATGCCATTCCGCGTGATCAACTGGCGGCCGCCGACCGGGTCAATTATGACGCCGTGCTGTGGGACAACAGCAACCAACTGACCCTGGCGCGCAGCTTCACTTTTGGCGATGCAGCCCCCTGCGCCGGGCTATGGAGCGGCGGCTTCCCCAACCCCTACATCATCAGCCAGCTTTCGGGCTCGTGGCAATATATTCCGGACTTCCTCGACAGCCAGCACACCATTGAAAGCACCGCTGACGCGCAAGCCTATCTCAGCCGCCTGACGGCCTGGGCCGGTGTGCTCGATCAGGAAACGGCGCGGGCCAGGGCCGATTTCGCGCGCGGCGTGGTGCCGCCTGATTACATCATGAGCAAGACGATCGCGGCCATCACCGCCCTGCGCGACGCCGATCCGGCGACCTCCGGCCTGGTGACCTCGCTGGTGACGCGCACGGCGGCTAAAAACATAGCTGGTGACTGGCAGGCCCAGGCCGTGGCCATTGTTGCCGGTCCGGTGAAGGCGGCGCTTGGCCGCCAGGTTGATGCCCTGACCGCACAGCAAAGCGTGGCGAAACACGATGCCGGCGTGCTCAACCTGAGCAATGGGGCGGCCTATTATGCTCAGTGCGTCAAGCTCAATACCTCATCCAGCCTGACGGTGAAGGACATCCACAAGCTGGGCCTGCAAAAGGTCAGCGAGATCACCGCCGAACTCGATACGCGCTTCCGGGCGATGGGGCGCAGCCAGGGCACCGTGGCCGACCGCATGAAGGCCATGTACAAGGACCCGCAGTATCTCTATTCCAATGACGACGCCGGCAAGGCGAAGCTGCTCGATGATCTGAACACCAAGGTCAAGACGGTGCAGATCCGGCTGCCGCAATGGTTTGGCGTGCGGCCCAATACCCAGGTTCAGGTCAAGCGCGTGCCGGTGGCGATCGAGGCCGGTGCGCCGGGCGGCTATTACAGTCCGGGATCGGTCGATGGGTCGCGGCCGGGCATGTATTACATCAATCTGCGCGATATTTCCGAGTTGCCGAGCTGGACCCTGCCCACGCTCACCTATCACGAGGCCATTCCGGGCCACCATCTGCAAGGCACGATCCAGCAGGAGACCAAGGGCCTGCCGATGCTGCGCAAGCTTTCCAGCTTCAATGCCTATGTCGAGGGCTGGGCGCTCTATGCCGAGCAACTGGCCGGCGAGATGGGCATGTATGACAGCGATCCGGCGGGGCGCATCGGCTATCTGCACGACGCCCTGTTCCGCGCGGTGCGGCTGGTGGTCGATACCGGCATTCATGGTTCGGGCTGGAGCCGCGAGCAGGCGATCACCTACATGATGGATACGGCCGGCAAGGCGCAGGGCGAGGCCACCGCAGAGGTGGAACGCTATTGCGTCTGGCCGGGCCAGGCCCTGGGCTACATGGTCGGCAAGCTGGAATGGCTGAAGCTGCGCGATGCCGCCAAGGCCAAACCGGGCTTCGATATCAAGCGCTTCCATGATGTCGGCCTGACCTGCGGCGCCGTACCGCTGGATGTGCTGGATGATGTTTATAAGGCTGCGGGCCTGATCTGATGAAAAGGGATAGTTCCATGATCAATCGTCGTAATCTGCTGGCCGGAGGTTCCGCCCTGGCGGCCGTGGCGGTCACCGCCTGCTCGAAGCCGGTGGCGAAAGCCGCCAATCTCAACACGCTGTTCCAGTCGATGTACGACGAGACGGTGGCCAATTCGCCGATGCTGGCCACTTCGCTGGGGTTGGACAAGGACAAGCTGGCTCCGCTGAAATCGAAGCTCGATCCGGCCACGCCGGAAGAACGCGCCCGCCTGACCGCCTATTATGAGAAATCGGCGACCGCCCTGAAGGCAATCGACCGCAAGACGCTTTCCGGCATGGACCGCATCAATTACGATACCGTGCTGTGGGATACGGAAACGACGCTCGAAGGGTACAAGAGCTTCAAGTTCGGCGACGGCGGCACCTATTGGGGGCCGTACCCGATCACGCAGCTTACCGGCAGCTATCAATCGGTGCCGGACTTCCTCGACAGCCAGCACTCGATCGAGACCAAGGACGACGCCGACGCCTATCTCAGCCGCCTGAACCAGTACGCCCAGTTGCTGGATCAGGAAACGGCGCGCTTCAATGCCAGCATCGCCGATGGCATAGTGCCGCCCGATTTCGCCCTGCAAAAGGCGATCCGGCAGATGGAGACTCAAAGCAGCACCAAGGCGGACGCCTCGCCGCTGGTGCAGTCGATCGTCAACCGCACGAAGGACAAGGCGATTGCCGGCGACTGGTCGGCGCCCGCGACCAAAGCCTATCAGGAGGCCATCCTGCCGGCGCTCGGCCGCCAGATCGAGGCGCTGAAGGCCGCCCTGCCGAAAGCGACGCATGACGCCGGGGTCTGGCATATTCCGAACGGCGACGCGCGCTATGCCTTTGGCGTCAAGGCCAATACCTCGACCACGCTGACACCGGATGAAATCCACCAGATCGGCCTCGACAAGGTGAAGGAAATCTCAGCCGAGATGGACGCCATCATGAAGGCGCAGGGCATGACGAAGGGCACGACCGGCGAGCGCCTGGCGGCCATGCACAAGGACCCGAAGTTCTGGTATGAAAACACCGACGCTGGCAAGGACAAGCTGCTGGCCGACCTGAACAGGCAGGTCGAGGTCGTTTTCGCCAAGCTGCCGCAGTTCTTTGGCGTGCTGCCGAAATCGAAGGTGACGGTCAAGCGCGTGCCCAAGGCGACCGAGCTGGGTGCGCCGGGCGGCTATTATCAGGGGGCTTCGCTCGATGGCAAGCGTCCGGGCGCCTATTACATCAACCTGCGCGACACGAAGGAAGTGCCGAGCTGGACCCTGCCGACGCTCACCTATCACGAGGCGATCCCCGGCCACCACATGCAGATATCCATCCAGCAGGAAAACAAGAACCTGCCTGAACTGCGCAAGATTTCCGGCTTTAACGCCTATATCGAGGGCTGGGCGCTCTATGCCGAACAACTGGCCGGCACCGATATGGGCATGTATGAAACCGATCCGTTTGGTCATATCGGTTACCTGAGCGACGCCATGTTCCGCGCCTGCCGCCTGGTGGTCGATACCGGGATGCACGCCAAACGCTGGAGCCGCGAACAGGCCATGGCCTTCATGATGACCAATCTGGGGGATTCAAACGAGACCGAGATCGAGCGCTATTGCGTCTGGCCGGGTCAGGCGCTGGGCTATATGGTCGGCAAGATCCAGTGGCTTAAACTGCGTGCGGCGGCCACTACCAAGGCGGGCGCAGGTTTCGACATCAAGAAGTTCCATGATACCGGACTTCTGTGCGGCGCCGTGCCGCTCGATGTGCTGGAGCAGGTCTATAAGGATGCGGGATTAATTTAGAGCACTTTCCGAAAAGTGTGACGCACTTTTGGCTTCGCCGAACTACGTTTCGGATTAAAAAGTGCGTTAAAGCAAAGAATTAGAGCGCCGATCTGATGCAATCAGATCGGCGCTCTAGCCTGGCGCGCAGTCGCCTACCTTGCCGGACTATTCGCGGCGAGGAAATCGACCACGGCCTGCGCGGTTTGCAGACGGCACGCTTCGGTGGCGAGGTCGTGGCCGCAGTCGGGCAGTTCGGTATAGCTGGCAGTCTTGCCGGCCTTTTGCAGGCGATCGCGCAGAGACCGGCTCTGGTCGGCGGGCACGGCCTTGTCGTAGTGACTGGCGACCAGCAAAACCGGCGCTTTGACCGAGGGCGCCGATATGGCCGCCGGTGTCTGGCTGCCGTAATAGCCCTGCACCAGCGCCGGTGAACGGGCATCAGCCATGAAGGCCCGCTGCGCTTGCGGATCGGCCCTGAGCGCGGCAATTTCGTCAGCCACGGCGTTCTGTTTCGCCGTCTTCAGATAGTCCGCCGGGTCGGAGATGCCGTTGATGGCGATGGCGCAGCGATAGGGCCCGCCTTCTGCACCCTTGAGCGCCGCATAGCCGCCATAGCCCTCACCGGCGATGCAGACCCGCTTCGGATCGATTATCCCCTGGGCCGCCAGATAGCGCACGCCATCAGCCATGTCGCTCAAGCTGCGCCCGGCCCACTGGCCCTTGCCGGCTGCGGTCAGTGCCGCACCATAGCCCTCCGAGCCGCGGTAATTGGGTTGCAGCACCACATAACCGCGCGACGCCAATACCTGGGCCAGCCAGTTGAAACCGCGTCCGTCGTGCCACAGTGGGCCATCATGCGGCAGCACGACCAGCGCCCGGTGCTTCGCTTCGCCCTGCGGCGGCAGGGTCAGTTGCGCCGATATCGCCAGACCGTCGGCGGCGGTGTAGCGGACCTGCCGCTGCGACGCCACCCATTCGGCCGGCACCGACGGATACTGGCTGCCGATATCGACGCGCTTGCCGGTGGCGAAGTCATAATAGTGCCACGAGCCGGGATCGTCACCGCCCTGGGCGAACAGGATCATCTGCGCCGGATCGCGGCCCATGGCAGCGACACGCACGGACTGGCCCGGCGCCGTATCGAGCGCGTGCCGGTAGATATCCGCCAGGTCAGGATCGAAGAAGGTGTAGGTGGTGATCTCGCCATCATGGGCAAAGCCGGACAGGGCGCCGCTCTC
>NZ_FMTS01000007.1:56671-167478 GCF_900100255.1 Asticcacaulis taihuensis | reverse complement strand
TAAGCGGACGACCAGACCATCGATCTCAGGCGCAGACTGACCGCAGGTAAAACTCTCACCCAAGGGACGCAGGTGAACATCCAGACGATCCTTGGACACATCGATACCAACATATATAAGCGTTTCCATCCTGACCCATCCTTGCATAATCGGGATCGGCAAGGCCGTCCCTGGCGACTGTTCGGGGTTGATGGAAAACGGAAGGCGACCTGGCTCCTAACGGGATGAAACCCCAAGGGGGACACGGTCTGCCTACCGCTTCCAGCGCTGTCCACAAAAGAACAGATGGAAATAACTTACAAGGGGGACCGCGCCGAAGGCGTGGTGGTGGGGTGTCTTGCTTCTTTCAACCTCCAGTCTGGCCGCAAAAATCCCCTCTTGCAATGACGGATAAAAATACGCATATAGGCCGCGAGACGGCTGGGCGGAGGCCTCGCCAATCTGGTCAGGGCCGGAAGGCAGCAGCCACAACGAATTCACCTTCGGGTCAGTCGTCTCACCCGCGCCATTCTGGCGCGCTCAGACGCCGCGGGGCTCCTCGCATCAGCTCGGGCGGGCAGTCGCCCTTGCCTCAATCGCCGGATGGCTAAGACAATCCCAACCGATCTTACCTTTTGCGCCTGTTGAAGAATCGCGCATTGTGATGACGCCTGTGCAAAAAGCCACTATATAGAATTCATGTCCGAACATCCCGACCTTGATGATCCTTTTGCCGCCACGGAAATAGACCTTCCGGAGCGCGATGAGAACACGGACGACATGTTCGGTGGCACACCAACACCGGCGCCCGTTGCCGTGGCCAAGCCGATCGAGAAATCCGAAGCCTATACGGTCCTTGCGCGCAAATATCGTCCGCGCACCTTCGAGGACCTGATCGGCCAGGAGGCCATGGTCCGCACCCTGACCAACGCCTTCCATGCCAACCGGATCGCCCACGCCTTCATGCTGACCGGCGTCCGCGGTGTCGGCAAGACCACGACCGCCCGCCTTTTGGCGCGCGCGCTCAACTATGAGAGCGACACGGTTCACCAGCCGAGCGTCGATCTGTCCGTCATGGGCATACACTGCCAGGCGATCATCGAAGGCCGCCATATCGACGTGCTCGAACTCGATGCCGCCTCGCGCACGGGGGTCGACGCCATGCGCGACCTGCTCGAATCCGTGCGCTATGCTCCCGTCGAAGCGCGCTATAAGGTCTACGTCATCGACGAAGTCCACATGCTTTCCACCGGCGCCTTCAATGCCCTGCTGAAGACGCTGGAAGAGCCGCCGCCCCACGCCAAGTTCATCTTCGCCACGACCGAAATCCGCAAGGTGCCGGTTACCATCCTGTCGCGTTGCCAGCGTTTCGACCTGCGCCGCGTTGAGCCGGAAACCCTGACCCCGCATCTGGAAAAGATCTGTGGGCTCGAAGGCGTGAAGATCGAACCGGACGCCGTGGCCCTGATTGCCCGCGCCGCTGAGGGCTCAGTGCGTGACGGGCTTTCCCTGCTCGACCAGGCCCTGGTGCAGAGCGAGGCCGGTGAAACCACCAGCGCCGAAGTGGTGCGCGACATGCTGGGCCTGGCCGATCGCTCGGCAACGCTCGGCCTGTTCGAAAACATCATTTCCGGCCAGATGAGCGAGGCCCTGCTGGCCTTCCGCACACTCTATGGGTTCGGCGCCGATCCGTCGCAGATAATGGGCGACATGCTGGAATATGCCCACGCCACCTCGGTCGCCAAGATCCTCGGTGCCGACGCCACGCGCCTGCCCAAGGCGCCGGCCATGCGCGTGACGGCACTAGGTTCGCAGCTTTCCGCCGGCACACTCAGCCGCCTGTGGACCCTGATGCTCAAGGCGTTCGAGGAACTGCGCCGGGCGCCGGATGCCTGTGCTGCCTTCGAAATGGCGCTGGTGCGGCTGTGCTATGCCGCCGACCTGCCGGGGCCTGAACTGCTGATGAAGCGCCTGCAAAGCGGCGAACCTCTGGTGCCGAATGGGCCCGGTGGGCTTCCCACACATGGCGGTGGCGGCGGAGGTGGGGCGACCGCCGTTCAGATGCGGCCCGTTCAGCAGGCTCTGCCCAGCCCGCAGACCTTCGAGGAGGTGCTGAAGCTGATTTCTGACAAGCGCGATATCGGCCTGCGCGTCGATGTCGAGCGCTTTGTCCGCCTGGTCGCTTTCCGGCCCGGCGCCATCACCTTCGAGCCAGCCCCCAATGCACCGGGTGATCTGGTGCGCAAGCTGTCGCTCAAGCTGCGCGAATGGACCGGCCAGCGCTGGCTGATCGCCACCGAAGGCGCCGGCGGCGCGGAATCGATCATGGAGCGCGACAACCGCGAGCGTGACGCGGCGAAAGCGCGTTTGCAGGCTAACCCGTTTGTCTCCAAAGTTCTGGAGACCTTCCCCGGCGCCGAAATCACCGCTGTGCGCGCCAAGCCGAAGCCCGTGGTGGACGCCAGCGAGCCGGTCGTGCCCGAAGACGAACGCCCAGACATTGATAAGGAAAACGACTGATGGATTTTGCCGCAATGATGAAGCAGGCGCAATTGGTGCAGCAAAAGCTGCATGAAGCGCAGGCGAAAATGAGCGAAAGCACCGTGCAGGGTTCGGCCGGTGCGGGTCTTGTGAAGATGGAACTGAAGGGCTCCGGCGATATGGCGGCCCTGACCATCGATGACAGCCTGATGGCGCCCGGTGAAGGCGAGGTTCTGGCCGACCTGATCCGCGCCGCCCATGCCGATGCGCGCCGCCACCTTGATGCCCTGAATTCGCAGGTCATGGCCGAAGCCGCCAAGGACCTGGGCCCCGGCGGCGGTCTGCCCAATATGCCGAAGTTCTTCTGATTTGATGGATAAGGCCCCCCTCTCTTATACCTCCCCATCTATGATGGGGAGGGGGACCGCGAGCCTCTTGGCTCGGGGTGGTGGGGTTTCTTACTTCTTTTCTTTTCTTTCCGGGCGCGCCTGATGTCCGGCGCCGGCCCCGAAATCGAACGCCTGATGGCCCTGCTGTCCAAGCTGCCGGGGCTTGGGCCGCGTTCGGCGCGTCGGGCCTCGCTGGCCCTGCTGAAACGCAAGGACCAGCTTCTGATTCCCCTGACCCGTGCCATGCAGGACGCGGCCGACAAGGTGGAAACCTGCCGTATCTGCGGGCGGCTGTCGACGCAGAATCCCTGCCCGACCTGTGCCGATCCGGCGCGCGACCAGACCATGATCTGCGTGGTCGAGGAAGACAGCGCGCTCTGGGCCATGGAACGCGTCGGCGCTTTTACCGGCACCTATCATGTGCTGGGAGGGTTGTTGTCGGCGCTGGATGGTATTCGCCCGGAAGACCTGCGGCTGGATAGTCTGGTTCAGCGCGTTCGCTCAGGCCGTGTGCGCGAAATCATCATGGCCCTGCCTGCGACCGTGGAGGGCCAGACCACGGCGCACTATATCGCCGATCGTCTGAAGTCATTCGATAATCAGGTAGAGATCACCTTCCTGGCGCGCGGCGTCCCCGTCGGTGGCGAACTGGATTGGCTGGATGATAATACCATCGCCCATGCGTTTAAGTCACGTAGGTGATCAGCTCTTCCATAAGGAAATTGCATGAAAGAGATCGCCCTTCCTCATATACGAGGGCTTTTTGAAGCTCGAAATGCGCTGAGATCACATTACAATCATATTCTTCGTCAACGACACTGTGATAAGGTAAAGCTTCACTTCACTTTGGATGGAAACCTTGTCGGAGATATCGGCGAAGGCATTGCAGCGGAATATTTCGGAATAATCCTTGTGGATACCAAATCTACAATGGGTATAGATGGTTATGCTCCGGACGGAGTTACAACAGTGCAGGTGAAAGCCACAGGGACTGGACGTGGGCCAGCATTCCGAAAGACCGAAGTTCGAGCGGATTACCTCCTTTTCTTCGAAATCGATTTTGAGAAGTCGATAGCGCGGATTATATTTAATGGTCCTGAATTTTACGCCACCTCAAAGCTACCACCAGAATTTAAAAATCAACGAATGCTGTCGCCTAAGGCAATCCGAGAGGCGAACGCAAAAGTTCCTGACAAAGCGCGTTTGCCGTTACTAAAGTGAGCAGTTATGTGGTGGCCAGCGCTGCTTTCTTCTCGCGGTTCTTCATAAGTAAATAAACGATCACGCAGCCGACCAGCTTGCTGAGGATCGAGGCACCGATCGCCCAGATATTGAAAATGCCGGGAATAGCGGTCGCGGCCATCATGTAGAAGACCGTCGTATCGATCGGCGAGCCTATGGCGGCTGAGATGAATACCCGTTTGGAAAGCGGCAACTTGAGGAAGGTGAACAGGGCCCAATCCACCGACTCGCTGATGCCGAAGGCGACCGCACTGGCCAGGGCAATCTCCGCCGGCGCCATCTTGAACGAAATCGCCAGGCCAATGATCAGCGGAATGAAGATCCAGTGGCCGATTTCGCGCTGGGCGAAGTCACGCACCACCAGCACCAGCCCGGTGACGATGGCCAGGGGTGTCCATTCACCATGATCGGGCAGGGGGATGGTCGGCACTGCCGCATAGGCCCAGTTGATGAACGGGATCAGGAACAGGTAGAGGTAGGTCCAGGGCGCGCGGCCGGTAAAAGCTTTTCTGGCAGCCGTCTTGGCGTCGATCATTTGTGCCCCTTCCAATTTATAAGCGAACTGTAGCAGTGAAATAGAACTTGCCAAGTTCGTTTCCGGAAGTTAGGAACATAGCATGAACATGTCAATGCTGAGTTTGCTGGTCGTTTTGGTCGTTGCCGCGGTTTTCGCCGGCGCCTGGTTTTTGTCGCTGGCCGAGGCGAAGCGCCTGCGCGCGCGTAACGAAGACCTGAGCGATCGCCTGACGGATGTGACGGCCGAGCTTTCTGCGGCGAAGGAGCGGGCGCGCAATCTGGAAGATGCGAAGGCCGCCATGAGCGAGCAGTTCCAGTTGGTGTCGCACCAGGCGATGCAGGCGTCATCGGACTCATTGCTGAAGCGGGCCGAGGAGTCCTTTGTGGCGCGGGAAAAGCTGGCGCTGGAGCGGATGAATTCGAGCCTCAAGCCAGTTTCAGAAACCCTGACGCGTTTCGAGGCCCAGGTGAAGGCCATGGAAGAGGCGCGCTCGAAGAACAGCGGCGAACTGGAACAGCAGATCAAGCATCTGTTGACGGCGTCTGACCAGACGCGGGAAGTGACGCAGAAACTGGCTAATTCCTTGCGGCGCGGTGCCGGCGTACAGGGGCGCTGGGGTGAGGAAACCCTGCGCAATGTCCTCCAGGCCGCCGGCCTGACGCGCTTCGATTTTATCGAACAGCAAAATCTCGATACCGACGAGGGCCGCCGCCGTCCGGATGTGGTGGTACGGATGCCGGGCGATAAATCGAACGGCGTGTTCGTCATCGATTCCAAGGTGAACCTGACCGCCTTTCTCGATTCGATGGATGCGCTCGATGACGAGGCGCGAGAGGCCGCATTGCAAAGGCATACCCAAGGGTTGCGCGCCCATGTCCGCGATCTGGCGGGCAAGGCGTACTGGGATCAGTTCAAGGATCAGTCGCCCGATTTCGTCGCCCTGTTCATTCCGGGCGACGGTTTTCTGGCGGCGGCGCTCGACCGGATGCCGCAACTGATGAACGAAGCCATGGACAAGAAGGTCATCATTGTCACGCCCACCACCCTGTTCGCCCTGTGCAAGGCCGTGGCCTATGGCTGGCGAGTCGAGGACCAGATGAAGAATGCCTCGCATATCGCCGATCTGGGGCGCGAACTCTATAAGCGCCTGTCGATCATGGGCGGTCATGTCTCCGATGTGGGGACGGCGCTTGGCCGGGCGGTCGATAAGTACAATGCCTTCGTGGGTTCGCTCGACAGCCAGGTCCTGACCCAGGCGAAGAAATTCGAGGAGCTTCAGGTCGAGCATCAGGGCAAGCCGGTGCCCGAACTGCCGCCGGTCGAAGCCCAGCCGCGCGTCTCTAACAAGTTGAAACTATTGGAATCGATCGAGGGCGACGCGGCGAAACTTGATTTTTAAGCCACCGAAGATTACATAACCCTTATGGCTATACGTGAAATAATTACAGTTCCGAACCCGCTTCTGAAGCAAATCTCCAAGCCCGTCGATAAGGTTGACGACGCCCTGCGCGCCCTGATGGATGACATGCTGGAAACCATGTACGACGCGCCCGGCATCGGCCTGGCCGCCATCCAGATCGGTGAGCCGGTCCGGGTCATTGTCATGGATTTGCAGGAAAAGCCGGAAGGCGCAGCGGAAGACGCCGAGCCGGTCAAAAATCCGCGCTATTTCGTCAATCCGGAGATCATCTGGAAATCGGAAGACACTCTGCCTTATGAAGAAGGCTGTCTGAGCATTCCCGAAATCTATGACGAGGTGCAGCGTCCGGCGCATGTGAAGATTCGCTATCTGAACTATCAGGGCGAACAGGTTGAGGAAGAGGCCAAGGGTCTTTTCGCCGTCTGTATCCAGCATGAGATGGACCATCTCGAAGGCATTCTGTTTATCGATCACCTGTCCAAGCTGAAACGCGATCGCGCCGTTACCAAGGTCAAGAAGCTTACGCGTGCGGCTTAAGCACTTGCTCCGCAAGCCTTTAAAGATTAGACCTCGCCGCATTCCGATACGGCGAGGTTTTCTTTATGCGCTTAGCTTTCATGGGCACACCCGAATTTGCGGTAAAAGCTCTGGCCGAACTGGTGGCCAGCGGGCATGAAATCGTTTGTGTCTATAGCCAGCCGCCGGCGCCTAAAGGCCGGGGGCAGGTGCTGAGCCCCTCGCCGGTTCATGCCTTCGCGCAAAGCCTGGGTATCGAGGTCCGTACGCCGAAATCTATGAAGACATCGGAAGCCATTGCCGACTTTCAGGCACTGGATATCGACGCCTGTATCGTGGTCGCCTACGGACAAATTCTGAAAAAGGAAGTGCTCGATCATCCGCCGCTCGGCTGCTTCAATCTCCATGCGTCACTGCTGCCGCGCTGGCGCGGGGCCGCGCCCATCCAGCGCGCTATCATGGCCGGCGATACCCACACGGGCGTCGAGGTCATGCGCATGAGTGAAGGGCTGGATGAAGGTGCCATCATCCTCACCGGTCGTGAAGAAATCACCGCCGATGACACCGCCCAGACCCTGCATGACAAGTTGGCGGCGCTGGGCGCTTCGCTCCTGCCGGTGGCACTGGCGGCCATCGAACGCGGTGGTGCGGCCGGCCAGGAACAGGTTGGTGAACCCACCTATGCCAGGAAGATCACCTCCGAGGAGGCCCGCATCGACTGGAACCGCCCGGCGCGCGATCTTGATTTCCATATTCGTGGCCTGTCACCGTTCCCTGGTGCCTGGTGCCTTCTCCAGACCCCGAAGGGTGAGCAACGCCTGAAGGTACTGATGTCGCGCCTGACCGACGAAGCCACCGGCGAAACGCCCGGTACGCGGCTGATCGGCGGCCTGAAGATCGCCACGGGCGAGGGCATTATCGAACTGCTGCGGGTGCAGCGCGAAGGCAAGGCGGCGCAGGATGCGGCCGATTTCCTCAATGGCGCGGCGCTCGAACCCGGCGATATCCTGCTCTGATGCCGCGTTACAAACTCCTCGTTGAATATGATGGCCGACCTTTCAACGGCTTCCAGGCGCAGGGCGACCAGCCCAGCGTGCAAACGGCGCTGGAAGAAGCCGTCTTCAAATTCAGCGGGCAGCAGTTGCGCCTGACCGTCGCCGGCCGCACCGATACCGGCGTACATGCCACCGGCCAGGTGGTGACCTTCGATCTGGAAAAAGATTTCCCGGCCAAGGTCGTGCGCGACGCGATGAACGCATATCTAATGCCGAAACCGGTTTCGGTGCTGGCGGCGGAAAAATGCGACGATGACTTTTCCGCGCGCTTTTCCGCTACGGGCCGGATGTATCTCTATCGCATCCTCAATCGCGAAGCGCCGCCGGCGATCGGCCAGGGCCGGGTCTGGCATGTCAAGAAGCCGATCGATGTCGAGGCCATGTCCGAAGCCGCGAAAGCCCTGATCGGCCATCATGATTTCACCACTTTCCGCTTTATCGGCTGCCAGGCTAATTCCCCGATGCGCACGCTCGATATCGCGCGGGTAAAGCGGATCGGTGAGGAGATCCACTGCGTCTTCGCGGCGCGCTCATTCCTGCATCGCCAGGTGCGTTCGATGGTCGGCACTCTGGTCGATATCGGCACCGGCCGTTATCCGGTCAGCTATATGGCGGACGCTTTGAAGGCGGCGGATCGGGCGATCTGTGGCCAGGTGGCGCCGGCGCACGGGCTATATCTGACCCATGTGACCTATGAGCCCGAGCCGAATTTCGAGAAATACGCTTCGATCAAGGCGGAATAAGCATCGGTCAGGGCTTCGAGATCGGCCACCGAAGCGCACTCATTGATCTGGTGCATGGTCTGGCCGACCAACCCAAATTCGACCACCGGACACAGGTCACGGATAAAGCGGGCGTCAGAGGTGCCGCCGGTCGTCGAGCGGTCGGTTTCAATGCCCAGCGTGTCCTTGATTACATCGGCGATCAGATCGACAAAGGGGCCAGCTTCGGTCAGGAAGGCTTCGCCGGAAATAGCCGTCTGCACCTCGATTTTCGTGCCTGACCGCGCCGCATGTTCCGCCGCCAGCGCCTCGAACCAGGCTTTCAGTTCCGCGCCGGTATGGGCCGGATTGAAGCGGATATTGATGCGGGCGCGGGCGTCCTGCGGGATGATATTGGTGGCCGTATTGCCGGTATCAATGGTGGTGATTTCCAGGTTCGAGGGCTGGAAGTCGGCATAACCGTCATCGAGCACGCGGTCCTTCAGGGCGGCCAGCAAATCGACCAGCACCGGCAGAGGGTTCAGGGCGCGCTGCGGATAGGCGACATGGCCCTGCTTGCCGCTGACCGTGAAGGTGGCGTTGACAGACCCGCGCCGGCCGACCTTGATCATGTCGCCCAGTTGTGCCGAAGACGAGGGCTCGCCGACGATGCAGTGATCGATGACCTCGCCGCGCTCTTTCAGCCACTGCACCACGCGCACCGTGCCGTCCTTCGCCACGCCTTCCTCATCACCGGTGATCAGAAGGGAGAGTGACCCCGCTTGATCCGCATAACGCGAGACCGCAGCAATCCAGGCGGCGATCCCGCCCTTCATATCGACCGCGCCGCGCCCGATGACGGCGCCGTCATGGATCTCAGCGCCAAAGGGATCATAGCGCCACAGATTGCGCGTCCCCACCGGCACCACATCGGTATGGCCGGCAAAGCAGAGATTGGGCGAGGCGGTGCCGCGGCGGGCATAGAGGTTCTCGATATCGCCGAATTTCAGCCGGTGGCAGGTAAAACCCAAATCCTCCAGTGTGCGCTGTACGGTATCCATAGCGCCGGCATCGGCGGGGGTAACGGAGGGCCGTGAAATCAGCGCCTGAGTCAGCGCGACAACGTCGAGATTTTTAGATGCATTTGCCATGTGCTTGCTCTAAGACCCTTTGTTGACCGGGGGAAGACTCAAATTCGAGTCGTGTCTGCATTTCTGAAGGCTTTACAGTGACGACGCCTGCCGAACCGCCCGTTATCGACCTGCCGCCGCTTGAGGATGACAACCGGCATCCGCTGCAAATTCCCGATTTTCGCGCCTTCTGGACCTCGCGGCTGGCCGGTGTGCTCGGCACCTCGGCGCAGAGCGCGGCCATCGCCTGGCAGGTCTATGAAATTGCCCGGCGCACGCAAGGCGTGGCGGAATCGGCGCTTTATGTCGGGCTGATCGGCCTGGCGCAGTTTCTCACCCTGTTCGCCTTCACCCTGCCGGCCGGGATCGTGGCCGACCGGCATGACCGCAAGAAGATCGTCGGCGTGGTGCTTTTCGCGCAGTTGCTGCTGTCTCTGGCCTTCTTCGCCTATTCCTTTATCCCGCATCCGCCCTTCTGGGGCCTGTTTGCCCTGAGCGCCGTGCTGGGCGCCTGCCGCGCCTTCAGCGCGCCGGCCAGTTCGGCCATAGGCCCCATGCTGGTGCCGAAACATATCCTGCCGAAGGCGATCGCCGTCAATTCGATGGCCTTCCAGACCGGACTGATCGTTGGGCCGGCCCTGGGTGGCGTCCTGGTCGGATTCTCGCCGCGCTTCGCCTATGGCTTTTGCGCCGGCCTCTGCCTGATCGCCGCCCTGCTGATCCTGACCATCAGGACGCCCACGGCGCCGGACGCCCCGTCAGGTTCCAAGATGACCATGCTGAAAGAAGGCATGGCCTATATCTGGTCGAACAAGGTGATCCTGGGGGCGATTTCGCTCGATCTGTTCGCCGTCCTGCTCGGCGGCGCGGTGGCCCTGATGCCGATCTATGTCCGGGATATCCTTCATGCCGGTCCGCAGGCGTTCGGCCTTCTGCGCGCTTCGCCGGCCATCGGCGCCATCATCACCTCGTTTATACTGTCGTGGTCGCCTATCCGTCGCCATGCCGGGCCGTGGATGTTCGGTGGCGTGGCGGTCTTCGGCATTTCGACCATTGTCTTCGGCCTGTCCGAGATAATCTGGGTGTCGATCGCCGCCATGATCGTGCTGGGGGCGGCCGATATGATCAGCGTCTATGTCCGCGGCACCCTGGTGCAGATCGTCACCCCCAATCATATGCGCGGGCGTGTCGCCTCGGTCTCCTACCTGTTTATCGGTGCGTCCAATGAACTGGGCGAGTTTGAAACCGGCGTCATGGCCCGCCTGATGGGGCCGGTTAATGCGGCGCTTTTTGGCGGCATCGGCTCGCTGATCGTCACCGGAAGCTGGATCAAGCTGTTCCCGGCGCTGTATAAAGCTGACAAACTCGAATGATGAAAACGCCCATCCTTGGCCGATTGCGTCGCAGTCTGCGCTTGCAGGTATAGAGTATACCTGCGGCGCCTGCCGGCTAGCACTCGACTCAAGGTTGAACGTTTTCAGCTTCGGCGAAATTAAGAAAGAGTTGTAGGGTCTACCGTGTGCCGCGCGTGGTGGTGATGGCCGACCGCAGCGGATGGCTGCCATTGCGTAGGGGGCTGGTTTCCGTCTGGGCCAGAGCCTGGGGCTGGGCTGCATCGGTATTCATATCGAAGCGGAAGCCGTTGCTGTCGGTATTGGCCAGCGCGCCGGTGGGGCTGGCCTCTGCCTGAGCGATCATGGTGTCGATCTCATGCTTGCGTGCGCGGAAAGCGACCATATCGCTGCCGGCCAGGGTGCTCGATTGCGGCACCTTGGCCCCCTTCGGATCGATCGGGTGGTGGTTCTGCCACACCTCGAAATGCAGGTGTGGACCGGTCGAGCGGCCGGTGGTCCCGACATAGCCGATGACCTGGCCCTGGGTCACATGCTGGCCGGGGCGCACGGCAATGGCCGACATGTGGCCGTAACCGGTTTCCCATTCCTTGTTATGCGCGATGCGCACCCAGCGGCCATAGCCGCCCCACCACTTCGCATCCATCACCACACCGTCGCCGGCGGCCTGGATCGGCGTGCCGGAAGGGGCGGCGAAATCGATGCCGGTGTGCATCTTCATGAAGCCGACAATCGGGTGGAACCGCATCCCGAAGCCCGACGAGGTGCGGGCGCCATAAACCGGCGTCGCCAGCAGGAAGCCTTTGATGCTCTTGCCGTTTTCATCGTAATATTCGGTGGAATTCGTGCCCTTGGGCGTAAAGGAGTAGAAGCGGTCGACACCACCCTTGGCCTGGATCTCGGCGTAAAGCAGGTTGCCGGCCTCAACCGTGCGGCCGCTCTCGGTGACCTTGCGGTCGAAGACCAGCTTGAAAGTGTCACCGGACTGGATGTCGCGTTCGAAATCGAGCTTGTGGGCGAACAGCTTGACCACCTGGGCGGTCAGGGTGGGGGTGGCGCCCATGGTGGCGGCCGAGGTGAACAGCGATCCGCTGATCGTGCCAATGGCGACGCGGCGTTCGTCACGCACGGCCTCTTCCAGGGCGCGCAGGCGCATCTGGCCATCGCGCGAGGTGGTGAGCGTCAGTTGCCGGGCCGGGCCGGTACGGACGGTGAGGCCCAAAAGCTGCGCTGGCCCCGCGCCCTCGGCCGGTTTGGCGATAGCGGCTTCCAGGGTCAAGCCGGCCTTGATGTCGGTGATGTTGAACGATTTGGACAGCAGGCTGACGGCGGCCTTGGATTCATCCGGGGCAATCCCTAAGCGGATGAGCGCGCCGGCCAGGGTTTCGCCGGAGCGCAGCGATACCGGCACATCGACCGGCTGTTCATAACCGGGGCGCGCGGCGGCTTCGGCATAGGCCTGGGTTTCCAGGGCCATTGCGGCGGCCGGGTCCATGGGCTGCACCGCGCCGTTCATCGGCTGGACCACCTTCCACAGCAGGGTGCCGACCGTCAGCGCGGTGGCCAATGCGAAGACCATTGGCGTCAGTCTGACAGGTTGTCGGCGGGGGTCGAGTTGGGCCATGGGTACGCGAATTCGTCCTGTTTTAGCGGTAGGCGACGGCTCTGTTTCAGAGGCCGGCGGACTAAAATAGCTTTGCTTAAAACCGTCATCTGTTGGTCAAGCGGTAGACAAGACTCGTAAAAGACAGAGAACATGCCTTGAGTCTCAAAACAGTGGAAGGCCCTGCTTACGCCAAAAAAAGGCGAAAATGAGGCGATTTTGCCCCGGCTGCCGACCCTGTCCGCGCAAGAAATTACCTTGTTATCCTTAAAATCCTGCTTAAAAGATATTAACGAGGTCTTAACGCGTTAACCTTTTGTGACGGCCAGGCGTGCCCTGTGTGGATAACTCTTTCATAAACCTGTAAAAAAAAGCACAAATCGATTTTGGCTCACAAAAGGCGCCGGTAATCGGCGGATATGCCGGAATTTCGGCTAAAACGGGCCCTAGTCTGTAAAAGAAAATCGTTGATATCCACACTTTTTAAAAAGGTATGGTTCATGATGCGTTACAAATCCCGCAGGCGAATGCCGCAGAACAACAAGACCGATTGATGAGCCCAACCTCCCCGTCAACCTCCCTGTCTGATGAAGCCCTGTGGTTTCCGGCGCATATGAGCACCGGGGACAGCTTCTCGCGTCCGACAGGGATCGATGGCGCGCCACCAGAAGACGAGATCGGCCTTCCGGGGCGGCGGCTTTCCGGGAAACGCGGTGGCGGCAATGGCGGCCATTTCCGCGCCGCAAGCTGGCTGTGGATCACCCTGTGCGGCGTCACTGCGCTCGGCATAATCGGCGTGGCCGGCCGCAAGGTCATCGCGGAATCGGTGGCCGAAAGCTGGTTGAAAGGGCAGGGTGTCACCGCCCATGTGACGATAGACAGGTTGTCACTCAGCCATGCCTCCGGCAGCGTGCTGATCGGCGATATGAAAAAGCCGGAAATGTCGGTCGGCGGTTTCGATGTCGATTATACCCTGACGCCCTTCGCCGGCAATGGCCTGCCGCTGGCCCGGATCAAGGCCCTGCATATCACCCGGCCGGTCGTCGCCATTTCGATCAAGGACGGCAAGCTGAAATTCGGTTCGCTGGACAAGGTGGTGCAGGATGCCCTGTCGGCCAAGCCATCCAATGCGCCGCCGCCGGAAGAAATCGTCGTCGCGGACGCAGATATTAGCCTCAACAGCGACTACGGCCTGCTGAAAGGCCACGGGGCTCTAAGCCTGCGCAACGGCCTCCTGACCCTGCTCGACCTGAATCTGCCCGCCACACACCTGACCGGCACGCTCGGCACCGGGGACCTGCGCGAAGGCCGTGTGACGGCCCGCTCGGTCAATACGGGTAAGAATGGCGACCAGTTGCAGGTCAAGGCGCATCTTTTCGGCGACAACTGGACGGTGAAGGGCGCCGGCAACCTGGTCGAAACCATCGGGGCAGAGGATCAGCGTTTCCATGCGCAGAATGTCGTGCTCGATCTCGACAGCCACCTGCCATATCGTCATTCGAAGTCGATGTATGAGGCGTTCAGCGGCGCCCTGGATGCGGTCATCACCCTGACCGGAGATGAGGTGGTCAGCGAAGGCACGCGTGCCGAGGCTTTCGAGACCCAGGTACGCTTTGACGGCACGCTCAAGACCACGGAAAAGGGCGTGGCCTACTCCGGCAAGGCCCGGCTGAACGCCAGCACGGACCGTCTGCAATCAGGCGGGATGCAGGCAGAAACCCTGCGCCTCGCCGGTGACGACCTGACGCTCAATACCGGCTTTTCCAGCGAAACCGGCCTGGCCTTCAATCTCAACGGCCCGATCACCGGAGAGGCCGGCCGATTCCAACAGGGCGATCTGTCGGCCCAGGCGGTGCGCCTGAACCTGACAAACCTCAGCCTGGTCTCCGATGACGACGGCGCGAAGGCGACCTTTACGGGCGGCATGACCGTGGGGCGCCTGGCGCAGGGCGCCGACCTGTCGCTCGACCAGACGACGCTGTCACTGAATGGTGGCGCCGAGGCGGGTGCGGATCATGGCCCGTGGGATGTGACGATCAAGAGCTATGTCCGCTCCGAGCGCGGGCGTTACAGCGGCCTGGCCGCCATGGCGAAGGATCGCGCCGCTGCCCGGGCCGAAGCGGCCGGCAAGCCGCCGATTCCGGGCGCGCCGGTGCCTCTGCCGGCGGACGCCATCATCACGCTTGATCAGGCATTCCAGCGTTTCGCCCTGCGCATCAAGGGGCTGACCCTCAACCTGCACGGCGATGCCGATACCCCGGCGCAGATGGCGCTCCGCGTCCAGGGCGCTGAAGCCGTGCTGGCTGGCGGCGGTAAGGCGACTCTGGTGCCGCATGGCTCGAAGCCGCTGATCGCCAGCGGTGAATCCGGGGCAGCCGGTATTGCCCTGACCGGCGACGGCCTGCCGCAGGTGGCGCTGGGGCTCGATGGCCTGGCGCTGGATGACAGGGGCATCCTCTCCGGCGGTTATACCCTGGCGGCGCAGTTTGATTTCGATCCGCTGCAGGGCGCGCAGGTCAAGGGCCACGGTCGCTTCAACACCCTGCCCGGCGGCGGTTTCAACGTCACCCTGGCGGACAGCGCCGCCTTCACCGCCGCCTCGGCGCAGATCGGGGATAACCTGACCGACCTCTCCGGCGAAATCGTCCAGACCGGGCCGTCCTTCCTCGTCTATACGCCGCAGGGCTGGCGCGTGACCGGCGCCTATCGCAACCTCGGCCTGACAGCGCCCAATGTCATCGTCAAACTGGCCGGCGGGCAGGGCGATTTCCAGGCATACAGCCTGGGCGATGGCCTGGGGTACAAGGCGACGCTTGCCGGCGCCACCCTGACCGATGGCGTACCGGCCGACCAGACGCGTTTCAACCCGCTGCTGATCGACGGCGCCATCACGCAGGACCGCAAGGCCACGACGGGCCGCTTCTTCGCCTCTACCCCTTCGACCAAGGGGGCTGACGGCAAACCCCTGCGCATTGCCGCGATCAATCTCGACAGCGATGTAGCTTCCGGCGCCGGCAGCTTGTCTTTCAAGACGCTCGACCTCAATTTCGTCCCGACCGGCCTGCAACCGGTCTATTTGTCGCCGATGGTGGCGGCGGTCTTCAGCCGTGATGTTACAGGCCCGATGAGTTTCGAGGGCGCGTTCAACTGGACAAAGACGACCAGTTCGAGTGGTGGCGTGCTCACTATCGGCGTCGGCGATTTCGTGGCGGCCACCGAAAAGGCGCCCTATGGCGTGGGCATGAGTTTCTTCGGCGCTACCGGCCCGTCGCAAGGGTTGACCGGGCAGATCGTCTTCGATTCCCTGTCGCCGCTGCATACGGCGCCGGGCCAGACCATCCGCCTGGCGCAAACCAAGCTCGGCGTACCCCTGACCGATCTCGATGTTCGCTTCCAAATCCTCGGCGATCACATGGCGCTGGAACAGGCCACGGTGGAAAGTCCCGGCGGTCCGGTCCGGCTGGAGCCGACCGATATCTGGTTCGATGCCAAAAAGCCGATCACCGGCGTCCTGGCCTTCGACGGGCTCGATTTCGGCAAGGTGGTCGCGGCGTCCGACCTGAATACCAGTATGAGCTTCAAGGGCAATCTCAGCGGCCATTTGCCCTTTACCTACACTGAGGGCCACATTGCCTTCGCCAATGGCACCATGACCTCGGATGCGCCGGGGCAGATATCAATCTACCGCACGGCGGTGACCGGCGTGAATACCGCCACCGGCTCGGTGACGACTGACGCACCGCCGGCCACCGCCGCCATAGCCAGCCAGAACGCCGAAGCCGCCGCGGCCGCCGATCCCAATTTCAACCCGTTCCAGGACCTGGCCTTCCAGGCGATGGAACATGTGGCTTATGACCAGATTGACGCCCGCCTCAATTCGATCGACGGCGGCATCCTCAATATCAATTTCCACATCAAGGGCTATTACGATCCGCTGCAGCCGCAAAAGGCGAAGATCAGCCTGATGGACTATATCAGCGGCAAATGGATGCAGAAGCCGATCAAGCTGCCCTCCAAAACGCCGGTTGAGCTGTATCTCGAAGTGCCGGTCAATCTCGACGAGGTGCTGACCGATCTGGCGGCCTTTTATTCCAACACGGCCCAGAAACCGCCGTCGGAATAAGGCTCCTTTTCTCGCCAGCCAGTCTTTTCGGCTCACCGGAACGCTATCGCGCCTGAACCGATGACGGAGGGGCGTCCGTCCGGACAATCTCGACGATGATATCGCCGGCCTTCAGGCTCTGGGCCGCGCGATCCCAGTAGCCGTGGATATGGCTGCCGCGCGAAATGCGCAGGCCCATGCCGGTGGTGATGTCGCTCAGCGGCTTGCCGATTTCGCCTGCGCTCACTTCGCGCTCGCGCATGACCACCTGGCCGTCGGCCGAGGCCAGGTCGGCAATGCACTCGGCGACATGCCGGCCTTCCGAGGCGCGGGCCAGCAGGTGGCCGCCCATGCTGACCGGATTGATGATATTGTCGGCCCCGGCCTGGCGGATCAGGTCTTCGTTTTCCGTGGCGCGTACCGTGGCGCTGATCGGCACGGTCGCGTTCATCTGGCGGGCGCTCAGCACGATCAGAACTGTGGAATCGTCACGGTGTGTGGCCACCATCACGGCGCGGGCCGTCTTTATGCAGGCGGCGTCCTGGGTGGCGTTATAGGTGGCATCGCCCTCTATCCCGGTCACGCCGCACTCGATGGCCTGGGCAATGCGTGCGGCATTGCTGTCGACCACCACTATGCTTTGCGGTTTAACGCCCTGGCGCAGCAGTTCGCCGACCGCCGCCTCGCCGGTTGAGCCGTAGCCATAGACGATGATGTGATTTTTCAGGCCCTTGCGGATCATGCGCGTTCGGATCTGCTCCCAGGTGCTTTTCAGGGCCAGAGTATAGGCCGTCCCGAAGAAGATTATCCAGATAAAAAGCCGCACAGGCGTGACCACGAAGGTATCGAACATGCGGGCACGGTCGGTGACCGGCGTGATATCGCCATAGCCGACCGTGGTGACGGTGATGGCGGTGAAATAGACGACATCGCTGAATGACACCACGCCGTCGGTATTGTCATGCAGGCCCTTGCGATCGAGCCAGTGGCCGGTGAGGGCGATGCCGAGCAGCACCAGCACCAGCACACCGCGCAGCCACAGAGATTGCCAGATATTCAGGCGGGGTTTTTGCCGGGCGATAATCGGCGCGGTCGTCGCGTCGTTTTTCAGCATCTGTGCTCTTCCGTGGCCCCTGGGTCTGTGTGCGGCCAAAGGCTGTAAAATGTCCAGTCAAAATATCCGTTTCGTTCAGCCACGGTTCAGCCTATATCTGGCTATATGGGTATAACGGTATTTACAGCTCGGAATTGAGGGAGCCATTTATGAAGAAAACGATAGCGGCGATAGCTTTGGGGGCGGGCGGCATCATGCTCATCGCCTGCACGCCCTCGGTCAATGTCAATGTCAACCTGGCGCCCATCTATGCCAAGCTTGATGTCAATGTGAAGGTCCAGCTTGACCAGGACGTGAAGGCCCTGATCCAGCAGAACCCCGATCTGTTTTAAGGTTAGAAAGTGAGCACTCTCATGAAAAAGACCTCTCTGTTTAAAGCCGCCGTTGCGGCCCTCGCCATGGCGTCTTCGGTAGTTGCCGTCAGCGCCGTTATCTCCACCCCGGCCGCGGCCGATGTCGCCGCCTCGAAGGCGCTGGTCGATGCCGCCAAGGCCAAGGGCACGGTCGGTGAACGCAATAACGGCTATCTCGGCTTCGTGTCGGGTTCCGGCGATGCCGCCACCAAGGCCGCCGTCGATGAAATCAACGAGGGCCGCAAGAGCGTCTACGGCCAGGCGGCGGCGAAAAACGGCGTCTCGCCGGAAGCCGCGGGCATTTCGGCCTATGCCAATGTCATCGTGCCGAAGCTGAAGGCGGGTGAATATTACCAGGATGCCAGCGGCAACTGGGTGAAGAAGTAGACGTCTCTCCTTTGATGCGTTGAAAAGCCCTCCCGCGCGGAGGGCTTTTTTATGCGTACCATTTACAAAATCTGTAGTTTTCTCCGGCACACTTCGTGCAAGGCCCCAGCCGTTCGCCTGTTCGGGCGTTATTTTTAAGGACAACGCTGTTCCTTTTACGAGGCGGCAGCGGGAAGGCCGGAGACATGAACGATCATCTCAAACCCCTGACGAGCCTGAGGTTTTTCGCCGCTTTTTGGGTGGTGATGTACACCTATATCCACGAACTGAGCGGCAATATCAGTCTGGGCGTGATCGAAAAGGGCTATCTTGGCGTAGATCTGTTCTTCGTGCTGTCTGGTTTCATCCTCTCCTATGTTTATCTGAACGGGTTCGGCGAAGGGCGTTTCAAATACGGACAGTTCGTCATCCATCGTCTGGCGCGGGTCTATCCGCTGCATATCGCCACCCTGCTGTTCACCCTGCTTCTGGTCGCGGCGGCCGCCGTCAAGGGCGTGACGCTCGATGGCAATGCCGATAACTGGGCGGCCCTGCCGGCGCACCTGACCCTGACACAGGCGTGGGGACTGGCGCCGACCGCTTCGTTCAACCATCCCTCCTGGTCGATCTCGGCCGAATGGTTCGCCTATCTTGGCTTCCCGGTGGTGGCGTTCCTGGCGTGGCGCCTGCGTGAGCGCCCGATTGTCGCCGTGTCGCTGGCGATCTGTTTCCTGGTCGCCGTCAACCTGATCTTCGCCCGCCTGGCCGGCTTCGAATTGACTCATGCCACCTTCCAGTGGGGCGCCCTGCGCATTGTGCCGAGCTTCCTTTATGGCAGCGCGCTCTATCTCGCCTGGCGCTCCCGCGCCGTCGCCAAGCCGGGCGTGGCGCTGATCGGCACCGGCATCGCCCTGCTGACCGTGGTGTTTTCGACCTCTTTTGGGCAGTCCGATATCCTGACGGTCGTGGCGCTGGGCCTGCTGGTCTTGTCGATCTCCGGCCTGGCTCAGGATGAAAAGGGCATACTGTCCGGCAAGACTCTGGTCTATCTCGGCGAAATCTCCTTCGCCACCTATATGATCTATGTGCCGTGGAAGTGGGTTTACCTGAAGTCTGTCAATGCGTTACTGGGCACAGATCACGCGCCCCTGCCATTCCTGTGGTGGCTTGCCGGCCTGCTGGCCCTGGTGCCGCTTTCCATGCTGGCGCACCACCTGGTCGAGCGCCCGTTCCGCAAGATCGTGCGTCATTATGGCGAATGTCTTCACGGCGCGATCACGCATTCGTGGGTTAAGGAAGGTTAATTTTTGCGCCGAACGGGCGAAAAAGTATTTGAAAATTAATTTTTCTGATGTAGCAAAGACACAGGACGAATAGTTAATGAGTGTGTTGCGTGCAGAAAAAGACCCTTTCGGCGATTGCCTTTGCCCTTCTTGCCCTTTGTGCCGCCGGCTCGGTTGAAGCCCGGACCAAAGCCCATAAAGCCAGCAAAGCCAGCGCTGTAAAGGTTGCCGCTCAGAAGACGCCTGCCGGTTCCGCCTACCTGCAATGTGTCACCTTCGCCCGCCAGTTTACCGGAATGCAGATCTTCGGCGATGCCTGGACTTGGTGGGAAAAAGCCACCGGCCGCTATGAAGAAGGCTCCACGCCCAAGCCCGGCGCCGTTCTCGTCTTCCGTTCGCAGGGCCGCATGAAGCTCGGCCACGTTGCCGTCGTTTCGCAGATTATCACCGATCGCTATATCCAGGTCACCCACGCCAACTGGTCGCCGATCAATGGCCGCCGCGGCCAGGTGGAAGACAATGTCAACGTGATGGACGTGTCGGAAGCGGGTGACTGGTCCAAGGTCAAGGTATGGTATGGCCCGTCCAATGACCTCGGCACCACGGTCTATTCGACCTACGGCTTTATCTACCAGGACCCGTCGCAGGTCCGCATGGGCGAACACGTGACCACAATTGCCCAGCCGGAAGCGGCCCCTTCGACAGCCCGTCCGTACCAGCAGATCGCCTCGGCCAATACGGACGATATGCCGGCCGACCTGAAGGCCGCGCTCAGCCCGGCCGGCAGCAAGATGACTGCGAAGCCGGTGACGGTCGCCGCCCATGTCAGCGGCAAGTCCGCTGCCGAACTGGTGGCGCAGATCGATTCGGATAAGGCCGCCGCCGGCCATGCCGCCGCCAAAAAGGCAATCAAGCCGGAACCCAAGTCGGCCAAGGCAAAATCAAAGGCCCAGACACCCAAGGCCGCAGCGCGCAAGCATACCCACAAGAAGTAGGCTTTACCGCCTGTCCCTGAAACGGTAAACAGCACGGGGCTGCCGGAAAGGTATTCGCGTGCTGACACTTCATTCGCAGGGATTTCACGTCGCGGCCGAGGCTGGCGACTTTGATCCGCATACCACCTGGATCGACCTTTTCAATCCCTCCCGCGATGAAGAACTGAAGCTGGAAGCCCAGCTTGGCGTCCTGTTGCCGACGCGCGAAGACATGGACGAGATCGAGACGTCCAGCCGGCTCTATATCGAAGATGGCGCCGCCTTCATGACGGCCCAGGTGGCGTTCTTCGGCGGCATGGCGCAGTTGCAGTCCGGGCCCGTCACCTTTGTCCTGACCGGCGGGCGGCTGGTGACGATCCGTTATATCGATCCGGCCTCGTTCAAGATTTTCGGCGAGCAGCTTGAAAAGCAGCCGCTTCATTGTACGGATGGCCCGACCACCTTCCTCAATCTGGTCGATCTGATCATCGACCGCACCGCCGACCTGATCGAAAAGACCAGCCACAGTATTGACGACCTGTCGAAGGAGGTTTTCACCACGCGTCGCCGCACCAAGCTGGAAACCGTGCTGATCCGCCTGGGCGCGGCACAGAATGACATCGCCAAGGTGCGCGATTCCCTGGTGTCACTGGCGCGACTGACCGTTTTTGCCGCGGGGCTTGAGCGCCAGATCGTCGGTTTCCGCAAGACGACCGAGTTAAAAGAATTCCATGATCGCCTGCGCACCATGAGCCAGGACGTGGCCAGCCTGAACGATCATTCGAGCCATGTCTCCGGCCACATCGCCTTCCTGCTCGATGCGGCCCTGGGGCTGATCAATGTCGAGCAGAACAATATCGTCAAGGTGATCTCGATCGTCTCGGCCATCTTTCTGCCCCTGACCCTGATCGCCAGCATCTATGGCATGAATTTCGACCACATGCCTTTCCTGCACCAGCCCTATGCTTTCGAGGCGGTGTGCGCGCTGATGATCGCCATCATCATAGCCATGCTGGCCTATTTCAAAGCGCGCCGCTGGTTCTGATTATTTGGCGGGCCTCGCCGGCAGGTCAGAGTGGCCGGCAGGGACGGGCTCGGCTTTCAAATCCCGAATCAGGGCCTTCATCTCGCCGATTTCCCTGACCTGCGCCTCGATGATGCCGTCGGCCAGCTTGCGCACGCGCGGGTCTTTGATATGCGCTCGTTCGCTGGTCATGATGGCGATGGAATGGTGCGGAATCATCGCTTCCATGTAGCCAACGTCGCTAACCGTGGCCTGGCTGCGCACCAGCCAGAGCGAGGCCGCGAACAGCACACAACTGCCGGCTATGATCAGCCCGTTCAGTCGCTTGTTCTTATACATCGACCACATGAAGATCATCATCACGGCCGCCATGGCCGCCCCCATGACGACGGCCATCCAGAGACGAGTCTGGCTGAACGCGATATGATCGGCCTGATAGGTATTTAGATACATCATGCCGTACATGAGGAGGGTGGACACGCCGACCATCACGGCAAAGCGTCCATAGGACATGGTCATGATCAAAGGGCTCCAAAAAAGCCCCGTAATAGACCCATGCCGGTTCGATTTCGCTGCGAAAGGCCGGTCGGAAACATCAGTATCCGGCAAGTGCCGTCAGGCCCGTTCCGCCAGCATATAATTGCAGCCCTTGTCAATGACATGTTCGGTGACAGCTTCCAGCATCCGGGCGCGGGTCAGGTCGGCGTTTGAGAGATTGGCATGGGAGAGGTGGGCGCGGGAGAGGTCGCTGCGCATCAGGCGGCCGCCGCCGAGGTCGAGCGGGCCGAGATTGGTGCCGGTAAGATTGGCGTGGGTCAGTTTCGCGCCAATCAGCCGCGCCCCGCGCAGGTCGGCGCCGGCCAAATTGCAGCGGCGCAGATCGGCATTGATCAGATTGGCCCCCTGAAGCTCGATGCCACTCAGGTCCAGACCGAAGAGGATGGCGCCGTCGGCTTCCAGCATGGTCAAAACGCGTTTGCGCAAATCACCGGCCAGGCGGAAATCGACGCCGGAAAGCACCTGCCGGCTGCCCTTCGCGCCGCCGGTTTTCGCCCAGTCTTCGTGCAGGGCGACAAAATCTCTGAGAGGCCGCTCGTCGATAAAGACCTCTTTTGGCGTATCCAGGGTGCCGGTGGTGTCGGCCTCGCGCAGATTGCAGCCTGAGGTCTGAGTCTCGACCATGACGGTGCCCGTCAGGTCGGCGCCGCTGACATCGGCGCCATTGAGATCGGCGCCGGTCAGGTTGGCGCCGCTGAGATTGGCCTTGCGGAGCTTGGCCTGTGACATGACGGCCCCGGCCAGGTTGGCGTCCCTGAAATCCGCCGAAACCGCCTGCATCCCGTTCATGCGCGCCCCGCTGAGGTCGGCGCCGTTGAATATGGCGTGGTCCAATTCGCCCGCGCGCTTTTCATGCTTCATCAGGCGCAAGCCCTGCTTTTCGTCCTTAAAGGCGATCATGCCCTCACGCAGATCGGTGCCGATCAGCGAAGCGGCGGTCAGATTGGCGCCCCGCAGGCAGGCGCCGCGCAGATCGGCGCGATCGAAGCGGGCAAAGCGCAGGTCGGCATTGCGCAGGTCGCAGCCATAGAGATTGGCGCGGGTGAAATTGGCGTCGCGCAGGGAAGCGCCATAAAGCCGCGCCCCGGTCAGGTTGGCATCGCTTAAGTCGACGCCTTCCAGCTTCATGTCCGTCAGGTCGATATAGGAGAGATTGGCGATCCGCCCGCCCGCCTTGCGCAGCTTGAACAGATTGTGGGCTTCCAGGATATGACGAAGCGAGCCCTGGTCGAGCATTTGCAGCGTAGTGGACATGGTAGCCTTGGAGCGCTTTTTCGAAAAAGGGTGACCCGTGCGAATCGCATAACGGCGATTTCGTGATCTCACCCGCCTTGTGAATCAGAGCGTGCGCCGTGGCAAGACCGTTGCGGAAATTTAAGCTTTAGCTGGAAGTGCGATCACGCTTTTTGTGCCACCAGGCTGACTCTGTGGCGCGATCTGCGACAATCGGTGGCAGCTCTCAATGGTCTGTTTGGCACGCCTGGCACAGGCCGCGCGCTTCCAGGGTGATGTGGTTGACCCTAAAGCCGGTTTTGGCGGCGCGGGTTTCCACATCCGCCACATTGGGAATGGCGATTTCCTCGCTCTGGCCGCAGCATTCGCACAGCAGGAAGCCGGCCGTATGCTTATGGTCGTGCGTATCGCAGGCTACAAAGGCGTTCAGGCTCTCGATGCGATGGATCAGGCCCATCTGTTCGAGGAAGGACAGGGCGCGGTAAACGGTCGGCGGCTTGGCGGCGCCTTCGGGATGGAAGCGGTCGATCACATCGTAAGCCTTGATCGGGCCATTGGCCTCCAGGATCAGCTCATAGGTGCGCAGGCGTGATGATGTCATGCGCTCGCCGGAATCCACGCACAGCGTCTGCGCCGCCTCGAGCCGGGCCGCGCGGGCGTCGGGTGTCGGGGCATGATCGTGGTTGTGTGCGTGCGCGCAGGCGTTGCTCATAGACAGAAGGTAAGAGGACGCGGCCGATTTCGCAAGCTGTAAGCGAGATGTAATAATATAACATTCGCGCTTGACTCGCGTTATATTATTACATAACAAATACCGCTTCCCAGTATTTTGGGCAATATTCTGAGGTATCCATGTCCTTCCCGAAATCCACTCTTTTGGCCGGTCTCTCCCTAATCGCCTTGGCTACGGCCGGTGTGGCCCGCGCCGATGATCCGACGCCAACCGCCGATGACAAGCCTACCGAGGTCGTCATCACGGGTTCCGGTTACCGGATCAGCAAGGACGCGCTGATGTCGCACGTCGATATCCTGACGCGCGACCAGATCGACCAGAAGCCGGCGGCGGGCCTGGGCGACATGTTGGCCTATCTGCCGGGCATCCGCTCCTCCAGCTTCGCGCCGGGCGCCAGCCGGCCGATGATCCGCGGGCTCGATGGATTCCGCGTGCTGGTGCTGAATAACGGCATGGGCGTGGTGGATGTGTCGGCCCTGTCGCCGGATCACGCCGTGCCGTCTTCACCCACTGAGGCTAAGCGCATTGAGGTGCTGCGCGGCCCTTCGGCGCTGGCCTATGGTGGCAATGCCATCGGCGGCATCGTCAATGTGATCGACGACCGCATCCCCGCAACAGCGCCGGAAAAAGGCTATGAAGGCACGGCGACGCTCCAGGCCTCGTCGGTCGACCAGGGCCTGCAGGGCGCGTTTGATATCAAGGCCGGAAAGGGGCCGTGGGTCTTCACCTTCGACGCTTTCAAGCACAAGACCTCCGATTACAGCATCCCTGTACCGGCCGAGACCCTGGCCTATACTGAGGCGAACGGCCTGCCGGCCGATACCAGCGACAAACAGCACAATTCCTTCCAGGATATGAAGAATGTCGGGGCCGGTGTCAGCTATGTCGGTGATTTCGGCTTTGTCGGCCTGAGCTACAAGAAAACCGATTATCTCTACGGTACAGCGATCGATTCCGATGTCTCCATCGACCTGCACCAGACGCGTTGGGACGCGCGCGGATCGTTCAACCTGAACTGGGCCGGTTTCAACCGCCTCGATGCTTCGGCCGGTTATTCCGACTATGACCATGCCGAAATCGAAGGCGGTGCGCCGGGGACGCAGTTTCTTTCGAAAGGCAGCGAATTCCGCACCGCTCTGGTCCGCGACGGCCAGGGAAAGTGGAGCGGCACGGTCGGCCTGTCGGGCCTGAAACGCGATTTCGAGGCGATCGGCGAGGAAGCCTTCGTGCCTTCGACCACCACCAAGCAGGCCGGTGTTTTTGCGCAATATCGCTATGACGACGGGCCGTGGGGCCTGGAAGGCGGGGCGCGGGTCGATGACACTAAGCTGACCTCGGCCGCCACCGCATACGACAAGGACTTCAATACCCTGTCGGCCTCGCTCGGCGGTTTTTACCGGCCGTCAGACCATAGTTTTGTCGGCCTGAGCCTGACGCGCTCGGAGCGCGCGCCGTCCGATGTCGAACTGCTGGCCGATGGGCCGCATGGCGGCACTGGCCAGTTCATCATCGGTGATCCGGCTTTCCGCACCGAGATCGGTTATTCGCTCGAACTGACCGGCCATGTGGTCGTCGATCACGATAACCGCTTCGCCATCGACGCCCACGTCTATACCAGCCATTTCGACAACTTTATCGACCTGCGTCCCACCGGCGCCGTGCAGGATGACCTGCCGGTCTTCCAGTACGTCCAGACCAATGCCGATCTTTACGGCGTGGAAATCGAGGCAAATACGAAGCTGTTCGCTCTCGGCTCGCAAGCCATCGCGCTCGATGTCGCTTACGATTATGTCCATGGTCAGACGAGTATCGGGCCGATCGTGCGCATTCCGCCGCAGGCCCTGACCCTGAAGCTGGAAAGCAAGGGCGGCAAGTGGGATTCCTATTTTGAAGTGCGCGGCGTTGACGCCCGCAAGGAACGCCTGGCAGCTTTCGAGACGCCGACCGATGGTTATGTCACGGCCAATATCTTCACATCGTACAAGATCAGGCCGGATACCTCGCTGTTCGCCGAGGTGCGCAATATCGGCGATGTCGAGATGCGCGAGGCGACCAGCAGCACCAAGGACGCGGTAGTCGACCCCGGTCGTAATCTGCGCATGGGGCTGGTGTATAATTTCTGACCCTCCGAAGCGTTAAGCTTCGGCAAGCGCAAGGCGCGCCCGAGCCGTTGCGAGGAGCCTCGCGGCGTTTGAGCGCCATAATGTGCCATTTCAATCCAAACACCCGCCGGAAGCTGAAAAGCCTGGGGCCGTTTCCCGCAAACCGTCACGGCGCTTGCCGGAAGCAAAGGGTTGCGCTAGAAGCGAAGCTCCTTTTTCTTCTAACCTTCTTTAAAGCGACCATGGCACAAGAACAAACCAACGATGCGACGCTCACCGGAAACGTCCTTTTCTACAAATCCCCCGAGCCGCTGAGCCCCGAAGCGCACGCCGGCATGGGCATCAAGTCGATCCCGGCGCCGCACGCCTTCGTCGCCGAAACCAATGTCGTGCCGCTGACCGTGGCCGAATTCCCGGCCGCTTCTTTGAGCTTCCCGATCGTCTTCATCGGCGAAAACTACATGCCCGTCGCGGCCATGGGGCTTTCGGCCGGCCAGAACGTCTTCGTGTCGCCGGAAGGTGTCTTCAAGTCCGACAGCTACCTGCCGGCCTTCGCCCGCCGCTATCCGTTCGTCTTCGCCAATGACGAAGGCCAGGAGCGCATGATCCTGTGCGTCGATACCGGCGCCGCCATGGTGGCCAAGTCGAACCCCGACGTGCCATTCTTCGAAGCCGGCAAGGCCACGCCTTACGTCGAGAACGCCATGCAGTTCTGCTCGGACTTCGAAAACGAGCGCCGCCGCACCGAAAGCTTCGTTGGTCTGCTGCGTGAACTGGACCTGCTGGCCGCCCGCGAAACCCTCTACCGTCCGCAAAATCCGGACGGCACGCCGGGCGAGCCGCAAAAGATCGCCGAATATTTCGCCGTCGATGAAAAAAAGCTGGCCGAACTGACCGGCGACAAGCTGGTCGAACTGCGTGACAACGGTGCGCTTACGCACATCTATGCGCACCTGAACTCGCTGCTGGCCTGGGACAAGCTGATCGCCATGACGATCGAGCGCAACAATGCCCAGCCGGCCGCCAACGCCAACTAAGGCGTTCGGGTTTATGAAAATGAAAAGCTCCGGTCGCAAGGCCGGAGCTTTTTTGTTCGGAAGATTGAACACGGATAATGCGCAAGCGCATCTGCACGGATAAGGCACGGATTTCAGGTCATCTTCCAGACGGTAGGAGTTGACGAACGTCCATCCGATAGCAAGGCCGTCATTCAGAGCCTCGCAAGACCGCGCTATTTGCTGTTGTCCCACGAAGTTAAGGCGCACATAAAATCCGTGCTGATCCGTGTCGCCGCGAAGCGGCATCCGTGCCTTATCCGTGTTTAAACCTTAATCAATCGGCGCTTTCGGCAGCCGCTGGAACACGGACCGCGTCAGGCAGGAAAAGACCAGCCGGCCGGCTTCATCGAGCACGTCGTTTTGGGCAATGACCACGCCCTTGGTGTCGCCCACGGCATCCTTGCCCATCACGGTCAGGCGGCCGCGCAGCAACTCGCCCGGCGGCGGATTGCGCGACCAGCGCAGGGCATCGACCGCCAGGCGCTTGGTCTGCGGCCAGTGCGAGGCGGCTTCGGTCTCCAGTTTGGACCACAGGGCGAAGATCAGGGCATCCGGCACGCCGTCATTGATATTCCAGGTCGGTGCATAGGACTTGCAGAACGCCGCCAGTTCCTCTTCGGAAATGACTCCCGCGCCGATGGAAACACTCTGGCCGATATAGAGATCATCGAAGGCTGCAGGCATCAACGCATTCCTTTTTGGGGCTCATTCCAACCGTCAGGTTGGCAAGTGCGACTGCACGCCCGAGCCGTTGCGAGGAGCCTCGCGGCGCTTGAGCGGAAGATGTTCATAACCGAGTTCACATTGATATCAAACACCAAAAATTGCGTTACCGAGGCCCGGCCATAGGCCATGTCCGTGTTGATTATTGTCCCGGCCTATGGTTTGGTCGCGCAACGCCAGCCCAGGACAGTTATGAGTACCAACGAGCCCAATATCATCGAGGATGAGCCCTATCAGGGCCTCTATCGCGGTGAGGCGAACTCCGCCTTCAAGGGCACGACCGATGGCCGGCTGCCCGATCGCTTCGATCTGGCCGAAATCCTGAAAAAGACGCGCGAGGCGCAAGGTTTGTCGCTCGCCGAGGTTTCGGAAATGACGCGCGTGCGGCGCGCCTATCTCGAAGCCTTTGAGCAGGCGGCCTATGATGTGCTGCCGCCGCGCGCCTTCGCCATCGGTTATGTCAAGGCCTATGCAAAAGCGCTGGGGCTGGACGAGGAAACCCTGGCGGATATGTACAAGCGCGAGGTCTCGCCGGCGGCCACCAAGCTTCACGCACCGTCGGGTGCGTCGCTCGATGATGTCAACAAGCCGAACTACCGACTCTATATCGGCGCGGCGGCCAGTCTGGTGGCGGCGATCGTCATCTGGAACGTGGTGCAACGCCAGCCAAGCCTGAAATTCGGCAATGGCAGCCACGAGGCGCAGTTCGGCAATTCGTCGTGGGCGGCGGGCGTACCTAACATGCTGAATGGTGCCATCTTCGTGTCGCAGCCGCAGCCGGCACCGCGCGATCAGGACGTGCCGGTGCCCTATGTGACGCCAGGGCTTGAAGAAGGCTTCGCGTCCATCGAGGCGGCACGGAACGCCAATTCCGCCGCACCGGTGCCGGTCAGCGATGTGCTGCAGATGCGCAAGGCGTTCAATCCGCGCGGCGCGGTTTATGGCGCTTCGCCGGAAAACTCCGCGGTGACCATCCAGGCCACCAAGACGGTCAATCTGGTGGTGCGCGATCCGGCGACCGGCACGGTTTATTTCGCCCATTCCATCGGCGCCGGCGAAGCCTACCGCCTGCCGGAAACCGACCAGCAGAATCTTCTGATCGATGTCTCCGATGTTTCGGCCTTCGAGATGTATTATAACGGCGAATATGCCGGCACGCTGGAAGGTTCGGTAACGCCCATTGGCCGCATCAATGCGCGGGCTGCCCAGCTTTCCGACGCGCTCGACCAGAAGCAGGCCCAGGCGGGGGAACTGGCGGGCGCGCCACGCGCCACCTCTGCGCCGATCGCCCCGCTGACGGCGGAGAAGCCCAATGGGCCAATCCCTTACCTGCCCAGCCAGCGGGCGGCGGCTTCATCCGTAGTGGTGCCTCCCACTGAAACCCAGTAATATTATTTGAAATTCCGGTTGTGACGAACGCCGCGCATCCTGATATAAGGCGCGTCTCCGGCTTTCGCAGAAAGACGGCAAGCACGACTGTGCGCCCGAGCCGTTGCGAGGTAAGCCTCGCGGCGTTTGAGCGTGCGATGACAATCGCAGGAAAAAAATGGATACCCATCAACCTCACGACCATACACACGTTCGCCCCTGGCGGATGATCCAGCGCCGGCCGAGCCGGAAGATCATGGTGGGCAAGGTGGCTGTCGGTGGGGATGCACCGATCAGCGTGCAGTCCATGACCAATACCCTGACCTCGGATGCCCAGGCGACCCTGCGCCAGATCGCGGCCATGGAGGAGGCGGGTGCCGATATCGTGCGCGTGTCGTGCCCGGATGTCGATTCGACCGCGGCGCTGAAAACGATCGTTGACAACGCCCATGTGCCGATCGTGGCCGACATCCATTTCCACTACAAGCGCGCCATCGAAGCGGCGAAGGCGGGCGCCGCCTGCCTGCGCATCAATCCCGGCAATATCGGCTCGCCCGATCGCGTCAAGGAAGTCATCCAGGCGGCCAAGGACTATGGCTGCTCGATGCGCATCGGCGTCAATGCCGGCTCGCTTGAAAAAGACCTGATGGAAAAGTACGGCGAGCCGTGCCCGGAAGCCATGGTCGAAAGCGCGCTGTTCCACGCCAATATCCTGCGCGACCACGATTTTCATGAGTTCAAAATTTCGGTGAAAGCATCGGATGTCTTCCTGACGGTCGCCGCCTACAATGCCCTGGCCGATGCCATTGATTGCCCGCTGCATATCGGCGTCACCGAGGCGGGGCCGTTACGTACCGGGACGATCAAATCGGCGATCGGTCTCGGCAACCTGCTGTGGGCGGGTATCGGAGATACGCTTCGCGTATCCCTGGCCGCCGATCCGGTGGAAGAGATCAAGGTCGGTTTCGACCTGCTGAAATCGCTGGGGCTGCGTCATCGTGGCGTCAATATCATCGCCTGCCCGTCATGCGCCCGCCAGGGCTTCAATGTCATCGATACGGTGGCCAAACTGGAAGAACGCCTGGCTCATATCGCCAAGCCGATGTCGCTGTCGATCATTGGCTGCGTGGTCAATGGTCCGGGCGAGGCGCTTTATACCGATGTCGGCTTCACCGGCGGCGGCGCGGGATCCGGCATGGTGTACCTGGCCGGCAAGCCCGATCACAAGCTTTCCAATGCCGATATGATCGAGCACATTGTCGAGCTGGTCGAGGCCCACGCCGAAAAGCTGTAGCTCGAGGGTATTCCGCGCGAAGCGGACAAACCTGATTATTCGATTCGCCGGCGATAGCGGTAGCGTGCGGTTGTCTTGAATATCTGTGTAATCTGTGGATCAAAAAGAACGTCTAAGCGAGTCCTGGCGTTGGAAAAGAGAGTATCCACAGATTACACAGATATTCCTGGTAATTTCGCGCTACCGCTATCGTCGGAGCGCGTTTTATTCGGCGAAGATACCCTACTCGTCTTAAGACATCCGTGGCGTCATCTTGATCGCCTTGGGCGCCACGTAGCCCTCTTCATCGATGATCGCCAGCTTGCGCTCGTTCTTCATCATCTCGTCGATGGCGCCAGAGGCGACCGGCTTCGAGAAGAGATAGCCCTGTATGATGTTGCAGCCCGTCTGGCGCAGGATGTTCTTCTGCGCGCGCGTTTCCACGCCCTCGGCGACAATGTTCAGGTTCAGGGCCTTGGACAGCTTGACGATGGCGCGGATAACCGCCTCGGCTTCCGGGTCGACGCCCAGGTTGGAGACGAACGACCGGTCGATCTTGATCTTGTCGACCGGATAGCGGCTCAGGTAACCGAGCGACGAATAACCGGTGCCGAAATCGTCGAGCGCGATGGTGAATCCCATGTGGCGCAGGTCGCGCAGCACCATCTGGGTGGTGTTGTCGTCGTTCAGCAGCACACCTTCGGTAATCTCGATCTCGATCTGCTCGGCGGTCGTCTTCGTTTCCGACAGCAGGCCCTTGATGGTGGCCAGGAAGCCTTGATTGCGCATCTGGGTGGCCGAGACGTTGACAGCCACTTTAAGGCCCGGCCAGCGATGGGAATCCTGCATGGCGCGGCGCATGATCAGGGTGCCCAGTTCGTTCATCAGGCCGCATTCCTCGGCCAGGGGAATGAAATAGGCGGGTGAGACGGGGCCGCGCGTCGGGTGCGTCCAGCGGCACAGGGCCTCGACGCCGACGATGTGGCCGAAATGATCGACCTGCGGCTGGTAGACGACGTCGATATCGCCGACATGGATGGCTTCGCGCAGTCCGGTTTCCAGCGTCTTGCGCAGCTTGATGGTGGCGTCCATCTCGACTTCGAAAAAGGCATACTGGCCGCGGCCGAGGTCCTTGGCGCGGTAGAGGGCAAGGTCGGCCTGGCGCAGGGCTTCGGCCGGCTCGATATCGCCGTCACCGATCAGGGTGACGCCGATCGAGCAGGAGGAGAACACCTGGCCGGATTCGAGATTGACCGTGCCGGTCAGCCCTTCGAGGATGCGCTTGGCCAGAGATGCGGCCGAAGAGCCGTCGGTATCGGTCTGGATAATGACGAACTCATCGCCACCCAGGCGCGCCAGCGTGTCGCCGGAACGGATCATGCCGGTGATCTTGTGGGCATTGTGGCGGATCAGTTCATCGCCGGCCAGGTGGCCCAGCGTGTCATTGACATCCTTGAAGCGATCCAGCCCGATGCACATGACCGCTACGTGCCCACCCTGGCGCTTCAGGCGTTCGCTGGCCTGGTGCAGGCGGTCGGCGAACAGGGTGCGGTTGGGCAGGCCGGTCAGATTGTCGTGCAGGGCCATGTGTTTGGCCTTGGCTTCCGAGGCGATCAGTCCTTGCGCGGCGCGCTGGCTCTGGTGCAGCAGGACGAGCGCGATCAGGCCGAGACCGAGCGAAATCATCAGGACCGGACCCAGCGTGCGGATGAACAGGGTGTGGCCGGGCGTATCCGGCATCCAGCTCAGCTCCGCGAGCACCTTGCCATTGTCATCCTTGAAGGCGACCAGCGCCGATCCCTTGGGGCGCGGCTGGCCGGGATGCAGAAGCATGATATCGGACACCATGTAACGCTGCGACAGCGCGATCAGTTCGTCGCTCGACAGTTCGTGCATACCAATGGCGACAAAAGGCTTGTATTTCAGCAGGGGGGAATCGGTTTTGTCGGAAAGCAGCAGGCTGGCGCCCACAACATAGATATGGCCGTTCATCGCCATCAGGCGGCCGGTATGGTTGCTTTCGGTCGTGGCGGGTAATCCGCGAGCGCGGCGGTCTTCATAAGTCTGGCGCAGCCCGGCCACCAGACTGCTTGTCTGGCGCGCGGCGCCGGCCAGGCGGGCAATATCGGCCTCCTTACCGTTCTTGTAGGCGAAGACGACCTCGCCCTTATCGTTCAGCAGGAGGTTGGACTCAAAATTGAGGAAATTGTTGAAATAGTCGCCGATATTATTCTTTACCCAGGTCTCGTCATATTTGACGGCGGTGCTTTCGACCGCCTTATCCCAGATGGTGATCGGCGTCATCAGTTGCGAATGGTCGTCTGCCATCTGGTTCAGCCCCAGCATGACGAGCTTTTCCTCGCGGTCGCGCGACATATGGTCGGCCTGTTCGGCCCATACCCACAGACTGCCCACCAGAGCACACACGGCCACGACCACAATCAGGGCCATGGGCGCCAGCAGTTTTAATTCGCCTGAATTACGTTTCACCAGGTCCTCATTCTGAGGTGAGTTGTATGTCAGGGTATGGTTACTGTAGATATCTTAAATTAAGGCAAACATCCGCCATTTTTATTTAAACGATTATTAAGAATTCTGTGCCGGAAAACGAGGTGAATTGGACGGCCGCATCCTTGACGAACAAGGTTTTGCGCGCCACGACAGGGGCGGTTCAAATCTTAATCGGATAACGAAGTTATGAAATTATTTGTCAGTGCCACATCCGTCTTTGTACGGAAAGTCCGTGTTGTCGTCAGGGAAAGAGGACTGGCGGCGCGGATAGAGGAGATATCGCGCCTCCCGGTGGAGGCCGCGCCGGATCTGGTGGCGGCCAATCCGCTGTCGCAGCTTCCGGCCCTGATCGATGATGAGGGCGTCTGCTGGACGGACAGCGGCCTGATCAGCGCGTGGCTGGCGACGCAAGGCCAGGGACCGCGCCTGCTGCCGGACTATGGTACGGATGATTACTGGCGGGTCAGGCGCGTGGAGACGGCCGGGGCCGGGCTCAACGAGATGATGGCGAAGATCGTCTATGAAAACCGCCGACCGGAAACCGAGCGTTCGCCCTTCTGGCTGGATCGCTGGGAAGGTAATCTGAAGCGCGCCTTCGCCGTGGCCGATGAGATGTGTCCGGACGCGAATGTTTTCGATATGGGCACGCTGACCCTGGGCGTGGCGGCTACCTTTTGCGATTTCCGCATGACCCATCTCGACTGGCGGGCCATCGCGCCGCGTATCGCCGCCTTGCAGGAAGTTCTGGAGCGTCGCCAGAGCTTTATTGACACCTATCCGAAATAGGTTCCTAAGACCGGGCCGAAGGTCTGCAAAGTCTCATCTGCCTGCGAGACGGTGCTCACGTACTTAAGTACGCTCCGCTCCGTTTCTCGGCAGCTAATACTTTTCGACTCATCGGCCCGGCTTATGTATATGAAGCCCTGATTTCAGATGAGAGAATACCCTTGATACACCTTCCCGACGCCAAGCTGGCCCAGGTCATGGACCGCTTCCAGATGATCGAAGCGCGCATGGAATCCGCGACCGACGGCGCCGAGATCGTCAAGCTGTCCAAGGAACATGCCGAACTGAAACCGGTCTTCGATGCCGTGACCCGCCTGCACAAGGCGCGCCAGTCCGTGCCCGAACTGGAAGAAATGGCGGCACTGAATGACCCCGACCTGTCGCCCCTGGCGGCCGAGGAACTGCAAGACCTGAAGACGACCCTGCCGGAGCTGGAGCACGGCGTGGCCCTGCTGCTGGCGCCGCAGGATAAGGACGTCAATGCTTCGGCCATTCTCGAAGTGCGTGCCGGCACCGGCGGTGACGAGGCGGCGCTCTTCGCCGGCGACCTGTTCCGCATGTACAGCCGCTACGCCGCGGGACAGGGCTGGCGGGTCGAGATCGACAGCGTTTCCGAAGGCGAAATGGGCGGCTACAAGGAAATCATCGCCTCGGTGACCGGTGAGGGTGTCTTCGGCAAGCTGAAGTTCGAGAGCGGCGTCCACCGTGTCCAGCGTGTGCCGGCCACCGAAGCCGGCGGCCGCATCCATACCTCGGCGGCCACCGTGGCGGTGCTGCCGGAAGCCGAGGATGTCGAGATCGAGATTCTCGACAAGGATATCCGCATCGATACCTATCGCGCTTCGGGGTCCGGCGGTCAGCACGTCAACAAAACCGACTCCGCCGTGCGCATCACCCACCTGCCGACCGGGATCGTGGCGACCTCGTCGGAAAAGTCGCAGCACATGAACCGGCAGATTGCCATGCGCAATCTGAAGGCCCGCCTGTATGACATGCAGCGTACGGCGCTCGATACGGCGCGTTCGGATGCCCGCAAGTCGCAGGTCGGCTCCGGCGACCGCTCGGAGCGCATCCGCACCTACAATTACCCGCAGGGCCGCGTGTCGGATCACCGCATCAACCTGACGCTTTATAACCTGCCGCAGTTCATGGAAGGCGACATGGACCAGATGATCAATGCCCTGATCGCCGAGGACCAGGCGGAACGGCTGGCCATGCTTGAAGAGGAACTGGGCTAATGTCCAAGGGTGTCTTGCGCAAGCTTCTGATTCTATGGGCTATGCTGCTGATCGGCCAGTTCCTGCTGGCGGCGGCGGTGATCTATCAGAGCCTGATGACGGGCGTTCCCTTGCTGAATGCTCTGCTCAGTATGCAGCCGGTTCTGGCTGGCGCCAGCCTGATGCTGTTTCTGATTACCTGGTTGCAGTATAAAAACCGGCCATGAACAAGGGTGTCATCTCCGCGCTCTGGCGTTACCCGGTCAAGGGCTTCACCCCGGAACCGGTGCCGGAGGCGCTGTTGTGTCCGGATGATTTTTTTCCGTTCGACCGGCTTTATGCCCTGGAAGTCGGCCGCTCCGGCTTCGAAGCCGAAAATCCAGTCACTATCTCCAAGATGAAATTTGCCGTGCTGGCGCGCTTCGCTGCCGTGGTGCGACTGCGCACGCGCTATGACGAGGTTGGCGACGTGTTCGAGGTCACGGACGAGGATGGCAAATCGTGGGCCTTCGATCTGGCCAGCGAGGCCGGGCGACAAAGCCTGGCACGGCATGTCGAGACGATACTGGCGCGACATGAGGATTACGACCCAACCGCTTTCCCGCTCAATCTGTTGCGTGCGCCGGGCTGGGACGAGGTCCATTCGCACTTCCGCTTTACCGATTCCGGCAAGGGCTTTGTCTCGTTTCTCAATCTGAACTCCCTGCGTGATTTAGGCCAGCGCATAGGCCGCGATCTCGATCCCTTGCGGCTGCGCGCCAATATCTGGGTCGAGGACCAGGCGGCCTTTGAGGATCATGACTGGGTGGGCCGGCATATCCGGCTGGGCGAAGAGGGGCCGGAATTCGAGGTGCTGAAACCGATCGTCCGCTGCGTCGCCACCCACGTAAATCCCGAAACGGCCGAGCGCGATGTCGATCTCTGCGAAGCGCTGTGGGAAAATTACGGCCACCGCGATTGCGGCATCTATGCGCGCATCGTCAAAGGCGGAACGGTTCGGCCCGGAGACGTATTGCACCTGTATTAATCTCGCCCTATAGGCTTGCCGGTAATTCACAGACCGGAGACGCTACATGCCCACACTCGTCCTGCTTCGCCACGGCCAAAGCCAGTGGAACCTTGAAAACCGCTTCACCGGCTGGGTCGATGTCAACCTGACCGCGGAAGGCGAAGCCCAGGCGACGCGCGGCGGTGAACTGATCAAGGCCGAGGGCATCGAGATCGACAAGGCGTTCACCTCAGTGCTCACCCGCGCCATCCGCACCTGCAACCTGGCGCTGGAAGCGGCCGGCCAGTCCTTCGTGCCGGTGGTGAAGGACTGGCGCCTCAATGAACGCCATTACGGCGGCCTGACGGGCCTCGACAAGGCCGAAACCGCCGCCAAGCATGGCGAGGATCAGGTCAAAATCTGGCGCCGCTCCTATGACGTGCCGCCGCCGCCGCTCGAAGCCGGCAGCGCCTACGATTTCAAGGGCGACCGCCGCTATGCCGGCGCCGACCTGCCGGATACCGAAAGCCTGAAGACGACGCTTGACCGCGTCATGCCGTTCTGGACGGGCGATATCGTGCCGGCCCTGAAGGCGGGCGACACGGTGCTGGTGGCCGCCCACGGCAATTCGATCCGCGCCATTATCAAGTCTTTGTTCGATCTGTCGGACGAAGCGATCCTGGAAATCGAAGTCCCGACCGGCAATCCGCTGGTGGTCAAGCTCGACGACAACCTGAAGCCGGTCTCGGCCAAGTATCTCGATGCCGCCCGCGCTAACCCGTTGCCCGAAATCAGGTGAGTGCTGAGGCTGACATTGCCTTTATGCAGCAGGCGCTCCGGCTGGGTTTGTCCCAGGCGGGGCGGACCTGGCCTAATCCGGCGGTCGGCTGCGCGATTGTCAAGGATGGCGCGGTCATAGCCGAGGGCGCCACGGGCGACGGCGGGCGCCCCCATGCCGAGGAAATCGCGCTCGATGCCGCCGGTGAGGCGGCCAGAGGTGCTACGGCCTATGTCACGCTTGAGCCTTGCGGCCAGCGCTCCAATGGCGGTTGCTCGTGCTCGCAAAGGCTGGTTGAGGCCGGCGTGGCCCGCGTTGTCTATGCCTGCGATGATCCGTCGCCCTTCGCCTCGCATAGCGGCGTGGAACGCATGAAAGCCGCCGGGACCACGGTCGAATCCGGCCTGCTGGCAGAGGAAGCCGACCGCCTGATCGCCCCGACCGCCCATTATCACCGCACCGGCCGGCCGCTCGTGCAGGCCGAGAGGGAAGGGCAGGGCTTCGACGCTGCTTTCACGCCTGAAAGCGACGATCTGGAAACCGAACTGGTGGCCTGGGCGGGCCGTGGTTACCGTCATCTGTCGGTGCCTGCCGGGTCTGACCTGGCCGTGGCGCTCGCCGCATCAGGCTTAATGGCCGGATAACCCAAATTTTTAAGGTTTTTGTGGAAGACTGCCTGTCCTGATATCGAGGAAAGCCCGTCCGCATGACCGCCACCGCCGGCGATACACGCTACACCAAGCTTAACCAGACGCAGGTCGATGTGATCTGCACGAAGCACGAACGCCTGCGCGCCATGAAGCCCGGCGGGGCGCGGGCGGTCTTTGCGTGGTGCGATCTGTCGGGCCTCAATCTCTCCGGCCGCGTACTCAATGATGCCGATTTCACCGCCGCCATCCTGATGGATTGCGACCTGACCAATACGGTGCTCGATACCTGCAATCTCTATTGCGCCGACCTGCAACTGGCCAATCTCAGCCATGCCTCCATGCGTCGGGCCGATCTGCGCGGGGCTTCCCTGCGTGGCGCCAACCTCTCCGATTGCGATCTGTACGAAGCCGACCTGCGCGAAGGCGCGCTGGCCCTGCCGGACAAGCAGGCGGGGCTTTCCTACGTCGAAATCTCCATGCGCTCGTCGGAAGCGACCTACGCCAACCTGCGCGGGGCCAATCTGGAGCGCTCAAAGCTCTCCGGCATCCAGGCGATGAAGGCCGATTTTACTGACGCCACCATGAAATCGTGCAAACTGATCCGCGCCAATCTCAAGCAGTGCATCATGGATAATGTCGATCTGGCGGGGGCCGATCTTTCCGGTGCCGACCTTTCCGGGGCGTCCCTGCGCGATGCCGTGCTGATCGGCGCCAAGACCGACATGTGGCGCACCTCCCAGACCGACATGACCGGCGTGCTGACCGACAAGCCGCAGGGCACGGATGTCACCAACCTGCCCTATGGCCAGATGCTGCGTGATCATGCCCTGTGGGTCGATACCCTCGGCAAGGAAGGCACGCCCTCCAAATTCGATAATGCCGACCTGCGCGGCCTGGGCTCGATCAAGGGGCTGAACCTGGCGGCGCTTTCGGCCAAGGGCGCGGTTTTCTACGGGCTGGATATGCGGGGGGTGCAGCTTCAGGGCGCGCATCTCGAAGACGCCGACCTGCGTAACTGTAACCTGGCCGGCGCCGACCTGCGCGGCGTGCGCATGGCGCGGGCGCGTCTCGATGGCGCCAATCTGGAAGGCGCCAATCTCGGCGCGCTGAAGATCGACGCCACGCGCTTCCTGCCGGCGGACCTGCGCGACACACGGATGCGCAATGTCAATTTCACCGATTCCGACATGAAGCTGGCGCGGCTTGATGGCGCGGATATTTCGCGCTCCAACCTTCAGGGCGCCATGATGAACCTCGAAGCGCTGGAGCATACCACCTGCGTGGCCCTGCGCGGACGGATCGCCTCCTGACATAAATTGGCAGCATAACGGCGTAGGAGTTCCTCCAGCGATAAGGAGGATATCATGACTGTCAAAGGAAGCTGCCACTGCGGCGCCACCCAATTCACTCTCGAAAAGGCACCAGAAACGGTCACGCGCTGCACCTGTTCGATCTGCAGCAAGCGCGGCGCCTTGTGGGCCTATTACACGCCGGACCAGATTGTCTTCGACCCGGCCAATGATCCGGCGAAGGACAGCGAATATCGCTGGCAAAGCCGGATGGTGGGACTGCATTTCTGCAATGGCTGCGGCTGCACCACCTATAATGTCTCGCCGAGCTGGGTCGATTATAAGCCGGATTTCGACCATCCTCAGATCGCCATCAACGCGCGCCTGCTTGAGGGTTTCGACCTGGACGCCGTGCCGGTCCAGGTTCTTGACGGCCGGAACCTGTGGTGAGGCGCTTCTGGCTGGCCGTGGCCAGCGCCGAACATGTGCGGCGCGGGCGGGCGGAAGGCTTCATGCAGGTCAATCACGGCAAGCTGGCGCCGTTGAAGCGCCTGAAGCAGGGCGACGGCATTGTCTACTACTCGCCTTCGGAGCAGATGGGCGTAAAGGATGGTTTTCAATCCTTCACAGCCATAGGCCGGATAAAAGAGGGCGAGCCTTATCAGGGCTTCATGTCCGCTGGCTTCCAGCCCTTTCGCCGTAATGTCGAATGGGAAGACGGCCGTGAACAGCCGATCCGCCCCTTACTGGGCACGCTCGACCTGACAAGAGATCGTAACTGGGGGTATGCTCTGCGCTCCGGTCTGCTGGAACTCAGCGCCGGGGATTTCGCAGTGATCGGTGCGGCGATGACGGGAGAAAAAAATGGCCTATGGCGAATTGGTGTCGTTGCGCATCCGTGATGCGCTGGGCGTGGCGAATATCACTGAAAGGCGGATGATGGGCGGGCTGGTTTTCCTGCTGAACGGTAATATGCTGGTTAGCCACAGGACGCTGAAAACCGGTGCCGAGCAATTGATGTTCCGGCCCGGCCACGAAAATGAAGCCGAAGCCCTGACTTTCGCCGGCACGCGGCCGATGATTCACGGCGGGCGGCGCATGACGGGCTTTATCTTCATTGATGAAGGTGGTTGTCCGTCATCGGCATTTGACCGCCTTCTGGAACTGTCGCGGCGATTTGTCGAGACATTACCGGCAAAATAAAAGACCCCCGGCTTGTCGCCTGACCGTCAAACGCCCGAGGGATGGCAGGCGGAGATCAGAGGGGCCGGGGGTCTTGGGCGCGGCCAACCGTCACGGGGCCGCGCAACACACATAAGTACAGGGAGAAACAGGGTAGGTGTGTGCCTGAGACGCCTATCTCAGGCACACGGCAGGGGATTACTCGGCGGCGGTCAGGACCGGCGCGGAGTCATTGGTGTAGGAAGCCGTCTTGATGGCAATGGTCTTTGCCTTCTTGGCTTCCGGCACTTCAAGCTTGAGCGTGATCGACAGCAGACCATTGGCGAGGTCGGCTTCGGTCACCTTGATATGATCGGCGAGCTGGAAACGGCGCTCGAAAGAGCGCTCGGCCAGGCCGCGATGCAGGAAGGTGCGGGTGGCGGCGTCATCATCCTTCTTGCCGGTGACGGTCAGGACGTTTTCCTTCACCTCGATATTGAGCTGGTCGGGGCGGAAGCCGGCGACAGCCACTTCGATGCGGTAGGAATCCCCCTGGTCTTCGCCCTCGGCAGCCGGCAGGCGCTCAATATTGTAAGGCGGCCAGCCCGGCGCGGTGTCGGTGCGGGCGGCGCTGTCGAGCAAATTGACCAGGCGGTCAAAGCCAACGGCGGAACGGTACAGGGGGGAAAAATCGATTGCGGTACGCATAGGGGCTCTCCTTCAAAAAGCGAGACATTACAGGTGTGCAGACACGCTGCGCCTTTGCCCGTAACGGTTTGATTTTGAACGACATCCACATCCCCTGCTGGGCGATGCTGCCGGTCAAGAAGGCCCGGTATCGGCGCCTTCGCTTTATGATTTGGTAGCGACTTTCTGCTGTTCAAGGGTCAGGTGCGAAAAATCTTCAGCCACCTCTTTCGCGGTCAGCAGGCTGTGGTGATGGTCCTCTTCCGCGATCAGGCGGATGGCTTCCAGCGCTGCCTGGCAGCCCATGCCGGCGGCGGTGACGGCCTGGCGGTAGACATCGTCGGTGACATCACCGGCGGCGAAGACGCCTTTGATCGAGGTCTTCGGCGTGCCTGGTTCGACGACCAGATAGCCGCCCGACTTGGTTTCCAACTGGCCTTCAAACAATTGCGAAGACGGCGCATGGCCGATGGCGATAAAGACACCATCGAGATCAACGACACGGTGCTCGCCAGTATTGACGTCCTGCAGGCGCACGCCAACCACGCCGGCGCCGCCAAATTCATTGGTCTCGCCCAGGATTTCATCAATGGCAACATTCCAGATCGGTTCGATCTTCGGGTCGTTGAGCAGGCGCTCGACCAGAATCTTCTCTGCGCGCAACTGTTCGCGGCGGTGGATCAGATAGACCTTGGCGGCGAACTTGGTGAGGAACAGGGCTTCCTCGACGGCCGTATTGCCGCCGCCGACCACAGCCACCACCTTGTTGCGGTAGAAGAAGCCATCGCAGGTGGCGCAGGCCGAAACGCCGAAGCCCTGATAGGTCTTCTCGGATTCCAGGCCCAGCCATTTGGCCTGGGCGCCGGTGGCGATGATCACGGTTTCAGCCAGGAACTGCGCGCCGCTTTCGGTTTCGAGCAGGAAGGGGCGCTTGGAGAGGTCAGCCTTGGTTACAATTTCGCCGATGATTTCGGTGCCCATATGCACAGCCTGGGCCTTCATCTGGTCCATCAGCCACGGCCCCTGCACCACCTCGGCGAAGCCGGGATAGTTTTCCACGTCCGTTGTGATCGTCAACTGGCCGCCATCCTGCGGGCCGGTAAAGATGACCGGCGACAACAGGCCGCGTGCCGCATAGATGGCGGCGGTCCAGCCGGCGGGACCGGTGCCGATAATGGCGCAGCGAAGGGGGCGGGGCTTGGACATGACGGAAACCTGCGGAATCGAAAAAGTTAACGGCCATTAGATAGGTAGTGCTGCGGCGAATGTCATCAGTAATTGCAGGCGGGTGGCGGTTTTCAACACCTTGTTCTTTTCCGAAACTTTGCAATCTGGCCGCCGAACCGTATCTCAAAAGCTTTCAGGGCAGATTAGGCTTGTTCTAAATCCGCGGGCTGTTCGCGGAGGTCATGAGAGAGGTGATATCATGCAAGAACAAGGCATTGGCTGGCTTCTGGCCATTATCGTAGGGGCGGCCGCCGGCTGGGTCGCTGAGCAGATCATGAAGTCCAACCAGGGGCTTCTGATGAATATTATTCTGGGTATTGTCGGCTCGATTGTTGCCAACGCTCTGTTTTCGATGGTCGGCATCGGTTTCGGCGGCGTGATCGGTTATCTGATTGCCGGCATTATCGGCGCCTGTATCCTGATCGCGCTTGGTCGCATGATGCGGGGCCGACACGTTTAAGCCAAACGTTTCAGCCCTTATAAAACTGCCGGCGAAGAGTGAGAGCTTCGCCGGCTGTTTTTTTGCTATTTTCTGTTGTGATACATATCCAGCAGGTATTCGGCGGCGCGGCGGGTTTCGTCCAGCGGCGGATAGGGGGCGCCCGCCAGGGTGCCATTGAACGGATGGGTGATGCCCTTGGCGCGCAGGGTCTCGTGAAAATCCTCGAATTTTTCCCCGGAACCGAGAGAGCGTCGTTCCAGGCTGAGTATCTGGATCGGTTTGCCGGTGGAGGCGGCTTCGGTGACCATATTGACCGAGTCCTCGGTCACCAGGAAATGATCGGCGGCCTTGAGGAAGGCGAAATAGGGATTGTCGCCCTGACCGTCATAGATAATGCCCGGCAGGTCTTTCAGAATATCCTCGATCACGACGCGGGCTTCCAAGGGGGTGCGGCGTGACACGGTCAGAAGTACGGAGCCCTTGGCCTGGGTAATGGCTGCGTGAACCTCTTCGGCCAGTATTTGCGCATGGGCGGCATCGAGGTCATAGGCTTTCGACCGCCCGCCGATCAGGACGGCGACGCGGGGTTTCGGCAGGCTTTTCAGCTTGTTGCGCCACGCCTTGAGGCCATTGTTCAGCTTGGTGGCCTCGATACGGTTGGTGGAGCCGATGATCGACAGGACATTCCCGCCTGCGACATGATCATGTTCGGGGGCGATGACGAGATCGAACGCCTTCAGGTTATGGCGCGGATCCTGGAGTTGGACCACGAAGGTCTGCCCTTTCGAGCGGGCCCGCATCCGGCTGCTGTGCGGGATGGTGGCGCGGCCCGCGGCAATCCAGATATCCGGCCAGGGGGCATCCAGCGTATCGCTGCCGGGGCTTAACATGCGGTCGGGCATGATCTTGAGCGCCGAGGGCAGGCGATCGAACAGATCGTTGTAACGAATGCGCTTCTTGATGATCTTGGCCGGACTGATGCGCGCCACGGCTTCGGCCAATCCCAGAACCTGGTTTTCAATGCCCGCCCGTCCATCGGACACGGCCCAGATTATGAGCGGCAGAGGCATCCCTCACTCCCATCCTCACACGGCCTGGCCGGGCGATTCACAATAAACGTCAAAAACGTGCGCGGACCTGACATCTGCCGGACCCGCGCAAGCCGTTGTCTTCATTGCAGCGCAAAAAAGCAAGACCTTATTGGCCCCCGCAATTCCGTCAGAGCCATTCAACCTTGAGAATTTCATACGCCTTGACGCCGCCGGGGGTCTGGACCTCGACGACATCACCGACCTCTTTGCCGATCATGGCGCGCGACAGCGGCGACGACAGCGAAATCTTGCCCGATTTCACGTCGGCTTCATGGTCGCCGACCACCTGGTAGCGGCCTTCTTCCTCGGTGTCCTCGTCGATCACGGTGACCGTGGCGCCGAACTTGATCTTATTGCCGGAAAGCTTCGATACATCGATCACCTGGGCGCGGCTGATCTTGTCCTCGATCTCGGCGATCTGGCCCTCGATCCAGCCCTGGCGCTCCTTGGCGGCGTGGTATTCGGCATTTTCGGACAGGTCGCCGTGGGCGCGCGCTTCCGAAATGGCGGCGATCACGCTCGGGCGCTCGACCGACTTCAAACGCTTCAGTTCATCGTCGAGAACCTGGTAGCCCGCGACGGTCATCGGCACTTTTTCCATGTGCGATTAAAACTTTATTTCCGCCCTGAGGAATGACAAAAATCCTGACGTCGGTTGAGGGGGACAACAACCGGTCAGGACGAATACTGGCGATGGTGGGCTTGCTCGTTTCCTGCTGACGCAGTGCACAAAACGAAACCGGCAGCCCTTATAGTTCTATTTGCCGTGATTTAAAAGAACTTTTGCGGGCCGCCGATTTGTCGAATGGATTCAGCCGGCCAGCGGGGCCGCGGGCGCCGGTGCATTCGGATCGACCAGCTTGATGTCGATCAGCTTGATGCCGAGCGCGCGGGCATCCACCGGAATGGCGGCGGCGGCCTTGGCGGCCTTGAAGGCGGCGCCGCGACCGCTGTATTTTTCGGCCGCCTTGGTGGCGATGATTTCGTCCTCGTCCTTCGCCGGTTCCTCGACCAGGAAGCGGATACGGAGGTTTTCGCTGCGCAGGGCCGAGGCCGGCAGGGGCAGGGTATTGAGCGTGGTGCGGTTGGTGAGGTTGACCTCACCGACCTTGACGCCATTGACGAAGACGCTGACCAGGACCGGCTGGCGGCTCTTGGCCTTCATCGTCATATCCAGTTCCTTTGGCCTGGGCGTATCGAACTGGACGTGTTTGATCGGAATGCGCAGGTTGGCCGCCGGGCCTTCGCTCCATACGCCGTCATATTCCGGACGCGACCAGTTTTCATCGAGCAGGCAGGTGCCCTGATCCAGCCAGCCGAAGCGGACTTCCGAGCGCAGCGGCGACCATTCGGGCTTGGGCAGGTCGATATGACTGTCCTTCGGAGGGATGATCCATACGCCATCGAGCATCCGCAGGCGCGACCACAGTTCCTGCGGGGCATCGCACTGCTTGAGGAAGACGAACAGGTGATCGGACTTGACCTCGCCGCGCTTGAAGGCGTCCATGCCGGCCTCCTGATTGGCGATCTGGATCAGGTTTTCACGCGCCGCATACATGGTGTTCACCGGCTTGACCTGCGAGGTGGCGCGCCAGGTCAGTTCATAGAACAGCTTGTCGTTCATGTGCACATTGGCCGGGTAGAAATCGATGCCCTTGGCGTCCTTCACCAGTTGGTCCCATTCGGGGCTCGGCGTCTCGTAAAATATCTGATCCGAAGCTGCTAGGCTGGTGGCCTGGCGCATGGCTTTGGACATGCCGGAGATATCATAGGCCTGCACGACCAGAACCAGCGGCAGCAGGACGGCGATGGTCTTCGGACGGCTCTTGAACAGGACCACCAGCGCGGTGGCGACCAGCAGATAGGTGATCGGCCAGGTCAGGCGGCCGGAGGCACGCAGGATGGCGGCGGGATTGCGCAGTTCATCGGGTAACCTGAATTTCCAGATGTCGTATCCGTAGAATTGCGCGTGATTGGAGGTGGCGATTAGCAGCAGTAGCAGGAAGGGTATGGTCAGGGGGCGCAAAGCGGCGATGAAGCCGCGCGCCGCTTTCGCTTCCGGCGTGGTGATGTAGAGCACGATGGCGGCGATCACCAGAACGATCAGGCCAAAGCCGAGATACTGGTAGCCTTCAAAGGACTGCCCGCCATCGAGCGGCCACGCTTTGAGAATGGTCGAGAACTCCGGCATGACCGGATTGAACCAGCCATCGAGTGGGAAGGAATAGTAGCCATAACCGCCGGCGCCGGGGCTCATGCCCTTGTTGAAACTGCCGCCGATATAGAGGGCCAGCACAGCAAGGGCGAGCGGCGGGATGGCGCGGATCACGGCATCGAGCAGGGTTTTCCAGTCGGCGCTTAGTTTGAGCTTGCGTTCGGAAAAATCCGCCCGGACACCGCTGAAGAAACGCTTGATGCAGTCACCGCCGAAAATGGCGGCGATCATGAACAGCAGATAGGGATGGACCATGCCGGTCACGAACAGCAGGGCCGACCAGCCGAGCATCTTCTGACCATTGCGGAACCAGCTCACCAAGAAGCGCCAGCCGGAACCCTCTGGCAGGGTGTCGTCCTTCACATTGATGAAGAGGTGCAGGCCCCACAGGATCAGCCACTGCGCCACCAGGGTGTCGTGGCGCATCCGGTAATAGAGCATGGGCAGGGCCGACAGCGCGATGGCGCCGCCGAGCGCGGTCCACCTGCCGGGCGCGTGGGGGCGGATCAGCTTGTAGGCGAAGGTGAAGTGCATCACCACGCAGAACAGGAACCACAGGCCGATATACTGGAAATTATCCGGCAGCCACTGGCGGAAAGGCTTGAAGATAAATGCGAAAAGCGGATTTGAGTCGGTCGAGAAGATGGTGTTGCCAACGGGTGCGCCCAGCAGGGTCTCGTGGTTGAAGGTCGACCAAGGCATCCGGCGCCAGGCGTTCCAGCCCAGCACATGCTGGCCCCAGTCATGCTCCATCAGCCAGCCGATGCGCGTCGGGTTGACCACATTGACGTCGAAGAACGCTGCGAACAGCAAAAGCGGCGCGATCACGCACAGGCTGCGATGCAGACCGGTCCAGACGGCGGGCGGGGTCTGCCCGAGGGCTTGCATGAGTTTCGCGTATAGCTGGCCGGGACGGAGCCAATTCGGCAAGGTCATTGTGTCTTGTACTCAGATTAAGGTAGGGCGCGGGCTTGCAATGCGGGTGCCTTTGCCCAAGCCGCATGACTTTTTTGCGGCAAATTCAGGCATGGCGGGAGCAATTTTTGCAGCGCAATCATAACGGATTTGCCGCAGTTCACAAGCGTGTGAACGGTTGACTTTTTGTTACGGGCGACAGCCGGTCAGATGACACCGGAAACGAGCGCCGCCGGCGTCAGGGCGTCGTGTGAAGCACGGGCCGCATCATGAGCCAGCTTGCGACGGTAGTCGTCGAGAGAGGCATAGCGTTGAAAGCCGTGCATATTGATGGCATTGACGTTCAGCTCGAAGTGGATGGCCTGATCGTCCGGGGACAGATGATCGAAAAAGGCGTGCTGGGCTTGTGTCGGCGATGTCTGATGGGCCAGGGCGGCATTGATAGCGGCGACCTCATCCTGCTGGATGGCGGCCTCGCGCTGACCGAGATCGCTTTGATCCGTCAACTGATGAAACAGGCGGGCGTTCTTCGAATCGATGCCGCGCAACTGCCCGCGCGCCGCCAGACCGCGCAGGGCCTGCATGGCTTTCAGGCGCTTGTCGAGCTGGGTGCCGGCCTCGGCGCTCCCAAGAAAGGCCGTCAGGCTGTTGAACTGCGCCTGGTTGAGCGAAAAGGCGGTGGCGTAGCGATCACTCTGTAGGTGTTCTGGGAGCAGGCGTTCGGGGGCGGCGGTGACCGGCTGCACGCGCAGCGGCGCCAGCGAGGCATTGACGGACGGGACGGGCGTGATTTCCATGAACCTGACCTGAAAAACAATGGATACCTGTGCCCCCGCCCGCGACTTTAGAATATCAGCCTTAAGGGCTTTTTAAGAGGCCGGCATTTTTTGACCGGGGGCAACCGTTGAGGCCGGGAACGATTGGGTCTTGCGCGACCGCAGGTTTAGGGTAGCGTGCGTTCATAAAAATGGGAGCGATAACATGCTAAAGAAAACAACTCTCTTTCCTTTTGCCCTGTCTCTGTGTCTGGCCAGCCTGGCCGCATCTTTGCCACTGACGGCCCAGGCGGCAAGGGTCGCGGCGAATGCACCGGCCCAAACCGGCAAACAGCGGCTGATTGTGCTCACCGATGTTGGCGCTGATCCGGACGATACGGAATCGCTTGTCCGCCTCATGCTCTATTCAAATGAGATCGATATCGAGGGGCTGATAGCAACCACTTCTGTCTGGATGAAGGGCACTGTCAATCCGCAGTCCGTTCGTGAGGTGATTGGCGCCTATGGTCAGGTCCGGGATACTCTGCTTTTGCATGACAAAGACTATCCGCAGTCGAGCGACCTGCTCTCGCTCGTCCGTCAAGGGCTGCCGGTCTATGGCATGGCCGGTGTCGGCGAAGGCAAGGATTCGCCCGGTTCCGACCGCATCATTCAGGTATTGCAGGAAAAGGACGGCCGCCCGGTCTGGGTGACCGCCTGGGGCGGAACCAATACCTTGGCTCAAGCGCTCTACAAGATTAAGCACACGATGAGTGAAGCCGAAGCCGCCCGGCTCATCGCCAAACTCCGGGTTCATACCATTTCCGATCAGGACGATACGGGCACATGGATCAGAACAAACTTCCCCGACCTGTTTTATATTGTCAGCCCCGGCGATTACGGCGCCTCAACCTGGATAGCGATCAACTCGGTCATTCCCGGCATAGACAACACAACTATCTGCAACAAATGGCTGGCGGATAATATTCAGCAGGGGCATGGCCCGCTGGGCGCCATCTATCCCGATGTCGGCTATGGCATGGAAGGGGACACGCCCTCCTTCCTGTCCCTGATCCCCAACGGACTGAATGATCCGGAGCATCCGGACAGAGGGGGCTGGGGCGGCCGTTATGAACTCTATAAGCCGCAGCCCTATGCTGACGCGGCGGGGAATATGCCGGGCGGCGTGCCTTATGTGCCGGAAACACGGCCGATCTGGACCAATGCGAGTGACGATTATGCGCCGCCGGAAAAGGGGGAATACAACCGGGCCATACATTTCGGCACCAAGACGTTTTCCGGCAACAAGGTCAGCCTGTGGCGCTGGCGGGATGATTTCCAGAATGATTTTGCCGCCCGCATGGCCTGGACAACGAAACCGTTCGATGAGGCGAACCATCCGCCTGTCGTTCGGCTCGATGTGCCTGAAGTGCTGACGGTGAAATCCGGTCAGGGTTTCGCACTCAGCGCTAAAGGGACCACTGATCCCGACGGCGACAGCCTGACCTACCTCTGGTTCCAGTATCCCGAAGCCGGCACTCTCAAGACAGTCATGAAAATGTCCGCGGAGGATGTCCAGGGCGTGTGGGTGGAGGGCGCGACCGTCACACGGCCGGAAACGGCGGAATTTGTTGTCCGCGTAACGGACAGGGGCACACCACCTCTGACGAGGTACAAGCGGGTGACGGTAAAAATCCTGCCCTGATCAGTGCATGAACCCGCGGCGATTTTGAGGATCGCCACGGGGTCATGCGGTCAGGCATAGGCCTGGATCGGGCGCACATCGAGCCCTTCATTGGCGCCGGACTTGATGGCCCGAGTCGCGGCCACGGCACCCGATGCCGTCGTATAGTACGGGATCTTCTGCATCAGGGTGGCGCGGCGCAGCGAGAACGAATCCGCCAGCGACTGCTTGCCCTCGGTGGTGTTGAACACCAGGTCGATCTCACCGTTCTTGATGGCGTCGAGGATGTTCGGACGCCCCTCCAGCACCTTCTTGACCGGCTCGATATCGAGGCCCTGGGCCTTCAGATAATCGGCAGTGCCGCCGGTGGCGACGACCTTGAAGCCCAGTTCCAAAAGCGTTCGGATCGAGTCCACGATCACCGGCTTGTCCATGTCCTTGACCGAGACGAAGACCTTGCCGGATGTCGGCAGCTTGACGCCGGCGCCGAGCTGCGACTTGGCGAAGGCGCGCGAGAAGGCGTCCATCATACTTTCACCGTCACGTACCCAGTCAAGGCCCATGACCTCGCCGGTGGAGCGCATTTCAGGCCCAAGCACCGTATCGACATTGGCGAAGCGGGCGAACGGGAAGACGACCTCCTTGACTGCGACGTGGTTGTAGGTCTTCGGCTTGAGGTCGAAATCAGCCAGCGGTACGCCCGCCATGATCTTGGCGGCGATGCCGGCCAGAGGCTGGCCCAGAGTCTTGGCGACGAAGGGCACGGTGCGCGAGGCGCGCGGATTGACTTCGAGCACGAAGATTTCCGGCGCGTCCGAATAGGGGTGCAGGATGGCGAACTGGACGTTCATCAGGCCGCGCACTTTCAGCGCCTTGGCCAGTTCGATGGTCTGGCGCTCCAGTTCCTTAACCGTTTCGGCTTTTAGCGAAAACGGCGGCAGCGAACAGGCGGAGTCGCCGGAGTGGACGCCGGCTTCCTCGATATGTTCCATGATGCCGGCCACGAAGACATTGCCGGAACCATCGGCCAGGGCGTCGGCATCGACCTCTATGGCGGCCGACAGGTACTGGTCGATCAGCACCGGCGAGTCGCCCGATACCTGCACGGCCTCGCGGACGTATCGCGCCAGTTGCTCGTCATCGCGGACGATTTCCATGGCGCGGCCGCCCAGCACGTAGGACGGTCGAATAACGATCGGATAGCCGACTTCATGAGCGCCCTTGAAGGCTTCTTCCGGCGTGCGGGCGATGGCGTTGATGGGCTGCTTCAGGTCGATATCGCGCAGCAGGTGCTGGAAGCGCTCGCGGTCTTCGGCCAGGTCGATGGCGTCCGGCGAGGTGCCGAGGATAGGGATGCCCTCGTCTTCGAGCGCTTGCGCCAGCTTCAGCGGGGTCTGGCCGCCGAACTGCACGACGACGCCGCGCAGATCGCCCTTGGACTGTTCGACATGGATCAGTTCCAGCACGTCCTCGGCCGTCAGCGGTTCGAAATAGAGGCGGTCGGAGGTGTCGTAATCGGTCGAAACCGTTTCCGGGTTGCAGTTGACCATGATGGCTTCGAGGCCCATGTCCTTGAAGGCGAAGGCGGCGTGACAGCAGCAATAGTCGAACTCGATACCCTGGCCGATCCGGTTCGGACCACCGCCGAGGATGATGGCCTTGGCGCGATCCGACGGCTCGGCCTCATTTTCCGGCACCTGGCCCAGCGCGCCCGATTCATAGGTCGAATACATATAGGCGGTCGAGGAGGCAAATTCGGCGGCGCAGGTATCGATGCGCTTGAAAACCGGGCGGACATTGAGTTCCTGGCGGGTCTTGCGCACGGCCTTCTCGGTCTTTCCGGTCAGTTGCGCCAGGCGCTTGTCGGAGAAGCCCATGGCCTTGAGGCTGCGGAACGCCTTGGCCGAGGTCGGCAGGCCGAGCGCGCCGATCTTGGCTTCCTCAGAGACGATGGCTTCGATCTGACGCAGGAACCATGGCTCGTATTCGCAGGCGGCATTGATCTCTTCGACCGACAGGCCGTGGCGGAAGGCTTGGGCGATAACGCGGACGCGGTCCGGCGTCGGGCGGCCCAGCTCGCGGATGACGGCGTCACGGATGGCGTCCGGATTTTCGGCGGTTTTCACACCGGCGATTTCGACTTCATCAAAGCCCGACAGGCCGGTTTCCAGGCCGCGCAGGGCCTTCTGCATCGATTCCGCGAAGGTGCGGCCGATGGCCATGACTTCACCGACCGACTTCATCGAGGTGCCGAGCAGGGGTTCGGAGCCGGGATACTTCTCGAAGGCGAAGCGCGGGATCTTGGTGACGACATAGTCGATCGACGGTTCGAACGAGGCCGGGGTGGTCTTGGTAATGTCGTTTTGCAGTTCGTCGAGCGTGTAGCCGACGGCCAGCTTGGCGGCGATCTTGGCGATCGGGAAGCCGGTGGCTTTCGAAGCCAGCGCCGAGGAGCGCGACACGCGCGGGTTCATCTCAATCACGATCATGCGACCGTCGCGCGGATTGAGCGCGAACTGGACGTTGGAGCCGCCGGTCTCGACGCCGATTTCGCGCAGCACGGCCAAGCTTGCCGAGCGCATGATCTGGTATTCCTTGTCGGTCAGGGTCAGGGCAGGGGCGACGGTGATCGAATCGCCGGTATGAACGCCCATCGGATCGACGTTCTCGATCGAGCAGACGATGATGCAGTTGTCGGCAGTGTCGCGCACCACCTCCATCTCGTATTCCTTCCAGCCGAGGATCGACTCTTCGATCAGCACTTCGGTGGTCGGCGAAAGGTCGAGGCCGCGCTCGACGATTTCCTTGAATTCTTCCTGGTTGAAGGCAATGCCGCCGCCGGTGCCGGCCAGTGTAAAGGACGGACGGATGACCGCCGGCAGGCCGCCAATGGCTTCGAGACCTGCCACGGCTTCATCCCAGGTGTGAGCGACAGCGGACTTGGCCGATTCCAGGCCCAGCTTGTCCATGGCGTCGCGGAATTTCTGGCGGTCTTCGGCCTTGTCGATGACCTCGGCCTTGGCGCCGATCATTTCGACATTGTATTTCGCCAGCACGCCGGCGGCATCGAGGGCAAGCGCCGTGTTGAGCGCGGTCTGGCCGCCCATCGTCGGGAGCAGCGCATCCGGGCGCTCCTTGGCGATGATTTTCTCGACGAATTCGGGCGTGATCGGCTCGATATAGGTGGCGTCGGCGATATTCGGATCGGTCATGATCGTCGCCGGGTTGGAGTTGACCAGGATGATACGGTAGCCTTCCTCGCGCAGCGCTTTACAGGCTTGCACGCCGGAATAATCGAACTCACAGGCCTGGCCGATCACAATAGGGCCTGCGCCGATAATGAGAATGGACTTGATATCTGTGCGTTTGGGCATCTCGGTCTTTCGTAACACAAGGCGCAACCTTGCCAGTTGCGCAAAATTAGAGCGGGCTGCGAATCCGCAGTCCGGTTAAAAAAATTGCGCCTTCATCGGGCGCAGCATGTTTTATGGCTAAGCGGGTGCTTTAGAGCCTATGTTCCCGCGTTGCAACCCTTGAATCACGAATCTCTGACCGATCATCACGATGTGAAGATATGTAATAACGGGAAACATCGGTACGAAGGCTGATGCCGCAATTCAACACTTGGCCCCGTAATGGTTAACGCGGACTGGCAGAGCCAGGGGATTGGTGTTAAGACTTTTGCAACCTGCGCGTAAACCTAAGGGGGCTGCATGAAATCGGCCGCTGTACCTGTACTGAGTGCGTGTGCTTTCCTGATCGTGTCTTTTCCGGCTCTTGCGGCGCAGGGGACGCGGAGTTGTGGCGCCGGCGCAATCCGGGCCGCGGCGGCGAAGCAGGTTGCTCCGCGGCTGGTGGGCTGCCGTTATGATGACGTGGCCGTGCCCCTGGCCCAGTATTTCGCTATTTACCCCTCTCTGACCAAGACACCGGGCGATGACGCCTCCAGCACCATACTCCAGCAGACTCCGGCGGCCGGTGAGCCGCTGGCGGCCGGCGGGCAACTGGCCCTGCAAGTGTCGGTCGGGCCGGCGCGTTCCCCACAGGCCGCCGAAACGCCGGCTGCACCCCCTTCAACGGATACGCCTTCAACGGAGGCGCCAATGACTGAAACACCTGTAATTGAAACACCTGTGGCGGACGCTCAGGCCGACCTGCCGCCACCTGTTCAAAAGGCGCCGGTCAAGGATGCCGCTCCAGCGGTTTCCGCCGAGGCCCCGACTTCCGAACCCAAGGCCGCGGAGGCGCCCCGTAATACCCGGCCGAAATTTGCCTGGCCGAAACTGTCAATGCCCAAATTGGATGTGCCCAAATTCCACTTACCCGAAATCACCCTGCCCAAATTGACCTTTCCCGGCTACCTGTTACGGCCGGACCTCGCCTGGGCATGGATCGGCACGGCCCTGGTCGGTGTCCTGCTGTTTTTCGTCTGGCGCGGGCGCAGGCCGCGTTCGGAAATCACCTATGACCGGGTGCCGCAGGTCAGCGCGCGTTTCGTTTTCGGACCTAGTCGCCTCAGCGCCAGCGGGCCGCTGGTCATGGAAAGCGGAGGACACACATGACGCTGACGACTGAAACATCTGCGGCCGGCGCAATCTGGTTCGATGACCTGATCGATGCGGAAACCCGTGCCGAGATCGAAAAAGAGGTGATCGAAGCGGCGAACCGGGACCGCGTGCTGCGCGATCTCATCCTGACGACGCCCATCCTGCGCAGCGCGATCCTGAGGGCAGTCACGGCGGCCCTGCATTTCGATCCGCTGGCCCTGCTGGCCGATGGCTGGTGTACGGCGAAGGACATTCGCGCCGCCTGCCGCGAAGGCGGAAAGACCGGTGCGCCGATTGTGCTCAAACTGTCATCACACAGTATAGAACGAGATATTCACCCGGCCATCAAGGTGACCATCGGCTTTGAGAAAAGCTTCGATCTGGACGTCGGGCTGGGCCTGGCTGGGACGTTTGACGGCATCACCCTGACGATCCGTGACAGTAAACTGGAATCAGTCGGCGCCGGCACCTGCGGCCTGGCCCTGCTGGTCAGGGTGGCGGGCCGCCCGGTGATCAGCCGCGATATCACAACGCTGGACCTGCCGGCGGAATACCGCTTCGCCCAGCCGCTGGCTTTGCGTTAAGCTGAAACCTTTGCATTGCGCATGTTCTGGGCGAAGCGCTCGAAAAGGTAGAGGCTGTCCACCGGGCCGGGCGAGGCTTCCGGGTGGTGCTGCACCGAGAACACCGGCTTGCCGGTCATGGCGATGCCGCAGTTGGAACCATCGAACAGCGAAATGTGGGTTTCGACCACGCCCTCGGGGAGCGAATCGCGGTCGATGGCGAAGCCGTGGTTCATCGAAACGATCTCGACCTTGCCGGTGGTCTCGTCCTTGACCGGATGATTGGCGCCGTGGTGGCCCTGGCTCATCTTGATGGTTTTGCCGCCGAGCGCGATGCCGAGCATCTGGTGGCCGAGGCAGATGCCGAACACAGGCACGCCCGACTTCACGAGCTTCTGAATGACCGGCACGGCATATTCGCCGGTGGCGGCAGGGTCGCCGGGTCCATTGGACAGCAGAACACCGTCCGGCTTGCGGGCCAAAATATCTTCGGCCGAGGTCTTGGCGGGGACGATCTGTACCTCTGCCCCGATATCGACCAGGGCGCGCAGGATGTTCTGCTTGACGCCATAATCGATCACCACGACCTTGAATTCCTTTTTCGTGCCGTCGCTGAAGCCTTGCGGCCATTGCCACAGGTCGGTGGTGTAGGCGGCCGATTGCGTCACCGTGGCGTCGATGGCGAGATCGAGGCCGCCGAGGCCCTTCCATTCGCGCGCCTTGGCCTTCAGGGCTTCGAGATCGAAGACGCCGGAGGGCGAATGGGCGATGACGCCATGCGGCATCCCGTGTTCACGGATTTTCTTGGTCAGGGAGCGCGTATCGATGCCAGACAGGCCGACGACGCCGCGCGAGACCAGCCAGTCATTGAAGGACAGGGTCGAGCGCCAGTTGGCCGGCGGAGTGGGGGCGTCGCGGAAGATGGCGCCCTTGGCGGCGCGTTTCGGGTCATTCCCCAGTTGCTCGACATCGTCGGCATTAACGCCGACATTGCCGACATGCGGGAAGGTGAAGGCGATGATCTGCTCCATATAGGAAGGATCGGTCAGAATTTCCTGGTAGCCGGTCATGGCGGTGTTGAAGCACACCTCGCCCAGCGCCTCGCCCGTGGCGCCGCAGCCCAGGCCCTGATAGACCGTGCCATCCGAAAGGACCAATACGCCCGTGCAACCTTCCAAAAGCTCAGTTGTCATGGGGTATCATCTCCTTTTTGAAATAAAGCAGCGCCACCCGGCGCGCAAACGGCGCGACACATAGGCAGAGCGAGCCGAAAGGTCAATTGTTAATGACTAAAAAGACATCACGATTCCGCGCCTTTTGTAAGAAGGTGTGTAACACGGCATTGACCCCTTAGACTTTAATAGGGTCTAAGGCGAACATGGAAAGTGTTGCCATCTCCCTGTTTCTGTTGCTGGCCGTTGTCGTCAGCGGCTGGCTGTCGCGCCTGTCGCCCCTGTCCATACCGACACCGGTGGTGCAGATCGCGCTGGGCGCCGTTATCGCGCTTTCCACCGGCGCGGCGGTCGATCTGGAGCCGGACGTCTTCTTTCTGCTCTTCCTGCCACCGCTGCTTTTCTATGACGGCTGGAAAATCCCGAAGGAGGGTCTGTTCCGCGACAAGGGCACCATATTGCAGCTTGCCCTGGGTCTGGTGGTCTTTACGGTGGTGGGGCTCGGCCTGTTCATTCACTGGATGATCCCATTGATGCCCCTGGGGGCCGCTTTTGCCCTGGCGGCGATCCTGTCGCCCACCGATCCCATAGCCGTTTCCGCCATATCGACCAAGGTGCCGATCCCCAAGCGGCTCATGCACATTCTCGAAGGCGAATCCCTGTTGAATGATGCGTCGGGCCTGGTCTGTATGCGTTTCGCGGTGGCCGCGGTGGTGACCGGCAGTTTCTCGCTGGTCGATGCCTTTGGCGCCTTCCTGTGGCTGGCCATCGGCGGCCTGGCCATCGGTATCGGCGTCACCTGGGTGGTGACGCGTGTGAAGGGGCTGATTTCGCGCCGCATAGGCGAGGAGGCGGGGTCGCAGGTGCTGATCAGCCTGCTCATCCCCTTCGGGGCCTATCTGCTGGCCGAACGCCTGCATTGTTCCGGCATTCTCGCCGCGGTCGCCGCCGGCATAACCATGAGCTATGCTGAGCAAAGCGGTCAGGCCCTGGCCGATACCCGCGTTCGCCGCAATGCCGTGTGGGACATGATCCAGTTCACCGCCAACGGCATCATATTTGTGCTGCTCGGCGAACAGTTGCCGAGCATCGCCTCGCGTGCGGCCCATGTCGTCCAGTCCACCGGCCACACCGATCCGTTGTGGCTGATTGTCTATGTGGCGGCCATCAGCCTGGCTCTGATTGTCCTGCGTTTCCTGTGGGTGTGGGTGGCCCTGCGCTTCACCCTGTTCCGGGCGGTGCGTAAGGGATTGCCCGTGCAGCGGCCGAGCCTGCGCCTGATCGCCGCTACGTCGCTTGCCGGGGTGCGCGGTGCCATTACGCTGGCGGGTGTTTTGACCATTCCGTTTTTTGTCGCCGATGGCTCGGCCTTTCCGTCGCGCAACCTGATCATCTTCCTGGCGGCGTCGGTGATCGTCGTCTCCCTGCTGCTGGCCAGTATCGGTCTGCCTTTCCTACTGAAGAACCTGAAACTGCCGCCCGAGCCGAAAGCGCTGGCGGAAGAGGACAATGCCCGTGCCGCCGCCGCCGAAGCGGCCATTGAGGCGATTGAGCAACTTCAGAAAGCGAAGAAGGTGGGCCGCAACGAAACCGAACTATATGGTGAGGCCGCGGCCCGCGTGATGGAGGTCTATCGCCGCCGCATCGAAAAGCAGGGTCTCCAGGGCGAGGCGGTGTCGCACCTGCGCAAGCTGGAGGAGATCGAGCGGCAATTGCGCCTGGCCGGCATCCGCGCCGAACGTGACGTCTATTACGAACGGAGCCGCTCGCGGGAACTGTCCGACGAGATATCCCGCCGGCTGATCCGCGAAGCCGACCTGGCCGAGGCGCGTCTGACGGGCAGCTAGGTCGTCCTGCACTGACGAATGAGCATTTCGCCAGGGGCTGGAAGGGCATATGGCAGCGCAAATATCTGACCGACATGTAACCTTACCGTTGCAGTTGCGGAATATTTCGCCGATTAACTTTTCTTTTCAGACTGGCGTTATATTTACTTAAGCATAACGTATCGTGCCACGGCGCGAAAATGGGCGAAACATGCGGGAAATTGTTCAGACCACAGGTAGTATTGCAATGCCGGACAAGGTGGTTGTCATGACCGATACCTCCTGGCCGCTCGGCGGCGCGGAGGCGATGGCGCTGCTGTCGGCGCGGGTCATGGCGGACGCCGGCATTCCCGTCGTATTCATCGCCGGTGACGATGCCTCTAAATGCCCATTGATCGACAATAAAAACATAGAAATCATCGCCCTGGGCGGTGCGCCGCTGCTCGACAGGGCGTGGGCCGAGGCCGGCCTGGACGGGCTGCATAATGCCAGGGCCAAGAAGCTGATCGAGACATTTATCGCTGAACGCGACACACCGGGCACAGTCTACCATCTGCATAACTGGTCGCAGATTTTCTCGCCGTCGATCTTTCAGGCGCTGGCGCCCGTTTCGTCGCGCCTGTTCATTTCGGCGCACGACTTCGCCATCGCCTGCCCCAACCTGAGCTATTCCAACTACCAGAATAATGGCGCGATCTGTACGCTGAAGCCGCTCAGTATGGCCTGCATCGGCACCCACTGCGACCGCCGTGCCTATTCCCACAAGCTTTGGCGCGTTACGCGCTCACTGGCGCTGCGCCTCAACGCCGGCTTTGCGCGGACAAAGGCGTTGATTGGCATCATACACCCGTTCATGTTTGAGTGGTATGAGCGCGGCGGCATTCCGAAGGATCGTATTCGTGTCGTGCGCAATCCCGTCAACCCGTTCCGCGAGGCGCGCGTCGAGGCCGAAAACAACAGGGATTTCTTCTTCATAGGTCGTCTTGTATCGGAAAAAGGGCCTGACCTGGCTGCCGAAGCTGCACGCATGGCCGGTGTTCCGATCCGCATCATCGGTGATGGCGATCTTAGGGAAACCATGCAGGCCCAGTATCCCGAAGCGAAATTCGAAGGCTGGCGCAACCATGCCCAGATCGGCGAGTTGCTGAAAGACGCCCGCTGCGTCATTGTGCCAAGCCGCCTGCCGGAGACCTTTACCCTTGTGGCTCACGAAGCGCTGCGCAGCGGCATACCGGTCATCGCTTTCAACGATGTCGACGGTGTTGAAATGGCTGAACTTGGCGGCGCCATTGTCGTGCCGCCGCGCGAAGCGTCAAGTCTGGCCTGGGCCATCCAGCAAATGAAGGATGATGCGGCGGTCAGGACGATGAGCGACATTGCCTATCGTGAAGGGCACCGTTTTTCGAATACCAACGACAGTTGGCGTGATACCTTGCTCGGCTACTACAGCGAACTTTTGATCCAGAGCGGAATCGAAGTAGCTGTGGTTTAAGGAGCTATTTCTTAAGTGGCCTGTGTATGGTCGGTCAGCAATGCTTCCAGTTGCTCGAACTGCTCGCCGAAGCCGCTTGTGGCGCCGGAGATCATGGCCTCGTCGAGCGCTTCTTTCGACGGGTAAAGATCGCGCCAGATTACCAGAGTCCGGCCGTCGCGTTCCTCGAAGGTGACCGTGGTGACGGCGCCTTCGTCCTCGCCTTCCTCATTGGTCCAGACAATGCGGGCGTTCGGCACCACATCGAGATATGTGCCGAAGAAGGCCATTGGCTGTTCCATGGAGGGGTGGTTGATCACCAGGCGATAGCTGCCGCCGGTGCGCACATCCATCTCGCACGACAGGATGGTCATGCCGAATGACTTCGGCGTCCACCAGCGCCGGAACAGGTCGGGTTCGCTCCACGCCTTGAAGACGATATGCGCCGGACCGTTGACCGCCCGGGTGATGACGAACTCGCGGTCGGAAACGCGTTCCGCCGTTGTGGGGTTATTTTGGGTCTGGCTCATTGTTTAACTCCCTTTGTTTCAGTTCTTCGACAATCTCGTCCAGTGCCTCGAACCGCGCGGTCCAAAGCTGCTGATATTGTTCGATCCAGGCGGCTTCTTCCGCCATTTTCCGCCGGCCCAGCCGGCAGGTGCGCACGCGCCCGACCTTTTTCGTGACGACAAGGCCCGCCGCTTCCAGAACGCTGACATGCTTCTTCATGCCGGTCAGGGTCATATGAAAACGCTCGGCCAGATCAGTGATCGAGGCGTCAGACCGGCCAAGCTGCTCCAGCACCCCACGTCGGGTGGGGTCCGAGAGCGCGGCGAAGGACAAATCAAGGGGGGCTATATACTGAACCATTTAGTTCAGTATATAGCTTAAGGTAGGGTGATACGCAAGAGCCTGGTACGAAAAGGCATTCAGCAGTCTTAGCGGCCGTCTTGCTACAGCGTGGTCAGTTTAAGAAACAATCCGCAGATTACGCAGATTACGCAGATTACGCAGATTACGCAGATTACGCAGATTACGCAGATTTTTTAATGCATCTTCGATGCATGTGTCAGCCTGGCCGCGTATGGTTTTTCGACGCGAAGCGACAATCCGTTACAGGGAGGTTTGCCTTAAGTCCGCCGGTAAATATCAAAATAATCTGCGAAATCTGCGTAATCTGTGGATCACTTTTTAAGCGGCTCGACGCCTGCGCTAGCGCAACCTTGATGGGCGCTACCGCACCGTCGTCCACGGGCGGCTGAGCAGGACGGCGCAGGTGATCAGCCCGACCAGCGAATAGGTCTGCGGGAAATTACCCCACAGTTCGCCGGTATCGACTTTCACATCCTCCGACAGCAGGCCGGAATGGGTACGGCGCGCCAGCATGGCCTCAAACAGATCTCGCGCCTCCTCCGTGCGGCCCATCAGGTGCAGGGCCTCGATGTACCAGAAGGTGCAGAAATTGAAGGCGGTTTCCGGTTCGCCGAAATCGTCCGGTTCGACATAGCGGTAGAAGTTGTCGCCCTTACGTAGTTGTCGTTCGCACTCCTTGAAGGTGGCGACACAGCGTGGATCATCGGCCGGCAGGAAGCCCAGTTCGAATAGTTGCAGCAGGCTGGCATCGACCTCCTCGCCGCCGAAGGAGCCGGCGAAGATGCCCAGTTTTTCGTTCCATGCCTTTTCCTCGATCGTCTTGCGGATGATGCCCGCGCGTTTGCTCCAGAAGCTGCTGCGGTCCTTCAGGTCGAGCGACAGCGCCACATTGGCCAGCCGGTCGCACGCCGCCCAGCAAAGCAATGCCGAATAGGTATGAACACGCGCTATGGTGCGGAATTCCCATAGCCCGGCATCCGGCTTGTCGTAGACGTCAAACGCGCGATCGCCGACCTTTTCCAGGGCGTGGAAATCGGCCTCGGTGCCGACGCGCAGGAAGCGGGCATCGAAGAAGGACTGGGTCAGCGGCAGGATCATCTGGCCATAGACATCGTGCTGGTGATGCTCATAGGCCTGGTTGCCGACGCGCACCGGTCCCATGCCGCGGTAGCCCTTCATATCGGGCGCGATGCGCTCGGTCAGGTCGCCTTGTAGGGAGACGCTGTAAAGCGGCTGCACATGGCCTCCGGCCGCCTGGTCGGTGAGGTTGCGCAGATAGACGAGATAGCTTTCCAGCATGTCGGCAGCGCCCAGCCGGTTCAGCGCCCGCACCACATAATAGGCATCCCTGATCCAGCAGTAGCGGTAATCCCAGTTGCGGCCGGTATTGGCCGCTTCGGGGATCGAGGTGGTCATGGCCGCCACGATGGCGCCGGTGTCATCGTAGGAACAGAGCTTGAGTGTGATGGCGGCGCGGATCACCGCTTCCTGCCATTCCAGCGGGATGGTCAGGGTGCGCACCCAGCCCTGCCAGTAGGCGGCGGTGGCGCGCAGCATGTGCTCGGCATCGGTCAGCACGTCATTTGGGTAGGGCTCGTCCGGTCCCAGATGGAAGCCAAGCGGGCCTTCCAGCCGGAAGGTCTGGTCTTCGCGCAGGTAGGTGAGGGGGGCATTGGTGGTCAGGCGCATCACCGCCGGGCCGCACTCGTAGCGAATGTGGCTGGAGCCATAGGTGGCGGCGCCGAGGTCGCGCCCCCAGTTTCCGGTCGGCGCCATGCGGATACGGATGCGCGGCGTGCCCGAAACCGGCCGGATTAGCCGGTAAAAGGCCCAGGGCTTGTAGGTGCGGTTAAGGTGATGCAGGCGCGGGGCGAAGTCGATGATCTCGACCACGGCGCCGTGGCGGTCGCGCATTTCGGTGCGCAGCACGGCGGTGTTGCGAATATAGGCTTGAGTGGTTTCCGTTATGTCGGCCATCTCGACACTCCAGCATCCCGCGTTTTCTTGGCCGGCATTTTCGCTGCCGCCGCAGTTGGGTTCAAGCAGGGCGGAAAAGACCGGTTCGCCGTCGATGCGTGGATAGCAGGCCCAGACAAAGCGGCCCCGGCGATCAATCAGGGCGGTGGCGGCGCAATTGCCGATGGGGGAGAGGTCGAGATTGGTCTGTTCAGGCACGAGAACACTTTCCGAAAGTGTGACGCACTTTTCGGATTAAAAAGTGCGGTAAAGTAAAGAATTCAGAGCGCTTTCCGATCTGACGCATTCAGATCGAAAAACGCTCTGAATAGCTCCAGGCAATATATCTTGATACGGGAATGTGCATTCGCAGTGATCACAAAAACTCTCACAATCGATCACAGAAACGCGAGGTCGGTTGAAAAGAGTTTCCCATGGGTGCTAGGTTGATAGACGCATGGCTATACGGCCTCAAGACGAAAATATTGTCTTTATGGAAATTTTATTTTCCATATTCATCTCAATAATCTCAATAAATATTCTTATTTTGTCACAATTGAGGCTGGGCTGTACTTTGAAAACGATGGTCGGCAAAGCTATTTGCCGTATCCATCGGCGTTAATGAAGTGGAATGGGCTAATGAATATATGGAAAGTCGCAAACGGCAGGATGCCGCGCGGATGACGGTCGCCACAAAGATCAACGCCCTGATGCGCTGCGCCCTCGATGATATCTCCCTGTTTCTCGATCTCGACGGCACCCTGGCGCCATTTACCGACACACCGGAGGCGGTGGGACCGGATATTGCCCGCAATGCCCTCATCCGCAACTTGGCTATGCGTCTTGAAGGTCGCCTGGCGGTGGTCAGTGGCCGGCCGATCGCCGATATCGACCGCATTCTGGAAGGCGTGGTGCCGGCGGTGGCCGGCAGTCACGGCCTGCAACGCCGCGATGCCCGCCTGGATATGATCGTGGCGCCGATTCATTCCGGCGTGGCGCAGGCCAGACAGGAAATCGCCGCCTTCGTGCGCAAGTATCCGGAACTGCATGTCGAGGAAAAGCCTTTGAGCGTGGCCCTGCATTACCGTGCGGAACCGACCCTGGAACCGGTGGTCGATATCTTCGCCGAGGATCTGGCCCGCCGCACCGGCCTCAAGCTGCAACGCGGCGTCATGGTAATCGAATTCCTGACCCCCGGCATGGATAAGGGCCGGGCCGTGCGCGCCTTCATGGTCGAGCCGCCCTTTGCCGGCACGCGGCCGGTGTTCGTCGGCGATGACCTGACCGACGAGGACGGCTTCCGCGTGGTGCGGTCTTTCGGCGGCATCGGCGTGCTGGTCGGGGGTTTGCGCGAAACCTTCGCTGATTACCGCCTAGGCAATGTGGACGCCGTCCATCACTGGCTCGCGCGCGGGCTGCAAACTGAATGTCTTGAACTGGAGACCGCCATTGAGCCGTCTTATCGTCGTATCTAACCGCGTCAATCCGCCGGCCGATCCCGGTGTCGGCACCGCCGGCGGCCTGGCCATGGCGCTTTCGGCCGCCCTGCGCGAGGACAAGGGGCTGTGGTTCGGCTGGAGCGGCCATACGGTCGAGCCCTATACCGGCCAGATGTCGATGCAGGTGGTCGGCGGCGTTACCGTGGCCCTGCTCGATCTCGATGCCCAGGACGAGCAGGAATATTACAACGGCTACGCCAACCGCACCCTGTGGCCGCTGTTCCATTACCGGCCGGACCTGGTGAACTATGAGCGCAGCTTCGATGAGGGCTATGAGCGGGTCAATACGCGCTTCGCCGAGACCCTCCTGCCGTTGATCGGGCCGGACGATATCATCTGGGTGCAGGACTATCACCTGATTCCGCTGGGCCGCGAACTGCGCAAGCGCGGGGTGAAAAACCGCATCGGCTTTTTCCTGCATATCCCCTGGCCGGCGCGGCGGATTCTCTCCACCCTGCCGCGCCATGGCGAACTGGTCGAATCGATGTTCAGCTATGATCTGGTCGGTTTCCAGACCGAGGACGATGTCGAAGCTTTTACCGATTACGCCATCCATGATGCCGGGGCGGCGCTCGAAAAGGACGGCGTGATCAGCGCCTTTGGCCGCCGCATCCGCGCCCGCGCCTTCCCGATCGGAATCGATGCCACCGATTTCGAGGCCACGCTGAAAAGCGAACGCGCTGAGCTGTTCTACAAGACCATGCTGAACAGCCAGGCCGGCCGCAAGATGCTGCTGGGTGTCGACCGGCTCGACTATTCCAAGGGGCTGGAGGAGCGCTTCACGGCCTATGAAACCCTGCTGGCCAATAATCCGGGAATGCACGGGCACCTGTTCCTGTTGCAGATCGCCACGCGGTCGCGCGATGAGGTTGACGCTTATCAGGATCTGCGCGGCCGTCTGGATAACCTGTCGGGCAAGATCAACGGCGCCTATGCCACGGTCGACTGGGTGCCGCTGCGCTATGTCAATCGCGCCTATCGCCGTGATGAACTGGCCGGCATCTACCGCGCCGCCGATATCGGCCTGGTGACGCCCCTGCGTGATGGCATGAACCTGGTTGCCAAGGAATATGTGGCGGCGCAGGACCCGGAAAATCCCGGCGTGCTGGTCCTGTCGCAGTTCGCCGGCGCCGCCGAGCAGATGAAAGACGCGCTGATCGTTAACCCGCTCAGCCGCGAGGACGTATCGGAAGCCGTGCATCGCGGCCTGTCCATGCCGCTGAAGGAGCGCAAACGGCGCTGGGAATCGCTGATGGAGAACGTCCGCACCAACGATGTCTCGCGCTGGCGCGATGACTTCGTCGCCTGCCTGAAAACGCCGATCGCCGAACTGGCAGGAGTGGAATAAGCGCGGCTATTGGGAAGATGAACTGCCAGAGGACGCGCTTTGGGAGGCGCTGTCCGACGAAGCGCTCATAATGGTCATCCCGCCCATGTTGCTGGCGGGACAATTGTCCATGGTCCCGTGAGCGGGCATGTGGCTCTTGTCAGGCATCCCGCTCATATGGCCGTCCATATGACTCATGCTGCTCATTGACATGTTCTGGGACATGTTTGGAGACATGCTGTCACAGGCCATCATGGAGCTGCCGGAACTGGAAGCGCCCGCGCCCTGGGTATCAGCGGAGGGTGTTGATTGCGCCTGGGTGATAGCGGGCAGGGCCGCCACGCCGGTGAGGAAGGCAGCCGTGGCTGCCAGGGGCAGAAAGGCTTTCATGGGAAAATGTCCTTGTGAGGGATGCGCGCGCGGCACCCTATGCTTCCCCTTGTAAGGATGTGCGTTCTTTGTCGGCTGTTTAAAAGTAAACAGAACGTAAAAACGTCGTTATCTCGCAGTAGCGCGCAGGCCGTAGGGACCATCAACGATTTCCTGGCCACGACGGGTCAGTTTCACCTTGCCGTAGCTTTCCGACATATCGAGCACTTTCGTGACGCCGCCATTGCCTTTCCAGCTCCAGGTGATCCAGCCGGTGCCGGTGTCCTGCGCCGCCTGCATCAGGTGCAGGTGGTCGACAGCATTGCCATCCTCGATCAGTTCCTGATCACCGAATTCTCCCAGCAGGAAGGGCACGCCTTCACGGCGCAGATCGGCGATGTTCCGGTCGATCTTTTCCGGCGAATTCCACGGCTTATTGTAGGCATGAACCGATACGATCAGGTTATGCAGCGGGTCGAGCGCCTGCAGGGTCTTGCCGCGCCCTTCGAGGAAGCTGCCGGTCGCCTGTCCGCAATCGGCGGCATCGATCACGATCGGTGCGCGATAGCCGCGCGTGCGCATGGCGCGGATCAGGTCGGTATAGGTCGCCATGTAGCTGGCGTAATTGTCCTTCGAGCTACCCCACTCATTGGCGATATTGAGCATCAGGTACGGTTGATATTTCCGCTCGCTCAGCACGTCGGCCCAGCGCCGCAGCCAAAGGTCGCCGGTATCCCGCCGCAGGCGGGCACTGTCGGTGCCGCAGGTGATATCCTGTTCCCAGTAGAAGACCATGACCGGCAGCTTCAGGGCAACGGCCTTGTCGAGCGCCTTTTTCAGATCTTTCGCCGAGGTGTTGCGGCGCAGTTGCAGGCGGATGATATTGGCGCCGGTCGAAGAAATCGCCTTGATGGCCGGCAGGGCGGCTTTCGGATTGTCGCCATATTGGAGATTTATGCCACGGGCGATGAAGGCGGTGCCGTCCGGCCTGAGGATTTCGCTGCCTTCGGTATGGAAAACCGGCGCCGGGGTTTTGTGCAGGGCATCAAGGGCCGATTGCAGGGTGGTGCAACCCGACACCGTCAGTGTCAGGCATACGGCCGCCAATGCCTTGATCCAGTGTTTTACCGCCATTCGCAGATTCTCCGCATCATCGGGAGAATGGCGGCAAAAGTTTGCCAAGATGATAATATCTGTTCTTCATTTTGACAGCGAAATGCCTATATAGGCCGGTGCGGTTCGATGATCATTTTCTTGAAGAGCTAAAGACGCGCCTGCGGCCCTCGGAGGTCATAGGCAAGAGCGTCAAGCTGCGCAAGAATGGACGCGAATGGGTGGGTCTGTCGCCTTTCAGCAAGGAAAAGACGCCCTCCTTCTATGTCAATGACGAGAAGCGTTTCTTCCATGATTTTTCCTCCGGCAAGCATGGCGACATCATCTCCTTTCTGCAGGAAACCGAACGGCTGAGTTTCAACGAGGCGGTCGAGAAACTGGCCGCCGAAGCCGGCATGGCCCTGCCGGTCGATACCCCCCAGGCCAAGGCGGCCGAGATGAAGCGCCGGGGGCTGACCGACTGGATGGACCTGGCGCAGAAGTGGTTTGTCAGCCGGTTGCAGGACAAGACGCCCGCCGCGCAGAATGCGCGCGACTACCTGGAGCGGCGCGGATTATCAAAAGAAGACATCGTCACCTTTGGCCTGGGCTATGCCCCGCGTGACCGCACGGCGCTGAAAGATGCGTTGGTGCAGCGTGGCGCCAAGGTCTCCGAACTGGTCGAATGCGGCCTGCTGATCGAGATCGAGGGCGGCTCGGCCCCCTATGACCGTTTCCGTGACCGCCTGATGTTCCCGATCGAGGATCAGCGCGGCATTGTCGTTTCCTTCGGTGGGCGGGCGCTTAATCCGGACGACAAGGCCAAATATCTCAATGGGCCGGAAACGACCCTGTTCCACAAGGGGCAGATGTTGTTCGGCCTGCCGAAAGCGCTAAAACTGCTGGGGGCGCAGGAAACCCACGCAGAGCTGGTGGTGGTCGAGGGCTATATGGACGTCATCGCCTGTCAACGCGCCCATGTGGCGGCGGTGGCGCCGCTGGGCACGGCCCTGACCGAGGAACAGATCGAAATCCTGTGGCGCCGCCACCCCGAACCGACCCTTTGCTTCGATGGCGACAAGGCCGGGCAACGCGCGGCTTCGCGTGCCCTGGATCGGGCGTTGCCCAAGCTCAAGCCCGGCCGGTCTTTCAAGGTCTGCCTGATCACCGGCGGCAAGGACCCGGACGATGTGCTGCGCGAAAAGGGGGCGCTGGCCCTGCGCGAGGCGCTGAAGGAGACGCGGCCGTTCGTCGAGGTGCTGTTCAGCCGCGAGGCGGAAGCCGAGCCGCTCGATACGCCGGAACGCAAGGCCGGTTTCAAGAAACGCCTTCGCGCCCTGGCGGCGCAGATCGAGGACAAGGACCTAGCCGAAGCCTATCGCCAGGACCTGCTGGAGCGCTATGACGCGCTGGTGGCGCCGCAGAGGCAAGCCGGTTTTCAGGGGAAGGCGCCCTTCGTTCCAAACCAGGGTGCGGCGCCGCGAAAAGCCTGGCAGCCGGGGCAAAAGCGCGAAATCTATATCCCGCCGGCCATGGAAGAAACACGTCGCGCGGCGGTCAATCTGTCCTCTGCCCTCGATCCGACGGCGGCCAGCCTGGCGCAGGGCCTGGTCGATAATCCGGACTGGATGCTTGACCAGGTGGAGGGGTTGGAAGCCTATGGCTTTGGCGACGACGCCCTGGCGCCCCTGGCAAAGGCGCTCATCGCGCTCAGTTTTCAGCACGAAGGGCTTGACAGGCCCGCCTTGAGTCGCCATCTGCAAAAGCAAGGACTTGGTGCATTGTTAAGCGAGATACAGAAGGCGGCCCTAAAGAGCGGCGCGCCATTCCTCTCACCGGACATATCTTCAGCTGATGCCCATGCCCGCTGGTTACAGGCGTTCAACGCGGTCTCGCGTTTGACGGCCTTGGATCGTGCTTTGAATTCGGCCCGCGAACAGGTGGGGACAGAATTTTTTTCACGGCTCAAGCTCGAACGCGATGCCCTGCGGAAGTCCTTGAGAAGCGGACAAATCTGGCAGGACGGCGACGAAAGCCCAACCTAAAAAGCATGACAAGTCATGTGGTTAAGCTTTCGTTCAGACTGTTTTCAATAAGACACATGAGCGGCTCCTGAATTTTCAGGCACGTTGCGGAGACCCATATGAGTGTGACAAAATGAGCACGGCGACAGAAAAACCTGAAAATGAGGCTTCGTCCGACGGTCCCTTGCTCGACCTGACCGATTCCGCGGTCAAGAAATTCATCAAGGCGGCCAAGGCGCGCGGCTACGTTACCATGGACGAGCTGAACAAGGTGCTGCCGTCGGAAGAATTCACCTCCGAGCAGATCGAAGACACCCTGGCGATGCTCACCGAGATGGGCGTGAATGTCATCGAGTCCGAGGAAGAGGCGTCCGAGGGCGGCGAGGTCGTCGTCCGCGAGGAAGCCGGCGCGGTGGTGGAAACCACCAAGACCTCGAACTATGATCGTACCGATGACCCGGTGCGCATGTATCTGCGCGAAATGGGCTCGGTCGAGCTTCTGAGCCGCGAAGGCGAAATCGCCATCGCCAAGCGCATCGAGGCCGGCCGCGACACCATGATCCGCGGCCTGTGCGAATCGGCGCTGACCTTTGAAGCCATCATGATCTGGCGCGAGGAACTGGGGTCCGGCCGCATCCTGCTGCGTGAAATCATCGACCTGGAAGGCACCTATGGCGGTGGCCCGCAGGAAGGTCCGCCGCCCGGCGCGCTCGGCGAAGACGGTGAGGAAATCGAGGAAGTGATCCAGCCCGGACCGCGCCCGCAGCGCTTCGTGCCGCCGGTCATCAAGATTCCCGATCCGGAGCCGGTCAAGCCGGAGCCGAAGCCGGAATCGAAGGCCGTCTCCGAAAAGGTGGTCGAGCCGAAAAAGCGTGCCTCCGGTGACGAGGACGACGACGACGATTACGTCCCGATGGACGAGGAAGAAAAGAAGCCTGAGCCCGAGGAAGAGGAAGAGGACGATTTCGACGATGGCGCCGGCCCGTCGGTTTCGGCCATGGAATCGGAACTGCGCGAAGGCGTGATGGCGACGCTCGACGCCATTGCCGGCGAGTTCGAAACCTATCGTCACACCCAGGAAAAGATGCTGACCGCCAAGCTGGAGGGCCTGCCCCTCGATCCGGCGGATCGCGCGGCCTATGACGAGGTTACGGCGACGATCACCCGCCACCTCAAGACGCTCAAGCTCAACAACCAGCGGATCGAAGCCCTGGTCGAGCAGCTTTACACCATCAACAAGAAGCTGATGGGGCTGGAAGGCCGCCTGCTGCGCCTGGCCGATAGTTACGGCATTTCACGCACGGAATTCCTCACCGCCTACTATACGCGCGAACTCGATCCCGCCTGGGGCGACAAGGTGCGCGACATGGGTATCCGCTGGCAGAAGTTCATCGATAATGACGGCCCTGCGATCAACCGCATTCGCGGCGAGGTCACGCAACTGGCCACCGATATGGGCGTGGCGGTCGATGATTTCCGTCGCATTGTCGGCACGGTGCAGAAGGGCGAGCGCGAAGCTCGCCAGGCCAAGACCGAAATGGTCGAGGCCAATCTGCGCCTCGTCATTTCGATCGCCAAAAAGTACACCAACCGCGGTTTGCAGTTCCTCGACCTGATCCAGGAAGGCAATATCGGCCTGATGAAGGCGGTCGACAAGTTCGAATACCGCCGCGGCTACAAGTTCTCGACCTACGCCACCTGGTGGATCCGTCAGGCGATCACGCGCTCGATCGCGGACCAGGCCCGCACCATCCGCATCCCGGTCCATATGATCGAGACGATCAACAAGATCGTCCGCACCTCGCGCCAGATGCTGCATGAGATCGGCCGCGAACCGACACCGGAAGAACTGGCTGAAAAGCTGGCCATGCCGCTGGAAAAGGTCCGCAAGGTGCTGAAGATCGCCAAGGAACCGATCTCGCTGGAAACGCCGATCGGCGACGAAGAAGACTCGCACCTCGGCGACTTCATCGAGGACAAGAACGCCGTCCTGCCGATCGATGCCGCTATCCAGTCCAACCTGCGCGAAACCACCACGCGGGTTCTGGCCTCGCTGACCCCGCGTGAAGAACGGGTTCTGCGGATGCGTTTCGGCATTGGCATGAACACCGACCACACTCTGGAAGAGGTCGGCCAGCAGTTCTCGGTCACCCGCGAACGTATCCGTCAGATCGAGGCCAAGGCGCTGCGTAAGCTCAAGCACCCGTCGCGGTCACGGAAGCTGCGGTCGTTCCTGGATTCGTAACTTATGGGGTTTGGGGCCTGCGGCCCCATAACCTTGCCTTATTCAAAGAAAAACCCGGCCTTTTGGGGCCGGGTTTTTCTTTGAAAGAGTGAAGACTTGGGGCCGCAGGCCCCAAACCCCATAAGTCATCGAACAGACACGATCCACATTGATCCTTTATGGCAAACTGTCATGATTTGTGACAACGCAGGGGGGCGCCTGCGGAGTTCTCAGTGGGGTTCAGGGGCATATGCCGCTCAGCAAACTTTCGCCAGGCGAACAGGCTGATTTTTTCCGTCTCGTGCTCGATTCGACCGTCGAAGGCGTCTGCACCCTGGATCGGCAGGGGCGCGTTACCATGTGCAACGCCGCCTTCCTGCGCATGTTCGGCTTTTCCGAAACCGATACCGTCATTGGCACCGTGGTGCATGACCGCATTCACCATCATCATGCCGATGGCAGCCTCTATCCCCTGGACGATTGCCCGCTTTACCGCGCCTCCTTGAGCGGTGAAGCCTGCCATGTGCCCAATGACGCCTTCTTCCGCCAGGATGGCACCTCCTTCCCGGTCGAATACCGCGTCCAGCCGCTGAAAAGGGACGGGGACGTCACCGGCGTGATCTGCACCTTTGTCGATATCAGCGAGCGCGTGGCGCAGGCGCAAAGCCTGGCGGCGATGCAGAAGGTGGCCGATTCCACGTCCGACCGCCTCAGGCTGGCGCTCGCTTCCGGCGCCGTGCTAGGTACCTGGTTCTGGGATGTGCCGCGGCAAAAGGTGACCGGCGATGAAGGCTTTGCCCGCACCTTCGGCGTCGATCCGGCCGCAATGGCCGAGGGCGTACCTTTTGAAGCCATAGGCGCAGCCGTTCACCCCGATGATCTGCCCGGACTGATCGTGGCCGTTGAAAAAACGATGGCGACGGGTGAAGCGTGCGTCATCGATTATCGCGTTCGCAAAGGTGACGGCTGGCGCTGGGTCAATGCCACCGGCAAGGCGGTGCTGGATGGTAACGGGCAGGCGATCAACCAGTCGGGCATTGTCATCGATATAGATGACCGCCGTCGCACCCAACTGGCGCTCGACGAAAGCCACCACCAGCTCAGGATGGCGCAGAAGGTCGGCGGAATCGGCGTGTTCGCGGTTGCGGCCGGCGCCGACGACCTGACGGTTTCGGAAGAATTCTGCACCATTTTCGGTCTCGACCCCGCCCCGGTGGTATCGCTGAGGGCGGTCGCCGATCTGGTCCTGCCGGAAGACGCCGGGGCGCAGTCGACAGAGAATGACCGCGCCGAAGGCACAACGCCTTCTGAAACCGAATACCGCATCCGCCGGCCCGATGGCGAGGTGCGCTGGATATACCGCCGGGCAGAGTTCATCCGCGATGGCGATGGTCGCCCGTCACACATGGTCGGCATGGTGCAGGACATCACCGCCCGCAAGATGGCCGACCTGCGGCTGAAGGAAAGCCAGGCATACCTCAACCTGATGCTGGAAAGCGTGCAGGATTACGCCATCATCTCGCTCGATGAGGCCGGACGCATCATGCTGTGGAATTCCGGGGCGCAGAAGATCTTCGGCTACAAGCCGCAGGACGTGATGGGCAACCATATCGAGGTCATCTTCACGCCAGAAGACCGCGCGCATGGCGCGCCGCGCACCGAACTGGCCATGGCCGCCACCAATACCCGTGCCTCCGATGAGCGCTGGCATCTGCGCCAGAGCGGCGATCGCTTTTATGCGTCGGGCACCATGGCGGCGATGTATGATGAGGAGGGCCGCGTCAGGGGGTTTATCAAGATCGCGCGCGACATGACCGCCCAGCAGCAGGCCCAGGAAGCCCTGCTGGAAGCGCGCAATGCCGCCGAGGCCGCCAATATCGCCAAGACGGAATTCCTGGCCAATATGAGCCACGAGATACGCACGCCGATGAATGCCATCATCGGTCTTTCGACCATCCTGTCCAAAAGCCAGCCCCTGACGCCGCGCCAGACGGAATATATCCGTACCCTGTCCAACAGTGCCGACAGCCTGCTGGCCCTGATCAATGACCTGCTGGATATTGCGAAAATCGAGGCGCGAACGGTCGAGCTGGAGCATATTCCTTTCAGCCTGACCCGGCTGATGCAGGAGGTGGCCAGCATGATGGCCGTGTCGGTGCGCGACAAGGGCCTGACCTTCACCGGCGATGGCGAATGCGTCGAGGAGCGCATGTTCATCGGCGACCCGACGCGCCTGCGCCAGATTATCGTCAACCTGTGCAGCAACGCCATCAAGTTCACCGAAAAGGGCGGCGTCCATGTCGGCATCACCTGCCATCCATCGGACCTGCCGGACAGTGAAATGGTCTGCATTTCCGTCACTGACAGCGGCATCGGCATCGCACCGGAAAAGATGGAAACCATCTTCCAGAAGTTCGTTCAGGCCGATACCAGCATCAACCGCAAATATGGCGGCACCGGCCTGGGGCTGGCCATCACCAAGACCCTGACCGAAATCATGGGCGGCAGCATCTCGGTCAGGAGCGAGGTGGGCGAGGGTTCGGTCTTCGAGGTCTGCATTCCGCTGAAGATCGCCACCAGTGACCAGGTGAACCGGACGGAATATTCGATCCACGCCATTGTTGACAATACAGTCGAGGCCCATGTCCGGCCCCATGTCCTGCTGGTGGAGGATTACGAGCCGAATATCCTGGTCGCCACCACCTTCCTGGAAGATTTCGGCTACTATGTCGATGTCGCCAATAACGGCATGGAAGCCTTCGAGGCTGTAAAGAAACGCGCCTACGTGGCCGTGCTTATGGATGTTCAGATGCACGGCATGAACGGTCTGGACGCCACCCGCCGCATCCGCGAATGGGAAGAGGCCGAGGGGCGCCCGCGTGTGCGCATTATCGGCATGACCGCCCACGCCCTGGCCGGCGACCGCGAGCGCTGCCTGGCCGTCGGTATGGACGACTACATCCCCAAGCCCTTCCGGCCCGAGGAACTGCGCCGCAAGATCGAGCAGGGGCAGGTGGCTTAGGTGTTGTCGGGCATTATCGGGGACGCCAGCGGTACAGGCTGCGTTATATCCGCGTTTGGCCCAAAGGCGACATAGCCACTCGCGAACAAGCTTCCGCTTTGTGCACACTATCTGAACAACGGCAATTGTCGAACTCGTTTTGCCGTTCATCCCTCGGGTAAACTGCCAAAAGCTGCCGTTCAACGGCTTACACGTTAGTCGGCTCCTGGGGCCACGACAGTGTCGAGCTGGCGGACGATGAATGAGGCCTCTAAGCCTTGAGGATGCCTTTCGCATAGATCTCCGGCTCAATCTTCTCGGACAGAGCACGATAAGACGAGTCGATGTCACGTGGGCGCGCAGAAACTACTATGCCTTGGCCGACCAACGCCTCGAGCGTGTTGCGGATCTGGTACCAGCCAACGTCGGCTCTGTTGAGCTTGAACTCGTCGCGAATACTCTTCGCGATTTGCTTCTTCTCGACGGCTTTGAAGTACGCCGCCCACACCTTTCGCCCATCAGCTAGAACCTTTTTGGCTTCCTTTGAGAGCTTTAGGGTCGCGAGATGGCTGGACATGAAGTCAGATTCGAAGCGGCTTAGAGCCCCCACTTGGTCCTCGGTGTAAGGGATAAAATGGTTCACCAGTGACCAGCTCTTTCCCTGCCACATGAGGCCATCGGCACCAGCAGAAAGGTTTCTGTTGTTGAAGAGCATCCAGACCAGGCAATCGTTCGCCATCTCTTTGGGGATGTCCTGCGAAGGGATAAGGAACTGGTCGCGATCATTGAGCCAAGTTTGGCGGATGATACGTTTGGCTGTAAAAACAACCGCAGATTGCCAGAGGTTTTCTTCGGTCACTAGGAAACCTCCAGCACTGGCGTAACCCGAGGAAAATAGCACGGTGTTACCTGCATGCTGAAGGTCAGAACCATTGCTGATCATGCCGCCAATCGCGCCCTCTGCCCAGCGTGTACCGCGTACATCGCCAGTGCGTGTGGTCGGCTCCAGCGCGTTTGTGAGGGGCAACGCTGGTGTCGAGTTCGGCTTGGTGCGCTTGATCCAGGCGTTGAGCAACCTGTCTTTGGGGACGTCGTAGAACCGTTTTGCCCCGATCGGTTGGGCATGCTTGTTCAGCACCTCAGCTTCGATCTCGAATGGCTCCTTGCGCTTCTTGGCTGTGTCCCACACCAGAAAACCGATGGGAAATTCGCCCTTCAACCCATCGAAAGCACGGCTGGGGACAACGAAGCCACCCAAATATTGAGCATTCCATTCGTCACGGAAGTCGTCGAAGTTGGGAGCGTTGACGTACTTGAGCTTCGAGAACATGGCCACGATTGCATTGGGGAGCTCGGCTTGGATACGCAGTAGGAACTGGATGAACAGTTCTCGGCGCGCGAAACCAACGTCACCGCCAAAAGCACGCCCCACCACCGTGGTCGCTACCCCCGTACCGGCATTCATGGCCTCAGCATATGGAGGGTTGATTAGGACGACGATCTTCTCCTTGGCGGCAATGGCGTCGCGGAGCTCCTGCGGGAGCTTGTCCGTGAGGCTATAGTCGATCTTGCCATCTTCGGTGACGTCGTCGTTGAGGTAGTCGTACTGGAACCGGTGAGCGGCCACGCAGGTCTTGGTGGCCTTCATGACGTCGACATCGGACTGGTCGAGGGTCGACATGAAAAGGTTGCGGTGGTTAGAGTGCTTGACCTCAAGGTTTCCCACTCCGCAGCACATGTCCCAGACCTTGTACTTCTTCTGCCAGTTCTTCCCCAGCACAAAGGCCAAGTGGTCATAGGCTTTGTCGACGACATGCAGCGGGGTGTAGAAAGCCCCCTTAAAGACACGCTCCACAACCGGGATCAGGCTGTCTCTGCGCTCGAGGATGTCGTTCCGATAGTCCTTCTTGGGAGGCCGGTGGTAAATCGACCAGAAGCGCCGGTAGCCTTCCACGTTGCGTAAGGCATGCAGCTTGCCGTGTAGGTCGAACACCGGATCACCGTCCATGAAGAGCAGCTTGGCGGTCAGATCCTTGTGCGTCGAAACGGTGCCGTCGTTCATGATGTCGGCGAAGAAGAGAAGGTTAAAGCTGTCCTCCTCGACATCCTCGATCTCCTGGCCGACCATCTCCACCCACTTGTCGAACACTTGTTTGAGGTTGTCCGGAGTGATCTGAGTACGGATGATTGCGCCGGACGCGATCGCGTCCTTTACTGTCGTGACGAACTCTGCGGCATCATTTTCGATATTGAAGGCAACGAAGTGGGTGCCGATGTGTATCGAGATCGCGTCCACGGCCTCCTTTGGCACCGCTGAGGCGGACTTGCCCCACTTGATGGTCTTCTTGGCCAAGAACGGGATGACGTGGCTGCTCTGCATTAGGGCGGCCTTACCTGTGTCCATAACGCACAGTAGCGCTGGAACGTGCTCGCCCTTGTTCAGCGCCACCTGCACATAGTGAAGCAACTGAGTGAACATTTCATAGAAGGTCCAAGAATCGTTGGCCTTCGCCTCAAACCAAACCTCTTTGGTCTGGATATCGATGATATTCTTGGAGTAGCTCTTCAGTCCGAGAGCTTTAATGTAGGCGTCCTTGACGTCTTCTTCGCTCTTGGACTTCTGCAAATCGGCGTAAAGCCCCACGTTCGATACCTTCCGATGTACGAAGCTGTCCCTCAGTAAGGGATGCACAGTGATTTATCAACGGCAACGACTCCAACAAAATAGCATAGGCCGTTCTGCCTTAACCGGCACAAGCGGCGCGTATTTGTTCTTGTCGCTTTCTGAAGATTCTTCTACCAGACATTTCGCTACCGGCCACAAATAAGTCAGTCAGTTTTAACGTTCCGATGACTGCTCATGGCGCGAGGGCGTGTTCTGTAGTCCTTCGCGCGATTTGACGTAGTCAATATTGGCACGGCTGTCCGATGTCGCCACGGTAATGGCTGCTTTCGGACGATTCTTTGTCAACTGCTACCGACGTAGTTCTCTTTCCGCCTTGGGGCGCAAAGCTTTCTGATTAACACAGATTAGGTCAGTCTGTCGGAAGAGGTGGCTGAACCGTGACCTGCAGATACCTGACGCCCTTGCCGCGATCGGCCAGATGCGCCCGGCCGACCTCGGTAAAGCCCAGCTTTTCATGGAAGGCGTCCGAGGCCGGATTGGGGGGATCGTAATTGACCTCGCAGACGACATTGTCATGGCCGGCGGCGCGGGCGACGGCGAAAACGGCCTCGTAAAGCTGCCGCGCCAGGCCCTCGCCGCGCCGGGCGGGGCTCACCGCCACGCGATCGACATAGACGAAGCGTGGATAACGTGACTTGAACCACAGGAAGTTAGGGCTATCGTAGAGCGTATCCTGGTCGCAGACGATCACCAGTCCGTCGCCATCATCGATCGTGGCGGCGAAGAAGGCGGTGCCGATCAGGCGCTCCAGCCCTTGCCGGGACAGGGAAGACAGTTCCGTGGCGTGGTCTTCGTTCAGCCGGTGCAGGGCATCAAGAAGAGGGGCTGGCAGGGGCGCGGTCAGGTGAGTAAGGGGCATGATATCCTCCATACCCGTAAGCCTCTCTAACGGGTAGCGCCAATTTATTTGATTTGTCTCCGGCGGCGGGGGCTTTATGGTGCCGGCTCACGAAAAGCTCAGCCTGCACGGGACAGCCCTCGCTTCATGACCCAGTTCGATCTGCCCGCGTACCTGACCAACCTGGTTTCGGGCATCCATATCAACCCGCTCTATTCGCTGTCCGGTCTGCTGGTGGGTATCCTCGTCGGCCTGACCGGCGTCGGCGGCGGTTCGCTGATGACGCCGCTTCTGGTGCTGTTGTTCCATATCCACCCGGCTACCGCCGTTGGCACCGACCTGCTCTATGCCTCGATCACCAAGGGGGTCGGCACGGTCATTCACGGTTTCAAGAACACCATCAACTGGATGATTGTCGGCCTGCTCGCCCTGGGTTCGATCCCGGCCACGGCCGCCACCCTCTATGCCGTCCATTATTTCGGTAAGTCCGACGCCGTCTCCTACCTGATCACCCATGTGCTCGGCTACGCCCTCTTCGTTACGGCCGCCATGCTGCTGCTGCGCGGCCTCATCCACAAGCTGGCGAAAAAGCGCCAGGATAAGGCGATCGAGGAGCACAAGCCGCTCCATACCGGCCGCCGCGCCTTCCTGACCGTCCTGACCGGGCTGGTGCTCGGCTTCCTGGTGTCGCTGTCCTCGGTGGGCGCCGGCGCGCTGGGCGTTACCGCCCTGATCCTGCTCTATCCGCAATTGCCGACCGTAAAGATCGTCGGTTCGGACATCGCCCACGCCGTGCCGCTCACATTCCTGGCCGGTCTCGGCTATTTCTATATCGGCAATGTCGATTTGAGCCTGCTGGCCTCGCTCCTGACCGGCTCGATCCCCGGCATCATCATCGGCTCGATGTTTGCATCAAAGGTGCCGGAAAAGGTGCTGCGCGCCCTGCTGGCGGCGGTGCTTACGCTCGTCGGCTTCAAGCTGGTGACCGCCTGATATCTTCCCCCGGCAGATTCCGCTTGTGACGCCGCGGATTACCGTTAATCTGTGTTAACGGTCATTGACGACCAGGCTGGGGGGCTTATGCGCGTATTGTCAAACATCATGGCCGGACTTGCGGCGCTGGCGGTAGGCTTTTGCGCCCTTCCGGCCCTGGCCGCGCCGCCGGCGAGCAGCAGCGGCACGGCTGTTGCCATCATGCAGGCCACCGCCGCCACGCAGTCGGGTGATTGCGCCGCCGCCATGGCGCCGCTCAACCAGCTCTGGCACGATCCCTATCTCGAACAGAGCGATCCGAAACTGGCGGCGCAGTTCCGCTTTCAACTGATCGCCTGCACCGCTCAGCCTCAGGGCATTCCGGCCGCCCTGGCGCTTTCCGCCGAAAACATAACCCGTGCCTATGACATCAATGCCTATGACCTGCATGTCTTCCTGCAACTGATCGGCGGCAAGGGCGATGAGGCGACCGCGACGCTTAATGCCGCCCTGACACAGTTCCCGGCGCAGGCGCCTGACCTGACCGATATGAGCGTCATCGGTGTGCTGATCGCCAACCGTGAAAGCCACCCGGAGGTCGCCCAGGCCGTGCTGAACCGCCTTGAGGAAGGGCGCTGGCAGATCCACGATATTTCCGGCCGGCCGCTGATGGGGCTGCTGCGGCTCGAAGGTCTGCGCGCGTCGGTCAAGGCGGGTGATACGGTCCATGCCGACCTCTATCGCGCCGACCTGAAAAACGATGCGCCCTTCTACATCGTCAGCCAGGGCGATGGTGATATCAGTCAGGCCGCCGTGCCTGCCGAACCGGTCCGGCCGGTGCTCAACCGCGAGATCGAAGAGGTGAAGGCGGTCATCACGGCCAATCCGGCCAACCTGTCGGCGCTGGCCTATCTGATGCACCTGGAAATCACCAACGACCAGAACGCCCTGGCCCTGACCCAGCTTGGCGGCATACTCGATCTGGTCGATAAGTACGGTCTGGACAAGTTTTCATCGCCGGACGCTTATCCCGGATTGCTGACCACCACGGCCGAGCTTTATGCCCGCATCGGACGTTTCCTCGAAGCCGGCACGGCCTATGAGGCGGGGGCCAAGGCCCTGGGGCCGGAAAAATCGGCCGACCTGCTGCTCTCCTACATGAATTTCCTCGTCGATCGCGGGCAGGATACCGATGCCCTGGCCGTCAAAGGACGCATCACTGCGCCTGACGCTGCCCAGCAGGCGACGCTTGCCATGACCGAAGCCTGCGCGCGGGCCTATGGCGGTGACAAGGCCGGCTTCGCCGCAAGCATGGCCACGCTGTCCGGGCAAAACCTGATGCAGGTCAAGCCGTTGCTTTGTGCCGGCGACAGTGATAGCGCTGCGAAGGTTTTGATTGCCGCCATGGCCGATCCGGCGACGCGTGACACGATGATCGCCTTCATGCAGGAGGGCTTGCCGCCCATTTCCGTCAGCAACCGTGATGACGCCTTTATCTCGGCCCTGCTGGCGCTGAAAAAACGGCCGGATGTGCGGGCGGCGGCCGAAGCCAGCCATATCATCATCCGCCAATGGCCGGTACGGCTGAACTAAGGCTTTGCTGTCTCTGCGGCACTTCCTGCGTCGTCATCTATTTCAACCCGCACCAGATATCGACCGGCTTTTGCTGTGCTGTCTTCACATAGTCCTGGAAGACGCTGCACCCGATGCGGCCGGATGTGTCCTTCACGGTGATCTGCACCAGCGGGGCGCCGCCGGTAATATCCTTGACCCGATCCTTTGGCATCCCTGCGCCGGTCATATGGACGTTTTGGTCCGTGGCGCTGACCTTGACTGTGTCGGTACTGAATTCGATAACGCCGGCCGCCGTTGCCTGATTGGCGGTTTCGGGGCGCGGCAGGCCGTAATATTTTGCAGCAATGGTCACCTGTTTCAAAGTATCTGCCGCTTCCGGCTTGATATGCAGGGCGATATCATAGGCAAAATCAGCCGGTTTCGCTGCCACCGGTGGCGGCGCTTCGGCTGGCTTCGGCGAGCATTGTATCAGGGGCAACGCCATCAGGCCGGCGGCAATGATCTTCCAGGACATGACGCACTCCCTTTATCGCTTTCTTATATGTTCAAGCCAAATTGCGAACGCCGCTTTTATACTGTATTGGCGCAGGTGTCACAATTACGGTCCCTAGTGGCGACGTTTGGAAATATCTGGAGAAAACCATGTTCAAGCCGGTTCTCGCATTCACCCTCATACTGGCGCTGGCAGCCTGCAGTCCGTCCAAGCCCGCCGGCGACGCCGCATCCACCGCGCCCGCAGGCGGCATTTCCGGCGCCGGCGCCACCTTCCCTGCGCCGGTCTATGCCGCCTGGGCCGCCAAGTACAAGACCGAAGCCGGCACGACCATGAACTACCAGGCCATCGGTTCCGGCGGCGGCATCAAGCAGATCGAAGCCGGCACGGTTGATTTCGGCGCCAGCGACAAGCCGCTGAAGCCGGAAGACCTGGACAAGAACGGCCTCTACCAGTTCCCGACCGTGATGGGCGGCATCGTGCCCCTGGTCAACCTGCCGGGCATCGAGCCGGGCAAGCTGAAGCTGAGCGGCCCTCTGTTGGCCGATATCTTCCTCGGCAAGGTGAAAGCCTGGAACGACAAGGCGATCACGGCCCTTAACCCCGATCTCAAGCTGCCCTCGACGCCGATCACCGTGGTCCACCGTTCGGATGGTTCCGGCACCTCCTTCCTGTTCACCACCTATCTGTCGTCGCAATCGCCGGAATGGGCGTCCAAGGTCGGCGGCTCCGACGCCGTCGAATGGCCGACCGGCATGGGCGGCAAGGGCAATGACGGCGTCGCCGCCTTCGTCAAGCAGACCGTAGGTTCGATCGGCTATGTCGAATACGCCTACGCCAAGAAGAACGGCGGCACCTTCGCCCTGGTCAAGAACAAGGCGGGCAATTTCCCGCAACCGGCCGCCCCTTCCTTCTCGGCCGCTGCCGCCAGCGCCGACTGGAACCACGCGCCGGGCAACTACATGCTGCTGCTCGACCAACCGGGCGCCGACGCCTGGCCTTTGGCCGGCGCCACCTTCATCCTGGTCCACAAGACGCAGACCGATGCCGCCAAGGGCGCCGCCGTGCTGAAGTTCTTCGACTGGGCCTATAAGTCGGGCGATGCTGACGCCGGTTCGCTCGACTATGTGCCGATGCCGGATTCGGTGAAGACCATGGTTCGCCAGCAATGGTCGGCGGTACAGGCCGATGGCAAGCCGGTTTATACGGCGCAGTAAGTTTCCTGACGCTCAAATGAAAAACCCCGCGATCACAGATCGCGGGGTTTTTTAGTTTATAAATCCTCCCCTCCTAGAGGGGAGGTGGCGAGCAAGCGAAGCGCGTCGAGACGGAGGGGTAAAACCGGCGTCGAATATGGCGCTTGTGGCTGTTATCCCCTCCGGCGGGACTTCGCCCGCCACCTCCCCCTCCAAGAGGGGGAGACCTAAAGTCTTACACCAGCCCCGAACCCGTAATCTTCAGCACCGGCGTAAAGGCCGGCTTCGCGTCCGGCAGTTTCACGCTCAGTCCATCCATGCCCAGCTCGAATTTCAGCGGTTCGGCATGGCCCAACAGTTCGACCTTTTCAACCGTGCCCTTTCTCTGTGGAGAGCCCTCAGCCATGGAATAGATTTGAACGTAACTATTCTCCGGCCAGTCCTGCACCAGGGCATACAAGGCACCTGCTTTCGTGGTGAAGCGGATGTCCTCATGGCTGAACGGCTTGGCCTTCCATTCATCCATGTCGCCGGCCGCCGGCGGCGCGAACGGGCCTTCGCCGAAAATATCCCACGGACGGGTGGCGAAGATGGCCTCGCCATTGACCGCCATCCAAGCGGCCATATCGGCCAGGATCGCTTCTTCCTTCTCGTCGATCGAGCCATTGCCGCGCACCGGAATGCTCAGCAGCATATTGCCGTTCTTGGAAACCACGTCGGCCAGGCGCTGGATAACCTCCTTCGCGGTCTTGTAGCCATTGCGCTCATAGAGCGGCCGGTCATAGTGCCAGTTGCCGATACAGGTGCAGGTCTGCCACGGAATCTCGCGCAGGCGGTCGGAATAGCCGCGTTCGACATCCTCAGTGATGGCCTTGCGTTGCAGGTCGTTCAGGCGCTTGCCGGTGGCCACCACGTCGAGCTTGCCGTGCCACTTGTAGCTGGCATTGTAGTAATAGGCCGTGGCGTCGAGACCGGCCTGTTCCAGCGGCAGGGTGGTGTTGTCGAAATAGACGAGATCGGGCTGGTACTTGTCGACCAGGTCCTGTTGGCGCAGCGCCCATTTTTTCACGAAGTACGGATCGCCCGGTGGCACGGTTTCCGGCCACTGGCCGGAATGGCTGTCGTTGTAAGCCTGCATATCCTTGATGGTGGTGATCCCATCGGGCGGCACCAGATCGCCTTCGGGGCCGACATAGAGTTCGTGCGGATCGTAACCTTCCCACCACTTGCCCTTGCCGTCTTCCTTCTTCACGCGGTAGGCATCATAGCGCAGGCCGCGCGCCGGCCCTTCGGCATCATAGCCAAAGGCGGTTGCCCACCAGTGCCAGGCGTGGGCGCCGTGGTTGGAAACGCCGAAGCGCAAGCCTTGCGCCCGCGCCGCCTTCGCCCAGGTGCCGACCACATCGCGCTTCGGGCCAAGCTTCGTGGCGTTCCAGTCCTGGTACTTCGAATCGAACATGTCGAAATTGTCGTGGTGATTGGCCAGCGAGACGAAATACTTCGCGCCCGCCGCCTTGTAGAGCCCGATCAGGCGATCCGGGTCCCACTGGTCGACCTTCCATTGACCGATGAATTCCATGAAACCGAACTGCGCCGGATGGCCATAGGTCTTGACGTGATGGTCATAAACCCCGTTGCCCTGCTGGTACATCTGGCGGCCATACCAGTCGCCGTATTCGGGTACGCATTGCGGCCCCCAGTGCGCCCAGATGCCGAGCTTGGCGTCACGGAACCACTCCGGCGTCTGGTAGCTTTCGGCCAGCGACTCCCACGAGCCCTTGAAGGGTGCTTTCGGGGCAGCCTCAGCGGCGACGGGGGCGATAAAGGCGGCGCCCCCTGAAAACGTGGCGGTCGCGGAGGCCAGGAGGTGTCGGCGATTCAGTTTCATTGGCTGACTTTCAGTTCGAACGGCACGGCGGGCTGGTCATCGCCGCTGTAGAGGTTGGTGAAAGGCGCGTCGGACCAGGCATAACGCACTTTGATGGTTTCTTGGCCGGTTTCCGGCGAATTGGCGCCCTTGAGCACGACGCGGTTGCCGTCGACCACGGCGGTGACATAGCGGCAGGCATCCTGGGCGTCGCAGGCTTCGAACCCGATGGCGGTATCGGAACTGTAGGTTTTCAGGCCGTTGTCGGCATAGCGGAAATTGACCACGAGGTCGGGGCCTGCACGCGTAACCGAAATGGCTTCCGGCCCGGTCGGGGCAACGGCCTGTCCGAAGACGAGATGATCAACCGCGCGGGCAGCGCGCAGGCCGATGATGTTCTTCTGTGTCGGGTGGATATCGCTGCGGTCGCCGAAATCATGGCTGACGATCAGGGCGGCGTGCGGATCGGCGTCCACGGTCAGGCGCTGGGCTTCACGCAGTTCCGCCCATTGAGAGACGCCGGGGGTGGTGGAAACCGAGCCATAGCTCGAAAGCTGCACGATCAGCATGGGCAGGTCGGGCGCGGCAAAGCTCTTGCGCCAATCGGCCATCAGCATCGGCAGCAGGGTGCGATACTCAGTGGCGGCATCGGCATTGGATTCGCCCTGATACCAGGCCGCGGCCTTCACCGTATAGGGCGCCAGCGGTGCGGCCATACCGTTATAGAGGGTATTGAGGCTGGTCGGCACATCCCAGGGGGCTGCGGGGATCGTCAGGCCTTTCGCCGCCATGCCGGTCTTGTAGGTCCAGTCAGCGGAGAGCGGAATGGCCTGGCCGTCGCTGGTCTTGACGAAGCGCATATCGGGCGTCCCGGTCAGACCGCCACTGCCCAGTATACGCAGGACGATGACATTTTCCCCGGCCTTGAAGACGCCGGCCGGCACCTTGTAGTCACGCCATACCCAGTTGATGCCGCTGCTGCCGACCCATTGGCCGTTGACCCAGGTGGTATCGAAGGTGTCGACGGGCCCAAGCGTCAGTTCATTGGCCTTGGCGGCCTGATCGGCAGTGAGTGTCACGCGGGTGCGCAACCAGACCACGCCATCGAAGGCCTTGAGATCGGCGGCATCGCCGTCCTTCCAACCGCCGGTGACTTTCAGGTGCGACCATCCGGAATCGTTGAAGGCCGGCGAAATCCAGGCCCGCTGGGTCTTGGCGGATTTGTCATGCGCGTCCCACCAGGCTTCCTGGGCTTTGGCATGGGCGGCCTGGGCCTTTTCGGGGCTTGCGCCGTACTGCGCCACCGCATCGACGCCGGCGGTATAGGCGGGAAGGGTGCGTAAGGCGGCCGGGCTGATCCAGCTCTGGATGGTGGTGCCGCCCCAGTCGGTGCCGATAAAGCCCACCGGCACCTTGTGTTCCTTTTGCAGGGCCTTGCTCATATAGTAGCAGACGGCCGAGGCATCTCCGGTGGTGTCCGGGCCGGCCACCTTCCAGACGGGCACGGTTTTCAGGTCATCGCGCGGGGCGGCCGCGCTGTCCTTCTCGATATTGACGAAGCGGAGATTGGGGTTGGCCGAGGCGCCGATCTCGCCCCAGGCGCCGGTCGAGAGGCGCGCCGGAAATTCCATATTGGACTGGCCGGAGCAGAGATAGACGTCGCCGATCAGGATATCATTGAGCGTTGTGGCCCCCTGTCCGTCGGAAACCGTAAGCGTGTACGGGCCGCCGGCGGTCAAGGCGGGTAGGGCGGTTTTCCACTTGCCGTCGGCCCCGGCCGTGGCGCTGGTGGTCTGGCCGTTGATGGTGACGGTCAGGGCGGCATTGGGCGCGGCGGTGCCCCAGATATTGACCGCCTGATCGCGTTGGAGCACGGCATGGTCGCCAAAGATGCGGGCAAACTGCGGTGCGGTTTGCGCCTGAGCAGCGAAAGACAGGGTGGTCAGCAAGCCCGTGGTCGCGACCAGGGTGATGATTCGGCGGATATCGGGCCGCATGGCGGGCTCCCTCGCTATATTTTGTTTGCGGCGCGCTCTTACCGGCGCCCGGTGTTATAGCGTCAAATTATCGCCCGATTTTCAAGTGTTTTTTGTATGATATTTTCGTTTGCTAAAATATTTTCATTCGTGAAATTTGATGAAATCAGTTGCCTCGGAGACCGGTTTTGCTCATTTATTTGCCAAGAAAGCGATTGCATCCTATAGATTCGCAAATAACGGAATAGAACGGGGTACTGGGTTTGGCGCGCAAGGTCGGTCGGCGAGGGGGCAATATCGTCACCATTCATGATGTGGCGCGCCATGTCGGCGTCTCCCCGATGACGGTGTCGCGGGTTATCAACGGCGAAAAAAACGTCCGCGAGGAAACCCGCGCCAAGGTGATGGCCTCGGTCGAGGCCCTGAACTATTCGCCTAACCTGGCCGCGCGGTCCCTGGCGACGCAGGATTCGGCGCGCATCGGCTTGCTCTATTCCAATCCCTCCGTCGCCTTCCTCAGCGAGTTCCTGCTCGGCATTCTGTCGGAAAGCTCGCAAAGCGGCGCGCAACTGCTGATCGAAAGCTGTGAAGGCCCCGAAGGCGCCACCGCCGCCCTGGAAAAGATGAAGGCCGCTGGCTGCGATGGGGTCATCCTGTCGCCGCCACTCAGCGATTCCACGCGGGTCGCCAAGATATTGCAGGACATGAAGATGCCCTTCGTCGGCGTGGCCATGGCCAGGCCTGACCCGAACGTCTCCTGCGTCACCATCGATGATTTCAAAGCCGCCGGCGCCATGACGCGTCGCCTGATCGAACTGGGCCACCGTGATATTGGTTTCATCAAGGGGCACCCGAACGCCTATGCCAGCCAGATCCGTTATGACGGCTTTGCTGCCGCCATGGAAAAGGCCGGCCTGAAGATCGATCCCGGCCATGTGGCGCAGGGCTATTTCACCTATCGCTCCGGCTTCGATGCCGCCGAGCGGATGCTGAGCCAGAAGGTGCGCCCTACGGCTATCTTCGCCTCCAATGACGATATGGCCGCCGGCGCCGTGGCTTCCGCACACAGGCTGGGCCTGGAAGTGCCGGAAAAGCTGACCGTGGTGGGGTTCGATGATACGGCCATGGCCTCCAGTGTCTGGCCGGAACTGACGACCGTGCGCCAGCCGATCTCCGACATGGCCGGGCTGTCGGTCCGACTGCTCCTCGATCAGATCAAGGGGCACCGTTCCGGCCGTCCGTTTGAGGCCGTGCGCGAGGTCCGGGACTTCTCATTGATCGAGCGTCAGTCGTCCGCCGATATCGGAAGCGCTTCCAGTTGATTTGCGCGGATAAAATTATATTTATGGGCAGGAAATAGTGTATTTCTGCTTGACATAAGTGGCTGTCTGCCAGATTGGTAGCGCTAACAAACAGGCTGTGACCTGCGAAGGTTTAATGACGGCTGCAAACGGGTAGAGAAGACGCGGATGAGGTTATCCGCCCAAGCATTGAAGGATTTAGTGAGATAATGCCTGATTTTCTGCCTGTGGACTGGCGTGAAGCGACGCTTATTGGCCGCATCGAGACCGCTGACGGTCCGACGCCTATCATGATCAAAAACGGCGAAGTGTTCGACATGTCGCCGATCGCGCCTACCGTTTCACAATTGCTGAAGGTCTGGCCTGAAGCCGGCGTGCCCGAAGGCGGCCTGCCGTTCGGTGGTTTCGAGGATTTCGAATTTTCCAAAACCTGGACGAAGGACGGCTCGGCCGCCCATCGCACCGGCAACCAGCTTCTGTCCCCGATTGATCTGCAATGCGTGAAGGCCGCTGGCGTGACTTTCGCCGTCTCAGCCGTTGAGCGCGTGATCGAAGAGCGCGCCCGTGGCGATGCCGACAAGGCCCAGGCTATTCGCAACGACCTGGCCGAGCGCGTCGGGGGTGATATTCGTTCCGTCAAGCCGGGTTCGGAAGCGTCGGCGCGCCTGAAAGCCGCCCTGATCGCCGATGGCCTGTGGTCGCAATATCTCGAAGTCGCCATCGGCCCGGACGCCGAGGTCTTCACCAAGTCGCCAGTGCTGTCATCGGTTGGCTGGGGCGATGAGGTCGGTGTGCGTTCTGATTCGACCTGGAATAATCCGGAACCGGAAGTCGTCATGGTCGTCACGCCGGAAGGCCGTGCCGTCGGCGCGACACTGGGCAATGATGTCAACCTGCGCTGCTTCGAGGGGCGCTCCGCTCTCTTGCTCGGCAAGGCTAAGGACAACAACGCCTCCTGCGCGCTTGGTCCCTTCATCCGCATGTTCGACGACAGCTTCACCATCGATGATGTGCGTAACGCCGTACTTGACCTCAAGATCGACGGCCCGGAAGGCTACGAACTGGTCGGCCGCTCGACCATGAGCGAGATCAGCCGCGATCCGCTTGACCTGATTGGCCAGGCGATGAGTGAGCACCACTATCCGGATGGCTTTGTCCTGATGCTCGGCACCCTGTTTGCGCCGACCCAGGACCGCGATACGCCGGGTCGGGGCTTCACCCACAAGGTGGGCGACGTCGTCAAGGTATCGTCGCCGAAGTTCGGCTGCCTGGAAAACCGCGTGACGACGTCGAAGGATGCCCGCCACTGGACTTTCGGCATCGCTGACCTGATGCAGAACCTGGCCGATCGCGGCCTGCTGAAGGCGCGCAACAGCGAACAGAGCCATAAGAAAACCGCTTAAAAATTACCTCAGAAGATACCTCCTGCAAAAGTGAGTACAGTCCCTATGACTACCCCCGCGCCGTCTGCCATCTATCCCAGTCTCAAGGGCCGCAAGGTGTTGATCACCGGCGGCGGCTCCGGCATCGGCGCGGGGCTCGTCACTGGTTTCGTCCGCCAGGGCGCGATCGTGCATTTCATCGACCTGGTCGATGATGTCAGCGCCACGCTCGATACCGGCGTGCTGGGTCAGAAGCCGGTCTTCCACAAGTGCGACCTGACCGATACGCCTTTGCTGGAAAAGACCCTGGCCGCCATCCTGGCCGACGGCCCGATCCACATCCTGCTCAATAATGCCGCGCGCGATGACCGTCATTCGCTGTCGGAAGTGACCTCGGAGTTTTTCGACGCCAATATCGCCGTCAATCTCAAGCACATGGCCATGTGTACCCGCGCCGTGGCGCCGGGCATGAAGGCAGCCGGCGGCGGCGCCATTCTCAATTTCGGCTCGATTTCATGGCATCTCGGCCTGCCGGACCTGGTGCTTTACGAAACCGCCAAGGCGGCGATCGAGGGCTTCACCCGCGCCCTGGCCCGCGAACTGGGGCCCGACAATATCCGCGTTACCACCATCATTCCCGGCAATGTGAAAACCAAGCGTCAGGAAAAGTGGTACACGCCGGAGGGCGAGCGCCAGATCGTCGAGGCGCAGTGCCTGCCAGGCCGCATCGTGCCGGAAAACGTGGCAGCCTTGGCCATGTTCCTGGCGTCGGACGACGCCGCGCTCTGCACCGGCCACGGTTACTGGATCGACGCCGGCTGGCGGTAGATTTGTTGCAAAGCTTCTCTCTTGTACCTCCCTGATTTGTCGGGGAGGGGGACCGCACGAGCCGCGAAGCGGTGAGATGTGGTGGTGGGGTTTCTTAATTTCAAAGAGACAAACATGACCGACCTATTCCAACCCACCTGCGTCTGGGATTTGAAAGCCACCCTTGGCGAAGGACCGGTCTGGTCTGCGAAGGACCATGCCGTGTGGTTTGTCGATATCAAGAAACAGCACGTTCATCGCTATGATGTGACGACCGGCGGCCATCAGACCTTCAACGCGCCCAGCCCCTGCGGCTTCATCGCGCCCAAGCAGCGCGGCGGCTTCATTGTCGGCTGCAAGACGGGTCTTTACGATTTCGACCCTGTTTCCGGCGCCTTCGCCTTCCTGAGCCATGTCGAACCCGGCCTGCCCGGTAATCGCCTGAATGATGGCTATGTCGATGCGCAGGGGCGCCTGTGGTTCGGCTCGATGGATGACGATGAAAATCATCCGACTGGCAAGCTCTATCGTTATGACGCGCGCGGGCTGAAGATGATGGACGATGACTATGTCATCACCAATGGCCCGGCGGTCTCTCCTGATGGCCGAACGCTCTATCACAACGACACCCTGAAAAAGATTATCTTCGCCTTCGATCTGAGCGCTGACGGCCACCTCTCAAACAAGCGTGTTTTCGCGCAACTCGATCAGGAAGCGCCGGCCGATGTCTCCAGCCCGGTCTGCTACGCCGGCGACTTTGCGCGTCACAGTGAACATGGCGACGGCTATATGGACGGCCCGGTGGTCGACAGCGCCGGCAATGTGTGGAACGCGCTCTTTTTCGGCTGGGGCGTCAACTGTTACGCGCCGGATGGCCGCCTGATCCGCCGCGTCAAATTTCCGGTGTCCAATGTCACCAAGATCGCTTTTGGTGGGCCGGACCTGAAAACCGTCTACGCCACCACTGCCGCCAAGGGCTTGAGCAACGAAGACCTGCAAAAGCAGCCTTTGGCCGGCGGATTATTCACTTTCCAGACCGATATCGCGGGCTTGCCGCAGAACGAGATCAGCCATGTCTAAACGTATCCCCGCCACTCCCAATGGCCGTTTCCGGTCTCAGGAATGGTTCGACGCCCCCGGCCATATCGACATGGCGGCGCTCTATCTGGAGCGCTTCATGAACTACGGCCTCACCCCCGACGAATTGCGTTCGGGGCGACCGATCATCGGCATCGCGCAATCTGGCAGCGACCTTTCGCCGTGCAACCGCATCCATATGGAACTGGCCAAGCGCACCCGCGAAGGCATCCGCGACGCCGGCGGGATTTGCATGGAGTTTCCGGTTCATCCGATTTTCGAGAACTGCCGCCGCCCGACGGCCGCCATCGATCGCAACCTGTCGATGCTGACCCTGATCGAGATTTTGCACGCCTATCCGCTCGATGCCGTGGTCCTGACCACCGGCTGCGACAAGACCACGCCTGCCGGTATCATGGCCGCCACGGCTGTCGATATCCCGGCCATCGTGCTTTCCGGCGGACCGATGCTTGACGGCTGGAATGACGGTGAACTGGTCGGTTCCGGTACGGTCATCTGGCGGTCGCGCCGCGCCCTGGCGGCGGGTCAGATCACCGAGGAGGAATTCTTCGATGCCGCCCTGGCTTCGGCGCCTTCGGCTGGCCACTGCAACACCATGGGTACGGCCTCGACCATGAACGCCGTCGCTGAAACCCTGGGGCTTTCGCTGCCCGGCTGTTCGGCCATTCCGGCGCCTTACCGCGAACGCGGTCAGATGGCTTATGAAACCGGCCGCCGTATCGTCGAAATGGCCTATGAAGACCTGAAGCCATCGAAGATCCTGACCAAGGCGTCCTTCACCAATGCCATCGCCATGGTGGCGGCGACCGGCGGCTCGACCAACGCCCAGCCACACATTGTGGCCATGGCGCGTCACGCCGGCGTGGAGCTGAGCGATGCCGACTGGATGCAGGCGCACGACATTCCGCTGATCCTCAACATGCAGCCTTCGGGCAAGTATCTTGGTGAGCGTTTCCATCGTGCCGGCGGCGTGCCGGCCATCCTGGCCGAACTGCTCGATGCCAACCTGATCGATGGGGCGGCGGCTACGGTTACCGGCAAATCGATCGCTGAAAACAATTCCGGCAAGAACAGCAGGGACCGGGAAATGATCCGGACGGTCGCCGATCCGATCATGGAACGCGCCGGCTTCATGGTGCTGAAGGGCAACCTGTTCGATTTCGCCATCATGAAAACCTCAGTGATCTCGAAGGAATTCCGTGATCGCTATCTCAGCGAGCCGGGTAACGAAAATGTCTTTGAATGCAAGGCGGTCGTATTCGATGGCTCGACTGATTATCACAACCGCCTCAATGATCCGGCGCTTGGCATCGATGAGCGCACCATCTTGGTGATCCGTGGCTCCGGCGTTGTCGGCTGGCCGGGTTCCGCCGAGGTGGTCAACATGCAGCCGCCCGACGCCCTGTTGAAACGCGGCATCACTTCCCTGCCGACCCTGGGCGATGGCCGCCAGTCGGGCACCTCGGACTCGCCGTCCATCCTCAATGCCTCGCCGGAATCGGCGGTAGGCGGCGGCCTGGCCTGGCTCCGTACCGGCGATATCATCCGCATTGACCTGAACAAAGGCACCTGCGACATGCTGGTCGAGCCCGATGTTATCGAAACACGCAAAAAGGACGGTTTGCCGCCGGTGCCCGAAAGCCAGACGCCGTGGCAGGAAATCTACCGCGCCACGGTATCGCAACTGCACACCGGCGGCGTGATGGAGCCAGCATTGAAATATACGAAGATCGCCGAAAAGTTGCCCCGGCATAATCACTGAGAAATCAGGTGGATGTTTTGGGATGCCGTAGGTCGCGTCAGTGATTATGGCAAAATGAAAAATGTCCATAACAATTAAACAGGCAGAAGGGATGGTGCGGTGCGTCATCCCTTCATCATTGTTAGCGTTAACAGTTTTCGCGTGTAACCAGGCGAATTTTCGCCTAAGTTATTAGATTGTATCGCTCTTTTCGGTCACTATGCTTGCGCAAAAGCCAAGAGCGAATTAAGGTTTTATAAACGCGCAGATAACACCGGACACAGGGAAAGATCCGGCGAGGGCGCGTCAGGTTAGGGAAGGCGGACATGTCGTCCGCTCACAAGGGAGTTTTAGGGGTATGTCCTCAACAACCAAGTCCGTGAATATGGGACTGGTCATGGGTCTCGCCATCGGCGCGGCCCTGGGCGGTCTTTTGTTCGGTTACGACACCGCCGTCATTTCCGGCGCCGTCGAAGCCATCGATCACAATTTCGTCCAGCCGCGCACCGAACTGAGCGAACTGGCCCGTAACGCCATGACCGGCAATGCCGTCGGCATCGCCCTGTGGGGCTGTTTCCTCGGCTCGCTGATCGCCGGTCCGCTGGCCACCGCCATCGGCCGCCGTTCGGGCATGATGATCGCCGCCGTGCTGTTCTTCATCTCATCGATCATGGCCGGCTATCCGGAACTGGGCCTGGGCCCGATCGGCGGCATGGGGCCTGACGCGCTCACCCCCTTCATGGTCTATCGCTTCCTCGGTGGCTGCGCTATCGGCATGGCCTCGCTGATTTCACCGCTCTACATCGCCGAAATCGCCCCGGCCAAGCAGCGCGGCCTGCTGGTCACCTTCCAGCAGATCGCCATCGTCGGCGGCATGTTGCTGGTCTATTTCGTCAATCTGAAAATCGGCGAAATGGGTGACGATGCCTGGGTTCTGGCCACCGGCTGGCGCCACATGCTGGCCTCTTGCGCCATTCCAGCCGCCCTGTTCTTCCTGGCTGCCTTCTTCATGCCGGATACCCCGCGTTGGTACGTCATGAAGGGCCATGAAGAAAAGGCCATGAAACTCCTCACCTCGCTTGATGGTCCCGAAGTCGCCAAGGATACCATGGCGGAAATCAAGGACAGCCTCAAGGAACATTCCGGCAAGCTCTTCTCCTTCGGCGCCGGCGTTATCGTGGTGGGCGTGCTGCTCTCGGTCTTCCAGCAGTTCGTCGGCATCAACGCCGTGTTGTATTATGCCCCGCTGATGTTCAAGAATATGGGCTCCGGCACCGATACGGCCCTGCTGCAAACCGTGATCGTTGGCGCCGCCAATGTGCTGTTTACCCTAGTCGCCACCGTCACTGTCGATCGCTGGGGCCGCAAGCCGCTGCTGATCCTCGGTGCCCTGATGATGGCTGTTTCCATGGCGCTGCTGGGCTATTTCTTCCAGACACATACCGAAGGTACGGCGCTGCTTTACGCCGCCATCTTCTATATCGCCGGCTTCGCCCTGTCGTGGGGACCGGTCGTCTGGGTGTTGCTGTCGGAAATGTTCCCGAACTCGATCAAGGGACCGGCCATGGCCGTCGCCGTCGCCGCGCAGTGGATCTCCAACTATATTGTCACCGCCTCGTTCAAGGTGGTCGATGGCGATACGGCGATCAATGCGGTCTTCAATCACGGCCTGAACTATTACGTCTACGCCGCCTGCTCGGTCCTGGCCGCGCTGTTCGTGTGGAAGTTCGTGCCGGAAACCAAGGGCAAGACGCTTGAGGCCATTGAAAGCCTCTGGAAGAAGTCCTAAAAGACTGCGGGGCGGCGCAAGGGAAAGGCGCCGCCCTTTGTTTTTCAGTTAAGCGATAAGCGCTCAAGCGGCGATAGCGGTAGCGCAAACAAAAAAGAGATAAAATGCTGCGCTTAAGCTCCGGCGATACCCTTCTCGACATAAACCCCGATGTGGCGGGCAGTATTTCGCGCCTGACCCGTAAGGGTGTCGATGTTATGCGCCCGACGCCGGAAGGGGCGACGGATGCCCTGCAAACGGCCTGTTTTCCACTGGTGCCTTTCTGCAACCGCATCCGCAACGGCAAATTTGTTTTCGAGGGCCACAAGGTTCAGCTCCCCCCCAATCTCGGCGACGGGCACCCGCATCCGCTGCACGGCCAGGGCTGGCGCCAGCCGTGGCGGGTCATCGAGGCGACCTCATCGCGCGCCGTCCTGGGCTATCACCATTTCGCCGATGAATGGCCGTGGGAATATGAAGCGACCCTGATCTACGAACTGCGCAGCGAGGGGCTGCGCGCCTTCCTCAATGTCAAGAACCTGTCGAAAGCGACCATGCCTGTGGGCCTGGGCTTTCATCCCTATTTCAACCGAAAGCCGGACTCGCGCCTGAAGGCGGCGGTGGATGGCGTGTGGATCTCCGACGAGGAGACCCTGCCGCGCAACTGGCACGCCGGCGTGCTGAAAAAGGACTGGACGCACGGCGACACGGTGGCGCACGAGATAACCATCGATAATGCCTATACCGGTTTCAAGGGCCGTGCCGAAATCTACGAAGGCGACCGCCTGACGCACACGATGCGCGCCTCGCCGGATTGTCACTGGCTGCATGTTTTCGTGCCGGTGGATGGTGATTATTTCTGCATAGAGCCGGTCAATCACATGCCCGATCCGTTCAACCAGCCGAATTCAGGGCTGAAATGCCTGAAACACGATGAAACGGCGATGGTGTGGATGGATATCGCTTTCCACGGCTAAACGCGGTTCTTTTTCCCCGTGGCGGCGTCACGGAGGGGAGGTCGGGGGGCGCTTGCTCTGTCGAGTAACGGGTCAAGGGGCTGTGCCCCTTGCTAGTTGATCCAGCCGCCGTCGATAATATGAATCTGGCCGGTGGTGAAACTCGATTCATCCGAGGCCAGGTAGAGCGCCAGATTGGCCAGTTCGCTCGTCCGGCCCAGGCGTCCCATGGCCTGGCGGGCATTGAATTCGGCATATGCTTTGTCGAAATCACCGGTATCGCGCAGGCGCTGGAGCAGGGATGGCGTCTCCACCGTGCCAGGGCAGATAGCGTTGCAGCGGATGCCTCGCATGACAAAATCGGCGGCCACGGCCTTGGTCAGGCCGATGACACCCGCCTTGGTGGCGCCATAGGCGAAGCGGTTGGGAACGCCCTTGATCGAGGAGGCGACGGACGACATGTTGATGATCGAACCGCCGCCAACTTTCAGCATATTCGGCAGGATGGCGCGGATCATGCGGTACTGCGCCGTCACGTTGAGATTAAGCGCGAACTGCCACTGATCCTCGTCGCAATCGAGAATGGTGCCGGCATGGACGACACCGGCGCAATTATAGAGCACGTTCACTTCGGGAAATTCGGAAGCGATGGCCTTGACCGCATCAGCACTGGTAACATCGAGCGCGCGCGTCGTGGCGCCCTCAAGCCCGGCCAGGGCCTCGGCATTGATGTCGGTTGCGATGACAGTGGCGCCTTCCTTCAGGAAGAGTTCCGCCGTGGCGCGACCGATGCCCTGCCCGGCGGCGGTAATCAAGGCGGTCTTGCCGGTTAAACGTCCCATTCAAAAACTCCATATTCATATTCTCCAATACTCAAAAATCCTTTTGAGTATTGGCAAGTGCGACCGCACGCCGCCCACTTTTGGGCGAGCCACGCGGCTCTTGAGCTCTTAAAAAGCTTGCTTGCCCCGAAGAGGTAAGCAAGCCGGACCAACCGGATCGAACGTCTTGTAGGTCAGGATGAATTCCTGGTGGCCCATCTGTTCGCTCAAGGTTTGCTCGCCGGCCGCCACGCGCAGCACCCGGTCGGTGATCTCGGCGCCGACCTCATCGAGCGTGGCGCGGCCTTCCATGATGCGGCCGGCATCGATGTCCATGTCGCCTGACAGCTTGCGGTAGGTTTCCGGATTGGCGCAGACCTTGATGACCGGCGAAATGGCCGAACCGACCACCGAACCGCGGCCGGTGGTGAAGAGCGTCAGATGCGCCCCGCTGGCGATCATTTCGACGATCTCGGCATTGTCGGAGATATTGGGGAAGCCGAAGCGCGGCTCGCCATCGGGCACTACGTCCAGCAGGTAAAGACCACCGGAGGGAGGTACGTCACCCGGCTTGATGATGCCGCAGATCGGCGCCGAGCCCGACTTGGAATAGGCGCCCATCGACTTCTCTTCCTGGGTGGTCAGGCCGCCCTCGGCATTGCCGGGCGCGAACGAGCCATAGCCCATGATGGTGTAATATTTCTCGGCCTTGAGCACTGAAGCTTCCAGTTCGGCGCCGAGTTCGGGCGTGATGGCGCGCGAGGCCATGATCTTCTCGCAGCCGACCAGTTCGCCGGTTTCCTCGAAGATGCAGGCAGCGCCGGCGGCGCCCAGGGTATCGAAGGCGCGGCCGACTGCCGGATTGGCGGTGATGCCTGAGGTGCCGTCCGAGCCGCCGCAGATGGTGCCTATGACCAGTTCGGAGACGCTCATGTCGCCGCGCGGCGTCTGGTTGGCGATGGTCTGGATGCGGCGAACAGCCTCGACGCCCTTGCGGATGGTTTCCAGCGTGCCGCCCTCGTTCTGGATGACATAGGTCTCGACCGGTCGCCCGGAGCCTTCGATGTGATGTTTGAGGGCCTCGCGGTTGAAGCCTTCGCAACCCAGTGACACGAGTACTGCGCCGCCGACATTGGGATGGGTACACAGGGCTTCCATCATCTTGTAGGCGTAGTCGTTCGGATAGCATCCGGGGAAGCCGATCAGATGGACTTCGCTGTCGTCGCACTTGCTGACGATCTGGCGCGCCACATGGTGGGCGCATTCGACCAGATAGACGACGCAGATGACATTGCGGATACCCTTGCGGCCGTCGGGACGCAGCCAGGCCTGGAACGGTGTATTAGTGTCCCCAATCCTAGTGACCATGACCGGTGACCTCGCGCGTATGACTCTTGATATAATCGCTCTGCATATTGTGCATGTGAATGTGGGCGCCGCGGGCGGCATCTGTCTTCATCGAGCCGATGGGGGCGCCGTACTTGATGATCTTTTCACCGGCCTTCAGGTCGCGGCGGGCGATCTTGTGGCCGACTGTGATCTCATCGGGGAGAACGACAATGTCGCCGTCCAGCGTGATCGACTGGCCGCGGAAGGCGTGCTGGCGGCAGACCAGCACATTGTCGTCCGGATGCAGCAGGATGAAGGGGCCGGTATTCATGACAGCACTCGTGTTTTCGGTATGGGCGCGCGGTCGTGCAGCAGGCCACCGGTTTTAAGATCGTCCCACAGGGCGGATGGAATATCCTGCGCCAACAGGGCCACATTGCCGGCCACCTCGGCGGCGTCGGCCATGCCCGGAATGACGCAGGCCACAGCCGGATGGGCGAGCGGAAATTGCAGGGCGGCGGCGGCGAGCGGCACGCCATGCGCGGCGCAGGCTGCTTTCAGTTCCGTGACGCGGTCGCAGATTTCCGGTGGCACGCGTCCATAATCATAATGATCGCCACCTATCAGGATGCCGGAATTGAACGGGCCGCCGACGATCACCGAAACGCCTTTTGCCTCACACAGCGGCAGGAAGCTATCAAGCGCGCCCTGTTCCAGCAGGGTATAGCGGCCGGCCAGAAGCACAACATCCAGATCGGCATGGACGAGGACTTCTTCGCAGACCTGCCATTCATTGACGCCGAGACCGATCGCCCCCACCAGTCCCTGGGCCTTCAGGTCCTGCATGGCGCGCAGGCCGCCATCCAGGAAGGCTTTCATGTGGCCCGCGGCGTCATCGCCATGCGTCACTGTGCCCAGGTCGTGGGCCAGCAGGATATCGATTTTTTCACGCCCCAGGCGCCTCAAGCTGCTTTCGAAAGACCGCATGACGCCGTCATGGCTGTAATCGAAGACGGGCTCGAAGGGGTCGCCATCGATGAAGCCGTGGCGCTCGGTGCCGGCCGGGGGGGGCGCCACCGGCGTCAGGACACGGCCGACCTTGGTGGAAAGGGTGAGGCTGGGTTGGCCGGCAAGCGACTTTCCGAGGGTTTGGCCGACGCGGCGTTCCGAAAGCCCCTGGCCATAGTGCGGTGCGGTGTCGATATAGGCGATGCCGCTGTCGAGGGCGGCCTGAAGGCAGGCTTGCGCCGTGTCGTCGGGAATGGCGCGATAGAGATTGCCGAGCGCCGCGGCGCCGAAGCCAAGCGCCGTCACCTCGACGGAGGTCGAGCCCAGCCTGCGGCGGGGAATGGGGTACGCGGTCGTCAATTTGCGGCGTCTGCTCTGGTCTGTTTAAGTTTGAAATTATTCTTATATGTGAAATTAATAGCGATAGCGCCGCCCTGAATCAAGGGCTATCCGCCGAGTGTCTTGCTTAAAGTTTTGGCTGTAGCCTTCAGGCGCACCAGGGCGTCATCGAGGGTAATGCCGTCCTCGATGTGAATCCACGGCATGGTCAGGGCGGCGACAACCCCCACGTCGTTGATCACGGGGCAGGAGATATCGGTGATGCCGTCGATATAGCTGGAGGGCGCGGAGAAATGGCCCTGGGCCAGGGCCTTTTCCGCCTGGGCCTCAAAGGTGGCCCATTCGTCCGGCGAGAGGCCTGGCTTGAGCAGGGCGCGCCACTGCTCGCGGATCTTCGGTTTCTGGAAGGCATAGATCAGCAGGCCGGAGGTCGAATGGGCCAGCGGCCGCTGGTAGCCGACGCGCACCGAAAAGCCGACATCGCCGGGCGCCTCGATGCGGGCGATGACCACCATGCGGTCGTCCGAGGCGATGGCGAGGTGACAGGCCTGGCGGGTCTGGTCGCTCAAGGTCTGCATCAGCGGCAGGGCACTGGCCAGCAGGTTCTGGCTGGGACCACGCGAAATGCCGAGCGAAAACAGCTTGTTGGTGAGCTCAAATCCTTCGCCGCTGGCCGACATCCCGACATAGCCGCGGATTTCCAGCACCTGCACCATGCGGAACAGTTCGCTGACCGACCGGTCCAGCCGCGCCGATATCTGCGACAGGGTCATAGGTGACTTGGCGGTGGCCAGGAGCTCCAGGACATCGAGACCTTTTTCCAGCGCCGGGGCGCGGTATTTGCTGGTGGCTTTATCGGACATTATATGACCTTACAGTTTGTAGAATCGGCGGGCTGTTTCGCCCATAACCGCATTCTGTGCGGTTTCCGGTTTGCCGTCCAGCCAGCGCAATGTCCAGTCATGCCAGTGGCGGTAGCTGTCTTTCAGCAGCACGACCGGCCAGTCCGAGCCCCACATCAGGCGATCGGCCCCAAAGACGGCCAGCAGATGTTCGGCGCAAGGCGTCAGAACGTCTTCAGCCTGTCCGTCCGCCATCTCGGTCAGCAGGCCGGAGAGCTTGCAACTGACGGTGCCGTGCAGAGCGACCTTGGCCATTTCCTCGCGCCACCGCTTCATACCGTCCGGATCGCCGAGCGGCGGCTTAGCGCCATGGTCTATGACGATGCGCAGGTCCGTATACCGGCGCGCCAGTTGGCCGATAAAGGGCAGGTGCCGAGTATAGACAAGCGCATCGAAGGTCAGGCCGTGCGCGATGATAGCTTCCAGCGCCGGCTGGACATCGTCGCGCAGGATCCAGTCCTCCTGAGCCAGGCCCTGAAGCATGGGCCGCAGCCCCTTCAGTTTCGGTTGCTGTGCCAGCCGGGCGATGCGCTGCGGGGCGTCCGGCGCGGCGAGATCGGCCCAGCCGACCACGCCTTTGATCAGCGGCGTGGTGGCCGCGACCGCCAGCATCCAGTCGGTGTCGGCATCGGCGGGTTGTGACTGCACCAGAACGGTGCCGGTGATATCCAGCCCCTCGCAGGCGGTTGCCAGATCATCGGGGACGAAATCGCGGTGGATTACGCTCAGATCCGGCGTCGGCCATTCGTGACCGTTTTGGCCGATCCGCCACAGGTGCTGGTGGGAGTCGATAGTCATCAATGGCTCTTGGTCATGTCGACCTTTGCCGATTTCGAGCCGAGACCGTAGAGCGCGATCACCACGAAACAGAGCAGCGGCACGAAGATGGCCGTTTTGATGTGGCTCATGTCCGAGACCTTGCCCATGACGGCAGTCAGCGCCGCCCCACCGATAATGCTCATGACCAGGAACGAGGCGCCGGTCTTGGTCAGTGGCCCCAGGCCGCGTACCGAGGTGGCGAAAATGGTTGGGAACATGATCGACATGAACAGCGAGCAGCCAACCATGGCGTAGAGGCCGTACTGGCCGCCGGCTGTGGCGGCATAGCCGGTCAGGGCGATATTGATGACCGCGAAGACGCCCAGCAGTTTGGTAGCCGGCACGAAACGCAGCAGGCCGGTGCCGATGAAACGGCCGATGGCAAAAAGGATCAGGGCGGCGATGACATAGCTGGCGGCCGCCTTGTCGGTGATTCCGATTTCCGACTGGGCATAGCGGATGGTATAGCTCCAGACGCCGACCTGAGCGCCGACATAGAAGAACTGCGCCACCACGCCCATCAGGAAATGCTTGTGCTTCAAAAGGCCGCCGAGCGCTTGTCCGGTGGTGAGTTTCGCCTCGTCGGCATCATGCGTGTTGACGGTGGCAGCCCTTGGGAATTTGGTGAAAATGACGAGAACGGCCCACAGCAGGATAACGGCGCCGATGATCAGGTAAGGCGTCTGCACCGCCTTGGCCTCGCGCACGAAATCGGCCGCGTCCAGCTTTTCGATGCCGGAGAGAATGAAGGTCTGGCCGATCCACAGCCCAACCAGTGAACCCAGCGGATTGAACGCCTGGGCCAGGTTGAGCCGGAAGGCGGCGTGTTTTTCATCGCCCAGTATGGTCATTAGCGGATTGGCCGAGGTTTCCAGGAAGGCCAGGCCAGACGCGATGACGAACAGGGCGGCGAGGAACCAGTTGTATTGGCGGATTTCGGCTGCCGGGTAGAACAGCAGAGCGCCGAGCGCGAACAGGCAGAGGCCGGTAATGACCACGGCCTTGTAACCGAATTTGCGCATGAAGAAGCCGGCGGGCAGGGCCAGCAGGAAATAGCCCATGTAAAAGGCCGACTGCACGAGTCCCGACTGGAAGTCGGTCAGGGTGAAGGTCTTCTTGAACTGCGGGATCAGGATGTCGTTGAGATTGTTGGCCATGCCCCAGAAGAAGAACAGGGCCGTGATGAGTATGATCGGCCAAATGGCCGCGAAACCTTTGGGTGATTTGGTCTCTGAAGTATCTGGTGTCGAATCCATGCAGCGATGTCCCTGTATTTTCAGCCTTGCGGGCCCTTTATGGCTTCATTTAACATCACATATGAATCGGAACGTCAAATATGAAATTTCGTGAGGGGTTTGCGCTCCGAATAAAACTTCAATATAAACTCAGACAAAATTGGAAACGCTGATGACTACCTCATCTCAAAAGCTTGTCTATGCCCTCGATCTGAAAGACGATCCGGCGCTGATCGAGCGCTATAAACAATGGCACGCGCCCGGCCAGGTACCGGTCGCCATCAATGACTCGATCCGAAAGGCCCGCATCGAGGCGCTGGAAATCTATCTGGTCGGCAACCGGATGTTCATGATCCTGACGCCCGGTCCGGACTTCGACCCCGTTGCCAAGGCGGCGGCCGATGCGGCAAGCGAAGAGGTGCAAGCATGGGAAACCCTGATGTGGGACTTCCAGCAAGCCCTGCCTTTCGCCGCGCCTGGTGAGAAGTGGCTGCCGATGGAACGGATTTATTCGCTCGCCGAGCAGAATTAATTATACTACAATTTACAAACGAACGCGGCCACGCTAAAGGACGCCGCAAAGAGTACTCAAGGAAACGCGACGATGGGACTGTTTGGCAAGAAACCTTTGAAGATCGGCCTGATCGGGCTTGGCAAGATTGCCGTCGATCAGCACATCCCGTCGATCCGTGGTAATAAAAACCTGGAACTGGTGGCCGGCTGTTCGCCGCACGCGCGCCCGGAAGGCGTCAATGCCTATCCCGACATGGACGCCATGCTGAAGGCGCATCCGGAAATCGAAGCGATTGCCATCTGCACCCCGCCGCAGATCCGCCATAAAATCGCCAAGGCGGTCATCGCCACCGGCCGTCACGTCTTCCTCGAAAAGCCGCCCGCCGCCACGCTGGGTGAAGCCGAAGCCATCAAAACCCTGGCCGCCGCCAAGGGCGTGTCCCTGCTGGCTTCATGGCACTCGCGTTTCGCCCCGGCCGTGGAAACGACCCGCAAGTGGGTGTCCGAGCGTCCGATCAAAAGCATCACCATCCACTGGAAGGAAAATGTCCGCCAGTGGCACCCCGGCCAGAAATGGATTTTCGAGGCCGGCGGCATGGGCGTCTTCGATCCCGGCATCAATTCGCTGTCCATCCTGACGCGCATCCTCAGGGATTCGGTGATGGTGAAGAAGGCCGACCTGCATATTCCGGTCAATTGCGATGCGCCGATCCAGGTCGAGATGGACATGCAGACCGAGGCCGGTTTCCCGATCCGCGCCGAATATGACTTCCTGCAGGCCGGCATCCAGACCTGGAGCATCTACGTCGAATCGGTGGCCGGTGAAAAGCTGACCCTCTCGATGGGCGGCACCGAGCTGGAAGTCGACGGCAAGACCCTGATGAAGGAAAAGGAAGCCGAATATTCCGGACTCTATGCCCACTTCTACAACCTGATCCAGAAAAAGGAATCGGACGCCGACTTCTCGCCGCTGCGTATCGTGGCCGATGCCATGCTGCTCGGTAAGCGCATCGCGGCGCCTGAGTATATTGAGTAGTCAGTTTGTGACAGGCGTGCCGATAATCCGGCGCGCCACCAGTATATAAAGAATCAGCAGCACCAGTGGTGCCGGCGGCAGATGCAGGTTCAGCGCCAGTGAGCGCGCGAACAGCGGCAGGACGAACACCACCAGCGCCAGGGTCTTTTCCCATGGCCGGAAGCCGCCTTTCAGGCCATTCACGACCAGCCAGCCGAGTGGAATGGCGCTGAGCAGCAGGTCGTAATCGAGCATGAAGGGCGATATCAGCAGGGTGGCCGAGACCATCAGCGCGCTTAGCGCAAAGGCATCCGGCTTGCAGCGCCAGGCGATCAAACCGGCGGAAACGATCACGCCCAGCGCCAGCACAGCTTGCGCGCCATAGGCCAGCCAGAGCGGCAGGTTCCATACCCGCAGCGCGGCGAACAGGCTCTGCATCCGGCCAGGCGAGACCAGCCCGGTTTCCAGCGTGCGGCGCGCCAGTTCGCTGTTGTGCCAGAAATTGAGATAGCCCTCCGTACCCACCAGACCCCAGGCCGCCAGGCTTAAGCCCGCCGCGCCCACCGCCGCGCCGGCGAAGGTCTTCCACCGTCCGGACGCCGCCAGAACGAACGGCAGGGTCAGGCCCAGTTGCGGCTTGATGACCAGCAGGCCGAGGATCAGCCCGGCGACGAACGGCCGCCGATCGAGCCACAGGCAACCGCCGAGAAACAGCGCCGTAGTCAGGGCGGCGTTCTGGCCGTTGCCGATATTGATCCACAAGGCCGGGAAGGCCAGCAACGGGATCAGGCCGATTGCCAGTGTCGCCTGCTGTTTCAGCCAGTGCCGGGCCAGCGCCACCGCCGCACCGGTGGTGCCGGCCAGCCACAGGCACAGTGACACGCCATAAGGCAGAACCGCCAGCGGTGCGCAGACCAGCAGGTAGGCCGGCGGATAAAAAAAAGCCCAGAATCCGAGTTGCCGCCCGAAGATCGCATCCTGCGCCGCCTGATGGGCATACGGATCCCACGCTTGCGCCGCATGGCCGGTCAGGGCCAGTTTTGAGGCCGCGTAGAAGCTCATGAAGTCGGTGCCGAGCGGTTTGCCAGTGGGATCGAGGCCGCCGTGCGACAGGCCGATCCAGACGGCGAAGCCAATGACCTGCGCCGCGAACAGGATCAGGGTGTAGGCCCTGACACGCTGCCGGTCCAGCCAGCCGGCATCCCTGACAAAGGCGGGTAAGCGGCTGGCCATCAGGCGGCGCAAGCGGATGCGGCCGGCAGGGCGGCCGGCACGGTTTCAGCGGTCCTGATGCGCCGGATAACAAACGCGAAGACGATCAGCAGGAGCAAAGGCGCCATCGGCAGGTGCGCCACCAGGGCCAGTTTACGCGCGGCGAGCGGAAACAGAAATACCAGCAAAAGGCACAGCTTCTCCCAGTTGCGAAAGCCATCCTTCGCGCCGGTCAGCACCAGCCAGCCGAGCGGCAGGGCGGTGACCAGCAGGTCGTAATCGAGCAGGAAGGGCGTGGCCAGCACGGTCGCCGAAATGGTCAGGGCGCCGAGCGCCAGACCCGTGGGGCGATACCGGAAGGCGGTCCAGCCGGCCAGGCCCAGCATGGTAAGGGACAGCACCCCCTGCGCGACATAGGCGGTGGTCATGGAGGCGCCCAGCATCCGCAGACCGGCATAGAGGCTCTGCATCAGGGCGGGATCGACAAGCCCCTGATTGAGCACCTCGCGGGCATAGGCGCTGTTGGCGAAAAAGGCCGCATAGCCCGCTGTTCCCACGGCCAGCCAGGCCACGCCGCACACGGCCAGCGCACTGAAGCCGGTGGCGAAGAATGTCCGCCAGCGTTTCGGTTCCGCCAGCGCCGCGCCGCCGAGCACGAACGGCAGGGCCAGGCTGAGTTGCGGCTTGATGACCATCAGGCCGAGAATCAGTCCCGCCACAATCGGGCGGCGGTCCATCATCAGGAAGCCGCCGGTCAGGATGGCCAGGGTCACGGCGCCATTCTGACCGCAGCCGATATTGATCCACAGGGCCGGGAAGGCCAGAATCGCCACCAGCGGCATGGGGCCTTCCGGGCGCACACGGCGAAAGAAGGCGCGCAGCAGGCCCAGCGCCAGGGCGGCCGTGCCGGTCATCCAGCCAAGCGCCGCCCAGCCATAGGGCAGGAGCGCCAGCGGCCAGCACAGCAGCAGATAGGCCGGCGGATAGAAGAAGGTGAGGTAGTCATGCGGCCCGCGGAAAAGGCTGTCTTCGGCAAGGGCATGGGCGGCGAGGTTCCAGGCATCGGCCGGATGACCGGACAGGGCCAGTTTTGAAGCGGCATAGAAGCTGGTGAAGTCCCCGCCCAGCGGGTCCGGGCCGGGGGCAAGGACGGCGAAGCGCAGCCAGAACCACAGGGCCATGAGGAGGAAGGCGACCAGGCCCATCAGGCTGTAGACGCGCCCGCGTTCGCCATTCAGCCAGTCGGCGCGGCGGAGCGCATCTGGGAAGCGGGCAGCAGGCATGAAAAAGGCTCCGAACGTCTGATGTCCGGAGCCTAATTGGAAAGCTTTGATTTAACGTTACCCAGTGAACACGACGGTAGGTGGTGCGACTAGGAAGAAACCGTGCTTATGTTTAATCGAAAATACCGCCGTCGTCTTTTGGTGCCGTTACTACACGATGGAAGGAGACGAGATTATCCTCCGCACCGTTGACTAGGCGCTTATAAACTTTTGCCGGCGGGAAAACCTAATCATCTTCTGCCAACTGCAAGCCTAAAGCATGAAACTCCTCATTTATATTCCAGCTTCCGCCCATTTTGCGACGGATTACCTCACCAAGATAGCCACCTAAAAGTTTGCTCATACTATCAAGTTGGGCGTCTGAAGGTCTTGGTTTGAAAAACTTGCTCAGAAAACTTTTCGGAAAGCTTTTGTGTAGTTGGGCAGCAATAGCTTCTAATTCATCAAGGCTTTCCGGTGAGAAATCCAGGACCTTACCGTAAGTGTCACGAGCATAATCAACCGCATCAGCGGCGTAGGCTTCCATTGCATCGTTCCAAGTAGGCTTAGCTAAGTCAGCCATACTTGCTTACTTCTCGCTGTCGTCGAATTCGGCTTCCTGCGCATTGGTGCGGGAGACGCGGGCGACGCGCAAAGAGTTGGTCGAGCCCGACTTGCCGAATGGCATCCCGGCGACGATGACAATATCCTGGCCCGGCTCGGCAATGCCTTCGGAGCGCGCCAGCTTTGAAGCGACGGCGACGGTCTCGGTCATCGAGTGCGTGATCGGCGTCAGGATCGGATGCACGCCCCAGGTCAGGGCCAGGCGGCGGGCAGTCTCGACATTCGGCGTCAGGCCCATGATCGGGGCGGTCGGGCGTTCGCGGGCGACGCGCAGGGCGGAACTGGAGGAATTCGTCATGGCGGCGATGGCCACGGCGTCGATGGTCTGGGCCACCTGGCGTGCGGCCGCCGCGATAGCGCCATTGGTCGTCTTTTCCGGTTCCGGGCGGCGGCGGTCGGTCAGGTTACGCCAGCCGTCATCGGTTTCAACGCGGGCGACGATGCGGTCCATGATGGTGACGGCCTCGACCGGGAACTGGCCGGCGGCGGTTTCAGCCGACAGCATGACGGCGTCGGCGCCATCAAACACGGCGGTGGCGACATCGGAGGCTTCGGCGCGGGTCGGGGTTGGGGCCGAGATCATCGATTCCAGCATCTGCGTGGCCACGATGACCGGCTTGCCCGCGGCGCGGGACGCCTGGACGATGCGCTTCTGGGCCAGCGGCACCTCTTCCGGCGGCAGTTCGACACCGAGATCGCCGCGCGCCACCATGATGGCGTCGGACAGGCGCACGATTTCATCGAGATTGTCGAGGGCCTGCGGCTTTTCCAGCTTGGAGAGCACCCAGGCGCGTCCCTGGATGATTTCCTTCGCCTCAAGCACGTCTTCCGGGCGCTGCACGAACGACAGGCCGATATACTCGACGCCACGCGACAGGGCAAAGGCCATGTCCTCGCGGTCCTTCTTCGTCAGGGCGGGGATGGGCAGGACGACATCCGGCACATTGACGCCCTTGCGGTCAGACAGGCGGCCGCCATTGACGACGATGGTTTCCAGGTGATCTTCGCGCACATGGGTGACGCGCAGTTTCAGCTTGCCGTCATCGAGCAGCAGGTGCGAACCGATCTGGGCAGCGGCGATGATTTCGGGGTGGGGCAGGTTGGCTCGGCGCGAATCACCCGGTGTCGGGTTGAGGTCGAGACGGAAATTCTGGCCGTTGGTCAGCACCACGGCGCCGCCCATGAAGCGGCCGACGCGCAGCTTCGGGCCCTGGACGTCAGCCAGGATGCCGATCGGATGCTTTGACTTGGCTTCCAGTTCGCGGATCAGATCGATATTGCGGCCGTGGTCTTCGTGGCTGCCGTGCGAAAAGTTGAGCCGGAAAACATCGGCGCCGGCCTGGAAAAGCTGCGCCAGCATTTCGGCATTGGAACTCGCAGGCCCCAGGGTGGCGACGATCTTGGTTTTACGGCGGCGAAGGATTTTCAATTCTGATCTCACGGATTTAAAAGACAATCCTGGAAGCCTTTTCGGCGGATTGCCGGGCACTGCGCGAATAGCGTTTTTCGCGTGCGACAAAGCCTTTATTCTCCCGCCGGGTCAAGTTTAATTTTATGCTGCGCCGCAAGGCGTGACAGCGCTGTCTAAATTTATTTTCCTGTTGAAAAATTGTCATATTTAAACGGCGGCAAGGCTTGTTTTCTCCCCGGCTATCGTTTTTTCCTTTTACGACAAGGCAGATTGCTCGCCGGCGAGGCGCGGCCACTTGTCAGACAATTATTTTGAATATACCTCTAACGCCGGGTTGGAGATGGAATTGCTGCACTGCGCAACGTTTTTCATTTGCCAACACCGCAAAAACACGTTTTTTGCAATTTGATTTATTTAACCGGTGAAGGCAGCTTGCGCGCACTTCACCCATAACAGTGCAACAGGCAGGTCATATGTCCGATTCTTCATCCGCAGCGCCAAAATCGGGAGGCGGTGGCCTCTTACTGGCGGTTATCTACGTCACGTGTCTCTTCTTTATCTGGGCCTTCGTCACCAACCTCATCGACCCGCTCGTCAAGAGCATGAAGGTCATCTACACGCTCACCGACTTTGAAACCCAGCTCAACCAGTTCGCCTTCTTTATCGCCTATGGCATCATGTCGATTCCCTCGGCGGCCTATCTGGCCAAGAACGGCTACGCCAAGTCGATCGTGCTCGGCCTCGTCGGGATCGTCGCCGGCTGCCTGATCGCTTATTCGACCGCTTTCTCGCACAACTTCATCACCGTCCTGCTCGGCCTGTTCGTCGCCGCTTCGGGCATCACCCTGTTGCAGGTCGCGGCCAATCCGCTGATCGCTTCGATGGGCGATCCGAAGGGCTCGCACTTCCGCCTCAACCTGTCGCAGGCGTTCAACTCGATGGGCGCCTTCCTGGGCGGCATCTTCGGCGCCAAATATCTGCTCAAAGGTGACCTGTTCATTCCGGACGCCACGATCACCCAGGCGATGAAGGATACCGGCCTCAGCTTCGTCACCAACGTCTACCTGTTGCTCGCCGTCGTCTTCGCCGTTTTCACCCTGGCCGTCTTCCTGGTGCGCAACACCATCACGCACCATGCCCCGAAAATGGCCGAACACGCCGAATCGCCGTTCTCGGCCCTGAAGTCCAAATGGGCCAATCTCGGTTCGCTCGGCATCTTCCTCTATGTCGGCGCCGAGGTCTGCGTCATTTCCGGCATGATCTTCTTCCTGGAGCAAAAGCAGATCCTCAACGTGCCATCGCAGGTCGCCGGTTTCGTCGGCCCGGTCTTCATGCTGTTTGCCATGTTCGGCCGTTTCGGCGGCTCGGTCCTGTTGCGCAAGTTCAAGGCCACGTCCATGCTGGCTTTTGTGGCCACCTGCGCGTCGATCCTCTGCCTGATCGTCATCGCCACCTATTCGATGCCGGCCACCCCGCTCGGCGGCACCATTGGCCTGCCAAGTGACAACGGCGTCTTCAACGCGCCGCTGACCACCGGCTTCATTCCGGGCTGCGCGGCCATCCTGATCGGCCTGTTCAACTCGATCATGTTCCCGACCATCTTCACCATCACGCTCGAACGCTCGACGGCCCCGGCCTCGGCCACCTCCGGCCTGATGTGCATGGCCATCTGCGGCGGCGGGTTCATCTCGATCCTGTACGGCTTCACGGTTGACCAGCTTGTGGCGCATTTCCCGATCGGCGCGCGTTCGCTCGCCTTCGGCGTGCCGCTGATCTGCTACCTCTACGTCCTGTGGTTCTCGCAGGCCGCGAAGAAGGCCCATGTCCACGTCATCGAAGAAGGCGTGAGCGTCGGCCACTAAATACCGAGGTCGGAAATAAAGCCCCTGAAAATGCCTGCCCGGCGTTTTCAGGGGTTTGCTTTTTGTATTAAATAAAATAAAAATAAGAAAAAACGGGGACGAGACAAAAGACATGTTGCATATCGGCGTTGATTTCGGCGGAACGAAAATCGAGGCGGCGGCCCTGTCGCCCTCTGGTGAGTTCCTGGCCCGGCACCGGGAGCCGAACCCCGGCACTTATGACGCCGCTCTGACACTGGTGCGTGATCTGATCGCCCGCGTCGAATCCGAAGCCCGCGCCAAACAACCCGGCCTCGGGGGCAAGACCATCGGCATTGGTTCGCCCGGTTCGGCCTCACCGCGTCACGGCCTGATGCGCAATTCCAATTCCACCTATCTCAATGGCCGGCCTTTCAAGACCGATCTTGAAGCCGTACTGGGCCAGCCGATCCGCCTGGCCAATGACGCCAACTGCCTGGCCCTCAGCGAGGCCAAGGATGGCGCCGGCGCAGGTGAGGCGAATGTCTTCGCCGTCATCATCGGCACCGGCTGCGGCGGCGGCGTGGTGGTGAATGGCCATCTGGTCGAGGGCGCCAACGGTCTTGCCGGCGAATGGGGCCATATTCCGCTGCCCTGGCCCCTGCCTGAGGAAAATCCCGGCCCGAAATGCTGGTGCGGCCTGCATGGCTGCCTGGAAACCTGGATTTCCGGCTCCGGTTTCGCGCGTGATTTCCATACCGTGACCGGCCGCTCGCTCAAAGGCGAAGAGATCATCGCCGCCATGCGCGCCGGTGATGCCGAGGCCGAAGCCTGTTTCGACCGCTGGGTGCGCCGCCTGGCGCAGGCCCTGGCCGTCGTGGTCAATATTCTCGACCCGGACGTGTTTGTCTTTGGCGGCGGCATGTCGAATGTGCCCGAAATGTACGACCGCCTGGCGTCGCGCATCGAGCCGCTGGTCTTCACCGATCGTTGGGAATCCAAATTCGTGCCCGCCAGATGGGGCGATTCCTCCGGCGTGCGCGGTGCGGCCTATCTCTGGGCGCAAGGTCATTAAGGTGAAGGCGGGGCTGGCGGGGCTGTGTCTGCTGGCGGCGCTCACCGCCTTACCCGCTTTTGCTCAACAGCCGTTACGCGGTCCCGATGGCCGCTACCGCATGATCCTGCCGGGAAAAACTTCTGCGAAACCGGTTCAGCCGGTGCCACCGCCGCCTGTCATAAGTTCTGCGCCGCCCGAAAGCGGCCTTGTGGCGCCCAGGATCGAAGTACCAAAGATCGAAGCACCGGCGCCGATACCGGCTGGTCCGCAGCCCGATGTCATCGTGCCCGTCACTGGCGGGCAGATCGGCGGCGAAGCCTGGACCGACGGCACTTTCGCCTTCAAGGCCGTCCCCTTTGCCGCGCCGCCCGTTGGCTCCTTGCGCTGGACCCCGCCGCAGGACGTGGCGGCCTGGCAAGGCGTGCGGTTCAGCAAAGCCAGTGCGCCGGGATGCCTTCAGGCCGATTATGGCTGGCAGACCAAAATCTCCCAGGCCAGTTCGGAAGACTGCCTCTATCTCGAAATCCGCACGCCGTCGCTGAGCCGTGAGGCGAAAAAGCCGGTCATGGTCTTCTTCCATGGAGGGGCCAACCGCGCCGGGGCGGGCGAGGGGACCATTTCTTCGGATCTTGGCAAGCGCGATGTGGTGCTGGTCACCCTGCAATATCGCCTGGGCGTCTTTGGTTTCCTGTCTCATCCAGCCCTGACCGCCGAGCAGGGTGGCGCATCGGGCAACTACGCCCTGATGGACCAGATCAAGGCTCTGCAATGGGTACGCGATAATATCGCCCGTTTCGGCGGTGATCCGGATAATGTGACGATCTTCGGCCACAGCGCCGGCGGGCAGGATGTCGGGCTGATGCTGGCCTCGCCGCTGGCGCGCGGCTTGTTCAATAAGGCGATCGAGGAAAGCGGCACGCCGCAGTTCGGCTTCGCGCCGCGGACGCTTTCGCAGAACGAGGCCCTCGGCATAAGGTTGGCTGAGCAGTTCAGCCATGATCCCGCCGATAGCGCCAGGGCCCTGGCCGATCTGCGCCGGGCGCCAGCTCTGGCACTGCAACAGGCGGGTGACAAGCTTGAGCCACCGATGGAGGATGCCGGCTTTATCTGGGACCAGGCGACGATAGATGGTCATGTGCTGCCGAAATCACCGGCGGAGGTTTTCAGGGCCGGCGAGGGGGCGAAGGTACCGCTGATCATCGGGGTTTCGGCGCGAGAGCTGAGGCTGGCGGATGTCAGCGCCTCGCTCTATGGCGCCATCGCCACGCGCTTTGGCGACAATCGCGGCAAGGCCCTGCGCTTTTACAAGCTCGATGTCGATAAGACGCCGAAAGCCGATCCGGTGCTGGGAGAGGTGCCGCTGCAATTATCGACCGACCTGATGCTGCGGTGTCCGGCCGACTGGATGGCCCGGCAGGTCACCGCCAATGGCCAGCCGGCCTGGCTCTATCAGCTTGATATTGACGCCGACCCGAAAGTCGATGTCCATCATGGGTCTGAACTGAGTTTCGTCTTCAATGACCGTCCGGAAGGCGTGAAAAAAGACCGCTGGCCGGCTTTGATGGATTACTGGGTGCAATTTGCCAAAACGGGTAATCCCAGTGGCAAGAAGCTCGATGAGTGGAAGCCCTATGGCCGCAAGGGGCGTTATATCGAATTTAGCCGCAAAGGCAGCCGGACCGACGATGGTATGCGGACGGATATCTGTGCGCTGCTGGATCGGCCCTGATCTCTTATCCTCCCCTGCGAAGCGGGGGGAGGTGTCGAGCAAGCGCAGCGCGTCGAGACGGAGGGG
>NZ_FMTS01000007.1:0-56661 GCF_900100255.1 Asticcacaulis taihuensis | reverse complement strand
ACTACTTTCTCCTCCCCTGCCAGGCGACGGGGGGGGGGAGCAAGCGCAGCGCGTCGAGACGGAGGGGGCATGACGGCGCAGGGCTGCCCCCTCCGTCAGCGACACCGGCTCTTCGAGCCTCGCGCTGCCACCTCCCCCGCTTCGCAGGGGAGGAGAATTAAAGGCTTGGAAAATTATCACCCATCGTTAGAACATCCGCATGACCTCAGACCTCTCCGGCCGCATCGACGGCGATCATCACGCACTGCCGGTGCGCATCTATTACGAGGACACCGACTTTTCCGGCGTCGTCTATCACGCCAACTATCTCAAATATTTCGAGCGCGGGCGTTCTGAATATATGCGCCGGATCGGGGTGCATCACCATCAACTGGCCGCGCTCGATGAGCCGCTGGCCTTTGCCGTCAGCAGCATCAATATCCGGTATCTGTCCCCGGCGCGGATCGATGACCTGGTAACCATCAAAAGCCGTCTGATCGTCGCGCGCGGGGCCAGTTTCACCCTCGATCAGTGGGTCGAACGCGATGGCCAAAAGCTCGCCGAGGCCCAGGTTCAGGTCGTCTGCATAGATCTGAAAGGTCGCCCAAAACGCCTGCCGAAAGATTTGCAATCCGCTATCAAATTGCACGTTGCGGGTGAAAAGACACTGTAAAAGCGTCTTTTTCTGTTCCGACGCCATAGAAATGTCGCCAATTGTCGGGCATGGTGCGGCCATTACAGATTCACTATTCGTCTTAACCTAAACACCGAGGATGCGACATGAGCGCCAGTTCCGCCGCCAGCTCAGCCACCGACAGCCTTCCCGGCGCCCTGAACTTTCTTCAGCTTTTCCTGCACGCCGATATCGTGGTCCAGGTGATCATGGTGGGCCTGGCCCTGTCCTCGCTGTGGTCGTGGGCCATCATCATCCAGAAGACTGGCGCGCTTAATCGCGTCAACAAGGAGGCCGACGGCTTCGAAGGCGCGCTCAATTCCGGCCGCGCGCTCGATGATATCGCCGCCACGCTCGGCACCCAGCCGAAGGAACCGTTCCAGAAGCTGCTGGTTGCCGTCACTGCCGCCTGGAAGGATTACAAGGGCAAGTCCCTGAGCCCCGCCCAGGGCGACCTGCTGGTCTCTCAGGTCGACCGCGAGATGAATCACATCATCGCCAATGAAGCTGATGGCATCGAAGACGGCCTGAGCATCCTCGCTGTCATCGCCACGGCCTCGCCGTTTGTGGGGCTGTTCGGCACGGTCTGGGGCATCATGAACGCCTTCTCGGCCATTGCCAGCCAGGGCGATACCAACCTGACCACCGTGGCCCCGGCCATTTCCGAAGCCCTGTTCGCCACCGCCATGGGGCTTTTCGCCGCTATCCCCGCTTATATCGCCTTCAACCTGTTCAACTCGAAAGTGGCGCGCTTCACCTCACGCATGGAAGGCTTCGCCGATGAGCTGATGGTGTCGCTGACCCGCCGCCTCGGCGACAAGCTGGGGGGCTGATCGCATGGCTATGGGAGGTTCAGGCCACGGAGGAGGCAGCCGCCGCGGACGCCGCACGCGCCGCCGCGCCGCCCTGTCGGAAATCAACGTCACCCCTATGGTCGACGTCATGCTGGTGCTGCTGATCATCTTCATGATCTCGGCGCCGCTGCTCAATTCGGGCATCAAGATCAACCTGCCCAAGACCGAAGCCGCCGCGCTCAAGGACGAGGGCGAGCCCGTCACCGTGTCGATCGACAAGACCGGCCAGCTTTATGTCAATGACGATCCAGCGAGCTACGATCAGGTGGCGCCGCGTCTGCTGGCCATCACCCGCGGCGATACCGAAACCCAGATCTATGTCCGCGGTGCGGGCGAAGCGACCTGGGATTCGGTCGCCCGCGTGATGGGCAAGCTGTCCTCATCCGGTTTCACCAAGATCAGCCTGGTGACGGATACCATGGGCAAGCCTGCCGCCACCGCTGCTGAGCCCGAAAGCGTGACCCCATAGACGCATGAAGAAATTCGGACCGTCCTTTATTGTCTCCCTTCTGCTGCACGTCGGCCTGATCCTGCTTGCCTTCATCAGCCTGAAACTGACGCCGCCGCCGCTCAAGGTGGCGTCAGTGCCGGTGACGATCATTTCCGACATGCCGAGCCGCCAGATGGCGGAAGCCCCGGTCGATGAACTGGCGGTCAAGACACCGGAACCGATCCCGCAGCCGGAGCCTGTGCCACCGCAGCCGACGCCGGCACCGCCGCAACCGGTGCCTGAGCCGATCAAGCCGGCAGCCAAGCCCACGCCCGCCCCGCCCAAGCCGGCCCCGGTCCCGCCCGACAAGAACGGCCTGAAAAAGCCGGATCCGACCCCGGCGAAAAAGCCGACAACGGCCAAGCCTGCGCCCAAGGCCAAGCCGCAGGACGACCTCCTGAGCCGCCTGGCCGCCACACCATCACAGGCGCCGACCCGCCGCGCGCCTTCGGCCAGTACACAGAAGACGACGGGCGCATCGGCTTTCGGTTCCGGCCCGGCCGATGCCGGACTGAAGACCGAAATGAACGCCCTGACCCAGAGGCTGAATAAGCTGTGGCTGATCAACTGCGATGTGCCGGGTAGTCAGGATGTGAAACCGGAGATTCGCTTCACAATTTCGCCCAGCGGCCGTGTTACCGATGGGCCTACATGGCTTAACAAGCGTAGTGACCCCGTGTGGCAGGCGGGGGCCAATCTGGCCCTGGCCGCTGTAAACAAGGGCCAGCCCCTGGCCTATACCGATCTGCCGGAGGGGCTTTATAACCGTCCGCTCAGAATTACTTTCGATGCCTCAAAGGCGTGCCAGGGACGCTGATACGCGACCGACCGACCAAAGGAGCTACATGATGCGACTGATAAACAAAATGCCATTCAGCCAGATTTTGGCGGCGGTGACCGGCGCGCTTCTGCTGATGTGCGTGCCCGCTTTTGCCCCAAATTACGCATATGCGCAGGATGAACTGACCGGCACGGTCGATCAGGGCAATATCCAGCCCCTGCCGATCGCCATTGCCATCGGCGGCAATGACGCGTCCGGCGGTGATCTCGGCAACAAGATTTCCAAGGTGGTTATGAATGACCTGGAAAGTTCCGGCTATTTCGCGCCGATCAATCCGGCCGCCTTCATCCAGCAAAACCCCGATGTCTCCGTCCAGCCGGAATTTGCCGCGTGGAAGACGATCAATGCCCAGTATCTCAGCAATGGCCGAGCCTTTGTCGATTCCGACGGCCGTCTGCAGGTCGATTTCCGCCTGTGGGATATCTTCTCGCAGAACCAGCTTCTGGGCCAGTCCCTGACCGCCACACCGGAGAACTGGCGCCGCATCGCCCACAAGATCGCCGACGCCATCTATGAAAAGCTGACCGGCCAGGAAGGTTATTTCGACACCCGTATCGTCTTCGTGGCTGAGAGCGGCTACAAGACGGCGCGCATCAAGCACCTGGCCATCATGGACCAGGACGGCGCCAATCCGTCCTACCTGCCGGTGGCCGGCAACAATACCAAGGTCATGACCCCGCGCTTCTCCGCCGACAGCCAGGAGATTGCCTACATGGCCCTGACCGCCGACAGCGCCCGCATCTATATCTATAATTTAGAGACCGGCCGTCAGGAGGCCGTGGGCCAGATCAAGGGTATGGCCTTCGCGCCGCGCTTCTCGCCCGACGGCTCCAAACTGGCTTTCTCGGTCAGCCAGGGCGGCGCCACCAATATCTATGTCATGGACCTGCGCACCCGCTCGATGACCAAGCTGACCAGCGGTGGCTTCATCAATACCTCGCCGTCCTTCTCGGCCGATGGCTCCACCATCGCCTTCACCTCCGATCGCGGCGGTTCGCCGCAGATCTACCTGATGAATGCCTCGGGCGGCAATGTGCGCCGGATCACCTTTGGCGGTGGCTCCTATTCCACGCCGGTCTTTTCGCCGAAGGGCGACCAGATCGCGTTCACCAAGCAGTCAGGCGGCCGCTTCTCGATCGGCGTCATGGATGCCGGCGGCGGCAATGCCAAGCTCCTGACCTCCTCCTATCTGGAAGAGGGGCCGACCTGGGCGCCCAATGGCCGCTACATCATGTTCTTCCGCGAGAGCCAGGGCGGCAATCCGTCGCTGTGGATGGTCGAGGTCACCGGCCGCGTTGAGCGCGCCGTGCCGTATCCCGGTGGCGCCTCCGATCCCGCCTGGTCACCCCGCCTGAAGTAAGCTGCTGAAACAGGGCGCAAACTTTGTATTTATAAGCTGTGTAAGGATTGGGCAACCATGTCCACAAACCGAAAATTCATCGGATTTGGTGTAAAGCGGTCGTGAAATTGCCCTATTCCGCCGCAAGATGGAAAAAATATCCAGTTCTCTGGAAAAATGACAACGCCCGTTTGACAAAAGTTAACAGCCATATCATCGTATCTTTATAAGTTTTGTGCATAATCCCGTCACAGAACAGAGATATGTTCAGCGCATTCTATTGAAATGAGAGGATTCAACATCATGGTATCGACCAAGTCCGTAGCAAAGTTCGCCGTAATGGCTCTGGTTATGGCGTCTATGGCGGCCTGTACCAGCAAGCCGAAGCCCGTGATCGAGCCGACCCCGGCTCCCGCGCCTGAGCCCGCGCCGCAACCGGTTCCGCAACCGCCCGTCGCCGAAGCGCCGCTGCCGGGCATCGTTCCGGGTTCGCAGCAGGACTTCGTCGTCAATGTCGGCGACCGCGTCTATTTCGATACCGATTCCTCCGACATCCGTTCCGATGCGCAAGGCATCCTGGCCGCCCAGGCCGCCTGGCTGGTTCGTTATCCGCAGGTCAATATCCGCATCGAAGGCAATGCCGACGAACGCGGCACCCGCGAATATAACTTCGCCCTCGGCGCCCGCCGCGCGCAGGCCGTTTCGGACTTCCTGGCCGGCAAGGGCGTTGCCGCCAGCCGCATCTCAACCATCTCCTACGGCAAGGAAAGCCCGATCGACAACGGTTCGGGTGAGGATGCCTGGGCCAAGAACCGTAACGCCCACACCACCCTGACCTCGGGTGCGCAATAAGCTTTAAACCGGCCTTATACGTCGGTTTTTGGATTGAAACTCATGCCCTCTGGCCGTAAGGTCAGGGGGCATGATGCGTTTTAGGGGCTCCATTCCCGGCGCTGTCACCTGTTCAATTCGGCCCAATTGGCCGCCAGTCAGTTCGCGTATTTCTGATATTTTCCGGTCATCCTGCCTTCGGCTTGTGCTTAGCCGTTGCCGCGGGGTGTCCGCCTGTTTTCAATCGATTATTGGGGAGCTGTTCCATGACATTCAATTCCATCCGCAAGAGTGCTGCCGCAGGTGTGGCAGTCGCCGCCATGCTCGGCCTGACCACAAATGCGCCGGCCTTCGCCCAGGCCAAGGCGAGCAAGGCGCAGCAAACGCAGGACAAGATGATGGCCGGCCTGCCGCATTGTTCGGCCAAGCTCGGCACCATCTCCGTCGTCAATGGTGACGATCCTTCCGGGTGGACCAATAACAGCCTGGCCGCGCCGCAAAAGCTGCTCAAGGTCATTGTACAGAAATCCGGCTGCTTCTCGCTGGTTGATCGTGGTGCCGGCATGGATGCGGCGCAGCGTGAGCGCGATATCGGCGGCAGCCTGGGCCTGCAACACGGCTCGAACATGGGCAAGGGCCAGATCAAGGCGGCGGATTTCGTGCTGGTGGCGGAGGTCGGCAGCGCCGATTCCAATACCGGCGGCGGCGGGGCCGCTGGCCTCTTGGGCGGCCTGGTCGGCGGCCGGGCCGGCGCCATTGTCGGCGGGTTCCGCACCAAGAAGAGCGAGGCCGATGTGGTGCTATCGCTCACCGATGTGCGTACCTCGGAATCCAATTCCTTTGAAGGCCATGCCGCCAAGAACGACCTGAGCTGGGGCGCCGGTGGCGGCATCGGCTTCGGCGGCGCGGTTGGCGGCGGTTACGAAGATACCGATATCGGCAAGATCGTGACCCAGGCGTTCATTGTCGCCTATGCCGAGATGGTCAATAATCTCGGCGGTATCGATGTCGGCGGCAAGGAAGCGGCGCCGAGCCGCAGCTTCACCGTCCGGACCGCGACCACTCTGCGTTCGGCGCCCAATGCCACGGGCAAGGTCATCCGCGCACTGCCGGTGGGGCTGACGGTTTACCCGACCGGCAACAAGGACGGCATGTACTGGGAAGTGGCCGACGACAATGACAATGTCGGCTGGGTGAAGAACGACAGCCTGGCGGCATCGCAATAAGCGCAAGGCGCGTTGAGCTGTAAAAGGAGGGCGCGGCCGCACGGCTTGCGCCCTTTATTTCGCCAGATGCAATTTAGGGTTTGCGTCTTATTTCAGCCTGACTATGTTGTTAGTTATAGGATAATTCCCTGGTTTTCGAGTAAAAGGGCGATCTGCACATGACGGATAGTAATATGACCCGCCGTGGTTTGCGTATGGGCTTGCGTGGCAAGATGGCCGCCGGCCTGTCCATTCTGGCGCTTTCCCTGCCCTTGACGACGATTACCCTGTCGGTTTTTGCACCCGCCGGTGCTCATGCCCAGATTTTCGGCGATGACGATGATGAAGAAATCCCCGGCCAGCAGCCGACCGATAACACGGTCTGGGACGCCAAGAAGCTGCAAAAGCTGGATCGCAATGTCCGCAAGCTGGAACGGGCCGTGTCGCGCGTCGAAAACAGGAAGGGCACGCCGCCGATCCTGATTGAACCCGATCCGGAAGTGGTGGCACTTCAGGCAACGGTAGACAGCCAGGCGCGCAAACTGGACCAGCAGGCGGGATCGATCACCACCCTGATCGGCCAGGTCGAGGAGTTGCAGCACCAGAACCAGTTGCTGCAGCAGGCCCTCAATAACCAGGCGGCCCGCATGGACACCCTGACCAAGCGCGCCGATCTCGCCGATGCCCACATCAAGGATCTGGAGGCGCAACTGGCGCCGCCACCACCGCCGCCGGCTTCGACCGGCAACGCCCAGGGCGATTTCGACCAGGCGTTCAGCCTGATGAGCTCCGGCCAGACGGATGATGCCGGGCGCGCCTTCGAAGCCTTCACCACGGCCTGGCCACAATCGGCGCAGACGCCGGAAGCCTGGTTCCGCCTGGGGCAGGTTCGCGCCATGAAGTCCGATCCGTCGGGCGCCGTTTCGGCCTTCGCCACCTCGCTGAAGGGCTGGCCCAAGACCTCCTGGGCACCGGAAGCGACTGTGCGTCTGGCCCAGGCACTGAACGACAGCAACCGTCCGGCCGATGTTTGCGCCTCGCTGGCCCAGTTCGACAAGGTCTATGCCAAGCTGGCCACCAATGAGATGCGCAATCAGGCCAAGGTTCTGAAGGACAAGAACAGGTGCGGGGCGGTTTAAGCGCCGCCTTGCCTGCTCCGGCTTTTATTCAGAATAAATTCCCAGATTTCGTGGCTCGTCTTGATGGTGACGGGCCCATCGGTGTGGCCGTTTCCGGCGGTGGCGATTCCGTGGCGCTGCTCTATGCGCTGGCGGCGTGGAACAAGAGGCCGCTGGAGGTTTTCTGCGTCGATCATGGTCTCAATCCCCTAAGTCCGCAATGGACCCAATCGGTGGCCGATCACGCGGCACGGGTCGGGGCCGGCTTCACCGCGCTTTACTGGCAAGGTGAAAAACCGGCCACTGGCCTGTCGGCGGCGGCACGGCTGGCGCGGCATCGTCTGCTGGCGGTGGCCGCGCGGGAAAAGGGTGTGTCCGTGCTTTGCCTGGCCCATACCGCCGATGATATCGCCGAGGCTCAGGCCATGCGCGCGCAGGGCTCCAATGTCGGCGCGCCGAAAGCCTGGGCGCCATCACCGGTCTGGCCGGAGGGGCATGATGTCTTTCTGTACCGGCCGTTCCTTGACGTGCGGAGGGAAGCCTTGCGGGATTATCTGCGCGGTCTGGAAGTGACGTGGATCGATGACCCCGCCAATGACAGTCCGCACTCCTTGCGGGCGCGGACACGAAAATATCTGCGCGAAAAGCCACTGGTGGCGCAGGCGTCCGAAGCAGAACCGCCCCTCGCGGCGGCGCAGTGGCAGGCCCTGCTGCACCTGCCGGAAACATTTGGCCCGTCAGGCATGATCGCTTTCAATGCGGAGGCATTCGATGCCCTGCCGCGCGAAACGGCGCTTAAACGGCTGGCCACCGCAGCGGTCTGTGCCGGTGGCGGTGATAAATTGCCGGGGCGGGACAAGGTCGAGGGCCTGCTCGAAAATCTCACATCAGTTCGCCCCCTGAATCTCGCCGGGGCGCGGATAGCCCGCCGGAACGATGTTATCACCTTTTGCCGCGAAGCGGGCGATATCGGCCGCAACCGGCCCGCCTCCTGTTCGCTGAATGGAACGGATGAGGTGGTCTGGGACGGCCGTTTCCTTGTCCGGTCATCGCAGGCAGGTGAAATTGTGGCCTCCGGGCGGGTGCGCGGTGACCTGAGCGAGGCTGACAGAGCCTGGCTTCTCACCTTGCCTGCGGACTTGCGCGGCACTCAGCCGGCCTTTGTGCCGGCTGCTCAAAAAGATAATCAAAATAAATGCTTGCTGACAAACCCGGCCTTAAGACAAAATGCGTATAAGGCCATTATGACCCGATGCCTGGTCGGATCGCGTCTGCGGGCCGCCCTGGGATTGATCACGACGGAAAGCGCTGTAATAGGCGCAAAAAGCGATTGCGTTTTTACACCGATAAATGGCGTGTAGCGAAACCGCACCGCGCGTCCTATATGGTAGTTTAATGTAAGATAACCCCGTAGAGGGGCGGCCCGTTTTCAAGGGCCTTATTGAGGATAGACACTGGCATGAACCTGAAGTCCATGGCGATTATCGGCGTGATACTGGCCTTTCTGCTCGGCATTTACGTGGTCATGAACACCAACGCCCGTGGCCTGGTGGCTGACCCGAACAAGCCGGTCGAGATGATCTATTCCGAACTGGTGTCAAATGTGAACGATGGTAAGGTAACAGAAATCGTCATTCATAACGACGAGGCCGCCGGCAAGACTGCCGATGGCAAGAAGTTTCATGCCGTGGTTGGCTTCGATCACAAGGATCTGGATGACGCCCTGGCTCAGAAGAAGGTGCCGACCAAGAAGGAAAGCGGCAAGACATCGCTGCTGATGAATGTCGTTACCACCCTCCTGCCGGTTATCCTGATAATCGGCATCTGGATCTTCTTCATGCGCCAGATGCAGGGTGGCGGCCGCGGCGGGGCCATGGGCTTCGGCAAATCGAAGGCGCGCCTGCTGACCGAGCACAAGAACCGCGTCACCTTTAACGATGTCGCCGGCGTGGACGAGGCCAAGGAAGAACTGCAGGAGGTCGTCGATTTCCTGAAAGACCCGTCCAAGTTCCAGAAGCTGGGCGGCAAGATTCCGAAAGGCGCCTTGCTGGTCGGCCCTCCGGGTACGGGTAAGACGCTTCTGGCCCGCGCCGTGGCCGGTGAGGCGGGCGTGCCCTTCTTCTCGATCTCCGGTTCGGACTTCGTGGAAATGTTCGTCGGCGTCGGCGCCTCGCGCGTCCGTGACATGTTCGAACAGGCCAAGAAGAACGCGCCGTGCATTATCTTCATCGATGAAATCGACGCCGTCGGCCGCCATCGCGGCGCCGGTCATGGCGGTGGCAATGACGAGCGTGAGCAGACGCTCAACCAGTTGCTGGTCGAGATGGACGGTTTCGAGGCCAATGAAGGCATCATCATGATCGCCGCCACCAACCGCCCGGACGTGCTCGATTCCGCCCTGCTGCGTCCCGGCCGTTTCGACCGCCAGGTTACGGTTTCCAACCCTGATCTGACCGGCCGCGAAGCCATACTGCGCGTGCATATGAAGCCGGTGCCGCTGGCGGTCGATGTCGATGTCAAGGTGATCGCGCGCGGCACGCCGGGCTTCTCCGGCGCCGATCTCGCCAACCTGGTCAATGAGGCGGCGCTCATGGCAGCGCGCAAGGACCGCAAGTTGGTCACCATGCGTGATTTCGAGGACGCCAAGGACAAGGTCATGATGGGCGCCGAGCGCAAGTCCATGGCCATGTCGGAGGAAGAGAAGCGCAATACCGCCTATCACGAAGGCGGCCACGCCATCGTGGCGCTCAAGACCCCGCAGGCCGATCCCGTCCACAAGGCGACGATCATCCCGCGCGGCCGGGCGCTCGGCATGGTGATGCAGTTGCCCGAAGGCGACCGCTATTCGATGAACTTTACCCAGATGACCTCGCGCCTGGCCATCATGATGGCCGGCCGCGTGGCCGAGGAAATCATCATGGGCAAGGACAACATCACCTCCGGCGCCTCATCCGATATCCAGGCCGCCACGCGCCTGGCCAAGTCGATGGTCACGCGCTGGGGCTTCTCGGACAAGCTGGGCTTTGTCGATTACAAGCAGGGCGAGGACGAATATGGCGCGCTCGGCCGCGATACCTCGGAAGCGACGCAGCAGATCATCGATGACGAGGTTAAGCGCTTGGTCAATGACGGTTATGAAGAGGCGAAGCGCATCCTGCTAGAAAACCTCGATGGCCTGCACCGCCTGGCCAAGACCCTGCTGGACCTCGAAACCCTGACCGGTGATGAAATCGCCAAAATTCTCAATGGCGAGGAAATCGTCCGCGATGAGGAAACCGGCGTGGCGATCGAACTGAGCGCCAATTCGGCGGTGCCGGAAACCGAAGCGGCCCCGACAGCCGTTCCGGTGATCGCCGAGTAAGTTTTCCGGATATATATGTGCTAAAGGCAGGCGGGAGCGCATCCCGCCTGCCTTTTTATTTGGAGTCCTGCCATGCCTGTTGATTTTCCCGCCGATGAAAACGGCGATGTCCTGCGCGCGATGCAGGCCGATGGGGACGATCTCTCCGTGGCGCGCGATATCGATTTCTCGCTGCTGTTCGGGGATGAGGAGTCGGCGAAAGCCTTCTGTGTCATCTTCGCCGAGAGGGGCTACGAGGTTGATTATGGCCCGTGGGAGATTGATCATGACAACGTGACCGATCTCAAATTCGGCAAATGGAATGTCCAGGTCGTTCACCACATGGTGCCGGATCATGCCCTCATCACCGCCTTTGAAGCGGAATTGCAGGAGGCCGCCACGCCGCTCGGTGGCCGCAATGACGGCTGGGGCTGCTTCCAAGTGAACGAGGCCTGATATCATGGCCGGTCACCGCATCTATGCCATGCATTTTGCCAGCGTCTATCCGCACCTTGTCGCCAAGGCGGAAAAGAAGGGACGCCGCCGGGATGAGGTCGACGAGATCATCCGCTGGCTGACCGGCTACAGCCAGGCCGAACTTCAGCAGCATCTCGAAGCCGGGACCGATTTTGAAACCTTCCTGACCGCCGCGCCTCGGCTAAATCCGGCGCGCAGCCTGATTACCGGTGTTATCTGCGGTGTGCGCATCGAGGATATCGAAGAGCCTACGATGCGTGAAATCCGCTATCTCGACAAGCTGATCGATGAACTGGCCAAGGGGCGGCCGATGGCAAAAATCCTGCGGAGTCCATCATGAGCAAACTAATCCTGGCCATGAATGTCTCGATTGACGGCTATGTCGATGATTTGGCTGGCACACTGGTGATGGGACCGCCTAGCCCTAAGGTATTTGAGTTCTGGACCGAGACCGTGCGTGATCAGGCGGCGGCGATCTATGGGCGACGCATGTACGAACTCATGCGATACTGGGACGAAGACCGCCCGGAATGGGACGCGCCGCTGCGGGCGTTTGCCGACGCCTGGCGCAAACTGCCCAAATGGGTAGTTTCACGCACACTCAAGGCCGTCGGTCCGAATACCACTCTTATTTCCGGTGACATCGCGGCACAGGTCCGCGATCTGAAGACGCGCATCGACGGCACGATCAGCGTTTCCGGTCCGGAACTGGCCGGCCTGATGACCGATCTGGGGCTGATCGATGAATATCATCTTGTCATGCGCCCCTGTGTACTGGGCCAGGGCAAGCCGTTTTTCCATACCACACCGCCGCCGTTGCGCCTGATTTCCAGCGCCAAGCTTGATGACGACACCCTGCATCTGATTTACGCGCCCGTTAATTAAGGCCAATTCTTACTAAAACACGCCCTTCCAGAAAATCGTGCGTCGCGCATAGGTATTAGCAAGCTTTTTCCGCCAGATGTCATGCGGATCGTGACGGCCGAAGTCGTCGATATGCCGCGCCAGGCTCTCGGCTTCCAGAAAGGGCAGGACGGCGGCTTCGTGCGCCGCTTCGCTGAAGGACGCCAGGCGCGCCTCGACGATCTGGCGCTGGAGCAGCAGGGCCGCCAGCGGGTAACGTGACGACAGGCGGTCGGCGGCGTAGGTCAGACGCTCGCCGTCGTTGCCATCCATCTCGCGCACCCGGTCGATGACCAGTTGGGCCGCCCGTTCAAGCGACGGCCAGCCGATGAGCAGCGCCAGCGCCACATTGGCGTCGGGCCACGCCTTGACAAGGTCCAGTTCCGCATCCTCGGCCTCGATATCGTCGAAATAGGGCAGGCGCTTGAGGTAGGCGCGCAGGTAATCCGGCTGCAGGGTGCGGCGGAAGCGTTCCAGGCGCACAGTTTGCGCCTCATCCTTGCGGTCCAGCGCCTCCAGCGCCTCGATGCGGGCATTGATCCACTCGGTCGGCATCTCGAAACGCGGGTTTTGCCGGGCGCTGTTAAGCGCCTTCAGCGCATCGGTCGCGCGCCCCGCCTTGAGCAGGCGATGGGCGATCTGCGCGGCGGTGGCCGGCAGGTAAGCGTCGGCCATCAGGGCGATGAAGGCATCGACATCGCCGAGGGCATCGGCAATGGCCAGCAGGGCCACCCGCGTGCTTTCGGCGCGGGTGCGTTTACGCAGGGCTTCGGAGGCAGCCAGCACCCGCTTGCGCCACCGTTTCACCGGCCGCGGCCGCGTGGCCGGTGAAGCCACCGGTTCCCCGGCGGCGGCCAGTATGGCGGCCCTGAGCCGCAGCAAGCCATCTTCACCGAGAAAAGGCGCCAGCAACGGGATAAGGGCATCATTCTGGCCGTAGCTGTTGGCCATCTGCGCGGCGGTGATCCGCATCACCAGATCGTCCACGGCTGGTCTGGCCACGGCTGAAATCGTCGCCGCATCCTGGCAGGCGCTGGCCATGACCTCGCGCACGCCGCCCGAAGCATCGCTGGTGCGTTCGATGACGGCATCGCCAAGCGCAATGAACTGCCAGATCAGGTCATGGGAATCCTGCGGTGCGGCGGTCGTCACCTGCTCGGCGATCAGCCGGCGCTGGGTATTCAGGTCGGTGCGGAAGCCCTTCAGTGTCCGCCACCCCACATTGGTGGTCGCGGCTCCAATGGCTGTCAGGCGCTTGCGGATTTCATTGCCGAGCTTCGATGGGCTTTCGCTGCCGGCCAGTTCGAGGCGCAGCCGGCGTTTGGTATTGGCATTGCCCTCGCTGATCTCGATCAGCAGCCGGGCCAGATGCGCGGCGCCCAGGGTTTCCAGGTTCTGGGCGTTGAGGGTCGTCTTGGAGGCCATTTGCCCAAGGTAGGCGCAGAGGCGCGGCTATACAAGCCGCGGCGGAATTCCGGCAAATATCGTTACAATTTCCTTACGATTTTCGCAGGCGTTATCACTCTATTAAGGACGTTCTGGCTTTTATAGGCGCTTACCAGCCGGGCGGGAGTATTTGGACGAAGCGTGCGTGATCGAGCGCGCGGCGGACACGCTCTTTTCCGGACAGACTGTGGCCAGAGAACCCTTGGCCAGCCAAAAACTGGCTAGAATGAATTGGAGAGTGCCCATGCCCGCTGTCGTCCGAGGTGGCAGACGTCAAGCCAGCCCCGCCGACACGAAGCCGGCGGCGAAGCCTGCGGGACGCGCCGGGGCGAAGCCGCGCGCGGCAGGTAGGTCTTCCGGACGCAAGGGCGCGCCGGCCGGCAAGGCGAGCGTCATCGGCACCGTTCACATGCCCAATGAATTGACGGCCTGGCTGGCGGTTCTGGTGATTGCCGGCCTGCTTTCCGTCGTGCTCCTGACCGGCCATCGCGCCGAGGCCCTGGGCAGCGCTATCACAAATTTTGCCGATGCCCGCCTGGCCTCCATCGGCCTGAAGCTGCAAAAGGTCCAACTCGTAAACGTCAGTCCGAAAGCCTCGCCCGATGTGCGAAAGGCGCTCAAGTTCGAGAAGGACCAGCCTTTCGCCCTGATGAACCTTGCCGATGTTCAGAAAAGTGTAGAGAATGTCGGCTGGGTGAAGTCCGCTACGGTCCGCCGCCAGTTTCCCGGCGTGCTGATCATCGAGGTGGTCGAGCGGCCACGTCTGGCCGTCTGGCAGTATAACGGCAAGAATACCGTCATCGATGACGAGGGCCATATCATCCCCGAAGCCGTATCGACGCGCTTCACTGAGCTGCCGTTCGTGGTGGGCGAGGGCGCCAACGAGGCCGCGCCGGCCATTATCGAACTGCTGCGCCAGCGTCCGGCCCTGCTGGAACAGACCTACGCCCTGCAACGCGTCAATACGCGCCGCTGGAATATCCTGCTGAAGAACGGCGCGGTCATCAAGCTGCCGGCGCTCAACCAGGAACAAGCCATGGCCCGTCTCGATGTCCTGATCGCGCAGCAGCGTGTGCTGGATCAGGGCTTTGCCTCCATCGATCTGCTCGATCCCGATTCCCTCGTCGTGGTGCCGCTTGAAGCGCACCCTGCCTCACCCCCCGCCGCCGTAGTCCTCCCCTAAGTCTGACAAAGTAGAAAACTCATGTCCAGATTTGAAGATCGCCAAAACGCCAAGGCCGCCGCCCTCAATCCCGATGTGGCAAAAGCCCGCCTCGCGCCCGCCACGAGCGGTGAAGCCCCCGGTCGCCCGCCCGCTTCACAGGGTCTGATCGCTTCGCTCGATCTCGGCGCCTCGAAGATCGGCTGTTTCATCATGCGGCCCGAAGGCGCGCGCCAGTCCGACCAGTCGATCCGCGTCGCCGGCGTCGGCTATGTGCAATCGAAGGGCATTCGCGCCGGTTCGGTCATCGATATGGAAGCGGCCTCGCAGGCCATCGCCCAGGCCGTGGAACGCGCCGAAGCCATGGCCAATGTGTCGATCCAGGGCGTGCGCGTCACCATTCCCGGCGCCCAGACCGCCTCGCACAAGGTGTCGGCCCAGGTGTCTCTGGGTCTCAAGCCGATCTCTGACCAGGATCTAAACCGCGCCATCGCCTCGGCCCTGGCGCAGGTCCGTTTCCCCAACCGTCGCGCCATCCACCTGCTGCCGGTGTCGTGGAGCGTCGATGACCAGTATGGCGTGCGCGATCCGCGCGGCCTGAATGGGCGCAATCTCGGCCTCGAGCTTCTGGTCGTGACCATCGACGAAAGCGTCTTCAACAATATCAATACCTGTGTTGGCCTGGCGCACCTGGAAGTCCAGGCCATTGTCTGTGCCCCGCTGGCTGCCGCCGTGGCCGCACTGGAAGAAGACGAAAAGGAACTGGGCTGCATCTGCATCGACATGGGCGCCAGCAGTACGACCGCGGCCATCTTCGCCAATGGCACGCTCGTGCATGTCGATTGCCTGAATGTCGGCGGCAGCCACGTCACGGCCGATATTGCGCGTGGTCTTTCGACCACCCTGGCCGGCGCCGAGCGCATCAAGACCCTGCATGGTTCGGCCATTGCCTCGGCCCACGAAGACCGCGAAACAGTCGAAGCCCCGCCGCGCGGCGACGACCGCGGCGGCGCGCCGATCACCGTGCCGCGCTCGATCCTCAAGGGCATTATCGCGCCGCGCGTCGAGGAAACCTTCGAACTGCTGCGCGAGAAGATCAAGGCGTCCGGCGTCCAGATCGAGCCCGGCGCCGGTATCGTCCTGACCGGCGGCGCCTCGCAACTGGCGGGCGTCCGCGAACTGGCCATCCGTGTCTTCGACCGCCCATGCCGGCTCGGCCGCCCCATGCGCGTGCCGCACCTGGGCGACGCGGCGGCCGGTCCGTCCTTTGCCGCCACGGCCGGGGTGATCCTGCGCACTCTCTACGGCCCGCGCGACGTGGTGCCGGTCAAGAAGATCATGGCCGCCAAGATCGGCCCCAAGGATGCGCCCAGCGGCGGCAGTGGCAATATCGTCGCCCGCATCATCGACTGGCTGAAGAGCAACCTGTAGCTTTAACGGCAAGAAACCCACCTCTTGCCACCGTAAGCGCTGGCTTCGTGTGGTGACCGGCCCCGGCTGCGCGGCTCCCGGACAAGCGCAGAGGTATAATCAAATCAAGCATCCCACCACGATATCGGCGTCCTGTTCCGTATTATAGATATGAAACGACAGCCGCAGGGTGTCGCCGCGGCGATCAAAGCGGCAGCCGGCGGCGGTCAGGGCGGCCATGGTCTTTTCCATATCCGCTGGCCTGTAGCAGAGGGTGCCGCCTTGGCCTGAACGGTCTGACGGATCGATCCGCGCGATCAGGGCGCGGTTGTGGTTGAGAATTTTTTTAACGCCGATTTCGCTGATCGTCCGGATGCCGGTGGTGGCCAGCACATAGGGCGCGACCGAAGGTGTACCGCCCCAGAACCGGCGGGCATCCGACGCATAGCGAAAATCGCGGATATCGAATTCAAAAGGGTTCTCGTGCGAAAACCAGCCGACATTCAGCGGCTTCAGGTCATGCGGGCACCACAGGAAACCGGCGCCCGGCCCGCCGCACAGCCATTTCAGGCACGAACCGGTCAGGGCATCGGCCTGCCAGGCCGTGACATCGATCGGCAATATGCCCGCCGATTGCGCGACGTCGATGATGCTGAATATGCCACGGGCACGGGCCAAAGCCGCGATCTCCGCCACCGGGGACACGATACTCGTGTTGGAATGGACGTGCATGACCACGACCACGGCCACATCCGGCGTCAACGCGGCCTCCCAGGTGGCGATATCGGCGGGATCGCCGTCGAACAGTCGCAAGCGTAAACCCAGCCGTTCGGCCTGTTGCGCCACAAAACCCAGCGAGGGGAAAGCCAGCGCAGACATGACGATGGCGTTGCGGTCGGGCGTCACGGTCAGCCCCGACAGCAGGGCAAACAGCGCCGCCGAAACATTGGGCTGAGGGCACCAGTCCTCCATGCGGCCGCCGAGCAGCCCAGCCAGGGCCACGCGAAAGTCGTCAATCGCGGTAAGCCACTGCGGCCAGCTTTCACCGGGCTGCGATTGCCACGGTCCGAAGAAGCCGGCCTCGAAATCACTTCGCGCCGCCTTGGGTAAGAGGCCCGCCGAATGGCTGAGCAGGTAAGGGCCGCCGGGTGGTTTCTCGAACAGATCGCTCATTCGGCGGCGCTCAGTGACGGCCGAACCTTGCCATAGGCGCCGCCCCAGGCATCGGTCATCTCATGGCGCACGGCCCACAGGTCCGGGAAGAAGCGGTGGCGCGCGCCGGCATCGAGCAGTTCGACCGGCCGGCCTTTCAGCGAAGCCGCGCCCATGCCGATGGAGCGCTGGATCAGGAAGATATGGTTGGATCGGAACTTGCCCATGCGCTCATCGAATTCGATCAGGCATTCGGCAATGACATAGGCGTCGTCATGGGCATATTGGGTGTCGTAGATATCGCGCACTGTCAGGCCGCGGCCGGTGAGATAACGCGCTTCAAAGGTCTCCCAAAGCTCCGGCGGCATCTTCATCAGGCAGCGGAAGCCAGGCGATTCCTGGCCGGAACCATTGCCCAGTTGCAGGCGGATCTGCTGGTAATCGTGCGGCGACATGGTCTCCAGCAGGTCGAGCTGCTCGCTCATCAGTTTCATGATTATGTTGCAGCGGGCGAACAGGGTCACGACCTTGTGGGCGCGGCCGGCCTGCATGTGGTCGTCGATATCCATCAGGGTATGGATCATCAGCTTCATCCACAATTCCTCGACCTGGTGGACGATCTGGAATTGCAGTTCATCAGCATTGACCATGTCCGCCGGCGGTTTCTGACAGGCCAGCAGACGATCGGTTTTCAGGTAAAGTTCGTAATCCAGCTTCGCGGGCGCGGAAAGCTGATCGATATAGGACTGGCGGTTCATGGCGGGACTCCATTTGCCGCCAGCCTAGCGCGCTTTTCGCTGAACATTGTTTCTATTGTGCTTAAAATTTGCTCTATAAAGGAAACGATTGGCTCAATTGTTTATAAATGGAGAAACGAATGGATCGCTTTGATGAGGCCATATTGCGCGAACTGGAAGCCGATGGGCGGTTGTCATTCGCCGAACTGGGCGACCGCACCGGCCTATCGAAATCGCCGTGCTGGAAACGGGTGCAGGCGCTTGAGGCGGCGGGTGTCATTCGCGGCTACCGCGCCGATCTCGATCCGGCCCTGCTGGGGTTGTCGACGCTGGCCTTTGTGCAGGTGACGGTGGCCTTCGAGCGCCATGAAGCGTTCGAGCAGGCGGTGGCGGCGCATCCGTCGGTCTTGAGTTGTCATGCTACGGTCGGCGCCACCGACTACCTGATGCAGGTGATCATGCCGTCTATGGCGGCGCTGGATGATTTCCTGCGCCAGACCCTGTGGCGGTTGCCGGGCGTCGAGCGCTTCACCACCACCCTGGCCATGCGAACGATTAAGTATAACGGCCGGCTGATGGTTTGATCAGGCTTTCTTCTTCTTGCCGATCTTCGGTTCTTCGCCCTTGAGCAGGCGGCGGATGTTTTCATGGTGGCGGATATAGATCAGCACCGCCATGAACAGCGCCATGCCGAGAAACGGGTAGGGCGCCATATGCAGCAAAAAGGCCAGCGGCACGACCAAAGCCGCGGCGACCAGGGCGCCGAGCGAGGATATGCGGAAGATAAACGCCGTCAGCAGCCACAGGGCCGCGGCGATCAGGCCCATTGGCCAGCAGGCAGCGAACAGCGTACCGAAAAAGGTGGCTACGCCCTTGCCGCCCTTGAATTTCAGCCACATCGGGAACAGATGGCCGAGGAAGGCCGCGGCCCCGGCCAGCGCCATGGCGGTCTGGCGAGTCTGGATATCGGCTTTCAGCAGCAGGACAAAGGCCAGGCCCACCGCCAGCGCGCCCTTGCCGGTGTCGCCGATAAAGGTGATTGCCGCCAGGTCCTTGCGGCCGGTGCGCAGCACGTTTGTGGCGCCGATATTGCCGGAACCCACGGTACGGATATCGATGCCCGCCGCCTTTGCCGAGATATAGCCGAACGGGATTGAACCGAGCAGATAGCCGCCGATCAGGGCAAGTGCGTAAAACAATGTATCAGGAACAGACGGCATATCAGTGCTTATCCAAGAGCAGGTTGTGTATATTCGTTTCTACTAATTAAGGCCAGAAGCCGCCGCATTGACAACTCTTCCATTAATAGTCGCAATACTTAAATTCGACTGATCCTCGTTCTGCCAAAAATAGACCACTTCACCAGGGTTGGCCACGATAACTCCATCGATATGTTCGCCATTTATCATACGTCCTTTATGACCAATTATGCGCTCTACTTGGTCCATGGTCATATTGGGGTGAATTTGTCGAAACTTAGAATAAGTCACAACATCATGGTGCCCACAGGAGGTTAGCAGCAAAAGAAAAACAAATGCGATCCCTGTAAATCCAAGACTTTTCATGAATGTTTCGTCCGCAAAAAAAGTTATAGCTCGCTAGGTGCCTGCAATTTACCGACTCTTTTTTGCGTGTCCTCTATGGAGTTTAAAGGGGGAGCAAAAAACGAAGCTGTATCAGCTCTCGTAGACGATACGGCCGTCGATGAGCGTTTTCAGCACCTTGCCCTGCAAGGTGCGGTTTTCAAAGGGTGAGTTCTTCGATTTCGACAGGATGTCCTTTTCGCGCAACGCGAACGGCGCGTCGATATCGACCAGGATCAGGTCGGCCGGCGCGCCCTTGGCGATACGGCCGGCATCCAGGCCCAGCAGTTGCGCCGGGTTTTGCGTCACGGTGCGCAGCAGGTCGATCAGCGGGATGTCGTTCTCGTGGTGCAGGCCGATCAGCGCCGCCAGCAGGGTTTGCAGACCGAGCGCGCCTGGCGTCGCTTCGGAGAACGGCAGGCGCTTGTGCTCCGCCGGCTCCGGCGAGTGGTTGGAGACGATGACATCGACCAGCCCGGTCGAGACGGCGTCGATCAGAGCCAGGCGGTCGCGCTCGGCGCGCAGGGGCGGATCGAGGCGGAAGAAGGTGCGGTAGTCGCCGATGTCGATCTCATTGAACATCAGGTGATTGATCGAGGCCGAGGCGAAGACCTCCAGCCCCTTGGCCTTGGCGCGTTCGAGGGAGCCCAGCGCCTCACGGGTCGAGATCAGATCGACCAGAAAGCGCGCGCCGGTCATTTCGGCCAGACCTAAGTCGCGCTCGATCATGATGCGTTCGGCGAGCGGCGAAACGCCGGAAAGCCCCATGCGCGCGGCCATTTCGCCGGAAGTGGCCACGGCGCCTTCGGAAAGCCACGGCTCCTTCGGGCGATGGGCGATCAGAGCATTGAAACCGCCGGCATAGTTCAGCACACGGCTGAAAATCTTGGAATTGACGATCGGCTGGTCGGCATTGGTAAAGTAAAGCGCGCCGGCCTCGGCCATCAGGCCGATTTCCGCCATCTGCTTGCCTTCCAGCTTCTTGGTGGCGGCGCCGGCGGGATAGACGTGGACCAGTTCGATATCGCGCGCCCGGCGCAGGATGAAGTCAGCCATGGCCGGTTCGTCGATGCACGGATCGGTATCCGGCTGGACGACGAAGGAGGTCACGCCCCCGGCGGCAGCGGCCAGGCTGGCGGATTTCAGCGTTTCAGCGGGTTCGTGGCCGGGCTCGCCGGTCTTGACGCGCATGTCGATCAGGCCGGGCAGGATGGCGTTTTCGTCGCAATCTATGATGCGGATGCCGGCGGGCAGGGCAGGCGTGCCGTGACCCAGGGTGACGTCTGTGATCACGCCATCGGCGACGATGACCGAGCCGGGGCCGTCATATTCGGTGGCCGGATCGATGATACGAGCGTTGACGAAAGCAATGGCGGGAGAGTCTTTGGTCATCATTGGCACCCAGATTCATTTTCGCCCACCCCGTTTACGGGGAGGGGGGACCATCGCTTGCGATGGTGGGCGGTGGAATGGCCCCTTCCGTCATTTGCTTCGCAAATGCCACCTCCCCCATAAATGGGGGAGGCGGAAATAAACATATATCCGCTCATCGATCGTTCTCCAGACGGGCGGCGAGGGAGGCCAGAACCGCCATACGGGCGGCGACGCCCATTTCGACCTGATCCTGAATAAGGGAGACCGACAGGTCGTCGGCGATTTCCGAGTCGATCTCGATACCGCGGTTCATCGGGCCGGGGTGCATGACCTTCACATTCTTCGCGGCCACGGCCAGCTTTTCGCGGTCGAGACCAAAGAAGCGGTAATATTCGCGGGCCGAAGGGATAAAGGCGCCGTCCATGCGCTCCAGCTGGAGGCGTAGCATCATCACCACATCGGCGCCGGCAATGCCTTCGCGCATGTCGTGATAGACCTCGGTGCCCCACTGGTCAGCATCGCCCGGAATGAGCGTCGGCGGGCCCACCAGCCGCACATTGGCGCCCATGGCGTTGAGCAGGATGACATTGGAACGCGCCACGCGGGAGTGGGTGACGTCACCACAGATGGCGATGGTCAGGCCGTCGACGTGTCCGAAGGCGCGGCGGATCGACAGCATGTCGAGCAGGGCCTGGGTCGGGTGCTGGTGCTGGCCGTCGCCGGCATTGACCACCGAACAACCAACCTTTTGCGCCAGCAGGGCCGCAGCACCCGAGGCCGAATGGCGCACCACCAGCAGGTCGGGCTTCATGGCGTTGAGCGTGACGGCCGTATCGATCAGGGTTTCGCCCTTGGCGACTGAAGAGGTCTTCATGCTCATATTGATGGTGTCGGCGCCGAGACGCTTGCCGGCCAGTTCAAACGAGGACTGCGTGCGGGTCGAGTTCTCGAAGAACATGTTGACCAGGGTGCGGCCGCGCAGGATATCCAGCTTCTTGGTCGATTGCCGGTTGAGATCGACAAAGACGTCCGCCAGATCGAGCAAATTGGCGATATCGGGCGGATCGAGATCCTGAGCGCCGAGGAAATGGCGCTTGGGGAAGGCGTGAAGCCGTGTCCGGATCAGGTCATTTACATCTGTCATCGTGGCGTCTTTATATGCCTGCCAAGGGACATGCTGACAGAAATGGCCGGCACGGTTGTCACTATGGCGCAGGAATGGGCTTTGCCGCGTTTTGGCGGAGAATGCCGAAAAGCACAAGTGATAAGGACGACATATTTATGGAGACACAAGCGGAAAAGGCGGCGGATTTCGCGCGCCTGCATGAGCGTGGCTGTTTCGTTATCCCCAATCCCTGGGATCGCGGGACGGCGCGGCTTCTTGCGGGGTTGGGATTCCGCGCCCTGACCACCACCAGCGCCGGCTATGCGCGCTCATTGGGTGTCAGTGATTATCAGGCCGGGCGGGATCATGTGCTGGTCCATGTCCGCGATCTGGTGACGGCGACCGACCTGCCACTGGCGGCCGATCTGGAAAACGGCTTCGGCCATGCGCCGGAGGATTGTGCGGAGACGATTCGCCTGGGCGCCGAGGCTGGTCTGGTCGGCGGCTCGATTGAGGACGCCACCGGCGACGAACGAGTGATTTATGAGATTGCCGAGGCGGCCGACCGTATTCGCGCTGCGGCCGAAGCGGCGAAGGGCCTGCCGTTCAAGTTCATGCTGGTGGCCCGGTGTGAGAACTACCTGCATGGCCGCGCTGATCTGGTGGATACCATCGCGCGCTTGCAGGCCTATCAGGAGGCCGGCGCCGATGTGCTGTATGCGCCGGGTATTTCCACCGCAGAGGAGATCGGGGAGATCTGCCGCAGCGTCGACCGGCCAGTCAATGTTCTGGGCGGAATCGGTAAGAAACCGTTGTCGGTCTGCGAACTGGCGGAACTGGGTGTTAGGCGGGTATCGCTGGGGAGTTGGCTGCATTCGGCGGCCATGACGGCCTTTGTCAATGCGGCGCAGGATGAGTCGTTTGGTTATATCGCGGAGTTGATCGGCGGCAGGCAAATGGATCAGTGGATGAAAGAGGGGGCGGGATGACTATTTAAAATCTCCCCCTCTTGGAGGGGGAGCTGACGAAAATCATGAAATGATTTTTGGTAGAGGGGGTAAATCTTTGCAGGTCATACCCCTCCGTCGCGGACTACGCCGCGCCACCTCCACTCCAAGAGGGGAGGATCTTGTCGTTATACCAAATGAAACAGCCACAGCAGCAAGGGCATGGTGACTGCACTCAAGGTGGTCGTCAGGGCAACAATACCCGCCATCAGGGTCGCATCACCGCCCATATGACGCGCCTGGACATAGGCCGCTGCTGCGCAAGGGGCCGCGCCGCAGGCCAGGGCAATGCCCTGCGCCATGCGGTCTCCGCCCAGCGCATAGCAGATCGACCAGGCCAGGATCGGCATAATCAGAATCTTGAACAGCGACACCAGACCGACCAGCACCGGCCGCCGCCACACATAGCCGAAGCTCAGGCCCGCGCCGGCAAGGATCAGGCCGGTCGGGATGGCGGCCTCGCCCAGCATGTTCAGCGCCTTTTCAGCGAAGGTAATATCTGGCACCTGAAGGAAGTTGAGGAACAGCCCGATCAGGCAGGAGGCGAAGATCGGATTGGTCAGCAGGGTCTTGACGAACCACAGGGGCGTGCGGTCGGGCGTACCGCCTTCCGGTTCACCCCAGCGCGCCAGCACCAGTATGCTGATCATGTTGCTGGCGGGAATCAGCGCGCTGATCGCCACGGCGGACAGGCTGTTGGCGTCCGGTCCGAAGATCGATGCCGCCACCGGCACGAAAACAAAGGAATTGAAGCGGATCAGGCCCTGGAAGACACTGGTGAAGGTCGGACCGGACAGTTTCAGGAACGGCTTGAGCGCAAAGCCGAAGGCAGCGCCGATAACCACCGACCCGGCCACGCCGATGGTGATCGGGCCAGTCGAGAAGCCGGAAAGATTGGCGTGCCAGATGGCCGGAACCAGAAAGCCGGGATAGAGTACATAGATGGCGAACTTCTCGATCGGCGGCCAGACATTGAGCGGCAGGAAGCCGGATTTCTTCAGGCCGTAGCCGAGCGCGATCAGGAGGAAGACGGGGACGATGCCGTTGAGGATGGTGATTGAGGTCATGTGGCAGCTTGTGTAAGAAAGCAAGAAACCCCACCACCACATCTCACCGCTTCGCGGTTCGTGCGGTCCCCCTCCCCGGCAAAGCCGGGGAGGTATAATATTTCTTGTACCTCCCCACCTTGGGTGGGGAGGGGGACCATCGAGCAAAGCGAAGATGGTGGTGGGGTTTCTTGCTTGATAACCCTACCCACCCGCCGCGTCTTTCGAACCTTCGTTCCGAAGCCGGTCCAATGCCCCCTGCAATATATACGCGGCGGCGAAGCGATCGATAACCTCGGCGCGTTTGGCGCGGGTCAGGTCGGCTTCCTCGATCAGGAAGCGGTTCATGACGCTTGACGACCAGCGCTCGTCCCAAAAAGCGATCGGCATGTCCCGCAAGCGCAGGATATTGCGGGCAAAGGCACGGCAGGACTGACAGCGCGGCCCTTCGGTGCCGTCCATATTCACCGGCAGGCCAATTACCAGGCCATCGGCCTCGCGCAGGGCCATCAGCTTGAACAGGCGCTCGGCTTCCAGGGTGAATTTTGATTTTTTAATCAATTCCAGCGGCGAGGCGATGGTCAGGGAAATGTCGGACACGGCGACGCCGATGGTCTTTTCGCCTAAGTCCAGCCCCAGCAGGGCGCGGCGCGGCGCCAGTGCGCCGGCCAGTTCGGTAATGTCGATAACGGCCATGGCCTGCTTTGGCGTTTATAACGGGGGGAGTCAATCCCGGTTCGATGGTTACTGTTGAAATGGTTTCCGCGCGCAAATATTCGACTGAATTTGAATATTAAATCTACGTAATAAATTACCGCAATGTAATTAATGAAATTCATGTAATACATTGATCCGATTTAATAATATTAATGTTTCAATTTCATTTTGACGAGCGTAGATGTCTCTCCAGTTCTTCTGAGTATTCATTCATCATCTGCTTAAATCGCAAAAGGAAATTCATCATGTCCCGTTCAATCTTCATCGCCGCCGCCCTCTCTTTTGCCGCCCTGGCCGCCGGCGCCGCCAATGCCCAGGAACGCCAGGCCGCTCAGGTCCATGTCTCCGCCAAACATGTCGACTTCAACAATGCTCGCGAAACCCGCGGCTTCTATGCCAAGCTCAATGCGGCTGCCCAGCAGGTCTGCACCAGCGAGGTTTCCGATCCGATGACCAACATGGCCGACGCCGCCTGCGAACGCGAAGCCGTCTCTGATGCCGTCAAGCAGATCGATGCTCCGCAACTGAGCGCCCTCCACGGTCATGCGGATCAAGCCGTCGCCTATGCCGAGCGCAACACCGGATCGCGTCACAACTAAGGGGGCAGAAGGGAGTTATTGCCATGTTACGTATTGCTTTGACGCTGGCCCTCCTGTCGGGCCTGACCGCTGCGCCGGCCGCTTTCGCCCAGGAACCGGGCACCACCAAGGTCGATGTCACGTTCCCGACGCACCAGCTTGAGGATCCGGCCGAGGCGAAAGCCGTCTATGCCCGGCTTTATAAAGTGGTCCAGTATGCTTGCCAGACCGAAGGCGGTGAAGGGCCGTCCTGGCGGATCGCCGATGATCGCGCCTGTGAGGATGAGGCCATGCAGGGCGCCTTGCAGCAACTGAACAAGCCTGAACTGACAGCGCTTTATACGCCGGGCGCGCCCCAGATGGCCTTGGCGGACATTACGCAGAGGAAACATTGATGTTTCTTGTGTAATCGTTTCTTTGAGCGCGTATTTTGTTAATATAATTATTATAATTAAAGCGTCATTTTACCTGTTGTTTCATTTGATATTTTAATCATCAGGTATGATTTTAATAAATGTCAAAAAATTCACAATAATTGTGTTTCCATTTACTGTGAATGCGCGTAAACCGCGTGCATTCACAGTTGCGTATCCACTAAAATTGGAGAGGAAAAGATCATGCGTAGATCGATGTTTTATGCTGCCTTGCTTTCCGCCGCCGCCATGACGACAGGAAGTGCGTATGCGCAGACCCTTGTCACCGCACAACGGACCGTTTCCGCCAGGGAGGTGAATTTTCAGGACGTAAAGCAGGTCCGGTTCTTCTATGCCAAGCTCACCGCGGCCGCCTATGATGTCTGTGCCAGCGAATTCTATGATCCGCTGACTCAGATGGCAGACAAGGCGTGCCAGGACGAGGCGGTAAATTCCGCCGTAAGCCAGGTGGACAAGCCTTTGCTTAACAGTGTGAGCAAGCGGCCCCGCGTTGAACTGATCGCGCGGAATACAAGCAGCGGTGACAGGCCGGCGCTTCTCGTTTCCGGGCTTGATAAGTAAGGCAGGCGTGGACAGCCTGGAGTGGTGACGGGCACAGGAGGGGCTTTTGAACGCGGCCCCTCTTGCCAAATCCATCCTCAGCCTTTAACCGGACTGCCTTAGAGAATTAAGGAGTCTGGTCATGGCCATTGATGTGGCAACCGTCAAGAAAGTGGCGTCGCTCTCCCGCCTGCGGAAAAGCGACGAGCGCCTGCAATCGCTCGCGGGAGAACTGAATGGTATTCTCGGCTGGATCGAGCAGTTGAACGAGGTCGATGTCAGCGGCGTCGAGCCGATGACCACGGCCATCGAAATGCCGCAGCCGATGCGCGAGGACGTTGTCACCGATGGTGACAAGGTGCGCGAAATTGTTGCCAACGCCCCGAAGACCGTCGACGGCTTCTTCATCGTGCCGAAGGTGGTTGAATAGATATGAGTGATTTGACGAAACTGACGCTGAAGGCCGCGATCGATGGCCTGAAGGCGAAGACCTTTTCTTCCACTGAACTGACCAACGCCTTCATCGGCGCCATCGAGACCGCCAATCCGGCGCTCAATGCCTATGTCGAGACGACCTTTGATAAGGCCCGCGCGCAGGCCGCCGCGTCCGATGCGAAGCTGGCAAAAGGCGAGGGGGGGGCGTTGGAAGGCGCGCCGCTGGGCATCAAGGATCTCTACTGCACGGCTGGCGTCCGCACCACGGCCTGTTCGGGCATCCTGGAAAACTTCGTGCCGACTTATGAATCGACCGTAACGCAGAACCTGTGGGATCAGGGCGCCGTCATGCTCGGCAAGCTGAACATGGATGAGTTCGCCATGGGCTCCTCGAACGAAACCTCGAAATGGGGCAATGTCGTCAATCCGTGGAAGTCGCGCGGCTCCAATGCTGAACTGACGCCGGGCGGTTCTTCGGGTGGTTCGGCCGCGGCCGTTGCCGCCGATCTCTGCCTGGCCGCCACGGCCTCCGATACCGGCGGATCGATCCGCCAGCCCGCCGCCTTTACCGGCACGGTCGGGATCAAGCCGACCTATGGCCGCTGCTCGCGCTATGGCATGGTGGCCTTTGCCTCGTCGCTGGACCAGGCCGGCCCGATCACCAAGACGGTGGAAGATGCCGCGATCATGCTACAGGCCATGTGTTCGCACGATGTCAAGGATTCGACCTCGCTTGATCTGGCCATCCCCGATTTCTCGTCCTTCATCGGCAAGTCAGTGAAGGGGCTGCGCATCGGTATCCCCGACGAATATCGTCTCGACGGCATCCCGGCCGAGATTGATGCGCTTTGGGAGCAGGGCATTGCGTGGCTGAAGGACGCCGGGGCCGAGATTGTCCGCATTTCCCTGCCGCACACAAAGTACGCCCTGCCGTGCTACTATATCATCGCCCCGGCAGAAGCATCGTCCAACCTGGCCCGCTATGACGGTATGCGCTTCGGCCATCGCGCCGAGGGTGTGACGTCGCTGACAGATACCTACGAACTGTCGCGTTCGGAAGGCTTCGGCAAGGAGGTCAAGCGCCGCATCATGATCGGCACCTATGTGCTGTCGGCCGGGTTCTATGATGCCTACTATGTCAAGGCGCTCAAGGTCCGCCGCCGTATTGCCGAGGATTTCACAAAGGCGTTTCAGGCTTGCGACGTGATCCTGACGCCGGCCACGCCATCCGCCGCCTTTGAACTGGGTGACCAGGCCAAGGCCGCCGATCCAGTGCAGATGTATCTGAACGATGTCTTTACCGTCACCACCAACCTGGCGGGTTTGCCGGGCCTGTCGGTGCCGGCGGGGCTGGATAGCCAGGGCCTGCCGCTCGGCCTCCAGGTCATCGGCAAGGCCCTTGACGAAGGTACGGTGTTGAACATCGCCTCGGTGCTGGAAAGGGCCGCTGGTTTCTCGGCCAAACCGTCAAAGTGGTGGTAGCGAAAAACAGCTTATCTTGATACGCTGCCTCCTCATGGCGGCCGGTCATTTAAAGCCTCCCGCCGGATTGCGGGAGGCTTTTTGATGTTCGGGCGTCTGGTGATGGGGATGATGCTGGTGGCGGGCGCCGCCCAGGCGCAGACGGCTGTTCCGCCGGCGCCTGTCCCGCAGTCGTCAAAGCAGGAACTGGAGGAATTCGCCAAGGGGTGCGCGGCGGTTTACCTGATGGCGGCAGATACGGCCAAAGGCGATGACCTCAGCCAGGCCATGGTGCGAGGCGCCAGCACCGTTGATTATTACCGGCAATCGACGGGTTTGACGGCGGAACAGGTTAATCAGGCCATCACCGATATGCGCGACAGGCTGACGGAACGGCTGGCCCGCAATCCACAACCCAGTCTGAAGGAATTGCGGGCCAATTGTGATGCCGCCTTTTCAAGAGCAGGCGGCTGACCGGTCTGATATATTGCCTTGCGCATGGCGGTGCCCTAACTTGTGAGTCGGGCGCGATGCCCTTTAGGAGCGGGTGAATCCCGGCGTGATAAGATGAACAGGATCAGGACGGGATGCGTAGTGTTGGCAATGGTATTGCTGAGCGCCACGGCCACCGGAGCGCAGGAGACACCGGCGCCGATCAAGCCGGATTCGGCTGCCCCTAATGATTCACCCAGCGATGCGCCCAGTGACGCCGATATCGCCAATATGGCCCTGGTGTGCGTGGCGACCTATGACCTGGTGCTGGCCGTAAAGCCCACAGGTCCGCTGGCGGATGATGCCGCCGATGCCCGCGACCTGGCACGGTCCATCTATATCGAAGCCAGCCAGAGCGATGAGGCCACGGCTGATGATGATATCGCGCGGGTCGATAAGGCACTGGCTGCCGCCATTTCCAGCGGCCAAGGCAATCTCGATGAATATCATTCGACCTGCGACAGCCTGCTGATGGACGATGACCAGGATAGCGCCGATACCGGCGCGATTTCCTGATCATTTCTGATTAGCGTGCCGCTTGCGGCGCCAGCCAGACATCGGCGGTTTCGACGACCGGATAGACATTCATGCCTTCGGCGCCCGGCGGTATGACGGCGATCTGGTCCGGCGTCGGCAGCTTTTCCAGTTGGCTGGCCACGGCCACACCACTGCCGATCAGGGTGGTAGCGAAGACGGCCAGGCTTACGGTCAACGCATTTACAAACGCCGGTTTGCGAATGACGGGCGGGTTCCAGTAAATCGAATAGGTGCCGGGATGGGTTGCGTCCAACATGTTTAATCTCGTGCCATAGATATGTAAGGCTCCGCCTCGCCTTGTCTTGAGCAAGATTAACCGTCTGGCTGTAAGAATTCAGTGCGCCCTCGATTTTCGGGAAATAGGCGGCCGGTCAGGGCAGCGGCTTGCCGTTTCCTTTCATCTTCTTTCCCCGCCCTGACGGTTCCCTTAAGCCGCATTTAGTTGAATCTGTATCTAAAGCTTGTGTTCGCCGCGCTTTTGGGCACTATCGGCAAAAATGCCAGGTACTGGGACCGGAGAATGCCATGACAACCCCCGCCGCCACACATCCGAAGGAAATTACCGTTCGCGGGATTATCCTCGGTGTGCTGATCACCCTGATCTTCACCGCCGCTCAGGTCTATCTCGGCCTCAAGGTCGGTCTGACCTTCGCCACTTCGATTCCGGCGGCGGTGATCTCCATGGCCCTGCTGCGGTTCGCCAAAACGGCTACCATCCAGGAAAACAATATCGTCCAGACCATTGCTTCGGCGGCGGGCACCCTGGCCTCGGTGATCTTCGTCCTGCCGGGCCTGATCATCATCGGCTGGTGGAAGGACGTGCCGTTCTTCATCACCTTCGGCGCCTGCGCCATCGGCGGTGTTCTGGGGGTGATGTACACCATGCCGCTGCGTCGGGCCCTGGTGTCGCAATCTACCCTGCCCTATCCGGAAGGCGTGGCGGCGGCGGAAGTGCTGCGCGTCGGCACCTCGTCGCGCGAGGGCGCGGCGGAAGGCTCGGCCGGCCTGTGGGCGGTGATTCTTGGCTCCGTCACCTCGGCGCTTTACGCGGCGGGGGCGGCGTCCAAATTCCTGGCGGCGGAAATTTCAAGCTATTTCAAGGTCGGTAAGACCACGGGTGTTTCCGGCATGGCCGGCTCTTCGTCGCTGGCGCTTGTCGGCGCCGGGCACCTGATGGGGATCACGGTCGGCATCGCCATGTTCTTCGGCCTGTTCCTCGCCTGGGGCGTCGGCGTACCGGTGCTTTCCACCTATCAGATCGACAGCTTCTGGCCGCTGCACCTCGTGGCGGCGCATCCGGACCCGGCGCTTTCGGTGGCCGCTTATGCCGAACAGGTGCGGGCGGACCAGATTCGCTTTATCGGGGCCGGCGCCATCGGCATGGCCGCCATCTGGACCATCGGCAAGCTGATCGTGCCGGTGTGGGGCGGACTGATGTCGGCGCTGGAAGCCGGCCGCGCCCGCAAGGCCGGCACAATGGATCTGCCGCGCTCCGAGCATGACCTGCCGGTGTGGATCGTCGGTCTCGTCATCATGCTCTCCATGGTGCCGGCGGGCTGGCTGCTGTTCGGTTTCCTCTCCGGTGGGCCGTTGACAGACCTGGCCCTGCCGCTGGTGATCGCCGGTGTGCTTTACATCATCGTGGCCGGCCTGCTGGCGGCGGCGGTCTGCGGCTATATGGCCGGCCTGATCGGTTCCTCCAACTCACCGGTTTCCGGCATCGCCATCCTGACCGTATTGGGCGCCGCCGTCATCATCGGCATGATCGGTTACAGGTTCACCGGCCCGAATGTGGAAACCGCGCTGATCGCCTTCACCCTGATGGTGACGACCGTGGTGCTGGCCGTGGCCGTGATCGGCAATGACAATCTTCAGGATCTGAAAACCGGCCAACTGGTCGACGCCACGCCGTGGAAGCAGCAGGTGGGCCTGATCATCGGCGTGTTGGCCGGCGCCTGCGTCGTGCCGGTGGTGCTGAACCTGCTCAATAATGTCTGGGGCTTTCCCGGCGACCCGAATTTCCACGCTATCGATGTGGCCGGCGGCACGCTCAATGCGCCGCAGGCCGTGCTGATCTCGACCCTGGCTAAGGGCGCCATCGGCGGCCATCTGCCACTCGGCTATCTCGGCATCGGTTGCGTGGTCGGCATCCTGCTGATCGCCATTGACGAAGGTTTGCGCCTGTCCTCGGCCGGCAAGTTCAGCCTGCCGCCGCTGGGCGTCGGCCTGGCCATCTACCTGCCGGCCTCGGTGACGGCGCCGGTAGTGGTCGGTGCGGTGGCCGGCTGGATTTTTGTCAAGCTGATTGCCCGGATGAAAACCAAGGACATCGCCGATCGCCTGGGCGTGCTGGTGGCTTCGGGCTTTATAGTCGGCGAAAGCCTGTTCAATGTCGTCTATGCCGGCCTGATCGCCGGCACCAAGAACCCCGATATCATCGCCATGCCGACCCCGACGCCCGAAGCCCTCGGCATGGGGCTGGCGCTGGGCATCGGCCTGGTCATCATTGTCGCGCTCTACATCTGGTCCGCCGGACAGGCGAAGAAGATCGGCGACAGATCATAGACCACGCACGAAAATTTGCACAAAACCCGCTTTTCCCGTCACGCAAAGATCGCTAAAACCACGCCATGAGCAATGTAGCCGACCGCCCCGTCATCAACCCCATTCCGGCCGATGGCATCACCTATTTTCTGCATCCGCATCCGCGTTCGCCTTTTTCGGAGGCCGTCCAGGTGGGGCAGGTTCTTTACCTGTCCGCCATGATCGGGCTCGATGAAAACGGCAAGCTGGCTGAAGGCTTCGAGAACGAAGTCAGGTTCATCATGAGCAATACGGCGGATATCCTGAAGAAATACGGCCTGGGGCTGGAGCATATCTTCAAGGCCACGGTCATGCTGACCGACATCACCAAGTGGGGCGATTTCAACCGACTCTACAAGCCCTATTTCCACCCGGCGCAACTGCCGGTGCGGACGGCATTTGGCGTCACCAACCTGGCCTATGACGCCACGGTCGAGATCGAATTCTGGGCCCATGTGCCGGTAAGTACAGAGGTCTAAGCGCAAGTCCGTCAATTATTAAATTACAGGCGGATACGTGTTTAACGACATAAATAATTTTTTTTATCGCAATATTGTGGTCAGATATAAAGAATATCAGGATCACCGCGACAAAATGGAGTTCGGCAATTACAACCACACTGTGGTTGCGTTGGAGCTTGCCGAAACCTTGTTTCATTTTCGTGAGCAGTTGGACGGTCAAATTAGACCTTCATGGAAGCAAGTATATAGCGTCTGCCCCGATTATCGACTTATTACTAATGCCGCAAACGCTTTCAAGCATGGTCAATTAGACCATCCAGATGCTATCGGCCTGCCGCTTATTTCAAAAAGCGCGCAAATTGTCGAAATGACAGTGTCGACTTTCTTTACCGACGAAAGTGGTGAATACTCAAATAACGAAAAAGCTATATACGCAAATTGCACCGATGGAATTGAGAGGAACTTTGATCAAGCCCTAGCAAATGTCATGAACTATTGGCTGCAGTTTATGCGGGATATAGGTGAAAAGGACTTTGGTGTTAGAGTCGTACCAGATGAGCCAGGTTCCGTTATATTACTAGGGAAGAAGCAAGTGCTAGGCTGGATTTAAATATAACCGCAGGGCTTGCCTTCAGTGCCAATTTCAAAGCACTTCGATATGACTCAGCATTGGGATATGCGAAACCAATTGATTTAACTGGGTGCAGCCTACGTTGGGAAATTTGGAAGCCCGCTGCATCTTCGACCTGACAGTGACGTCTCCAGACGGACGAACCTCAACTACAGTATCGTTTGAGTTAACAGACGAAGAGGCCGTAGAGCATACTTTGATAAAAGATGAAGCTAAGATGGCCGCTTTCGAGCAGAAGGTATTTGATGCCCACCGAGATGAGATATTTCAAAAGCTCAAAACGACCACTTGGGTTGCAAAAAACGATAACACGTCTGATGATAAATCTTAAAAGCGCAAAGCATTACCCCACCATCTTCTTCACAAACGCCGCATAGCCGTCCATCCAGCCTTGCAGGAATCTGTGCGTACCCTCGTTGAAGTCTCCGTTCTCCGTAAAGAAGTCGTCTTTCACCGTCAGGTAGATTTCCGGGCCGGAAAAGACCGTGACCCCAACCCCACCCATGACCGTGCGCAGATGTGACTGCATGACCGCGGTGCCTATGGCGCCGGGCGTGGCGCCGAACAGGCCGCCGGGTTTGTTGCCCCAGCCGTTGTGACCATTGGGTTTCGAGGCGATATCGATGGCATTTTTCAGCACACCGGGAACCGAGCGGTTATATTCCGGCGAGACAAACAGAAACGCCTGGGCTGTTGCAATCTGCTGGCGGAATGACGCCACGGCCGGCGGCGGTGCGGCTTCGAAGTCGGCATTATAAAGCGGCAGGTCGCCGATCTCGACGAAGGTGAAGGCCAGACCCGGCGCGTTCAGCCGTGTCACGGCCTGGGCCACCTTGCGATTGATCGAGTCCCTGCGCAGGCTGCCGACGATAACGGCGACGGAAATATCACTCATAGGTGTCTCCCTGAAATTAGGCCAGACGCTGCTTGAGGAAAGCCAGAACTAGAATCTCCTCCGGCGTCAGTTGTTCATACTGCGCCTGAAGCGTCTTGTCGATTTCGCCGGTGATCTGTTCGATCAGGCTGCCATTCAGATAGGCGTCGATGATCTGCGGATGAATGTAGGACTTGCGGCAAACGGTCGGCGTGTTGCCAAGCTTTTTCGCCACATGCTCGATGGCGGCGACCACATTCTTTTTCGCCTGCGCCTGGGTATCGTACTCCGCATAGTCCTGCAGGGCCATGGCGGCCAGAACCGTGCCGGTCCAGGTGCGGAAATCCTTGGCGGTAAAGGCCTCGCCGGTGATGGATTTCAGATAGGCATTGACATCGCCGGAGGTGACATCGCGCACCACGCCGCTATCATCGATATATTTGAACAGTTCCTGGCCGTCGATTTCGGCGCAGGCCCGCACCACACGGGCAATGCGGCGATCGGTCAGTTTCAGGTTCCATGCCTTGCCGGACTTGCCCGAGAACTGGAAGCGGATGGTGTGGCCGCTGACATCTACATGCTGATGGCGCAAGGTGGTCAGGCCATAGGACTTGTTGTGTTTGGCATATTCGCCGTTGCCGACACGGATTAGGGTTTTTTCGAGCAGGGTGACGACGGTGGCCAGCACCTTGTCGCGCGTCAGGCCGCGCTGCGACATGTGCTCGGCGGTGACGGCGCGGAGCTTCGGCAGGAACTCACCAAAGGCCAGGATATGGCTGAATTTCGAGCTGTCCCTGAGGGTGCGCCAATCGGGATGGTAACGATACTGCTTGCGGCCCCTGGCATCGAGCCCGGTGGCCTGGATATGGCCATTCGCATGGGGGCAGATCCAGACCTTCGTATAGGCCGGCGGAATAGCCAGCTTGCGGATGCGGGCAATGACCGCCTCGTCGCGGACGCGCTCGCCCCTGGTATCGAAGAAATGGAAATGCTTGCCGTATCGCTTGCGCGTAAAGCCGGGTTTGGCGTCCGTGACATAACGCAGGCCCTGCGACCGGGCCTGGGCTTCGCAGTCGGTAAAATCAATATCGAGGAGGGTGGCGGTTTTCATGCCCTTAGGCTGCGACGCCCAACCAGCGGAAAGCGATTGGAAGATGCGCGGAATTTAATAGGTGCGGCGTAAATCCCGTGGCATGGTATCGGCCAGCCGGGGCCATTTTTCAGGAGTCACATCATGACCAAAGCCGATATGCCGCAGGCGAGCGATTTCAAACCGGAAGTCCTGAAACTGTTCGATAAGTATGTGCATGGCCTGATCGACCGGCGCACCTTCCTTAATCGCAGCGCCCGCTATACGGCTGGCGCCGCCGGGGCTGCGGCAACGCTTGCGGCCCTGGCGCCCGATTTCGCCCGCGCCCAGCAGGTGAAACCGGATGACGCGCGTATCAGGACGGACTGGGTCGAGATCGCCTCGCCCAAGGGTTACGGCACAATCAAAGCCTATGTGACGCGCCCGGCAGATGCCGCAAAGCCCCTGCCGGTGGTGCTGGTGGCGCACGAGAACCGCGGCCTGAATCCGCATATCGAGGACATCGCCCGTCGTCTGGCCCTGGAGAATTTCATTGCCGTTGCGCCCGATGCCCTGACGCCGCTCGGCGGCTATCCAGGTGATGAGGACAAGGCGCGCGAAGCCTTCGCCAAGCTTGACCAGGCGAAGACGCGCGAAGATTTCGTGGCGGCGGCGGGATATGCGCTGAAAGTTGAGGGCGGCAATGGCTCGCTGGGTACGGTCGGCTTCTGTTATGGCGGGGGCATCGCCAACCTGCTGGCCACCTGTATTCCCGAACTGAAGGCGGCCGTGCCATTTTATGGCGCACCGCCACCGCTGGAGGCCGTGCCCGATATCAAGGCGGAATTACTGCTTAATTTTGCCGGCAATGACGATCGCGTGAATGCGCAGTGGCCGGCCTATGAGGCGGCGCTCAAGGCGGCCGCCATCCGCTACCATGCCTTTGTCTATCCCGGCGTTGAACACGGCTTCAACAACGACACCACGCCGCGCTTCAATGCGGAGGCGGCGAAACTGGCCTGGATGCGGACGCTGGAACTTTTCAACCGGACGCTCCGAGCCTGATCACTTCTTTACGGGCGTTCCCGGTTTTCCTCCTGCGATTCTTACCCCGGTGAGGATAGGTTGGGCGGACACAAAGGAGCGTTCTCATGGCCTTGCGTCCCTACTGGAGCGGCACAATCCGCCTGTCGCTGGTCTCCCTGCCGGTCAATATGTACCTGGCGGTCAATCGCCAGCGCACCATCGCCTTTCATGAAATCTACAAGCCGACCGGCGAGCGCGTTCACCACGCCCTGATGGCCGGCGACAAACAGGTCGATCGCGATGACCTGGTGAAGGGCTACGAGGTCGAGAAGGGCGAATATGTCCTGATCGAGCCGGAAGAGATCAAGGAACTGAAAATCCCCTCCAGCAAGGTGCTCGATATTGCCGAGTTTGTCGGGGTGGATGAAATCGATGACGTCTATATCGAAACGCCCTATTTCATCGCACCCGATGGCAAGGGGAATGACCTGACCTTTTCGGTGATCCGCGATGCCCTGCGCGCGGCGAAGAAGGTGGCGGTGGGGCAACTGGCGATCGGTGGCCGCGAACGCCTGTGCCGCATCCGGCCCTTCGGCAGCGGCATGGTGCTGGAGACCCTGCGCTATGAAGAGGAACTGCGCGAGGAAGACCCGTATTTTGACGAGATCCGCGATCGCAAGCCGGACAGCGAGGAGGTCGAACTGGCGCAGGAACTGATCAAACGCAAGACGAAGCGTTTCGATGCCGGCCAGTTCCATGACCATTACCGCGAGGCGCTTCAGGAACTGATCAATGCCCGCATCGAGCATCGTGAACCGCGCGAGGTGATGGAGGATAAACCGACCGCCAGGGTGATCAACCTGATGGATGCTCTGCGCCAGTCTTTACGCGAAAAGGACGGTGACGAACCGGCTGTTGAGAAAGAGAAGCCGGCCCGCAAGGCGCCGGTCAGGTCACGCACGCGCAAGGCCACGCCGCCGAAATCGGATAAGCCGAAAAAGGCCCCGGCCAGAAAGGCGGGTTAGATGGCTGACAATCTGGAAAAATATCGCCAGAAGCGCGATTTCAAGGTCACCGCCGAGCCGGAAGGCATCGTCAGGAAAACATCCGGTCATCGCTACCTGATCCAGAAACACGCGGCGTCGCGGCTGCATTATGACTTCCGCCTCGAACTGGATGGTACTCTGAAATCGTGGGCGGTGACCAGGGGGCCGAGTCTAGATCCGGCCGATAAGCGCCTGGCGGTCGAGGTCGAGGACCATCCGGTCGATTATGGCCGCTTCGAGGGCACGATTCCGCAAGGCCATTATGGCGGCGGCACGGTCATGCTGTGGGACGAAGGCGACTGGGAGCCAATTGGCGACCCGCATGAGGGTCTGAAAAAGGGCGATTTCAAATTCCGTCTGAATGGCAAACGCCTGCAGGGCGAATGGGTGCTGGTGCGGATGAAGCCGCGCCCGCAGGATAAGGGCCGCAATAACTGGCTGCTGATCAAGCATCATGATGGCCGCGAGGTCGAGGGCGACGACGACCATATCCTGACCGACAACATGACCAGTATTGTGAGTGGACGGACGATGGAGGAAATCGCTGCCGGCGAGGGCGGCGGCAAGGTGTGGAAATCCAGCCATGCCGAAAAGACCGCGCCGACAAAAAAGGCGGGCAAGACGCCAGCGCTCAAATTTATCGAACCCGAACTGGCCACCCTGGCCGACACCATCCCGACCGGCAAGAACTGGCTGCACGAGGTCAAGTTCGACGGCTATCGCACCTTCGCCTATATCGAGGATGGCAGCGTGCGGATGATGACGCGCAAGGGACTGGACTGGACGCCGAAGTTCCAGGCCCTGGCCGATCGGCTGGAGGGCCTGGGTGTGAAATCCGCCATTATCGACGGCGAGATCGTGGCGCTGAATGCTGAGGGGCGGTCGAGTTTCACGGCGCTGAAGAATACGCTTTCCGCCGGCAAAAGCGCCGACCTGCAATATTATGTTTTCGACCTGCTGTATCTCGATGGCGAGGATTTGCGCGGCCTGCCTTTGCTGGAGCGCAAGGCGCGGCTGGCGGGTTTGCTGAAGGGCAAGGACTTTGCCGGCCGCATCAATTTCAGTGAGCATTTCTTCGAGGCCGACAAAGGATTCCTCAACAAGATCTGCGACATGGAAATGGAAGGGCTGATCTGCAAGCGCGCCGATGCGCCCTATACCAGCGGCCGGGCGAAATCATGGCTGAAGGTCAAGTGCCACAAGCGTCAGGAATTCGTCATCGGCGGCTTTTCCGAACCGACCCATGCCGAGCGCGGCATCGGCGCCATTCTGCTGGGCTATTACGAGGAGGAAAAGTTCATCTATGCCGGCAAGTGCGGGACCGGTTTCGACCGTGATACCTCGGTCGCTCTGCGCAAGGCGCTGGACAAGCTGGAAGTGACAAAAAGCCAGTATGACGACAAGTTACCGGCCGACGCGCGGCGCGGCGCGCAATATGTGACGCCGAAACTGGTGTGCGAGATCGAATTCACCGAATGGACCGATGATGGACGGCTGCGTCATCCGTCTTTTCAGGGCCTGCGTGAAGACAAGCCGGCGGAAGAGGTGGGGCGCGATCGCGCATTGCATGTTACAAAGGAGGTCATGGAAGCCGATCCGCCCCTCGCACCGAAGACGAAGTCCAAATCGGCCGAAGCCGAAGTGGCGGGCATACGCATTTCGCATCCGAATCGGGTCATCTTTCCGGCCCTTGGCGTGACCAAGCTGCAACTGGCAGAATATTACGACAGAATCGCCGACCGGATGCTGCCCTATATCATTAACCGGCCGATCTCGATGCTGCGCTGCCCGGAAGGGCTAAGTCCTGAAAACAAGGCGGAGACCTGTTTCTTCCAACGCCATCTCGGTAAAGGTGAGATGAAGCACATCTACGATACCGGCGTGAAGGTAAAGGGCCGTGACGAGGACTATATTATGATCAGGGACCGCGCCGGCCTGATCACCATGATCCAGTGGGGCGTTATCGAAATCCATCCGTGGGGCGCCATGGCCGACGCGCCCGACAAGCCTAACCAGATCATTTTCGATCTCGATCCCGATCCGGAAACACCGTGGGATAATGTCATCGAAGGCGTGCGCGAGGTGAAGACTCGGCTGGATGAATTCGGCCTGAAAGCCTTCCTGAAAACCACCGGCGGCAAGGGGCTGCATGTGGTGGTGCCTCTGACGCCGAAATATACCTGGGCCACGGTCAAACCCTTCACCCGCGCCATTGCGCAGTCCATGGCGCATGATTATCCGGATCGCTATATCGCCATGGCCAGCAAGGCGGCGCGCAAGGGCAAGATTTTCGTCGACTACCTCCGAAATGACCTGACTGCCACCGCCGTGGCGCCCTATTCGGTCAGGGCGCGCGAAGCCGCCGGCGTGGCAACGCCGCTGTTCTGGGATGAGTTGTCGGTAAAACTGAAGCCGTCGGGCTATAATATCGGCACCATAGCCGAACGTCTGGCGCAGTTGAAAAGCGATCCGTGGGCTGATTTCCTGACCACCAGACAGACGATCAGTGAAGATATCCTGACCGCACTCCGGATCGATATTCACAATTAACGCGCTTTCCCGGCCATAACCTGCGATAAGGTGGCACGCCATTCAGGCGAATTAGGAAAACGACCATGGCCAAGGGACAAAAGAAGAGCACTAAGGAAATCCGCAAGCCGAAAAAGGCCGTCGTAAAAATCGAAACCGTCTCGGCCGGTTTTAACAAGGATCAGCGCAACACGCTGGACAATATCAAGAAGTCTTGATGTGGCGGGGCAAAAGCTGTTAAGCGGGTTTCCGAAATGGAGACCTGTGACGTGACCACTGCTGAAGCCCTCGAAAAAATTTATGAATCGCTCGCTAACGACAACGTCGAACTGGATGCGGCTATCAAGGATTTGAAAGCGGCGCTGGCGGCCGAGGGCCTGAAGGAAGCCGTTGTGGAACCGACCCGCCTGGCGCAGAACAACCGCCAGGGCCGCAAGCTGATGCAATCCTATTTCAAGAAAAAAGGCGTCACGGTCACTTTCGCCGCGTGATTTTGTCCGCATGGACATGGCCGCGCCATGCTAACGGCGTTATTATGATATGTGCTTCCCCATATCCCTGCGGAAACGCACGCTATAGTCATACAAAACCTTGCTTCCAATGCAATCCTGGGCAAGAGTGACGCCCGTCTGGTGACTTTGGCGGTGCTTTCGGCTCGTGACAGGCGAATTTGCCGGGGCAACGATAAAAGGGTCGATAAGGGTAGGTGTCCATGAAATATCTTTCGCATACATTGATGGCCGTTTCGGCGTCGCTGATGGCGTTCGCCACCCAGGCGCACGCCCAGATGGTGCCGCAGGGTTCCTCGCCGATCTCCAATGCGCTGGATTGGATACAGGGAACGCTGATGGGCAAGGTGGCGACCACCGTGGCCGTCATCGCTGTGGCTGCCGTCGGCTTCATGATGCTGACCGGCCGGATGAACTGGCGTTTCGGCGCCACGGTCATTGTCGGCTGCTTCATCCTTTTCGGCGCCGCCACGATTGTCGGCGGCATCCAGGCTGTCGCCAACTAGAATGTCTGACCTCATCAAGTCACCCGTATTCAAGGCGCTGACCCAGCCGCAGATGTTTGCTGGCGTTACCTACAGCTATTTCATTATCAATGCGGTGGTGACGACCGAAGCCTTCCTGATCACGCGCTCCTTCTGGGCCTTCGCCGTGGCGCTGGTTGTCCATGTGGTGGGCTATCTTTTTTGCCTACGTGAGCCGCGCATCTTCGATCTGTGGCTGACTAGTGTGTCGCGTTGCCCGCGTGTCCGGAACTACCGGTTCTGGCGTTGTAATTCCTATCATCCGTAAAGAAGAGTATGGCTGACGGTCCAAAGACTTTGAGTGGTTTCGCTGGCTGGTTCGCCAAGGAACAGCGCGTTGGTGACCGGCTGCCTTATGACCGGCTGCTTGATGACCGTACGATTGTGCTGCGTGACGGTTCGCTGATGCAGTCGCTCTATCTTGAAGGGTTTGCCTTTGAGACGGCCGATACAGACGAGGTCAATCACCGCCAGATCATCCGCGCCGCTGCCCTGCGCGCGGTCGGATCATCGCGCTTCGTACTCTACCATCATATCATCCGCCGCCGGGTCAGTGTCGGCCTGCAATCGAGCTTCGATGATCCGGTGTGCAACCTGATCCAGCAGAAGTGGCAGGATCGGCTCTCCAGCCGGCAATTGTTCGTCAATGACCTGTTCATCACCATTGTCCGGCGCAACCCGAAGGGCAAGGTCGGTTTCGCCGAAAGCATTGCCAACCTGTTCGGGCGCGGCATGGGCGAAAACAGTCAGGCCGCGGGTCTGGCGCGCGACCACAAGGAATTGCAGGCGGCGGCCGAAGCCTTGCAGGCGGCGCTTCAGGCTTACGGGCCGCGTGTGCTCGGCGGTTACGAAACGGCGAACGGGCGATGCTCCGAACCGCTGGAGCTGCTGTCGGCGCTGTATAATGGCGAGATGCGCCCGGTGCTGCGGCCGGCCAGCGATCTGGGGCAATATATCCCCTATCGCCGGGTCAGTTTCGGTCTGGAAGCGCTGGAGCAGTCGAGCCTCGGTGACGGCAAGGATTTCTCGGCCATATTGTCGCTTAAGGACTATCCGCCGCACGCCACGCCGGGTATGTGCGATGCCATATTGCGCCTGCCGTTCGAGATGACCCTGACGGAGAGCTTCGCCTTTGTCGACCGTCAGATCGGGCTGGAGCGCATCAATCTGGCCCTGCGCCGGATGCGCGCCGCCGATGAAGAAGCCATGTCGCTGCGGCAAGGCCTGATGTCGGCCAAGGACGATCTCTCTACCGGTTCAATGGGACTGGGCGAGCATCATATGAGCCTGCTTGTCAGGGCAAAATCGCTGAACGCGCTCGATCCGGCGGTGGCGCAGGCGCTTGCCGCCCTGGCCGATCTCGGCGCTGTGGCGGTGCGCGAGGACATCAATCTCGAAGCCGCCTTCTGGGCGCAGTTCCCCGGCAATGAACCCTATATCGCCCGCAAGGCGCTGATCTCGACGGCGGCCTATGCCTCCTTCGCTTCGTTGCATGGTTTCCCCATCGGCCAGCCGGAGGGCAATCACTGGGGGCAGGCGGTCAGCGTTTTCGAGACCTCGTCTGGCACGCCCTATTATTTCAACTTCCACAAGGCCGATCTCGGCAACTTCACCGTCATCGGGCCATCGGGTTCCGGCAAGACGGTGGTGCTGAACTTCCTGGCGGCGCAGGCGCAGAAGTTCAAGCCGCGCACCGTACTGTTCGATAAGGACCGCGGCGCCGAAATCTTCATTCGCGCCATCGGCGGGCATTACGCTACCTTACGCCCCGGCGAGCCGACCGGCTTCAATCCGCTGCAACTGCCGGATAATCCCGGCAACCGCGCTTTTTTGCGGTCGCTTATAGCACAATTGCTGCATCGCCCGGACCAGCCGCTCAATTCAGAAGAAGAGGCGATTATCTCCGAAGCGGTGGACGCCAATTTCGAGCAGGAACCGCAATATCGCCGGCTGCGCTTCTTCCGCGAACTGCTGGGCGGTGTGCGCCGGCCGACACATGGCGATCTGGCCGCGCGATTGAACCCTTGGGTGGGAGGGCGCTCAAGCAGCGATAGCGGTAGCGCAACGCAAAATGGAGAGCACGCCTGGCTGTTTGATAATGCCGAGGACGAGCTGGACATGGAGGCCCGCACTCTGGGCTTCGACATGACCCTGCTGCTCAATGACCCGACCCTGCGCACGCCCTGCATGATGTACCTGTTCCAGCGCGTCGAGGAACGTCTGGACGGTACGCCGACGATCATCATTATCGATGAGGGCTGGAAGGCGCTCGATGACGAGGTCTTCGCCGCCGCCATCCGCAACTGGATGAAAACCCTGCGCAAGCGCAACGCCATCCTTGGTTTCGGTACGCAGTCGGCGCGCGATGCGCTCGACAGCCGCATTTCCTCGGCCATCATCGAGCAGGCAGCGACGCAGATTTTCATGCCCAATCCCCGCGCGCAGGCAGAGGATTATTGCGACGGTTTCGGCTTGACGCAGCACGAACTGGACCTGATCCGCGCCCTGCCGCCGCACGCCCGCGCCTTCCTGGTCAAGCACGGCAATCATTCGGTGGTAGCGCGGCTTGATCTCTCATCCATGCCCGATATCCTGACCGTGCTGTCCGGCCGTGAGGCCAGTGTGCGCCATCTCGATGACCTGCGCGCCCAGTATGGCGACGCACCGGCCGACTGGTGGCCGCACCTGACCGGTTCGCCGTGGCCGGAAGATGCGGGCCAAAAAACATCATCCCAGAAGGGGCGGGCGTGATGCAGATCGGTTACTGCCCCGCCATCTCGCTGGTCGGCGAAACCTCGGTGTCGGGGTCGCTCTATGCCATGGACTGCCACATCAATGCGGCGGTCGAGACGGGCTATAACCGTTTGTTCGGACCGGGCGGCGCCTTCGGCTATGCCCTGACCGCCATGCTGATCATCTATGTCGGCCTGATCGCCTATGGTTTCCTGACCGGACGGACACGGCTGACCGTGGTGATGATGAGCCCGCGCATCATGACCATGGTGCTAGTTCTGACCTTTGTTTCCTTTTGGCCGGCCTATCATGCGGTTTTCTATGGCCTGATGATGGGCGGACCGGACGAGGTGGCGGCGGCGCTGCTCGGTCAGCGCGGCAGCGCGGTGATGAATTTCGCCCAGAGCCTCGATAACCTGTTCGTCCATTTTGCCGATATCGCCAAGCGGCTCGATCCGGCCTATGGCAGCGCCGCTCGCAATATCGGCAATGTGGCGACCACCTCGGCCCAACCGGTGCTGATCCTGCCGCATTCCATGCCGGTGACCCTGTTCTGGCTGTCGGGCCTGTGTCTTCTTGTCTCGACGCTCGGTGTACTGATCCTGACCCGGCTAGTGCTTTACCTGCTGCTGATCCTTGGGCCGATCTTTATTATCTTTGCCCTGTTTCCGCAGACGCGCGGCCTGTTCAATGGCTGGCTGCGGACGACGCTGGTTTTTGCCCTGGCGCCGCTAATGACGGTTCTGGGCGGTACGGCGGCCCTGATGCTGTTCGTGCCGCTGATCGAGGCCATCGGTAATGATCCGATCGCCGCGGTCACCTCGGTGCAGCCCATGGTCATCCTGTTCATGGGATCGGTGATCTATTGCGCCTTCCTTTTTACCCTGATGTGGGTGGCGGCCTCGCTGGTGCGTGACTGGCAGGCGGCGATCCGCGAAAAGCCGGCCGGTGATATGCCGATGAGTTCCGTGGCATCGCAAAGCACCCAGGCGGCGATCTGGCAATCGGCCAACCCAGCCTCGCGTGGTGGCATGGTGATGCCGACCGGTGATGCCTATGCCCGTACCGATCCGATGGTGACGGCGATCAGCCGCAGTGCTGATGTGGCGGCAGGCATGGCCGGTGGGGCGGCCAGTCGCGTCGAGATGCTCGGTCTTTACGATCCGCAGGCGCGCCAGGGCTCGGCCGACCGCTTCAGCCGTGTGCAGGGGTTGGGCCAGCGCTTCCGCAATCCGGCCAGCCTGCCCAACCTGACGACTCCCACCGTCCCCAAAGGGACTGAGCTATGATGAAAAAAGCATTTCTGTTTATGATGATGGCGGCGTTGCCCTTACAGGCCCTGGCGCAAAGCTATGAGCCGGACAGCCGCCTGCGCACGATCGATTACGATCCGGCGGCGGTGGTGAAGCTGGACGGCTGCCAGAACTTCCAGACCATGATCACGCTCGCCTCGGATGAGCACGTCGAAAATGTCGGGGTTGGTGATTCAGCCGCCTGGCAGGTGACGCCCAACAAGCGCGGCAACCTGATCTTCGTCAAAGCCATCGCACCGAAGGGCTACACCAATATGTCGGTGGTCAGCGACAAGCGCACTTACAGTTTTGAGCTGCGTACCGCGTCGGAATCGGACTGCGCGCATGGTCGCATCACCTACGAACTGCGTTTCCGCTATCCGCCGGCCCAGAGCAGCGGCACGCCGGTCAATCCCGCCTCGCCGCCGGACCCGAATGCCTTTCTGCCGGTGCCGGAAAAGCGCAATGCCGCCTATACCTTCAGCGGCGCGGCCGACCTGGTGCCGATCCGGGTGTTCGATGACGGCATCTCTACCTACATGAAGTGGGCCACGGGCGTGACGGCGCCGGCGGTCTATGCCCTGAATTCTGACAATACCGAGAGCATTGTCAACTATGCCTCGCGGGGTGATTATTTCGTCGTCGAACAGGTGGCGCCCGCCTTTGTCCTGCGGCGCGGCGAGTTGAAGACCGTGCTTTATAACGACACCTATGCCGTGCAGGGGCTGGACAGCCTGTCGCCCAGGCCGCGCGGCAAGAATGGGAGTACGAAGTAATGGCGATTGGCTCGCGTTTACCCCCCGGCAACGACCCCCGGCTGAAGATTGATGCCGATGAACTCGACGCGGCCAATGTCCAGGCCATGCCGCAGGTGGCGAAGGCATCTGGCATGGGCGATGGCGTCGGTTTGGCGCTGGGCGTCATTGGCGTGCTGGCCCTGGGCGCCCTGACCTGGGCAGGGCTTTCCGACCAGAAGCCGCGACCTCAGCCGGCCCCGCCGCCGCAGGCCACGCGGCCGGCGCCTCAGCCTTCGGTATTGCCGCCGATCGATCCGACAATCAATCCGGTTGAGACGCCCGAACCGCAGTCGCTACTGGTTCAGCCGCCGGTTCAGGTCGCGCAGCCGCCGGCACCGGCGCCGGTGAGTGACGGCAGTACGCGCGCTCCAGCCCTGATCATCGATAACAGCGTGCCCGCGTCACAGCAGGCAGCGCAACAGCAGGCGGCCGCAGCGGCTGCGGCAAAACCGGCCAACAGCAATGACGCCTTCCTCGCCTCCCAGACGGCGAACGTGTCGCAAAAGGCCTGGAAGATCGGCGATCCGTCGCGCGTGGTGCCGCAGGGCGCGGTCATTCCGGCCGTGCTGGAGACGGCGATCAATTCCGACCTGCCGGGCTATACGCGCGCCATCGTTTCGCGCGATATCCGCAGTTTCGATGGCACCAATATCCTGATCCCGCGCGGTTCGCGCCTGATCGGGCAATATAAGTCCGGCCTGACCAGCGGCGAAACGCGCGCCTTCATCATCTGGGACCGGCTGATCCGCCCTGACGGCCTGTCGGTGCAACTGGCCTCGCCGGCGACCGATGATCTCGGCCAGGCGGGCGCCACCGGCAAGGTCGATACCCACTTCGCCAAGCGTTTCGGCTCGTCCATGCTTTTGTCGATCGTCAATGGCCTGTCGACCATAGCCAGCGGGAAAAGCTCGTCTACCATCGTCATCGGCACCTCCAGCGATGCCTCCGGTGTCATCGGCGAGGCGCTTTCTAACGACATGAAGATTCCGCCGACGATCAAGGTTCCGCAGGGCGCGCCGATCCAGGTCTTCGCCGCGCGCGATCTCGATTTCAACCAGTAGGACAATGCCCGTGGCCGAAGACAGCGTGGTGGCTCTGGATGGCGTATACTTACGCACCTATCTGCGGCCATTCCTGCCCTTTCTGGAACGCGATGATGTCACCGAAATCCTGGTTAACCAGCCGGGAGAGGTGTGGATCGAGGCGTCTGGCCAGCCGCATATGCAGCGGATTGAAAATCCGGAGATCGACGACCTGCTGCTGAGCCGTCTGGCGGCGCAGATCGCCCGCGTGGCGCATCAGGGCATAAACCGCGAAAATCCCCTGCTGGCAGCCTCATTGCCGACGGGTGAGCGCGTCCAGCTTGTCGGCCCGCCGGCGGCGAAGCACTGGGCCCTGGCAATCCGCCGCCACCGCATGGTTGATCTCTCGCTGGACGCCTATGATCGCGGGCCGATCCCCGATCTTGGCCACAAGGGCAAACGCGATGACCTGGCCTATGCCCGCAAGGAACCGGTCAAGTTCCTGAAGGAGGCGGTGCAGGCGCGCAAGACCATCCTGATCTCCGGCGGCACGTCTTCCGGCAAGACGACCTTCCTCAACGCCATGCTGAAGACCATCCCGGCGAATGAGCGCATTATTCTGGTCGAGGACACGCCGGAAATCGCCGACAATCACGCCAATAGCCTGCGTTTGGTGGCGGTGAAAGGCGAGATGGGCGAGGCGCGGGTGACGATCAACGACCTGCTTCAAGCCAGTCTTCGCCTGCGGCCGGACCGGATCATTGTCGGCGAAATCCGTGGCGAGGAGGCGGTGACCTTCCTGCGCGCCATCAATACCGGCCATCCCGGCTCCTTCACAACGGTCCACGCCAATACACCGAAAGGCGCGCTGGAACAGATCGCCCTCATGGTCATGCAATCGGGCACGCAACTGACGCGCGCCGAGACGCTGTCCTACGCCGCGTCGCTGATCGATGTGGTGGTGCAGTTGTCGCGCACTGGCGGCGAGCGCCTTATTTCGGATATTGAGCTGCCGAACCGATAAACCGGCCATCCTTCAGGACCAGAATCGCCAGAACCGCCATGATGCCGATGCCGAAAACGGTATCCCACCACATCAGGCCGGGCGTATTCTGCGTGATAATGGCGGGCGTACCCTTGAAGACGTCATTGGCGGACACAACGATAATGGCGCCGAACAGGTTATTGGCGAAATGCAGGCCCCAGCCGAAGGCCAGGCCGCCGGTGCGTATGGCGATCAGCGACAGAACAAAGCCCAGCACGGTGGCGCCGACAGCCTGGGGGAGGCCGTTCGGAATATGCAGCGAACCAAAAGCGACGGCGGCAATGGCGGCCGCCACCATCGGCCGTTTTGTCGCCAGCAGCAGGCTTTGCGTCAGGTAGCCGCGAAAGATGAATTCCTCGGCGAAGGTCTGTATGGCCAGGCAGATTATGGTGGTCAGGATGACGGCGGGGTTGAGCGTATCGATCGTGAAGGTGAAGCCCTTCGGCGCCAGCGCCCAGTCAATGGCCGTGGAGAGGATAAGGACCACCAGCCAGACCAGCGCGCCGCTTCCCACCAGCCGCCAGTCCCAGTTGCCGCACAGGTCTTTGAAGGTTTTGCGGTGGAGCAGGAAGGCCGCCAGGGTGAAGCCGGCGATCAGGCCGGCGAAAGCCACGCCCTGCAGGGCGAAAAACATGACCGGGTGATCACCGGCGCCCTGCGCTTGCAACTGGTCCGGCATGATCAGGTGCGTCAGTATCAGCGGCAGGAGTGTGGCGACCACCAGGATCAGCCATATGACTAATGCCAGTGGCCAGGCGACAATATAGCGCCAGAGGCTGTTTTTTCCGCGCGAAGCAATGTCGAGATAGGTCATAAAGGTAAGGGAAGGCCGGCCAGGCGCGTTTGTCAACCTGGCAATGTGTCGGCCTCGCAAAACAGTGTTTTTCTCGTAATAAAGCTTCGATCTTTTTGCCGCATTGGCCCGGTATCCCTGTCGACTTCATCAATTACTCCGGGGAGTTACCATGCCTGACCATCACATCCATGAACCGGCCCACAAGGAAGAAGGCAGTCTTGAAGACCTGATCCTGTCCGCTCTGCCGTCGCGGCGAAAAGCTCTTTGGTTCCTTGGCGCATCCGCCCTTTCCACCATCGCTCTGGCGGCTTGCGGCGGTGGTTCCGGCGGCACGACGATCAGCACCTCCAGCACAGCCTCCAGTTCATCATCAAGCGCCGCTTCCAGCAGTTCCAGCAGCGACAGCAGTTCTTCCTCTTCCTCTTCCTCTTCCTCGTCGGCCAGCGGCGAATGCACCCTGGCGGCCACGGAAACCAATGGTCCCTATCCGGCGGACGGCACCAATTCGGTCAATGGCTCGATCGTCAATGTCCTGACAGAGAGCGGCGTGGTCCGCAGCGACATCACGACCAGCTTCGGCAGCTATTCCGGTACGGCGGCCGGTGTGCCCCTGACCCTGACCATTACGGTGGAAGATTACAGCCTGGGCTGTACACCGCTGGAAGGCTATGCCGTCTATATCTGGCATTGCGACCGGTCGGGCCTATACTCGCTCTATTCCTCTGGCGTGACGGCGCAGAATTACCTGCGCGGCGTGCAGGTGACGGATGCGAATGGCAAGGTGACCTTCACCACCATTTTCCCCGCCTGCTACAGCGGGCGGATGCCTCATATCCACGTTGAGGTCTATGTCAGCCTGTCGACGGCCACGACCTCAAACAATAGTGTCAAGATTACGCAACTGACCTTTGACCGCTCGACCTGCGAAACGGTCTATAATAACGCCAGCGGTTACAGCGCCAGCGTCAGTAATCTGGCGGCGATCAGTTTCGCGTCGGATAATGTGTTCAGCGACGATAGCTTGGCACAACTGGCGGCCGCGACGGTCAGCCTGTCAGGTGATTACAGCAGCGGCTTTACCGGTACGGTGTCTATAGCGGTGCCGTAATAACACTTTCGGGCAAATCGCTACGACCTTGGGCTTGTTCATGCCTGATCCTCCCCCGCTGCGCAGGGGAGGATCAAGTCGTTGGATGGCGCACTTTTGATTGAAATATAAAGCTATCAGTTGCCGACGTAATAGGACGCACTGTTGCCAACGGCGCGGGCGGTCGAAACGATGGTGCGGCCCTTGGCGATCGTGGCGTTCGCCGTGGCGTTGACATCGGAATTGTTGACCTGGCTATTATCGACGCCCATGTCGGCTTTACAGCTTGAACAGGCATAGCCGATGGCGGAGTTGCCGGTGGCATCGGCGGTGACATAGCCGTCCCAGCCGGTGGTGCCGTCAAATGAGGCCAGCACATCGACCCCACCGGAAGACAACTGGTTGTTGTCGATGCGGACGTATTTGTCGTTATTGCCGGCGGCCATGCTGTTGCCGATACCGGTCGCCGTGGCATAGGCCGCGCCATACTGGTCGGCCGCGATCACGGCCTGAGACTGGACAGCGCCCGCTTGGGTCTGGTTGTTGGTGACGACCAGAGAGCCGCCGGCATTCTGGATATTGACATCGTTGCCGGTGGCCGCCGCATTGGCCTGCATGTTCCAGACATTGCCAGCGTAGACCTCGGCGCGCGCCTGGGTCATGGCTGATTGTGTCTGGGTGATGTCGTGTTCCTGCGAGCCGCGGTCAGCGCTGTAGGCGCCGTAATAGTTGTTGGTCGCCGTGGCGTTATAGGCATTGGGCGAAGGTGAGTAATGGACGGTCGCCGAGGTATTGGCATGGGCGGCGGTGGTCGATGACTGCACCGATGTCGAATCGAGGCGGCCATTGGTGACCTGATAGGCCGTGTGGTTGACCACGGTGGTGGCGTCGCCTTCACCGCTGACATATATGGCGTTGTTCGGCGCCTGGACATCGGTGGTGGCGATCACCTGGTCGGCGGTCGATTGCTGGTTCGTGCTGGCGGTCAGGTGGCCGCCGGAGGTTACGCCCGACGCATAGTTGGCGATGGCCTGGCTGGTGGCATAGACCGGCGTACCGAGCGAAGTATCCTCATCGCCGGTATTGACGGCGTTGATATGGGTCTCGGCCGTTATCCGCCCCTTGTTGAACTGGAACGAATAGAGCGTGGCGTCGTAGTCGACATTGCCAAACTGGGCATTATTACCGGCAGCGGAGGTATCCGCTTCGGTCAGGCCGTCATTCTGCTCGACATTCAGGGTCTGGACCGCGCTGATCGGATTGTTTTGCGTCTGATCATTGCTGAACTGCCCGTCAGGGATTTCCTGACTAGTAGCGGCTGTCGCCGTCAGCAGACACAGGATGGCGAGGCTCGCCGGCGGCAACATTCTGCCAGCGGTTAGGATCGGCGCGCGTACCGGCATTGTTGGTCTCCAGGTTGTCGTAGGCCGGGGTCAGGCCACCCGTGGCGCCCAGCGTGTCATTGTAGAGAAAGTCGTTTTGCGGATCGAGGCAGACTTCGGGGCCCGGCGCGCCGTACAGATTGGCCATGAATTCCAGCGTGGCGCGTTCGATCATGGCGCGGACGGCCAGTTGCATCGGTTCCAGCGCGCCCTGGCCGCCGGAGATATCGAAGATATTGCCGTTCAGCACATCGAACACGCCGGCCTTCACTTCCTTGCCGACAATCTGCTTCTGGTACGAGATGACATCGACCACTTCCAGTGTGCGGGTGTCGACTAGGCGCAGGTCCAGCGCCACGTTCATCACCAGGGTGCGGCCATAGGCCATGCCCTTGAGGCCGGTGTCCTTGGTCTCGCCGGCATAGGCGTCCACGCCGGAGGAACGGATATTGTTGTTCAGTTCGGTGATGCCGCCGACAATGAAGAAGTCGGAGCCCGCCACCTGACCGGCCATGATCTTGCGGTAATCGGCCGGGCGCGTCGGATTGGCGACGGCGTCATCGGTGATCAGCTTGTTGTTGGCGTATTTCAGCTCCAGTTCACCGACTGAGGTATCGAAACGCTCGACCTGGCGGGCGCCGGCCTTGGCCAGTGCCGTCATCGCCATCAGGGAGGCGCCCTGGGTGATTTCGCGGCCGCCATCCAGCGAGGCGCGGCCGGTGTAATCCGAGATGCGGCCGACGGCGAGCCGCGGCGAGGCCAGGCGGTGCGAGCGGGCGTATGAGCCGAGGCAAACCAGGGCATCCGAATAGGCTGTCGGGTTAGCCGTCACCGGCGCCTTGCCGATCGGGTTCTTGTAATTGCCGGAAGCGTTGACGCTCGGCGTGGTCATGCAGCCGGTAAGGGCGACGCTGAGGGCGGCCAGGCTGGTGATCGTTGCGACCAGCTTTTTGCCGGTTTTCGGGTGTGTCATGTGAGCCATTAGAATTGCAGATCCCCAGTGATGTCCGTGCCCTTCGCGCCCGTGGCCGTTGAGCCATTGGCAGTGGCGGTGACATTGCCGTTGTTGGTTTGGTTATTGTGTACGATGACCGTGTTGTAGCTGCCGTTGACCACGACCGAGAGGCTGTTGCCGATCGCGGTCGCGCCGCCCAGCGCACCGGCACCGGAATAGGCATCGCCCGCGCCGAGTGTCTTTGAATAGGCATAGACGCTGTTGTCGGTGCCGGTAACGATCATGCCGTCGACCAGGACGCGATTGCCATTGGCATCGCGGGTCGAGGGATCGACCGCCGTCTGCATCTGGTGGAGGCTGAGGCCATAGCCCGCCTGGAAGGAGGCCGAACTGGTGCTCATGCTCTGGGCATGGGCCGCGCCCGAAAAAGCGGCGGCGCCCAGCGCGCTGGTTATGAGCAGGGTCTTGATTATCGTCATTCGTGCGCTCCAGGCCTGAGGCGATATCGCCCCAGACGCAGCCATGGCCAGCAATTCGGATGCCACTTTGGGAGGGAACCCTAAAAATTAGGTGTATTTTTTCCGGAATTGACGCATTAAATTCAATTTTATGGGTTTTTTGGTGCCAGGCTGATCGCCGAACCCCTGTCAAAAGGGGAAAAGCAGGGTCATATATAACCAAAATGAACCGTTTTCATTGCGTATTAGCCGAGAAGTCCCGAAATATGACAGACGACGCCGAACGGCCTGACCTGGCGCCCCGCAAGGAGCCTGCTTTTAATGCGCCGCTGATGGCCGTGGTCCTGCCATTGCTGATGATTGGCTGTTACGCCTTGCAGATTTCCAGCGGGCCGGCCTTGGAGGCCGCGCTTCTTGACAGTTTCGCCTTATCGCCGGTTCTACTCAGGCAAGGCAATTTCGAACTGCTCTTTACGCATATATTCTTGCATGGAAGCTGGACGCATGTGCTCTTCAATGCGGCGGCCTGCCTGATCTTTGCCACGCCGGTCATTCGCGCCTTCGGCAAGGGCATAGGCGCGACCTTGTCCTTCTTCGCCTTTTTCTTCCTGTGCGGGATGGCAGCGGGACTTGGCTTCTGCCTGCTCAACCTGTCTTCGAGCGTTCCAGTCGTCGGGGCTTCGGGCGCCATCTATGGCTTGATCGGTGCCTCCAGCCGCATTGGCGGGCAGCGCGGCATTTCGGGCGGCATCGTGCCGCTGACCAATTCACGTGTGCTCAGTTCCGGTGCCGTCTGGATCGGTATCAACCTGGCCACGGCCCTGCTGCCATTCCTGCCCGGTGGGCAGGGCGTGGTCATTGCCTGGCAGGCGCATATCGCCGGCTATCTGTTCGGTGTGCTGGTGATCGGTCACTGGCTTAAGGCGTTTCACCCTCACTTCTTCACGAGAAATTTGAATTGATTTTCCACAGGGTGAGCGCACCCTCAGTCTCCCTTTAATGCGAACGCCACAAGGCGTCTAAATGCCAGACAACATCCGGGGAGGGTGCTTCATGCTGATAAACCAGTTGCTGAGTACAAAAGGCCGCGAAGTCTTTACGGTCACGCCTGATGACAGCCTCGCCTCGGTCGCGGCGCTGCTATATACGCGCAAGGTCGGCGCCTTTGTCGTGCTTGATCGCTCGGATCGGGTTGTTGGTATCGTGTCTGAGCGCGACATCATCCGCGCCATCGCCACGTCGGGCGGTCAGTCCCTGGGGCAGCCGGTGAGCAATATCATGACGCGAGAAGTCTTTTCGGCCGATCCAGGTGAAACCATAGATGCATTGCTGGGCCATATGACCGATCGGCGTATTCGTCATCTGCCGGTCATGGAAGGCGAGCGGCTCGTTGGCATCGTTTCGATCGGTGACCTGGTCAAGGCCAAGATCGCGGCGACGGAATATGAGGCCCAGACCTTGAAAGCCTATATTACGGCCGGTTAAGGCCTGTTGCTTTTCATCTGCATATAGAAGTGTGGTCTTGATGGCCGCTTTTATAAGGTGTGGAAAAGACTCACTTTGTACGCATTGAGGGGTTGCGACTCCGGGATCGTATCTGTAGAGACCGCACCTCGCTGTACGGTCCTTTACGGGTTGCGACGAAGGCGGAATTGACCAGTTTAGTTGATTCATTTTGGGTTTGTAAAAATTCAATTAACGCTTGATGCCAATTTGAAATGGAGTTAGAACAGCGCTTCTTCTGAGTCTCGCATATCTGACGGGGATTGTTCTTCGGAATGGTCTATTGATAATGTGTTGTCTCTGTTTCATTGGCCGGAAACGGTGCTGTTGAAAAAGAGAAAATCTCGGTTGACACGGTGCGGTGGTTCTCTTAGAAGCGCCGCTCCTGCTGAGGGAGCTTTCGGGTTTCTGCGGCGTTTCTGGTTTGAGTTTTTTGTTTTTAAAACATTTTAAAAATAAGGGCTTGACTGGGAAATTTGAGCGGTTATATACGCCGCTCCGCTGACGAAGGGGTCCGGTTTGACCGGGTTGTTTTGGAAGTGAGGGTTGAGAGCAAAAACTTTTTAAAAAGAATTGCTTGACACTAAAAATTGATGCGGTATAAGCGCCGCTCTCCTCGACAAGGATTTAAGTTGTCGCTCTGGACGGTTTAACCGCCGTTTGGTGAACTACCTTTTGCGCTTCGGATGTTGCGCATTTCGGTCTTTGACATTGTAGATATTGGAAAGAGAATCGCAGGCGGCGGTGTTCTTGCGGAGTGTTGAGATACACTCCATACGACACTTAATTGTTTGCGGTCTCTTTAATAGACAACCATTCGATCTGTCTTCGGATAGATCGTGTGGGAACTCGTTAATGAACGTAAACTTACGCAGTGATTTAGATTACTGAGAAAAGTGTCAACTCAACTTGAGAGTTTGATCCTGGCTCAGAGCGAACGCTGGCGGCAGGCCTAACACATGCAAGTCGAACGAGCCTTCGGGCTAGTGGCGGACGGGTGAGTAACACGTGGGAACGTACCTTTAGGTTCGGAACAACACAGGGAAACTTGTGCTAATACCGAATGTGCCCTTCGGGGGAAAGATTTATCGCCTTTAGAGCGGCCCGCGTTAGATTAGCTAGTTGGTGAGGTAAAGGCTCACCAAGGCTACGATCTATAGCTGGTCTGAGAGGATGATCAGCCACATTGGGACTGAGACACGGCCCAAACTCCTACGGGAGGCAGCAGTGGGGAATCTTGCGCAATGGTCGAAAGACTGACGCAGCCATGCCGCGTGAATGATGAAGGTCTTAGGATTGTAAAATTCTTTCAGCAGGGACGATAATGACGGTACCTGCAGAAGAAGCCCCGGCTAACTTCGTGCCAGCAGCCGCGGTAATACGAAGGGGGCTAGCGTTGCTCGGAATTACTGGGCGTAAAGGGAGCGTAGGCGGGTTATCAAGTTGGAGGTGAAAGCCCAGGGCTCAACCTTGGAATTGCCTTCAAAACTGATAGCCTAGAGTATGATAGAGGTAAGTGGAACTCCGAGTGTAGAGGTGAAATTCGTAGATATTCGGAAGAACACCAGTGGCGAAGGCGACTTACTGGATCATGACTGACGCTGAGGCTCGAAAGCGTGGGGAGCAAACAGGATTAGATACCCTGGTAGTCCACGCTGTAAACGATGATTGCTAGTTGTCAGCCGGCATGCCGGTTGGTGACGCAGCTAACGCATTAAGCAATCCGCCTGGGGAGTACGGTCGCAAGATTAAAACTCAAAGGAATTGACGGGGGCCCGCACAAGCGGTGGAGCATGTGGTTTAATTCGAAGCAACGCGCAGAACCTTACCACCTTTTGACATGCCTGGACATCATGGGAGACCATGCTTTCTCTTCGGAGACTGGGACACAGGTGCTGCATGGCTGTCGTCAGCTCGTGTCGTGAGATGTTGGGTTAAGTCCCGCAACGAGCGCAACCCTCGCTGTTAGTTGCCATCATTTAGTTGGGAACTCTAACAGGACTGCCGGTGCTAAGCCGGAGGAAGGTGGGGATGACGTCAAGTCCTCATGGCCCTTACAGGGTGGGCTACACACGTGCTACAATGGCGACTACAGAGGGCAAATCCCTAAAAGTCGTCTCAGTTCGGATCGTCCTCTGCAACTCGAGGGCGTGAAGTTGGAATCGCTAGTAATCGCGGATCAGCATGCCGCGGTGAATACGTTCCCGGGCCTTGTACACACCGCCCGTCACACCATGGGAGTTGGTTCTACCCGAAGGCGCTGCGCTAACCGCAAGGAGGCAGGCGACCACGGTAGGGTCAGCGACTGGGGTGAAGTCGTAACAAGGTAGCCGTAGGGGAACCTGCGGCTGGATCACCTCCTTTCTAAGGATATTTGTCCAGCTCTCACGAGCTATTCAGATGTCACTTAACAAAATATATGCGGTTCGCCGCCGTCTTCGTTTCTCTTTCCAACACACAATCAGCCGCTGAGGTCATACGGACATCAGATAGGTTGGTTGTGCATCGTAAGCCGGATCGATGTGATCTTGCTTCTGCCTATGGGCCCGTAGCTCAGTTGGTTAGAGCGCACGCTTGATAAGCGTGAGGTCACAAGTTCAAATCTTGTCGGGCCTACCAGGCTAGTCTTGGCGAAGGGGCCATAGCTCAGTTGGTAGAGCGCCTGCTTTGCAAGCAGGATGTCGTCGGTTCGAATCCGTCTGGCTCCACCAGTCCTCACTAACATTCGTCCTGGCGTCGCCAGACGCATGGTTACGTTTTGCACTTTTTGCCTTCGCAAAAAGATGCGGGCTGGCTCCACCCTGCAGCGCTCGAATGAGCTGCTAAGGGTTGGTTGTGCTGCTGCTTACGATGTGTTGCAAGTTTCGTTGGTTATCTTCGGATGACTAACGGGTCCAGGGTCTGTGACCCTGGTTGTAATTGTAAATGAAGGGTTTCTCCGGCATGTTCATAGCTTTAGGAGATATCCGAGAAGACATTGTCTGACAAAAGATCTCAGTACAACCATCCGTTTCCTACTTCTTTCCAAGGGGCGGATCGGTGAGATCTAAAACTCTTATGTTGTCACGCTGCC
>NZ_FMTS01000006.1 GCF_900100255.1 Asticcacaulis taihuensis | reverse complement strand
ACTGCCCGAACTGGGGAGGCTCAACCGGCGTCAGATCGCTGCCCTGGCGGGTCTGGCCCCCTTCACTCGGCAATCAGGACAATGGCGCGGCAAGAGCTTTATCGGCGGCGGCCGCAAAAGCGTCCGTTGCGCCCTGTTCGTCAGCGCATTGAGCGCAAAGACCCACAACAAGACTTTCAAGACCTTCTTTGAAAACCTGGTCAAGGCCGGAAAGCCTAAAATGGTCGCCATGATCGCCGTCGCCAGGAAACTACTGACACAGATCAACGCCATGATCAGAGATAACAGGCCGTGGACTGAACAAAAAACTTGACTAATAACACAGTCGCTCCCCATCGGAGATGGGGAGGTATAAGATCCAGTTTCTTTTTTATACCTCCCCAGTTTTACTGGGGAGGGGGACTGCGCCATTCTTCATGGCGTGGTGGTGGGGTTTCTTGCTTTCGCGCCCGCCATTAATCCCATTTAAACGCGCACCCGTTACCGGGATATCACTTTTTAGGTTGCTGTGCAGCAAACCATCCGCAGGGGACTTGCGCACAATCGTTAACAGGACTAGGACGCGGGCAGTTTTTGACCTGCGGCATTTTTAAAGGGAGTTCCCATGGCACGCGCAAAGATTGCTCTGATTGGTTCGGGTATGATCGGGGGCACGCTGGCCCACATCGCCGCCCGTGAAGAACTGGGCGATGTCGTCCTGTTCGACATCATGGAAGGCACGCCGCAAGGCAAGGCGCTCGATATCGCCGAAGCCACCGCCGTTTTCGGCAAGGATGTGGCCCTGAAGGGCGCCAATGACTATTCGGCCATCGCCGATGCCGATGTCTGCATCGTCACTGCCGGCGTGCCGCGTAAGCCGGGCATGAGCCGCGATGACCTGCTGGGCATCAATCTGAAGGTCATGAAGGCCGTCGGCGAAGGCATCAAGCAATATGCCCCGAACGCCTTCGTCATCTGCATCACCAATCCGTTGGACGCGATGGTCTGGGCGCTGCGCGAATTTTCGGGCCTGCCGCACAAGAAGGTCATCGGCATGGCCGGTGTGCTCGATTCGGGCCGTTTCGCCTACTTCCTGGCGGAAAAGACCGGCGTGTCGGTCGAAGACATCCACGCCTGGACCCTGGGCGGTCACGGCGACGACATGGTGCCGATGGTGCGCCACTCGACCATCGGCGGCCTGCCCCTGCCGGAATGTGTGGCTCAGGGCTTCTTCACTCAGGAAGAACTCGACGCCATCGTGAAGCGCACCCGTGGCGGTGGCGGCGAAATCGTCGCCCTGCTGAAGACCGGTTCGGCCTTTTACGCCCCGGCGGAATCGGCCATCGCCATGGCCAAGTCCTACCTGCTCGACAAGAAGCGCGTCCTGCCGTGCGCCGTGTATCTGAACGGTGAATATGGCCTGCGCGGTCTCTATGTCGGCGTTCCGGCCGTGATCGGCAAGGACGGCGCCGAGCGCATCATCGAGTTCTCGACCAATGACGAAGAAAAGGCGATGTTCGCCAAGTCGGTCGAAAGCGTTCAGGGGCTCATCGCCGCCTGTAAGACGATCGATCCGTCACTAGCCTAATCGGAAATTATATACTTAAGTTCCGATTTTCTTGACTTTTGCCGTATTTTCAAATACAAAGTGAAATACGGAAAGTTGACTGGCTGAGATAACTTCCCCCGCCTGTGCAAGCTTCGGCCCAATCAGGTCCACGCGCAATGCGAGATATCCAAGCGGTTGCCAGATGCTTAAAAGGGTTCCTTCGGGAACCCTTTTTCGTTTTTATCGGCTCGGGAACTTCGCCTTTTCGCCGCGCAGGATCTTCGCCAGGGCGATATCGAATTTCATCTCTCCCGTATAGGCAACCTTTTTGCCAGGCCCAATCGGATAGGCGCTGACAACAAACAGGTTCACCCTTGTCGCGCTATGCTTTCGCATAGTGAAGAAAATAGCATAGCTCTGACCATCCGGCCTTTCGACACGGACAAGATTGCCGTCTCGTGTCGAGGCAATACGCTTGCCGCCGAATGCTTTGATAAGTTCCGGTAACTGAAAACTCAGGTTGTAGCGGTCTGGACAAAATACACGCTTCTCTGTTTTGGCAACCAGAAGCGTGGGCAGGATATCCAGCGGATCATGCTTGGTCGGATTGAACCCTGTCGTGAAGCAATGGTCATTGAAGCGAACATTTAGCGCTATCGGCTGGACATGATCGCGCGGCAAGCACTGAAACTCGAAAGGTTCGAGATGCGACAGACTTGTTGCGTTTCCGGAAACAATAAGCAGAGGCCAGTATCCCATAGGCACGCCTGTGACACGATTCTTCTTTAAGTGGCAAAATCCTGTGCGTGAAAACGGGCGGCTTTTTTATTTGCGGATATGCTAGGCTGCCTCATCTGAGGAGTCTTGCCATGTTCAAATCGCTTATTCCGATCCTGGCCGTCGCCGCTTTGATGACCGCCTGCGCACCCAGCCAGAAGGCCGAGGCGCAAAGCAGTGCCGCCGCCGCGTCCGAACAGGCCAGCGCCGCCGTCCAGCCCCTGGCCCAGGCCGCCGCGGCCACCCCCAGTTTCAATTGTCAGAAGGCCACGCTCAAGGCCGAGATCATGGTCTGCGGTAATGCGGAACTGGCCCGGCTCGATGTCGAGGTCACGCGCCTTTACGGCCTGATCAGCAAGGCGCCCGGCATCGACCGCGTGGCGCTGCAACGGTTGCAGGGCGGCTGGCTCGACAAGCGCAATGCCTGCGCCACCACTGACAACAGCGAAACCTGCCTGCTCAATGCCTATGCCGGCCGGATCAGCGACCTGCGCGCCGGTTACCCGGTGGCGCGCAACGATACCGCCGTCAGCATCGGGCCGATTGGCTGGCATTGCCCCGCCGGCGACATGACCTCGACCTTTATCAATGGCGCCAGTTCACTGGTCTATGTCAGATGGGGCGACAAGAGCGCTGTCCTGACGCAAGCAATGAGCGCATCCGGCGCGCGCTATGCCGCCGACCTGCCGGATGGCGCTTATGAATTCTGGAACAAGGGCGATGAAGTCATGTGGACCGTACCCGGTAAGGGCATGGTCGTTTGTGAGGAGATAAAGCCATGAAAAAAGCACTATTAACGATTGCGGCCCTCACTAGCCTGTGCCTGCTGGCCGCCTGCGCCACGCGGCCGATGGGCGGGCCGCACGATCCCGCTCTGGTGCGTGGCATTATTGATGGCCTGCTGGCGCCGATCTCCTTCGTCATCAGCCTGTTTTCCGATACCATCCGCATGTATGCCTATCCCAATATCGGCCGCTGGTACGATCTCGGTTTCCTGATGGGACTGAGCGCCTGGGGCGGTGGCGCCTCGACGGTAACCCGCTATGTCTATATAGATCGCCGCACCGGCCGCACTCTGGATATCGAGGACCGCTGATTTGACCCTGCCTTATGACTCTCCGCTCGGCCCCACGCTTGAGACCGACCGCCTGATCCTGCGTCCGCCGGTCGATGCCGATTTCGACGGTTTCTGCGCCTTTCATGCTGATGAAAAGGCGATGACCTATCTGGGCGGCCTGTCCTCGCCGCCGGTGGTCTGGCGCATTTTGCGCACCATCGCCGGCTCCTGGGCGCTGGATGGTTTCGGCATGTTCAGCGTCATCGAGAAAAGCACCGGCCGGTGGATTGGCCGCATCGGACCGCTGTGTCCGCACGGCTGGCCAGACCGCGAGGTCGGCTGGGGCCTGCTCACTGAGGCTCAAGGGCAGGGTTATGCGAAGGAAGCGGCCATTGCCAGCATGGACTTTGCCTGCGATGGGCTGGGTTGGGATATGATCATCCATACCATCAACCCCGGCAATCAGCCGTCGGCGAAGTTGGCTGAGGCCCTGGGATCTTACATCATGCGCCAGGCGCGCCTGCCCGATCCCTATGCGGATCAGGTGGTCGATGTCTGGGGGCAGTCCCGCGATGAGTGGCGCGAAAACCGGAAAAAGTTCGTCTGAACAGAGTCTTATCAGTTTTTACAATGAAGGGCTTGACTCTGTCCGTTATTTAACCAATAAGTTATTTAACAAATCGGTTAAATTAAGTTGAGTATCATGTCCCAAGACCGCCTGTCGCAAACCCTGAACGCCCTGGCCGATCCGACGCGCCGCGCCATACTGGCACGTCTGTCGCTGGGCGAAACCTCGGTCAGCGAACTGGCCGAACCGTTCGATATGAGCCTGCCGGCGGTTTCCAAGCATCTGAAGGTCTTGGAAAAGGCCGGGCTGATCTCGCGCGGCCGTGAGGCCCAGTGGCGGCCCTGCAAGCTGGAGCCGGAACCGCTGAAAGAGGTTGATGCCTGGATCGGCGAGTACCGCAAGATGTGGGAGGCCCGTTTCGATCGTCTCGACGCCTATCTCAAGACCTTGAAGCCCGATGGAGAGGTTCATTAGTGCGCTCAGTCGCCGCGGGGCTACCTCGCATAAGCTCGGGCGGGCCTTGCCCTTGCCGGCTACGCCGGAGCGATTAAACCGAACGTGAATTGAGGAGACCGGTATGTGGTGGCAATACTACAAACAGCTCTGGGAAGCGCGGCTTGACCGGTTGACGGCCTATTTAAAAATCTTGCAGGCCAGGGGAGTGAATAATGACTGAGACAACCGACACCCCGGCCTACAAGGTGCTCAACCGACGCCGGCTGCCTTTCCCGCACGCGAAGGTCTATACCGCCTTTGCCGATCCTGAGCAGGTGAAATTGTGGTGGGGGCCACACGGCTTCACCAATCGTATCGACACCTTTGATCTGCGCGTTGGCGGCCGGTGGCTATTCACCATGGTCAATGAAAACGACCGCGAGTTCGATAACGTCAAGGAATTCCTCGAAGTCTCGCCTGAGCGCATCGTCATGCAGCATATCGAGCCGATGCATGATTTCGTCATGACCATGAGCTTCGATGCCGTGGACGATGACACCACCGAGCTGACCTGGATCATGAAATTCGCCCCCGGCCAGGACCCCGGTCTGGCGCCCTTTCTCGAAGCCGCCAACGAACAGAATTTCGACCGGCTCGAAGCCCACCTGCAAACCCTCTGAGGAAACGATAAATGACCCTGGAAGCCCCTGCCGCCGAAGATGAAGTCTTCAAGCTGTCGCGCACCTTTGATGCCCCGAAGGCTCTAATCTGGGCCTGCTGGACCGAGGCCGATCATCTGGCCAACTGGTTCGGACCGGCCGGCATGAAGCTGATTGTCAAGTCGCTCGATCTCAGAGTCGGCGGCACCTTCCTTTACGGGATGCAGATGCCCACCGGAATTACCATGTGGGGCAAATGGGTCTTCCGCGAGATCAATGCCCCTGACAGTATGGCCTATGTCGTTTCCTTCTGTAACGAGGCAGGCCAGCCGGTGCGCCATCCGATGGCGCCGCTGTGGCCACTGGAGGTTCTGGCGATCCAGACACTTAGCGAGAAAGACGGCAAGACCCTGACCGAGAGCCGGTCCTATCCGATCAATGCCACACCGGAAGAGCGCGCCGTCTTCAAGGCCGGTCATGCCTCCATGCAGATGGGCTTCGGCGGCACCTTTGCACAGCTCGATGCCTATCTGGCGAGGATCAAATCATGATGATGCCCGGATCCATCCGGGCCGCCAAGCCCGAAACCTTCACCCTCGAACGCGATTACGACCACCCCGTATCCCTGCTCTTCTGGGCCTTCACCAATCTGGAGGCCAAGCGGGCCTGGTACGGCGGCGAGGGCACCTGGGAAGTGACCAAGCATACGATGGATTTCGAGGTGGGCGGTTGGGAGCACTGGCGCGGCCGACCGAATGCCGATGCGCCGTGGATGACCAATGACGGGCTCTATCTCGACATCCTGCCGGATGAGCGCATCATCCATCAGTACAATATGACCATGGACGGCCGTCTGTTCACCGTATCGCAGCAGGTGCTGGAGTTTTCCGCCAGAGGCGCCGGTTCACATCTGAAACTCGTCGAACAGATCCTGTTCATAGATGGCGTCGACCATCTCGAAGACCGGATCGGCGGCACCAGGGACATGATGGATAAGCTTGACGCCTACCTCAACACAGTTCCGGAAAATGTGAAATGATAATGCTCATCGTCATTCTGGTCCTGGCGGCCCTGTTCACCTTCCTGTTCGTCGTCATCAGCAAGCCGAACAATTTCCGGATGCAGCGCTCGATAACCATCAAGGCGCCGGCCGGGATTGTCTACGGGCATATCGCCGACTTTCGCAAATGGAAGGACTGGTCGCCCTGGGAGCAGCTCGACCCCAGCCTCAAGCGCACCTTCAGCGGCGAAACCTCGGGTGTCGGTGCGGTCTATGATTGGGACAGTAATGGAAGAGCCGGCAAGGGCCGCATGACCATCCGCGAAGCCGCGCCCGAGCATCGCCTGCTGATCAATCTCGACTTTATCAAACCTATTCCCGCCACCAACAGCGCCGAGTTCCTGCTGCAACCCTCCGGAGACAGCACCATCGTCACCTGGGCCATGTTCGGGCCGTCGCCCTTCATGTCCAAGCTGATGGGCACGCTGATGAATATGGACAACCTGATCGGCAAGGACTTCGAACGCGGGCTGGAAAACCTGAAACGCCTGAGCGAACAGGAAGCCGCTTAAGGCCATCAAAATTAAGGAGACTATCATGAAACGCCTGCTCACTATGTGCGCGGTCTTGAGCCTCTGCGCCCTGAACCTGGCCTGCACACCGCCCCAAAAAGCCGAACAGAAAACCGAGACGGCCCCGGCTTCCGCCGCGCCATCAGTGGCCAATATTCCGGCCGGCGATTACAAGACCGACCCGGCGCACACCTCCCTGACCTTCAGCGTCAGCCACATGAGTTTTTCGCATTTCACCGCGCGCTTTACCGGTATCGATGCCCGCCTGAAACTCGACCCGGCGCATCCCGAACAGGCGGCCCTGGCCGTGGCCATTGATCCGCATTCGCTGGACCTCAACAACCCGCCCAAGGGCTTCCATGACGAACTGATGGGCAAGAGCTTCTTCGATGCCGCGGCCTTCCCGAAGATCACCTTCACCTCGACCCGGATCACCATGACCGGCGCCAATACCGCCAATGTCACCGGCGACCTGACCCTGCATGGTGTCACGCATCCGGTAACCCTGGCCGTGACCTTCAATGGCGGCTATCCCGGCCTGGCGGGCTATGACCCGAATGCCCGCATCGGCTTCTCGGCAAAAGGCACACTCAAGCGCTCGCAATTCGGTATGGGTTACGGCATTCCGGCGCCGGGCACGACCATGGGCGTGGAGGATGAGGTCGATTTCACCATCGAGACCGAAATGACCGGTCCTGCGTTGAAACCAAAGGAGACTTAAGATGACTGAACGCTCCAGCCACCACGATACCTTTATCATTGAACGCGATATCGATGCGCCGCCCAACCTGGTTTTCTTCGCCTGGGCCAATGCCGACGCCAAGGCGCAGTGGTTCACCGCGCCTGCCGACAAATGGGAACTGATCGAGCGCCATCTCGATTTCCGCGAAGGCGGCACCGAACGGCTGAAAGGCCGCTGGCAAAGCGGCACGGTCAGCGATTTCACCTGCGAATACCGCGACATCGTGCCGGACCAGCGCATCGTCTACAGCTACGACATGCACCATAACGACAAGCGGCTCTCCTGTTCGCTGGCCACCATCGAGTTCACCCCGAACGGCCAGGGCACGCACCTCAAACTGACCGAACAGGTCGTCCATTTCGATGGCTACCCGACGCCGGAAGACCGCAAGACCGGCACCGAAAAGCTGATCGACATGGCCCTGGCCTTCATCATTTCCCAAAAAGCAGAAGTATAAGGAAACGCTATCATGAAAATCACCCCCTATCTCAACTTCCCCGGCACCTGCGCCGAAGCCTTCAAATTCTACGCCGAAACCCTCGGCGGCGAGATCACCTTCATGCAGACCCACGGCGAAAGCCCGATGAAGGACATGTTTGGTCCGGAATGGAAGGACAAGATCATGCACGCCACCCTTCAGGTAGGCGATCATGAAATTGCCGGTTCGGATGCCCCGCTGCACATGTTCGCCAAGCCGGCCGGCTTCATGGTGACGATCAACCCGAAAGCACCGGAAGACGCCAGGCGCATCTATGCCGCCTTCGCCGAGGGTGGCGAGGTGAAGATGGAATTGCAGGAGACCTTCTGGACGCCGCTGTTCGCCATGGTGACCGATCGCTACGGCACGCCGTGGATGATTAGCCTGGAAGCGGACATGCCGAAGTGAGGGACGGGGCCTGCCGCAACATCGCCCATACGGAGCGTGACCTCAGGATCGAGCGCCTGTTCGATGCGCCGCGGGCCCTCGTCTATGAAGCCTGGACCAATCCGGCCCTGTTGTCGCAATGGTGGGGACCGGCGCACTATCCGGCCACGCATCTCGATATGGATGTGCGGCCGGGCGGCCGGTGGCGCAACAGCCTGACCTCGGTCGAGACGGGTGAGGTTCTGTGGCAGAACGGCGTCTTCACCGAGGTGGTGCCGCTGGAAAAACTGGTTTTCACCTTTGTCTGGGAAGAGGCCGGCGAACGCGGCGAGGCCAATACAGTGGTCATTACCTTCCAGGATCGCGGCCACCAGACCCTGGTGACGCTGACCCAGCGGCCCTTCGCGTCGGCGCATGAAGCCGAAGGCCACGGCGATGGCTGGTGGTCGAGCTTCGATCGCTTGCATACCCTGCTCTCTTTTCCGATGGAGATTTCCGCATGAGCTATCAAACAGATGTCGCCACCGAGGCGAACGATATCGTCCTGTCGCGTTTCTTCGATGCGCCGCGTCCGCTGGTCTTCATGGCCTGGGTCGATCCGGTCATGCTGGCCGAGTGGTGGGGGCCGGAAGGTTTCACCGCCACGGTCGATATCGATGTGCGCGAAGGCGGCGAGATGTCGCTTGTCATGCACAGCCCCGACGGCGAGGACTATCCGATCGGCGGGCATTTCGGCGAGATCGTGCCGAACGAAAGCCTTGTCATGATCATGGATGCCAGTCGTCATTCCGAGGGCTGGCATGAAGCGGTCAAGGCCGGCTTTGTCGAGGCCGGCGGGCGGCCGGAGGACTACAACGCCGATCCGATCCGCACCCTGATCACCTTCGCCGATGAAGGCGCCGGCACGCGCGTTATCGTGCGCCAGACCTTTACCATGGCCACCATGCGCGATGCCCATATCAGGCTCGGCAGCGGCGCGGGCTGGAGCGGCAGCTTCAACAAGCTGGATGCGGTTTTGCAGCGCGCTGGTGACTAGAGACTTGTCAAAAATTAAAGGCTGGCCAGTATGGCGTCGATGCCGATCTGGGCGATTTCCAGATCCTCGACGCCGGACAGGCCGCTGACCGCCACCGCGCCGAGGCACTGGCCTTTATGCATAACCGGTGCGCCGCCATCCCAGCCGACATAGCGGCTGTCGCCATGATAATGGACATCGGAGCCATCGGCCTGGGCATTGCGGCCAAGATCACCGGAAGGGCCGCGCACACGAGCGGCGGTGTAGACCTTGTTCTGGGCAATGACGATCGGCGGCAGGGCGCAGCCATCGGTGCGCCACAGGGCCAGCAGTTCGCCATGGCTGTCACCGACCGCGACCACGCCGGCCTTGCCGCGCTTTTTCAGTTCGGCCACGCAGGCATCGATGGCCAGCCGGGCTTCGGCCTCGCCAAGATTGAGTTGGGTTTGCACGTTTCCTGTCCTTGTTTTAATCTTGGTCCTGAATACGAATGCCTCGTCACCGGTGTCAATAGCCCCTTGACGACAGCGCTGTCATCGTGATCCATAGGCGCAAATAATTATAGCAGAGAAGAAGCGCCCCATGTCCCACCGTCCTCTCCTGCGGGCCGCCGCGTCCGTGGCTGCCCTTTTGCTGGCCGTCAGCGCTCAGGCCGCTGAAAAGCCCGCAACGGTCCATCCAAAACTGTGGCCGGCCGCCAAATCGCCCATCGGCCTCGATCCGGTGATTGAAAAGCGCATCACCGACATGCTGGCGCGGATGACGGTCGAAGAAAAGGTCGGCCAGGTTATCCAGCCGGAATGGAAATCGATCAAGCCGGAAGAGGTGACCCAGTATCATATCGGTTCGATAGAAAATGGCGGCGGCGCCGTGCCGAACGGCAACAAGCACGCCACGGTCAAGGACTGGGTGGACCTGATCGAGCCCTATTATCAGGCATCGGTCGCGCCCGGTCAGAAAGTAACTATCCCGCTGATCTGGGCATCGGATGCCGTCCACGGCCATAACAATGTCTACGGCGCCACGCTGTTTCCGCACAATATCGGCCTCGGCGCAGCGCACGATCCCGACCTGCTGAAGCGCATCGGCGAGGCCACCGCCGCCGAGGTCCGCTCCACCGGCATGGACTGGTCGTTTGCTCCGACCATCGCCGTGGCGCGCGACGATCGCTGGGGCCGCACTTATGAGAGCTATTCCGAAGACCCGGCGATCACCAGGCAATATGCCGCAGCCATGGTCAGCGGTATCCAGGGGGCCGGCGCCACCTTCCTCGACGACCATCACGTCATTGCCACCGCCAAGCACTTCCTCGGCGACGGCTCGACCGATGGCGGCCGCGACCAGGGCAATTCGACGGTTTCGGAAGCCGACCTCGCCCGCCTGCATGGCGCCGCCTATGCCGACGCCATCAATGCCGGCACGCAGTCGGTCATGGCTTCCTACAATTCCTGGCACGGCACCAAGATGCACGGCAATAAGGCCCTGCTGACCGATGTGCTGAAAGGCCGGATGGGCTTTGACGGCTTCATCATGGGCGACTGGCTGGCCCATGCCCAGATCCCCGGCTGCAGCAATTCCGATTGCGCCCCCGCCTTCAATGCCGGGCTGGATATCTTCAACGCCCCGCAGGACTGGAAGCCGTTGTATGCCAATCTGGTGCGCGAAGTAAAAGACGGCACAATCCCGAAAGCGCGGCTGGATGACGCCGTGCGGCGGATTTTGCGCGTCAAGTTTCGTTTGAAGGTGTTCGACCAGCCCTCGCCCGCCAACCGTCCGGAGACCTTCAAACCCATCGGCACGCCAGAACACCGCGCCATTGCCCGAGAGGCCGTGGCGAAGTCACTGGTTTTGCTGAAGAACAATGGCGTCCTTCCGCTGAAAGCGGGTGCCCGTGTACTGATCGCCGGCGATGGCGCGGACAATATCGCCATGCAGTCGGGCGGCTGGACGCTTTCCTGGCAGGGCGCCGACAACACCAATGCCGATTTCCCTGGCGCCACCTCCATCTATGAGGGCCTGAAGGCCCAGATCGAAGCTTCGGGCGGACAGGCGCTGTACAGCCCCGATGGCACCGGACCGCAAAAGCCGGACGTCGCCATCGTCATCTTCGGCGAAACGCCTTACGCCGAGTTCATGGGTGATCAGTCGGACGTGGCCCTTCATCACGATAATTCCGAGTCTCTGGAATTGATCAAAAAACTGAAGGCACAGGGTATTCCGGTGGTAGCGGTCATGATGTCGGGCCGGCCGCTTTATGTGAACCCGCAGATCAATGCCGCCGATGCCTTTGTCGCCGCCTGGCTGCCGGGCTCCGAAGGTGAAGGCGTGGCCGATGTGCTGACCGGCAAGCGCGATTTCAGCGGCAAGCTTAGTTTCTCGTGGCCAAAGCGTCCGGACCAGACGCCGCTCAATGTCGGCGACAAGGACTACGCCCCACAATTCGCCTATGGCTTCGGCCTGAGTTACGCCGCACCGGCTGAAACGCCGCAACTGCCGGAAGTGGCGGATACCACTAAATATGGCGAAAAGAACGTCTATCTCAGCAAGGGAACATTCTGGAACGGCTATAAGCTGACCTTAAGCGACAATGCCCAGCACCGAATGGACTATGTCGGCAGCCAGGCGACGCTCTATGGCACCGCAGCCCTGACCGTTTCGCCGGAAACGGACGGCGCGGTCAAGGCCGTCTGGAACGGCAAGGCCAGGGCCGCACTGGAAGTTGGCGCCGACGCGCCGTCCGATATCGCCCGCGAAGCCAATGGCGCCATGATGATTGCGCTGTCGATCCGTGTAAACGCCACGCCATCGGCTGAGGTACGTCTGGGCGTCGGGTCTGCTTCCGTGCCGGTCACCGGATGGCTGAAAAATGCGTCCACCAGCTATGCCACGCTCGCCGTGCCGCTGTCGTGCTTCAAGGCACAGAACCTCGCCGCCACCCCGACCGTGGCGCGCATCGAGACGGCCGGAGCGCTGGATATATCTGTGTCGGATATCCGCCTGACGGAAACCAGGCCCGGAGCCAGTTGTCCGGCAGAGTGATAAATCTTGATCCTCCCCTGCGAAGTGGGGGAGGATCAATTCACCGCTTCAATTCAGACAGTGCGCAGCCCTTGCAACTGCCGCAGCCCGAGCCGCAACCATCGCCCTTCGCCACGATCGGCTCCAGCTTTTGCGCCATGCTCGTCAGACCCGCGCGGTTTAGCGCCTGCGCGCCTTTCACCTGCAAATCATGGCTCAGCTTGGGCAGCATCTTGCGCAGCATCTGCACGGCGCAGAAGCTGACAATCGCCGTGATGATCACGGCCTGGATGACAGCGTACATCATGAGAGCCTCGATACGATCTGATAGGTCAGGAAAGCGAATATATAGGCGAGGGTGAACAGATAGCCCGCCGTAATGCCGACCATCTTCCACGAATTGGTTTCGCGGCGAATAACCGCCAAAGTGGAGAGGCACTGCGGCGCAAAGACATACCAGGCCATCAGGGACAAGGCGGTGGCCAGCGACCACTGCGACGAGATCAGGTGCCCCAGTTGATCGGCCACCGCAGCATCATCGCTGCCGGAGACCGCATAGACCGTTCCCATGGCCGACACGGCCACTTCGCGCGCCGCCAGGCCGGGGATCAGGGCCACGCAGATCTGCCAGTTGAAGCCGATAGGCGCGAAAATCGGTTCCATCAGATGGCCGATCATGCCGGCCAGCGAATAGTCGATCGCCGGACCGGTGGCGCCTTCGGGCTTGCCGGGGAAGGTGGTCGTCACCCACAGCAGGGTATTGGCGGTAAAGATGATGCCGGTGATGCGGCGCATGAAGATCATGGCGCGCTCCCCCAGGCCGATCGCCAGGTTCTTGGCGTGCGGCATCCGGTAGGACGGCAGTTCCATGATCAGTGGATGCTCGCTCTTGTCATGGCGGAAAGCCGACATGACCAGCGATACGGTCAGGCCGCCGGCAATCCCGATGATATACATGCCAAAAAGCACCAGCCCCTGCAGGCTGACGAAGCCCCATACGCTCCGCTCCGGCACGAAGGCAGCGATCAGCAGGGTATAAACGGGAATACGCGCCGAACAGGTCATCAGCGGCGCGATCAGGATGGTGGTGATGCGATCGCGCACATCGTGGATGCTCCGTGTGGCCATGATGCCGGGAATGGCGCAGGCGTGGCTGGAGAGCAGCGGAATGAAGGAGCGCCCGGTCAGGCCGGCCTTGGACATCAGGTGATCAAGCAGGAAGGCGGCGCGCGGCAAATAGCCGGACTCTTCCAGGATCAGGATGAAGAAGAACAGGATGATGATCTGCGGCAGGAAGACGATGACCGAGCCCAGGCCGCCGATCAGGGCGTCGGCGATGAAGCTTTTCAGCAGTCCATCCGGCAGGGTCTGGGTGACGAAGACGCCCAGCCAGGTCATGCTGGCCTCGATAAAATCCTGCGCCGGCGCTGCCCAGGTGAAGACCGCCTGGAAGACCACGAACATGATGGCGACAAGGATTGGAATGCCGAGGAAAGGATTGAGCAGGATGCCATCGAGCCGGTCGTCGATCAGGGAGGTGCGCTGCGGCATGACTACCGAAGCATCGAGAATACGGCGCACATCGGTGTGGAGATCGCCGCTTTCTTTCACTTCCGGCACATGCGGGGCAATGTTCGAATCGAGATGCGCCACCAGCGCCGCCGTGCCTTCGGCCTTGACGGCGATGGTCTCGATGATCTTGACACCGAGTTCGGCTTCCATGCGTGCCGTATCAATCCAGATGCCGCGTTTTTTGGCGGCGTCCATCATATTGAGCGCCAGAATCATCGGCCGGCCGAGGCGTTTGACCTCCAGCACGAAGCGCAGGTGCAGGCGCAGATTGGTGGCGTCGGCCACGCAGACGATCAGGTCCGGCATGGTCTCGCCCGGACGCCGACCGAGGCAGATGTCACGGGTGATGATTTCGTCCGGCCCCATGGCCTCCAGGCTGTAGGTGCCGGGCAGGTCGAGCACCTGCACCTTGCGACCCGAGGGCGCGTGGAAGACACCTTCCTTGCGCTCGACCGTGACGCCGGCATAGTTGGCCACCTTCTGACGGGCGCCGGTCAACTGGTTGAACAGGGCCGTCTTCCCGCAATTCGGGTTGCCGACGAGCGCGATAGTGAGAGCGTCCATTCAGGCGGCCTTTTCGACCAAAACGCGGGAAGCTTCCGAACGCCGCAGGGCGAACCGGGTGAAGCCGATCTGGATCAGCAGCGGATCGGCACCGATAGGGCCGCGCCCGACCACCCGGACCTCCTCGCCATCGACAAAGCCCAGTTCGCGCAGGCGATTGCTGATCAGGTCACCGTCATGCGTATCGATAACGCCGGTCACATGGGCGGGGGCAAAGGCGGGCAGGTCGGTCAGTTTCATCAGGGCTCACTCGTACGATGCGAATGATTATCATTTATGACCCTATCCGGTCAAGTGATTGCACATGAAACGCAAAAACCTGCGGCAATTTGACCGGCAATGCGGCGCCAAAAAGACAAGAATGCAAATTATTCGCAAGATTCAGCTTGCAATTAAGAATGGTTCGCAATAACAAATCGAACAACGCTGCCTCCCCAGCCTAATCTGAGAGAAGAAACATGTCCTCCATCCGCAACCGCAAACATGCGGTAAATCCCTACGCTCTGGCCCTGACAGCCCTCGCCCTGCCAGGGGTTGCCCTGGCCGATGCCGCCGCCGATGCGGCCCGCGATTCCACCCATGTGATCGTCAGGGGCGAGCGCCACGGCCCATATAAGGAGGATCATTCATCCAGCAAAAAAGCCACCGCCGACCTGATCGATACGCCGCAAACCATTCAGGTCATCGGCAAGGAGATCATCCGTGAACAGGGCGCCACGACCCTGACCGAAGCCCTGCGCAATTCGGCAGGCGTCGGCACCTTCTATCTCGGTGAAAACGGCAGTACCTCTACGGGCGATGCCGTCTATATGCGCGGCTCTGATGCCTCCGGCAGCATCTTCGTCGATGGCGTGCGCGATGTCGCCTCGGTCTCGCGCGACGTCTTCAATATCGAGTCCGTCGAAGTCCTGAAAGGGGCCGCCGGCACCGATGTCGGCCGCGGTTCGGCCACCGGCGCTATCAATCTTTACACCAAGCACGCCGCTCCACATGATTTCGCCAGTGCCTCAGTTTCCGCCGGCGGCGGCGACTTCAGCCGCGCCACGGCCGATGCCAACTGGAAACTGGCCGAGACCAGCGCCCTGCGCCTCAACCTGATGGCCCAGGATGCGGGCATCGCGGGCCGTGACGCGATTAAGAACAAGCGCTGGGGCGCCGCCGCCTCGCTGGGCTTCGGCCTCGGCACCTCGACCCGCTATTTCCTCGATGTCATGCACGTCGATCAGGACAATACGCCCGACGGCGGTGTCTCAACCATCGGTCTGCCCGGCTATTCCGCACCAGACGACCGCGATTTTCTGAATGACGCGGCGCCGGTCAATCCGAAAAATTTCTACGGCACGAAGGATGATTTCGACGATATCCAGACCGATGTTGTCACATTCAGCATCGAGCATGATTTCAATAACGGCCTGCATCTCAGCAACCTGACGCGCTGGAGCCAGACCGATCAGGATTACCAGCTTACCGCCATCATGGGCCAGGCAGCCACCAGCACGCGGCCCTTGCTGACGCCCGACCCGGCCGATCCATCGACCTGGACCCTGACGCGCCTTGTCAACAACAAGGATGTTCGCAATACCATGCTGACCAACCAGACCAACCTGCAGGCGCATTTCCGCACCGCCGGTCTGGAGCATAGCCTCAGTACCGGCCTGGAACTGATCAGCGAAGAACAGAAAAGCCTGGCCTTCGACAGCACTACCGCTGGCGCCTATCCGGCGGTCAGCGTCTACACTCCAGATGCCAATGTCAGCGGCTATACCCGCAAACACAGTGGCGCCTACAGCGATGGCCAGACCGATACGATCGGCCTCTATGTCAATGATACGATCCGGTTCAGCGAAGCCTGGCAGGTCAGCGCCGGCCTGCGCCTCGATCATTATAAAACCGATTACAAAAGCGTCGCCGTTGATGGCACGGTCACGGCGTATAAGGCCGAAGACGATCTGCTGACCGGCAAGTTCGGCCTGGTCTACAAGCCCGCCACTAATGGCAGCATTTACGCCTCCTACGCCATCACCCAGCAACCGCCGGGCGGGGCCAGCTTCACCCTGGCCGCCGATGATGCGGCCAATGCCAATAATCCGAATGTCGACCCGCAAAAGGCCGAAACCTCGGAAATCGGCACCAAGTGGGACCTGCTGCATAGGCGTCTCTCGCTGACCGGCGCGCTCTATCGCACACAATATTCCGATACGATCGCCACCGATACCGACGGCACCTTCTATCATGCCGGCGAAAAGAGCGTCTCCGGCATCGAACTGGGCGTGGTCGGCCAGCTTAATCCGCACTGGAACATCAGCGCCGGCTATACCGTGATGGATACTAAGGTGAAGAACGTGGCCGCCGTCACCGCAGACGGCTCCGCCGACCTGGCCTACAGCCCGACCGACGCCTTCACCTTGTGGACGACCTATGCCAGCAAGCGCTTCACCATTGGCGGCGGCGCCCGCTACAATGGCGAGATGAAGCGCGGCAGGGATGGCGCCGTTGGCACCCCCGCCTTCGTCAAGGGCTATATGGTCTTTGATGGCGTGGCGACTTACCAGCTTACACAGCGCGTCCAGCTCCAGCTCAATGCCTACAATCTGCTCGACAAACAGTATGTGGCGGCGATCAACAAGTCCGGTTACCGCTATACGCCGGGCACGCCCCAGACCTTCCGCCTGACGGCCAATATCAGCTTCTGATCGTCAGATTTGATTTACCTACGAGCCCCGGCGAGTATCGCCGGGGCTTCCGGCTTTCCGGAGATTGCCCCATGATGCTGCATGTTCCCAATGTCCTTACCCGCGATCAGGTGCGCGAGATGCGCGCCCGGCTTGATGCCGCCGACTGGCTGGACGGCCGAACGACTGTGGGCGCACAAGGCGCACGCGTGAAGAATAACCGACAACTGCCCGAACATGGCGAATTGTCGCGCGAACTGAGCCAGATTGTGCTCGACGCGGTAAAGGCCAGCGACCTGTTCTTTGCCGCCGCCCTGCCACTGCGTTTCGTGCCGCCGCTGTTCAACCGCTACGAAGGCGGGGAGACCTATGGCCTGCATGTCGATGGCGCCATGCGGCCCTTGCCAGGTGGAGACGGCTGGCTGCGCACCGATCTCTCCTGCACGTTGTTTCTCTGCGATCCAGAGGACTATGACGGCGGCGAACTGGAGGTGGTCGATACCTACGGCACGCATGAGGTCAGGCTGCCCGCTGGCGACCTGATCCTATACCCGTCAACCAGCCTGCACCAGGTCACGCCGGTGACGCGCGGCGCAAGGGTCTGTTCGTTCTTCTGGCTGCAAAGCCTGGTGCGCGACGGCACACAGCGTCAGATGCTGTTCGATCTCGACATGAATATCCGAAAACTGCGCGCGCAGTTGGGCGATGCCCCTGAGGTGCTGGGCCTGACCGCGCACTATCATAATCTCATGCGCCAGTGGGCCGAGGCGTAGCGAATCCCTATGTTTGACAGGCCGGTGCGGCTTCGCGGTTCATCCGCCGGGCGGCGGCGAGGGTATCCAGACTGTGATTGAGCACCGCCTGCCAACTGGTCAGGGCCTCACGCTCGGCGGCGGGTTCGGCTGTGATCACCCAGGCCGGTTTGGTCGGCAGATCATCGCGCGTCTCGGTATTGACCGCATCGAGCACCTTGCCCACCGCCAGCAGGGTCTTGGCGGCCTGCTCGGCCTCCTTGTAGGTGGCGGGCGGTTCGAGTGCTTCGACGACGCGCAACAGCGCCTCGGCCACTCTCCCCTACCAGCGAAGCGGTGGGGGAGGTGGATTGGCGCTTGCGCCAAGACGGAGGGGGCGGCGCAGACGCTGCTGCTGGTTGCGACGAAGCGCCTGTCTTTGTTCAGGCGTGGCGATGGGAGTGTTTGTCTGTTCCATAGGGACAAGCATGGAACGGGAATTAGGAGCGGGGATTAAATCTCCTCCCTTGCGAAGCGGGGGAGGTGTCAGCGAAGTCGCTGACGGAGGGGCCTCTTAAATCCCCGCCCGCTCTTTCGCCAACAACCAGATACCCAGCGCCACCTCATCCGGATCAGCCATCACGTCACTGGCCGCAATCCGGTAGGTATCGATACCCTGCTCCAACAACCACGCATCACGTCGCGCATCACGTTCCGGATGGTCCTCAACCGTGTGGATCAGGCCATCGACCTCAATCGCCAGCCTTGCCTTGGCGCAATAAAAATCAAGCACATAGGGCCCAATTGGATATTGTCGGCGGAAACTGATACCAGTGTCACGCACTCTTAGCCGCGCCCAGATACGCGCCTCCGGTGGAGTCATTTCACGCCGAAGTTTCCGCGCAAAAACAATCTTGGATTTGTCCCGAACCCTCATGATCAAAGCCTAACACCCTTCTCCTCCCTTGCAAGCCCTTGGGCGAAGCGGGGGAGGTGGCGAGCAAGGCCGAAGGCCGCGTCGAGACGGAGGGGGCCACTTCACAAGACAAACATACCGCGATGTCAGATTAAGAATAGAGGCCCCCTCCGGCGGGACTTCGCCCGCCACCTCCCCCGCTGCGCTGCGCTTGCAATGGAGGAGAATGTAAAAAAGCCCCCGTTTCCGGAGGCTTTTCTTTATGCGCTTACATTGCCCTTGGTCGCTTCCGACCGCTTTTTGAGAAGCTGGTCAAAGGCCCCCCAGACGCCCTCGTCGCCGGTCCATTGCCCCTTGGTGGCGGCCTTGGAATATTCCGTGGCGCGGGCCTCGAAGAAGTTGGCGTGCTCGACGCCCGACAGCAGCACCTGCAACCACGGCAGCGGGTTTTCCTTGCCGGCATTGAAAACTTCCGGCAGTTCGAGCTGGCGCAGGCGCCAATCGGCGATATAGCGGATATAGGCCTTGATATCATCCGGGGTCATGCCCTGGACCGGGCCCATTTCAAACGCCAGGTCGATGAACTTGTCTTCCATGGTCACCACGGTCTTGCAGCAATCGATGATGTCATCGGCCACGGACTTGGTGACGGCCTTCGTTTCGCGGTTGAAGGTATGGTAGAGCTTGATGATGCCTTCGCAGTGCAGGGATTCGTCACGCACCGACCATGACACGATCTGGCCCATGCCCTTCATCTTGTTGAAGCGCGGGAAGTTCATCAGCATGGCGAAGGAGGCGAACAGTTGCAGCCCTTCGGTGAAGCCGCCGAACATGGCGAGCGTGCGGCAGACATCGGCTTCGGTATCGACGCCGAACGTGCCCATATAGTCGTGCTTGTCGCGCATGGCCTGGTAATCCATGAACGCGCCAAACTCGCTTTCGGGCATACCGATGGTTTCGAGCAGCAGGGCGTAGGCGGCGATATGGACGGTTTCCATATTGGCGAAGGCCGACATCATCATCTTGATTTCGGTCGGCTTGAAAACGCGTGAATAGCGTTCCAGGTAGTTGTCCTGAACCTCGATATCCGATTGCGTGAAGAAGCGGAAGATCTGGGTCAGCAGGTTGCGCTCGGAATCGTTGAGCTTGGTGGCCCAGTCCTTACAGTCTTCGCCCAGCGGCACTTCTTCCGGAATCCAGTGGACCTGCTGCTGCTTGCGCCAGAACTCAAAGGCCCAGGGATAGCGGAACGGCTTGTAGGAATGGCTCGGGGTCAGGAGACCGGCGGAAGAATTGGCCAGAAGAAGTGAACTGCTCATAGAAAACCCCGAATCGATACTAAAGCGCAAATGTCGTGGCTATATCACCACATTTCGTGGTTAAGGCTAGGTTAACATCTACATATGGTAGGTGGTTTTTGGGGATAATTTTTCAATCCCGATACGAAGGCGCGAAACGACGCTTTGCGGATCACGCTAGCACAGGGCGTTGTGGCGTGCAGCGACAAAAGTTAACGGGTTACAATTGGTGATGGGGATAAGGAAGCAAGAACCCCCACCACCACGCCCGAAGATGGGCGCGGTCCCCCTCCCCGACAAGTCGGGGAGGCATAAGGATAGCTTCCTGTACCTCCCCAATTTATTGGGGAGGGGGACCATGAGCGAAGCGAAATGGTGGTGGGGTTTCTTACTTAACTACCCGACGCCTTCACAGAATCCCATGACCGCGTCGGCGCGGCGGTCGAAGCCGGCGCGGCCTTGGCGGCCACGGCGCCTTGCAGCCACGCCAGCGCGGCATCCGCCTGTTGTGGCGGCAGGTCGCGGCGCAGCAGGCTTTCGGCTTCCGTCATCTTGCCTTCGAGGCCCAGCACCAGGGCCAGGTTCTGACGAATCTGCACGGTGACGCCTGCTTGCGCCACGGCGGTGCGCAAGAGCGGCTCGGCGCCGGTGAAATCGCCGCGGGTGACTTTCGCCATGGCCATATTAGTGAGCACGGCGGGATTATTGGGTGAAAGCGCCAGGGCCTGGTTCCACGCCGTTTGCGCCTCGTCCGGCCGCTTGGTCTGGTCATAGGCGACGCCCAGCAGCGAGTAAGCCTGCCAGTCTTTCGGCTTCAGCTCGATAACGTGCTGCAGCGGATCGATGGCGAAGAAGGCGTTGTTGTCGGCGATATGGGCGCGGGCGGCGGCCAGCAGGATGTCGGTATTATCCGGGGCGAACAGCAGGACACGATGGGCGATGTCGGCGGCTTCGGGATAGCGACCGAGCGCACGCAGGGCGTTGGAGAGGTAGAGCCCCATCTTCGCATCGGTCGGGTTATGCTCGAACTGGTCATTGAAGAAAACCGACTGTTGCAGCGGATCGGCGCGCAGGGCGGCCTCGATCTCGGCCTTGGTGGCCGGCTTGAAACCGGCCGCTTTCGGTGTGGCGGATGCGGAAGTGGCCGGCGCGGTGTCTTTTTTGGCGTCATCCTTGCCGAACAGGCCGGCGGATGCAGGACTGGCCGTGAAACAAGCCACAAGAGCAGCGGAAACAAGCAGGTGGCGCAGCATGGCGAACCCCGATTAACGAACAGAATTAAGCTTTCGGTGACCGCTGTGAAGATATAGTTAAAGCTCTTAACAATCGTTAACGGTGATGCCCCTCAATGCCCAAGCCGATCAAGGCCCCCAAAGCCGCCCCAGAGAACACGTTGATTGCCCTTTTCGAGGAAGAGGCCGCCGCGGCGATCGCCGCGCTGAAGCCGGCACAGGCGAAGTTCCTGACGGCGAAAAGCTTTACCGGTAAGGCGGGCAGCCTGATCGTCCTGCCGGAAGAGAGCGGCTGCCGCGCCTGGTTCGGCCTGGGTGCGCGCAAGAATTACACGCCGATGACTTTCCGCGCCCTGCCATCGCAATTGCCGAAGGGTTTGTGGGCCCTGCAACATGACGCGGAACTGGATGCTCATTCCATCCATGTCGCCTGGGGATTAGGCGCCTACAGCTTCACGCGCTATAAATCGGGCAGCACGCCGAGTGAAGTCAGGCTCGATGACTCGGCGCTCGACGAGGCGACGAAAACCGCCGTGGCGCGCGAGGTCAGGGCGCACAATCTGGTGCGAGATCTGGTCAATACGCCGACCAACGATATGGGGCCGGCGGAGATAGAGGCCGAGGCGCGCCGCATCGCCGGGGCGCATGGCGCCGCGATCCAGGTGACGGTTGGCGATGATCTGCTGGCCGAAAACTTTCCCGCCGTTCACGCCGTTGGTCGTGCCGCCGGGCCGAACAACCAGCCGCGCTTTATCGAGATCACCTGGCAGCCGGCGGGTGTGCCCGGTCCGCTCCCGGTGGTCGCCCTGGTCGGCAAGGGCGTGGCCTTCGATACCGGCGGTCTGAATATCAAGGGTGGCGCCGGCATGGGGCTGATGAAGAAGGATATGGGCGGCGCGGCCCATGCGCTCGCCCTGGCCGATTGGGTGATGGCCAGCCAGTTGCCGGTGGCGCTGTCCGTATTGATCCCGGCGGTGGAAAATTCGATTTCAGGCGATGCCTTCCGGCCGGGCGATATCCTGGCCTCACGCGCCGGTCTTTCGATCGAGATCGGCAATACCGATGCCGAGGGCCGGCTGATCCTGGCCGATGCCCTGGCGCGGGCGGGCGAACTGGAACCGGCCCTGACCGTCGACTTCGCCACGCTTACCGGTGCGGCGCGCGTGGCCCTGGGGCCGGAGGTCATTCCCTTCTATACCGATGACGAGGATGTGGCGCGGCAACTGGAAGTGGCCTCGATCGCCCAGAACGACCCCCTGTGGCGGATGCCGCTGTGGAAGGGCTATACTGATGCGCTGGATTCCGACATCGCCGATATCCGTAACGATCCGGCCGGCTGGGCACAGGGCGGTTCGGTGACGGCGGCGCTTTTCCTGCAACGCTTCGCGCCGAAATCAGGCGCCTGGGTGCATTTCGACATCTATGCCTGGAATCCGCGCGGCCGGGCCGGTTCCCCCGTTGGGGCCGAGGCGCAGGCGCTTAGGGCGGTATATCAGTTGCTGACATCTTACTGAAATCATCCGTGTTAAGACCTGCTTTAAGTTTTCATAAAATTCCGGATTTCTCAGGAAATCCGGCAAGGGCGACCGCCCGCCCGAGCTGATGCGAGGTAAGCCGCGCGGCGCTTGAGCGCATAAAGACTCTGTTGACCTTGGCCGTTAAGGCGATCTTTGCATCCGTATCGTAGAGTGACCATATAAGGCGCAGAGTACGTGCGCCACGGTGATAGTGACCTGCAGAAGGTATACGGCTTTATGACGCAGATGAGTGATGATCCTTTCGACAAGCGCACCACGCCCTTCAAGGATGGCGTGACCGATCAGGCGCATGAGGGCCTGATCCGCGCCAAGACCTATGTCGCCGGTGAGGTGCTCTCCTGTTACGATGCTTCGGCGCCGATCCTGTCGCAGCCGGAACACGGCGCGGAACAGTGGGATCAGTTGCTGATGGGCGAGCGCTTCAAGGTCATCGAGCGCAAGCATGATTATTTCTGGGGCCAGGCCCTGCGCGACGGCTATGTCGGCTATGTGCCCGTATCGGCTTTCAAGCGCGACTGGTACCTGCCGACACATTATGTCTCAACCCTGCGTACTTACGTCTTCGCCGGTCCGAACCTGAAATCCTCGACGTTGACCGCGCTCAGCCACAATGCGCTGGTCTCGGTCACGCGTTATGAAAATGGCTTTGCCTATATCAATGAAATGGGCTGGGTGTTTGCCAATCACCTGTCGACCTTCGAGACCTTCGCGCCGGATTTCGTCAGCGTGGCCGAAAGTTATATCAATGCGCCCTATCAGTGGGGCGGCCGCGAAAGCCTGGGCCTGGATTGCTCCGGCCTGCTGCAACAGGCGCTCTATGCCTCAGGTTACGGCTGCCCGCGTGATTCCGATATGCAAATGAAGCTGGGCTTAGCCCTCGATATCGGGCCTGACCTGCGCGGTCTGGTGCGCGGCGACCTGGTGTTCTGGAAGGGCCATGTCGCCATCATGACCGATGATGTGCATATCATCCATGCCAACGCCCACCACATGAAGGTGGCCATCGAACCTCTGGCCGATGCCGTTAATCGCATCGATTCATGCGGTTCGGGTATGCCGCTGGCGTTCAGGCGTTTGTAAGAACTTTCTCCTCCCCTGCAAAGCGGGGGAGGTGGCGCGGCTTGTCCGCGACGGAGGGGGCCAACCCGCCGCGACATTTACCCCTCCGTCAGCGACACCGGCGCTAAAGCGCCTCGCGCTGCCACCTCCCCTCCAAGAAGGGAGGATAAGACATGAAAAACCCCGCCGGAATGATCCGGCGGGGTTTTTGTTTTGCGTTTGTATCCGCTTATTTAGAAGCAGCTTCCGCGGCTGCCGGTGACGCAGCAGCGCCTTCGGAGGCAGCGGCCGGATTCGGCGCCGGCACGGCGTAGCCGGTCGAGCCCTGGCTATGCAGGTAGGCGATCAGATTGATGCGGTCTTCCGGCTTCTTGACGCCGACGAAGGTCATCTTGGTGCCCTTGACCACTTTCGACGGCGCGCCTAGGAAGGCGTAGATGGCATCCCACGACCAGTTCGGCACCTCCTTGGCGTGCGCCTTCATGGCGTCGGAATAGTCCATGCCGGGGTGCGAGGCGACCGGACGGCCGACCACGCCCCACAGGTTCGGACCTATGGCGTTCGGACCGCCATTGGCGTTATTGTGGCAGGAGGTACACTTGGTCTGGAAGGTCTTTTCGCCGGCGGCGATATCGGCGGTCGGGATCACCGTGCCCCAGTCGGGCGGCGTATCGACGGCGGCAGCAGCCCCGCCTTCGCCACCGGTATCGGCGACCTCGATATGATAACCGGCCTTTTCGGGCGCTTCACGATGATAGATGGCTTCGGCGCCGAGCTTGACGCCCATGATCACCAGACCGGTCGCCAGGACCGCACCGAGAATTTTGTTTACCTGAAGGTCGCCGCTCATGTCGCCAAGTTACCCTGTTGATTCATTAGTGCCCGAAGCTTAGGCCACCCGTGACGTGTGTCAATATGTGGCGAAAGCAAGGCTTATTGATCTACTTGCGTTTGGCTCTCTGACACGCTACCGGCATTTTCGCAAGCTTACTTTTAGCCCCGCGGGGCTAAATTAGAGCCATGCGTGGCATTTCGTCGCACTTAATCCGCTCAGACGCCGCGAGGCTCCTCGCATCAGCTCGGGCGCACTTTGTGCTTGCCAAAACCGGGACCGGTTTTGGAAATTTCTGAGGTTGAGGACTACCATGAACACGCAAACCATTCGCAAGATCGCCTATCAGGGCGAGCCGGGGGCTTTCAGCCATCAGGCCATAAAGCGCTGGTTTGGCGAATTTACCCCGGCGCCTTACCCCACCTTCGAAGCCGCCTTTGCCGCCGTGCGCGATGGCGAATGCGAACTGGGCATGATCCCGGTCGAGAATTCCGTCGCCGGCCGCGTCACCGACGTTCATCACCTGCTGCCCAATTCCGGCCTGAAGATCATCGGAGAGCGCTTTCTGCCGATCGAGATGATCCTGATGGGCGTGCCGGAAACGAAACTGGAAAATATCCGGGTGGCCGCCTCGCATACCATGGCCCTGCTGCAATGCCGCAAGGCGCTGCGCGAACTGAACATCACCGCCGAGGTCTTCCACGATACCGCCGGCGCCGCGCGGGCGCTTTCCGAGACCCGCGAACTGGACCGCGCTGTCATCGCACCGGAGCCGGCCGCTGAGCTTTACGGCCTGAAAATCCTGCGCCGCCATATGGAAGACGCGCAAAACAACACAACGCGCTTCCTGATCCTGACGACGGAAGACCGCGTGGTCGAGCCTGAGCCAGGCATCGACTGCATGACCAGCTTCATCTTCCGCGTGAAGAATATCCCGGCTTCGCTCTACAAGGCGCTGGGCGGTTTCGCCACCAATGGCGTCAACATGACCAAGCTGGAGAGCTATATCGAAAACGGCGTTTTCGCCTCGACCGTCTTCTATTGCGATGTCGAAGGCCGGCCAACCGAAGGCGGGCTGAAACAGGCGCTGGAAGAACTGAACTTCTTCGCCGTCGATGTCGAGATCCTCGGCACCTATCCGCTCGATCCGTTCCGCAATTCCGAGGGGCAGCGCTGATGTCCGATGACCGTTTGACGGCGCTGGAAGAACTGACGGCGCACCAGGCGAAGACCATAGACGAACTGTCGGAACAGGTCACCGAACAGTGGAAGGTCATCGACCGGATGAAACGGATGCTGGAGCGCCTGGGCGAACGGCTGGAAACCATGGAATCCGGCGCGGGCGAGGTGCCGGTGACCAAGCCGCCGCATTACTGAACTTTCTCCTCCCCTGCGAAGCGGGGGAGGTGGCAGCGCGAGGCCCAAAGGGCCGGTGTCGCTGACGGAGGGGGTATTTCAGCCAGAGAAGAGGCCCCCTCCGTCTCGACGCGCTACGCTTGCTCGACACCTCCCCCGCTTCGCAGGGGAGGAAGTCACTTCTTCCTGCTGACCAGTCTCGAACCTATCAGGAAGACGATCCCATCGATCTGCTCAGTGATCGCGCTCACGACGCTGCATTAAGCGCGTCCTGATCGCTTTCCGGCGCGGGCGGTTCCGGCCGCCGTTCCTTGCGGCGCTCGGGGCCTTCATATTTCGAATCCGTCCGACGGCGGCGCTCCGGCCCAAAGAAACTGTTCAGCTTAAAAAACGGACGTGGATGATCGACGATGGACACGACCTTGCGGTACAGCTCATTGGCCGTGACCGGCTTGCAGCAGAATTCCGTCACGCCGGCATCGCGCGCATCCACCACATGCGAGCGCTCAGAATGCGCGGTCAGCATGATGATGGGCACAAACCGATTGGCGCTGTCCGACGACTTGCGTACCAGGTTCACAAACTCGATGCCGTTCAGCACCTCCATCTGGTAATCAACGATAACGATATCGATGGCGTCATGCTTGAGGCGGTGGAAGGCTTCCGTGGCGTCGCGCGCTTCGAATATATGCACCGCGCCAAAGCCGCGCAGAATGGTTTTCACAATATTCGTCATGTGGCCGTTGTCTTCGACGACCAGAAATCTGACGCGTTCCAAGCTGGCTAGTTTCATGCTCCGCACCCGATTGATGCTATCAATTAGGCGGGCAGTCTAGCCGAACAGGGTTACCGGAAATTTTACAAAGTTCGCAAAAGCAACCTTTATTTCTTAGCGCTGACCTCAGCATAGACCGCATCGAAGGTATCCGGCACGATGGGGCCGGCGATCTTGTCGGTGATAGTGCCGTCCGGGCTGACGATAAAGGTCTCCGGCACACCGGTGATCCCCAGCGCCAGAGCCATCTTGCCCTCCGGATCGGTCAGGGTTTTCGCATACGGATTATCGTGCTGGGCCAGGAAGGTCAGGGTGTTCTGCGGCTCGTCCTTCCAGGCGATGCCGATAATCGTCACGCCCTTGGCCTTCAGCGCCATCAGTTGCGGATTTTCGGCGACGCACGGCATGCACCACGAGGCGAAGACATTGACCAGCACCGGTTTGTCATGCCCCGCCACCAGCGCCTTCAACGAGGCCGGCGTGCCATCCTGCAGGTCGTTGATCACCACTTCGGGCACCGCCTTGCCGACCATTTCACGCGGCTCCAGCCGTTCCTTCTTGTGGAAATTGTAATAGCCCAGCACGGCCAGCAGGCCGACAAACAGCACCAGCGGGGCGAAGTAGATCAGGCGTTTCATTTGGTCTCCACGGCGGCCTGCAAAGCTTCCAGCACCTTGCGACGTTTGGCCTGTGCGCGCAGAGACACGATGATCAACGCGCCCAGAGCCAAAGCCGTGGCGCCATAGCAGCCCCAGACGAAGACGACATATTTGCCCATATTAAGGTCCATAAGCGCTCCTAGTTGAAACTGAGCCGGGCGCGTAAAGCGCGGTACTTGCGGGCGAGGATTTCGCTATCGAGCCGCACCAGGAACAGCCAGGCAAACAGGGCGTGATAGGCCGCCACCATGACGAACAGCGGCCACAGCATGTCCGGCGCGACCGTCGGCCCGCCCTTGACGAAGATCGAATCCCCCTGGTGCAGGCTGTTCCACCACTGCACAGAAAAATGCACGATCGGCAGGTTGACCAGACCAACCAGGGCCAGGATCGCGGTCGACTTCGCGGCTCGCACCTCATCCTCGATCGAGGCATGAAGCGCGATATAGCCGATATAGAAGAGGAAGAGGATCAGTTCGGAGGTCATGCGGCCGTCCCATTGCCACGGCGTGCCCCACATCGGCATCCCCCACAGGGCACCGGTCAGGAGGGCCAGGCCGGTAAAGACCGCTCCGATCGGCGCCATCGCTTTCGCCGCGACATCGGCCAGCGCATGACGGAAGATCAGGCCGAAAAAGCTGGCAATCCCCATGGCGGCATAGACGGTCAGGCCCATCCAGGCCGCCGGCACATGGACATACATGATCCGCACCGTATCGCCCTGCTGGTAATCCTCCGGCGAGGCAAAGCAGAGATAAAGCCCCCAGACGAACAGCAGCGCCGTCACCCCCGCCAGCCACGGCCGCAGGGGCCGCGTGACGCGGGTAAAGCGTTCCGGATTGGCTAGGAAATTGATCATGCTCCGGACATACGGGGTTTGGCGATGTTCGGCAAGGGGCGTCAAATGTGGCTTTTTCGCGTTAACCTTCTGATTGCAGTTATTTGCTAAACTCGTCTGAATCGCTGGGAGCGTATGACATGCAGTTCGGGTATTTTCTTCTCGCCCTGATCTTCGGCCTGACCTTCGCCGTCTATTATTTCGACGTGCGCAAGGATTGCCGCTGGATCTCATGGCTGGCCGCCATTGTCATGACAGGCTTCTGCATCGCCATCGACCGACTGGTGGAAAACGCGAACCTCGCCCATCTGATCATACAGCTCTCGATCCTGCTGATGCTGGGCCTGAGCATTCCGGCGCGTTACTGGTTCGGCCATGCCAATGCCCGCCGCGTCACCTATCGCGAGCACCATATCAAGGCCACCCGCTATCTGCCGTGGTGATTAGCTGAGGGCGCCTCTGAGCGCCGCCCCCATAGCAATAGGACCGAGCGCCAGGGCGAACAGAGCATAGGCCGCCAGAAAAGCCAGCGCCTGTAACGGAGAGGCGCTTGTTTGCACCGCCTGCATCAGGCCGGCGCCGAAGATCACCGGCGGCACGTAGAAGGGCAGGACCAGCAGGGCCATCAGCACCCCGCCCTTGCGCGATCCCAAGGCCAGTGAGGCGCCGATCCCGCCGATAAGGGCAAAACTCAAAGACCCCAGAAACGCCGAGACTAGTCCCATCAGCGCCAGCGACACCGGCGCACCGAGGATGATCATGACGATCGGCGTCATCAGCGACAGGATCACGCCGGTGCCGAACCATTGGCTGAGGCATTTCAGCAGGGCGATCAGTTCCAGCGGCAAGGGACCGAGGCGCAAGGTATCGAACACCGCGTCCTCATAATCGCGCTCGAACAGACGCTCCAGAGACAGCAGGCTGGAGAGCGCCAGGCACAACCAGGTTAGTCCGGCGGCGATGCGGGAAAGCACGGCCTGATCGGGACCGAGGCTCAAGGGGATCATGGCCATCAGGGTCAGGTAGAAGCCGACCGCCAGCAGCGGCCCGCCGCCCTTGGTGAGGGACAAGCCGAGATCGCGTTTGAGAAGGGTGAGGGCGGGGCGGATCATCCTTCTCCTCCCCTGTAGCGCAGCGCCACGGCAACTTCGTTGTGAGGGAGGTGTCGAGCAACGCGCGGACCGCAGGTCGAAGCGCGTCGAGACGGAGGGGGCGACACTGCATCCGAAATGCCCCCTCCGTCAGCGACACCAGCCCTTCGGGCTTCGCGCTGCCACCTCCCCCGCTTTGCAGGGGAGGAGAAGTTGACCATCACCTCAAACACTCGCGGCCTCGCGTTCCTTTGCCGTCGGGCGTTCGAGTTTCAGACCGCGCGTCTCAAACGGCAGCGGATCATGCACCGCCGCGATGATCATGCCGCCTTCGGACAGGTGCTTCTGCATGAGCCCGGCGATGAGCGCGCGATGACCAACATCGAGCGGCGCCATCGGTTCATCGAGCAGCCACAGCGGTCGCTTCACCATCAGCAGGCGCGCAAACGACAGCCGGCGTTTCTGCCCCGCCGAGAGATAGCGCGTTTCCAGATCCATCAGGCCCAGCAGGTTCAGTTGCTCGATCCCGGCCACCTCGCCGCCCAGAAAGTCGGCCTGGAATTTCAGCTCCTGCGCCACCGTCCGCGAGGGGCTCAGGGCATCGTGGTGACCGAGGAAATGGGTCATGCTGCCATGCCATATTTCCGGCTCAATCTGCACATCATTCTCATGCGCAGAAATCGTGCCTGCGTGGGGCATAAGAAACCCTGCCAGAGTACGTAAAAGAGTCGTTTTTCCGACGCCGTTTTCGCCCGTCAGGCTAATCACCTCACCGGGCTTTATTTCAAAATTCAGGTTGTGAATCAAAAGGTTGTAGCCTTTTTTAAGGCTCAATCCCTCAACCTTCACATTCAACCCCATAAAATAACCCTTTTCGCGCCAAGGCTTCGCATGGTTCTGGCATAGACGAAAACAAATAGAAAGTTTAGAAGGCAGATGCTCCGCCTTCAAGGTATTGCAGCGCAATGTCCGGACCCTGTGCGTCCCTCATTGTTTTGTTTGACGCGCCAAAAGCGCTTAGGCACGCGCATTCTTGAATTACAGTTTGCCATCGTGGCGACTGGGCGGGCTAACCTGAAAAGGACACCGCGTAAATGTCTTCCGTTGACTCGTTCAAGTCAAAAGCCGAACTCAAGGTCGGCGACAAAACCTACACCTACTACGATCTGAAAGCCGCCGAAGCCAATGGCCTCGAAGGCGTCTCACAGCTCCCCGCCTCGCTGAAGGTGTTGCTGGAAAATCTCCTCCGCAACGAAGACGGCGACACCGTCAAGGCTGACGACATCCGCGCCATGGCCGCCTGGGTCAAGAACAAGGGCGCCGTCGAACACGAAATCTCCTTCCGCCCGGCCCGCGTGCTGATGCAGGATTTCACTGGCGTTCCGGCCGTCGTCGACCTGGCCGCCATGCGCGACGCCATGGTCAAGCTCGGCGCCGATCCGGCGAAGATCAACCCGCTGAACCCCGTCGACCTCGTGATCGACCACTCGGTCATGGTCGACTATTTCGGCCACGGAGACAGCTTCACCCGCAACGTCGATCGTGAATATGAGCGCAATATCGAGCGCTACAACTTCCTGCGCTGGGGTTCCTCGGCCTTCAACAACTTCCGCGTCGTGCCTCCCGGCACCGGCATCTGCCACCAGGTGAACCTGGAATACCTGGCCCAGACCGTCTGGACCAACGTCGCTGATGGCGGTGAAGTGGCCTATCCGGACACCGTGGTCGGCACCGACTCGCACACCACCATGGTCAACGGCCTGTCGGTCCTCGGCTGGGGCGTCGGCGGCATCGAGGCCGAAGCCGCCATGCTCGGCCAGCCGATCCCCATGCTGATCCCGGAAGTTATCGGCTTCAAGCTGACCGGCAAGCTGCCGGAAGGCGCCACCGCCACCGACCTGGTGCTGACCGTCACCCAGATGCTGCGCAAGAAGGGCGTCGTCGGCAAGTTCGTCGAATATTACGGCGACGGCATCGCCAACCTGACCCTGGAAGACCAGGCCACCATCGCCAACATGGCCCCGGAATACGGCGCCACCTGCGGCTTCTTCCCGATCTCGCAGCCGACCATCAACTACCTGGCCGAAACCGGCCGCACGCCGGAACGCGTCGCCCTGGTCGAAGCCTATGCCAAGGCGCAAGGCCTGTGGCTGGAGCCCGGCCACGAGCCGGTCTTCACCGACACGCTCGAACTCGACCTCGGCTCGGTCCTGCCGTCGCTGGCCGGTCCGAAGCGCCCGCAAGACCGCGTCCTGCTCTCCGACGCCGCCACCGCCTTCACCTCGGCCCTGCAAGGCGAGTTCGGCAAGGCCGGTGACGAATCGAAGCGCGTCCCGGTCGAAGGTGCCGACTTCACCGTCGGCCACGGCGATGTGGTGATCGCCGCCATCACCTCCTGCACCAACACCTCGAACCCTTCGGTCCTGATCGCCGCCGGTCTCGTGGCCCGCAAGGCGCGCGCCCTGGGCCTGAAGGTCAAGCCGTGGGTCAAGACCTCGCTGGCCCCCGGCTCGCAGGTCGTCACCGATTACCTGAACTCGGCCGGCCTGACCGAAGACCTCGACGCTATGGGCTTCAACCTCGTCGGTTACGGCTGCACCACCTGTATCGGTAACTCAGGCCCGCTGCCGGAAGCCATCTCGGCCGCCGTCAATTCGGGCGATCTGGTCGCCGCCTCGGTGCTCTCCGGCAACCGTAACTTCGAAGGCCGCGTCAACCCCGATGTCCGCGCCAACTACCTGGCTTCGCCGCCGCTGGTCGTGGCCTATGCCATCGCCGGCTCGCTGAACATCGACCTGACCAAGGACGCGATCGGCACCGGTTCGGACGGTCAGGACGTTTATCTCAAGGACATCTGGCCGACGACGCAGGAAGTCACCGACATGCAGCGCAAGCATGTCACCAACGCCATGTTCGCCAGCCGTTATTCCGACGTCTTCAAGGGCGACAAGCACTGGCAGGCCATCCCGGTGGCCGGTGGCCAGACCTATGGCTGGGACGAGGCCTCGACCTATGTCGCCAACCCGCCCTATTTCGACGGCATGACCATGACGCCGGACAAGGTGACCGATATCGTCGAAGCTCGCGTGCTCGGCGTCTTCGGTGACTCGATCACCACCGACCACATTTCGCCCGCCGGTTCCTTCAAGGCTGCTTCGCCGGCCGGCAAGTACCTGATCGACCGTGGCGTCCCCGTCTCGGAATTCAACGGTTACGGCGCCCGCCGCGGCAACCATGAAGTCATGATGCGCGGCACCTTCGCCAATATCCGCATCCGTAACAAGATGACCCCGGAAATCGAAGGCGGCGTGACCAAGCACTTCCCGTCCGGCGATGTCATGCCGATCTATGACGCCGCCATGCGTTACCAGTCGGAAGGCCGCAACCTGGTTGTCTTCGCCGGCAAGGAATACGGCACCGGTTCGTCGCGTGACTGGGCTGCCAAGGGCACCAAGCTGCTGGGCGTCCGCGCCGTCATCGCTGAATCGTTCGAGCGCATCCACCGCTCGAACCTGGTCGGCATGGGCGTGCTGCCGCTCCAGTTCAAGGTCGATGGTTGGGCCAAGCTCGGCCTGACCGGTGAAGAGATTGTCACCATCCGCGGCCTGGAAAACCTCAGCCCGCGTCAGGAACTGATCGTTGAGCTGTTCCGCGCCTCGGACGGCAAGGTGGCCCGCTTCCCGGTCCGCTGCCGCATCGATACGCCGACCGAACTGGAATACTACAAGAACGGCGGTGTCATGCCGTACGTCCTGCGTAACCTGGCCCGCGGCGTTGCCGAAGCTGCTGAGTAGATTAAGCGCCATCTAAAAGAAAAAGCCCTCCGGCCAAAAGGTCGGAGGGCTTTTTCTTTGCAGGGCCATAATGGCCCTGCACCCGCACTTCGACAGTGAACGCGGCGCCTCTTGTACCTCCCCAACTTGTTTGGGGTTTGGCGCCAGCGAAAGTATAGCTTTCGCAAGCCATGGGACCAACGCGCGCTTGCGCGTTGGTGGTGGGGTTTCTTACTTTTAAGGCCGCAAAACCCGACATGGTAAACCGCTATTAACCCTTTCTGTGGCATCTGTTCAGGCTGAATTCCCCGTTTAAAGCCGCTCTACGAGTACACATGTCCAGCCTGACCATGACCGTTTGGAACGCCGTCGAAACCCATATGCGCGCCATGTGGCAATCGCCGCTTATGGCCCGTCTGCGCGGCGCGTTCACGGCCCTGGCCGGCTTTTCCTTCTTTATCGCCCTGGCCACCTATCATGCCGAAGACTCCAGCCTGAATACGGCCGGTCATGGCGATATCCAGAATGCCCTGGGCTCCTTCGGCGCCATGATCGCCGATATCGGCAGCCAGTCGATTGGCCTGGCCGCCTGGCCCGCCGCCGCCCTGATGATTTATTTCGGCCTGCTGCGCACCTTCCATGCTGATCCGGACCAGACGCGCCTGAAGCTGCGCCTACATGCCCTGTGGGCCACCCTGTTCGTGCTGGCTTTGAGCGCCGCCATCGCCCCGATCATGACCTCCGATGACCCGGTTCTGAAACAGAGCCTGGGCGGTTTCTGGGGATCTGGCATCCACAATCTGCTGAAATCGATCTTCGATTTCATGCACCTGCCCGGCGGCGATATTATCGCCAGCCTGATCTATGCCGGCGTGGCGCTTCTGGGCTTCAACAAGGCCCTGAGCCTGAACATGGGCCACTACCTGCATCTCTCCGGCGTGCTGGGCGGATTGGCGCAAAAAGGTATGTCGGCCATGGGTGTCGGCCGCGTCGCCACCGGCACCGGCGAGGCCGTGGTCGCCAAGGTCAGGCGCGCCCCCAAGGTGAAGGTGGCCATCGACGAAGAGACCTTCGAGGCGCCGGTGGAAGAGGCCGCCGCCCCCGCCTTCGCCCCGCGCATCTCACCCAATACGGCCCGTACCGGCGCACTGCCGCCGCTCGATGACGAGATGAGCCCATACGAAGACCCGGACTTCCTCGATTCGATGGAGACGCCGGTTTCGGATATAAAGCCCATAAAGCCATCGCCGCGCGCCGAGGCTGAAAAGCAGCCGGTGTTCGACTTCCTGCGCCCGAGTAATTTCCGCCTGCCGGAATTGTCTATCCTGGCCAAGCCCAAGGCGCGCAACCACAGCTTCGATGAAGATAGCTTGCGCCAAAACGCCCGGATGCTGGAAAGCGTGCTGGCAGAGTTCGGTGTGCGTGGTGTTATCGACCAGATCCGCCCCGGCCCGGTCGTCACCCTCTATGAACTGGCCCCGGCCGCCGGCGTGAAAGGCGCCCGTGTCGTGGCCCTGGCCGACGATATCGCGCGCAACATGTCGGCCCGTTCCTGCCGCGTCTCCATCGTTCAGGGCCGTAACGCCATCGGTATCGAACTGCCCAATCAGGTGCGCGAAACCGTCTATCTGCGCGACATGCTGGCTTCGGCCGAATTCGAGAAAGCCGGACACACCCTGCCGATGGTGCTGGGCGAAAATATCGGCGGCGATCCCTATGTCACCGACCTGGCCAAGATGCCCCACCTCCTGATCGCCGGCACAACCGGTTCGGGTAAGTCGGTCGGCGTCAACGCCATGATCCTGTCGATCCTCTACCGCCTCGATCCCGAACAGTGCAAGTTCATCATGATCGATCCGAAGATGCTGGAACTCAGTGTATATGACGGCATTCCGCACCTGCTGGCCCCGGTCGTCACCGATCCGAAAAAGGCCGTTGTGGCGCTGAAATGGACCGTCAAGGAGATGGAAGACCGCTACCGCCGCATGTCCAAGGTCGGCGTGCGCAATATCAGCAATTTCAACGAACGCGCCCGCGCCACCGCTGCCGAAGGCAAGAACTTCGTCCGCAAGGTGCAGACCGGCTTCGACGAGACGGGCCAGCCGATCTACGAGTTCGACGAAATGGTGCCCGAGCCCATGCCCTATATCGTCGTCATCATCGACGAGGTGGCCGACCTGATGATGGTGGCCGGCAAGGATATCGAAGGCGCCGTGCAGCGTCTGGCCCAGATGGCCCGCGCCGCCGGCATCCACCTGATCATGGCCACCCAGCGCCCGTCGGTCGACGTCATCACCGGCACGATCAAGGCCAACTTCCCGACCCGGATTTCCTTCCAGGTCACCTCCAAGATCGACTCCCGCACCATCCTGGGCGAACAGGGCGCCGAACAGCTCCTCGGTCAGGGCGACATGCTCTATATGGCCGGTGGCGGCCGCATCACCCGCCTGCACGGCCCGTTCGTTTCCGACGAGGAAGTCGAGGCCGTGGCGCAATTCCTGCGCGATCAGGGCGCGCCGCAATATCTCGAAGACGTCACCTATGGCGGCGATGAAGAGGGCGGCTCCGAAGGCGGCATGGGCGGTGAAGGCGGCGGCTCCGGCGACGACCTTTACGACAAGGCCGTCTATTTCGTCACCTTCGACCGCAAGGCGTCCACCTCCTACATCCAGCGCAAGCTCCAGATTGGCTATAACCGCGCCGCCTCGCTGATGGAAAAGATGGAAATGGAAGGCGTGGTCGGTCCCGCCAACCATGTCGGCAAGCGCGACATCCTGGTCGGCCCGCCTCCCGGCCACTAAGGGTGCGAAGCACCCTTAACCCGGAATCGCTACAGTGCGAGTTGCAGCATCGGCGCCCTTTCTCCTCCCTTGCGAGCCTCTTGGCGAAGCGGGGGAGGTGGCAGCGCGAAGCCCGCAGGGCTGGTGTCGCTGACGGAGGGGGCGACCTTAAGCTTTTAAAACCACTCGCCCCGAAATCAGCCCTTCCGAACGCGCGGTAATCGTCACCGATCCCGTACCTTTTACCTGCACAATCGCCTGCGCCAGACCATTGAACGCCTTGCGGTAAAGTGCCTTGTCCGGTTCGTGGCTGGTGGGGTTGCCATTGCCGACACCGATCACTTCCGCAGGCCCTTCGACATCGAAAAAGATCAGGTTGTCCGCCTTGGGCACCGCCACGCCCGCCTTGTCGAACACTTCGGCCTTCAACACGGCTATATCGTCCACCCGCTCGGAGGTCAGAACGACTTTTGCCGCGCCACCGGCCGTCACGCGCTCGGCCTTCATGGTCACCTTGCCACCCCGATAGCCATAGGCCGTGATTTTGCCTGGGACAAAGGGCACGGTCCATTCCAGGTGATAATCCTTAGCCACGTCCTTGCGGCCCTGTGACTTGCCGTTGACGAACAGTTCCACCGCCTCGCAGTTGGAATGGACCCAGACGGAGACATCCTTGCCCGGCTCCCAGTTCCAGTGCGGGAAAAGATGCAGCACCGGCTTGTCGGACCACCACGCCTGATAATACCAGAAATTATCCTTCGGGAAGCCGCACAGGTCCATGATGCCGAAATGCGAGGTGACCGACGGCCACCAGTTGAAGGGCGTCGGCTCGCCGCGGTAATCGAAACCGGTCCAGACAAAGCCGCCCAGCAGGTTCGGCGTCTTGTCATAGAGCGGCCACCAGTTTTCCGCCGTGTGTCCCCATTTCGGCGCGGTGACATCATAGGCCGGCACATAGAGTTTCGTCTCCGAGCGCTCATATTCGCCACGCGTGCATAGTGTCGAGGCCGTTTCCGTGCCGACTACCGGCAGGTTCGGGTATTTTTCGCGCACCGGCCCCAGCCGCGTGACGTAATAGTTGACGCCCAGCACATCCAGGCTCTCGGTGATGCCAAAGCCTTGGCCATTGTTCATGGCGGCTGTCACCGGCCGCGTCGGGTCCAGTTTCTTGATCAGCCGGCGCATATCACGAGCGATCTTAGCACCGCGTTCCGTGCCCTGTTGGGGCTCTTCATTACCGATCGACCACAGGATGATGGAGGGGTGGTTGCGCCCGCGCCGGATCAGGGCTTCCAGTTCATACATGCCTTCCGGCGCCGAGGTCATCAGGCGGTTTTCGTCGAGCACCAATATGCCCAGCCGGTCGCAGGCTTCCAGAACTTCCGGCGTCGCCGGATTATGCGACGAGCGATAGGCGTTCGAGCCCATTTCCTTCAATTGCTGCAAGCGCCAGACATGCAGGCCATCGGGAATGGCCGAGCCGACGCCGGCGTGATCCTGGTGGTTGTTGGTGCCCTTGATCTTCATGGCCTCGCCATTGAGGAAAAAGCCATCGACCTTGAATACCACCTCGCGGATACCGAACGTGCTGGCGAAAACATCCACCACCGCGCCGCTTTCCATAATCTCGGTACGGACGCTGTACAGATGCGGGTCTTTCAACCCCCACAGGCGCGGTGAGGCCAGTTTGGTGGTCTGGTTGGCCGTTTGTTCGTCCTGCGCCGCCAGTTCCACCGGCGTTTCCAGTCGTGCTACTACCTTGCCGTCGGCGTCGCTTATGGTCGAAACCAGTGTCACCGTTTTCGCCGTATCGGTGCCATTGACGATGCGCGTCTCGATATCGACCGCGCCGGAAATATCCGATTTGATAAAGGTGCCCCACTGCGGCACATAGGTCCGCGCCGTCTTGACCAGCCAGACATGACGGTAAATGCCGGCGCCTTCATAGAACCAGCCCTCGCCATACGAGGCATCCACCCGCACCAGCAGGATATTCGGCTTGTCGTCGGTATTGATGAAGTTGCTGATATCGACTTCGAAGGGCGTATAGCCGCTCTCGTGCCGATTCAGGATATAGCCATTGAGGATGACGATGGAATCGCGGAAGACACCATCGAATTCCAGGGTCAGACGCTTTTGTTCGTCACCCTTTTCCAGCCTGAGCACCTTCCGATACCAGCCGATACTGGTTTCCGGATATTTGCGGCCCACAGGCTTGTAGCCATGCGCCGCCGCTTCATCCTCTTCATATTCACGGCGCTTATCCGGCGCCGGCAGGGTGTAGGTATCGTTATTGACGAAAGGCAGCTCGACCGCCCAATCATGCGGCAGGCTGACCTGGCGCCAAGTACTGTCGTCATAATCCGGCTCGGCGGCGGTAACGCCCGAAAGTCCCTGCTTGGCGTGAGTATACTGATAGGCGCCGAAGCCGAAATCACGGTTGACATCTGAAGCGTGCCCAAAGGCGAAACGCCAGTCCTCATCAAAACGGATGCGCTGGCGCGGCGCCAGGTCGGCCGGCCCAGGGAGGATACCTGCCAAAGCCGGCTGTGCCGCCATTTCGGCACCCAGGCCAACGCTTAAGACGGCTGCGCCTTGCAGCAGATGACGACGATGCACTTCGACCATGAGATCAATCCTTCGAAAACCGACTCCATTTAAGCCGACTTTTGCCACGCCACACAAGCATAAAGTATACGATTTTAGCCTAACGGTCGCATTCACGCCGGGTTCAGCGCATCCTGTTTAAGGTCGTAAAAATGACGCCTTGAGATGTTTCCTGAAGGCATTGGATTTTTACGAATTTTGCTTTTATGGGTAGACCATGACCGATTTGACCAAACGTATCCTGCTGGCTGGCCTCGCCGCCGCCCTTGTCACCGCGCCCGCCATTACACCGGCCCTGGCTCAGGGCAACAAGAACCAGTTCAGCGGCCTGATTTCGCCCCCCAGTTTCAATGCCGCCGATAAGGCGCGTATCGCCAGCGCCACGGCCTATCTGCAGGCGCTCGGCACGGCCCACGGCCGCTTCGAGCAGACCGATTATCGCGGACGCAAAAGCACGGGTAACTGGTATCTGGCCCGTCCCGGCAAGATGCGCTTTGAATATGATGCGCCGACCTCTCTGCTGATCGTTTCCAACGGCAAGACGGTCAGCATGTGGGATCCGCGTCTGCAATCCTTCGATCAGTATCCGCTGTCGGAAACGCCCCTGTCGCTGTTCCTCGCCCGTCAGATTCGCTTCGACCAGGGCGTGATCGTGACGGCCGTCAGCTCCAATGCGCAAGGCTTTACGCTGAAGGCGCGCGACCGCCGCAAATCGGTGGAAGGCTCGGTGGTGCTGGGCTTCGACCAGGCGCCAAACGGCGCGCTGGCCCTGCGTGAGTGGACGATTACCGATGCGCAAAACCGCGCCACGAACCTTAAACTGACCAGTTTCAGCCGCGATTCGGCGCAAAAGGCTGATTTATTTGTGTTAAATAAGCCGCAGAAGAAAAAATAACGCCTTTTTCACTTTTTTCTTGTGTATTTTTGGCAAGAGTGTTATTTTGAACACATGGAGATGGAACGGCGGATTATCTCCCGACCTGGACTTCCAGGTGTGCGTTTTCCCTTTTTTCTCTTCGTGTTATGTGCCAAATCTTTAAACCGATCCGTCAGCGCGGATCGGTTTTTTTTGTGCTTTTTTCCGCTCAGGCGCCGCGGGGCTTGGTGCATCAGCGCCGGCGGGCGGGCGCCCTTGCCAATGCCTCCGGCATTAGAGTTTCTGAGAGTTGTTCCCTTATGCGCCTTAGCCTTGTCTCGTGGAACGTCAATTCCGTTCGTCTGCGCTTGCCACAGATCGAACAGTTCCTGAGAGATGCCGATGTCGACATCCTGTGTATGCAGGAAATCAAGTGCCAGGAGCACGAGTTCCCCCGTGAGGCATTCGAGGCGCTGGGCTACAGCCATATCCATATTGCCGGTCAAAAGGGTTGGCATGGCGTGGCGCTGGTGTCGAAAATCCCGTTCGAGACCCTGCCGGCGCCGGCCTTCTGCCGCCGCGGCGAGGCCCGCGCCCAGGGCATACGGATTGATGGCGTGGATATCTGGAACTTCTATATCCCGGCCGGCGGCGATTTCCCCGACCGTGAGGGCAATGACAAATTTGATCACAAGCTAACCTTCTATGAGCGCCTGATCGAAGATCTGGAGCGGCGCGGTCCGGATAAGCCCCTGCTGATCTGTGGCGATCTCAATATCGCGCCGGGTGAGTTCGATGTGTGGAGCCACCGCCAGATGCTGCGCGTGGTCAGCCATACGCCGATCGAGATCGAAACCTTCGGCAAGCTGATGCAGGCCGGTGAGTTTCACGATCCCTTCCGCGTCACCTATCCTGATCCGCAGAAAATATTTACCTGGTGGAGCTATCGTGCGGCAGACTTCCGCAAAAGCAATCGCGGCCTGCGCCTCGATCACATCCTGCTCAATCCGGGGCTGATGGCGAAGGTCAGGGGCGATATCACCGCCAAGATCCACGACACCGTGCGCGAATGGGAGCGGCCCTCCGATCACGCGCCGATCCAGACCATTTTTGACATCTAATTGGCGGGGGCAGGGCCCTGCCAGACGAGACCCGCATGAGTGAACCGATTGAAAGCCGCCTGCCGGCGGATACCTTGGCCAAGGCCGATTTCCGTCATAACGAATATGCCTGGCGCATTATCGACCTACCGGAAGTGATTGAGGCGGCGCGCGCCCTGGGCCTGCGCAATATCGGCGGCCAACTGCAAATCCGCACACCCGATGCCATCGGCGAATGCGACTGGGTGCAGATCGATGCCTGTCAGTTGATCCCGCCGATCCTGCCCTGGGACGCCCAGGTCGAGATGGCAGCCAATGTCGCCTTGCAGGATTTGCAACTGCTCAAGGCAGAATTCAATTTTGCCAGGGAGATCAAAGAGGCATTTCCGGAACCGGTAGCGCGCTTTATTGAGAGCGGCGGCACGTTGGAAGACGCCATCTGGTTCGTCTGGTATGTCGATGCAGAAGAGGTTTAGCGGCGCCTGTTCTTGCGGCTGAATACCACCAGGGCAATCACCCGGATCAGGACCGTGGCCGCGATAATCGCAACGACAATATATTCAATAATCGCCTGCATGTGCTGGTCTAATAGAGCTGGCCTAAAAGGCCGGAAACTCCAGCTTAGTGACATCATAGCCCAGTTCTTTGGCCTTGGCGACCATGACAGCGCGGGCTTCCGGAGACGGCACGGTGCGGCTGTAGATCCATAGGTTTTTCATCTTCGGATCGGCGCTGATGAACCAGTCATGGTCGGGTGATTCATAAAGCACCCAGTAATTCCATGTAATGAAGAAGGGATAGTGCGCTTCCAGTCTGGCATTGTCGCCGCCCGCATCCGTCAGCACGCCGCGCGCCCGGATCGTCTTTAGTTTTCCGGTTGGTGTATCCTTGTGGCAGCCGTCTTCGACCGCGATCTCATTCGGCTTGGCGCCGGTGCTATAGGTCGTATAACCCGCCACGCAGCCATTGGTCAGCCACATTGGTCGGCGGGCGATCTCCAGCCAGGTGCCGCTGTAGTGGCTTAAAGGGATTGCCACCGTCTGGGGCGCCTGTGCACTGGAGGGCATGGAGGCGCAGGCGGATAAAAGCAGGGCGCTGACTGCGCTGGCCATGGCGAGTTTCAGAAACATGCGAAATCCTTTGGTTGCCGCCCTTAACAACATACGCTGGCCAACCGGATCGGATCACACACATTAAAGCCGACGTTTCGCAGCGCCAGCCTTTGCAGAGTTCAATTTCGTCCGAAAGGCAGACTATTTAAGCAGCGCAGCTTCCCATCCGTCATATTCTCCGTCCTCTGATAGGGCCATAGCTTCAAATTTATGACTTAGGGGCAGTATATTCGTTTCACTGGGAACCAGTGTTTTATTTGCTGCCAGCGTCCATTCGCTATACCCATCAAGTTGATGAATATCGACATTGAATCCCATTGCTGAGATTGAATCTCTAAGCGCTTCGGCGTGTGCTTGGGTCGGGAAAATAAGATAGAAAATGACGTCAGTCGGTTTGGTTGTATCCGAGCCTTGAGCCTTCAATTGGGCAATAACCGATCGATCCGCTTCATCGGCATCCGTTGTTGCGCTTCCCAAAGTCACTGACGACTGATTATCAGCCCATACGGGATTGTTTTGACTCGGCGCATTCACCCCGCCAGCCAAACCAACGACCGCCATAATTCGCAGAATTAAGCCGTCCAATTTTGTTCCCCTCAAACAAATGGGTGCAGGGCCTGTGGCCCTACTAAAATTGTAGCCTGTACCCACCGGCATCCGTCATCAGCAGGCGGGCATTGGCCGGATCGGGTTCGATCTTCTGGCGCAGGCGGTAGACGTGGGTTTCCAGCGTGTGGGTGGTGACGCCGGCATTATAGCCCCAGACCTCGGTCAGCAGCTCCTCACGGGTGATCGGCTTGCCACCGGCGCGATAGAGGTACTTCAGGATATTGGTCTCTTTTTCGGTCAGGCGCGTCTTCTTCTGCGTCTGGTCGACCAGCACTTTCAGCGCCGGCTTGAATTCATATGGCCCGATACGGAAGGTGGCGTCCTCGCTGGTTTCGTGCGAACGGACCTGGGCACGGATACGCGCCAGCAGCACGGCAAAACGGAAGGGCTTGGTGACGTAATCGTTTGCCCCGGCATCGAGCCCCAGAATCGTATCGGAATCCGAAGTCTGGCCGGTCAGCATGATCACCGGTGTGGTCAGCCCGCCCTTGCGCAGCAGGCGGCAGGCTTCTCGGCCGTCCATGTCGGGCAGGTCGACATCGAGCAGGATCAGGTCGGCATTGACGCTCTTGCCCAGCTTGAGGCCCTCGGTGCCGTTTGACGCCTGGATAACCTTGAATTCTTCATGAAGTTCGAGCTGTTCCGCCAGGGCTTCGCGCAGTTCATCATCGTCATCGACGATCAGCAGGGTTTTTTGTTGCACCATGATCCTGTACTTTAAGTCTTGTCGTTATCAGATTAAGCCGCGATGACAAATAAATGATCAATAAGTTTAGTGCCGCCGCCGCTGGCCAATTCCATATCAACGAACATAGTGTGCGTTGCGCTATTGGGAAAGGGGGCGTTCGCCCCGCGGGCGATAAAAGAGAGGGAGATGGCGCCTCTCCGCTGGGAATCTGGCCGATTCGCTATGTTTTCTATCGTCCGGACCGCCTAGCGCCCCCGGAAACGACTTTGGAATTGGTGCCTTTGTCGCCGGATGATGGCTGGTGCGACGATCCGTCCTCTGAATTTTACAATCGCCATGTGAAGCTGCCCTTTGCGCCTGGCCATGAAAAGCTTTGGCGGGATGATCATGTTTATGATGTGATCTTGGTACTGGGGCATAATGATGACCCGCCGGTGCCTGGTATGGGGTCTGCCATTTTCATGCACCTGGCGCGCGAAGATTATTCCGGCACCGAGGGGTGTGTCGCTGTGGCCCTGCCGGACATGCTGGACTTTCTGCGGGCAGCCCGACTGGGTGATGCGGTCGAGATTTGTGCGTGAACTTATGGGGTTTGGGGTCCGTGACCCCACATCTTCGATTTAATAAAAAAGCCCCGCCCGAAAAGGGCGAGGCTTTTTTATTAAAGGGAAAAGACTTGGGGCCGCAGGCCCCAAACCCCATTAGTTTAGTGCGCGAAGCCGAACCACCACACCAGTCCGCCGACGCCGACCACGACCCGCCACAGGGCAAAGAAGCCGTAACCGCGCTTCTGCACGAAGCTGATGAAAGGCTTGATGACCAGGAGCGCAGACAGGAAGGCGACCAGGAAACCAATGGCGATGGTGCTGTATTGATCGGAGGTCAGTTCCTTGTGGCTGTCGGCGAATTCGACCACGAAGGCGCCCAGCATGGTCGGGATGGCGAGGAAGAAGGAAAATTCGGCGCCGGCCGTCTTGTCCACCTTTGCCACCATGGCGCCGATCAGGGTCGAGCCCGAACGCGACATGCCGGGAATGATGGCCAGGCACTGGAACAGGCCGATCAGCAGCGAGGTCTTGATGTCGAGTTTGGCGGAATCATGATGCACCGGCTTCGGCGCGTATTTATCGACCGCCCACAAGGCCACGCCGCCGACGATCAGGGCGCCGCAGATCAGCGGCACATTGTCAAACAGGGCGCCCAAGATGCCCGATTTTTTGACGATGACGCCAATCACCACCGCCGGAAAAAACGCCACCAGAACGCTGATGGCGAAACGGCGTGAGTCCGCTGAGGTCGGCAGGGTGATCACGGCCTTCCAAAGCCGGGCGAAATAGAGCACGACGACGGCCAGGATCGCGCCCAACTGGATCATGACCGTGAAATTGCCGCCCGGATCATTGAACGCCATCAGCTTTTCGGCGATCAACAAGTGCGCCGTGGAAGAGACAGGCAAGAATTCCGTGAGCCCTTCGATCAGACCCAGCAGCGCCGCGAGTAAATAGTGCATGGAAACCCCTATATGATCGGGAAATCCTTAGAGCACTTTAAACGCCAAGTGAATCGAAATCATGCATCAACCGGTTCGGTCGCTTCCGGGTGGATGCCGATATAACGCAGGCGCGCCTTCGGCGAAGCGCCGGTCTGCATCTGTTCGATGGCGTGGGCCAGCCAGCCGGCACTGCGGCCAAGACCATAGAGCGTCATCGGCGCTTCCCGCGGCAGGTCCAGGTGACGGCCGATCAGGGCCAGGGCGAGCGACATGCCGACGCTCTGGCCGGTCAGGTCTTCGCCGACGCGCAGGATCATCTTGAGATCCTCGCCCATGTGCGGAGCGGCCTCAATCAGGTTGCGTGCGCGCAGGGTTTCCGAAGGCGAAGGTTCTTTTTCGAAGCCGGGCAGCTCATGGCCTTTTTCGAGCAGCGCCTTGGCCAGGGCCAGCGGATTGCCGTGGCGGCGCACCTGGGTGACATAGGATTCCGCCCGCGAAATGCGACCGCCCAGTTTCGGGCTGGTCAGGGTGGCGAAACCGGCGATCAGCGGAATGGCCAGCGGTCCCATGGTGGCGGCGGCGACGCGCACGGCCAGGGTGGCCTCGTCAAGGCTGGTATCGGCCGAGAGAACGAGCGCGCGGCGCAGCAGGTCGACGTCCTTCAGGTCATAGACCTTCCAGGCGCGCGCCAGGCGCTGGTGGAAAAACAGGCGCGGCCCGCCATTGGTGACCGAATCGAACATTTCGTTGATCAGGCTGGCCGCCTCGGTGCCGAGGTCGCGTTCGGCCCTGATCTCGGAAAGAGCGTCCTCTTCCAGTCGGCGGCTCAACATGGAGAGCACGCGGGTGCGCGGCCCGCCGGGGAAGTTGACATCCGGGCGCGGCTTGAGCGGGCCGAACGGATTGGGCGTGTCGCTGCGCCACAAAAGCGCCGCCACGTTTTCAAAATTTTCCGTTTCGGCCAGCGTGACAAGATCGCGGCCGCGGACATAGTGATGGCCGTGCAGGGTAATGGCGACTTCGGTATCGATGGCCGCTTCGCCGCGCGTGATGGTGCCGCCGGAAAGACTGGCGGCGGCGTGGTGGCGGGGCGCGCCATGGGCTGTTCTGGCGACCCGGCCGGGGGCACGGCGCGACAGGCGCTCGACATCATCAAGCGCATAGAGGCTGAGGCGCGGATGCGTGGGGTCGCTCTTGGCGGCGATGCGCTGGCGGCTGACATAGGCATAGAGGGTTTGCGGCTTGACGTCGAGGCGCTTGAGCGCCTCGGTGCGGCTGATCCAGACTCGTGACATTGTCTACCTGCTCAAAAAACGAAACAAAAACCACTGCAAATATCAAGATTGATTATTGCGAGGTTTACACCCTTTGCGCCAAAGTCAAAGGTGGATTTACGATTTGTTAACATGTTTTTTCATCGTAACGCCGCCTGCCAGCCTCCGACGGCTTCCGGGCCAAATCAGGGCGGGAAACGGGCGATCGTGCGGCTTTGCAGACCGGCGGCGAAGTGCTAACAGATTTCAATGACTTCCAATCCGCCTCACGCCAAAGGCCCCGGCCTGCACAATTTGTCACCGGACAGCCTGGTGCGGCTGGCCACCACCCTGTCGGTCGTCACGGCCTGCGTCATGGTGGCGATGAAGGGGGTGACGCTTTACCTGTCGGGTTCGCAGTCCATCCTGGCCTCCCTGGCCGATTCCGGGCTCGATCTGCTGGCCTCCCTGATCACCTTCGGCGCTGTGCGTTACGCCAAGGTGCCGCCGGATAAGGAGCACCCCTTCGGCCACGGCAAGGCCGAAGCCTTCAGCGCCCTTTTTCAGGCGGGGCTTGTCTTTGCTTCGGGCGCGCTGGTCATGCAGTCGTGCATTCATAATCTGCAAAATCCGCAGCCGATCGCGCGCTCCGGCCTGGCTATCGGCGTGCTGATCCTGTCCCTGGCCCTGACCCTGGGGCTGGTGTTCGTGCAGAACCTGGCCCTGAAAAGCAGCCAGTCGGTGGCGGTCTCGGCCGATCGGATGCACTATGTCACCGATCTGGTCAGTAACGGCGTGGCCCTGGCGGGCGTGGTGCTGGCGGCGCTCGGCTTCGGTTTCATGGATGCGGTGGCTGGCTTTCTGATGGCGGCCTGGTTCATCTGGGGCGCGGTCAATGTGCTGAAGGAGGCCGCCGATCACCTGATGGACAAGGCGCTGGGCGATGACGAGGTGGCGCGCATTGCCGGCCTGATTGCCGATGATGAGCGCGTGTTGGGGGTCCACCAGTTGCGCACGCGGCTGACCGGCCCCTATATCCAGATCCAGGCCCATGTCGAAATGGCGCCGACCCTGTCGCTCGATGCGGCGCACCAGATCATCATCGCCGCCGAAAAGCGCCTGCTCGATATCTTTCCCAATGCCGATATCCTGATCCATCCCGATCCGAAAGGCCGGGCAGAGGCCCATGCCGGCGTTTTCAGTGAAGAACACGACGCGGACGCCTGACTGGGCTTTGACTTACGGGGGGCGAATAAGGCATAGAGGGGCCATGACCGCCAGTTCGCGCCAGCTCTACCATTTCGCCTTCGACCCGCATTCGCGCATGGTCCGCCTGGCGCTGGGTGAAAAGAAGCTGGCCTTCGAGGAAATCCCGGTACGCTACTGGGAGCCGGATGACACGATCTTGCGCCTCAATCCATCCGGCCTGTTACCGATCCTGGTGGAAACACCTGAACAGGACTCCGGTGGCCAGACCCACCGCATCTGCGAGGATCGCGCCATCATGGAGCATCTCGAAGAAGCCTATCCGGATATCCGTCTGTGGCCGAAGAACGTCAATGAGCGCGCAGAGGCGCGCCGGCTGGTGGGCTGGTTCGAGCGCAAGTTCGATTTCGAAGTCAATGCCTTGCTGCTGCACGAAAAGATGGAAAAGCGGCTGATGGGCGGCGGCGTGCCCGATATCCCCGCCATGAAGGCCGGCCGCGAGGCGCTGAAGGACCACCTGCGCTATTTTGAAAGCCTGCTGGCCGTGCGCAACTGGCTGGCGGGACACACCATCTCTTATGCCGATTTCGCCTGTGCCGGGCAGTTGTCGATCCTCGATTATCTCGATGAGATCAACTGGTCACGCTACCCGCACCTCAAGACCTGGTACATGGTGATCAAGTCGCGCCCCTGCTTCCGACCGTTGCTCAATGACAAGCTGCCGGGCGTGGCGCCCTCGGCCCACTATAAAGAACTCGACTTCTGATCATGAGCGATCTGGCCGCCTCCATCCGGCAGCAGGCGCATGTTTTGGGGTTCAGCGCGGCGCGTTTCGCAGCCTTACCCGATGTATGGGCGGCATCGGAACGGCTTCAGGTGTTTGTCGAGGCCGGCTTTCATGGAGAGATGACGTGGATGGAAGAGACGCTGGAGCGCCGCAAACATCCGCGCAATATGTGGAGCGGGGCGCAGTCGGCCCTGGTGCTAGGTTATAATTACGGTCCCGACAGCGATCCCCTGGCTTTGCTGGCCGAGACCGATACGGCCAGTATCAGCGTCTATGCCCGCGGCGACGATTATCACGAGCTGATCAAGAAGAAGTTGAAACAACTGGCGACGTGGATTGTCGGCCAGATCGGCTGCGAGCTGAAGGTCTTTGTCGATACGGCGCCCCTGATGGAAAAGCCGCTGGCGGCCTTGGCCGGTCTCGGCTGGCAGGGCAAGCACACCAATCTGGTGTCGCGCGAATTTGGTTCGTGGCTGTTTCTCGGTGTTATCCTGCTCGATAGGGTGATTGCTGAGGATACACCGGAGCGCGACCATTGCGGTTCGTGCCGTGCCTGCCTCGATATCTGCCCGACCAATGCCTTTGAAGGGCCTTACCGGCTCGATGCCCGCAAGTGCCTGTCCTATCTCACCATCGAATATCGCGGGCCGTGGCCTGAAATATATCGCCGCGCCATGGGCAACCGCATCTATGGCTGCGACGACTGCCTTGCCGTCTGTCCGTGGAACAAGTTCGCCAGCGCGACGCATGAAATTAAGCTTCAGGTGCGGGAAGGGTTCGAGAGTTTGAAACTGACCGACCTGGTTGGACTGGATGATGCGAGCTTTCGGGCGCTGTTTTCAAAGTCGCCGGTCAAGCGGATCGGCCGCGAGTCCTTTCTGCGTAATGTTCATTATGCGCTGGGCAATCACTTCCGTGTGTCTCGCCATCCGGAGACAGGTGCGGTATTGGAACGCAGCCTTGATGAGGAAAATCCGGTCGTGCGCGGTGCCGCGGTCTGGGCCCTGAAGCAGGGCCTTGGACCGGAAGCCTTTGCGCGCCTGCGGGTGCAAAAAGTCGCTGGCGAAACCGACGCGGATGTTCTGAAGGAATGGGAGGGCGGCCATGCCCAGTGACACGCCGAAATTCACCCTCATTACCCTCAGTTACCGCAGCGAAGCCTCTATTGAGCGTTGCCTGAAGGCTTTAACGGCGCTGGGGCGCACGGTTGAAATCATTCATGCCGACAATGGTTCGGAAGCCATGGATTTCGACGCCCTGCAAGCGCAGTTCCCCTCGGTGATCTTCATGCCGTTCGGTGAAAACCTGGGTTATGCCGCGGGCAATAACCGGGCGGCAAAAGCGGCGCGCGGGCAGTGGCTCGGCTTTATTAATCCGGATGCCTTCGTGGCCGATGACTGGCTGAAGGCCATGAAGCAGGCCGTTGACGATTATCCGACCATCGGCCTGTTCACCTCCCTGCAATTCCAGGCCGAGGATACCTCCCGGCTGGATGGTGCCGGCGACGCCCTGACCTTTTTCGGCTTCCCCTATCGCTCCGGCCTGGGGCAGGTGCTGCCGCCGAACCTGAAACCAGCGCATGTCTTTTCGCCCTGCGGCGCCGCCTTCATCATCCGGCGCGACCTGTTCGAGTATCTGGGCGGTTTCGACGAAAATTTCTTCTGCTATTGCGAGGATGTCGATCTCGGTTTCCGCGCCCGGCTGATCGGCGAAAGCTGCGTCTTCGTGCCCTCGGCGCGGGTCGATCATATCGGTTCGGCCAGCTTAGGCGTGCGCTCCGATTTCGCGCTTTTTCACGGCTATCGCAATCGCCTCTGGATGTATGTCAGAAACATGCCTCTGGCCTTGCTGCTGCCGAGCCTGCCGCTGCATATTGGTCTTACGCTGCTCATTGCCCTGGTCGATACCCTCAAAGGGAAGGGCGGCGTGGTCTGGCGGGGCATTTTCGCCGCGCTCACAGGCATGGGACCAATCCTGAAGCAACGAAAATCAATTCAGGAACACAGGCAAATAAGCGCTTTACGGCTGGCCAAAAGCTTGACATGGAGTCCGCTCAAAATTCTTTCCCGCACCATGGACCACCGGAGCCGACCATGACCCTCGATGCCCTGAAAGCCCAGGCCGCTGCTGACGCCACTCTCAAGATTGTTGACCAGTTCGCGGCCGATCCGGACCGCCTCGCGCGGATGAGCCTCGATGTCGCCGGTCTCTTCGTCGATGTGTCGAAGCAGAGCTGGTCGAAAGCGGGTTTTGAAACCGCCATCGCCGCCGTGGCGCAATCGGCCATCGCCGAAGCGCGCGAGAAGATGTGGACCGGCCAGGAGATCAATGTCTCCGAAGGCCGCGCTGTGCTGCATGTCGCCCTACGCGATTCTGACGCCGAAAACCTGCGCCTGCGCGGACCGGAAATCACGTCCGATGTCAAGACCGCCCGCGATGCCATGAGATCTTACGCCGACGGTATCCGCTCCGGCGCCATCACCGGCGCTACCGGCAAGCCCTTCAAGACCATCATCCATATCGGTATCGGCGGTTCGGATCTCGGCCCGCGTCTGGTCTGGCACGGCCTGACGCCGCTCAATCCGCAGATCGATATCCGCTTTGTCGCCAATGTCGATGGTTCCGAACTGGCCTTGGCCACGGCTGGCCTCGATCCGACCGAAACCCTGGTCATCGCCGTTTCCAAGACCTTCACCACGCAGGAGACCCTGGCCAATTTCCTGGCCGCGCGCGACTGGCTGATCAAGGGGCTGGGGGAAGAGGGCGCCAAGAAGCACCTCGCCGCCGTTTCCGCTGCCCCCGACAAGACCAGCGCCTACGGCATCCCCGCCGACCGCGTTTTCGGCTTCAAGGACTGGGTCGGCGGCCGCTATTCGCTGTGGTCGGCCGTGTCGCTATCGGTCATCATCGCCGCCGGTTACGACGTCTATGAGCGCCTGCTGGCCGGTGCGCATGAAATGGACCAGCACTTCCTGACCGCGCCGCTGGAAAAGAATGCACCCGTCCTGTTGGCGGCCGCCCAGCTTTATAACCGTATCGGCCTGAACCGCCCGTCCCGCGCCGTTATCCCCTATGTCCACCGCCTGCGCCGTCTGGCCGCCTTCCTGCAGCAGTTGGAAATGGAATCGAACGGCAAGCGCACCTCGCCGACCGGTGAATTGCTCGATACCCAGACCTGCCCCGTCGTCTTCGGCGACGAAGGCACAAATGCCCAGCACGCCTTCTTCCAGATGCTGCACCAGTCGGAAGACATCGTGCCGCTGGAACTAATTGCTGCGCAGCATAATGACGAAGCCTCGACCGATATGCAGCAAAAACTGCTGTCGAACGTCATCGCCCAGGGCGAAGCCTTCATGGTCGGCAAGTCGCTGGAAACCTCCGAGGCCGAATGCCGCAAGCTCGGCTTCGACGATGCGAAAACGGCCCAGATCGCCCCGCAAAAGGTCTGCCCTGGCAACAAGCCCTCGACCACCGTTCTGCTCAATGAACTGACGCCGGAGACCCTCGGCGCCCTTCTGGCCATGTACGAGCACAAGACCTTTGTCGAAGGCATTGTCATGGGGCTGAACAGCTTCGATCAGTGGGGCGTCGAACTGGGCAAGACCCTCGGCGTCAATGTGCTCAAGGATATCACCGGCAGCGAAATTGCGCCGCATGATCCGAGCACAACGGCGTTGATTAAGCGCATCAAGGGTTAAGACGTGGGGGCGCGGCCCCCACACCCCTATTTTCCCTGTACGCCCAGCAACTGAATCCGGAAGATCAACGTCGAATTGGGCGGGATTTCACCCATGTCGCGTTCGCCATAGCCCTGGCTCGGTGGTGTATAGAGCATCACCTCGTCGCCGACATGCAGCAGCGGAATAACCTCCTGCCAGGCTGGAACCAGACGGGAGAGCGGGAAATCGGCCGGCTGATTGCGGGCATAGGACGAATCGAAGACATGGCCGTTCAACAGCTTGCCTTCGTAATTGATCTTCACGGTGTCGTTGATCGTCGGCTGAGCGCCCGGCGTCGCGGCACGCGAAACGATCTTGTACATCACGCCTGAAGGCAGCTTGATGATGCCCGGTTGCTTGGCAATATCGGCCAGATAGGCCTCGCCGTCTTTCAGGTTCTGCGCCGCAGCGGCATCGGCGGACGCCTGCATGGCCTCAAGCTGAGCGGCGGTATCAGGTGATTGACCGCACGCCGTCAGAGTAAGCAAGCCAGCCAGAGCGGCAATCGAGATGACGCGCATTACTGGTTGATCCCCAGCAGTTGCACACGGAAGATCAGGGTCGAGTTGGGCGGGATTTCACCGAGATCGCGCTCGCCATAGGCCGAGGTGGGCGGTGTGTAGAGGACGATCTCGTCACCGACATGCATCAGTGGGATCACCTGTTGCCACGCCGAAATCAGACGGCCGAGCGGGAAATTGGCCGGTTCATTACGGGCGAAGGATGAGTCGAAAACCGAGCCATCAAGCAGCTTGCCCTCATAATTGATGGTGACGTTATCGGCCACGGTCGGCTGCGCCCCCGGATTGGGCGAACGCGATACGATCTTGTACATCACGCCGGAAGGGAGCACCGAGACACCCGGCACCTTGGCGGTTTGCGCCAGGAATTCCTGACCCTTTTGCAGGTTCTGTTCGGAAATGGTTTGGGCGTTTGTCTTGTCCATGGCTTGTCCGCAGGCTGTGAGAATGAAGGCGAGAGCGAATATTGAAGTCTTTTTAATCCATACGGAGGGCATAGCCTGTGCTCCTGAGGGCTTCTGAAATTTCAAAGGCATGACGCGGGCCTTGCGTCTCCACCATGATGTCGAACTCCGCCCCCTTGGCGGGGACATCGAGCACCAGGCGGTTATGCGCCACATCGACGATATTCCCGCCCTTTTGCGAGATGACATCGGCCATGCGCGACAACATGCCGGGACGATCGTCGCCTAAGATTCGATAGGTGACAAGCCGTTTTTCACGGACCAGTTCGCGTTGCAGCACCGAAGCCAGCAGGCGTAGGTCGATATTGCCGCCGCAGAGGATTAGACCGACATTCAGGCCCTCGAAGCGCTCCGGATAGCGCATGACGGCAGCGAGACCCGCGGCGCCGGCGCCTTCGGTGACGGTCTTCTCGATATTGGCCAAGGCGGCGATGGCGTGCTCGAAATCGGCCTCATCGATGATCAGCACGTCATCGACCAGCGGATTGGCAAGATTGAACGAGATATCGCCCACTTCTTTCACCGCAATGCCCTCGGCGATGGTGGCACCGCCCATGGGAATAGGCATCCCACGCCTGCGGGCGGTGAAGGAGGGGAACATGGCCGCTTCGACGCCGATGATCTTGATCCACGGTTTCATTGCCTTGGCGGCAATGGCGGCGCCGGCGATCAGACCGCCACCGCCGATCGGCACCAGGATGACGTCCAGTTCCGGCACGTCTTCCAGCATTTCCATGACCAGGGTGCCCTGGCCGGTCAGAACCTGTTCGTCATTGAAGGGATGGACATAGACCCCGCCTTTTTCGACGCAGAGCTTCTGCGCGATGACCGATGCCTCATCATAGCTGTGGCCCTCGATGACGACCTCGGCGCCATAACCGCGCGTCTTTTCCACCTTCACGAAAGGGGTGCCGATTGGCATGACGATAGTGGCCGGAATGCCGAGGCGCTGGGCGTGCCAGGCCACCCCTTGTGCATGATTGCCGGCGGAGGCCGCGAAGACACCGCGCTGGCGTTCATCTGCGCTCAGTTGCAGCAGCTTGTTGAGCGCACCGCGTTCCTTGAAGGCCGAGGTATATTGCTGGTTTTCCGCCTTGAGCCATAGTTTCGTTTTCGCCGCGGTGCTGAGGCGCTGGGAAAAGGCGCAAGGTGTGCGCACCACATGTCCCCTGATGCGTTCAGCGGCGGCTTCGATGTCTGGGAAGGTCACGGTCATAATGGCGCTCCCTTATCAGAGGGGACGGGGCATGGCTTTGAAAAAATGCATGCCACGCGATGCAACAAAAGTATCAAATGATATTATAATTTCAATTTTTGAAATCGCGCCTTAGAAATTTACTAAATTTAATGTCAAAATGACATGTCTGGTTTATACCTTGTTTTGAATTGAGCGTTTTATAAGCCTATATGAAGGTGGCGCTTGCCTGAGAGAGCCGAAAATGACCGTAAAATCGCAAAACTTCTTTTCACCGGCCAGCCACGGCTTCGTTCGTATCGCCTGCGTGACGCCAAAGGTGCATATCGCTGATCCGCAGGCCAATCTGGCGGAACATCTGTCCCTGGCGAAACGCGCGGATGAAGCCGGCGCCGATGTGGTGCTATTCCCCGAACTCAGCCTGACCGGTTATGCGCTCGACGATCTGTTTCTTCAGCAAACGCTTCAGGAGGCGGCTAAAACCGCCCTCGAAGACCTGATTACAGCATCGAGGAACATGCGCCCCGTCATTGTCTGCGGCGTGCCGATGATAATCGAGGGGGCGCTTTATAATCTCGCGGCCATCATACACCGGGGAGAGTGCCTGGGGCTTGTGCCCAAGACCTACCTGCCCAACTACCGCGAATTCTACGAAAAGCGCTGGTTCTCCAGCGGCCATGACCTGAATGAAAACATTTATTTTGCAGGTAAATATATTGTGGTCGCCGCCAATCAGATTTTTGTCGCACGGGGAGAGGATGCCTTCACGATCGGCGTGGAAATCTGCGAGGATATGTGGTCGCCAGCCACCCCTTCCACCGGCCTGGCGCTATCCGGTGCGCATATCATCCTCAACCTGTCCGCCTCGCCGGTCACGGTCGGCAAGTCCCGTGTACGCAAGCGCATCTGTGAGGCCACATCGGAGCGTCTCATGTGCGCCTACGCCTTCAGTGCGTCGGGGCCGGGAGAATCCACCACGGATCTGGCATGGGACGGACAGTCGCTGATCTATGAGATGGGGATGCTGTTGGCCGAAGGGGAACGCTTCGCCAGTAATACGCTAACATTCGCCGATATCGATGTCGACCGCATCGCGCAGGAACGTCTCCGCACGGCAACTTTTGCAGATGCACGGCTCTTCAACAAGGCAGATGCGGAGGCGTTCACTTCATTTGATTATACGCCCCATGACCTGACCGACTTCCATCGCCATGTCGCGCGCTTCCCCTATGTGCCCGCCGATCCGGAGCGGCTGGACGAGGACTGTTACGAGGCCTTCAATATCCAGGTCCACGGCCTGATGCAGCGCCTCTCGACCAGCAATACGCAAAACGTGGTGATCGGTATTTCCGGAGGGCTGGATTCCACCCATGCCCTGATCGTGGCGTGCAAGGCGTTCGACCGGCTGGGTATCCCGCGCGCCAATATCCACGGCTATACCATGCAGGGCTTCGGCACCTCGACCGGTTCGCGCAACGACGCCATGAAGCTGATGAAGGCGCTGGGGATTTCTGCCGAAGTGCTTGATATCCGTCCCGCCGCCAAACGGATGCTGATGGATATCGGCCATCCCTACAGCCAGGGCGAAAAGGTCTATGATGTCAATTTCGAAAACGTTCAGGCGGGATTGCGCACCGATTTTCTGTTCCGGCTGGCAGGCGAAAAGAAAGGTTTTGTCGTCGGTACGGGCGATCTCAGTGAACTGGCGCTTGGCTGGTGTACCTATGGTGTCGGCGACCATATGAGCCATTACAATGTTAATTGCGGCGCGCCGAAAACCCTGATCCAGCACCTGATCCGCTGGGCAGCGAAAAAGGAGTTTGACGCAAAGACCGGGCGTATCCTGCAATCGGTGCTGGAGCGCGAAATCTCTCCGGAACTGGTGCCGATCGAAGCCGGTGTCATCCAGCGCACCGAGGATAAGGTCGGCCCCTATGAGCTTCAGGATTTCAACCTCTATTACCTCACGCGCTATGGCCTGAAGCCCTCCAAGGTGGCTTTCCTGAGTTATCAGGCGTGGAAAGACAAATATACGCTTCCTGAAATTCGGAAATGGCTGGAGCTGTTCCTGTTCCGCTTCTTCACGATCTCGCAGTTCAAGCGCTCGGCCGTACCCAATGGACCGAAACTGATCTCCGGCGGTGCGCTTAGCCCGCGCGGTGACTGGCGCGCGCCGAGTGATGGCAATGCGAAAATCTGGCTTGATGAGTTAAAGGCGAATGTGCCTGAGTGATTAATCCGTGGTATAACTAGTTATGACCCAGAAACCCAAAGCCGAAAAACCTGCGATCACTATTGAAGAAGCGATGCGGCGAACGCTTGATCGATATGATAGTGTGTTCAAAGCGCTTGCAGAGCTTGAGGCTAAAGAGCGTGAATTGGCTGAGAAAGAACCTAATCAAAAAACAGACGAGCAGTAAACGCGCGCTATTTTATGCGGGCGATAGAGCCATTGAAAGAACATCCTTCTTTTCTGAAAACTTGACAGGTATCTGTTTCTTCAATGGTCACAAGCTCGCCGTCACGCGTCAAATTTATCTCGCACCAAGCTTTCCCAGGCGCAGAAGCTCCAAAATCAAGACTTTCCCCTTCTGGCCTAGATAAGACCTCGTTTTGAAATTTACCTTTACAGCCGTCAGGTGATTTGAGCGTCAAAATGATATTATAGCCACCCCCCTTAGGTATAACTTGAGCCTTCAATCCATACCCTGAATATACACCTGCCCAATCTCCAGGAGATGGGGCCGGTTGTTTAACTTTTAAACAAGCCCCTAGAAGCAATAAGGGCAAAATCAGAACATATCGGATCACTTCAACCTCACCACCGAGCCATTAAAGCTGCACGCCAGGCCGTGATAGGCCGTGCAGATCCCACTCTCGGAAACGGTCAACTTATCACCGTCTTTCTTGATACTGATGGTGCAGGTCGTCTTGTCGTCGGGTTTCAAAGTCAAACCAAGCTCGGTGGGAGATATATCCTTTGCCGGCTCGCCGCCGGCCAGGCCGATATCACCCGTGCAGCCATCCGCCGTGGCTGCCACCAGCACCACTTTATGGGCATTGGGCAGACCGCTGATGCGCACCATCAGCTCGCCCTCATATTTGCCGGGCCAGTCATCCCTGACCGGCGGCGGTGCGACCGATGCCGCGGACGATGTATCCGCTTCCGGCGCCGGTTTGGAGCAGGCCGTGAGGGCCAGCAGGGCAAGGGCAGCACAGACTATCCGCATTGGCTACTCCTTGAGCTTTTCCGCCAGTAGCCTGGCCTCGGCTGCACGGCTGGAGCCGGCGCGCCAGATGACGACAATATCTCGGAAGGCATGATCCGAGGCAAGAGGGCGCACACAGACCTCGTCGGCTTTCACCATACCGGAATCCACCGCCATGGCCGGCAGCAGCGAGACGCCGAGGCCGGAGCCGACCATCTGGACAAGCGTATTCAGCGAGGTCGCTGCAAAGCCGCCACCGTGGTTTGCCGCATATGTCGACAGCGATTCCGAGGTGCCGGTGGGCGAGGTCCAGGAACAGGCGGCCAGGGCATGATCGCGCAGGCAGTGGCCGTCTTCCAGCAGGATCAGTTCTTCGTTTTTCAGGTCTTCCGGCGCGATGCGGTCGCCGCCGGAAAGGCGGTGGCCTAAAGGCGTAGCGGCCACGATCTCATCCTTGCAGATAAAGGCGTGGTCAAGTCCGGCCAGGTCATAAGGCAGGGCGATGACGGCGGCATCAAGCGCCCCTGATTTCAGCGAGGCGATCAATCGGGCCGTCTGGTCTTCGCGCAGAAAGAGACGCAGGTCAGGGAAATCCCTGCGCAGTTTCAAAAGCGCCTTGGGCAGCAGAAAGGGGGCGACCGTGGGGATGACGCCCAGCCGGAAGCGGCCTGTCAGGGGGCGATTGGCGCCGCGCGCTGCCTCCACCAGGTCTTCGGCCCGCGCCAGGATATCTTCCGATCGTTTTAGCGTCTCTTCGCCAACGGCCGTCAGGATCACCTGGCCGCGCGAACGATCAACCACGCGCACGCCCAGTATCTTTTCCAGTTCGGCAATGCCGGAAGAGAGCGCCGGCTGCGACACGAAGGCGGCTTCCGCCGCGCCGCCGAAGCTCTTATGTTCGGCCAGCAGCTTGAGGTATTGCAATTGTCTGAGAGTCGGGAGCATGATGGCTATATAAGATCAGTTTATTGAATTGTCAAAATTCATAACCACATTCTATAAAAACCGAGGCGCCCATGTCCATCGAAACCCTGCAAAGCCTGATCCCCGCCTATGCCAAGGATCTGTCGTCGAACCTAACCAACCTGCTGAACGAAACCATCGTGAATGACCAGCAGAAATGGGGCACATTTCTCTCCTGCGCCCATGCGGTTGGCGTGCCGGCGGTGGTGAAAAACATCGAAGCTGCCGCCAGTGAGATCATGACGCCGGAAGCGATCACCGCCGCCAAGGCTGCGGCCGCCATCATGGGGCTGAACAATGTCTATTTCCGTGCCCTGCACCTGATGCAGAACAAGGAATATGAAAAGATGCGCGCCGGCCTCCGCATGAATATCCTGACCAATCCCGGCGTCGACAAGGTCGATTTCGAGCTGTGGTCCCTGGCCGTTTCGGCGGTCAATGCCTGCGGCCTGTGCATGGACAGCCACGAAAAGGTTCTGCGCAATCATGGCGTCACCGCGGTCCAGATACAGGCCGCCCTGCGCATCGCCTCGACCGTCAATGCCATTTCGGCGGTTCTGCGCGCGGAATCGGCCCTGGCATCAACATAAGAAAAATCTATGCAAAAATAAAATAAAACAAATTTGCTCTATTGATTGTTTTGAGCGATTGTCCCCCCGTACCGCTTAACCCGGTTCCACTCTAATCAAGGAAATACCCCATGGCTCTCATCAACACCGCCATCAAGCCGTTCAAGGCGACCGCTTACAAGGCAGGCAAGTTCGTCGACATCTCCGACGCCGACACCAAGGGCAAATGGTCCATCTTCTTCTTCTATCCGGCCGACTTCACCTTCGTCTGTCCGACCGAACTGGAAGACCTGGCCGGCATCTATCCCGAACTGCAAAAGATGAATGTTGAAGTGTTCTCGGTTTCGACCGATACGCACTTCTCGCACAAGGCCTGGCACGACACCTCGCCGGCCATCAGCAAGATCAACTACTATATGGTTGGTGATCAATCCGGCACCCTCACCAACAATTTCGACGTCATGCGTCCGGGCGTCGGCCTGGCCGATCGAGGCACCTTCCTGGTCGATCCGGACGGCATCATCCAGTTCATGGAAATCACCTCGGAAGGTGTTGGTCGTAACGCCACCGAACTGCTCCGCAAGGTCAAGGCGGCACAATATGTCGCTTCGCACCCTGGCGAAGTCTGCCCGGCCAAGTGGGAAGAAGGCGAAAAGACGCTCGCGCCTTCGCTGGACCTCGTCGGCAAGATCTAAGCCCCTTCTCCTCCCCTGCGTAGCGGGGGAGGGGGACCCCGAAGGGGTGGAGGGGGCTTCTCGCTTATGAAAGCCCCCTCCGTCTCGACGCGCTTCGCCTGACGGCGGCGCTTGCTCGCCACCTCCCCCGCTTCGCCAAAGAAGCTCGCAAGGGAGGAGATAAGTTCATTCTCCTTATGCAGGCTTCGCGGAGCCTGAATATGGACAATGATTTCCCCCTATTTCTAACGGAGTACCACCATGCTTGACGCAGGGATGAAGACGCAACTGAAAGCGTATCTGGAAAACCTCCGGATGCCGATCGAACTGGTTGCCACGGTTGATGGCAGCGCGAAGTCACGCGAAATGACCGAGCTGCTGAACGACATCGTCGAGGCTTCGGAAAAGGTCTCGCTGAAGACAGATGGCACTGACTCGCGTGTGCCCTCCTTCGCTATTCAGCGTCCCGGCACCGACATAAGCGTCACCTTCGCCGGCCTGCCGATGGGGCACGAATTCACCTCTCTGGTCCTGGCGCTGTTGCAGGTCGGCGGCCACCCGCCGCGCGTCGAAGCCGACGTGATCGAGCAGGTTAAGGCGCTGGATATCGACGGCGAACTGAAGTTCGAAACCTATTTCTCGCTGACCTGCCAGAACTGCCCGGACGTGGTGCAGGCGCTGAACCTGATGAGCGTGCTCAACCCGAAGATCAAGCACGTCGCCATCGATGGCGCCCTGTTCAAGGACGAGGTCGAGGCGCGCCAGGTCATGGCCGTGCCGACCATCCTGGTCAATGGCCAGCCCTTCGGTCAGGGCCGCATGGGCCTGGAGCAGATCCTCGCAAAGATCGATACCGGCGCCCAGGCGCGTGAAGCCGCCAAGATCGACGCCAAGTCGGAATTCGACGTGCTGGTCATCGGCGGTGGCCCGGCCGGCGCGGCCGCGGCTATCTATGCCGCGCGCAAGGGTATCCGCACCGGCGTGGTGGCCGAACGTTTCGGCGGCCAGGTGCTCGACACCATGGCGATCGAGAACTTCATCTCGGTCTCGCATACCGAAGGCCCGAAACTGGCCACGGCGCTGGAGCAGCACGTCAAGGACTATGATGTCGATATCATGAACCTGCAAAAGGCAACGAAGCTGATCCCGGCCTCAGAGCCCGGCGGTCTGGCGGAGGTGCGCCTCGAAAGCGGCGCCGCTTTGCGCGCCCGCACGGTGGTGATCTCCACCGGCGCCCGCTGGCGCCAGATGGGCGTGCCCGGTGAAGACCAGTACCGCAACAAGGGCGTGGCCTACTGCCCGCATTGTGACGGTCCGCTCTTCAAGGGCAAGCGCACCGCGGTGATCGGCGGCGGTAATTCCGGCGTGGAAGCGGCCATCGACCTGGCCGGCATCGTGGCCCATGTCACCCTGCTGGAATTCGCGCCGGAACTGCGCGCCGATGCCGTCCTGCAACGCAAGCTCTACAGCCTGCCGAACGTGACGGTGATCACCAATGCCCAGACTACAGAAGTACTGGGCGACGGCGATAAGGTGACGGGTCTGGTCTACAAGGATCGCATCCACGATACCCTGCACACAATCGAACTGGAAGGCATCTTCGTCCAGATCGGCCTGCTGCCCAATACCGAATGGCTGAAGGGCACGATCAACCTCTCCCCACGCGGCGAAATCGAGATCAATGACCGCGGCGAAACCTCGGCCCACGGCATCTTCGCCGCCGGCGACGCGACGACCGTACCCTACAAGCAGATCGTCATTGCCATGGGTGAAGGCTCCAAGGCGGCGCTGTCGGCCTTTGATCACCTGATCCGCACGTCGGTGCCGGTGGATATCGCAGCAGAGTAGCAAGGCAAGGGGTCACGGACCCCTTGACCCCGGAACTGGGCAGTGGATAGTCATTTGAACTACAGAAAAACCGGGCCCAAGCGGGTCCGGTTTTTCTGTAGTTAAGCGGTTAATCACTTGTCCTGTTATGAGGTCCAGGCTAGGCGCCCCCGGTAGGCTGTGCCTCCTAGCCTTGCTCTACGCCGCTTTCACGGCACTCACGGCGGCAAACGTCAGCGGCGCACCCCAGAAGGCTTCGATCAGGGCCGACTGCGTGCGCGGTTCGCCGGTAGTCAGGAAGGTGCGCGCGCCGGTGTCGCCAATGGTATATTCCGGATGGCGTTCGATATAGTCCGCCAGGGCCTTGGAGACCGGCGCCGGTTGGTGGATCAGCGGCGTGCCGGCGGGCAGGTGCTCGCGGAAGAGGTCGGCCACAAGTTCATAATGGGTGCAGCCGAGGATGGCCCGGTCCGGGTAACGGCCGATGCGAATACGCAGGGATTCGACATGCCCCTTGATCTTGGCCGAGAGGTCTTCGCGCGCTGCGCCCTGCTCGATCATGTCGGCCAGGCCGGAACAGGCTTCGGTGAAAACGGCGATATCCTGACGGCGCTTGTCGATTTCGATCTCGTAAACGCGCGAGCGGGCGGTGGCGACGGTCGAGAACACGCCGATGACATCGAGCTTTTCGATCTTCTCGCCGCGACGCTCGGCCTCGTGTTCCCAGGGCAGGCCGGTGGCGGCCTCGATGGTGGGGACGATAATGCCCAGCACATTGACCGGACGCCTATAGGTTTTGCGGAATTGCGCCAGCCAGGTCGATTGCAGGCGGCGCAGGGCCACGGCCGAAGCGGTATTGCAGGCCAGCACCACCAGCGACGCGCCGGCTTCAAACAGGGTTTCGCAGCCCTGACGCGTCAGTTCGACGATCTCCTCACCGGAGCGGTCACCATAGGGGGCGTGTTTCTGATCGGCGAGATAGACGAAATCGGCCTGGGGCAGGCGGTCGACCAGGGCGCGATGGATGCTTAGGCCGCCGATGCCGGAATCAAAAACGCCGATCGCCATGAACTGATTTCCTGTGTTACGAAAACTTAATTTGGCCGCGTTTGTTGCGGTCTATAGGTTCATCAGTTACGACTTTTGGCCTGTCTCGTAAACTAGGCTTTTTAGCCTTCGGCCCTCTAAGGGAGCTTCACTTGTCCTCACCCCAAATGAACCGCCGCACCGCCCTTGGCCTGATGGCCGGCGCCAGCACAGCCGCCTTCGTCACCACGCCCACACTCGCGCAAAGCACCGGAGGCATTGCCATCGCTACCGCCTATCTGACTCAAGCCTGGACCGGTCCCTATGGCGGCGTGCCCGCCTTCGACAAGGTGAAGATTGCCGATTTCGAACCGGCGACCCTGACAGCCATGGATGCCATGCGCGCCGAGATCAGGGCGATTACGGACAATCCCGCCCAGCCGACCTTCCAGAATGTCATCGAAGCCTATGAGACCTCCGGCGCCGCCTATGATCGCGTCGGTGCGGTTTATAATGTCTGGGATTCAAACCTCTCCACCGGCGGCTTCCCCGATGTCTCCGCCAGGCTGTCGCCGGTCAAGGCGGCTTTCGGCGACGAAATTACCCAGAATGCCGACCTCTTCCAGCGTATCGAGGCAGTTTATAACCAGCGCGACAGCCTGAAGCTCAATCCACAGCAGGACCGTCTGCTGTGGAAGAAGTACAACAATTTCGTCCGCGCCGGCGCCAAGCTGTCGGATGCGCAAAAGAAGGAAGTGGCCGATATCAATCAGCAACTGGCCACCCTGTTCAACCGCTTCTCGAACAATCTGAAGCATGACGAGGCCCAGGCCACCTTCATCACCAGGGATGATCTCGATGGCCTGCCGGAACCCTTCATTGCCGCCCTGGCCTCCAAGGCGAAGGAACTGGGTAAGGATGGCATGTATGCCGTGCAGAATACGCGCTCGGCCATGGAGCCCTTCACCACCTATTCGACCCGCCGCGACCTGCGCGAAAAGGTGTGGCGCGCCTATATCATGCGTGGCGACAATAACGACCAGTGGGACAACAAGCAGATCGGTTCGCAAATCCTCAAGCTGAGAGCAAAGCGCGCAAAGCTCTATGGCTATCCGACCCATGCGCACTGGCGCCTCGAAGTCGCCATGGCCAAGACACCTGACAACGCCATGAACCTGATGGAGGCGGTGTGGGGACCGGCCGTCAATCGCGTCCACGAGGAAGTGGCCGACATGCAGAAGATCGCCGACGCCGAAGGGGCCAACATCACCATTGCTGCCTGGGATTACCGCTTCTACGCCGAAAAGGTGAAGAAGGCGAAATACGATCTCGATGAGTCGGAAGTGAAGCCCTACCTACAACTGGACAAGATCCAGGACGCCATGTTCTGGGCCGCCAACAAGATGTACGGTTTCGAATTCATTCAGGTGAAGGACGTGCCGGTCTTCCAACCGGACGTGACGACCTATAAAGTGATGCGCGCCGGCAAGCAGGTCGGCGTGTGGTACTATGACCCTTACGCCCGCGAAGGCAAATCCTCCGGCGCCTGGGAGACCGAGTACCAGGGTCAGTCCTACATGCTCGATCACATCTGCATCTGCTCGAACAACTGCAACTTCATCAAGGCTGAGCCGGGCAAGCCTATTCTCATTTCCTGGGACGATGCCGAGACCATGTTCCATGAGTTCGGCCACGCCATCCATGCGCTCAGCTCGAACGCCTGGTATCCGAGCCAGGGTGGCACCAATACGGCGACCGATTTCGTCGAGTTCCCGTCGCAGCTCAACGAGCACTGGCTACCGCTACCGGTGGTGCTGAACCAGTTCGCCATCCATTATGAAACCGGCAAGCCAATGCCGGCCGAATTGCAGGAAAAGTTGGTGAAGTCATCGAAGTTCAACCAGGGCTTTGCCACGGTCGAATACCTGGCTTGCGCCCTGATCGACATGAAGTATCACCTGGCCGGCGAAACCGATATCGACATCGTCGCTTTTGAGAAGACCGAACTGGCCAAGCTGAACATGCCGAAGGAAATCGTCATGCGCCACCGCCCGACGCAGTTCGCGCACATCTTCGCCGATGACGGTTATTCGGCGGGCTATTATTCCTACCTGTGGTCGGACGCCCTGGTGGCCGACGCCTATGAGAAGTTCATGAAGGAAGGCGGGCCTTTCGACGGCCCGACGGCGAAGAACTACTTCGACAATATCCTGAGCGTGGGGGACACCATTCCGCAGGACGTGGCCTTCCGCAATTTCCTCGGCCGGGATGTCAACCGCGATGCGCTGATGCGGCTGCGCGGCTTCGCCTGAAAATGAAAGGACCGGGGCTACTGGCCTCGGTCCTTTCTCCATTTAGCGCGTCTTTTTGGGGCGAATGACCTTGGGGGTCTTCAGGCGGCGACGATTGATATGGTCGTCGACCTTTTCGACCACCTGGCCGGTCGGGTCGGGCTTCTCGCCCTTGAAATAGAATTTCTGCCAGGCTTCCTTGACCGCGTCGGGGTCGCGGCGGACGAGGCTGTCATTGAATTCCTGGCGTGTCCGGGCCCAGGCATCGAACTGCTTCTTCAGCTCCGGATCGCTTTCCAGCGACTTGATCACCGGCTGGATATCATCCTGACCCTTGTGCTGCACCACCTGGATAAAGCAGAACGGCTCGCCCTTCTTGAAGGTCACCATGCCGGGGCGTGTCATCAGCCAGTTCATGGTGAAGGGGAAGGGCAGCCAGTCGGTTTCCACCAGACCTGTCAGCGGCGCTATGCCGTCCTTGACCTGGTTCGGCGCGCCGGAGGCCTGCACGGCATAGCCCGGCGGGGTGCGGAAGAGGAAGCCGGTATGGAAGGTCACGACGCCGTGGGTGAAGTGAGACGACACCAGGTGTTCGAGATTGTAGTTCGGATCGGCATCGCAGGTGATGGTCAGATCGTTCTTGCCTATGCCGCCGTTCCAGATAATGGTGATGTCGGTGGGGCAAAGAATTTCCCAGCCGGTGGTATTGGCCATAGTGAGCGGCAGGCAGCGATAGGGGAAGCGGGACTGAAAACTGTCCATCCATTCCCGCTCCGGCCGGCCGGGCACGATTTCCGGCGGATAGGTGGTCATGACAAAGCACTCAAGTTCCATCGGGCAGTTCCATCGTCAAAAGGATTGCGGTAAAGGCGGATCATGACCGATCCGCTCTACACGCCTGAAAAACTGCTCGAAGCCTTAAATGATTTGGGCCTGAAAACAAGCACCCTGACCCACGAAGCCGTCTTTCGCGTGGGCGAAGGCGACGACATTAAGTCGCAGTTGCCGGGCGCGCACACCAAGAACCTGTTCCTGAAGGACGACAAGGGTCAGCTCTGGCTGATATCGGCCGAGCAATCGACGCAGATTCCGCTGAAAACCCTGCCGAAGGTGATAGGCTCCGGACGCCTGAGCTTCGGCTCGGAAGAGCGGCTTTATAATGCCCTGGGGGTGCGGCCAGGTTCGGTGACGGCGCTGGGCCTGATCAATGATCCGGAACGCAAGGTGCGGTTTATCCTCGACAAGGCTCTGGCCGATGCGGAGATTGTCAATTTCCACCCTCTGACCAATACGGCCACGACTTCGCTCAGTCAGGCTGATTTCCGGGCGTTTATCGCGTCTCTGGGCCGTGAACTGGTAATCGTCGATTTCAGCACACTCACTTGATTCCATTGATGCGCACGCCCACTTGAGATAAGCGAATAGACAGAGGTATCCCATGGCCAGCAACGACCCCAATATCATCGACGGTTCCGAAAACACCTTCATGGCCGATGTCATCGAGGCCTCCATGACCCAGCCGGTCATTGTCGATTTCTGGGCCACCTGGTGTGGCCCGTGCCGCCAGCTTGGTCCGGCGCTGGAAAAGGTGATCGGCGAGCAGAAGGGCAAGGTGAAGCTGGTCAAGATCGATGTCGACCAGAACCAGGCCATCGCCGCCCAGATGCGTGTCCAGTCGATCCCCACCGTCTATGCCTTTGTCGGCGGCCGTCCGGTCGATGGCTTCATGGGCGCCAAATCGGAAACCGAACTGCGCGCCTTTATCGACAAGCTGGGCGTGGCCGGTGACGGTAGCCCGTCGGTGGATGATGCCCTGGCCCTGGCCGCCAAGTCGGTGGAAGACGGCGATATGCCCAGCGCCATGGAAGCCTATGCGTTCGTGCTGGAACAGGACCCGGAAAATACCAGGGCCATTGCCGGCATGGCGCGGATTTACCTGAAACTACAACAGCCGGATCATGCAAAAGCCACCCTCGATCAGGTGCCGGCCGATACAAAGGATACGGATATTCTCGGCCTGCGCGCCGCGCTGGAACTGGCGGAGGGTGCGCCCACCGATATTGCCGGCCTGCGCGCCAGGATCGCCGCGGATGGCCGCGATTTCGATGCCTGGTATGATCTTGGCCGGGCGCTGGCGGCCCAGGGCGAGATGGCCGAGGCGATGAACGCTCTGCTGGAAATCGTCAAGTATGATCCGGAATGGAACGGCCAGGCCGCCCGCACCTATCTCTTCAAGATTTTCACCGCGCTCGGCGCGTCATCCGAGCTGACCAAGGCCGGCCGCCGCCGCCTGTCGTCGCTTCTTTTCTCCTGAGATCATCATGACCGATATCGAAACCTACGCCAAAAATGAGTTGGAAATCGATCCGCGCCTGCTGGAAGCCCTGGTCTGTCCGGTCACACGCCGCCCGCTGACCTATGACAAGGTCGCGCAGGAACTGATCAGCCCGACGGCCGGCCTGGCCTTCCCCATCCGTTCCGGTGTGCCGATCATGCTGGTCGATCAGGCGCGCAAGTTCGAGCCACTGAAAGCGTAGTGAAGGGGGAGGACAGAATATTTATTATTCTGAATGCCTGGTCGTCTAAAACCAGATTAACAACCGGCCAAGAATTGGTCTTGGCCAATTCCTGCGGTTAAGATTTTAATATCCAATGCGCCTGTGCAAGATGCAGGCGCTCGACCATCTCGCCATTGACCGACACCACGCCGGCCGCACTGCCTTCAAAGGCGGCCACCACAGCCTTTGCCCACCCCACCTCGGCTTCAGAAGGCGAAAATGCCACCTCGCACGCCGCGATCTGCGCCGGGTGGATCAGGGTCTTGCCATCGAAACCCAGGCTGCGGCCCTGTTCGCATTCGGCGGCAAAACCCGCTTCGTCCCGGAAGGCATTATAGACGCCATCGAGCACGCTCAGCCCATTGGCGCGGCCATAAAGAACGATCTGGGACAGGGCGAAAAGGATATCGGCGCGGTCCTTCATTGACCGGCTGCGCAGATCCTTGCGCAGGTCGTTCGGTCCGGCGATCAGGCCCTTCACGCCGGCCGTGGCGATCTCCGCCAGATTGGCCACGCCTTGCGCTGTCTCGATCATCGCCCATAGAGGCATATCCGGCCAGACATGCGCCACGCCGGTGATATCGGCCACGCCATTGACCTTGGGAATGACCAGCCCGTCGATCCGTAAACCCGACAGCGCTTTGTGAATGCCGCCCAGATACTGCGGATGAATACGCACCAGCACGGTCCTGGCCACAAAATCGCCGGCCAGGGTTTCCGCCAGCCGCGCCAGCGCCCCGTCGCGCTCAGAGTCGCCTACGGCGTCTTCCAGATCGAAGATCAGGGCGTCGCAGGCCAGTGTCGCCGCCTTGGCCATGGCTTTTGGATTGGCGCAGGGAATGAAGAGAGCGGAGCGCATCATGACTGAACCTTACGGGCAAGGATTAGGATGGCTGAGGTGCAGGGCCATCACCGCTTTGTCGATCTCCGGCGTCCATTCCAGATCGAAGGCGTCGATATCACTGATCAACTGATCCATCGAACTGGCGCCGATAATGGTCGAGGTGACGAATGGCCTCTGATCGACGAATTTCAGCGCCAGTTGTTCGGGCTTCAGACCGAGTTCAGCGGCGAGGTCGACATATTTATCGATCATTTCGATGCCGCCGGGGCCTTCATAACGGTTGAGGCGCTGATAGAGCGTCTTGCGCGCGCCTTCCGGCAGGGCGCCGTTACGGTACTTGCCCGTCAGATAGCCCTGGGCCAGCGAGGAATAGGCCAGCAGGCCGACATCTTCGCGCAAACTCACCTCGGCCAGGCCGTAATCAAAAGCGCGCGACACCAGCGAATAGGCATTCTGGATCGAGGCGATGCGCGGCAGGCCGTGCTTCTCGGATTCCGCCAGGAACTTCATCACGCCGTAGGGGCTCTCGTTCGAGACGCCGATATGACGGACGCGCCCGGCTTTTACGTGGCGATCGAGGCTTTCGAGAATAGCGTGGAAGCTCTCATAATCGGCGTCGTAGTCGGTATAATGGTGGAAGCCGAAGCCGGCATAGCGGCGGTCGGGCCAGTGGAGCTGGTAGAGGTCGATATAGTCGGTTTGCAGGCGGTCGAGCGAGCCCTGAATGGCGGCATCGAGGTGCTCGCGCGTATGGCGGGGGCCGTTCCGAATCCAGGTCATGAAATCGGCGCGACCAGCCGCCTTGGTGGCCAGGATGATATCTTTCCGGTTGCCGCGCGCTTTGAACCATTCGCCGATGATCCGCTCGGTGGCGCCTTGGGTTTCCGGCCGCGGTGGAATGGCATAGGCTTCGGCCGTATCGAAGAAATTGATGCCGCGGGTCAGGGCATAATCCATCTGCGCCCAGGCATCGGTTTGCGATACCTGGCTGCCATACATCATGGTGCCGAGACAAACGCGGGAGACCTGAAGGCCCGTGCGTCCGAGGGGGGAATATTTCATGCCGGTTTCGCCTGAATTTGCTTATATAATCAAAGTCCCCGACCGGCATAGAAAGCCCCTTGTCAGGAAAGCGCCACAGTCCCATATTATCACCAGAATGCCTTGGCAATACCGAGCCAGCGGCATCAGACATTTAACAGGGGTTTCAAACCTATGAACGACATGGACACTCGCTATATTGCCATGCCCACCGTGGAAGAACAGGCCAGGGATATGGGCCTGCGCAACTTCCTGCTGGGCATCTATCAGAAAATGGCGCTGGGCCTCGTGGTCACCGGCGGCATGGCGTGGGCCGTGGCCAATTCGCCTTTCCTGATCCAGCTTCTCTATAATTTCACCGCTGACGGCCGCGTCACCGGCTATACGCCGCTGGGCTGGATCTTCGCCTTCGCACCGCTGGTCTTAAGCTTTATTTCCGGCCGTTTCATGAACGGCCTGAACGCGGCGGTTTCGGGCGCCTTCTACTGGGTGTTCGTCGCCATCATGGGCGTGTCGCTGTCGTCGATCTTCCTGCTCTATACGGGCATTTCGATCGCCACCATCTTCTTTGTGACCGCCGCCACCTTTGGCGTTGTCAGCCTGATCGGCTACACCACCAAGGTCAATATGTCCGGCTGGGGCGGCTTCTTCTCGGCCTCGGTCCTGGGCCTGATTATCGCGGGCCTGGTCAATGCCTTTATCCTCAAGAGCGGCATCATGATGATGGCGATGTCAGGCATCGGTGTTGTTCTGTTTTCGGCCCTGATCGCTTACCAGACGCAATCGCTCAAGACGCTGTACTATTCGACCGGTCAGCTTTCGGCCAATCACCGTGCCGCCCTGACCTATATCGGCGCCATCGGCCTCTATGTCAGCTTCATCAACCTGTTCCTCAGCCTGCTGAACCTGTTCGGCGGCCGTCGCTAAAACGGATTGAAGCCTGAAATTGAAAACCCCGGAAGGTGACTTCCGGGGTTTTTGTTTTACAGAACGTCGAACCTGCGTTTATCCAGCACGGCCAGCACGGGCCCCAGTTCGCGGCCGCGCTTGAGGATCATCCCCGCCTGGTTGAAGACGGCGAAAGCCCCCTGCTTGCGAGCGAGCGATGGCCGCTTCTCTATACGGTACAGCGGCGCTTCGTTACTCCGGCGGAAGATATTGAAGGCTACGGCGTCGGCAAGCTGATCGATGGCATAATCACGCCAGTCACCGGAGGCGACATGTTGTCCGTATAGCCGCAGGATCAGTTCCAGTTCCTTGCGCTCAAAGAAGACCGGCCCTGGCTTTCCGGCATTTTGGGGCTGCGAGGCGTTAAAGGCGCCGCTCAAATCCTGAATACTCATAAACCCAAGACTCCGCAGGAAAATCTGACCCGATTACGCCTGAAGCGACTGAATCGCGCAAGTAAATTCATATGGCCGTCTTTATGGGAAAGTTATGAAAAGGACGCGATATGACCTTAATTTGGCCCTTCCGTGGCCCGCTTCCCAATTGATTATGCAGATGTCGGCCGAGGCGACTTGCTCGGGTTCCCCCCTGAACAGCCCCCCCAGCCCCCGGAATCCAGTAGTCCCCCGGCCGGCAGACATTTCTTCTTCCCCGAGATTATTCTGGCGCTGCTACGTTTTCCCCCTCGTAGCGGCGTCTTTTTTTGGCATTTTTCCGCTCAAGCGCCGCGGGGCTCCTCGCATAGGCTCGGGCGGGCACTTGCCCTTTCCAGATTTCATTGAAATCTGGACTTTATTCCGCCCACAGGCCGACCTTGGCTTTCGGCATGGCGGCGAAGAAGGGCAGGGCCTCGACCTGGGCCAGCCAGCCGCTGACATTGCCGAAGCCCTTCAGGTCCACCCCACCCTCTGGCGCGTGCGCGACATAGGCATAGCAGGCCAGATCGGCGAGTGTGACGGTACCGCCCACCAGCCAGGCGCGGCCTTCCAGATGTTCGTTCATCACATGCAGGAAGTCATGCGCGATGGCGTGGGCGGAATCGATATCCGCCGGGGCATTGAAGAGGTTGATCCGCCGCGCCGTGGCCATGCCGTAGGCGATCGGGCCGGAAGTCTTGCCCAGCCAGGCCATGATCTGCCCGAATTGCGCCGGATCGCGCGGCAGCAATTTGCCATCATCGTAACGGAGCGCGAGGTAGGTCATGATGCCGATAGAATCCCAGATGACCGTGCCGTTGTCATCGATCACCGGCACCTGGCCGAAGGGGTTCATTTGCAGGAAAGCTTCGGATTTTTGTTCCTTGGCGCGCAGATTGACCTCAATCAGCTCAAACGGCCGGTCGAGCGCCCTCAGGGTCAGCAACACCCGGTGCGCATTGCCGGAGAGGTGCATGGAATAGAATTTGATCGGTGCGGCGGGCTGGGTCATGGCGGCTTATCCTTGAGATCAGGCGGCCGACTATACACCCTGACGCAGATAAAGCGCGAGACGCATTCCGGCATCCGCAATGACAAATACGGATGGACCGATCATGGCGATGGCCAGAAACCGCCAACCGCCGCCCCGACGCAAGGCATAGATGCCGCAGACGATGGCCACCACGGCGAAGATCAGGCTCTGGATCACGAAGGATTGCGCCGCTGTCGGCACCGCCGTGACAAGGTTCAGGATCACGGCATAGACCGCGGCGGCCAGTCCGGCGAGGGTGATGATGAGCGGCAGACGGTTTTTCATGACCCTGTTCTTACGGCGCGCCAGTACGGAAAGCAACAAACCGCGTCACCCGACCGCATTGCGCTTTTGGCCGGTAAAGCTATGATGTCACTATGAAAACATATGATGTCGTAATCGTAGGCGCCGGCATGGCCGGAATGACCCTGGCCTTGGCTTTGAAATCCGGCGGTCTGGAGGTCGCCCTGGTCGAGCGACAACCTTTCGATGACATGCTGGATGTCAGTTTCGATGGCCGCGCCTCGGCGATCGCCTATGCCTGTTTCCGCCAGTGGAAGGCGCTGGGCGTTGGCGATGTGCTGGAAAAACACGCCTGCCGCATGGACGAGATTTTCGTGACGGACGGCCATCTGCCGGGCGCTTCGGCGCCGAAACCCCTGCCGTTTTTCCTGCATTTCGCCTCGGAGGAAATCTCCGACCGCACCGGCGACGAACCGCTGGGCTACATGGTCGAGAACCGTCAGGTGCGCAAAGCACTGTATGAGGAGATCGTCAACCAGGGCATCCGCCTGATCAGCCCGGCCTCAGTGGTCGATAACCGCGAGGACGGTTCCTTCGCCGAGGTTGACCTCGATACGGGAGAGACCCTGCGCGCGCCGCTGGTCGTCTCGGCGGAAGGCCGCAAGTCTACCTTGCGCGAAAAGGCCGGCATCAAACACATCAACTGGGCCTATGACCAGAGCGCCGTCGTCTGCACGGTGCAGATGGAACATTCGCACAATCACGTCGCCTATGAACACTTCCTGCCGACGGGGCCCTTCGCCATCCTGCCGCTGAATGATAGCCGCGCCTGCATCGTCTGGTCGGAGACCCATGCCAAAGCGAAAGCCCTGATGCAGGTCGATGACCAGTTGTTCTATGACCACCTGATCGGGCGTTTCGGCGAATTCCTGGGCGATCTGACCGTGGTGGGCGAGAAATTCATCTATCCGCTGGGCCTGGGTCTCGCCGAAGAGATGCACAAGGGCAGGCTGGCCCTGTTGGGCGATTCCGCCCACGGCATTCATCCGATCGCCGGACAAGGCCTGAATCTCGGCCTGAAGGACGTGGCGGCCCTGGCCGAGGTGCTGATAGAGGCGGCGCGTCTGGGCGAGGATATCGGCACGGATCTGGTGCTGGAACGTTACGCCAAATGGCGGCGCTTCGATAATGTCAGTACCTCGGTGATCATGGATGGCTTCGTCCGGCTGTTCTCAAACGGCAATCCCCTGCTGCGGGCGGTGCGCGGCGTCGGCATCGGCCTGTTCAACAAGGTGCCCACCTTGCGCCAGTTCGTGATGGAAGACGCCGGCGCGGCGACGGGCGATCTGCCGAAGCTGCTCAGGGGCGAGCTGGTTTAAGACGGGTCTCTGCCATTATACAGAGTCAGAAACGTCGCCGCTCAGCCATTATAGTGGCAGGCGACAAACCGGCCGGCATGGCCTGCTTCGCCGTTTAGCTCAGATCGCTTACACCCCTGCCTTCAGGAGGTGATAGGTGATGGCGTCGTAGAGTGCATTATAGGACGCATCGATCACGTTATGGCTGACGCCCAGCGTGTTCCAGGTGCGGCCCTGATCATCGCGGCTTTCGATCATGACGCGTGTCAGTGCCGCGGTGGCGTCCGAAGGCGTCAGAATGCGCACCTTGTAGTCATTGAGGTGCATGGCGTTCAGTTGCGGATAATGCGGCGTCAGGGCCTTGCGCAGGGCGGCGTCGAGCGCATTGACCGGACCATTGCCCTCGGCCACGCTCATCACCTGCTCGCCCTTGACCACCAGCTTGACCGTCGCCTCGGCGACATCGAAGGCGCGGCCTTTTGCATCGAGGCGATATTCGTTGAGCGCGCGGTAGCTTTGCAGTTCGTAATAGCGCGGCAACTGGCCCAGGCGTTCGCGCGCCATCAGCTCGAAGCTGGCGCTGGCGTCCTCATAGGCATAGCCCAGGGCCTCGCGTTCCTTCACCGCCTTGACCAACTCGCCGATATGGTCGTCATCGTCGGCGACCTCGATGCCCATCTGATGCAGGCGGTTGACGATGTTGGAGCGGCCCGCCTTATCCGACACCAGGATCAGGCGCGAATTGCCGACCAAAGCCGGGTCAATATGCTCGTAGGACCGGCTGTCCTTGTTCATGGCGCTGACATGCAGCCCGCCCTTGTGGGCGAAGGCGGATGAGCCGACATAGGCCGCATGGCGGTTGGGGGCGCGATTCAGGCGGTCATCGACCAGCCGTGACAGTTCGCCGATATGGGTCAGTTGCTCAGGCGTGAGTCCGGTATCGTAACCCATCTTGAGCATCAGGGTCGGGATAATAGCGATCAGATTGGCATTGCCGCAACGCTCGCCGATGCCATTGATGCACCCCTGTACCTGACGCACGCCGGCTTCGACCGCGGCCAGCGAATTGGCGACGGCCTGCTCGGTGTCGTTATGGCAGTGGATACCGAGATTGGCGTCGGGCAAAGCGGCCTTCACGGCGCTGACGATGCGATAGACTTCCGAGGGCATGGAGCCGCCATTGGTGTCGCACAGCACCAGCCAATTGGCGCCGCCTTCGTGTGCGGCCTTCAGCGCCTCTATGGCGTAGGTTGGATTGGCCTTGTAGCCATCGAAGAAGTGTTCAGCATCAAACACGGCTTCGCGGCCATTGGCGCGGATATGGGCCAGAGAGTCGCTGATCATGCGCAGGTTTTCTGAGGTCGAAACCTTGAGCGCCGTCTCGACCTGCCAGTCCCAGCTCTTGCCGACCAGACAGACGGTCGGGGTATTGACCGCCAGCAGATCTTGCAAGCCCGGATCGTTGGACGCCGAACGGCCGGCGCGGCGGGTCATGCCGAAAGCAGAAATCTTCGCCGTCTTCGTCTTGGGCAGGGCGCCGAAAAAGGCGTCGTCGGTCGGGTTGGCGCCAGGCCAACCGCCTTCGATATAGTCAATGCCGAATGCGTCGAGCGCAGCCGCAATCGCCTGCTTGTCCGCGACAGAAAAGTCTATTCCTTGCGCCTGCGCACCGTCGCGCAGCGTGGAGTCATAAAGGTAGATACGTTCAGCCATGCCCCATCTACAGAATGGGGATAAGTGTGGTCAAACGATTTCGGCTAACTAATCCGCGCGGTTGAGGTAATCCTCGGAGCGCATTTCTTCCAGGCGCGACACCGTGCGCTCGAATTCAAAGGCGCCATCTCCCACCGGATAGAGCAGTGACGGCTCGGCATCGGCCAGGATGACCGTCTTGGTGCCGGCCTCATAGAGCGCATCGATCAGGGTGACGAACCGCTTCGCCTCGTTGCGGTTGGAAGGGGACAGGATCGGCACGCCCTCGATAAACACCGTTGTGAAGCGCTCGGCGATGGCGAGATAATCGGCCGGGCCGTTATTGGCGGCGCACAGTTCGGCGAAAGTGGCGCGCAGCATCGGGCCGGCGGCGCGGGCGAAATGCAGTTTGCGCTCATTGACCGTCAGGACCGTGTCCATCTCGGTCATCAGGTGCTTCATGTCGGCCCACAAGGTATTGAAGGCGGCAATGGCGCGCGGTTCGGTAGAGGGCGAAAACCAGGTTTTGGCGCCGCGCAGACGATCAAGCCGGAAATCCTTGGGGCCGGAGACCTGGACGAGGGTGGTGCGGTCCTTGATCATGGCGATAAAGGGCAGGATGTGCTCGCGGTTCAGGCCGTCCTTATAGAGATCGTCCGGCGGGCGATTGGAGGTGGCGACCAGAATGACTTTACGCGCAAACAGCGCCTCAAAAAGGCGCCCCAGGATCATGGCGTCGGCGATATCCGTCACCTGCAATTCGTCGAAGCACAGGAGTTGCGACTGGCTGGCGATCAGGCGGGCCACTGGCGCGATGGGATCGTCGCCCTTATGCGTGCCGAAATTGATCTTGCGGGTCTTCGCGTCGCTCTCGCGCCACAGGCGGATATAGTGGTGCACCTCCGCCATGAAGGCATGGAAATGGACGCGGCGCTTCGGGATCTTGTGAACATTGTTGTAGAACAGGTCCATCATCATGGACTTGCCGCGGCCCGGCGGTCCCCAGAGATAGAGCCCGCAGACGCGTGGCTGGATGCCGAGCAGGCGCCGCCACAGGGCGCGGCTCTGACGGATGCGGCGCTCCAGCACGACCAGTGCCTCGATGGCCGCCTTCTGGGCGGCATCGGGAACAATCTCGCCCGATTTCAGCAGGCGTTTGTATTCACTACGGATATTGGTCATTCGATCTGTCTGCGCACGGCCTTCTGACCGCGACCCACCATTTATTAACGATGGTTATAAACGATCCGCCTCAAGATGGCGTTAAAAAAATGCTGCATGTGCGTTAAGTAAGTAAGAAGCCCCACCACCACGATCATGAAGGATGATCGCGGTCCCCCTCCCCGGCTATGCCGGGGAGGTATAAGAATAAGCAATCCTCTTGTACCTCCCCATCTCCGATGGGGAGAGGGACCACGAGCCTCTTGGCTCGTGGTGGTGGGGTTTCTTACCTTTGCAACCGTATCGAAATCTGCTTGGCGACCTGAATACCGTGCGCGGCAGAGGTGGTCACGCACGGGTGCCAGTAATCGGTCACCTCGCCGCAGGCATAGACACCCGGCTCACTGGTTTCGCCGAAACGATCGACCCGCACATAGCCGTTATCGAGGTCCAGCGCCAATCCGTCCGGCACCACCGCCTCAAAGCCGAACATCACCCCGAACGCATCGAAAGCCTCGCTATTGATGGTCATGGCGTCCTGATCCGCCTGATATGGCCCGACGACTACCGGCACATCGGGAATCATGTCCTGCAACAGCTTTTGCGCGCGCGGCGCTGAGCGCGAAAAGATCGTCACCTCTCCGCCGCGATCCCGCACAAACCGCGCCTGATCGAAGGCATTATCCCCGCCGCCGAAAATGGCCACGCGCCGGCCTTTGACATCGAGCGTCTCCATCCCCACGCCCGGCCCGATAATGATCCTGTCTGACGCCGTAAAGCCGCCGGTACGTGGCTGTGAGCCTGTGGCGATCACCAGATATGGCGCGGAGTATGTGCCGACGAGGCTTGTCACCTGCTGGCCATCGACGAAAAGCACCGGGCAACCCAGCCGCACATCTATACCTACCGCTTTCGCATGATCCGCCAGGGAAGCCGCCACCTGCTGGCCGGTTTTGCCTTGTACGCCGGGAATCCACAGGTTCTCGTACGGGCTGCGCGTTTGCAGGCCGCCCAATTGCGCCGAGGCCTCCAGCAGGACGCATTCGACCCCCAGCTTCTTCAGCCAGATGGCGCAACTGATCCCGGCGGGACCGCCGCCTATAATGATGGCATCCATCTTGCGTAACTCATATTCAGATAACACGTAGTGTGTATAATTGTAACAGATCGTGATTCGCGTGAGCACACGGTCTGAACCGGGGAAGAGGGAACGACCTTGAAAGTATTATGCGTAGAAGACAATGCCACCCAACGGAAAATGGTTGATCTGATGCTGGCGGCCACGGGGATAGACGTTGATTTCGCCGCGGATGGCCAGGAAGCCCTGGAAGCCTACCAGACCACGGAATATGACGCTGTCCTGATGGATATGGAAATGCCGGGCATGTCGGGCCTGCAGGCGACGCGCGAAATCCGCCTGGTGGAAGACGGCTTTCATCTGGGTTACACGCCGATCCTCTTTCTGAGCGCCAATGAAAGCGCCGACCGGATCGACATGGGCTATCAGATGGGCGGCGACGGTCACCTGAACAAACCCTTCACCTCAGGCGGCCTGATAAACGCCCTGGACAGCGTGATGCGCGCCGTCAAGCGGCGCAGCCTGACGGAGATGAAACAGGCGCTTTAGTATCACCAGAAACCGCTGTCGGTAAAATCCACGGCGTGTGGATAATTAAGCCTTGTCATACGGCTTAAAAAGGATCATTTGCGCTGCTCGTATATTTAACAGGAGCAGTCTTATGGGTTATCGGGTCGCCGTAGTCGGCGCCACCGGCGCTGTGGGTCGTGAAATGATGACGATCCTAGAAGAAGTGAACTTCCCCGTCTCGGATATTTACGCGGTCGCTTCGCGTAAATCGGTCGGCGTCGAGGTCTCCTTCGGCAACAAAACCCTGAAATGCGTCGATCTCGAAACCTTCGACTTCAGCAAGGTCGATATCGTGCTGATGAGCGCCGGCGGCGACGTCTCCAAGGCGTGGTCGGAAAAGATCGGCAAGGCCGGCCCGATCGTCATTGATAATTCCTCGGCTTGGCGCATGGACCCGGACGTGCCGCTGATCATTCCGGAAGTGAATCCGGATGCGATCTGGGACTGCAAGAAGAAGCACATCATCGCCAATCCGAACTGCTCGACCATCCAGATGCTGGTGGTGCTCAAGCCGCTGCATGATGCCGCGCAGATCAAGCGCGTCGTCGTCTCGACCTACCAGTCGGTGGCCGGCGCGGGCAAGGCGGGCATGGACGAACTGTGGGACCAGACCAAGGCCATCTACGGCATGGGTGACAAGACCCCGAAAAAGTTCACCAAGCAGATCGCCTTTAACGTCATCCCGCACATCGACGTCTTCATGGAAGACGGCTACACCAAGGAAGAGTGGAAGATGATCGTGGAAACCCACAAGATCCTCGACCCGACCATCGATGTGGTGCCGACCGCCGTGCGTGTGCCGGTGTTCGTCGGCCACTCGGAATCGATCAATATCGAGTTTGAGAGCCCGATGGACGAGCAACTGGCCCGTGAAATCCTGCGTGAAGCGCCGGGCGTGGCCGTGGTCGACAAGCGCGAGGCCGGCGGTTACATCACCCCTATCGAGGTGGTGGGCGAGTTCGATACCTATGTCTCGCGCATCCGCAACGATCCGACCGTACCCTATGGTATCTCCCTTTGGTGCGCGTCGGACAACCTGCGCAAGGGCGCGGCGCTCAATGCCGTGCAGATCGCACAGCTCCTCGACGAACGCGGTGTTATCGCCTCCGTAGATGCTTGAATTTCACAGATTGTGATGTTTGAAGCCGGCGGCGCCTGAGGGTTCCGCCGGCTTTTTTCTTTTCCGGATTGAAGATCATGTCCTCCTCCACGCCGTCTCCCGGCAATCCGCTGGCCTCGCCCGTTGCCCTGGCCATATTGTGCTACCTGATCTGGGGTTTGGTGCCCCTGTTCTACCTCCCCATCCATGCCTTCGGTGGCGGGGCGCTGGAAATCATCGCCCACCGCTCGGTCTGGGCCGTCATCTGCGCCGGCGCGCTGGTCTGGGCCACGAAGCAGTGGCCGGAAGTCTTCCGCGCCTTCCGTTCACCGCAGTTACGCTGGATGCTGCTCCTGACCTCGGCCCTGGTGGCCACCAACTGGGGCGTCTATGTCTGGGCGGTGACCAATGGCCACACCATCGAATCCTCGCTGGGCTATTATCTGAACCCGTTGCTCAACATGGCCGCCGGCGCCGTTCTGTTCCGCGAACGGCTCGATAACTGGGGCAAGGGCGCCATTGCCCTGGCGGCGATCGGCGTCATTATCCAGACCCTCGCCCTCGGCCACGTGCCGTGGATCGCCCTGATTCTGGCCGTGACCTTCGGTTCCTATGGCATCCTGCGCAAGCAACTGGCCATCAATGCCCTGGCCGGGCTGTTCGTCGAATGCGCCTATATGTTCGTGCCGGCTATCCTCTATCTGATCTGGTTTGAAACGACGGGACAGGGGCATTTCTTCGCCTTCAGCCATGCCTTCTGGTTCATGATGACCGGCCCGATCACCGTCCTGCCGCTGACACTCTTCTCCTATGTGGCGCGGCGACTGCCGCTCTCGACCATGGGCTTTATCCAGTTCATATCGCCGACCAGCACCCTGGTCATCGGCCTGTTTCAGGGCGAGCCTTTCACGCCTCTGCGCGCCGCCTCCTTCGCCTTTATCTGGGCCGGGGCGATGGTCTTTGCCTTTGGAGCGTGGCGGCGGCTGAAGGCGATTAAGCCGGTGGAGGCTTAGAGGAAGTTTTTACGCAGGAAGGCGATCCGAGTCCTTAAGGCATCTGCATTTGCTTTTGTGCGCTGTGCGGCAATCGGAAAAACTTTAATCTCGTGATCGTCTTCCTCAACTGAGACAATCCATTCTTCCATTAAGCAGCAATATGTATCGATGGCGTCAGGCACCATCTCAGCGGCGTCGGTGATGAAGTAAGCGCTTGGTAAGTCTCCTGTCACGACCCAGAGTTCTTTGTCAGTGCCACCGACTGCCTTTTCGAAAACGAAAAGGAAAAGAGCAAAAATGCCCCCAACGCCAAAAGCGAGATATGCACGCTCAATCGGCTCTGACCACGAAAAACCCTTTATATAGGCTTGCGCATCCTCGAATTGGGCCCGCAACTGTTCGGTGTCTTTTTCATCCTCACCAAGGGCAACACCTGCTGACTGAAAGCCGCTGACGTCAATCATCGCGCTTACAAACACCCGTACAGTGCATTGATCAGCCCGACCGGGCGCGGATCGCCGATCAGATAGGCCGATTGCTTGTTCATCACATAACCGACGCTCAGGCGCTTTTCCGGATCAGCCATGGCGCACGAACCGCCCCAGCCGCTGTGGCCGAGCGCGCGTTCATTGGGACCGTAAATCCGGATGCCGGTATTGCGCAGCAAACCCGCGGCCCATGACAGCTTGAACGGCAGCACCCGATCCTGGCCATACACGCGCTCGCGCGTCAGTTGCCCCAGAGTGCCAAGCGACAGCAGCTTCTGGCCTTTCAGCGCGCCGCCATTGGCGACAATGCCCATGAACTGCGCCAGAGACAGCGCCGTCGAATGGGTATTGGCCGAGGGGATTTCCATCCGCCGCCAGTCGGCCGAACCCTTGCCGGCAGGCGACGAACCGCGATCGAGAAAAGCCGCCTGTTTGATCGCGTCAAGCGTTCCCAAATCCGGCGCCGAGGTCGGCTTTTGCATGACCGAAATGCGCGCGGCATAGTCATCCGGCGTGCCGATCATCAGGTCCAGGCCGAATTTTGAGGCGATATCCTCTCGCAGAGCGGTGCCCATCGAGCGACCATCGACGCGGCGAAAAACCTCGCCCAGCAGATAGCCGCCGGCGATCGGGTGATAGCCGGAACCCTGGCCCGGCGTCCAAAGGGGGGCCTGTTCGCACAGCGCCTTCAGCGTGGCCTCCACATCGAACCAGATGGTCGGATCCTGCGGCGGCGAAAAACCCGGCAGCCCGCCCTGGTGCGAAATCAGTTGGCCGACCGTGATACGCGACTTGCCGTTCTGGCCGAATTCCGGCCAGTAATGCGCCACCGCCGTCTCGTAATCGAGCTTGCCCTTGTCGACCAGCCGGGCGATCATCACGGCCATCACCGCCTTGCCGGTCGAAAATACCGGCGTCAGGGTTGTGTCGCTGAAAGGCACGGCGCCTTCACGGTCGGCATTGCCGCTCCAGATATCCAGCACCGTCTCGCCATCGATTACCGCTGAAAACCGCGCGCCGCGTTCCCTGCCCTCTTTGAGATTGGCGGCGAAAACATCCTTAACGGCGGCGAATTTGGGCGGGCAAATACCTGAAATCTCGGTCATGGGGAGGGCACCTGTAGCTGTTTGCCTGTGTGTATCTCTACACCTGTTACGTGACAAGCCAAACCCGCCACATCAGACCGTCAACGACTCCCGCAGCCACTTTTCATAGTCCAAACTGGCCCAGACAACAGGCGTGGCGAGGATTTCCGGCACCTCGTAGCTGTGGTGCTGCCGGACGAGCTTTTCCAGCATGGGTAGCTTTTCCATCAGGGTCTTGGCTGTCAGCATGATTTCGTTGGCCGTGTCGACTTCACCCTTCCAGCGGTAGGTTGAGCGCACCTCGAAGCTTTGCACACAGGCGGCCAGGTGAGCGGTGACCAGCAGGCCGGTCAGGCTTTGCGCCTCGGCCTCGTCAGCACAGGCGATGGAAACGGTGACGATATCAGTCATAACGACGACCATACATGGATTGGCGCCACAGAAAATAGAACGGGGCACGAATATATGAAAATGTTATTCAGGGCATGGCTACCCTGTCCGACGATTTGAACACATCCGTGAGTTTTCAAACTGCAACTGTTTGCGCAAGGATTGCGGACTTTCCGTACAACTCCCATGTCATGCGGCAGACATAGCGGAGAAAATGATGAAGACCCTGCTTTTGGCGTTGCTGGCCAGCGCTCATCTGCTCGGCCAGCCGGCCGTGACCGAAGAATTGCTGAACGATGCAGCAAGCGATTTCCAGGCGCATCAACCGCCAACACCCATCGATATCCGCAATTTGCGTCTTGGCTATATTCCCAATGGTGATGGCAGAAACTATCTGATCTGCGGCGAATTTCTGACGGCGGCGAATCCGGACTGGGTGCCGTTTTCCACCATCAAGACCAGTGGTTACGAGCAGTCCCTGGGGGCAAACGCAACGGCGCTTTGCAATCGGCCGCAAGCCGTTTGGGAAGAAGGCCATGACCTGTCTGTCGATCTGAAGGCGAAGCTGGGGTTGAAATAAACAGGTGCGGCCTGTTTAAATTGCCGGGAGCGAGGCGCCCCCTCCATCTGTCTTTGGTCGTGCCGATGAGCACCGCCTGTAATCCCTTATCGCATTTTTATAATCGGCTGGCCTAGACAGATAGGCGGGTCACGGCAAACGGGGGTTTGACAAGACGGAGTAAAGCTTATGAGCATTTTCAGCCAGATCAAGGACTTCATCTTCCATAAACACGGCGATCAGATCGTCCCGGCGACGCGGCAGCCGATAACCGCCGAAGAGGCTATCCATACATCTGAAGCCATCGCGCCGGCTACCACCATGGCCGATCCTTTGCCAGCGCCGGTGATGGAGCAGGTCGATGTGGCGGCTATTCTCGACCAGGAAAACGCTAAGCGCGACCCGAAGCTCAACTGGCGCATGTCGATCGTCGATCTGCTGAAGCTGGTCGGGCTGGAATCGGACCTGGGCGTGCGTCAGGCTCTGGCCGCAGAACTGGGCTTTACCGGTGATCTGCGCCATTCAGGCGCCATGAATGTCTGGCTGCATAAACAGGTCATGCAAAAATTGGCCGAAAATGGCGGCAAGGTGCCGGCGGAACTGAAGAACTGATCGGGTTGTGAGATTGCATTCAGTTCTAATCAACCTTCAAGATACTAACCAATTGATATAAAACATATTTTATTGGGAGCAATGCATCTTGCATTTGAGGGGAGGTTGTGCGGCAACCCTCATTAAGGTTGTGTTGTCGGCACGGTGAACACGTTCACCCCCGGTTTCAGGGGCATCGATTTGTCGTGCCATTCGAACACACCTGACAAATCACCAGGTAACCTGACAGCAAACCTGATTTTCGCGCCAATCCTTTCATATTCTACAGTCACGAGCCCCTTCGGAGACATTGCGGCTGCGTCGAAGGATTTGAGGTTGCCTGGATGAGGCGCGACACGAACGGACGTATAACCGGGCGCATTTGGCGAAATGCCAGCCACTATGCCCAGTAAATCCGCTGTCGGATGGGCGCTCCAGGCGTGCGTATCCGATCGCGTGTTGCCGCGCTGCTCGGGCCAGGTCGTGTAATTGAGTTTAGTCAGGTCGCGCCACGTCTGTACCTGATCGAGATAACGATCGCCAAGACCGGCATGGTCGAAGGCATGGATCAGATACCACGAGAAATAATAGCTGCTCTCAAGAATGCCCTCCGGCGCATCTATGCCCTTCGCCAGGGTAATTCTGCTCAGAACATCCGCTGCCTTATCCTTTGGCGCCACATCGTAGAGGACCGCTAACGCATTGGCGTGCTGGCTGAAGATCGTTTTGGAAGGATCGTCCGCATAGAGCCCCCGTTTTTCATCCCAGCAATTATTCTGGATAGCCGCCGAAAGAGAGACCGCTTTTTCCTTGTCGGATGCGGCCAGGGCGGCCTCGCCTGTCGAACCCTCCAGATCGGCCGCCTGTTGCAGAGCGCCCAGGTAAAACAGCGAGGTGAGGCAGGACGTCCCCGACGCCGGATCGAAGGACGGGAACTTTTCACGGGGGATGGATGGATCACCGACCCAATCGACGAAGTTCCATTCTGGATTCTGCTTCAAAAGCCCATTGCCGGATACATAGGGGGCATACCAGTCCAGAATCCGACGCATACCTGGGAGATTGCGCCTGACAACCGCATGATCCGGCTGTTGCATCCAGTAATCATGGATCATGCCGATCCAGAGGAGGCCGAAAGTTGGAATGATATTCTTCGAATTACTGGGATAAGCGGATTCGATCATACCATCCGCGTGGGCGCTTTGACCGAAGGCATCGATGGCCTGTACCGGTAAACGCGGATCTCCCGACACCGGGTAGACGATCAGGCTTTCCAGGCGAGTATCACCGACATACTGGAGCTGCTCCCAATAGGCGCTGTCCATGAAGGTCTCATGAGCATCGATTTTCAGGGTCCGCCAACCGATGTCCCAAATCCGGTTCAGTTCGGGGTCGCTGCTGCGGAAATAGCCCTTTGCCGCGAACGGGTAGACATCCTCGTGCAGCTTCAGGCGATCGAGTGTCAGCGCCTGATCAACCGTCTTGACGCTTATCTCCATATACCGCCAGGTCCGCCACCAAAGCGGTCTATATGTGCGGCCAATACCGCCATCGGCGATAAAGACATCCGCCGGTCCCACCGCCTTTCGACCTTCGATAGAGTTACGATCCGCCTTGTGGCCCTTGTCGTCATAAAGCGCCTCCGAATAGGTCACGGTCACGCGCGCCTCCTTGCCACCGGAAAGAGTCAGCTCCGGATATGCCGCGACCATCTCAGTTTGATCTATTAATACTGATGCTTCAGTATTGGCGGGGATTGTGACTGACTTGCCTGGAAATGCCTTGAGGATTGGCAGGGTGGACCGAACCGCCTTGCCTGGCTTAATCGGCGTATAAGACATGGGGGGGAGTGGATCAGCCACCAGTGTCCACGGCGCGGCTTCGTCTGCGGCCAAAACCGGGACGGCGGCGGTCCATGCGGCGCCCGTCTCTTTGTCACCCGCCCAGTTCCAGTCGGCTTTATTGCCATCGACCGCTTCGTTGCCGCCGGCGGCGAACCAGATGCCGGTCTTTAATACCTTCAGGATAGAGATGAACGGAGAGGCAAAGCTATGACCCGGCTGTACGGAAACCCGCCACTGCGGACCGCTATCGACAGCCTGAGAGGCACCTTCACCTCTTAGCCAGAACCCTGTGCGAGCACTGATCTGAGCCATCGGGGCGCCCTTTAACCCCGGCTTGGAAATATCACCGGAAGCATTCCATACCTCCGCCGCCAGGACATTGTGGCCCCGTTTCAGATAAGGCGCCAGGTCGAAAGTAGCGTAGCGCCAATGCGCGAGATCACCACGTGCCGGTCCCTGGCCCACACGCTGGCCGTTCACATAGAGGATGAACCGATTGTCTGCGCTCACTTCAACCGGGAAATGAGCCGGCGTGTTTTTCAGATCTATCTCGCGGCGGAAATGCAGGACCACGGTCTCGGTCTTTCCCAACCCCGGGGCCGTGATCCATTCCTCAGCCGATACCTGGGTCGCCCACAGACCGATGGTAACCGAAACGCCGGCCAGAAAACCCATTGCAGACTTCATCACGTCCTCCACCCGATTTTTGTCGACCGGCTATCTCAAGGCGATCATAGCCTGTTTTGGTGTATGAGAAAGGGCCGGCCCCGAAGGCCGGCCTCTGCGGCTCACTGGCCGAAGTTATAACGGAGTGTCACGCCGACCTTGCGTTCTTCAGGTGCGGTCCGCAGCCACGAATAACCACCGGCGTAGCCACCTTCGTAGTTTGCATTCATGCCGCGGTCGATCGACTTGTCGAACAGGTTCTGCGCCCACAGGCTCAGTTCCCATTGCTCGTCCGGATTGCGCAGGCCGACATAGAGGTCGACCGGCGTATAGGACGAGATGTGCTTGTCGAGCGCCAGATTATAGGATGGCGGAATATAGCGCACGAGACCACGCACGAAGCCCTCGTATTTCCTGAACTGGTGGCTGTACTCGGATCGCAGCGTCATGTTGAACTTGCCGGCTTCGTTGCCGAAGGTGTCCTGGAGAGGACGATCACTGGCGCACAGCGAAACCTGCCGGCCGGGCTGGACATAGGCGCCACCATTGTCTGGCACGCCATCGTTATTGCTGTCATTGCAATAAAGCAGGGCATTGTCGTAGTGCGCATCGATGTAGGCCGCGGAAATCTGGGCGTTCCAACGATCGGTGATGAGCCAGTTCGCCGTGGCCTCGATGCCTTTTGATACGACGTCGCCATTGGTATTGAAGTTGATTGCGCCGGTCCCGGTGTCGGCCGGATATGTGCCGCCAGGACCAGTGCCGTCCGGCTCGCCTGCGACGGCCGCCGTCCGCACCCAGGTGCCATTGGCGCGTGCGATATAGTTATGGATGTTCTGCTGGAAGATGTCCGCGCTGAAGGTGACGCGACGATCGAACAGCTTCGACTTATAACCAATCTCATACGAGTCCGTCGTTTCGGGCTGGTAGATATAGTAATGCGGGTCGAGACCGACGGCCGTGATGAAACCCACCGCCCCGCCAGGGCGCAGCCCCTTTGAGTAGCTGGCATAGGCCATGGTGTCCTTATCGAACGTATGCTTGTAGCTCAATGAGCCGGTTGTTCCGTGACTCTTGAGGTGGGTCAGGTCAGCCGAAAGCGCCGGCTGAGTCAGACCGAAATAGCTCAGATACTGCTGGTTCTGAGACTTGTTTTCCTGATAACGCAGGCCCAGCTCAATCGTGTCATTCGCTGTGACAGCAAAGCGATGATCGGTGAAGAAGGCGGTATTCTGACCATAGTTATCGGGATCGGTCGTGCCCGTGAGGGTGGTCTCCAGCGGTGCGGTGTACGGTGCATAGAAGTAGTAAGCCAGCGGTTGGGTGAAGGTCGCTGCGCCGGTGTTCTTGCTGTAGTAAGCCCCCACCATCCAGGTCCAGAACCCGGCCTTGGTGGATTCTAAACGCAATTCATGCGTCATCTGCCGCGTCTTGGCATAGACATCCTGCTGGTAGGTCCAGCCGGAGATGACGTTGGTGACGTCCTGGTCGCGCAGATCCTCCTCACGCCCCTGTTGCAAGCCGCCGATATAGCTTAAGCGTTGACCGCCCAGGTCCCAACTGACGTTCAGCGAGGTCAGTTGTGAGTGGCTGCGGAAGTCGTACATACCTTCCGTCACCGAGGCCCGGTTGCTTGCCGTCAGAGTCGGGCCGTCCGCCTGCCCGCTGACCGGCGCGCCGACCGCCACCTGATAATTGACATTGGTATCGTTCAATTGCTGATGAACCAAGAGAATTTCAAGATTGCTCATGGGCTTGTACAGCAGGGAAATACGCCCGCCGTGCGCCATATCGCTGTTGTCGCGATCATTGATGACATTGTGCACGCCATTTTCGGAATAATCGTAGACACCGGCCAGACGGATCGCCAGCTTGTCCTGAATCAGCGGGATGCTGACACCCAACTGGCTGTTCATCTGGGAACGTGACCCGAAGGTCTGATTATAGGTGCCTTCAAAGCGATGCAGATTGGGGCGCTGGGTTGCGATCGTGATGGCGCCGGCCGGTGAGGTTTGGCCACGCAAAGTGCCCTGCGGACCACGCAGCACTTCAACCTGCGAAATGTCGAACAGGCTGCGGAAGGCATCCGAGGTCGAGATCGGCGTTTCGTTCCAGTAGACCTGGACTGTGGGGGACGCCCCCGTATCCGGATCGAAGGTCACGCCACGCAGCGATACGTTTTGCCCACGGCCGTCGGCCGCGTTGAGAACCAGGCCGGGGCTCAGCTTTTGAACATCCTCGAATTTCTGGACGTTCAGTTTGGCAAGCGTGTCGCCGGTCACCGCGTCCACGGACATTGGCACGGTCTGAAGGCTTTCCTTGCGCTTCGTGGCTGTGACCACGACAACCGTGGCGTCATCCCCGCTGATAGTCTTTTCCTGGGCGAAAGCCGGCATCGCCAACGCCACCGCGCCGACAGCCACAGACGCGTACATAACCGATTTAAAAAAAGTCATTGTGTCCCTCCTGATGCGGCACCCTTCGATGGCACCGCCTGTTTCCCTGGCCGGCACCCCGGCAACTCGCCTGCAATCCGGATTTCATTTCCGGATTTCATATTCTGAACGTCATTCTCCATATCCGGGACGAAAGTGTCAACTACCGTTTCATTATTTCAATTAAAAGTGTACGGATATGTTGCGTTTTTGCAGCAGAGGCACTGACAATAAAAATGGCGCCGCTTTCGCGACGCCAGGTACAGCCTTGAAGAGAGGCCTCGAAACGATCTACTTGCCGCAAGCGGGGAGAGCCGCAAGATCGGTATCAATGTCAGCCAAAACCTTATCGGTAAAGGTATCGGCGGCATACGCCTGAAGTGAACGCAAGGTCATAGGCCGTGCCTGATCGATCTGATCATTATCCTTTAGTTCAGGCACACGCTTGATGAGGATCGCCTTGGCTGCCGGATTATCCAGCAACTCGCCTACCGTCGAATCCGACGAAAGTGTCTCGGCAGCACAGGCCGGCGCTTCAGAAGCGGCAGCATCGGACGAAGCCGGCATCGAGGCCGTTTGCGCGTGGACCGTGCCACCTGCCAGTAAAGCACACGCAGCCGCGGTCGCTACAATATTCATATTTTTCATAATAATTTCCTTCCTTTATGGCGATCCACATTGAGAGAGCCGATTCCACCCAAAGCCAGGCGCGCCAATCTTGCGCTATTGCCGGCTGTGAATTCAGCCTAACCCAGGCCTTGTTAAAAGTAAACGGTAGTGTTACTTTATTTTCAAATTCGAAGAAACATAACCAAAGGGAACGGAACCGTTGCATTTGTCGCGCCGCACCACACTAAAGCTCGGATTGGCAGCCATTGGCGCCTCTGCGGCTGCCTCCCCGGCCTTTGCCAGCAAGGGATCCTGGCTTTCCAGTGCGACCGCGATGCAACCGTTTGCGCGCCCTTGGATCAGATGGTGGTGGCCGGGCGGTGCCGTTGAAAACACCGAACTAGATAGAGAGATCGCGGTATTGAAGGCCGCAGGCTTCGGCGGGGCTGAAATCCAGGCGTTTAATCCAGCCGTGCCCAATCTCACGGCCGATGAACGCGCGCACATCAACGATTACGCCAACCCGACCTTTTTCGAGCATGTCAAACGCTGCGCCGAAGCCGCCCAAAAGGACCGCGTGCAGATCGACTACACCTTAGGCTCCGCCTGGCCGTCCGGTGGCGGCTTCGCCATTACACCCGAACTGGCTTTGGTCGAACTGACCCCCGCGATTACCTCCATCACCGCGCCTGTTTCAGGACCGATTGTGATAAATCTGCCGGTACAGACGAAGAAGTTTGGTGCCATGGGCGGTCTGGATTCCCGGAATCGCGATCCACGAGCCTCGGACTGGAAGGCCCGTCTTGAAAAGCGCTGGAAGCTTATTGCCATTGTCGCGGTGAAGGGCACGGCGGCGGAAACTGACGGAAAGACCTTCCGCGATTCCAGGGTCCTCATGCCTGGCCAGATTGCGCCCGGCGCTGGCATCGTCGTCACCGAGTGCCTGCAACCCGATGGTATCTTGAACTGGACGCCACCCGAGGCTGGTCCCTGGCAAATCATTGCCTTCAAGCGCTTCACTGTGGACAGCAGTGTCATGGCCGGCGTCGGCGAGGGCCCGCAACTGGTGCTCGATCATTTCAATAAAGCCGCATTCGAGGCCCACGCCCGTCGTGTCGGTGATCCGCTCGACCAATTGGGAACAGCAAAAACAGCTATTCGCGCGACCTTCATCGATAGCCTCGAACTGATGACCGACCTGCACTGGTCAGATGACTTCCCTGAGCAGTTTCAGAAGCGGCGTGGCTACGATCTGATGCCTTATCTGCCTTACCTGGTTCAGCCTGGCTGGATGAACCCGTGGAACCCGCGCGTATCGCAACCCTACTATATTTCCGATGATACTGGTGATCGCGTACGCGCCGATTATCGGGCGGTGGTTTCGGAGCTGTTGATCGAGAATTTCTGGCAGCCCTTCGTCGACTGGAATCATCGTCACGGCTTCAAGGCACGTTTGCAGGCGCACGGTGGGCCTAGCGACGTGTTATGCGCCTATGGCCTGGCCGATATACCTGAAACCGAGGACCTTGGGGCCGGCGGGAACACCCACGTTCTAAGGCTTGCGCGCGCCGCCGCAGATATTTATGGCCGCCCCATGGTCAGTTGCGAAAGCATGTGCTGGATCGGCACGCCTTACGAGGTTACACCGGCTCAATGGCTTGGCCGGGCAAATCTGCTGTTTGTCAGCGGCGTCAATGCGTTGGTCATGCACGGCTTTCCGTATGCCCTGCATAAAGAGAAGTGGCCCGGTTGGTTTCCCTTCGAGCCCAGCCCGTTTCTGTCCGGCTTCAGCAGCCAGATTAACGAAGCGAACCCCTTGTGGGCAGCAATCCCCACACTGAATGCCTACCTCACGCGCGCTCAGGGTCTGCTGCAAAGTGGTGCCAATATCGTGCCCGTGGCAGTCCTCCTGACCGACATTGGCTACGGCTCCAATCCAGGGGAAGACAAGGTCGAGAAATGGCTGCAAGGTCTGCTCGATGGTGGCTATGACTATGACCGGATCAATCCTGACGGCCTGTCGAAATCGAAAATAAATGGACAATCATTTATTTCCCCCGGCCATGCCCGCTACTCGGCGCTTATCGTACCCGCTTTGAATGGCTTGGCGCCCGGGCTGCTTGACACACTCCTGAGGCTGGCACGTTCGGGAGTAAAAGTCCTTTTTGTTGATCGCGTGCCGGACCGCTCAGACAGTCTGCGCGACAGCCCTGTGGCCGATGCCACCATACGAAAGGGAATGGACGCGCTTCAGGCAGCGGGCGCTCAGGTCGTAGGTGCGGAGCATATTTCCGCATCCCTGGCTTCGGCAGGTGTTTCGCCGAATGTGCGTTTCAAAAGCACGCCGTGCCTGTTTATCGAAAAACGTCACGGCGACGAGACACTGTTCGTGTTCCATAATACGAGTTCCGAGGCCATTACGCTCGACTGTGAGGTTGCGGCCAAGGGATATCCCTGCCTCTACGATCCATTCACCGGTCATCTAAGGGGTCTGGCGCTCCGGACGTCCGGCGGGCTCACCATGCTTAAACTCGATATTGAGGCCGGAGGGGCAAGCTTTGTAGTGTTCACGCCGGACCGATTGAAGGCGCCGAAGGTCCTGGCCACGATTGATACCCGTCCTGGCCCGCAAGCCTGGACACTCACCCTGGCGGGCCACGGGCATCGTGGCCGGGTTGTCACAGGTACTCAGGCCGACTTCACCCTCACAGATTTGTCTACGACGGAGACCCTGGCCGATTTCTCGGGCGAGGCCGCCTATGCCGCGACCTTTGACATCGATCCGGCCTGGCAACACGACCACGCTTCCGTCTGGCTCGACCTGGGCACAGTCCACGACATGGCGCGCGTAACGGTCAACGGGACGGACTTCAGCGCCACCCTGGCGCCACCTTTCCAGATTGACATTACCCAGGCGATCAAAACTGGACCCAATGCCCTGGTCATTCGCACCTTCAACGGTCCCAACAACGCGATGATGGATCTGAAATTGCCGGGTCTGAAAGATTTAAAATTGAAACCCGCGGGCCTGGTTGGCCCCGTAAATCTGATAATGAAGGCCTAGTTCTTATGCTTAAGTTATTTTTGACAATGGCTGTCTCCGCCGCGACCCTCGCCGCCGCCACTTCAACCTTCGCTCAGCCGGAGCCCCCCGATGCCAGGGCGAAAGCCATCGTCGATCAGATGACGCCGGACGAGCAGTTGATTATGGTCAAGGGGAGCTTTGGATGGTTCAGTAAATCAGGTGATGCGGTTATCGCCGCCGGCTGGGTTCCCGGAATCAAAAGGCTTGGCCTGCCGTCATTACGAGAGTCAGATGCCGGAATGGGCGTTGCCAATCTTATGGGAAAACGCACCGGAGACGTCGCGACCTCCCTTCCGTCAGGCTTGGCCGTCGCGGCAACCTGGGACCCGGACATTGCTTATCGCGGCGGCGCAATGATCGGGTCTGAGGCCCGCGCCAAAACCTTCAATGTCTTGCTTGCTGGCGGTGTGAACCTTGTTCGGGATGCCAGAAATGGCCGGAATTTCGAATATGCCGGCGAAGATCCTTTGCTCAGTGGCGTCATGGCGGGGCAGGCCATCAAAGGTGTCCAGAGCAATCATATCCTGTCCACGGTCAAGCACTTCGTGGTTAACGATCAGGAAACTGGCCGCAACGTACTGAGTTCCAGGATTGACGAAGCCAGTCTGCGCGAGTCGGATTTGCTTGCATTCGAACTTGCCATCGAAATCGGGCAACCCGCGTCTGTGATGTGCGCCTATAACCGCATCAATGGCGTCTATGCCTGCGAAAACGACTTCCTGCTCAATAAGGTTCTCAAAGGCGACTGGGCTTATAAGGGCTGGGTCATGTCCGACTGGGGCTCAGTCCACAGTGCCGCACTCGCTGCCAACTCGGGACTGGATCATCAATCGGGGTACACGCTCGACAAAAAACCCTGGTTCGGGGCACCGCTTAAAGACGCACTGGCTGGCGGCTCAGTTTCACGGAACCGTATACACGACATGAATTTCAGGATTGTCCGGTCATTCTACGCCACAGGTCTCATGGACAATCCAGTACCGATTACGCCTCAGGCGATCGACTATGCGTCCAACGCTAAGGTCAGTCAGGAGGCCGCTGAAGCAGGCATTGTCGTCCTTAAGAACAAAGGCAATATATTGCCGCTGGTTCTTGGTGCCCGCAAGGTCGCTGTCATAGGTGGACACGCGGATGTGGGGGTGCTGTCCGGTGGCGGCTCGTCCCAGGTCCGTCCGGTCGGTGGCCCCGCTCTGGAAATCGTTCCCAAAGGGGCCGCAGCGGCGTTTGCCCGGATCACCTATTTCCCGTCTTCGCCCCTAAAGGCTTTAGAGAAACGCTATCCGAGCAGCCAGTTTACCTTCAACAATGGTGACGATGTGGCTGTCGCGACAGCGCTCGCCAAGGACACCGACCTGGTTATTGTCTTTGCAAACCAGTGGGCGACCGAGAGCGAAGACCTCGTAAACATGAACTTGCCCGACAACCAGGACGCTCTCATTGAAGCGCTTGCGGCAGCCAACAAAAAGGTGGTGGTCGTGTTGCAGACAAGTGGCCCTGTCGCTATGCCATGGCTCGACAAAGTCGCAGGCGTTGTGGAGGCCTGGTATCCCGGCTCCAATGGCGGTGAAGCGATCGCCCGCGTTCTGGCCGGCGATGTCGATGCGGCAGGGCGCTTGCCCGTCACATTCCCGACCGCAGCCACGCAACTCCCGCGCCCGGAAATTCCCGGCCTGATCGAGAAGAAGAACTCCAAAGGCGAGATTTCCTACGGCTTGGATTATGGCCTGAAGGCATTCGACGTCGACTATAATATCGAAGGGGCGAATGTGGGCTATCGATGGTTCGAGCACCAGAAACTGAAGCCACTGTTCCCGTTCGGCTATGGTCTGTCGTACACCCGCTTCACCTATTCCGGCCTAAGCCTGGATCCATCGAATAGCCTCCAGGTGAATTTCACAGTCAAGAACGCAGGCAAGCGCCCGGGTATTGCTACGCCTCAGATATATGCCAGCGTTCCTGGACGGGACGGCGTGCGCGTCAAACGGCTTGTGGGGTGGCAGCGTGTCACGCTGAAACCCGGTGAGACCCGGAGCCTCACGGTGCGAATTGACCCCAGACTGCTGGCCAATTTTGATGTCGCCAACCAGAGGTGGAAGGTGGCTGCCGGCGCTTACCATCTGGTGCTCGGAAAATCCTCTGCGGATTCTTCTGCCACGACGACTGTTCAGTTGAGCGAATTATCCATAGCGCCGTGACAGTCACAGCCATCTGATTTGTGAGTGCATTTTTCTGGAAGCCTGCCTAGAGTAAGACCATGGATAACTCGACTACCCCCTCCCGCCCCACGCCGGTTATTTCGGATGAGACCCCACACGCCGAGCGCCCGAAACTACGCGGGCGACCAACAAAGCAACATGCCCCGGTCATTGATCTGGACATCCTGAAGGTCGCAACCGAGTTATTCGCGGACAAGGGCTATGCGGCGACGTCGATGGAAGCGATCGCCACAAAGGTCGGGATCGCCAAGCGGACGCTTTACACCCGCTACCCGGACAAGATCACGCTTTTCAGGGACGTGCTGGAAACCATCATCCGGACGGCAGCCGTACCCGAGCCGATGGCCTTTCCGGATATGCGAACCTGTCTGATGTTCCATACAGAAAACTATTTCATCATCGCCAGCGATCCGTCGATGAAGGTAATCCGCACCCTGGGGGCTGCCGAAGTGATGGGCCTGCCGGAAATTGCCCTCATTGCCGAGGAGATGACTCGCGATATCGGTATCAATCCGATCGCGCAGACAATCCGGGATACGGCGCAACGGACCGGTCTTACTGTAAGCGATCCGGAGTTCATAGCCGCCTCCATACTCGACATGGCAGCCGGTCATTTCAATCGCGTACAGGTTCTCAAATTGAGAAGCGATTTTGCGTCATTCAAGTTCGCGGCCGACCGAATTGTAAACCTTCTGATGGCAGGCATTGCAGAAGAAAATAACCGCAGAGCGTAAACTTGAGACAGCAGTGCTTGACCTCTTACTGATGCACACTGCTTTGGAAGTCTCAACGGTTCGTTCTTGGAAATTCTTGGATCTTGTTCGCGCCGATATTGTTGAAAAAGTTGCTGTTGCTATCGACCTAAAATCCTGGCTCACTCCTCCTATTAGCAGGAGGTTCCGGTTATGACGGACGAGCGGACGGTGATGCGGGCGGCGCCCCAACTATCGATCGACCTAAGCAGGCCGTCATTCTCGATATCGAGTCCTCTCGCGCGATCTGACAGGCAGACGTCAAAGCCGTGCGCACCAAGATTGACCGCGTCGATGAGCGCTTCGGCCGGTACCCGGAAAAGCTGTCCCAACAATCGATCAGGACGGACTAATACGGTATTTGGCCAGTAGCACAGAATGCGGTGCTTGCCCACAGATGGCACAATACCGCCCGAAGACGCCGGCTTGAAAAACCGCTTCTTCTAAGGTTCACTCATGACCGTCTCAGTTCACACTTGGCAGAAGGATCGCGAAGCGGGCGCCGACCACATTGCCACTGTCATCCTTGCGGTTTTCCGCCCAGATTTTGCCGTTGTGCGCTTCGATGATCTGGCGTGAGATCGACAGACCGAGGCCCGAATTCCTGCCAAAGCTCGTGCCCTTGGGGCGCGAGGTATAGAATCGCTGGAAGATGGTTTCCAGATTGTCCTCCGGAATGCCTGGGCCGTCGTCCTCGAAGACAATGCTCGTCGGCCGCAACGGATCGGTGTTGCTGTGCGAGAGTGTGACACGGACCTCGCCGCCTTCTGGCGAGAAGGAGCGGGCATTATCGATGATATTGCGGAAGACCTGGCCGAGCGGCCCTTCGCGGCCATTGACCAGAGACGCGGCCGGCGACAGGGTACGCTTGAAGCTGACCGTCACCTGACCGGCGATATGGCTCTGCTGGTAGAGCGAGATGATATCCTCCAGCAGGGTGCCGACCTCGACCTTTTTCGGCGTATCGCGCGACAGTTCGGCATCGAGGCGCGAGGCGTTGGAAATGTCGGTGATCAGGCGGTCGGCACGGCGCACATCCTGGTTGATGACCGCCATCAGCCTGTCCCTCGCCTCGTCATTCTTCACCAGGGGCAGGGTTTCCAGGGCCGAACGGATCGAGGTTAGCGGATTCTTGATCTCATGCGAGACATCGGCGGCGAAGCGGTCGATTTCCTCCATGCGCCGCCACAGGGTATCGGTCATCGATTCCAGCGAGCGCGCCAGGGTGCCAATCTCGTCCCTGCGCGATTCCAGGTCCGGCAGGGAAATGGCGCGGGTACGCGCCAGGCGGACATTATCCGCCGCCGCCGACAGCCGGTGGATCGGCCGGCTGACCAGCCAGTTGAGCAGCAGGGACGACAGCATGGTGACGCCAAAGGCGACGAGGATGAAGGGCAGCATGGACCAGCGCTGCGCCGCCACGATCTTGTCGACATCGCCGCGCTCGATGGTCAGCACGCCCAGCACTTCTTTCACATGGCGCAGAGGCACCGATACCGACACTACCTTGACGCCGCGCTCATTGCGCCGGACCACGGCGGTGGGCGGCGCACCGGACAGGGCCATCATCACCTCGCCATGCAGTTGCTGTTCGGCCAGCGCCCGGCGGGCCTGACGCTTGGCGGACTTATCCTCCGGCACCGGATCGTTAGGTTTGCGCGCCGGCGGAAGCTGCGACACGTCAATCATGTCGGAAACCGCGTAGGAATCCGAAATCAGGTTGCCCTTGTCATCGAACAGGCGGGCGCGCTGGCCTGACGGAATAAACCTTGCCATGACGAAAGCGGCATTGTCCGCTTCCAGATAGGGTTCCGGCGTGCCTTCAGTTGCCGCTTCAGCGATGACCTCGCCCATGAGCTGGGCCTGTGACAGCAGGGAATCGCTCTGGGCATTGATCAGGCCACCGCGGAAATCGCTCAGAACCAGGGCGCCGATCACGATGATGATCAACCCCAGCACATTCAGCCCGAAGATCAGCCGTCCCAGACGGGACTGACCGAAAGGGAGCCGTTTTAGCCAGGGCTTCGCCATGCGCTCTTAAATTTCCCGGTAGCGATAACCGACGCCGTAGAGGGTTTCGATCGAGTCGAAGGTCGGGTCGACCTGGCGGAACTTCTTGCGCATCCGCTTGACGTGGCTGTCGATGGTGCGGTCATCGACATATACCTGGTCGTCATAGGCGGCATCCATCAGGTTGTCGCGGCTCTTGACGAAGCCAGGGCGCTGGGCCAGGGCGTGCAGCAGCAGGAACTCGGTGACAGTCAGGCGGACCGGCTTGCCGTCCCAGGTGCATTCATGGCGGGCGGCGTCCATGACCAGCTTGCCGCGCTTGAGCGACTTGGCATTGAGCGCCTCGGTGACTTCGGGGGCCTCGCCCTGCTCGACAATGCCGGCGCGGCGCAGCACAGCCTTGACGCGCTCCAGCAGCAGACGCTGCGAAAACGGCTTGTGCATATAGTCGTCGGCGCCGAGATTGAAGCCCAGCACCTCGTCGATCTCGTCATCCTTCGAGGTCAGGATAATGACCGGCAGATTGGAGGTATTGCGCAGGCGGCGCAGGACTTCCATGCCGTCCATGCGCGGCATCTTGACGTCGAGAATGGCCAGGTCGGGCGGGTCTTTTTCGAGCGCTGCCAAACCGGAGGCGCCGTCATAATAGGCCTGGACGGTGTGGCCGCCGCTTTCGAGCGCGAGCGACACGCTGGTGACAATGTTCTCGTCGTCGTCCACCAAAGTAATCTTGGCCATGTGATCTCCGGAATTAAAAAAGCTGTCTCTTAAATAAACGCATATCTCCAAAGTTCAATTGAACTTTGGCGTGTAAAACCACCATCGGCAGTTCCTTATGAGGCACTAAACGCATGGCTGCGGTCTTTTCAGGGCCTGAACACGGCGTTTTCTGGCCTTTGGGTCCGCAAATGCGGCCTAAATCATAATTTAACGTCGAGGGTGTAATAATTCCATGCAGATCAATCACTAAACCGCCGCTTCAGGGACCCCATGAGCCACCGCCCGGTGCATTACGAACTCTTTTCCCGCCGCACCCCGCAATCGTCGTGGGTGCTGGAAATGGCGTCGGAATCGCGCGATCAGGTGGTGGCCGCGGCAGATGAAATGCTGAAAAGCGGCCGCGCCGCGGTGCGGGTCACCAAGGAAATGCTCGACCCGGACAGCGGTGAATACAGCAGCGTGACCGTGCTGGACAAGGGCGTGGCGGTGGCGGCGAAAAAGCCGAAACTGGCCCCCACCACCGATACGGTCTGCACCAGCCCGCAGGACCTTTACAGTGCGCTTGCCCGTGAGAAGATTTCGCGCCTGCTGGAAGACTGGCTGAAGCTGCAGGGCGTGACGGCATTCGAACTGCTGCACCGGCCCGATCTGGCCGAACGGCTGGAAGCCTCCGGCAGCGAACTTTTGCATGTGGTGCAAAAGCTGGCCGTTCCCGAAAGCCACGAAACCGGCCAGGCCCTGCATGACCTGATGCGGCGCTGGACGGGCCTGTTCGACAAGGCGTGCACCCGCCTGATCCAGGATGGCCGCAAGGGGCTTTTCCCGGAACTGACGCCGGAGAATTGCCTGGAAGTGGTCGATCGCCTGCATGACCACCCTGAACGCGCCTATGTCTTCGGCGGCGCGCTGGCGGCCACCCTGAAAGGCCAGCGCCGGCCATCGGTGAAGCTGGAAACTCTGCTGATCCATGCCGGTCTGATCAATGCCTGGCTCGATGCGCATCCGGAGCGCGAATGGGCGCTGCAACTGATCGAAATTCCGGTTGTGGAGCTTTTTGCCGCGCGCGGCAGCCTGAACGATGTGCTGGGCGAAGAGATGGACCTTGGCGGCGCCATGATGATCATGACCCGCCTGGCGGCCGGCCGCGAAGTGGACCTGATCGCCCGCGCCGACGCCCGCGTGGCCCGCCTGACCCCGCCGCTCAGCGGTGTTCTGGGCGGCTACCACGACCTGATCCTGAACAGCCGCCTGCCGCACCTGAGCTATCATATTTCCAAGCGCCTGATGCAGGAACTGAAGAGCCCGCGCCGTCTGCGCCCGAATGACCCGATGGGCGAGATCGAGATCCTGCGCGTCCTGGCCCTGTGCATGACTGCCGCCGGCCGTGATGAAAGCCAGAGGGACGACATCACCGAAGCCTTTGCCGACCGGTCCCGCAAGCTGGTGTCGGCGGATTTCATCACCAACCTGCTGGAAACCGCCGAAACGCCGGCTGAGGAGGCCGACCGCCTGATCTGGCTGTGCGAAAACATGGTCGGCGCCGCCAACAAGCGCCAGGCGGCGCGATGGCTGTCGCAGATCGTCGGCGCCGACAAGTTCGAGCGCCATATGCGCGAAAGCCAGCAATCGGCGGCACAGCGCCTGCTCTCGCTGGCGCAGATGCAGGGCCGTGTGGCGGCTGCGGCGCTGATCGACCAGGATGGCGAAGAGGTCACCCGCCGACTTGGCCTTATCGGTAATCAGATCGCCACCGATGTGAAACTGCTGGCCCATATCCAGCGCGGCGGCGCCTCCCCCATGCAGAAGTTTTCGATGCTGCTGAGCTTCGCCGCCGGGCAGTCCGCGCCTTTCGGCCCCTTAAGCGAGCAGGCGAAAGCCGAAGTGATGAAGATGATGCGCGATCCGGCCCTGCGCTCGGGGCTTTCGGCTCAGCCGCAGATACTGGCGACGCTCAGGCCGATGATGCAGGCGGCGGGGGTATTAGCCGCCTAAGCGCGATCCAGTAAAGTGCGACGAACCTTCTGGATAAATTGCGCGTCAGAGGATTCCGCGGAATTTGAGTTCCAGCAGCACATTGTTGGGATCAACCACGAATAACTGTGTCAGTGCGATCTCCGGCAGTTCGGCGCGTTCATAACGCAGGCCCTTGGTGTCAAGCCGAGACACCATGCCATCAAGATCGTCGCACTCGAAGGCGACATGGTGGATGGCGCCGGTAGTGCCGCCGGGAATGACCTCGCGTTCGTAAGTATTGTCTGTGCCGAAGAGATTGAGGTGGATGACGGCCCGTTCGCCGGCATAGAGCCATTGGCGCTCTTCCGGCCTGCGGCGCGGCGCCGTCCTGGCCACCAGCCCCAGCAGGTCGCCATAAAAGGCGATGGTGCCCGCCATGTCGCGGGTCTGGATATTGACGTGGTCGAGAGTTTTGACGGTCATAGTCAAACCCTATCGTATTCGCCGCGCTGGCACAATAATCTCCCCCTCTTGGAGGGGGAGGTGGCGCGCAGCGCCGAAGGGGGTAACTTCGCCTGAGTCATTTACCCCCTCTTCCCTTCGCCGCACGCGGCGGAGGGAAGCTCCCCCTCCAAGAGGGGGAGATTTTTCAGGGCTTACGCCGCCCGGATATGCGCCAGGAAGTTGTTGATCTGGGTGCGCAGGTTTTCGGCCTGGAGCGCCAGTTCGCCGGAAGCTGACAGTACCTGTGCCGCGCCGGCGCCGGTTTCCTCGGCCATGCGGGCCACGCCGGTGATGTTGGAGGTCACCTCCTGCGTGCCGAGCGACGCCTGATTGACCGCCTGGACGATCTCGCTGGTGGCGGCGCCCTGCTGTTCGACGGCGGCGGCAATGGTGGATGACGAGTCGTTGATGTCGCGGATCGTGCCGGTGATATTCTCGATGGCCTCGACCGCGCGCTTTGTCGTCGACTGGATGCTGCCGATATGCTGACTGATCTCGGACGTCGCCTTACCGGTCTGCTGGGCCAGTTGCTTGACCTCGGCGGCGACGACCGCAAAGCCCTTACCGGCCTCGCCGGCTCGGGCCGACTCGATGGTGGCATTCAGCGCCAGCAGATTGGTTTGAGAGGCAATGCCGGCAATCATGTCGACAATGCCATTGATGCGATCGGCGGCTTCGGACAGTTCCTGAACGATGGCGGCGGTGGAGTCGGCCTCGCGCACCGCTTCACGCGCCATGACAGAGGAGTGCTCGACCTGACGGCCGATCTCGGAGACGGAAGCCCCCAGTTCTTCGGCCGAGCTGGCGACTGAAGTGACATTGGTGCCGGCTTCTTCGGCGGCGGCGGAAACCGAAGTGGCCTGAGCCGCCGATTCCTGGGCTGAGGATGTCAGTTGCGAAGCTGTGGCCTGCATTTCAGTGGCAGCGGAGGAGACCATTTCGACAATGCCGCCGACGGCGCTTTCAAACTGATCGGCCAGTTCGTACATGGTTTTCCGGCGCTGAATTTCGGCATCTTCGCGCGCCTGGCGGGTTTCTTCTTCAAGCGCCAGGTTGCGGATCATATTGTCCTTGAAGACCTCAACAGCAGAGGCCATGTCGCCGATTTCGTTGCGTTCGCCGATATTGGGGATTTTCGCCGTGGTAACGCCATTGGCCAGGGTGCGCATGGCGTCCGTCATCTTGCGGACAGGGTTTGAGATACCGGTAATCATCAACCCGCCGATAGCGCCGCCCAGCAGCACCGCCAGACCGATGGCTACCATAATGAAGGTCTTGGCTTCCGCACCTTTGCGCATACTGCCGGTAGCCGCGGCATTACCCATTTCCACCTGGAATTCCCGATCGGCGGTTACGGTTGCACGCACGCGGTCGACAATGGGCTGCATATCTCCAATATATATTGCCATGGCCATTTCGGTATTATTGGCGGCCAGGCTGGATTCAAATTTTGCGGACACGGCAATATAATCCGCAAGGGCCGCGTGCATCGCCTTTGCCAGTCCCTCTTCTTTACCAGGCGTAATGGTCGGATCGTATGCCTTTAAATCCTGTTCTATTTCTTCAAGCGTGTTACGCGCCTTGGCCAGGGTTTTCTCACGGTCCTCCCCGCTCCGCAGCAGAGCGACCCCTTGCAGCAGCCTGTAGCGTTCGAAATCTTCTGACAGGCTGCCTATGGCCTGTGTCGCGGGCAGCCAGTTGGTGGCGACGGCGTTGGATTGCGCATTCACCGTGTCCAGGCTCAGCCAGGAAAATACTCCTGTCCCGATCGTCGTCAGCAGAAGAAGAGAAATCGCCGCGATGACGCGGAAACGGATTGTAAAATTCTTAAGCATTTCTGCCCCCGAAACACGTGACACCTGGCAGCCACTTGGCGCAGGCACGTAACGTTGTTTTTGAATATTCGCCGGTTAACAGGGGGTAAATATTGTACAGAATGCGAAACTATGTCGCACTTTGTAAGAGTTGAAAAATCCTGCAAAAACCGTACTTTGCATCACAAAGCCTTACAAAATCTACGGTTTAATGCGCTTCATCCCAGTTCAGGGCGGCGTGGGCCTCGACGATCAGGGGCACGCTCATTTCAAGGGCCGGCAGGGTGGCGTCCGACATGATGTGTTTGATCAGCGGGATCACGGCCTCGACTTCCGAATCAGGCGCCTCGAAGATCAGTTCGTCGTGAACCTGGAGCAGCATTTTTGTGGTAAAGCCGGCGTCAAGCAGCGCCTGCGGCATCCGCATCATGGCACGGCGGATGACATCGGCGGCTGTGCCCTGGATCGGCGCATTGATGGCGGCGCGTTCGGCGAATGATTTCAGCGCCCCCTTGCCATTGATCTCCGGAATATGGATCTTGCGGCCCATCAGGGTCATGACGAAGCCATTGGCGCTCACGAAGGCTTTTGTGGCGTCCATATAGCCCTTGATGCCGGGGAAGCGGTCGAAATAGGTCTCGATATAGCGGCCGGCCTCGCCGCGTTCGATGCCGAGTTGGTTGGAGAGGCCGAAGGCAGAAATACCATAGATGATGCCGAAATTGATCGCCTTGGCGCGCCTGCGGATTTCGGAGGTCATCTCTTCCATCGGCACATTGAACATTTCCGAAGCGGTCATGGCATGGATATCGTCGCCGCGCTGGAAGGCTTCCTTCAACTGCGGAATGTCGCCGATATGGGCCAGGATGCGTAATTCGATCTGGGAGTAGTCGGCGCTGATCAGCTTGTGGCCGGGTTTGGCAATAAACGCCTGGCGAATCTTGCGGCCTTCGGCGGTGCGGATCGGGATATTCTGTAGGTTGGGTTCGTTGGAACTGAGGCGCCCGGTCGGCGTCGCCGCCAGGTGGAAGCTGGTATGGATGCGCTGGGTGTTTTTGTCGGCATAGCCGGTGAGGGCATCGGTATAGGTGCCTTTGAGCTTGGCCATCTGGCGGTAATCGAGCAGCATTCTGGCCAGCGGCTGGCCGGCCTCAAGGCCCGGTTTGCCTTCGGCGATTTCTTCCAGCACCTTGACGTCGGTGGCCCACTGGCCTGAGGCCGTGCGCTTGCCGCCGGTTAGCTGCATTTCATCGTAGAAGATCTGGCCCAGTTGCTGGGGACTGTTCATATTGAACGGCCGGCCGACAAGGGCTTGCGCCTCCTGTTCGATGGCGTTCATGCGCGTGCCGAAATCATGCGACAGGCTTTGCAATATGGCCGGATCGATGCGGATGCCGGCCAACTCCATTTCAGACAGCACGGCGGGCATCTGGCGTTCGAGGGTCTCGTAGACCGTGACCAGACCTTCGCGTTGCAGACGCGGTTTCAGGATATGCCACAGGCGAAGCGTCACATCGGCGTCTTCGGCGGCGTATTCGGTGGCCTCTTTCAGGGCTACATATTTGAACGATTTCGCTGACTTGCCGCTGCCGGCCACCTGTTTGAACGGTATTGGGGTGTGGCCGAGATGCAGTTCAGAGAGCTCGTCCATACCGTGACCATGCAGCCCGCCTTCGAGCACATAGGAGATCAGCATGGTGTCGTCATAAGGCGCCACATCGATGCCGTGGCGATGGAGGACCGACAGGTCGTATTTGATGTTCTGGCCAACCTTGAGGATGGTCGGGTCTTCAAACAAAGGCTTCAGCGCGGCAATGGCCGTCTGAAAATCGATCTGCTCGATTCCGCCGCCATCACCAAAATCGAAACCCTCATTTGAGGTGTGCGCCAGCGGAATATAGCACGCCTGATTGACGCCAACCGCCAGAGAGATACCCACCAGACCGGAGTGCGAAGCCGACAGATCATCGGTTTCGGTATCGATGGCAATCACCTGCGCCTCATAGGCGCAGGCAATCCACTTCTCCAGCGCTTCCATCGACTGGACGCATTCATAGGTCTCGCGGTGGATTGGCTGGATGGCGGCCTCGGCCGACCCCTGTTTCGTTGCGCTATAGAGCGGGCGCAGGATCGGCGCGGTCGGCAGCTTATCGAGTGCCGAGGAGGCTTGCAGCAGGCTTAAGGAATTACCGCCGACACGCTTGGCCAGGGAATTAAACTCCATAAGGCCGAGGAAGGTCAAAAGGACGTCCTGCTCGGGTTCTTTCAGGATAAAAGTATCGATATCGACCGGCGTGGGGCTATCACAGCGCAGGGTCACCAGTTCGCGCGACATCAGGATCTGGTCTTTGAAGTCGATCAGGGTCTGGCGACGTTTTTCCTGCTTGATCTCACCAGCACGGGCGAGGACGGCATCGAGATTGCCGTATTCGAGCAGCAGTTGCGCGGCGGTCTTGACGCCGATGCCCGGGGCGCCGGGGACGTTATCGGCGGAATCCCCTATCAGAGCCTGAGCATCGACCACCAGTTCGGGCGGCACGCCAAATTTCTCGATCACGCCCTCGCGGCCGACCAGGGTGCCCTTGACCGGGTCCATCAGGCTGACATCGTCATCAACCAGTTGCATCAGATCCTTATCGGAGGAAATGATGGTGACCTTGAAGCCGTCCTTCTTGGCCAGGTGCGTATAGGTGCAGATCAGGTCGTCGGCCTCGAAATTTTCCATCTCGATGGCGGGCAGGCCAAAAGCGCGGGTGGCCTCGCGGATCAGCGGAAACTGCGGGATCAGGTCTTCCGGCGCCAGCGGACGGTGGGCCTTGTACTGGTCGTAGATTTCATTGCGGAAGGTCTTGGAACCGGCATCGAAAATGACCGCCAGGTGCGAGGGCGCGTCATCGCCGCGGTGCTCCTTTATCAGCTTGAACAGCATGTTGCAGAAGCCGGCCACGGCTCCGACCGGCAGGCCATCCGACTTGCGTGTCAGGGGCGGCAGGCCATGATAGGCGCGGAAAATATAACCGGAGCCGTCGATCAGGACGAGGCGCTTCTGTTTTTCGGTATCTGACATGCGTTTTCTGTTCGGAAGGTGTTCGGCTGACTTCATAGGACGTTCCGCACCACATGCCAATTCAAAGCGACAGGTAACGTCAGGATTTACATTCTGAAACCAGTTATGTCGGCACGGCCGTTATGCCGCAGTGCGATATGAAATCCGTTGTGCTAGTGCGAGATAAATTTTTTCAAATCCAGCCAGACCCAGTAATCCGGAGTACCCCCATGTCCATGATGAAAGAAAACGACCAGACCCGCCTGCAGATTCAGGCCAGCGGTATTCTCGAAGCGTTTTTGCAGGACCACATCACCTTGCGGGAGGCGGTCGCCGATCTGGCCCATCTGTGCCGGCTGGACCTGTGCCACCTGAATGGCCCGAACATGGACAAGCGCTTGGCGGATACACTGGTTCTGGCCTCGAACGGTGAGATCGATCATGACTTCGCCGTGACGCATCTGGTGCGCCTGGCCACGACCCATGTGCTGTGTGTTGAAACGCCTTACGCTTTTAACTGATCACCAGTTTCCGATATTCGGCATCGATGCCCAGGGTTCCGCGGGTGCCAGCGAACCATTCTTTTGCAGCAGTTCCACCGAAATGCCGTCCGGTGAGCGGACAAAGGCCATATGGCCGTCGCGCGGCGGGCGATTGATCAGCACGCCCATATCGGCAAAGCGCTGGCAGGCGGCGTAGATGTCATCGACCTCATAGGCGACATGGCCGAAATTGCGGCCGCCGGTATAGGTCTCGACCACGCCGCTCTCGTCCGGCCAGTTATAGGTCAGTTCCAGTTCCGGCGCCTTGAAGGATCGCGCGTGATCCTCATCAAGCGGGGCCGCCAGATAGAGCAGGGTAAAGCGGCCCTTTTCGGATTCCATGCGGCGGGTCTCTATCAGACCCAGACCCTTGCACCAGAAAGCCAGGGAGGCTTCTAGGTCATGGACCCGCACCATGGTATGCAGAAAACGCATAAATAACTCCGAATTGGGGTGAATTGCCCCCTCCGGCGAGACAATCGCTACGCGATGTGCTTCGCCACCTCCCCCGTACGCTGCGCTACAGGGGAGGAGATTGTTTTTAGTGCTCGCCTTCCGGACGCGGTGCCGGATCGACATAGTCGTGCGCATGATCTTTATGCACGAACTTGCGGTCGCAATAGCCGCATTCGGCCGTACCGTCTTCGCCCAGTTCGTAATAGGTCAGCGGGTGACCCAGTGCGCCGCCACCGCCATTGCAGGCGACCTTGTGGCTGTCGACATAGATGACTTCGGGGGGCGGGATGATATCGCTCATGATGCTTAATAACCTTGCGGAAAAACCGTTGCCGATCCTTAAAACAAACCGCCTTGTTTCGTCAATTGAACTGTGAAACCCTCATGGCATGAAACAGGGAAAATTAGGCTCCATCCTCGGCGGATCGATTGGCAATCTGGTCGAATGGTATGACTGGTACGCCTATTCGGCCTTTACCCTCTATTTCTCGAAAGCTTTCTTCCCCAATTCGAGTCCAACGGCACAACTGCTCAATACGGCCGCCATCTTCGCGGTCGGCTTCTTCATGCGCCCGATCGGCGGCTGGCTGCTCGGCTGGTATGCCGATCGCTTCGGCCGCAAATCAGGACTGACGGCCTCGATCCTGCTGATGTGCGCCGGATCGCTGATCATTGCGGTGACGCCGGGATACACCACCATCGGTATCGCGGCACCGGCGCTGCTGTTGCTGGCGCGGTTGCTGCAAGGTTTGAGCGTCGGCGGTGAATATGGCGCCAGCGCCACTTATTTGTCGGAAATGGCCGGCGAGACCCACCGGGGCTTCTGGTCGAGCTTCCAGTATGTCACCCTGATCATGGGGCAACTGATCGCGCTCGGCGTGCTGATCCTGCTGCAAAAATGGCTGCTGACGCATGAACAACTGGAAGCCTGGGGCTGGCGGATTCCGTTCGTCATCGGCGCCTTGCTGGCCCTGGCGGCCCTGTTTATCCGCCGCCATATCAGCGAGACAGGGTCATTTCTGGAAAGCCGGAAGTTTGAGCGTAACCGCACCCTGACGCTTTTGAAAGAGCATCCGTGGCAGGCGCTTCAGGTGGTCGGCCTGACCATGGGCGGCACGGTCGCCTTTTATACCTACACCACCTATATGCAGAAATTCCTGGTCAATACGGCGGGATGGAGCAAGACCGAGGCGACCAGCCTGTCGGCCCTGACCCTGTTTCTCTACATGCTGGCCCAGCCGCTTTTTGGCGCCCTGTCGGACCGGATCGGCCGCCGTCCCCTGCTGATCGGTTTCGGTGTGCTGGGGGTGATCTTTACCGTGCCGATCATGACGGCGCTTAGCCATGTGCAAAGCTTCTGGGCCGCCTTCGGACTGGTGATGGCAGCGCTTCTAATCGTCAGCGGATATACGTCTATCAACGCCGTGGTGAAGGCCGAACTGTTCCCCGCCCATGTCCGGGCGCTGGGCGTGGCCCTGCCCTATGCCGTGGCGGTGTCGCTCTTCGGCGGCTCGGCGGAATATGTGGCGCTGTGGCTGAAACAGGCGGGCGCGGAAGAGAGCTTCTTCTGGTACGTCACTGCCTGTATCGCCGTATCGCTGCTGGTCTATGTCTTCACCGCTGATACGAAGGTGAGGAACGCTTTTCATCCGGATGAGGGCTAAGCAAGATACCCCACCACCACATCTCATTCGCTTCGCTCACTCGTGCGTTCCCCCTCCCCAACAAGTGAGGGGGAACGATTCTTTCTTGCACCTCCCCGCTTGTCGGGGAGGGGGACCGCGCCGAAGGCGTGGTGGTGGGGTATCTTCCTTTCTTGTATCACACGCTCTAAAACCTAATTCTGCCCTGACGGCTCGATAATGCGGAACTCACCGCTCAGGTGCATCAGGCTCATCAGGTACAGCATCCCATCGAAATAGCGCTGCTCGCCCGCCGGCACCGGCGTGTCCCACAGCTCCTTCAGAAAGGCATCCGACACTTCACCCTGAGTTGCCGCCAGGCTGCCGACCGCCGTGGCAGCCACCATGCCGGTGGAATGGCGATCGGACATCGGCTGGCCCTCCAGTGAATAGCGATCGGGGAAGGTATGAATGCCCTGGCCATAGAGGAATGCTTGGATATGGTTGCTGCGGGTCTTCGCCCGCGCATCCTTGCCCCACCAGCTATAATCGACCGACCAGTTGCTGGCCGTGCGCCAGCTATCATAGGCGAACTGGCTCGGCTTGCCATCCCAGCCCATGGCCGGCTGGCCGTCGAAGGTGCTGCGGTCGGGCGCCAGGCCGGTTTTCGGGTCGGCGACTTTTTCAAAGAAATCACGACTGACATCGGCCGCCTTGCCCCAGAAGGCGCGGTCCTCGACCGGGCCCCAGCGCGCCCACAATTCATAGAAAGCCGGCAGGTGATAGGAAGCGTCGGTGCCGGGCACATTGGTCTCCGGCACGAAACGGATCATGGTGTGGTCTTCATCAACCATAGGCCCGACCGTCACCGAACGTGGGGCGCGCATAGGCCGATAGGGCGGCCACGGCTTGCCCGCTTTCAGCGCTTCGGCCTCGGCCCGGCGGTTATTCGGGCTGGGCCAGGGCGTATCCGGCTCGATAAACGGCGCGTCACCTGGGTGGATGCGGAAGGGCGTGGTGGCGGTTTTGACCGGATGATGACGCATCCCGCTCAGGATCTTGTCGGCCTCGGCCTGGTAATTATAGATGCCTTGGCCATTGCCCCAGCGGTGCGCCGCGAAATAGAGCGCCATGGCATAATATTCCTCGCCATCCGGTGCGGCCCCCACCGCGCGCGGTGAGCCATCCGTGCCCATCGACCAGGCGAAATAGCCATAGGACGGATTTTCCGGGTCGGTAGTCAGCATATAGGTCTTCGACCAGTTCCACAGGGCGTCGAACTCGCGCTTCTTATCCAGTTGCACGGCGATCATCATGCCATAGCTCATGCCTTCGCTGCGCGCATCGTTATTGGCCCAGTCGGTGATGTAGGCGAGGGTGCCATTGGCATTGGCGCCGGTCTCGAAATAGACGCGTTGCTCCTGACCGTCGCCGTGGAAAAGCTGCTGGAAGGTTTGCTCAATCTTCTGCTGCGTTTCGGCCTGGGTGTGGCCCAGCCGCTCAACGAACAGGTTATGATATTGGCCGGTTTTGTAAGCGCCTGATCCATCGCTCACAGTGGCCGTTGCGGCCTGTGCGGGCATGGTGATGGTTATGGGCAGGCTCAGAGCCAAAATGATAGCGGTAACATTTGAGATCAGAACGCGGCGCGTCTTCATGTTTGCTTGTCTTTCCTGGTCAGTGGTGCGGCGCGGGGCATCACCCTCTTTATGGCCGCCGATACGTTTCCTGACCGCAACATGACACGCAATCCGCTTCAGGAAAAGAGCAGAACACAAAATCGCGCCCTCTTCGCGGGGGTAGCGAAGAGGGCGCTTATGCCGGCGCTTATGGTTTTTGTTTATGCCGGGTTTATTCGTAACCGTGCGCGGCCTCGTTGATGACCAGTGACGGCATCTTCGAGAAGTCCACCGCGACCGGGCGACCCGCCTGCGACTGGAAGGTCTTGAGCGCATGATCGAGGCGGCGCATGGTTTCGCGCGTGGCCTCGCTGTTGGCATCCAGGTTCAGGCTTTCCTTTAGGGGCGCCAGGCAGTAGGCGATGATCGAGTCACGATTGCTGGTTTCCATAGTTCACTCTCCTTATTCAGCCGCTGCAACAAATTGCGCGGTTTCGGTTGAAGCCTTCATGGCGGTGGTGGAGGATTGTCCATTGCTGATCGTCTCGGCGACCTTGTCGAAATAGCCGGTGCCGACCTCGCGCTGGTGGCGGGTGGCGGTGTAGCCGGCGGCTTCGTTGGCGAATTCGCGCTGTTGCAGTTCGGAATAGGCCGCCATGCCGCGATCGCGGTAACCGGTATTTGAATCGGCCGCGACCTGCCAACCGGAGACGCCGCAAGCGTGATGCCCTGGTGGCGGCGCCGGAAGAGACCGAGCAATCCCCCACCGACTGGGTGCGTGATCAGATTCAGGGCCATCACAACTTTTTCCCCGAACTGGACGAACGTGGCGAACAGCTTTTCGATACTCTGGGCGGCGATCCGCATACGCTCGAAGAGGCGGCGCAGGCGCGGCTGAAAGACCAGTACGGCATCGAAATCCGCCTGATGCCGGCCCAGGTGATGATGATCTATCAGCGCCGTTTTGATCCGCACCGCCGCCGGCTGATGATTTCGGAAACGCTTGGCCCCTCCTCGCGGCGCTTCGCCATCCTTTACCAACTGGCGCTCAGTGAATATGGCGCCGAAATCAACGCCATGACCGAAAAGGCAAAGGCGCCCGACCTGGCCACGGCAAGACTCTACAAGATCGCCCTGCTCAATGCCCTGACCGCCGCCACCCTCATGCCCTATGGCCGCTTCCTCAACGAGGCCGAAAGCAATGCCTATGACATCGAGCTTCTGCGTGCCCCATTCGAGGTGTCTTACGAGCAGGCCGCCCAGCGCCTGACCACGCTCTCCCGCCCCGGCAGTCGCGGCGTGCCTTTCTTCCTGATGCGCATCGATTCCGCCGGCAATGTCTCCAAGCGCTTCGCCGCCGGACATTTTCCGTTTTCCCGATATGGCGGCGCCTGCCCGCGCTGGAATATTCATCAGGCTTTCCAGACGCCCGGCCGGATCATCACCCAGGTGATCGAAACGCCCGATGGCCAGCGCTACTTCACCCTGTCGCGCACGCTCGACCGCTCCTTGCGCGCCTATGCCGATGGCGCTTATGCCGAACAGGCGATCGGCCTGGGATGCGAGCTGAAATATGCCGAAAAGCTGATCTATGCCCGCGGGCTTGACCTGGCCCAGCCCAATGCCGTCCAGACCGGGCCGATGTGCCGGCTATGCGAACGTCCCAATTGCCGCGAACGCGCCGCCCCGCCGGCGGTCAAGGCGCTGGTTATCGATGAATGGATCAAGGGCGTGACGGCCTTTCCTTTTTGAGCAGGGACACTGTCCCTGCACCCGAAACTTTACAGCGTCCCATAATCGACCTACATCAGACGTGAAGGAGACCTTATGGCCGGAGCTACGCTGAAAGACATCGCGCGCGAAGCCAATGTGTCCATCGCCTCGGCGTCCCGCGCCATCAATGGCCTCGATAATGTCGCCGACGATGTGAAACAGCGCGTGCTGGAGATCGCCAAGCGGCTGCGCTACGTACCGCATGGTGGCGCGCGGTCGCTGGTGATGTCGCGCACCAATACCATCGGCGTGCTGCTGCCTGATATCTATGGCGAGTTCTTTGCCGAGATCATTCGCGGCATCGATGTGGCGGCGCGGGCGCGCGGCCTGCATCTGCTGGTTTCCGGCTCGCACGGCAATCCCGATGAGGCGCTCAGCATCATGCGCGCGATGGGCGGCCGCGTGGATGGCCTGCTGGTCATGTCGCCCTTCGTCGAGTCGCACGACCTGGCCTCCGCCCTGCCGCTCAACCTGCCCGTGGTGACCATAGCCAGCCAGATCGGCGCCGGACGCGGCGGTATCAGCGTCGATAATTTCGGCGGCGGCGTCACGGCCGCCCGACACCTGTGCGAACAGGGCTGCCGCCGGCCGGCCCTGATTTCCGGTCCGTCACGCAATTTCGAGGCCGAGGAACGCCGGCGCGGCTTCCTGTCGGTTTTCGATGGTGAACCGCCGCCCGTGTTCGAGGGCGATTTCACCGAGGAATCCGGCTATAGCGGCGCCAAGAGCTTTCTGACTCTGGCGGAACGGCCTGACGGCATTTTCGCCGCCAATGACATGATGGCGGTGGGCTGTCTGCTGGCCCTGCGCGAGGCAGGCGTAAGTGTGCCGGAAGATATCGCCGTGGTCGGTTTCGATGATATCCCCATTGCGCGCTTTACCTCACCGCCGCTGACCACCCTGCGCGTCGGGGTGTTCGACCTGGGGCGTCGCGGCCTGGAAATGCTGGTGGCGACGCTGGAAGGCGAAGACGAGACGACCACCCAGGGCATTATCGTGGCGCCCGAACTGGTGCGACGGGAAAGTTCGCGTCACAAATGAAGCGGGCGCAAAATGATTTTATAAAACCGTCATTTTACTCCCGCTTCTCATTTTCATCGCGCAATCTATCCGAAAAGTGGCGGCCACTTTGTCGGATTGCGCTCTAATCGCATTTTTGCGGTTGAGTGCGCGGGCGGTTTCGCTTAGGTAGCTTGGACCGGCTAAAGGCACCCATAGCTCAGCTGGATAGAGCGTTGCCCTCCGAAGGCAAAGGTCAGAGGTTCGAATCCTCTTGGGTGCGCCATTGCTCAACTCACGGTCAAGGCTTGGCCCTCAAAAACCCAGGTACATCCGGAGCATCGAGGCGCCGATGCATAGTCCGACGACCAGCAGCGGCGGGGTGTGCCATTTTTCGAGAAGCAGAAAGCCCGCAACCGCGATGGCGACATCGCCCGGACCGAAAATTGCGGATGTCCAGACCGGATTGTAAAGCGCCGCGCCAAGGATGCCGACCACCGCCGCATTAACGCCCGCCAGCACGGCGCGCGCCACGAGATTATGCCCCAGTCGGGACCAGAACGGATAGACGGCCACCACCAGCAAAACACCCGGCAGGAACAGCATGACAAGCGCCAGCGCCGCTATCAGGGCGGGGTTCCAGGGTGAGACCACTGTTCCCCCCAGATAGGCAGCGAAGGTAAAGAGCGGCCCCGGCATGGCCTGCGCCGCGCCATAACCGGCGAGGAAGGCGTCATCACCGATCCACCCGACCGGCACCAGTGCATCCCGCAACAAGGGCAAAACCACATGCCCGCCGCCGAAAACAAGCGTGCCGCTTTTATAGAAGATATTGGCCAGCGCCCACGGCGTATGTCCGGGGTAAAGGGAAGCCGCCAGCGACAGACCGGCCAGAAGCCCGATAAAAATCACGGCGGCGGCGATGCCCGTGCGCCGGCGGACCGGTGGATGCACCGCGCTCGTGGATATGTCCCGAATATCGCGGCACAACAGAAATCCGCAAATCGCACCCCCGGCAATGGCCAGTAGCTGCGTCACCGGTGACGCCACCAGCAGGATAATCAGAAAGGCGGCCAGGGCAATGGCCGCGCGCCGCCGATCCGGGCAGAGCCTGCCGGCCATGCTCCAGACCGCCTGGGCAACGACCGCCACGGCGACCAGTTTGAGGCCGTGGATCGCACTGAGGGCCACCGGACCCTTCAAACCGGGGGCAAGAACGGAACAGGCGAACATCAAAAGGGCGGATGGCAGGGTGAAACCCGTCCAGGCGGCCAGGGCGCCCCAGGCACCGGCGCGGTGCAGGCCGATCAGCAGGCCCGTCTGGCTGCTGGCAGGACCGGGCAGGAACTGGCAAAGGGCCACCAGGTCGGCGTATTCGTCTTCGCTCAGCCAGTTTCGTTTCTGCACGAAAGCGCGGCGGAAATAGCCGAGATGGGCGATCGGCCCGCCGAACGAGGTCAGGCCCAGCCACAGAAAGGCGAGCAGGACTTCCAGGGCGCCTCCGGCTGTCGCTGATTTCGCCGGTGCTGGTGTCATGACCGCTACCCCCTGTTCTTTTGTCATCCCGCCGCTTAAGCCTTTTCGGCCTCGCCATAAATCCGGCACAGGAGATCGATCACCTGGCCGGCGCCTTCATCGGCCAGGTGATAATAGATGGTCTGGGCGTCACGGCGGGTGCCGACCAGTCCCTCGGCCCGCATCTTTTGCAGATGCTGAGAGGCGGCGCCCTGGCTCAGGCCGACAAGCTCGGTCAGTTCGCCAGCGCTCTGTTCGCCTTCACTGAGCTTGCAGAGGATCATCAGCCGCTGTTCACTGGCCATCATCTTGAGTAAACGGCTGGCCTTCTGGGCGCTCGCCGCCAGGGTCATGGGAGAAACCGGCCTGGTCATGGGGTTACGCCTTACTGTTATGGGAATCGCCACGCATAACGACATAGATGGCAGGAATTACCAGCACCGTCAAAAGCGTGGATGACAAAAGTCCGAACAGCAGGGAAATGGCCAGCCCCTGAAAAATCGGATCGGTCAGGATCACCGCCGCGCCGATCATGGCGGCCAGGGCCGTCAGCAGGATTGGCTTGAAGCGCGTGGCGCCGGCGTCGAGCAGGATATCCTGCAGACGGCGCGGATTACCGTTCGCGTCCAGCTTGTCGGCATGACGGATGAAATCGACCAGCAGGATCGAATTGCGCACGATGATGCCGGCAAGCGCAATGAAACCGATCATCGAGGTGGCGGTGAAGGGGGCGCGGAACAGCATGTGGCCGATAACGATGCCGATCAGGGTCAGGGGTACTGGCGTCAGAATGACCAGGGGCAGCTTGAAGCTCTTGAACTGGCCGACGACCAGCACGTAAATGCCCAGCAGGGCCACGCCGAAGGCGGCGCCCATGTCGCGGAAGGTGACCCAGGTGATTTCCCATTCGCCGTCCCACAGGACCGTGGCGTGGCTTTCATCGGCCGGCTGGCCGTTGAGCCGGATGGCCGGTACTCCAAATTCCCTGGAATTTGGCAAGGGCGAAAGCCCGCCCGAGCCTATGCGAGGAGCCTGCGCGGCCTCTGAGCGCATAATGCTTCCCCAATCCGCATTTTTTATGGCCTTGTCCACGGCCAGGATGCCATAGATCGGCGCCTCGTACTGGCCGGCCATTTCGCCTAGAATCATGTCGGCATCCCGGCCGTCACGGCGGAAGATATGGGGCGAGGTCAGGCCCTGTTTCGCGGTGGTGACTTCGCCGAGCGACACAAGGCGCGTACCGGAAGCTGACACCGAGGTCGCCACGGGCATGGATTGCAGGGCCTGATCATAGGTGCGCTGCGATTGCGGCAGACGCAGGGAGATTTCCAGCGGATCACGGCCATCGCCGCGGTTGGAATAGCCGAGCACCTGTCCGTTCATCAGGGCGCCCAGGGAAGCATAGACCTGGCCGTCGGAGACATTCAGCGCTTCCAGCCTCTGGCGGTTGGCGACGATATCGAGGCGAGGCGCGGCCACGCCGTAGCTGTCATCGACATCGACGATATAGGGGACGGACTTGTAGATCGCCTTGACCTTTTCGGCGACGACGCGGCGCGTGGCGGCATCCGGACCATAGACTTCGGCCAGCAGGGTGGCCATGACCGGCGGTCCCGGCGGGGCTTCGACAACCTTCAGCACGCCATTGGCCGGCAGGGGTATGGCTTTCAGGCGCTGGCGCAGGTCGAGCGCGATGGCGTGGCTGGCACGCGAACGCTCACCCTTGGGCGCCAGCAGGACATTCAGATCGCCCTGTTCCGGATTGGTGCGGAAATAATAGTGACGCACCAGGCCGTTAAAATTGAAGGGCGTGGCTGTGCCGGCGTAGGAATCGATGGCCTCGACCTCCTTCAGTTGCGTGGTGATCTGCGCCGCCTGATTGAGGATGCGCTGGGTGGTTTCCAGCGATGTGCCGCGCGGCAGGTCGGCAATGACCTGCAACTCGGACTTGTTATCGAACGGCAGGAGCTTGACCGTGACGGCCTTGAAATAGAAGGCGGAACAGGCAACCACGGTGGCAATGCCCACCCAGGCGAGGAAACGGCCGGCGCTCTTCTTATCCCTGATGATGGCGGCGGCGACGCGGCGGTAAATGGCGCCGATAAAGCCTTCATGATCATGCGAATGACCGTGTTCACCGGCTTTCAATGTTTTCCGGGCAAAGCGGATCATCAGCCACGGCGCCAGGATGACGGCGACGAAGAAGGAGAAGATCATCGCCGCCGAGGCATTGACCGGAATGGGCGCCATGTAGGGCCCCATCAGGCCGGAAACGAACAGCATGGGCAAGAGGGCAGCCACGACGGTCAGGGTGGCGATCACGGTGGGGTTGCCAACCTCGGCCACGGCGTCGATGGTGGCGGCTATGCGGGTGCGTCCGTCATTCATGCCCCAATGGCGCGAGATATTCTCGATCATGACGATGGCATCATCGACCAGGATGCCGATCGAAAAGATCAGGGCGAACAGGCTGACGCGGTTGATCGTATAGCCCATCAGGTTCGAGGCGAACATGGTGAGCAGGATGGTGGTGGGGATGACGACGGCTGTAACGCCCGCCTCGCGCCAGCCAATGGTAAAGCCGATCAGAATGACAATAGAGACCGTGGCCAGCCCTAAGTGAAACAGCAGTTCATTGGCTTTTTCATTGGCGCTTTCGCCGTAATCGCGCGTGACCGAAACCTGCACATTGGCGGGGATCAGCGTGCCCTGCAGGGCCTCGACACGGGCATGGACGGCATGGGACAGCACCACCGCATTGGCGCCCTTGCGCTTGGCGATGGCCAGGGAGACCGCCGGCGACTGGCCCCAGGTGCCGTCTTTCAGCCGGGCATAACGGAAGACATGCGACTGGTCTTCGCGCGGCGCCTGAATGACGGTGGCCACATCGCGGACAAGGACATTCTGGCCGGTCACCGAAGGCAGGGTGATCAGGCCGACATCCGTGGCGGTTTGCAGGGTCTGGCCAGCCCCCACCGTCACCGCCTGTCCGGCCTGGCGGATATTGCCCGCCGGAAAGCTGGTATTGGCGGCCTTGACGGCGGTCATCAGCGTCTCCAGCGAAATGCCGCGCGCGCTCATGGCGGCGGCATCGGGCTCGATGCGGATTTCTTCCGGCCGGCCACCAACGATGAAGGTCAGGCCGACATTATCGACCTTGGCCAGTTCGACGCGCAGGCGCGCCGCCAGGTTATAGAGGGCGGTATCGCTCAAGGAGTCGCCGCTGCCGGGCTTTGGCGACAGGGTGATGATCATGGTCGGCACATCATTGATGCCGCGCGTCTGCACCAGCGGCGCGGCGATGCCGACCGGCAGGCGGTCCATATTGGCGTCCAGCTTTTCGCGGATGCGGATGGCGGCATTGTCCGGATCGGTGCCGACCTTGAAGCGCGCCGTCACCAGAACACGGTCGTCGTCGATGAAACTGTAGACGTGGTCGACGTCATTGACGCTCTTGACGATGGCTTCCAGCGGCTTGGCCACCAGTTGTTCGGCGTCCACGGCCTTCAGGCCGGGCGAGGCAACGGAAATATCGATCATCGGCACGCTGATTTGCGGCTCTTCCTCACGCGGAATCGACATGACGGCGAGCAGGCCCACCAGAATGGCGACGATCAGGAACAGCGGCGTCAGCGGCGAGGTCAGGGTGGCCTTGGTCAGGCGGCCGGAAAGGCCCAGCTTTGCGTCGCTCATCGGCTGGCTCCCGAAGCAGCGCCATAGGGGGCGACGGCGTCGCCGCTGTTCAGGCCGCCCAGGATTTCAAGGCGCTGCGGATCACCGGTCGGAGCCGTCTGAACGGTGGTTTCCATGGCCGCGCCGTTCTTCTGCACCAGGCGGACATAGTCGAGACCGTAACGCGTGGCCACATAGGTGCGCGGCAGGACGATCGCCGTGCGTTGCCCGACACCGACATAGGCGGTAACCTTCTGGCCGATCACGGCGTTATCCAGCCCTTGCGGCGTGACATCGGCCACCACCTGGCCCGCGGTGACGGAGGGGTAGATTTCACTGATCACGCCTGAGCTGCGCACGCCATTGGCATCCAGCATCACGTTCTGGCCGAGGCTGAGGGCGGTCGCCTGGGCTTCCGGCAGTTCGATGCGCACCACGCGGGCGCCAGCGGTTACCGTGGCGACCGACTGGCCGGCCATCACCACCGAGCCGACCGGCACGGTAGCATGGATGATGCGGCCGCTGGCCGGGGCCAGGATGGCGCCCTGCCGGGCCGCCTCGCCACTGGCGGAGGTCTGGGCGCGGGCGGCGCGGGCATTGGCTTCGGCGGCTTCGGCGGCCGCCTTGTCCTGATCCAGCTTCGCCTGGGCATATATGCCCTTGTCGAATAGGGTCTGGGTGCGTTTCAGGGCGGCACGCGCCAGATTGGCCTGGGCCTCGGCGGCGACGGCGGCCTGATCATAGGCGCCGGTTTGCAGGTTCAGCCTCTGGTCCTGCACGAAACCGATCACCTGGCCCTGCTTTACCATGTCGCCTTCGCGCACCTTGAGGCTGGTCAGGATGCCGGACACGCGTGCCGTCGCTTCGCCGGTCTGGCGCGTGGTCAAGGTGGCAGCCAGCGGCTTGAAATCGTCAATGGTCTGGGCCGAGACGCGCAGGGTCTGGCCCTTATAGGCGGTTACCGCCGGGGCGGGTTCCTTGCGGCCGCATGAGGCCAGCCCCATGCCTGAAATGGCAATGGATATGGCGATGATCGACAGTCCAGCTCGCAGCATTTGATTTGGCCTCGGCATGTGATGCACCCCTTTAACACTTATTATCGGATAGTCGGCAGGCCGTGGGCCTTCCACGCGGCAATGCCGCCGGCGAGGTGATGATCGACCGTCAGGCCGCGCTTGCGGCACACTGTCACGGCCCTGGCCGAACGCACGCCACCGGCACAGTGCATGACGATCCGCTTGCCCTCGGCATCCGGCAGCTTCGCAGTTTCCAGTCGTGACAAGGGGACGCTGACCGCGCCCTTGATGCGCTCGGCATTATGCTCATTCAGCTCGCGGACATCGACGAGGACGATCTCGTCCTTTTCCATGCCTTCGCGGACTTCGGCGGGCGTAAGATTTTTGACGGTGAACAGGCTGAACATGATCGGGTCTCCGGAAGAGCTAAAAAAGGTATTGTATTTTCGATAATCCGAATATAAGATAATTCAAATATACAATCAAGGCCCTTCACCCGACTTTTCGCGGTGTCCCGGTCTGGAGATGCCACCAATCGAAACGGTAAGGTTTGACGCCGATCAAACCTCACCGGCCTTTTTAAGCCTAAGGCTTGGAGCCAGGCCAAATCAGGAGGACAGAGTACCATGACTACCGGTAAGACACCACGCATCGTCATTCTGGGCGCGGGGCTTGGCGGCTCCATCGCCGCCTTCGAGATCTGGGAAGCCGTCGGCGACAAGGCCGAGATCATCGTGGTCAACAAGGGCCATCGTTATCAGTTCGTGCCGTCCAACCCGTGGGTCGCCGTCGGCTGGCGCAAGCGCGAGGCGATCGAGGTCGACCTGCGTCCGGTCTTCCAGAAGAAGGGCATCATTTTCCACCCGGAAGGGGCCGCGCGCATTGATCCGGCGAATAATGTCGTGCAACTGACAACTGGCGAGGCTCTGACCTACGATTATCTGGTCATTGCCACAGGCCCGGAACTGGCCTTCGACGAGATCGAGGGACTGGGGCCGCATACCGGCTTTACGCAATCGGTCTGCCAGGTCGATCATGCCGTGGCCGCCGGCACTGTCTTCGATCAACTGGCCGCCAATCCGCAGCCGATCGTTATCGGCGCGGTGCAGGGCGCGTCCTGCTTCGGTCCGGCCTATGAATTCGCCATGATCGTCGATACCGAACTGAGGAAACGCAAGGTGCGTGATCGCGTGCCGATGACCTTCGTCACCTCCGAGCCCTATATCGGCCACCTCGGCCTCGACGGCGTGGGCGACACCAAGGGCCTGCTCGAAAGCGAGATGCGCAACCGCCACATCAAGTGGATCGTCAACGCCAAGGTCAGCCGCGTCGAAGCCGGCAAGATATTCGTCGAGGAACTGACCGAGGATGGCGCGCACAAGGCCGATCACGAACTGCCGTTCGGCTTTTCCATGATGCTGCCCGCCTTCCGCGGCGTCGAGGCGGTGCGCGGCATCGAGGGCCTGACCAATCCGCGCGGCTTCATCCTCATCGACAAGCACCAGCGCAATCCGGCCTTCCCCAATATCTACAGTCTGGGCGTCTGCGTTGCCATTCCACCGATGGGCAAGACCGCCGTGCCGGTGGGTGTGCCCAAGACCGGCTTCATGATCGAATCCATGGTCACGGCCGTGGCGCATAATCTGAAGCAGGAACTCTCCGGGCAGGCGCCGACGCACGAAGCGACCTGGAACGCCATCTGCCTGGCCGATTTCGGCGACGGCGGGGTGGCCTTTTTCGCCCAGCCGCAGATCCCGCCGCGTAATATCAACTGGGCCGCTTCCGGCAAGTGGGTCCACCTCGCCAAGGAAGCCTTCGAGGGTTACTTCATCGGCAAGGTCAAGGCCGGGAAAAGCGAAATGTTCTTTGAAAAAATGGCGCTCAATATGATGGGCGCCCACAAGCTGAAAGGTGAATGATCATGACTCTCGATAAAGCCGTTATGGCCTTTGCCGGCTTCGTCGTCCTGGCGAGCCTGGCGCTCGGATATTTCGTCAACCCGCTTTGGTACTGGCTGACGGCCTTTGCCGGCGCCAACATGTTCCAGGCAGCCTTCACCGGCTTTTGCCCGGCCGCCATGATCTTCAAGAAACTGGGCGTCAAACCAGGCGTCAGCTTCAAGTAAAAGAGTATTCCATGACCAAGTCCTACCCCGACATCACCAAACGCATTTCCGCCAATATCAAGACCCTGCGCAAGGATATCCCGGAGACCATGAGCGGCTTTTCCGCCATGGCCCAGGCTGCCGGCAAGGACGGGGCGCTCGATCGCAAGACCAAGGAACTGATCGCCCTGGCCATCGGCATCGCCACCCGCTGCGACGGCTGCATCGGCTTCCACATGGAGGCGCTGGTCCGCCTGGGCGCGACCCGAGCGGAGATCGAGGAATGCTTGGGCATGGCCATCTATATGGGCGGCGGGCCTTCGTTGATGTACGCGGCGGATGCCATCGCCGCCTATGAACAGTATCTGGTAGCCTAAGCGGCCTGCTAAACGGGCTGGCCCAGGGCGGCCAGCAGCCGGTCGATAAAGACCGCCTGGCCGGGCAGAATGCGCCGGCGCGCTTCGGCCACGTCAAACCATTCGGCGCGGTCGATTTCGGGGAAGTGGCGTATGTGCCCGGAGTGCCTTGGCCATTCCAGCTCGAACAGGTTGCTGCGAAGATCGGCCGGATCGAAACCGGACCGTGCGGCAAAGGCACTAACGACCTTGCCCGAAGGCTGTCGCACCTCGCCCAGCGAGATCAGATCAGCGGTCAGGCTAAGGCCGGTCTCTTCCGCCAGTTCGCGCCGCGCCGCCTGTTCGGGGATTTCATCCGGCGTATACTCCCCTTTCGGGATCGACCACGCACCCAGATCGCGCCGGGCCCAGAACGGCCCGCCGGGATGCACCAGCAGCATATGCAGGCCATCGGCGCGTTCATTAAACAACAGGACGCCCGCGCTTAGTTTAGTCATTGGGTTTAGTCATTGGATTTAGCCATGACCTGACGGAACCCTCTCACCGCCTTCAGGTCAATATCCGGCCGGCACAAAATAAATGCGCCGGCCGGATATCTTTATACGCTTTAATGCCAGTTCTCAGGCCAGTTCACGGATATCGACCTTGCGCGACTTCGTGCTGTCCTCCGCCTTGCGGGCGATGGTCAGGGTGAGCAGGCCGTTCTTCATCTCGGCCTTGACATTGTCGATATCGGCATCGGCCGGCATGGGAACCACGCGCCGGAAGCTGCCGTGGCTGCGTTCCTGGCGGATATAGTCCTTGTCGCGGGTTTCGTGGGATTCAGACTTTTCTCCGGCCAGCGTAATGCAGCCATCGGCGGTCGAGACCTGTATATCCTTGGCCTGCATACCTGGCACCTCGGCCACGAGCGTATAGGCCTTGTCGCTTTCGCGCAGGTCGAGCGCCGGCATTTTCATTGAGAGGGCGCTGGTGAAACGGTCGCCAAAGAAGTTATCCCATGAGGGAAAGGACAGGTCGCCGAAGAAGTCATTGAACAGGCGGTTGACGTCGTTCTGCAGGCCGCGGATCGGATTATCGCCCCGGACGACCGAAACGGCTTCCTTGCGGGCGGGGGTAAGAGATTGAGTAGACATGACAATTTCCTTTCAAGATTCAGGCAATACGCAGGTGATCTTCGACCATGGTGACGCCCGGCACAGCCCAGGCAGCGCTTTCGGCGACATTGCGTTCATGCCAGGTATCGACGCTGCCGTTCAGGATCACCTTTGAACCGTTGACCCCGACCTGGATGCGCTGGGCCTCGACCTCGGCATTGCGTTTCAGGGCGTCCTCGATGCGCTGCTTGACATTGGTGCCGGCCACCTGCGGCGGCAGCTTGATCAGGTTGCTGATACCCTTGATACCCGACAGGCGGCGCACGGCTGCCTCGGCCGCCGACTTCTGGAACTGCCAGTCGAGCTCGCCATTGAGCGCCACCCAGCCATTTTCGACCTTCACGGTGACACGGTCAGCCGGCACCAGGGCGCTCCATTTCAGGCTGGCCAGGACGCGCTCGGCGATTTCGGCGTCGCCCGTCACCTTGTCGGACGGGAATACCACCTTGATGTGCTCGACTATGCCATGCACGCCCTTGACGCGGCGGACGGCGCGCTCGGCATTATATTTTTCGGCAAAGCTGCCGACCTCGCCGGTCAGGGTGACTATGCCGTCATCGACAGCGACACCGATATGGGCGGCATTGATGCTCGGTTCAAAATCAAGTTCATCCAGAACATCCTGATGCAACTGATCGTCTTTCATGATTAGCTCCTGTTGACTGAGATGCGGGCGCTACATGCGGCCTCGGCGCGCAGTTTAATCGCCGCCCGGCGGCCGCCATTTGACCGCTGTCAAACACCACCGACGGAATTCACGCCAATGTCTGGATCGTGATCAAGGCGGGCGTCTCCCGGTCGTACACACGGAAGGAGAGATCATGTCCGGACCCTCGCAGAGCCTTTCAACCGGCCTGAGTGCGGAAGAGGCCAGCGTTCGTCTTGCCCGTGACGGCGCCAACGAACTGCCGCGCCAGGCGAAGCGCACCCCGTTGCGGATCGCGCTGGAGGTAATCCGCGAGCCCATGCTGGCCCTGCTGATCGCAGGCGGGGTAATCTATCTCGTCCTCGGTGACCTGAGCGAAGCCGTCATACTGATGGTTCTCGCCCTGTTTTCAGTGGTGATCACCGTGGTGCAGGAGGCGCGCACCGAGCGGGTGCTGGAGGCCCTGCGCGACCTCACCAGTCCGCGCGCCCTGGTCATCCGCGATGGTCAGCGCGAGCGTATCGCCGGGCGCGAGGTGGTGGCCGGCGACCTGCTGGTGCTCAGCGAAGGCGACCGGGTGCCGGCCGATGGCCGCGTGATCGAGTGCCAAAGCCTGCAAACCGACGAATCCCTGCTGACCGGCGAGTCGGTGCCGGTTCGCAAGGTGGCGGCTGTCACCGTGGCGGAAGAGGCGGCGTTGCCGGGCGGCGATGACCGCCCTTACGTCTTTTCCGGCACGATGGTGGTGCGCGGTTCGGGCCTCGCCGAGGTAATCGCCACCGGGCCGCGCAGCCAGATCGGACGCATCGGCCAGAGCCTCGGCGAACTGATCACCGAGCCGCCGCGCCTCAAGCGCGAAATGGGCCGGCTGGTCCGTGTCTTCGCCATCGGCGGCGGGGTTATCAGCCTGCTGGTGATGATCCTTTATGGTCTTTATCGCGGCACCTGGCTGGAGGCGCTGCTGGCGGGGATCGCCGTCGGCATGTCGATGCTGCCGGAGGAATTTCCGGTCGTCGTCACCATCTTCATGGCCATGGGGGCATGGCGCATCTCCCGCGCCAGGGTGCTGACCCGGCGGGCGGCGGCGATTGAGACCCTTGGCGCGGCCACGGTGCTCTGCACCGACAAGACCGGCACCCTGACAGAAAATATCATGCGGGTGGCCGAACTGCGCCGGCCCGACGGCCAGGTTTACCGGGCGTCCGACGAGGCCCTGCCGGATGCTTTCCACGATCTGGCGCGGTTCAGCATCCTGGCCAGCGCGCGCGAGCCGTTCGACCCGATGGAAAAGGCCCTGCACGCCTTTCAGCCCGACGGAGCCGTCCATCAGTGGCAACTGGTCCGGGCCTTCGGCCTGCATCCCGACCTGCTGGCCATGTCCAATGTCTGGCAGACGGCGGATGACGACGAGCTGGTGGTGGCGGGCAAGGGGGCGCCGGAGGCCATCGCCGGGCTGTGCGGGCTCGATGCGGCAAGCCGCGCCCGGCTCGCGGGCGATGCCGACGCCATGGCGGCGGAAGGCTTGCGGGTGCTGGGGGTGGCGCGAGCGACGGCGGCCCGGCCCGCATTGCCCGAGGACCAGCACGGCTTCGCGTTTGAATTTCTGGGCCTGGTCGGCCTGGCCGATACCCTGAGGGCGGCCGTGCCGGCGGCGGTAGCCGAATGCCGGACGGCCGGAATCCGCGTCGTCATGATCACCGGCGATTATCCGGTAACGGCGCGCGCCATCGCCACCCAGGCCGGGATCGACGCCAATGAGATAATGACCGGCGATGAACTGGCGACGATGGATGACGCAGACCTCGCCCGCCGCATCGAGGCCACCACCGTCTTCGCGCGCATCATGCCGCAGCAGAAACTGCGTATCGTCGAGGCCCTCAAGGCAAAAGGCGAGGTGGTGGCCATGACCGGTGACGGCGTCAATGATGCCCCCACGCTCAAGGCGGCGCATATCGGCATTGCCATGGGCCAGCGCGGCACGGACGTGGCGCGCGAAGCCTCAGCGATCGTGTTGCTCGACGATGATTTCGGTTCGATCGTCAAGGCCATCCGCCTGGGGCGGCGCATCTATGACAACCTGCACAAGGCGGTGACCTTCATCCTGGCCGTGCATGTGCCGATCGCCGGGCTGGCCCTGCTGCCCCTGGTGTTTGGCCTGCCGATCCTGCTGGGGCCGGTCCATATCGCCTTCCTCGAAATGATCATCGATCCGGTCTGCACCCTCGTCTTCGAGGCGGAGACCGAGGAGGACGACATCATGCGCCGGCCGCCGCGTGATCCGGAGCGGCCGATGTTTTCCCTGGCCTTTATCAGCCGCGGCGTCATCCAGGGCGGGCTCGCTCTGGGCGCGGTCGTCCTGATGCTGGGCTTCGCCCTCCGGGCCGGGCTTTCGGTGGACGCCGTGCGCGCCGTGACCTTCATGGCGCTGGTGGCGGTCATCCTCAGCCTGGTGCTGGTCAATCGTTCGCGCGCCGCGTCCATCCTGGAAGCGATACGCCGGCCCAATCGCGCCCTGGTGCTGGTTTTCCTCGCCGTGGCGGTGGTGCTGACGCTCGGCCTCGCCCTGCCTTTCGCCCGCCACCTGTTCCGCTTTGACGCCCCGTCCTGGCCGATGACTGCCCTGGCCCTTTCCGCCGGGGTGCTCATGCTGGCGGGCCTGGAAGGGCTTAAATGGCTGACGGGGCGGTGGTATCGCTGGCGACGCGCAAAACCTTCGCACCACGCACCGGCTTCGACCTGAGATCGAGCAGAGCCTGATTGGCCTCCGCCAGGTCGTAGACTTCCACCTGCGGATGGAGATCGGCCTCGGCTGCCCACAGCAGGCATTCGCGGACATCTTCGCGGGTGACATTGGCGACGGTGCGGACCTGTTTCTCCAGCCACAGGTCGCGGGCATAGTCGAGCTCCAGCAGGGCCGCCTTGTCGGTGTCTTCCTTGCGGATGGCATTGATGACCAGCCGGCCGCCGGGCACGAGGTGGCGCAGGACGGAGACGATGGGCCGCCAGGCGGGCGTGGTGTCGATTATGGCATCCAGCAGCCGCGGCGGCGCCTCATCGAAGCCGCCGGCCCAGTCGGCGCCGAGGTTCAAGGCGAAGGCGCGTTCATCAGCACTGCGGGCAAAGACATAAAAGCGGCAGGCGGGCAGGCGCTGGCGGGCCAGTTGCAACACCAGATGCGCCGATGCGCCGAAGCCGCTGAAACCAAGCGTCGCCCCATCCTGTTCGCCATCCAGCAGGCCCGTCAGCCGCAGGGCACGGAAACCGACGGCGCCGGCGCAAAGCAAAGGGGCGGCCTCGGCATCGCTGAAGGATTCCGGGATGGCATGGACGAAATCGGCAGAGACAATCATTTTCTCGGCATAGCCGCCATTGACGTCGCGGCCGGTGGCCCGGAAACCGGCGCACAGGTTTTCCTCGCCATCAAGGCAATGGCGGCACTGGCCACAAGCGTGGAATATCCAGGCGACCCCGACCCGATCACCGACGGACAGGCCCTCGACACCCTCGCCAACGGCATCGATGCGGCCGATCACCTGATGGCCCGGAATGACCGGCAGGTGCGGCGGTATGGCTCGGCCCTCGATCTCATCCAGTTCGGTATGGCAGACGCCGCAGACCAGGACGCGCAGGCGCACCTCGCCGGGACCGGGCGCCGGAACGGGGATATCCACCGGCTCCAGCGACCGCTCATGCAGGGGACCGGTCCGTGAAATCTGCATGGCGCGCATAATCAGATGTCACCGCGCCGTATAGCCGCCATCTATCACCAGCTCCGAGCCGGTGAGGAATTTGGCCTCGTCAGACACCAGGTAGACAATCGCCCAGCCGATATCATCCGGTTCGCCCAGGACGCCAAGCGGGTGCAACTGGCTGATGGCGGCCTTGAAATGATCGATGCCTTCCGGGTCCTGCGCCGCCACGGCCTCGACCATCGGCGTCCAGATATAGCCGGGATGGATGGAATTGACGCGGATATGATCGCCCGCATACAGCATGGCGTCGGTCTTGGTCATCAGCCGGACCGCCCCCTTGGAGGCATGATAGGGCGGATTGTCGGGCGCGCCGATCAGGCCGTAAATCGAGGACAGGTTGATGATCGAACCACCGCCGGCCGTGCGCAGGTAAGGGATGGCGTGCTTGGTGCAGAAGAAGACACCCTTGACATTGACATCCATCACCGCGTCCCACTCGGCCTCGCTCAATTCGTGGGTCGGCTTGTTGACCCCGGCGATGCCGGCATTATTGACCAGGGCGTCGATGCCGCCGAAGCGATGCGCCGCCTCGGCGAAGACGCGGGCGACATCAGCCTCGTTCAGGGTATTGAGCGGCCAGAACCAGGCCTCGCCGCCGCCGGCGCGGATTTCGGCGGCCACTGCTTCGCCGGCCGGGTCCATGTCGACGACAGCGACCCTGGCGCCTTCGCGCGCCAGTAGGTGACAGGCCGACCGGCCTATGCCCTTGGCGCCGCCGGTGACGATGACGACCTTGTTCCTTACCCTGTCCATGGCAATGCCTCCGGTGATTACCCCCATACCATAGAGAGGCCGCAGCGCCGCTGATTTGACCGGCGTCAAACCGCCTGGCGAATTTCCTGTTATGGATGGCGAGGTATGACCGGAGGATACCATGACCCGATTTCTGACACTTGCAGCTTTGGCCGTGATTTGCGTGACCACACCCGCTTTCGGCAAGACCACTCAGGTGGCTTTGGGGGCACAGATCTATGCCAGCAAGTGCAGCCTGTGCCACGATAACAGCCAGCACATGGTCAATGATATTGGCCCCGCTCTTTTCGGCGTGGTGGGCCGCCGCGTCGGTTCGGTCGAAGGTTTTCTCTACACGCCGGCCCTGCGGGACGCCTATGACCGTGGCGATACCTGGACACCTGCCGCACTCAACAAATTCCTGACCAATCCCAGCCATGTCCGTCCCGGAACGGGGATGCCCTACATGATTCCAAATGCGAAACAACGGGCCGGCGTCATCGCCTATCTCAAGACGCTGCACGAGAAGCCGTGATGTCCGGGGGTGGCGACAGCACAGGCCGGCGCATCCTTATCATCAACGGCAACCCGGCCCGGCAGCGCAGCAGCTTCAGCTCGGCCCTGGCGCAGGCTTATCACGATGGGGCGATCGAGGCCGGTCATGTGGTCCATACGGTGCGCCTCGCCGACTTGGCGTTCGATCCGATCCTGCACGAGGGCTATCAAGGTGTTCAGCCGGCGGAGCCCGATATCGCGGCGGTGCAGGCGCAGATTACCTGGGCCCAGCATGTGGTCTTCATCTATCCGATGTGGCAATTCGGCATACCGGCGCTTGTGAAAGGCTTCTGCGAGCGCGCCTTCACGCCCGGCTTCGCCTATAATGTGAAGGCCAAAAATCCGATGCAGGCAGCGCTGCTGCGCGGGCGGTCGGCAAGGCTGATCCAGACCATGGGTATGCCGCAGGCTTTTTACGAGATCGTTTTCCGGGCGCACGGCGGCAAGGCGTTCCGCAGCCTGCTGTCATTTTGCGGCTTCAGTCCGGTGCGCGCCACCTATCTCGGCATGGTCGAACAGGGCCAGGCGACGCGGGAAAGGCACCTGGCGCGGGTGCGCAACCTGGGCGGTAAAGCGCTCTGACTCAGTGTGACAGCAGGAGCGGCATCCGGCTGTGTTTCAGGACATAGTTGGTGGCGCCGCCCAGAATCATTTCCCCGACATGGCTGTGGCCATAGGCGCCCATGACCAGCCATTCCGCTTCAAAGGTTTCGGCCCGGTCAAGGATGGCGGCGCCCACGGTGGTCGCCTCGCGGTCAATGCGATGGATATGGGCCGGCAGTTCGTGCAGGTCCAGCCAGTGCGACAGGTCGCCATGATAGTCCGCTTCAGCGTCGGCATGGGCGTGGCGGACGCAGATGACCTCGATCTGTTTGGCCCGGCGCAGGAAGGGCAGGGCATTATAAAGGGCGCGCGCCGCCGGCAGGCTGCCGTCCCAGGCGATGGCTGCCTTTCCGGTCACAAACGGGCTCTTTGCGGTTGGCACGGCAGATGCCGTATCGGTGAAGGGAACGACCAGGACCGGCCGCCCGGTATCGAACAGGCCGCACAGCACGGCTTCGAGATCCGTCACCGCATTCGCCCGCTCGCGGGGAATGACGATCAGGTCGGCCAGGCGCCCGGCTTGCGGCAGGCAGTCTTTCAGGCGGGCGGTCACCGGGCAGAAGACGGCCATGGCGGTGCCGGTCGTCGTGCCCAGGCAGTCCTTGCGGCTGAAGGCGACACCGTGCGCCCTCGCAGCGCTGATGACTGCCGTCTGAGCGATTTTCCTCTGCTCTTCATTGGCTTCGGCGATGGAGTCCAGCACGCCGACATCCCCGGATACCGCCTGGCCATAAAGCGTGATGCCATAGAGCTCGGGATAGACATTGAGCGGCACGGATATGTGCAGGAACCGCGCTTCGGCCTGGAAGAAGCCGGCCAGGGACAGGGTGGTATCGAGGGCGTTCTGCTCAAAGGCGACACCGCCATAGGCGCAAAGTATCGATTTGATCGGCATGGGACAGCCTCCTGATCGGATGTCCCGACACTCTAGGATCGCGGGCCGTCATGGTATTTGACTGCGATCAAAGTCAATTGATGCGGCGCACCCTATGGTCTCGTAAAATATACCTCCCGCAAGGAGGACCGCTTCGGAGGCCAGACATGTCGATCAAATCCATCCTCTGCGTATTCAGCGGCGAGCGCCATGACCTCAACGCCCTGGGCACGGCCTTCGCCATCCGCCAGGAATGCCGTGCCCGCCTGCGCATCCTGCATATCGCCGCGCCGCCCATACTGGCGGCGGAAACCCTCGGCATCGGTGGCTACGGTTTTGCCGCCTACGGTGGCGGCACGGCAGTCGAGGTGCTGGAACGGGACGCCCGTGAACTGCACGACGAGGCGCTGCGCCTGTCACGTGAATGGGCGGAGAAAAACGGCCTGGGGCTGGAGGTCGAGGACATCCCCCCTAGTGCCAAAGGCCGTGATGCGGTGGTGTTTCGCACGCGCATCGGCTCCCCCGCCGAATGCCTGAACGCCGAAGGCCGGACCGTCGATCTGATCGTGGCCGGCTTTAACAATCAGGCCGATGGCGACCAGGAAACGATCCGCGCCGGCCTCTACCAGACCGGCCGCCCCCTCCTGCTGCTACCGCGCACCCCCGGCGCGGTGCTTTCACACGCGGGCTTGGCCGATACGGGCTTCCCCGACACGGTGGCGCTGGCCTGGGACGGCAGCCTCTCCGCCGGCAGGGCCATGCGCGACGCCCTGCCCTTCCTGCTGCGGGCGAAGGATGTCTATGTGCTCATGGCCGAGGAAGACGGCAAATATCCGGCCCAGGGCCATCAGGCGGATGTCATGGGCTATCTGGAAAGCCACGGCATATTTCCCGAATGCCTGCATATGCCGCAAGGCGGCGGGGTGGGGCCCCGGCTGCTGGAAAAAAGCGCCGGGCTGGGTGCCGGCTTGCTGGTGATGGGCGCCTACGGCCGCGGACATGTGGGGGAAGCGCTGCTGGGCGGCGCGACCCGGCATGTCCTGCAACATTCGCGTATTCCCCTTCTCCTGTCGCACTGAGGGAGCATGGATATGAACGCCATGTCAGAGCCAAAAGGCAGTCCGTTGGCGGCCAACGATATCCCGCCGCGCCCGGCTTTCGCGCCGGGACGACGCACCATGACCATCATGGATGCCATCTACAGCCGGCGCGCCGTCCAGCGCTTCACGGCCGCACCCGTGCCGGAAACGGCGATCCACGCGCTGCTTTACGCCGCAGTCCAGGCGCCCACACTGGCCCAGGACAGCGCCGCCCTAGGGTTTTCGATCATTGGCGATCGCCAGGTTCTGTGCGACCTGTCGGAATGGACCGGGCGGCTCTATAATGCGGTTGAGGGCCAGGCCATGACCCCCCACCGGGCGGAGGCGGGTGATCTCGACTTCTTCCACGGCGGGCACCTGCTTATGGTCATCTATGACCTCTCCGGCGAGGCGCGGCATGTACCGGAATGCTGGATGGCGGCGGAAAACCTGATGTTGGCCGCCTGCGGCATGGGGCTGGGCACATGCCTGATCGCCCCGGCGGTGGATGCGCTCAACGGGGCGGAATGGAAACGTCGCCTGGACGTACCGAAAGCGGCGCTGGCGGTCGCGGCCATCGTGCTGGGCACGCCGGAGGGGCCCCTGCCGACGGTCAACCGCTTCCCGCCGGAAGTCTTTAGCTGGTTATCCTGAGGTTGTCCGGCTGAGCCATTTGCGACAGGGCCCGGTGCGTGGCGCAATCCTCCGCCATCGAACAGTTGTCGCAGACGAAATGGCCGGCCTGGTTCAGATTGGTGAAGGCCACATGGTTTCCGTTCACCGAAATGCCCACCTCCTTCAGCTTCTGGAGCGTGCGCGAAAAGGTGGCCAGTTCCATGCGCAGGCGCGAGGCGATCAGCGTCTTGGAATAGGGCAGTTCGAACCCGTTCGGGTCGAAATCATAGAGCACGCACAGGCCCTGGAGATAACAGGCCACCATCTGTGTGGCCGACATGGTGGAGCGGTGTTCGGCCTCCATGCGCGCGCCATGCAGTCGCTCGGAGAGGCTCTGCAACAGGCGCGGCGCTAGCCGGTCGAAATCCGCCAGGTGTTCGCGCATCCAGCGGATCGGCACTTCCAGCACCTGGGCATCATCCACAATCCGGGCGCTGGTCAGGTGGGTGGTCTGGAGGGCAATCACCTCCTCGGCATTGATGCAATCCCCGGCGATGAGAATGTCGCTGGTCACTTCGTGACCGTCCGGTGTCTCGCGGAAAAGCTGCACCGTGCCGCGGCAAAGGATCTTGAAATTGCGTATCTCGTCGCCGTGCAGGAAAAGAAACGTGCCGCGTTCGCATTTGCGGATGTGGCTGTGTGACGCCAGCAGCAGGACCTGCTGTTCTGGCAAATCACAGAACAGTGGCAGGGTTTTCAGCATGTCGGTCTGCTTACTCATTCATGCGCCTCGTCTATTGGGGACGATCCTGATGCAGTCCTATATTAACCCAATAAGGTTCGCTTAAATAGCGAAATAATACGCAGCCCTACCTTTGCGTTCCTAAGTGAGGCTCTCAAATTTCCGTGCGCATCGTTGTACTCATTGATTGCGATCAAACGCGCCCGATCCGGAAAGGTTTATAAAATCCTAACAATCCGATCGGGAGGACATAATGAAAAAGCCACACCCCAGACAGGCCGGACAGGTGGAATTCGAACGCGAGGTCGGCGGCATTGATTGCGAGCTGACTGTCACATGCCGCAAACCAGAAGCCGTGCCGCAGGAAAAGACATTCAAAACATCTGAAGGAAAGTCAGACAGAACACCCTGCGCACTGACGCCCGAACAGGAATATATTTGCGATCACGCCACAGACTAAAGAAACCAGCCCGTTCATCCGGAAGAAAATCCAGAGGAAATAGACATGAATGCCCGTGTTGCCTCCCATGAAATACGCTATCCGCAGTCCCCTGCCCCCCTTCAGAGCCTGGACGGTCTGAGCCCGGAAAGCCTGCCGGCAAGGGGGGGCTTCAGACCGTTGCCCATCTCGATCCAGACGGAAAATGCGCGGCTGGAACTGATCCAGGCCGGACAGGCGTATGGCGCACCCCTTCCGGGCGTCTACCGGCCTGCCGATGGGCACGGGGGTGATGACACCGGCTGGATGTGGGCCGTCTTCACCAACCGCGGCGATCCGCTGGGATTTGTGTCTCTGAATCCGGCGCCGGTGTCTTCGGATTTTGATTGTTATTTCGGCCCGCATCTCGATATCGCCTGCCGCCGTGACCGGATATTTGCCCCTTATGTGCCGGAGGTGATCGACGGCCTGCTGGGCTGGCTGCGCGACCATGATATCTGCTTTGTCATCCATGCGGAACACAGCGGGGCGGACAACCAGTTGGCCGACTGGCTTGTCGCAGCCGGCTTCCTCTACACCGGCTGCCGCAGCCGCGACGGGCGGCAGCAGATGATCTGCCTGCTGTAGGTGAAAACGGAAAAGCCGGATCGTAAAAACGATCCGGCTTTTTGCTGGGTTATTGCTGAGGTGTTCAATCGGCCCGGTTTCAATCAGCAAAGGCGCGGAACATCCGTTCCGGACCGTCCGCCGCCCGCGCCATAAGCGGTTCGAAAGCGGTCGAGAAGGCTTCAAACAGATTGCTGTAAACCTTGCTGGAGGCTTCATAGGTTTCGGTGAAGCCTTCGAGCGCCTTTTTCTGGAATTCGACGACATCGGCCGGTGTGCGGCAGGTGAGGCAATCGCGGCCCAGGCCGGCATAGGTGACGGCGGCATAGCTGACGGCGTCGATATAGCTTTTGGTCATATCGGTCATCAGGCGTCCGGCCAGGGCGCCGGCCTCGGTCAGGGCGGCCATGTTGTCGGACCCGACGGTCATGCAGGCGGCACTGATCCGTTTCAGGCCATCACTGGCCTGGACGAAGGTGGCGGCGCCTTCCTCCGAGCGGTCGAGGCCGTCCGGCCGGGGCCTGGCTCCGCCATTCGGCTGGGGGCGGGGCTTTTGCGGCGCGGTGGTCTGTGAGGCCGCAGCTTGAGCGGCAACGGCGTCAGGGGCGGTAGTCTGCGAAGGGGCAGGTCGTGAGGGGGCAATGGTATCAGCGGGCATGAGGGCTCTCCTGTTCTGTCTGTCCGGGAAGGCGGCATGGTCGCATGACAATCGCAGGGTGGTTTTGACCCCGATCAAAACCACCCGTCATTTATTAACCAATCGCCGTAAAGCCATTATCGACGTGGATGACCTGGCCATTGATGCCGGAGGCCAGGGGCGACACCATGAAGGCCGCCACATCACCGATCTGTTCGAGGGTGATGGCGCGGTGCAGGGGCGTCCGGAATACATCCTCCTGCATGATCTCGTCAAAGCGGCCAGGATGCGGCGACACCCGGCTGCGCACCGGTCCGGGCGACAGGGCATTGACGCGGATATCGCTGGGGCCCAACTCCCAGGCCAGGTAACGCACACTGGATTCCAGCGCGGCCTTGACCGGACCCATCAGGTTATAATGCGGCATGACCTTTTCCGCGCCGTAATAGCTCATGGTCAGGATGGCGCCGCCATTTTTCATCAGGGGCCGCGCCCGTTTCGCCAGCCGGATCAGTGAGTGGCACGAGACATCCATGGCTATGGCAAAGCCGCTGCCCGAAGCATTGGTGAGTTCGCCCAGAAGATCCGCCGGCGGGGCGTAGGCGATGGAATGGAGCAGAAAGTCGAACCGCCCCCATTTATCGGCGATGGCCGCAAAAACGGCGTCCATCTGGGCTTCGCTGGTGACATCAAGCGGCAAAACCGGTTCGGCGCCGATGCGGGCGGCCAGGTCTTCGACGGCACCACGCGTCTGTTCGTTCTGGCAGGTCACGATCAGGTGCGCGCCCCGGTCGTGAAAGGCCCTGGCGCAGGCCCAGGCGATGGAGTCTTCGTTGGCAATGCCGATCACCAGACCCTTGAGAGCGTCGGTCATGAGACAGTCTCCTGATAAAAGGCCGTCATGATTTCCAGCGCCATCTGGCGCTCCTCATTGGCGGCGATGATGTGGGTTTCAAACGGGGGCAGGAAGGCGAGATGGTGGAGGATTTTTTCACGCACCGGCGCGGCGTTTTCGCCGATGCCGCCGGTAAAGACGAGGCCATCGAGACCGCCCAGACTCACGGTCATGGCGGCGATCTGCTGGGCCGTTTTCAGGGCAAAATAATCGAGCGCCAGGGCCGCAGCCGGCAACGGACTTTCAAGCAGGGTTTTGACATCATTGCTGACGCCCGACAGGCCGAGCAGGCCGGACTGGTTATAGAGCACATCGCTGATGTCTTCCAGCGACAGGCCAAGCCCCTGCTGCATGTAGAGCACCGCGCCTGGATCGAGGGCGCCGCAGCGCGTGCCCATCGGCAAACCATCAAGCGCCGTCAGGCCCATGGTGGTATCGATACTGCGGCCGGCTTTCAGGGCGCACAGGCTGGCCCCGTTGCCCAAATGGGCCACCACCACCCGGCCTTTCGCCAATGCCGGATGATCATAGGCCAGGCGGTGGGCGATCCAGGCATAGGACAGCCCATGGAAGCCGTAGCGGCGGACACCCTTGTCACGCAGGCTTTTCGGCAGGGCGAACTGATAATGAAGCGGATCGATATGGGCGTGAAAGGCGGTATCGAAACAGCCGAACTGACGCAAGCGCGGATCCTGCGCCCACAGGGCTTCGATGGCCGCCAGGTTATGCACCTGATGCTGCGGGGCCAGGCTGTTGAAGCGGCGCAGGTCATCGACCGCCGCACGGTCCAGTTCGGTGGCGTGGAGGAAATCTGGCCCACCGTGCACGATCCGGTGAGCGCAGGCCCGCAAGCGAGCCTGTCCGGCCGCCTGTTTCAGCCAGTCCAGTACGAAGGCCAGGGCCTTGCCGGCATCTATATGAGGCGGCAGGGCGCGCGGCGCTTCACCGGAGGCCGCCGCCTGAAACACCGGCCGGCCGCCGATATCACTGACCTTGCCGCCGGCAATCACCGGCAGGTCCGGCGTCAGGCCGAACAGGCGGAATTTCAGGCTGGATGAGCCGGCATTGAGAACGAGCAGGGCGTCGGTCATTTCAGGCGACCTTTCCGTCGGGCCTCGACCAGATACTGTGCCACAACGCAGGACAGTCGCCGCGTCCGCAACGAGTCCGCCCGGCTGGTCAGGATGACCGGCACCCGTGCGCCGAGCCCGATGCCGGCGGCCTGGGCGTGGCCCAAATAGATCAGCTCCTTGGCCAGGGCATTGCCGGCCTCAATATTGGGCACGACGATGATATCGGCATCGCCCGCCACAGGCGAGACCAGTCCCTTGTCATCGGCGGCCTCGCGGCTGATGATGTTGTCGAAGGCCAGCGGGCCGTCGAGGATCGCCCCGGTAATCTGGCCGCGGTCGGCCATCTTGCACAGGGCGGCGGCATCGATGGTCGAGGGCATGGCGCTGATCACGGTTTCCACCGCCGACAGAAGCGCGACCTTGGGCGGGCGCTCATCACCAAACAGGCTGTGCCACAGGCTGATGGCGTTGCGGCAGATATCGGCCTTTTCTTCGAGGTCGGGGGCGACATTGATCGCCGCGTCGGTGACGATCAGAGGCTTGTGATACATGGGAATGTCGAGAATATAGGCGTGCGACATGCGCCGTTCGGTGCGCAGGCCGGCCTCTTTCGCCACTACGGCCGTCAGCAGTTCGTCTGTGTGCAGCGCGCCTTTCATCAGGGCATCGACCTCGCCGCGCGCCGCCATGGCCACACCGGTTTCAGCGGCGGCATGGCTGTGCTCTACGTCCATCACCGTCCAGCCGGCTATGTCGATGCCGTTATCCTCCGCCGCCTTGCGGATACGCTCTTTCGGGCCGATCAGGATCGGCATGATCAGCCCTTCCGCCTGGGCGTCGGCCGCTGCTTCCAAGGCGTGGGCATCGACCGGATGAATGACCGCCACTGTGATGCGCGGCAGCACCTTGGCGCTCTCCAGGATGTGGCTGTAATGATCGGCAGGGTGGACAGGGACGTTCATGACAGGTCTCAGGGCTGATGGACATAGAGGCCGGGCGCGGCTTCGAGGGGCGGGAAACGGGCATTGCCGAAGGCCACCGGCGCCGATTGCCTTGCCGCCTTGTCCTGCCTGGAAAGCCAGTCGTCCCAGGCCAGCCACCAGGAGCCCGTATGGCACGGCGCGCCGGCCCGCCAGTCATCAGGGGATTGCAGCGGCGTACCCGCCTTGTGTTCGGCCAGGCAGTAGTGGCGGTCGGTGCGGCCGGGTTCGCTGACAATGCCGGCATTATGCCCGCCATTGGTCAGGGCGAAGGTGACATCGCCCGCCGTGAACTGATGAACCTTGTAGACCGAGCGCCACGGGGCGACGTGGTCGCTTTCTGTGCCGACCGCGAAGACTGGCAGGGTGATGTTTTCGGGCGCCACGGTTTCGCCCAGCACCCGGTAATGGCCGTTGATGAAGGCATTCTGCAGGAAAAGCTTCTCCAGGTATTCGCTGTGCATCCGGTAAGGCATCCGCGTGGCGTCGGCGTTCCAGGCCAGAAGGTCGAACATCTCCGCCCGCTGGCCCAGCCAGTAATCGCGGACGATGTGCGACCACAGGCTTTCGCTGGAGCGCAGCATCTGGAAGGCGCCGGCCATCTGGCGGGTATCGAGATAGCCCTGGGCGCGCATCATGTTTTTGAGGTAGGCGACTTCGGAATCCGTAACGAACACGCTGAGTTCCCCGGCCTCGGTGAAATCGCCCTGGGCGGCGAAAAGCGACAGGCTTTGCAGCCGGTCATCCCGCTTCACCGCCAGCCAGGCGGCGAGGATCAGGGCCAGGGTGCCGCCCAGACAATAGCCCGCCAGGTTGACCTTCTGGCCCGGCACGATATCGGACACGGCATCGAGCGCGGCCAGGGCGCCGTCACGCATATAGTCGTCCATGCCTTTGTCGCGGTCGACGCTGCCGGGGTTTTTCCATGACACCATGAAAACGGTGTGGCCTTGCCCAACCAGCCATTTGACAAGTGAATTGTGCGGCGACAGGTCGAGAATGTAATATTTCATGATCCACGCCGGCAGGATCAGGACCGGCGCGGCATGGACATCCGCAGTCTGCGGCGCGTACTGGATCAGTTCGATCAGATCGTTGCGGAATACAACCCGCCCCGGCGTCACCGCCACGGTACGGCCGGGGATGAAGGCGTCCATGCCCTTCGGACGCTGGCCAGTCACCCTGCGCTGCCAATCCTCGTAGAAATGAATCAGGCCCTGCACCAGGTTTTGTCCGCCGGATTGCCGGACGGCCTTCTGGATCTCGGGATTAGTCAGCCAGAAATTGGCCGGCGACAGGGCGTTAAGCACCTGGTGCGCCACAAAATTGATGCTGCGGGCATGGGCGGGCGCCAGGCCTGGAATATCCAGCGTCGCCCGGTCCCAGAAGGCTTGGGCCAGATGAAAGTTCTGCACATATTGCCGCCACGGCCACTGTTTCCACAGTTCGGAGCGGAAACGGGAATCGCGCGGCCCCTCGGCAAACGGATCATGAAGATGCGTCAGTGGTAACACGGCCAGCTCGGCCAGCCGGCCGGGGCAAAGGGTCAGGTGCGACAGCCAGGCGAAGCCGGTTTCGGCCAGTCCCGCCGGCGTCAGGCCGAAGGTGAAATGCGACAGCCACCCTTGCCACGTCTGATCCGCCTGATCGGCCATGTCCGGCGCCAGCCATGTCATCGGGTTGGCGGACGCACGCGAATCCGCAACCGGACTTTCAGGTGTGATCGGGTCGAACATGGCGCGTGTATAGCCCGCACCCGTCCTCACTCATTTGATCAAACGCAAATCACGTGGAAATTTATCGGTTTAGCGGGTTGCGCAGCGGAAGTTTAAAACGCCTATAGATTGTATTTTTTGCACGCTTGCGCTTTCTCAGGGTTGTGTTAAGGGTTCGTGCTTTCGTTGTTAGCGCAATCACGCCCGCGTGTCAGGGAGAACCACGGAGCCACCATGCCCAAACCCAGCCGGACCACGCCGCATATTGTCGATGTCGCGGTAGGGGCCAATATCCGCCAGCGACGCCGGGCGCTCAAGATTTCACAGGAAGCGCTGGCCGAGGCGATCGCCGTCACCTTCCAGCAGGTGCAGAAATATGAACGCGGCGCCAACCGGGTTAGTGCGTCATGCCTGTTTGACATCTGCCGGGTGCTGAAGTGCCATCCGGCAGACCTGATGCCTCCGCCGGACTGGTACGGGGATGAAAAAGCCATGAAATGGATGTCAGATGCCCGCGCGCTGCACGTTCTGCATCCGCGCCTCTTCGAGACCCTGATGGCCTTGCCGGAGGAAAACCTGCGCCTGCTGGTTGCCGGCCTTCAGGCGCTGACGGCGGAGCCGCCGGCCAAAGAGAAGCTGATCAGCAACGGGCGCAACCCCGAGCTTATTGCCTGAGGTCTGACAGGTTGATATAGGTTTATAAGGGTGATTTTTTATCTGTAGCGTTTGCGTGTGTCTCATTGATGATAGCGGCATGAGACGACACACCGCCAAAGACCCCGCCTTCGCCGCCGCCATGAAGCTTCTGCGCCAGCGCGCCGGCAAATCACTGGCCGAACTGCAGGCCGATGTCGGGGTTTCCGCCCAGGCTATGAGCCGGTGGGAAAACGCCGCGGCCGCATGGCCGGAGGAACGGGTGGCGCTTTATCTGCGGGCGGTCGGCGCCAGCGAGGCCGATCTCGACCGCGAACTCTATTCGGTGTCAGAAGACCCGTTCGCGGCGCGTTTTCAGCGCAACACCGCATGGTGGCAAGGATTTCCGGCTGAACTGGAAAGCCATATCGTCTCCGATGAAAGCATGGCGCCGTGGTGCGAGCCGGGTGAAAAGGTCTTCTTCCAGCGCGGCCGCCCCCCCAAACGCCTGGAGGGCTGTTTTATCGAAATGAGAGACGGCACCCGGCAGGTTCGCCTGTATGAACGCGAGCGCGACGGCTTTCTCTATTTCAGGCGGGTCAATCCGGAAAGCACGGAGCAGGTTCTGCATTCACAGGTGGCAGGGCTTCACCGGATTGTTTTGCGCGGTGATTGACGCTGATTGATTAGGGTGATAATTTCAACTTATGGGTTGATTTTATGCCGTGGTGAATTGTGGGCGATATCAGGCGCAAGGGGCCGCATATCATTGATGTGACGGTCGGCGACAATATTCGCCGGCGACGACGCAGCCTGCGTATTTCACAGGAAGCGCTGGCGGCCGCCGTGAATGTGACCTTTCAGCAAATCCAGAAGTACGAACGCGGCGCTAACCGGGTCAGCGCATCGCGTCTCTACGAAATAAGCCGCGCGCTGGCGTGCGACGCCGGCGATCTGATGCCGCGCGGCGAGTGGCACGCGGCCGTACCAGGCCAGGATTGGCTGCGGGATGCACAGGCCTTGCATGGCCGCCATCCGCGCCTGTTCGCACAGTTGACGAAGTGGCCGGAAGACCGCCTGCGCCTGCTGCTCGTCACCTTGCAGACACTTCATCCGTAAAGAGCGGATTCTTCCGTGAATAGATGGTGACACTGTCTTGTATTGCAGGCGCATCGGCCTACCTGAGAAGGGCTTTCCCCTTTTATGACAGGATAATCCCATGTTTCGATGCGAAGCCTATGCCGCGCCCGCGGCCGACAAGCCTCTTGGCCCATTGACCATTGAACGCCGCGACCCGACGCCGGAAGATGTGGTCATCGACATTCTTTATTGCGGCGTCTGCCACTCCGACCTGCACATGGCGCGTAACGAATGGCATTTCACGACCTATCCGGTGGTCGTCGGTCATGAAATCGTCGGGCGCGTTTCGCAGGTCGGTTCGGATGTGACAAAATTCAAGGTCGGCGACCTGGTGGGCGTCGGCTGTATGGTCGATTCCTGCCGCACCTGCCCGAACTGCCGCGAGGGACTGGAGCAATATTGTGATGTTGGCAATATCCAGACCTATGGCGGCATCGAACCGCAGACCGGCAAGCCGACCGCCGGCGGGTATTCCAAATCGATTACCGTCTATGAAGGCTTTGTGCTGAAAGTGTCGGAAAAACTGGACCTGGCCGCCACAGCGCCGCTGCTCTGCGCCGGCATCACCACCTGGTCGCCGCTGCGCCACTGGAGGGTCGGGCCCGGCATGAAGGTCGGCATTGTCGGCCTGGGCGGTCTCGGCCACATGGGGGTCAAGTTTGCCCGTGCCCTGGGGGCGCATGTCGTGCTCTTCACCACCTCGCCGTCCAAGGTGGAGGACGGCAAGCGACTGGGCGCCCATGAGGTTGTTATCTCGAAGAATGAGGCCGAAATGACCGCACACGCGCAGTCGTTCGATTTCATCCTCGATTGCGTCTCCGCCGATCACGACATCAATGCCTATCTCAACCTGCTCAAGCGTGACGCCACACTTTGCCTCGTTGGCGCGCCGGAAAATCCGCAGGCCATCGCTGCCTTCCCGCTGCTGATGAAACGTCGCCGCTTCGCCGGATCAGGCATCGGCGGCATCGCCGAGACCCAGGAAATGCTCGATTTCTGCGCCGAGCACGGCATTACCTCGGATGTCGAGGTCATCGACATCAAGGATATCAACACCGCCTATGAGCGAATGCTGAAACAAGACGTGCGTTATCGCTTCACCATCGACATGTCGACTCTCGGTGAGCCTGCCTTGTAAAACGCGCGGGATTCCCCATTTAAGTGATACGGAACGGCGGCTCAATAAGGGGCCGCCGTTCTGATTCACGGCGCGTGAACGCCCGTTTCTCCCGCAAAATGCGTCATAAACCGCTGATCGGAAGATCGAGGCATAACTATCCACATGTGTGGATCACTTGAACACTACATATAGATATGTTGTGGACAGATGAAATTCCCCTCACACCATATATTGCGGTTTTTAACATTTCGTTTACCATCTGTTGATGACTGGGGAGCAAGTCCCTTCGGGAATATCTATATCTTGTGGTTTCATTACTTTTGAACCGCAAGTGATTATAGATAAGCATGGGAGAGTGAGAGTAATGAGCTGGACCGACGAACGCGTTGAGACCCTGAAAAAGCTCTGGCAGGAAGGTCATTCCGCCAGCCAGATCGCCAAGCAGCTTGGCGGCGTCACGCGCAATGCCGTCATCGGCAAGGTGCATCGCCTCGGCCTCTCCGGCCGCGCCGCGCCCTCGCAGCCGACGCGCCCGCTATACAAACCCGCCCGCCCGCCGCGCCCCGCCGCCTCGACCACATCACATGCCGAGCGTCCGGCCGCACAGACCCCCGTCCGCCGTAGCGAGCCGGTTCTGGCCCGCCCGGTAATCAGCCAGCCCGTTACACCCTATGTCGAAGAACCCGGCACCGCCACGGTGCTGACGCTTGGCGCCAAGATGTGCAAGTGGCCGATCGGCGATCCGTCCTCGGACAGCTTCTCCTTCTGCGGCCGCCGTTCGGATGACGGCACGCCCTATTGCGTCGAGCACGGCCGCGTCGCCTACCAGCCGTCGCAAAAGGCCAAGAAACGCGACAACGGCGCGGACTTATCGCGCAACCTGCGTCGTTACCTGTAAAAGGCCCGATCTTTGAAATTAAAAGCCCCGTGGTTTTGAACCGCGGGGCTTTTTGTATCTAGTTCAGAGTGCGTCTGGCGTTCGGCAGGTCGAGCGAGAAGGTCGGGATAATGACCTTCAGGGGCCGGCCGTCTTCATTCTCAAACATATAGTAACCGCTCATGGAACCGGAGGCGGTGCTTAACGGACAGCCGGAAGAATAGCTGAACGTCTCGCCGGGCTTCAGCACCGGCGTTTCGCCGACCACGCCGGGACCATTGACATATTCGACATGGCCGCGCGCATCCATTATCGTCCAGTGACGGGTTTTGAGCTGTACGGTTTGATTGCCGCCATTCATCAGGCTGATGTGATAGGCCCAGACGTGACGCATGTCCGCCCCGCGCCTGTGGGCCTCGGGCGGCACATATTCGACCTCGACGCGGACGGTGATATCGTGGCTGGTGTGCTGGTAAAACATGTTTAAAGCTTGCTCACTCCGATAAGCTCTCTTAAATGGTGCGCCCGATCATGAAAAGAGAATAGCGCTCTGATGTCCCTGAAACCCGTTCCCGCCGAACAGCCCGAAGCGCAAGGCATATTGCCGATGCAGAGCCTGGCGGCGCTTGCCGAACAGGGCGCGGTGACGAGCACGTCGCCATTCGATGACAACCAGATCCAGCCGGCCAGCATCGATCTGCGCCTGGGCGATCGCGCCTGGCGGGTCCGCGCCTCCTATCTGCCGCGCGCCCGCACGGTGGCCGGGCGTCTGCGCGACGTGCAGATGCACGAAATGGACCTGACGCGCGGCGCCGTGTTTGAATCGGGCTGCGTCTATATCGCCGAGCTGAAGGAAAGCCTGAACCTGCCGAAGGGCATTTCGGCGCGCGCCAATCCGAAATCCTCCACCGGTCGGGTCGATGTCTTCGTGCGCCTGCTGACCGATTACGGCGTGGCCTTCGATGACGTGGCCGAGGGCTATTGCGGGCCGCTCTATATCGAGATTGCGCCGCAGACCTTTTCAGTACTGGCCCGTTCCGGTACGCGCCTGAACCAGTTGCGCCTCAAGCGTGGCGTGTCGCCGAAATTGCGGACATCCGATTGCGGCGTCGACCTGACGGGTGAGCTGGTCGGTTTTCGTGCCCGCCGCCACGCCGGCATTATCGATCTCGATCATATTGACGGCCACGATCCGAAGAAGTTCTGGGAACCGCTTTATTATGCCGGCGGCGAACTGCTGCTCGATCCGGGCGAGTTCTATATCCTGGCCTCGAAGACCGATGTCGAAATCCCGGCCATGGAAGCGGCGGAAATGCTGCCGATCGATCCGGGCGTCGGCGAGTTTCGTGTGCATTATGCCGGCTTTTTCGATCCCGGTTTCGGCACGGCGGAAGCGGCCGGTACAGGCTCGAAAGGCGTGCTGGAAGTGCGTTGCCACGAGACGCCCTTCCTGCTGGAAGACGGCCAGACCGTGGCGCGGCTGGTCTATGAACCCCTGACCGCACGACCGGACAAGCTCTACGGCCAACTGGGCTCGAATTACCAGAAGCAGGGCCTGAAGCTGAGCAAGCATTTCAAGCCCTGGTAGCCAGCACTACTTTACGATGTCATCGACCGTATGGCGGGTGACGTCATGATAGCCGGGACGCGCCTTCGCATAAACGGCCTTGGCCATATCGACGCCCCAGCCTTCCTGCGCCATCAGGCTCCTGAACAGCGGCACCACGAACTTGCGGCGGCCCTGCCCGGTCAGGAAGCTTTCCAGTGCCGGCATCGCAGGCTGGTAATGATGCTGGATCGCCAGTTGTAGCCAGGCAAACAGGATTTCGGAATTGTGCGTCTTCGAGAAGCCATAGGCATCGTCAAGCTGTGCCATCTGTTCGACCGTCAGGGTATCGGGCAGGTGCGTCAGGAAATACTGCCATTGCGGCGAGCTGTAATCCGCGACCTTCAGATCCTTAGCGGGCGTACCTTCGGTAAAGGCCAGCACCTGGGCCGACACCTCGTCCAGCAGGGCCGAGGTCGGGGCCACGGCATTATCCGGCATCCCCTTGTCATAAAGCCACTGATGGATCTTCAGGCTCTTTTCCAGGTCGGCGTCATTGTGCAGCAGGTGGGTGCGCAGGTCGATGACGAAGGCGTCCGTCGTCATGCTCTGGAAGGCATAGCGCTGGAAATAACCCTTGAGATAGGCGTCCAGCTTCTTGCGACCGAAATGGGCTTCCAGCATCCGCAGGAAGGCGGCGCCCTTTTCATAGGGCACGTCGCTGAAATAATCGTCCGGATTAATGCCCTTGAGGTCCGGATGCAGGCGGGTGAAATCGGGATTGGCCGTCTTGCTGCCCGGTTCGGTCAGGTCTTTCAGCGTGCCCTGCAAATCCTGCCAGCCGAGGACGCGCAGCATGTCGGCGCGATCCTTGCCGTAAACCTCTTCCATGATCCGGCCCTCGAAATAGACCGTGAAGCCTTCATTGAGCCAGAAATCCTCCCAGGTGGCGTTGGTCACCAGGTTACCAGACCAGCTATGCGCCAGTTCGTGCGCTACCAGTGAAACCAGCGACTTGTCGCCGGCGATGACGGTGGGGGTGGCGAAGGTCAGGGTCGGGTTTTCCATGCCGCCGAAGGGGAAGGAGGGCGGCAGGACCAGCACGTCATAGCGGCCCCACTGATAGGGGCCGTAGAGCTTTTCGGCGGCTTCCAGCATGGACTGCATGTCGCTGAATTCACTGGCGGCGGCGGCCAGCGTCGCCTTTTCGGCATAGACGCCGGTGCGCGAGCCCTCGGCCTTGAAACCGATATCGCCGATGGCTATGGCGATCAGGTAGGGGGCGATCGGCTTCTTCATATCGAAGCGGAAAGCGCGCTGGGCCGCATGACCGGGCACCTTTTCGCCCTCCGGCGTCAGGCGATCGGCGCTCATCACCGCCACCAGATTGGACGGCACGACAATGCGCGCGCTGTAGGTCTGGCGGATGGCCGGGCTGTCCTGGGTCGGAATCCAGGTGCGGGTGTGGATTTCTTCACCCTGGCTGAAGACGAAGGGCAGCTTCTTGCCGGCCGTCTGTTCGGGCGAGAGCCACTGCAGGGCAGTGCCGTCCTTCGTCGTGGCATAATGGACGACGATCTTCTGCGCCCCTTGCGGCAGTTCGATGGTCAGCGGCTTGCCCATCATATCATTGCCCTTGCCAAGGGTAAATTTCAGCGGGGCGCCGGAGGCATCGGTGACAGACTGGATGTCGAGCGCGCGGGTATCGAGGATGACCTGCTTGGCATTGGCCTCGGTGACGAGCGTCAGTGTCGCCGTGCCCTTGAGAATCTTCTGGTTGAAATCGGCGGTCAGGTCGAGATCGACATGGCTGACGCGCGCCTCCTGCGGGCGGGCATAGGAATGATCATCGACCGTTTTGGCGACAATGGCCAGAGGGGCGGCGGCTTCATTGTCCCTGGGGGTGCAGCCGGTCATCATCAGGCCGGCAGAGAGGGTGAGCGCCGCTATCAGGCAGGTGATCAGGCCGATCGGTTGTCTGGCAGCTTTGGTCGCGGCTTTGGCAATCCTCGAAAGGGCGGGCATCGATCGGCATCCTCAGGCAACTGGCACCGTTGTTCGGCACACCTCTATTAAACGGGAAAAGCTGTCTTCACACAACCGTGAAAATAGCACAAGAGCCGCGTGCAAAGGTCACACGCGGCTCCTGGCGATTCAGAGGTTTGGCCTCGGTTTACGAACGCGAACGGCGCTTGAACTGGGCGCCTTCCGTTCGAGCCTTCGGCGCCTCGCTGTAATGCGGGTTGACCGGCTTGAAGGCGCCCTTGGAGGCGCCCGCCTTGGCATTGTCCTTGCGGCTGGACGGACGGGCCTTGTTGCGTTCCTGGACGGGGCGATCGGCAAACGAAGACTGGGGGCCACGATCGTCACGCGGGGTGTATTCGCGCGGGCGTTCGGCATGGACATGCTCCGAACGCGGACGATCATAGCTGCGTTCGGCGCGTTCACCGTATTGGCCCCCGCGCGGGGCGTTACGGTCAAACGGCTTCTTCTTGCCGAATGGCTTCTTTTCGGCGCGCTTCTCGAAGAAGGCATCGGTATTGACCGGCGCCGGACGCTCGGCAGCCATCGGATCATAGGCCGCCGGGCGCGGGCCGAAATCCTTTTTACCGCCCGGCTTCTTGCCGAACTTGCGATCGGCAAACGAACGCTCGCCGCGGTCCGAACCTTCGGCATTGGATTTACCCGGACGATTACGACTGCGCTTATGAACGTTCTCGGCGTGCGGATCGATGTGACGGGCTTCACGCTTGACGGGGATACGCTCCGGCGTGGTCGGCTTTTCGGCCACACCCGAAGCCAGCATGGCCTCGTCGAGCAGCTTCAGCGCCTGGTCCTTGCGGCGATCGAACGACGGAATGCGCTGGCGTGTCATCCGTTCGATATCCTTCAGCATCTTGCGTTCGTCATCCGAACAGAAGCTGATCGAGATACCGCTCTTGCCGGCACGGGCGGTACGGCCGATACGGTGGACATAGGCCTCTGATACGTTCGGCAGTTCGTAATTGATGACGTGCGAGACGTTATCGACGTCAATACCACGCGCGGCGATATCGGTGGCGACCAGGGCCCGGAGTTTGCCGGCCTTGAAGGCTTGCAGAGCGCGTTCGCGCTGGCCCTGCGATTTGTCGCCGTGGATGGCGGCGGATTCGATACCCCCGGCCTGGAGATAGGCGGCGACCTTGTCGGCCGAACGTTTGGTACGGGTGAAAACGAGCGTACGCGACAGCTTGTCTTCGGCGTAGAGTTCGGTCAGCAGGGCGCGCTTGCGCACGGCCTCGATGAAGAGGACGGTCTGCTCGACGCGCTCGGCCGTGGTGGCTTCCGGCGTGATCTCGACCTTCTTCGGTTCGTTCAGCAACTCAGAAGCCAGGATGCCGATTTCCTTCGGCATGGTGGCCGAGAAGAACAGGTTCTGACGCTTGCCCTTGATGCGCGAGGCAATCTGGCGGATCGGCTTGACGAAGCCCAGGTCAAGCATCTGGTCGGCTTCATCGAGCACGAAGAATTCGACCGTGGAGAGGTCAATTGTCTTCTGTTCGATGTGATCGACCAGACGGCCTGGCGTGGCGACGAGGATATCGAGGCCGCCGTTCAGAGCCTTGTATTGCGGGCCATATTTCGAGCCGCCATAGATGGTGGCGATTTGCAGGCCGGTGCCGCGCGAATATTGCTGGAAGCTCTCGGCGATCTGCGAGGCCAGTTCACGGGTCGGCGACAGGACGAGCACGCGCGTCTGCTTCGGCGCCGGCATCTTGCGGTCCGAGAGGATCTTTTGCAGGATCGGCAGGGCGAAGGCCGCCGTCTTGCCGGTGCCTGTCTGGGCGATGCCCAGCAGGTCATGGCCGTTCAGCAGGACAGGGATGGCCTGGGCCTGGATCGGGGTCGGCGTGGTATAGCCGGCTTTTTCAAGCTGGATCAGCAGCGTGGAGGAGAGGCCGAGGTCGGAGAACAGTTTGGTCACGTGTGTCTTTCATATGCTTCGGGCATCACGAAAGCACACGCCTTCGCAACGGCCCTTTCCCGCATCTGTGACATCACAGATCGGGGGGTGAGGGTCGAAGCGTTCGCGTGTCACGGACTTCGGTCATTTTTATAGATGTCAGATCATCACAGGATGATCTTGAATCACTGGCGGTATGTACTTCCCTGTAAAGAAGCATACCTCACGCGGCCAGCGCCCGGTATATGGGCAACGCTTCCACTGAAACGGAAAACGTATTAAAATTATTTCGCAAAAGCGAAAACGCTAAATGCCCGTTTACAAATGCAATGTCAAGGGTTGCAATTTACGACACTCATTTGCGCCGCAAAACAAATATCCACAATCTATTGCACCGCCGGCATCCCTTTTGCGCACTCACTCATTTTTTATAAACCAAAGGCGCCTATAGTATTGGCCAGCAGCGTGCATATACGCAAAAAACCCGTAAGCCGCCGCGTCAAAGGCGGCCGGGTGAGTGACCAGTGATCCTTTAGTACCGCGTATGCGTATGCACCATGTGCCCGTCACATGCCACTTTGCCCATTTCTGCTTTCAGGTTGATCATGACCCCGCCTATCCGCCGTCCCGCCCCGCCCGTCACTGCTGCACCGCCTGCACCGGCGCGGCCGTCGGTAGAGGTGATCACGCCGGATCAATATGCCGACCGCCGGTCCGAACCCCGGACCCAGTGCGACGATCGCGGCGCCATGCTGTTTCTCTCCAGCCGGCAGGTGATCAATTGCCGCATTCTTGACCAGAGCGCCAGCGGCGCCCGTGTCGCCATGGAAAACCTGGATCATATCCCGGCTGAAATCTGGCTGATCGATCTTGATACCGCCATGGTCAAGCGCGGATCGCCCGCCTGGTCGATGGCCAACCGCATGGGGCTGAAATTCAACTTCATCCAGAAAATGCCGGATGACGGCAAGCGGCCGGCCAAGGTGCCGCCGGAAGTTTTCGAGGCATGGAAACGCCTGAGCCAGCCCGCCGCCACGCCGGACGAAGATCCGGATGACGATGTGCTCTATTTCGACTAGTTCGAAATTAAGAAACCAGAACCGACCATCAAATTCTTGTAGCGCTGGCCCGTCTAAGCCGAAGCGCTGCGGCGAAAATTATTGGCTTTCGAGCACCCGAAGTGACGTGTACGCTTGTACACGAGCAAGGGCGCACAGAAAGACGGCAATTTGCAGCCCAGCGATACGCGCTTAGACCAGGGAGCGGAATTTCAGGGTGCCGTTTACGGCCTTGAGATCCTCCAACGCTTCCTTCGGATAACCCTTGTCGACATCGACAATGACATAGCCCAGGGTTTCGTTGGTCTTCAGGTGCTGGGCCAGAACGTTCAGATCGTACTTGGCCGTGATGGCGTTGATCGCCGCCATCACGCCCGGCACGTTCCTGTGCAGGTGCAGGAAGCGGTGACGGCCGGAGACTTCCGACAGGGCCACATGCGGCATGTTGACCGAGAAGGTGGTATCACCGCGATTGAGGAAGCCCAGGAGGCGTTCGGAAGCAAATTCAGCGATGGCTTCCTGCGCTTCTTCCGTGCTGCCGCCGATATGCGGGGTCAGGATCAGGTTTTTGAGGCCCATCAGCGACGATTCAAACGGATCGTCGTTGGTGCGCGGCTCCTGCGGGAAGACATCGATGGCCGCGCCGTAGATCTTGCCGGATTTCAGAGCATTCGACAGGGCGTCGATATCGACGACATGGCCGCGCGACAGGTTGATGAACAGGGCGCCGTCCTTCATGCGGTTGAACTGAGCGGCGCCGAACAGGTTCTTGTTGTCGGCCCGGCCATCGACGTGCAGCGATATGACATCGGCCTCAGCGAGCAGGGCATCGAGCGAGCGGTAGCGTTTGGCATTGCCGAGGGTCAGCTTTTCGGCGAGGTCGAAATAGATGACGCGCATCCCGAAGGCTTCCGCCAGGATCGACAGTTGCGAGCCGATGGCGCCGTAGCCGATAATGCCGAGCGTCTTGCCGCGCACCTCATGGGCGCCGGTGGCCGACTTGTCCCACTTGCCCTTGTGCATGGCGATCGACTTATCGGGAATATTGCGGGTCAGCATGACGATCAGGCCGATGACCATTTCCACCACCGATCGGGTGTTGGAATAGGGGGCGTTGAAAACGGCGATGCCCTTTTGCGAGCACGCCTTGAGATCGATCTGGTTGGTGCCGATGCAAAAGGCGGCCACCGCCATCAGTTTGTCGGCGGCTTCCACGGCCTTGGCGGTCAGATTGGTCTTGGAACGCAGGCCGAGGATATGGACGCCCTGCAGGGCCTGGATCAGATCGTCTTCATCGAGCGCGCCCTTGACGGTAGTGACATCATAGCCTTCCTCACGGAAGGCGCGGACGGCGTCGGGGTGGATATTTTCCAGCAACAGCACCTTCAGCTTGGAGCGCGGGAAGGAATAGCGGCCCTGATAGCCTTCGGCGTGCAGCACCTCATCGAACGAGGCGGCGGTCAGGCTGGTATCGCCATTGACGGCGGCCACCACCTTCGGGCGCACCACGTTTTCGGTGAAGGCATAGAAGCGTTCGGCGGCGCCGCCCTTATAGACCTCGAAATCGGTCCAGCCGTCGCCGACCATGGCGACCGCGCCGGCGACGCCGAGACCCGACAGGGCCGTGACCTTGCCGCCATCCTGCGACAGGGGATTGGCCTGGTCGACGCCCACAGCCACGCCCTCTTCGTTCCAGATCAGGCGATTGGCCAGGACGTATTCCGGCTCGATGCCGTAATCGGCGACCACGGCGTCGATGAAATCATGGAAGCCGCCGGAGATGATGCGGAACTTGCCGGGGTTCTCAGTGAACACCGCCTTGTTGCGGATCACCGAAGCGCTGACCTTGGTCTTCAGCACCTCGATCAGAGCGGCGATATCGTCACGCGTCGGCTTGAGCAACTGGACGCGACGGTTCAGCGCCTCGGCGAAGCTGATCTCGCCGGACATGGCCTGGTCGGTCAGGGTCTTGATCTGGGCGACATCGGCATGGCGCGCGGGATCAGCGGCGGACAGCAGCTCGGCTAGAACATCCAGCGCCTCGACCGAGGTGAAGGTCGAGTCAAAGTCGAGAACGACAGTGGCCAGGTTCGGTTGAGGAAAGCTTGCATTCATAGCGGTCACGCCCATTTAAGGGCTGATCCGGCGCCAGGGGCCGTCCGCCCACTTCAAAAGATGCGCCGCAAATAAGACAAAAGTGCCCCCCGCACAACCGCCTTCGCCATTTATTATGGCATGTGGCGGCTTAATTCTTTAAAACTGTAGACGAATGACCGATAAAGCTGCCAAACCCGTAAAATCTGTAACCAAAACCTCTTCTTTTCTGCGCGAATATATGCCCGACATCCTCGATCCCACCGAAGACTATTCCGCCCGCTTCGTTATCGAAGCCCATCCCGTGCATGGGCGGCTGGTCCGTCTGGGAGAGACGCTCGACCAGATACTGAAGGCGCATGACTATCCGCCGCAGATCGCCAATCTGCTGGGCGAAGCCTGCGTTCTGGCCGTGCTGGTGGGTGCGTCGCTGAAATTCGAGGGCCGGCTGATCCTCCAGGCGCAGGGCGACGGCGTGGTGCGCTATGTCGTGGCCGATTACGACACCAAGGGCGGCCTGCGCGGCTTCTGCCGTTTCGACCCGGAAGAGCTGGTGGCGCTGGTGGCGGCCAATGAAGGCAGCTTCCAGAGCCTGGGCGCCCAGGCCCTGCTCGGTAAGGGCACCTTCATCATGACGCTCGACCCGGAAAACCACGGCGAACGCTACCAGGGCATCACGCCGATCGAAGGCGAAAGCCTGGCCCTGTGCGCCGAGACCTATTTTCGCCAGTCGGAGCAGGTGCCGACCCAGATCAAGCTGGCCTGCACCGAGTTTGCCGGAGAGGACGGTCCGAACTGGCGCGCCGCCGGCGCCATGATCCAGGCCATTGCCGGCGACGCGACCCGCGGCGACACGAAGGACTCGTTCCAGCATATACGTGCCCTGTTCGAAACCTTGGGCGAGGAAGAACTGACCGATTTCGACCTGCCGGCCGACCGCCTGCTGTTCCGCCTTTTCCATGAGGACGGTGTGCGCCTGAGCGCGGCCAAGCAGATTCACAAGCTTTGCCGCTGTACGCAGGAACGCGTTGAGGGGCTGGTACAGTCCTTTACCGACGAAGAGCAATCGGAAATGCTGGAAGCGGATGGCAAGGTGCATATCACCTGCGAATACTGCTCGAAGACGTTTTTCGTCGGGCTGTAATCCTCTCAAAGCGGCGATTGCGCTTTTAAAGAACGATGTTACTGTGATCCCACCGGCCGGAGATAACAGGTCCGGGGGGGAAACATCGTGAGCGGACTACCAGACAACCGGCCAAACAGCCGGATCGCCGCGCGGGCGCAAACCTGTGCGTCGCGCCGTCATATCATGAGCGGTGCGGCAGCGGCTTTGGGCCTCTCTATCGCGCACCCGGCGCTTTCCCAGCAGGTCACTACGCCATCCAAAGATATTCCTCCTGAGGATCATGACGCCGCCACCCTGACCGCCCGGACGGATGACGCCGACCACCTGAGCATCGAGGTGATGATCAATGACCAGGGGCCGTATCATTTCGTTGTCGATACCGGCGCGGAAAGCTCGGTTGTGGCCGACAATGTCGCCCAGGCACTGGGTCTGGCGCCGGTCGCCTCGGTTCTGGTAGATGGTTTTTCCCGGCGCATCCCGGCCCAGACGGTTCAGGTCGACAGCCTGGCCTTCGGGCCGTTCCGGCACAAAAACCTGACCCTGCCTATCCTGCCGCGCCAGTATCTGCTGGCCGATGGCTATCTTGGCCTCGATGCCATCAGCGACAGCCGCGTTACCTTTGATTTCGCCGGCAAAACTCTGAAAATAGAGCAGCCGCGCGACCCGAGCCGCCGTCATCCCCCGCCGGGTACTTCCACGCGCCTGTGGGCCAGCGGATCCTCAGGCCGCCTGCGCGTTTCCGATTGCGTGGTTGATGGCGTCCGGGCCACGGCCTTCATCGATACAGGCGCCCAGATTTCGGTCGGTAATCGGGCGCTGAAGGCGGCGCTGGCCCTGCGCGGCGGCCTGCACAGTCTGGGGCCACTCATTCTCAAAGGCGTGACCGGCGGCGAAATTCTCAGCGAGGTCATCCCGGTCTCGCTCATCAAGCTGGAAGACCTGTCCTTCACCGATTCCAGGCTGGCGATCGCCGACGTGCCGAGCTTCGACGCCTGGAATGTGCATAACCGCCCCGGTCTGCTGATCGGCATGAATTTCCTGCGTCAGTTCGCGGCGGTGACGATCGATTATCGCCAGAAATCCATCCGCTTCGAACTGAGTGAAGCCCCGCCCCTGCCAACCCCCGGTGTACGGATAAACAGCCATGCCTGACCCTTTTTCACGCCGGACTTTCACAACGGGTGGCCTGGCCCTGGCCGCTTCCCTCCTGCCCGGCAGCCCCGGCTGGACCCAGACCATCACAGCCAACGTCTCCCAGCAAAAGCCGGAAGCCGACCAGGACAGCGCAAGCCTGGCCGCCCGGACAGACGTCAATCAACACCTGACGATTGAGGTCAGTATTAATGGCATGGGCCCATATCGTTTTGTCGTCGACACGGGTGCCGAGCGTTCGGTCATTGCCGAAAATGTCGCTACGGCTCTTGGCCTGTTGCAAGGCGGATCGGTGATACTCGAAGGCATAGGTGGGCGGGTCAGGGTGCCGACCGTGCATGTGGACACCCTTTCATTCGGACCCTTTCGGCGCGACGGACTGAACCTGCCCATCCTGCCGCGCAGTAACCTGTTCGCGGATGGTTATCTGGGCCTGGATGCCATAAATGGTACGCGCGTTACGTTCGACTTCGGGCGTCGCGTCCTGAACATCGAGCAACCACTGGGCCATCTATCGGCTGAGGGCGCGGATGAAGCCAATGTGCGTGCTAGGGGTAATAATGGGCGCCTGCGTGTTTTTGATTGCATGGTAAACAGCGTGGGCGCAATTGCCTTCATCGATACGGGCGCAGAAGTTTCAGTCGGTAGTCAGGCACTGTACAACAAGCTAATCAGCCGCAACCACAGCCTTGAGAGCTTTGCCAACGTAGTGCTGACGGGTGTTACCGGCGGCACCATTACCGGAGAGCTTATTCATATATATCGCATTCGTATGCGCGATTTGTCCTTTACCGACGGCACCCTTGTCATAGCGGATGTACCCGATTTTTCGATCTGGAAAATTAAGGAAGATCGTCCGGCCCTTCTGATCGGCATGGACTATCTGCGTCAATTTGCATCGGTCAGTATTGATTACCGATACAAAGAAATCCTGTTTGAGCTGAGCGAGGCACCGCCCCGGCCAACCCCCGGTGTGGAGATCGACCACACAGTATAAGCGTGCTTAGATAAGACGTTTTGGTGAGTCGAAAGGCATTGGCTGACGAGAAACGGAGCGGAGCGTACTTGAGTACGTGAGCACCGTATCGCAGGCAGACGGCGACTTGCAGACCACCAGAACGTCTTATCAGTTCTGCATGTCCAGTGAATAGCCGGCGGACCTCACCGTCCGGATCGGATCGAACTGGTCGCCATTATTGAGCGCCTTACGCAGGCGGCCTACATGGACATCGACCGTACGGGCCTCAACATAAACATCATTGCCCCAGACAGCATCCAGCAGTTGTTCGCGCGAAAAGACGCGGCGCGGATACTGCATCAGGTAATCGAGCAGCTTGTATTCCGTCGGCCCCAGATGGATATCCCGGCCGGCGCGCTGGACGCGGTGCGACAGGCGATCGACCGAGATTTCACCGAACTCGACGCGATCTTCGGAAAGCGCCGGACGAATACGGCGCAGCACGGCGCGAATGCGCGCCATCAGCTCCACCATCGAAAACGGCTTGACCACATAGTCATCGGCGCCGGTATCGAGACCGCGGATACGGTCGGTTTCTTCCGAGCGCGCCGTCAGCATAACGATCGGCAGATTGCGGGTCGAAGCCTGCTGGCGCAGGCGGCGGCAGACCTCGATGCCCGAAACCTTGGGCATCATCCAGTCGCAAACCAGCAGGTCCGGAGCACGTTCCTTAACCATCACCAGGGCTTCGTCGCCATCGGTGGCAACCCCGACATCATACCCTTCCTTCTCCAGGTTATAGCTGAGGAGGGTGCTGAGGGCGTCTTCGTCTTCGGCAACTATGATGTAGGGCTTCATGCGTCTCTGCGGCGGTTACGGGTTACTGATCCAGATTACTGGCCTTCGGGCGGGATTCGACATAGTCCTCGCCGGTCAGCTCGTAATTGATGTGTTCGGCCATGTTGGTGGCGTAGTCGCCGATGCGCTCCAGGTTCTTGGCCATGAAGAGCAGGTGCGTGCAGGCCGAAATGGTGCGCGGATCACCCATCATGTAGGTGAGCAGTTCGCGGAACAGCGCGTTATAGTGTTCGTCCACCTCGGTATCCGAAGACCAGACGCTCTGGGCCAGGTCGACCTTGCCGGACTTGTAGGCATCCAGCACATCGCGCAGGCGCGACGAAACCAGCTTGCCCATGCGCTCGATCGAACGGGTGAGCGGCGTCATGGGCTCGGCTTCGGAAATCACGATCGAACGTTTGGCGATGTTCTTGGCCAGGTCGCCGGTGCGCTCCAGTGCGGTGGCCAGCTTCATGGCGGCCACCGTCTTGCGCAGGTCGTCGGCCATCGGCTGGCGCAGGGCGATCAGGCGAATGCACTTGCGCTCGACATCCTTTTCCAGTTCATCGAGCTTGTGGTCGCGGGCCACAACGCTCTGGGCCAGGGCGACATCGCGGCGGGCCACGGCTTCGACGGCCTCGGCCACCTGGGCCTCGGCCAGGCCGCCCATGAGCACCACTTCGGCGGACAACTGGTCCAGTTCGTCGCCATAGGTCTTGACGATGTGGGTATTCATCTTGAACGACACCTTTTGAATTCCTTGTTCCTGATAGCCGACGCAGTACGCCTGATGCCGGGAACTATAGCCCCAATAGGCGTATTTTGTGACAGTTTTATAATGTGCGTTTGAAAAAGATACTTAACGGTTTTCTGGCAGTCAGCCAGCGTCTTTAAGAATTGTCGAGGTGCCAGTCACCAGACGCGGCGGCTCGACAGACCCAAAGGCACGAGTCTGCGGGAAATAGGCACTGAAGGCGGTAAAGGTCTGGGGTGGCACCGGCGGCAGGCTGGCCACATTACCGTCGCGTTCCAGAATATCGTCTTCCTTTGCCGAGACCGCCCCCTGGCTTTCGACCACCAGCCCGCCGCGATGGCGGTTGATGATGTGCTTGACGATGGCCAGGCCTAAGCCGGTGCCCAGCTTGTCGCCGCTCTTCTGGCCTTCTACGCGGTAGAAGCGCTCGGCCAGACGCGGCAGGAATTCCCTTTTGATTCCAGGGCCTTCGTCGCGTACCGTGACGCGGGCATAATATTCATGCACATTTCGGTCAGGGCGCAGGAGAACCAGTTTGGCGGCCTGTTTATCGCTCAGCGACATCGCCTGCGGCAGGGTGACATCGAAGCACACCGTGATGCTGACCTCTGAGTCCTGCGGCGCGTATTTCAGCGCATTGTCGGTGAGGTTCTGCACCACCTGAAGGATCTGGTCGCGGTCGCCGATGATCGGGAAAAGACCCGGCCGCGGCGCATCGATACGCAGGCGGACGCCCTTCTGCTGGGCCAGTACGCTCAGGCTGTCGACGACATCGCGCACGGCCAGAGCCAGGTCGGCCTCGCCTGAGGGCGGCACGTGCTCGCTCATTTCGATGCGTGACAAGGACAGCAGATCAGCGATCAGGCGCCCCATGCGATCGGCCTGGGCGGCCATGATTGTCAAAAATCTGTCACGCGCCTGGTCGTCATCGCGCGCCGGACCGCGCAGAGTCTCGATAAAGCCGGTGATCGAGGCCAGTGGTGTGCGCAGTTCGTGCGACGCATTGGCCAGGAAATCGGCGCGCATCCGCTCCATGCGGCGGGCGTCGGTTTCGTCACGGATCACCAGCAAAGCCAGACGCTGACCATCAGCGGCATGTTCCATCGGCAGGGGTGCGGAATAGGCCCGCCAGAACTGGTCACGCGCGCCGCCGCTGGTCTCGAAATCGACCGAGCCGGTTATGCCGCCGAAGAGGGCCTCGTCGACATTTTCCAGCACTTCCGGCACACGGATGGCGCCCACCAGCGGCCCGCCATCCGGGCGCAGATGAAATACGGTCTGGGCGGCGTCATTGGCGAATATCACGCGGCGCGCGGCGATATCGTCCGGCTCATGGCCTGAGACGATCATCACCGGATCAGGCACGGCGCGCAGGACTTCCTGGAAACTTGGGCCCAGCGGCTGCACCTTGTTCTGCTTTTCCGGGGCTTTCAGCGCGCGGATCTTCTCCTCGGCATCACCAAGAAGGGACAGATAGCGGATCGCCGTATAGCCAATGACCACCAGCGCAACGATGATGGTCAGCAGGTGCATTGGCGGCAGAAAGGCCATGACGACCAGGATCGCGCAGCCGATGACGGTGCCGACCGGGACGAACTTCCAGACGCTCTGACGCTTTTCCATTTTGTGCCCAAACCTCGCGGCGCTCATCTTATGACTTAAAGAACGTCGTGTTTATAGCGATTTGACGACAGTTTGGTGACCTGGCCGTAAACAGGGGATTAATCGGTTTACGGATGAATGTTTACACAAGATAATTTATTCTCAAATTACACGGACATGATCCTCCCCTGCGCAGCGGGGGAGGATCACATTTAGTCTTTATGGGCGTGTTTGCCCGTCGCCGCGCACGACATATTTGAAGGTCGTCAGTTGCTCGACGCCCACCGGCCCGCGCGCATGGAGGCGGTCGGTCGAAATGCCGATTTCCGCGCCAAAACCGAATTCGCCACCGTCAGCATATTGCGTCGAGGCGTTCCAGATGACGATGGCGGAATCGACCTCATTTAGGAAGGTTTCGGCCGCTTTCGCGTCTTCGGTGATAATGGCCTCGGTATGGCCGGAACCATAGGTCTTGATGTGGGCGATGGCCTCGGCCTCGTCCTTCACCACCTTCACCGACAGGATCGGCAGCAGGTATTCCGTGCGCCAGTCGTCTTCCGTGGCGGCCGACATCGAGGGCACCAGGGCGCGCGCCTTGTCATCACCGCGCAGTTCGCAGCCCCTGGCCTCCAAAGCTTCGGCAATCGGCGGCAGCAGTTTCGCCGCCACGGCCTCGTCGATCAGCAGGGTTTCGGTGGCGCCGCAGACCGAGACGCGGCGCATCTTGGCGTTCAGCGTCACCTCCAGCGCCTTTTTCGGATCGGCGGCGGCGTGGATATAGGTGTGATTCAACCCCTCCAGGTGGGCCAGCACCGGTGCGCGTGCCTCGGCCTGGACCCGCGCCACCAGCGACTTGCCCCCTCTGGGAATAATGAGGTTGATCGCCTTGTCGAGACCGCCCAGGATGAGGCCCACGGCATAGCGGTCGGAGGTCGGGACAAGCTGCACACAGGTTTCCGGCAGGCCGGCGGCGCGCAGACCGTCCTCGAAGGCGGCATAGATGGCGAGCGCCGAATTGAGCGCTTCAGAGCCGGTGCGCAGGATGGCGGCGTTGGATGAACGGATGCACAGGGCGGCGGCGTCGGCCGTAACGTTCGGACGGCTTTCATAGATGATGGCGATGACGCCGATCGGGGTCGAGACGCGGGCGATATCGAGGCCATTCGGACGCGTCCAGCGCGCCAGCTCACGGCCGACCGGATCAGGTAGTTCCGCGACCTCTTCCAGCCCTTTGGCCATGGCCTCGACGCGCGCCGGATTGAGGATCAGGCGCTCGATCATCGCGTCGGTCAGGCCCTTGTCACGGGCGAACTGCTGATCCTGTTGATTGGCGGCCAATATCTGCGCCTCGCGCCGGCGGATCGATTTGGCGGCTTCCAGAATGGCTTTGGTGCGCGTTTCCGGCGTGGCCAGACGCAAAGCCTCCGCGCCGAGTTTGGCCTTGGCGGCCATGTCGGTCATCAGGTCAGTCAGCGATACGGCGTTCTGGTCGTCCATCGAGCGGCTCCTTGTTATTCAAGGGCTATATAGCGCAAACGCCGTAAATTACGACCGTTTCATGGGATATTAGATATGCAGATATCTGAAGGCCTAGTGGTCAAAGGTCGAGATTACCCATTCTCCATTTATACATTCAGCCAAAAAGCCTGGCTCTAATGTCTGATAAGGAGAAAGGTCTGAAAATCTTTCGAACGCGCACGCAGAGCAGACTAAAACACAATCATCGTCACCATGATCATATTCACCACAGAGAAATTGCCAATCATGATCGCGTTCGTGAGCGATCAAATTGACGGGTCTTAATCCGTCAGCAACGTGACTACATAGAAAAGCGGAGTGTTTATCGTGTTCCATGATCACACCAGAGCCATGTCATCGCGATGGATCACTTCATCCCCTGAGGTATATCCCAGAATGCCCTCGATGTCATGGCTGCCGCGGCCACGAATGGCGCGGATGGCCTCGGCGGAATAGGTGACAATACCACGCGCCACCTCGTCGCCCGCCGGCGAGATGATCGACACGCTGTCACCCTTGTCGAACTGACCCGTGATCTCGACAATCCCCGACGGCAGCAGGCTCTTGCCATTGCGCAGGGCGCGCACGGCGCCGTCATCCAGCATCAGTTTTCCCGCTGGCACCACCGTCCCCGCGATCCACGCCTTATAGGCCGCGCTGGCCGAAGCCTGCGGCCGGATGACCGTAAACCGCGCCATATTGGACAGCGGCCGGATCGTCTGACCGGAAGCGATGATCGTGGCGCAGCCCGCAGACCCGGCGATCTTGGCGGCAGCGATCTTGGTGGCCATGCCGCCGGTGCCGACCCCGGCCTGCGCATTGGCGCCACCGGCCATCGCTTCGATACTGGCATCCAGTTTTTCAACGAGCGGAATGTGTTCGGCTGAGGCATTACGGCGTGGATCGTCCGTATAAAGACCATCTATATCCGACAGCAGCACCAGCGCCTCAGACCGCACCAGTTGCGCGGCACGCGCGGCCAGGCGGTCATTGTCGCCATAGCGGATTTCCTCGGTCACCACCGTGTCGTTTTCATTGACGATCGGCACGCATCCCAGATCGAACAGGGTATCCACCGTGGCGCGCGCATTCAGCCAGCGACGGCGTTTTTCGGTATCTTCGCGCGTCAGCAAAACCTGCGCGGTCTTGAGGCTAACCGTCTGAAAGGCTTCTTCCCAGGCGCTCATCAGACGCGGCTGGCCGGCGGCGGCAGCGGCCTGTTTCTCGTCCAGCTTCAGCTTCTTGCGTGTCAGGCCGAGATAACGGCGCCCCAAGGCGCCTGCGCCGGAAGAGACCAGCAAAACCGACTTGCCCTGCGCCATCAGCGCCGCGATATCCTGCGCCAGGCCGCGCATCCACGCCGCATCGGCCACGCCCGAACCGGCATCCACCACCAAGGCCGAACCGACCTTGATTGTTATCCGCTTCGCCGAGGCCAGCACATCGGGCAGCGATTTAATGGCATCCAGCGACATGAAGGTCTTTATCTCAGGGGCTTTAAATGGTAACTCGCGCGCTTCTTAACGACATTGCGTGCGGTTACGCAAGTCCTTACGCTATCTGGCAAAATTGGTAACAAAATGAACTATATAGGCACCCGTGGCTTCCGCGAACCCCGTACCTTCGCCGGCGCCCTGCTCGATGGCCTCGCGCCCGATGGCGGTCTCTATGTGCCTGAGACCTATCCGACGCCATCGTTTGACCTCACCGCCGCCTCTGCCGGCGACTATGGCCTGCTCACTGAAAAGCTGCTGACTCTATTCGGCGTCGATGTGCTGGGCGCGGAGGCCGTGCAAAAGGCCGCCGCCCGCACGAAAGCCGCCTTCCTCAATGATGCCGGTAAAACGCCGCTGGTCCAGGTCGAGGACAATCTGTGGATTCTCGAACTGTGGCATGGCCCGACGCTCGCCTTCAAGGACATGGCGATGCAGATGATCGCCCCGCTGACCGATGCCGCCCTGGCGCAGACGGGCGAGAAGCTGACGCTTGTCACCGCCACCTCCGGCGATACCGGCGCCGCTGCCGTGCGCGCCTTTGCCGGTTCGGAACATGTGAAACTGGTGGTCTTCCATCCGCTCGGCCGCGTCTCGCCGGTGCAGCGTTTGCAGATGACGACGGTTGAGGCTGATAATGTCCTCAACATTGGCGTCGAGGGAGATTTCGATGACTGCCAGCGCATGGTCAAGCGCCTGCTGGGCGAAGAAGAGCTGAAGCAGAACGGCCTGATCTCCTCGGTCAATTCGATCAACTGGGGCCGCCTGCTGGGCCAGGTGCCCTATTATCTGGCCGCCGCTGCCGCATCCGGTGCCGAAAAGCCGGAATTCGTGGTCCCGACCGGTAATTTCGGCGACGCCTTCGCCGGCTGGGTCGGGCGCAAGATCGGCGGTAATGTCGGCCATATCCACGCCGCCGTGAACCGTAACGATGCCCTGGCCCAGGCCATCAATACCGGCCACTACGTCCGCCATCAGGCGGTTGAGACCGCTTCGGTTTCCATGGATGTGCAGGCGCCATCGAATTTCGAGCGTCTGGTGTTCGAAGCTTCAAACCGTTCGGCCGAAGGCACCAAGGGTGTGTTCGACAATTTCAACGCCACCGGCAATGTCCATCTCTCGGGCGACCTGCAGGATGCCCTGCGCGCCCAGGTGACGGCCTCGACGATCAGCGAGGAGGAAACGGCGCAGACCATAAAATACGCCCATGATAAGTGGGGCAAGGTCATCTGCCCGCATACCGCCGTGGCCATCGCCGCCGCGCTCAAGCGTAATGACGGCCAGCCGATCATCGCGCTCTCGACGGCCCATGCCGCCAAGTTCCCGGATTTCGTCACCAAGGCGCTAGGCTTTGCACCGGAAGTGCCGGAGGCCATTCAAAAGCTGCACGGCCATAAGGAAACCATCCATTCGATCCGCAATGACGAATTCGCGGCGCTGGAAGCGGTGAAGGCGTTCGCTCACGGTTGATTGCGCGGCGGTAGCTTTTGTAATTATTGCGGACGTGGCCAGTAAGGGCCGGGATGCGCCGCCTGCCAGGCCTCGGCGCGGCGATGGCCTTCTGCCTTCTCAAAATCGGAAAGGCTCGGTACTGGCGTCCCCGGAAAATTATCTTTTTGCCAAGATAATTGACGCCATGGACTACGGAAAGACAATAGGTGCCATTTCCAAGCTTCTGCCTTGTCCTGCGTCACATATTGCCCGTTCGCGTAATAATAGCTCAGCGACTCCTGCGCTTCCGAATAATCCTTTTCGGCTGCGGCTAACCACCAGCCAAAGATCATTTTCTCAATGCCCTCATCAGGTGTCTCACCTTCAGCAGGATAATTATGCGCCCAGTAAAACTGCGCGGGCACATAACCCATGTCGGCTGCGCGCTTTTCCATCTGCAGACCGCGCGTTACATCCTGAGGCAGGTTATTACCCATCAACAGTTCAGCGCCAAAATAATACAGTCCTTTGGCGCTTCCTTGATCTGCCGATGCTTCCAGCCATCGCATAGCTTTGGAAATATCCTGACGCGCATCACCACGCATATAGCTTTTGCCAAGGCGCCATTGCGCCTCGGCATCACCAGCCTCAGCCTTGATGGTTAGGTGGTCAAGCACTTCGTCGTATGAATGAACGGACGCGCCATAAATGTATAATCCGTCCAGCGTTTCGTACGCTTGCTCATCCCCCTGTTGGGCGGCTTTTACACACCAGGCATAGGCTAGGCTGTAATCGGGATTGATCGTCTTCGCGTTTTCATAAAGCATGGCCAATGAATATTGGGCTGGCAAATATCCCTTTTCGGCGGCACTTTTGTACCAGAGCAAAGCGGTAACTTCATTATAAAGCGGGTCTTCGGGATCACTGTAAATATCACCCAAACGGGTCTGCGCTTCTACATTACCTTGACTAGCTGCCCGACCATACCAATAGGCCGCCCACGCAGGGTCTGATGTAAATCTTACCGCCCGGCCATAGTGATAAGCGTCCCCCAGAGACAGCATTGCCGACGCGTCACCGGCCATTGCTTCTTTTTTTAACTGACGCATTTCTGCCGGTGTTAGGGACGGAGAATTTTTGGCCAAAACCGGCAGAGCCTGAGCCAAAAGAAAGACGACCAAAGCTCCCGCAAAAATCTTCCGCATGATAATTCCCCCCATTAACGGAAGCAGCCTATCACAGCCTCTAAAAATACGTATGGCCAGTCTTGATGCCGCGATGATGATCCAGCCGGCGATAGAAGGCTTCCGGGTCTTTCGGCTTCACCACCCATGAGGGGTCGTGGTTCAAAAGGTCATAGAGCCGCGTCAGGGTAAAGCGCACGGCCGAACCGCGCGCGAACAGCGGCAGGGCGTTGATCTCGGCTTCGGACAGAGGCCGAGTCTCATGATAGCCCTTGATAAAGGCGGAGATCATCTGCGGTTGCGGCTGACCGCCAGGCGTGAAGCCCCAGGCATTGAGCGCCACCGCCAGATCATAGGCGTAAAAATCTGTGCAGGCATAATAATAGTCGATCACGCCGGTGACGATGCCGTCGTCATTCATCAGGACATTATCGGTGAAGTAATCAGCGTGGATCGCGCCTTTGGGGAGATCAGCAGGCCAAACGCCCTTGAGGAAAGCCAGTTCCTCGCGGAAGTCCGCCAGTATCTCCTGGGCGCGCGGAGAGGTCGCTGCCTTCGGTTCGCAGCGGGCGATCAGGCCAGGCCAGGACGCCGGTCCCATGGAATTGGCGCGATATTGCGGAAAATCGCCGCCGATCAGATGCAGCTTCGCCAGATATTCTCCGGCCGAAGCGGCGTGGCGGGTATCGGGGTTGCGCGGCCAGCGCCCCGGCAGCCATTTGATCAGGGCGCAGGGCTTGCCGTTGATCCGCCCCAGGGATTGCCCGTCACGCTTGAGCGCCGGCCCCGGCGCCGGATAGCCCTTGCGGTCGAGATAAAGCGTATAATCCATGAACCAGGGCAGGCTGTCTTCCGGCGTGGCGGCCTCGAAAAGCGTCAGGGCATAAAGGCCGGAGGTCGTCTCCACCTTGAAATTGGTGTTGGAAACCCCCTCCTCGATGCCTTCGAGATGGATCAGTTCACCTATATCATAGGCGCTCAGATAGGCACGGGCGTCCTCCAGAGATACGGGGGTGAAAACGGCCATGCGCGCCCTGTCCTGATCCTCAATAGCTTGCGCCTGCTCATCAGGCCTCGGCGGCATATAGACATAAAGCCGTGATCGCCAAAAGCTTTTCCTTGTGGACATAAGCCAGAATGTCTAAATCGCCGGCTTAGAATCCATCGCTTGGGTTGCCGTTGCGCATCTGTTAGCAAGCCGCATCCCTTATAAGGACTCCTCCCATGGCCAGAACCGTTTCTTCCGTCGTCGATCTGATCGGCAATACGCCCCTCATTCGCCTGAAAGCGGCTTCAGAGGCGACCGGCTGCGAGATTTACGGCAAGGCGGAGTTCCTCAATCCCGGCCAGTCGATCAAGGACCGCGCCGCCCTGTGGATCATCCGTGCCGCGGAGGCCGATGGTTCGCTGAAACCGGGCGGCACAATCGTGGAAGGCACGGCCGGCAATACCGGCATCGGTCTGGCGCTCGTCGCCAATGCCCTGGGTTACAAGACCAAGATCGTCATTCCGCGCACCCAGGCGCAGGAAAAGAAGGACGCCATCCGCGCTTTTGGCGCCGAACTGATCGAGGTCGACGCCCTGCCCTATGCCAACCCCGGCAACTATGTCCGCTATTCCGGCACCTTGGCGCAGGAATTGCGTGAGGCCGGCGAAAGCGTCATCTGGGCCAACCAGTTCGACAACACCGCCAACCGCCGCGCCCATATCGAAGGCACCGGGCCGGAAATCTGGGAACAGACCGGCGGCAAGCTGGACGCCTTTATCTGCGCGGTCGGTTCGGGGGGTACGCTGGGCGGCCTGAGCCTTTATCTGAAAGAGAAAAACCCGAACATCCAGATCGGCCTGGCCGATCCGTTTGGCGCAGCCCTTCACAGCTATTACACCACCGGCGAGTTGAAATCCGAAGGCACCTCGATTTCGGAAGGCATCGGTCAGGGCCGCATCACCGCCAATCTCGAAGGCATCACGGTCGACCGTTCCTATCAGGTGTCCGATGCCGAATGGCTGCCCGTACTCTATGACCTGATCGAGAACGAGGGCCTGTGCCTGGGTACGTCCGCCGCGCTCAATATTGTCGGCGCCATGAAGATGGCGAAGGATCTGGGACCGGGCAAGACGATCGTCACCGTGCTGTGCGACTACGGCAACCGCTACGCCTCCAAGATATTCAATCCGCCCTTCCTGCGTGAAAAGGGCCTGCCGGTTCCGCCGTGGATGGCGGCGGACTAGTGGTCTCTCCCTTAAATATCCATTGCGGCGAAGACCGGCGGTTCAATATGGGCGCTCGGCGCGCCATCAACACGCAGGGCTTCGGCGCGCAGCCACTCCATGAAGCGCATCTGCGCCGGGGTCGGTTCGCGGGTCTGTGGCCAGACCAGGTAATAGCCATATTCCAGCGGCTTGTCCTTTTCATCGAACAGCACCATCAGGCGACCAGCCTTGAGGTCAGCCTCGGCGATGGTGCGCTTGGCCAGGGCCACGCCGCGGCCCGCCACCGCGCCTTCGATGACCATGCTCGATTGGTTGAACCGCGGGCCTCTGCTGGCATCAACACCTTCAACGCCATGCGCCTTCAGCCACATGGCCCAGTCCGGGCACGAGGGATCGGTCTCGAAGCCGACATCATGCAGCAGGACGTGATGGCTGAGATCAGCGGGCTTGCGGATCGGCGCAGCTTCGTAAAGCAGCGGCGAGCAGACCGGCACTACGGCCTCGGCCAGCAGGTGTTCGACATTCAACCCGCTGTAATGGCCGTTGCCGTAGCGGATGGCGAGATCGATATCGCTGGTGGCGAAATCGACCGGGGCCATATCGGCGCTCACCCAGACATCGATATCCTCGTTAGCGGCGCTAAAGTCATAGAGACGCGGCATCAGCCACTTGGCGGCAAAGCTCGGCGCTGCGGAAACGGTGACGCGGCCCTTCTGGTTGCCCTGTTTCATCAGGCGCGTGGCCTCGAACATCTTCTCAAAGGCTTCCTTCAGTATCTGCGCCGACGCCTTGCCGGCATCAGAAAGCACAACGCGGCGGCCGTCACGCACAAACAGTTCGACGCCGACATGTTCTTCCAGAAGGCGGATCTGCTGCGACACCGCGCCGGGCGTCACGAACAGTTCTTCCGCGGCCTGCTTGAAGCTTTCATGGCGGGCGGCGGCTTCAAATACCCGAAGCGCCGACAGCGGCGGCAGACGATCACGCGACATATTCTAACCCCTGACCTGGCCACATAGCCTCAGTTGCCCTTAACCGGACGCTTCTTTATAGCGTCTTTCAGTTTAAAAAAACTATCTCGATCCAAAAAATCGAAAAGCTCTGGAGAAAAAAATGACCGAAGCCAATCCGCTTCATCACATCGATGCGCTGGAAGCCGGCGGCACCTGGACCACGGATGTGGTCGTTATCGGCGCCGGTCCGGTGGGGCTGTTCAGCGTGTTCGAACTCGGTCTGCTCGATATCAAGTGTCACCTGATCGATATTCTCGACAAGGTCGGCGGCCAGTGCGCCGAGCTCTATCCGGAAAAGCCGATCTATGACATTCCGGCCTGGCCGATCATTTCCGGCGACGACCTGACCAAACGCCTGCTGGAGCAGATCCATCCGTTCGGCGCCAAGTATCACCTCGGCGAAATGGCCGTTGGCGTGCGCAAGGTTGAGGAAGGCGAGCATGAGGGCCTTTGGGAAGTGACCACCGACCAGAAGACCGTTGTCTATGCCAAGGCGATTGCGATTGCCGCCGGCGGCGGGTCGTTCCAGCCCAAGAAGCCGCCGATCCCCGGCATCGATGGCTTTGAAAATCTCGGCGCCGGCAAGGGCGTTCATTATGCCGTGCGCAAGATGGAAGCCTTCCGCGACAAGGAGATTGTTATCTCCGGCGGCGGCGATTCCGCGCTCGACTGGGTGCTGAATCTGCAACCGATCGCCAAACGCGTGACGCTCATCCACCGCCGTGACGATTTCCGCGCCGCGCCGCACTCGGTCGCCAAGATGCGCGAACTGGTGGCCGCCGGAGACATGGACCTTATCATCGCCCAGGCCACGGCGCTGAAAGGCGAGACCGGCCACTTCCTGGAATCGGTCGCCATCGAAGATGCGAACGGCGTGGAGTCTCACATCACCGCCGATGCCTTCCTGCCCTTCTTCGGTCTGACCATGAAGCTGGGTCCGGTGGCTGAGTTCGGCCTGAACCTGCACGAGAACCTGATCCCGGTCGATACGGAGAAGTTCGAGACCTCGACCAAGGGCATCTTCGCCATCGGCGATATCAATCACTATCCGGGCAAGCTGAAGCTGATCCTCTCGGGCTTCCACGAGGCGGCCCTGATGGCGCAACAGGCGTTCCGCTATGTCTATCCGGACAAGAAGCTGCGCTTCCAGTACACGACATCGTCTTCGGAACTGCAGAAGAAGATGGGCGTAAAGTAGCAGGGTCACGGACCCTGCACCCATATGTTTTCAGCGCCTCTTCGTCATCCGATGGAGAGGCGTTGCTATTTTCAGGAATATGGTATATATCAACGGTACCTACCACGGAGGTTGCCATGACTACAGCCAAACTTTTTAAGACCGGGCGAAGTCAGGCCGTGCGTCTGCCCAAGGACTTTCGCTTTGAAGGCGATGAAGTCAACATCCGTAGGGACGAAAAAACCGGTGAAGTCATTCTAACTCCGCGACACCGATCATGGGACGACGTTTTTTCGCTTCTGGACGCCGCCGGCATTCCCTCAGATTTTCTCAATGAAAACGAATTGAAGGATATGCGGCAGGCGCCATTGCCTGCCGACCCGTTTGGCGACGATAATTTATGATCTATTTGCTCGACACCAATCTGGTCAGCCACATTATCCGCGACGACATTCCCGGCCTGCGCCAGCGGTTAAAGCAAACGGCCGCATTGCACGATATCGCCGTTTCGGCGATCAGCGCGGGTGAGCTGTTTTACGGTCTGGCCAGGCGCGGCCATCCCAAGGTGATGACTCAAGGCATCGAAGCCATGCTGGCCAGTGTCAGCATTCTGCCGTGGACGGAAGACACCGCCCGTCAATACGGCCAATTGCGCGCCACCTGCGAAACCTCAGGCATTAACCTGACGCTTTCCGACATGATGATTGCTGCCCAAGCTGTCACGGCCAAGGCGATACTTGTCAGCCGTGACAGGGCTTTCGTGCATCTGAAGGCCCATTTGCAGGTCGAGGACTGGATTGGCTAAGCCGGCCTGAAAAACAGCCCCAGCTTCAGGCTCTCGCCGATCCGGTTGGCGCGGATCATGAAATATTCCACGGCCGCTTCGGACGGCGCGATATCGCGCAGGGTCTGCTCGAACAGATAGAGCCATTCGCCGAAATGCGCCGGTTCGATGGATTTGACCTTGAGATGCGCCTGCATCGGACGGCCGGAATAGACCCCGGCATTCAGCGCCACCGATTCCCAGAATTGCTTGAGTTTCGCCAGATGCTCCGGCCAGTCATCGACCGCATTATTGAAGACCGGTCCCAGTTGAGGATGGACGCGGACACGACTGTAAAACTCATCGACCAGTTTCGAGATAAAGGCTTCATCGACGCCGATGGCGGCGGCATCAGCGCGGATTTTCTGGCGGGCAGCGATCGCGTGTTCTGAACTCATAGCCACCTTATAGCATACTGACAGGATCGGGTCGCTGCGACCGGTTGTCTCTCCGCATTGTTTTCTTATGCCTGCCAGACAAGATTCCCACCAAAGGAGAGACATCATGCTGCACCAGGGAAGCTGCCATTGCGGCCAGATCGCCTTTGAGGTCGAGGGCGATTTCAATGAGGGCCTGGACTGCAACTGCTCGATGTGCCGGCGGCGCGGCGGCTTGCTGGCCTTCGTGCCGGCCGATGCCTTCAAACTCAAAACACCGGAATCGGGCGTTTCGACCTATAATTTCAATACCCGCCGCCTGCATCACCATTTTTGCTCGACCTGCGGCATCGCCCCCTATTCCGAAGGCCAGGGACCGGACGGCAAGGAGATGCGCTGCATCAATCTGCGCTGCATTCCGACCATTGACCTCGATGCGCTCAAGATCACCAAGTGGGATGGCGCCAGTCATTAGGCGCCGTTTAGCCGCCCTAAACCCTCGCACGACAAACCATCGCTTTAAATCGCGAGCACAAAACCTTACATAGGGCAGTGTTAAAGGGGATCATGTTGTATGGTCCCTCTTTTGGTGTTGTTGCAATGCTCGCTCTGCCCCTGTCATGGCCGCTGGAAAACCGTCAGGTCGTCCTGATCGGCGCTGGCGCGTGGGCGATCCGCAAGCTGACCCTGATAAACCGCACCCCGGCGAAAGTGACTGTCTTCGCCCCACTGGCCGACCTTACAGACGCATTGCCCCGCTGGCCGGAGGCTGCCGAACTGGCAGACGCCTCGCTGATCATCGTTGCTTTTGATGACCGCACACTGGCCGAAAAGGGCGCAGGCTTAGCGCGAACCTCACGCGCGCCGCTCAATGTGGTCGATTTTCCCGATCTCAGCGACTTCCATGTGCCAGCCATCATCGATCGTGGCACTTTAAGCATCGGCGTCGCTACCGGCGGCGGCGCGCCGGTGCTGGCGCGTGAGACCCGCCGCAAGATCGAGGCTGCCGTGCCGCCTTCGGAAACCGAGGTCGCCGCCTTCGCCACCGCCCTGTCGCCGCGTTTGCGTGACCTTATTCCGAATACGGACGATCGCCGCCGCGCGTGGGAAAATATCCTGTCATCGCCCGCAACTGAGTTGGCGCGCAAAGGGCAGATCGATGACGCCGTGGCGCTGGCCCTGACCAATATCGATGCGCCGCGCACCGGTGTGGTCCATCTGGTCGGTGCCGGTCCCGGTGATCCGGAACTGCTGACCCTGAAAGCCCTGCGCCTGCTCTCCGAGGCCGATGTCATCGTCTATGATCGCCTGGTCGGCGATGGCGTCATGGACCTGGCGCGCCGTGACGCCGACCGCTTCTATGTCGGCAAGGAACGCTCGAACCATTCCGTGCCGCAGGATCAGATTCACGAACTGCTGGTCGAACAGGCTCGGCTGGGCAAGCGCGTCGTGCGCCTCAAGGGTGGCGATCCGTTCGTCTTCGGCCGCGGCGGCGAAGAGGTCGAGGCCCTGCGCCAGGCCGGTATCGAGGTCCACATCACGCCAGGCGTCACGGCGGCGCTCGGTTGCGCGGCTTCCGCCGCCGTGCCCCTGACCCACCGCGACCATGCCCAGAGCGTCACCTTTATCACCGGCCACTCGAAGGACGGCGATCATTCCAATCCGCTAAGGCTGGACTGGTCGGCGCTTTCCGCCCCGCATCATACCCTGGTTGTCTATATGGGCGTCGCCACGGCGCGCGAGATTGCCGACAAGCTGACCCGCCACGGCCGGATGCCGGATACGCCGGTTCTGGTGATCGAAAACGGCACCCGCGCCGATGAACGCCGCACGCTGACGCACCTCGGCGCGCTGGCCGATACCATCGCCGCCCATCCGCCAAAGGGCCCGGCCCTCGTTATCATCGGCGAAGTGGCCGCGCTTTATCAGGACACGGCCGCGGCCGTCATTACCGAGACCCTCAGGATCAACGCATGAAGTTACTTACCGCCAACCGCCTGACCGACGGCCTGACCATCTGGTTTTCCGAAGCCGGCTGGGTGGAAGACGCCGCCCATGCGGCGCGCCTGAGCGACGAACAGGCCGAGGCCGCCCTGGCGGAATGGCAAAAGCGCGAAACCGAGGTCGTCGCGCCCTATCTCATTCCGCTGACCGATGCCGGCAGTCCGGTCCAGCGCGAGCATGTGCGCGAATTTGTCCGCGCCAACGGCCCGACGATCGGCCAGACCGCAGATGCCCTTTCCAGCGCGTTCAAGCGTGCTGATGTCTTCGAGGACTAAGATGTACGTTTACGACCAGTTCGACCATGCCTTCGTGCAGGACCGCATCGGTGAATTTTCCGATCAGGTGAAGCGCCGCCTCGCCGGCGAGATCAGCGAAGACCAGTTCAAGCCGCTGCGCCTGATGAACGGCGTCTATCTGCAACTGCACGCCTATATGCTGCGCATCGCCGTGCCCTATGGCGTGCTCTCCTCCGCCAAGATGCGCAAGCTGGCCCACATCGCCCGCACCTATGACCGCGACTTCGGCCACTTCACCACGCGCCAGAACATCCAGTTCAACTGGATCAAGCTGGCCGAGGTGCCGGAGATCCTGAAGCAGCTCGCCGAGGTCGAGATGCACGCCCTGCAAACCTCGGGCAACTGCATCCGCAACACCACGACCGATCAGTTCGCCGGCGCCGCGAAGGATGAGCATGACGATCCACGTCCGTGGGGCGAGATCATCCGCCAGTGGTCTTCCAACCATCCGGAATTCAACTTCCTGCCGCGCAAGTTCAAAATCGCCATCACCGGCGCCGAGAAGGACCGCGCCGCCATCCGCCTGCACGATATCGGCCTGCACCTGACGCCGCAGGGTTTCGATGTCTATGTCGGCGGCGGCATGGGCCGGACGCCGTCTCTGGCGCACTGCATCCGCAAGGGGCTGCCGGGTGACAAACTGCTGAGCTATCTCGAAGCGTGCCTGCGCGTCTATAACCGCTATGGCCGCCGCGACAACAGCTATAAGGCGCGTATCAAGATTCTGGTCGCGGCTCTCGGCCCTGACGAATACAAGCGCCAGGTGGAAGAAGAGTGGGAAACCTTCGACAAGGCCGCCATCGATGTGCCGGCCGCCGAAGTGGCGCGCATCAAGAGCTATTTCCCCGATCCGGCCTATGCCGATGCGCCATTCGATCGCGTAGCGTTTGAACGCGCCAAGACCGCCGATGCCGCCTTTGCCCGCTGGGTCAAGAACAACACCAACCCGCACAAGCGCGATGATCATGTGTCGGTGACCATTTCGCTCAAACCCATCGGCCTGCCGCCGGGCGATGCCTCCTCGGCGCAGATGGACCTGATGGCCGATGTCGCCGATGAGTTCGGCTACGGCGAGCTGCGCGTCAGCCACGAGCAGAACATCATCCTGCCGCACGTCGCCAAGCGCGATCTTTACGCGCTGTATGCGAAGCTCGACACGGTCAATCTGGCCACAGCCAATGCCGGCAAGATCACCGACATGATCACCTGCCCTGGCCTGGATTACTGCTCGCTGGCCAATGCCCGGTCGATTCCGCTGTCGCAGGAAATCTCGAAGCGCTTCGAGGATGCCAACCTGACCGACAAGATCGGCGATTTGCAGATCAAGATTTCCGGCTGCATCAATGCCTGCGGACACCACCATGTCGGTCATATCGGCATACTGGGCGTCGACAAGCAGGGGATCGAATTCTACCAGATCCTGCTGGGCGGCCGCGCCGATGAGAAGGCCGCGCTTGGCCAGATCACCGGCAAGGGCCTTTCCGCCGAGGCTGTACCCGCCGCCATCGAGCGCGTGGTCCAGCTCTATCTCACCTTGCGGACCTCCGACAGTGAGCGTTTCATCGATACGCTCGAACGGGTCGGCCGTAACACCTTCGCGGAGGCGCTGCATGAGCCCGCTTAATTCCTCTCATGAGGCGCAACTGGTCACTAATGATGGCGAGATCATCCCCGATGGCTGGACCCTGCTGGCCGACGAGGACACCACCGGCGTGGATGGTCCCTATGTCCTCGGTTTCGCCCGCGCCCTGCGCGAACTCGACGGCCTGAACGGACATTACGGCGTCCGTATCAATCCGGGCGACGATGTGCGGCTTCTGCTGCCCTTCATCGAGAAAATCACGCTCGTAGAAGTGGCCTTCCCCGGCTACCGCGATGGCCGTGGTTATTCGACTGCCCGCATCCTGCGCGAAGCCGGCTACAGCCACGTCATCCGCGCGGTCGGCGACGTGCTGCGCGACCAGTTGTTCCAGATGCTGCGCTGTGGCTTCGATGAGTTCCTCGTCAAGGACAAGGACCCGGCACAGGCTATTGAAGCGGCCAAATCCCGTTTCAGTGTATTTTATCAAGGGGCGGCGGACGACAAGCGCCCCGTATGGGCTCTAAGGCACGCCGCCGAGGGCTAGGAATATTCCCGTTATGACGATCCTGATCGACATACTGAAAGACCAAAAGAAGACGCACGGTTCATTGCGCGCCGAAGCCCTGAGTGCGGCCTGGGAACACCTGACCGCGCTGGAAATCCTGCAAAAGGCCATTCAGGAAGAATTTGTCGGCGATATCACCCTGTCGTCGTCCTTTGGCGCCGATTCCGCCGTGCTGTTGCATATGGTGGCGCAGATCGAGCCCAACCTGCCGGTCATCTTCCTTGATACCGACCGCCATTTCTTCCAGACCCTCCAGTACCGCGATGAGCTGGTGGCAAAGCTCGGCCTGACCAACCTGGTCAATCTGAAAGCCGACGCGGATGAAGCCAGCACGGAAGACAGCAAGAATACCTTGTGGCGCACCAATCCCGATCAGTGCTGCGACCTGCGTAAGGTGCGGCCGCTGAACCGTTACATGGAAGGCTACGGCGCCTGGATTTCTGGCCGCAAGCGCCACCAGAGCGCCACGCGGACCAGGCTGCCGATCGTCGAATTCGATGGTAAGCACTTCAAGGTCAATCCGCTGGCCACCTGGACGGCGGAGGATATAGACGCCTATTTCAAGAACCATGACCTGCCGCCGCATCCACTGGTCGAGCAGGGGTTCCCGTCGATCGGCTGCTTTACCTGCACCAAGCCGGTGGCCGCCGGCGAAGACGCGCGTTCCGGCCGCTGGGCAGATTCGGAAAAGGTCGAGTGCGGCATCCACAACCCGATCTATGGCGGTGACGGGATTTAATTACCGGACATGCAGACCGAGTTCAGATAGTAACTCCGCTGCCTGGGCACGGGAAATAGTCGCGCCCTTGAAGCGGCGGGCGTCTTCCAGACGGACCCCACCGATATCGGTGCCGCGCAGGTCGGCGCCCTCAAAACGCGCATCGGTCAGGATGGCATCGCGCAGGGAACAATCCTCGAAGGTCACGCCGCGGAAATCGCAGCGCTGAAGCTCGGCATTGGTCAGGTCGAGCGATTTCAGGGTCTGCTTGTTGAAGGCGAAATTGCGCAGCTTGGCGTCGTTGAGGCGGGTTTCCTCGAAGAGGACATCGAGCGCCTTGGCATCATTGAAATTGGCGCCGGTCAGCTTGCAGCGGCGGAACTGCGCCTGCGAAACCGTGGCCCCGCGAAACTTGCTGTTGTTGAAATCGCAGGCGGTGAAACGGGATTCGGCCAGATCGGCGCTGGTGAAATCGGCGTGCGCGCCCTTGCAGGTGATAAACTGCGCAGCCTCCAGCCTGGCGCTGACAAACTTGGCCTTGCGGAACAGGCACTGATCGAACACCCAGCCATTAAGGATCACATCGGATAGGTCGACCTCGTCGAGTTCGCATCCGACCAAGTAACGGGCTCGCCCTTATTCGCCAGGAGAAGCACCGCATTTCGGTCAAGGATTTGGTCGCTAATCGTCTGAGGGGACTCGGTCATGGGGTTCATAAATGCCAGTTTCAAAGTTTTTCATAAAAGCCGATCCTATCGGTGAATCGATCAGATGTATCCAGCTATCATCGGCATTCAGAACTTTACCCAAAGCGATATATTGGTGTTTGCGCGCTTCAAACTCGTCGTCGCTAACATTGCGATAGTCGCCACGAATGCGCCAGCCGCTGTCCGGATATTTGTCGCCTTCCTGCGCCATATCTGGTTCTTCACGATAGATATAATAGACGGGTTGCTCCTTATCCAAAACACATTGATCGACCAGACAGCGGTCCCAGTATTGAGGCTGCACCGTTTCTTCTGGTAGCTCACGGTCGGTTGTAATATCAATGATATGAAAACGGTGAAAATACACCTCTGCGCCAGCTTTAAGTTGCGGCGTATCGAAGGGTCTATTCAGAAGCCTGCCCTTACAATGCTCGCTCTCTATGAATGTGACTTCTACCCACATCCGCTCAATGCCATACTTCAGACCGTGAGGAATGCTGCGAAAAAGCAGTTGGACGTGGTCCCCAATCTGCACATCGTTCAACCTGTCCTGTGATGGCAGGTAATAGGTATAAGGCGCTTCCACCTTGATAGGGCGGGGATCATCAAGAGTATAGGTGCCAAAATACCGGCGCCAGAGATTGTAAATCGGTTTTGGAAGCCATTTGAGCATGTTCCCAAGCTACCCGGATTGATCCGCTTTGCCAAAAGAAAACCGATGTTGCTACGCACGCTGTCGAGTTAAGGGGCGTGGGCATGGCTTGCGAACGTACAGCGTTCGCAAGCCATGGCGACCCCTCACCTTGCATTAAAAAAGCCTGCCACCCCTCAAAAGGGATGGCAGGCTTTTTTAAAGATAAAGACGAAGGGGCCACAGGCCCCTTCACACCATTAGTCTCTACGCGGGCGGCGCGGGCGGCGCGGACGGTCACCGCCCTCACGTTCGCCACCTTCAGCCGTTTCCAGCTCCGGCTCTTCACCAGCCGCCGCACGGGCAGCGGCGCGTTCAGCACGCTCGGCTTCCAGCTTCTCGGTCAGGTCCTCGCCGGTTTCCTGATCGACCACCTTCATGGAAAGCTTGGTCTTGCCACGATCGTCGAAGCCCAGGAATTTCACCTTCACTTCGTCACCTTCGTTCAGGACGTCCGAGGTTTTGGCGACCTTTTCCGCGCGAATTTGCGAGATGTGGACCAGGCCGTCCTTGGCGCCGAAGAAGTTCACGAACGCGCCGAAATCGACGACCTTCACGACCTTGCCCTTGTAGATGGCGCCGACTTCCGGCTCCGAGGCGATGGACTTGATCCAGTCGCGCGCGGCATCGATCTTGGCCTGCTCGGAAGCCGCGATCTTAATCGTGCCGTCGTCGGCGATGTCGATCTTCGCGCCCGTCTTTTCGACGATCTCGCGGATGACCTTGCCGCCGGTGCCGATCACTTCGCGGATCTTGTCCGTGGCGATCTTGATGGTTTCGATCTTCGGGGCGAACTCGCCCAGTTCTTCACGGGCACCGGAGATGGCCTTGTTCATTTCGCCAAGGATATGCAGACGGCCGGCGTTTGCCTGACGCAGCGCCTTGGTCATGATTTCCTCGGTGATGCCGGCCACCTTGATGTCCATTTGCAGCGAGGTGATGCCGTTGGCCGAACCGGCCACCTTGAAGTCCATGTCGCCGAGGTGATCTTCGTCACCCAGGATGTCGGACAGGATGGCGTATTCGCCGGACGGCTCAAGGATGAGGCCCATGGCGATACCCGAAACCGGCGACTTCAGCGGCACGCCGGCGTCCATCAGGGCCAGCGACGAGCCACAGACGGTCGCCATCGAGGAGGAGCCGTTCGACTCGGTGATTTCCGAGACCAGACGGATCGTATAGGGGAAGTCTTCCGCAGCCGGGAGCATCGGACGGACCGCGCGCCAGGCCAGCTTGCCGTGGCCGATTTCGCGGCGGCCGGGCGAACCCATACGGCCAGTTTCGCCAACCGAATACGGAGGGAAGTTATAGTGCAGGAGGAACTTCTCCTTGTACGTGCCTTCCAGGGCGTCGATGAACTGCTCGTCATCGCCGGTGCCGAGGGTGGCGACGACCAGGGCCTGGGTTTCACCGCGGGTGAACAGGGCCGAACCGTGGGTGCGCGGCAGGATACCGACTTCCGAAACGATCGAGCGGACCTTGTCGACGGCACGGCCGTCAACGCGCTTGCCGTGCTCGATGATGTCGCGACGCAGGACTTCGGCTTCGCATTCCTTGAAGGCGGCGCCGAACTTGGCGGCGTCAACACCGTTCGGATTGGCTTCCGAGACGACGAGCGCTTCGGCGGCCTTGGACTTGGCGGCGCCAACGGCTTCATGGCGCGGGTGCTTTTCCTGGATGGTGTAGGCGTCGCGGATATCCTGGCCAACCAGCTTCTTGATGTCGGCGACAATGCCCGAGAAGTCTTCGGCTTCGAAGTCGAACGGTTCCTTGGCGACGTGTTCGGCCATTTCGATGATGGCGTCGATCATCGGCTGCATACCGCGGTGCGCGAACATCAGGGCGCCCAGCATCTTGTCTTCCGAGAGTTCCTTGGCTTCCGATTCCACCATCATCAGCGCGTCCTGCGTACCGGCGACGACGAGATCGAGTTCCGATTCCTTCATCTGGTCGAGGGTCGGGTTCAGGACGTATTCGCCATCGATCACACCGACGCGGGCGCCGCCGATCGGGCCCATGAACGGCACGCCGGAGAAGGTCAGGGCAGCGGAGGCCGCGACCATGGCGACGATATCGGGATCATTTTCCATGTCGTGCGACAGGACGGTGCAGACAACCTGCACTTCGTTCTTGAAGCCCTTGACGAACAGCGGGCGGATCGGACGGTCGATCAGGCGCGAAACCAGGGTTTCCTTTTCCGAAGGACGGCCTTCGCGCTTGAAATAACCACCGGGGATCTTGCCGGCGGCGAAGGTCTTTTCCTGATAGTTGACGGTCAGCGGGAAGAAGTCCTGACCGGGCTTCGGCTTACGGGCGTAAACGACGGTGGCCAGGACGGTGGTCTCACCGTAGGTGGCCAGCACGGCCGAGTCGGCCTGACGGGCAACGCGGCCCGTTTCCAGCGTGAACTTGCGACCAGCCCAATCGATGGATTTTCTTTTGATATCGAACATTTCGTTTCTTTCGTTCTGACGCCAACCGGCCCCATGCCGTCGGCGTCTGCCGCTATCGGAGCGGCGCGTGTAATGGGCGTTTATGTATAGCCCAGCGTGTAAGCAAAGAACGGTTCCTTGCGGGTGTATAAGCAGGCCAAATTATTCGGCCGGGGTGTATAAATCGCCGGTATGGCGAGCAGTCCAGATATAGAACAAGGGCTTGAGAGAATTCCCAAGCCCTTGGTAGTCGCAAAACCTAGCGGCGCAGGCCGAGGGTTTCGATGATCGCCGCGTAACGGTCGGCGTGACGGTTCTTCAGGTAGTCGAGAAGGCGACGACGCTGCGACACCATTTTCAGGAGGCCGCGGCGGCTGTGGTTGTCCTTCTTGTGTTCCTTGAAGTGCTCGGTCAGGTTGGCAATGCGTTCCGAGAGGATAGCGATTTGCACTTCGGCGCCGCCGGTGTCATTGGCGGTACGAGCGTGGGTCTTGATGACTTCTGTCTTACGATCAGCAGTAATCGACATCGGGTTTCTCCTTATTGAGAAGCTATAGGTTTAAAAGACGCGAGGGATGAAGTATCCCGCCACGCAGTTCGCACAGAGCGAGAACCTGGCCGTTAAACACCGCCTGAACCGTATCGGGGAACTCGTGATAGCCGTCATCGAGACGGGCTTTCAGAGCCGCTTTCAAAGGTTCAATCTGACGGGGCAGAAGGGCAAGGTCACGTCCCTGCTTCAATCTTGCGGCCTCGTCTTGCGTCACAGGCAGGCCCGGGATGTCGTCCAGTGCCGTCTCTACGCCAAGCAAAGCCTCAAGATGGGCGCCTCTATGCACTAATTCCTCAAGCTTTTCCAGTGTTATTGAGTCTTTTGTATCAAACGCACCGACCGCCTCACGACGCAAGGTGGTGACGTGGCCGCAGACGCCCAGCTCCAGGCACAGGTCACGGGCGATGGAACGGACATAGGTGCCCTTACCGCAATGAAGGGTGAAACTGGCGGTCTCGGTGTCAAACGCATCGAGCGCCAGGTCGAAGACCTCGATCTCGCGGGCTTTCAGTTCGACCTCGACGCCTTCGCGGGCCAGGTCATAGGCGCGCTTGCCATCGACCTTGATGGCGGAAAAGGCCGGCGGCACCTGTTCGATCAGGCCGATAAACTGGGGAAGGACGGCTTCGATGGCCTTTTTGGTGGGGCGAGCATCAGATTCAATGATGGTGCGGCCTTCGGCGTCGTAACTATCGGTCGTGCGGCCGAAGGTGATGGTGAAGCTGTAGACCTTGTCGGCTTCCATCAGGTAGGGGACGGTCTTGGTCGCTTCGCCGAGTGCAATCGGCAGGATGCCGGTGGCCAGCGGATCGAGCGTGCCGGCATGGCCAGCCTTCTGCGCCTGAAACAGCCAGCGGATCTTGCCGACCGCCGAGGTCGAGGTCATTTCGAGCGGTTTGTCGAAACAGATCCAGCCGTGGATCGCTTCGCCTTTTTTCTTACGTGCCAAGTGGCCTCCAATGTGAAGGAAGCAAGAAACCCCACCACCGCATCTAGCGCTCCGCGCGTCGTGCGGTCCCCCTCCCCGACAAGTCGGGGAGGTATAAGAAAGCAAAATCTTGTACCTCCCCAGTTTACTGGGGAGGGGGACCGCGCCCAAAGGGCGTGGTGGTGGGGTATCTTACTTATTCTTCGTCCTCATCATCGTGATGCAAATCACGGGCGATATCCGGGCGCATGAATAGCGCATCAATCCGCGCCGCTTCATTGAAGCTCTCGTCATGCAGGAAGCGCAGATCGGGCGTGAACTTCATCTCGATATGCTTGCCCAGGATGCCGCGCAGGAATTTCGAATGCCGGTTCAGGGCATCGACGGCCGGGCCGATCTGCTCTTTCGTGATGGTCACGCCGCCAAGGCCCGCGCCGAGCGGCTCGACAAACACGGTCGCATGACGCAGATCCGGCGAACACCGCACTTCGGTGACCGTGATCGAGACATTGTGCAGCGCCTCGTCATGAATCTCTTCTTCACGCAGGATTTCGACCAGGGCGTGGCGCACCAGTTCGCCGGCGCGCAACTGGCGCTGGGACGGCCCCAGTTCGGCCGGCGCGCGGCCGTGATGCTTGTCTTTAAAGGAACGTTTCATCCGGTCCATATAGGCGTTTTTGCTGATTTTTCTATTCAAAAATGCAGTTCCTGCGCTATGCAGGAAAAAACCATACTTATAGCGGGGGTAAACATGGCTGCGCTGAAACCGGATTTCGTGCCTCGCATGGAGGGGCTGGATGCCCTGCGCGGCTTTGCCCTGATGGGCCTTTTCCTGGTTCACATGCCGGAGCTTTATGAACTCTACTGGGCGCACCCGGCCACTGACCCGACGCAACTTCTGTGGCACAACATCATCTTCACCACCTTCGCCGGCAAGTCGTTTTCGCTGCTGGCCCTGTGCTTCGGCGTGTCCTTCTTCATCATCATGGACCGCGCCGCCAAACGCGGGGTCGATTTTACCGTTCGTTTCCTGTGGCGGCTGGCCCTGCTTGGCCTGATCGGCATCATTCACGGCCTGTGGTATCGCGGCGATGTGCTGGAAGTGCTGGCCCTGATGGGGGTCTTCCTCGTACCCTTCTACCGCGTGAAGTCAAATGCGCTGCTGATCGCGTTTGGCGTCTTCTTCCTGCTGCAACCGATCCAGATTTTCCAGATCATCAGCGCGCTGAATGGCGCCGCCTGGGCGAACAAGGCGCCAGGTTTCTGGACCGCCGCCACGCCGGAAGCCTATCTCACCGGCAAGAGCCTCGTGGAAACCATGCGCATGAACTGGGTGGACGGCCACCCCTTCAAGTGGTCCTTCATGTATGAGTCCGGCCGCCTCAGCCAGATTTTGGGTCTGTCATTGATCGGCATGGTGCTTGGCCGCATCCACTTCTTCAGCCAGCCGCAGCGCTTTATACGCTTCCGCCTCACCGTTCTGGCCATAGCCGGACTCTGCGCCATCGGCCTGTCCTATGGCAAACCTGTGCTGGTGGGTCTGATGCCGACCTCCGAGACGATATTCATGCCACGCAGCCTGTGGGATACCATGCTCTCCGGCTGGTTTGATCTTAGCCTGATGACCGTACTGATGATGGGCTTCCTGTGCCTCTATTACGGCTTCGCTCACGGCCTGCTGAACCTGCTGGCGCCGACCGGCCGCATGACCCTGACGCTCTATGTGCTGCAATCGGTCATCTTCGTGCCGGTCTTCTACAGTTTCGGCCTGGGCCTGCACGCTACCATGCTGCAATCCACCGCCGTGCTGATCGCTATTCCGGCCTTTATCATCCAGGTCGTCTTCGCCCATCTGTGGTTCAAGGGCTTCCTTTACGGCCCCCTGGAATGGCTGTGGCGTGCCGGCACTTATCTGACCCTGAAGGTGCCGTTTATCCGAAAGGCTGCCGCAAACTGATTGCTGCCGGCACCTTTTCTGTTGCTTTGCAATATTGAGTATCGGCGCATCCCGGATATTGGTGCTGAGTATTTAAAAGCACCTTACAGGTAATGCAGGCTGATCTATGCTGCACCGCAGCGTCGCCTTGGTTGCACACAAAAAATTGATATTGGATAATGATAAGGGTTTATCCGGAAAGCGAAGAATCAGGGCTCACTAATTCAAAGTGAGATCGCCGGTATTAAGACAAAATTTACCTGAAACAGGCTCTCATCTGGTTAATTTTTTGACTCTGGCGAAAAATTAGCGTATTTGGTGTATTATGGTGTTAGTGGAGTACCTGTTTTGGCGAAATATGTTCCGAGTGATACCTTCGGTTTTGACGACGCGGTCAAAAAGAATGAAGCATCATACCTGTTAAGCTATACGCCCCTGCCCTCACAAACCGAGGCAGACCAGGGCATTGAAGATCCCGCTGACAAGAAAATTCCTTTTGCCATTACGCTGGCGGCTACCTTCATAATCTGCAGCGCCGTATGGTTTGGCATAGCCTACGCAATCATCAAACTCTTGAACCGCTAACAAAGCCGGTGAGGCTGGGTATTTTTGTCTTTAAAGGCGAATCGTTATGGGTGCTTTTTACAAAAGTATTAATTTCTTATGACCCATTTCTTTTTTAAACCCAAAAAAGCCAGATTCCGCGCGTGTAATACCCCAAATAAGCGTTTTTTGTCCCTCTAGCCCCCAGACCCTTATGCAAAGTACTTCCCGCCAATCCGCTACGGCCATCTGCTATGCACAAGCTCCCTATATATCGGCCTTTATGGCGCAGCAGGATTTCGACCGTATATTCGGCAGCCGCGAACATGTTCGCGCCGCCACTGATGATCGCAAGTATCCCTTTATCTATACGCTTGCGGGACTGACGGTTTATTGCTCGATCTTCTGGATCGCCGTTTTCAAGATTATCTTCTAGCTGAAAACAACCGTCTTCGCGCCGTTGATGATCACCCGGCGCTCGGCGTGCCACGTTACGGCCCGCGCCAGCACCCTTGCCTCTATATCCTGGCCAATGGCCACCAATTGTTCCGGCGTCAGGCCGTGATGGACGCGCTGGACGTCCTGCTCGATGATCGGGCCCTCATCCAGATCCGACGTGACATAGTGCGCCGTGGCGCCGATAATCTTCACGCCGCGCGCGTGCGCCTGGTGATAGGGCTTGGCGCCCTTGAAACTGGGCAGGAATGAATGGTGGATATTGATGCAGCGCCCTTCCAGCCGGCGCGCCAGATCGTCCGACAGAATCTGCATATAGCGCGCCAGCACCACAAGGTCCGCCTGGTAATCCTCGATCAGCTTGAGAAACTCGGCCTCCTGCTCCGCCTTGCCAATGCCTTTGGTCGGCAGGCAGACATAGGGAATGCCGCTCCATTCGACCAGAGACCGCATATCGTCGTGGTTTGACATCACGCAGATGATATCGACCGGCAGCAGGCCGGACCGCCAGCGATAGAGCAGCTCATTCAGGCAGTGGCCGAACTTCGATACCGCGATCAGCACCCTGGGCTTGTTGGCCAGGCTGTGGATCTCCCAGTCCATGGAAAAGCGGTGCGCGATCGGCTTGAAACCGTCACGCAGGGTCGCCATCGGCGGCATCTTCGGACCGGCCTGCCGGAACACCACGCGGACATAGAACATGTCGCCTAAAGCGTCATTGAACTGGTTGGATTCAACGATCGAAATGTCGTTGTCATTCAGGTAGCCGGAAACGGCCGCCACAATGCCGCGCGTATCCGGGCACTTGATGATCAGGACATAATGGGCGGGGTCAAAGTCGGTCGTGTCGAGCATTCAAGCGCTATAGCAGGAAATGATTGAAAAAGTGGAAGGTTTCAAAAGAAAGAACCAATCGCCTAATGAAATATGGATTTGAGACTTTCGATCCATGCGGGCATTTGATCAAAGGAAATTTGCGCGAAACCTAAGCCTGTAACCAGCAATCCTGCATAAATAACCCAAACGAAAAGCGCGAGATAATATAGGAAAGCGCCTTGCTTCACGACCCTAGTCAGTTCCGGATCGTTTAAGCGCTTGTCTTTCCTCCACCATATAAATTTTGCAACGGCATTATCTACAAACCATGCCCGCTTTGATATGCCCGCCCATATTTCGGGATGTCGCTCAACTAGCATCTGCCGCACGCGGCGGATGAAGTAGAACTGCGATGCGCAGCAAATAAAGAATATGCTGAATGGAATAAAAATTACCGGCACGTTTATCCCCCAAACAAAAAGTCGTGGGGTCATAGACCCCACACCCCGCAACATTCTCAGAAACCCTAACAACTCAAACCCTAAAACGAATTTGGCCCGGAATGATCCGGGCCAAAAGCGTTTTAACGATTAGAGGGTGCGCTTGATTTCCTCAACCGTGAAGCATTCGATGAAATCGCCCTTCTTGAGATCCTGGAAGCCATTGAAGGCCATGCCGCATTCCTGCGACACCTGCACCTCGTTGACCTCGTCCTTGAAGCGCTTGAGCGTCGAAAGAATGCCCATTTCCTGGATGACGACGTCGTCGCGCAGGATACGGATGCGGGCGCCCTTCTGCATCTTGCCTTCCTTGACGATACAACCCGCCACCTTGCCGACCTTCGAGATATCGAAGACTTCGAGGATTTCGGCATTGCCGAGGAAGGTTTCGCGCTGGATCGGCGCCAACATGCCCGACAGTACGCCCTTGATGTCGTCGATCAGGTCATAAATGATCGAATAGTAGCGGATTTCCACGCCTTCGCGCTCGGCCAGGTCACGCGCTTGCTTGCCGGCACGAACGTTGAAGCCGATGATCGGCGCGCCCGAGCCCTTGGCAAGCTGCACGTCGGACTCGGTGATAGCGCCGGCGGCCGAATGGATGATCCGCGCACGGACCTCGTCGGTGGCCAGCTTGTCGAGCGAGCCGACAATGGCTTCACCAGACCCCTGCACGTCCGACTTGATGATGAGCGGCAGTTCCTTGACCTTCTTGTCAGCCAGCTTGCTCATCATGTCAGTGAGCGACACGGCGCCGACCGGGGCGATGGTCTTTTCACGGCGGACGCGTTCGCGGTATTCCGTGATTTCACGGGCGCGGGCGTCATTTTCCACCACAGCGAAGGCTTCTCCCGGTTCCGGTGCGCCGTCGAGCCCCAGAACTTCCACCGGCTCCGAAGGACCAGCTTCGCTCAGTTGCTCATTGCGCTCATTGATCAGGGCGCGGACGCGGCCGAAGCTCGAACCGGCGACCAGAATATCACCGCGCTTCAGCGTACCGCGCTTGACCAGGACGGTGGCCACCGGGCCCCGGCCCTTGTCGAGCTTGGATTCGATGACAATGCCCTCGGCCGTGCGATCCGGATTGGCGCGCAGGTCAAGCACTTCCGCCTGGAGCAGGATGGCTTCGATCAGTTGATCAAGGCCCTGCTTTGTCTTGGCCGAAACCTCGACCACCTGGGTGTCGCCGCCGAGGCTTTCCACCACCACTTCGTGCTGGAGCAGCTCGTTGATGATGTTTTGCGGCTTGGCGCCCGGCTTGTCGATCTTGTTGATCGCCACGATCATCGGCGTCTTGGCGGCGCGGGCGTGGTTGATGGCTTCGATCGTCTGCGGCATGACGCCGTCATCCGCCGCCACGACCAGCACCACGATATCCGTGACATTGGCGCCGCGGGCGCGCATGGCCGAGAAGGCGGCGTGACCCGGCGTATCGAGGAAGGTCACCTTGTCGCCCGAAGGCAGGCGAACCTGATAGGCGCCGATATGCTGGGTGATGCCGCCGGCTTCGCCGGAAGCCACATCCGCCTTGCGCAGGGCGTCGAGCAGCGAGGTCTTGCCGTGGTCGACGTGACCCATGACGGCCACCACCGGCGGGCGCGGCGCGGTGTCGTCTGAATGATCCTCGGCGTCGATGAAGCCTTCCAGAACGTCAGATTCCGAAACCCGCTTGACGGTGTGGCCAAATTCCGAAGCCACCAGTTCGGCGGTATCGGTATCGATCACGTCGTTGATTTTCAGCATCATGCCCTGACGCATCAGGAACTTGATGATGTCGACGGCACGGACAGCCATACGGTTGGACAGTTCCTGCACGGTGATGATGTCAGGGATAACCACTTCGCGGGAGACGCGCGCCTGCTCGGTGGTATGGCCCTTGCGCTTTTCGCGTTCACGTTCGCGGGCGCGGCGGACCGAAGCCAGCGAGCGCATCCGGTCGGCGGTGCCCTCGTCGTCACCGACAACGGCCTGCAGGGTCAGGCGGCCCTCGCGGCGCTTGGGTTCACCACGGGTCTGCGACACGGCCTTGACCGGCGCGCCGGCCTTGCCGCGCTTGGTGCCGCGATCATCGTCATCCGTCTTGCGGGTATCAAGCGCCTTGCCGGCCACACCGGTGGCGCCGCGCGACGAACGGATACGATCGACTTCCGGCGTAGAAGGTGCATTGGCAGCCACGCCAGCACCGGGACGTGGCGGCCGCGGTGAGTTGACATTGTAGCGGACCGTTTCGCCGCGCGGCGCGTTCGGATCACGCGGGGTACGCGGGGCGTTTGGATCACGCGGCGTGAACGGACGATTGGGATCGCGCGGCGGCCGCGGGGCGTTCGGATCACGCGGCGTGTATGGGCGATCACCTTGTGGACGATCGCCGCGCGGCGCATCGCTGCGTTGACCGTCGCGCTGTCCGTCTCTGGGAGGATAGGCCGGACGCGACGTATTCGGATCGCGTGATGGATAGGGCGTACGTTCGCCGCGCGGCGCATCGGAGCGCTGGCCCTGCGGACGCTCGGCGCGCTGGTCATAACGCGGCGCATCGGTACGCGGGGCACGCTCGTTGCGGAAGGCCGGCTGCTGGGGCGCCGGCGCGGCGGGCGCGGGTTGCGGGGCCTGGGGCGTCACGGCCGCGGGTTGCTCAGAGGCACGCGGGCTTAAGTCCGCGGCCGGAGCGGCCGGCTGGGGCGCCTGCGGGACAACCGGCGCCGGTTTGGCGGCTTCGGCACGGGCCGCGGCGGCGCGGGCTTCGGCGGCCTTGCGTTCCTGATCGGCGAGGGCGGCGGCAATAGCGCGCTGACGCGCTTCCTGCTCCTCCTGACGCAAACCGCCAGCGCTGCCACCTTGAGGGCGCGGGGCGCCTTGCGCCGGACGCGGGGCCTGGGACTGTTGCGGACGGTTGATTTCAGGCGCGGCGGGACGCACATGACCGGTTCCCGCGCCGGCGGGCGGGGCACCAATGCGGCGCTTGGTTTCCACCACCACCGTCTTCGAACGGCCATGGCTGAAGCTTTGCTTGACCGTACCTGTCGAAACATTGCCACCGACACGCGGCTTCAGCGTCAGCGGCGCGCGCTCACGATTGGCAGGCTGGTCGTTGTTCTTGTCGTCTTTTCCGTCGCTCATCCGGCTTGTCTACTAACCTTTTGCGAAGCCTGACCCGAGTGCCGGACTTCTGTTTCAATAATATCGTCATTCGGGCGTCCGATCAGGGATCAGCCGTCCGCGTCACGAGCGCTCGATCATTACCGTGGCCGTATACAGTCAGGGCAGAAGAACCAACACTCACAGTCTCTTGCCCGATACTAACCGGGCGTTTCGGGCTCCGGCCTTCTTACCCAGCCTTCCGGCACCAGGGGTTCGAAGCCCGACAGTCTTTTCATTTCCAAAGACCAACGCTGCACGCGCCGCCCCGACAGGAGTGCGACGTGTATGGCATTTTCTGTGCCCAAAGCCAAACTTAATTCGGCGTTACTAAAGCTTCCGCAGACGTTTGGCGAGGGGGTTTGCTGACTGCCGGCGTATAAAATACGCCTGCGGCCGTCTTCCGCGCCATCCGCAGCCTCGATGATCCAGCCGGCCTTGCCCGACTTGACGGCGGCCAGCGCTTTTTCGAAACCGTTGACGATCCCGCCTTCACGCCGGGCCAGACCGAGAAGATCAAGGCAGCGGCGGCGCAGCAGATCGTGCACCAAAGGAATGAGATCGGGCTCGGCCTTGACCTGTCGCTTGGCCGCACGACTAAATATGTTCTTTTTCAGCGCGATTTCAAGGGCGCCGCGTTCCGAAGCGACCCACAGGCCGCGACCCGGCAGCTTGTGGGCGATGTCCGGCGTCAGCACCCCTTCCGGAGACACGACAAAGCGTATGAGACCGTCCGTTGGGACCGTCTCACCGCTGGCAATATCGCGGCGCTGCGGCTGACCCTTGGCCGTTTCCCCAAGGACCAGCGCGTCATCAGTATCGGTTAAAAGCGCGGGCTCATTGTTCGGAGTCGGCGACATCTTCGCCCTCCTCAGCTACTGCAGTGCCTTCGTCCTCGAAAGCGCCCGCTTCTTCATAAGCCTCTTCTTCGACCACCTCTTCCGGTTCTGGTGCTTCGATCCAGCCGGCGGCAACGCGGGCATTGAGGATCAGAGCCTCGGCATCGGTCACCGACAGGTTGAACGATTCCAGGGCGCCGGGGACGCGCACGCGCTCGCCGCCCTTTTGCTCGAAACCGCCACGGATTTCATCGGTCGCCAGGTCGGCCAGGTCTTCGATCGTCTTGACGCCGGCCTGACCGAGCGCGACCGCCATCGGCAGGGTGATGCCCTGAATATCCAGCACGCCATCTTCGACGCCCAGTTCCTTGCGCTTGTTGTCCTGCTCGGTGGCTTCGCGTTCGAGATAGTCACGGGCGCGGGCCTGGAGTTCGGAAGCGGTCTCCTCGTCGAAGCCTTCGATGACGGCGATTTCGTTTTCATCAACGAAGGCCAAATCCTCGATCGAGCTGAACCCTTCTGTGACCAGCAGTTGCGCGATGACTTCATCGACATCGAGCGCTTCCTGGAAGAGGGCGGTGCGCTCGGCAAATTCCTTCTGGCGACGCTCGGAGTCTTGCGATTCCGTGATGATATCGACCTGCCAGCCGGTCAGTTGCGAAGCCAGGCGAACGTTCTGGCCGCGACGGCCAATGGCCAGCGACAGTTGTTCGTCCGGCACCACCACTTCAACGCGGTCTTCTTCTTCATCAAGCACGACCTTCGAGACTTCGGCCGGGGCGAGGGCATTGACGATGAAGGTGGCTTCATCGGGCGACCACTGGATGATGTCGATCTTTTCGTTTTGCAATTCGGCGACGACGGCCTGAACGCGCGAGCCGCGCATACCGACGCAGGCGCCAACCGGATCGATCGAGTTGTCATTCGACAGGACGGCCATCTTGGCGCGCGACCCCGGATCGCGCGACACCGACTTGATCTCGATCACGCCGTCATAGATTTCCGGCACCTCTTGAGCGAACAGCTTGGCCATGAAGCCGCCGTGAGCGCGCGACAGCATGATCTGCGGCCCCTTTGTCTCGCGGCGCACGTCATATATATAGGCGCGGATACGGTCATTGACCTGGAAGGCTTCGCGCGGGATCGACTGGTCGCGGCGCATGATACCTTCGCCCTTGCCGAGATCGACGATGACATTGCCGTATTCGACGCGGCGGACCGTGCCGTTGACGATTTCACCGACGCGGTCCTTGTACTCGTCATACTGCTTTTCGCGCTCGGCTTCGCGCACCTTGTGCGTCACCACCTGGCGGGCCATCTGGGTCTGGACCCGGCCCAGCTCGAAAGGCGGCAGGATTTCGGAATATTCCTTGCCAACAAAGGCTTCCTTGTCGTCGCGCAGGGCTTCGGTCAGGGTCTTCTGTGCGTATTCGTTTTCCAGTTCCTCATCCGGCACCACGGTGATGTGGCGGGTGATGGTCATTTCGCCGGTGCGGGGGTCGATATAGACGCGGATGTCGTGCTCGGCGCCATAGCGCGAACGAGCGGCCTTCTGGATCGCTTCCTCGATGGAGGCGATGACCACGGTCTTGTCGATCGACTTTTCACGCGCCACGGCCTCTGCGATCTGCAGCAGTTCCTGGCGATTGGCGCTGATTCCGGTGAAGCTCATCTGAGTTCCTTACTTATCGTCGTTAGCGGGTTCATCGTCTTCAAGGTCTTCATCATCCTCGAAGTCGTCGTCAAAATCTTCGTCTTCTTCTTCGTCCTCATCACCGCGCGCTGCCTTGGCCTCGGCGCCGCGCTTCATCAGCTCGTCATTGAGGATCAGCTTGGCGTCGATCACCCAGTCGAACGGGATGAGCGCGGTCTCTTCTTCGCCCTCGAGATCGATGGCGATATGATCATCCTCGATGCCGGCCAGTACGCCGCGGAAACGTTTGCGGCCTTCGGCCAGACGATCCAGCTCGATACGGGCTTCCAGACCTTCGTAGGTGTCGAAATCCTTGAGGCGCGTCAAGGGGCGATCGATACCGGGCGATGACACCTCAAGCGTGAATTCACCGGGGATCGGATCGACCTCATCGATATAGGCCGAGATGGCGCGCGACAGGCGGGCGCATTGGGTGACATTGATGTCACCATCCGACTTGCGCTCAGCCATGATCTGCAGGAAGCGCGAACCACCGGGCTCGCGCGACCCTTGCAGGCGCACACGCACAATATCCAGCTCCAGCGCTTCGGCGATGGGGTCGAAGGCTTCCAGCAGCTTGCGTTCTTCAGTCGTCTTGGCGCGCAAATGGGGTCTCTAAAGCAATAAAAAAGGCGGCAGGCTCTGTGGCCGCCGCCGTCGCCTTTAGGCAATCGGTCATGTTGGCAAGCTATATAGGCCCGCTTTTTTATTTTGCCAAGGAGAATTTAAAACAGGTGACTGTACGCGTCAGGGATGGTGATTGGATACAGATGGCCGGAATACATCATCAGCAGCAGCCAGGTGGCATATCCACCAACACCCAGGGCGGCGATCAGCAGCAGCCAGCCCACGGGCTTGCTGGTCTTCTTGAAGACATCGTAGAGAATACAGCCGAAATGGATGAACAGCGCAAAGACGCCGGCGCCATAAAAACCGTAGGCGGCATAGGTCAGGGGCGGCGCAAAGGTGGCCGCCGCGAATTCGAAATTGGTATCAAGATTGAAAACCATACGCGCCACCGCAATTACACCGACATGGACGAGGATGAAGATCACCATGACCAGGCCGGACGCCGCCTGGAGCTGATGGACAAAATCCTTTTTCTGCGTCCAGATTTCGATGATCAGGGGAATGCCGGTCAGGATCTGTATAAAAAAGGCCAGCATGATCGCCATTTCGACAACCGGATGACGATAGACCAGCCGGGCGGCATCCATGAACTGCGCGTGGGCCCCGATGCCCAGCAAGCCGACAAAATGATTGGCAAAATGCAGGCACAGAAAGGCGAAGACAAAGCCCGCCGATACCTTATGCAACCGCTCCATACACACGCCCCCCCGGTGAAGGGTTAACCATGTCTTACTTTTTCCGGTTTGGCCAGAGGGCACATCACACGGTTGTGAAGGGAACTATTTACGCACGAAATCGAAAAACACCGGCGCGCAGTCACCCAGGCCCTTGGTCTCATAGCGCGTGGTGACATGATCGGCGGGTGCGGTATTCCAGTCGGACTGTGATTGCGCCGGCCAGTTGAAATCCGGACTGGCCAGGAAGCGTTCCAGCGCCCAGTCAGCATAATCCGCCCAGTCGGTGGCGAAACGCACCGTGCCGCCGGGTTTCAGCGCGCGTGCGAAGGCGGCAATGGTTTCCGCCTGAATAAAGCGGCGCTTGTTGTGCCGCGCCTTGGGCCACGGATCGGCGAAGAGGATGAAAATACGGCTTAGGGAGGCTTCCGGCAGGCTGTCGAGCAGCGGGCGCGCATCACCCGGCAGGATCAGCACGTTTTTCAAATCCCCGTCCGCGATATGGCGCAAGGCCGAGCCGACGCCATTGAGGAAGGGTTCGCAGCCGATCAGGGTGACATCCGGATTTCGGGCTGCCTGGGCCGCCAGATGCTCACCGCCGCCGAAGCCGATTTCCAGCCACAGGTCACGGCCGGAGGCCAAGGCGGCAGCAACGTGGGCGTCATTCGCCTCGATCCGGGGCAGCAGGGTATCGAACAGGCTGGCCTGCTGCGGCTTCAGCTTGCGTGACTTGATGCGCCCGAAAGAGCGCATCGGGCCCCATTCGGCGGACGGTGTATTTTCTTCGGACATCTAATTCTTAATGCAAAAGAGGGGATTATACGGCGCCGTATAACCCCCTCGGTTCTGTTTGCCAAAGTGAATTGATCAGAAGGCGCCCTTGAGCGCTTCGACCAGGTCGGTGTTTTCCCACGAAAAGCCGCCATCGGCGTCAGGCTTCTGGCCAAAGTGCCCATAGGCGGTGGTACGCTCATAGATCGGCTTGTTGAGGCCGAGATGCAGGCGGATCGATTTTGGCGTCAGGCCGCCGATCAGTTCGGGCAGGATTTCCTCCAGCTTCTCTTCCGAAACCTGGCCGGTGCCGTGGGTATCGACATAGAAGGACAGCGGGCGCGACACGCCGATGGCGTAGGACACCTGAAGCGTACACTTTTTGGCCAGGCCGGCGGCCACGACGTTCTTGGCCAGATAACGCAGAGCGTAGGCAGCCGAGCGGTCGACCTTGGTTGGGTCCTTGCCGGAAAAGGCGCCGCCGCCATGAGGGGCTGCACCGCCGTAGGTATCGACGATGATCTTGCGGCCGGTCAGGCCGGCATCGCCGTCCGGGCCGCCGATGACGAAATTGCCGGTCGGATTGACCAGCCACTCGGTATCGGCCGTCACCATGCCGGCCGGCAGGACTTCAAGCGCGTAAGGCTTGATAATGGCCTCGACATCAGATGGAGCCAGACCGTCCTGGTGCTGGTGGGAAACCAGAATTTTCAGGATGCGCGACGGCATACCATTTTCGTACTGGACAGTCACCTGGCTCTTGGCGTCCGGCTCCAGGCGATGTTCGCCGGCGTGACGGGCCTGGGCCAGACGGCGCAGGATATTGTGCGACCATTGCAGCGGGGCAGGGGTCAGTTCCTCGGTTTCGTCCGTCGCGTAACCGAACATGATGCCCTGATCGCCGGCGCCCTCGTCCTTGTTGTCGCCGGAATCGACGCCCTGGGCGATATCGGCCGACTGGGCGTGCAGGTGGCAGGCATAATCCGCCATGGCCCAGTGGAAACCCTTCTGCGCGTAGCCGATATTCTTGACGGCATGGCGCACCTTTTCTTCCAGGCCGCCGATGATTTCCTCGATCTGATCGTCACCAGCGCGCACCTCACCCGCCAGGACGATGCGATTGGTCGTTACCAGGGTTTCGCATGCCACCCGTGCTTCGGGATCACGCGCCAGAAAGGCATCGACCACGACATCCGAGATACGGTCGGCGACCTTGTCGGGATGGCCTTCAGAGACACTTTCGCTGGTGAAGATATAGTTGGAGCGCATGGTTCGGGACTTTCAGCAGGGCTTTCGCATTCCCTATAACCATATAAAGATATGTTTATATGATCAAGCGCCTTTTTAGATATTGTTCCGACGCGACCGTCTGTTTCGGACAACAAAAGGCCCCGCTTCCGGAAAAGCGGGGCCTCAGTCATTCCGATATCTGGAAATCTTACGCGTCGTCGTCTTCGGCGAGGCTGCGCACCAGTTCAAGGATGCGGCGGCGATGCTTGGCGTTTTTGATGCGCGGGAAAGCTTCGGCCAATTCGATGCCCTCGGTCGTCATCAGGAAACCGTGAACGAACTGTTCAGATTCCGATTCCGAGAAGCCCTCGACGGCTTCGTTCTCGCCATAGCCTTCAAAGAAGTACGCCACGGGGGCCTTGAGGGCCTTGGCAATTTCCCAAAGCTTCGAGGCGCTGATACGGTTGGAACCGCGCTCATACTTTTGCACCTGCTGAAAGGTCAGTGCGATGGTCTCGGCAAGGCCCTCCTGGCTCATGCCCAGGAACTTGCGGCGCATTCTGACGCGGGCGCCGACGTGCAGATCGACGGGGTTCGGGCCACGTTCAGCCTTCAAATTATCGTCCAACTTATGCCTCTTACTTTTTACCTGGCCGATGGGGGAAGCCGGCCAAACTGTATATTATACGTTAGCGCATAGCGAAACTGTTCACTTTGGGCTATCTCTTTTTGCATTCAGGCTCTTTTTTTCGCAGAAAAAGGCCGGTTTCCGATAGAAAAAGTCCCGCCGAAAACAATCAGTCCCAAGCAAAGCAGGACAGCAAACACTGGATAGGCATACCTCTGTTGTGCAAAAGCGGTAACATTTGCCTCGCCCGGTAAAGTTACGTCCATGTAACCCGCTACACCTAAACCTATTGCAGTGCCCGGAACAACTCTTCCCAGGGGATCAATGACGCCCGATATTCCCGTGGGGGTTGATCTGACCATAGGCAGACCTTCCTCAATGGCGCGGAAGCTGGCGAGGTTAAGGTGCTGCACAGGCCCTGTCGTCGGGCCGAACCAGGCGTCATTGGAGATATTAATGATCCATTTGGGCCGCATTATGTCGTTTGGTCCGTAACTGGTCATGTCCAGCGCCGGGAATATGCCCTCGTAGCAGATCAGCGGCAAAACCCTCGGTATGCCGGGAAAACTGTGCGGCCGTGTGCGTTCGCCGGGCGTGAAGCTGTCATCGAAATGCGTCAGGGCCGACATGCCGAGCGGATTGAGGATATCCTGGTAAGGCGTGAATTCGCCGAACGGCACGAGCTTGAACTTATTATATGACCCGATGATGCGTGTGCGGCCATTCTGGCGGTGCAGGGCCAGCATCGAATTGCGGTAGATGGGCTTGCCCGCCGGGGTCTCGCCGTCTTCGCGGGAGGTGCCGATCAGCAGGGACTGGCCGTCGGTCAGCAGATCGGCCATGTCCTCGACCGTACCCGTCCGCGGGTCCATCAGTTGTTCCCACATGATCGGCAGCGCGCCTTCCGGCCAGATGATCAGGTCCGGTGCGCGATGACCGGGTTTCGGCGGGGCCTTGCTCAGACCGATATAGGAAAAGAACAGGTGGCTGAAATTGGCATTATCCCACTTGGCGGCCTGGCTGATCGCCGGCTGCACGTAGCGGATAGCATAACCGGTATCGCTGATATGGGTGGTCATCAGTCGCGTCTGACCGACGCCGAAACAACCCAGAAGCGCCAGGGCGCCGAAAATCGCCGGGGCATAACCCGCAGCGCCTTTCCCGCGTCGGATCACGCCGACGCTGGAGAAGGCCAGCACGGTAACGAAACCCAGACCATAGACCCCGACATAGGCCGCCATCTGCGACATGGCGCTGCCGGCCTTCCAGGTCGAGCCTGCCGGATTCCACGGAAAGCCCGAAAGCACCATGCCGCGCGTCATCTCAAATATCGAGAACAGGGCCGCGAAGAAAACAAATCTTATCCAGCCCTTCGGCACCAGCTTCAGGTAAAGCACGGCGAATCCGCCCCAGAACAGGCCGATCCCGGCGGGCAACAGCGTGGCAGCGGGAATGGCCATCCAGCCATAGGTTTCGGCATCGACGAGGAAGGCTTCCGCCACCCAGAAGCACGAGACGAGGAAGTAACAGAAACCAGCCAGCCAGCCCATGAAAAAGGCGGTGCGTTTCGGCCAGTTACCAAGATGATATTCCAGCGCATAGAGCAGCAGGCCATAACCGAGCAGACCCGGCAGGAAGCCAAAGGGCGGCTGCGCGAAGGCAATCAGCAGGCCGGATATCGCCGCCAGCATACGCGGACGTTTGCGCGGATCGCCCATGAAGGTGACCACCGGCGCCAGAAACGGGTGTTTCAGGAAAGCGGCCAGCCTAGTCATCGGCGGACGTTACATCGGGCGCCGGCAGCCGGCGATGCAGGCGCAGGCGCTTGATGCGGCGTGGATCGGCATCGAGCACCTCGATATCGAAACCGGCATCGGCATAGGGCACGACCTCGCCGCGCTGCGGCACACGCCCCGCCAGCACCGCCACCAGACCGGCGAGGGTATCTATTTCTTCCTCGGATTCTTCCGGGTAAAGCTGGAGGCCGAGCTTTTCCTCCAGCGTCACCAGCTCGACGCGGCCATCGATTTCATATTGGCCATTGGGAAGCTCCCGCATTTCCTCATCGCCGGCCTCGTCATATTCGTCATCGATATTGCCGACCACGGCTTCGATCAGGTCTTCGAGCGTTACCAGGCCATCCGTGCCACCGAATTCATCGATCACCAGCGCCATATGGATACGCTGGGCCTGCATCCGCAGCATCAGGTCGGCCGTGGTCATGGAAGAGGGGACATAAAGCAGTTCACGGCGCAGGCGGTGCAGCACCGGTTCGGCCCAGTTCGGCGCCGCACGGCCCGGTTCCGGCGCCAGAAGCTTGAGGACATCCTTGATATGGACCACGCCGACCGGATCATCCAGGCCGTCCCGGTAAATCGGCAGGCGAGAGTGTTCGCTTTCAACGCAGATGCGTACGACATCGGCCAGGGTGCTCGACAGCTCGATGGCGACGATGTCGACGCGCGGCGTCATGACATCGGCGACGCTCAGGGATTGGAAGGCGCGGGCATGATCGATCAAATTGGCCGCGGCGGCGGCGCTGTTTTCGCTCTCGGTGGAGTCGAGGCCGGATTTTTCCGCCGGCTTCGGCCCGATCCCGAAAAAGGATAGAAAAGACTTGCGGGGCGCGTCGTCTGGCTCAGCCATGGCTATGTTCAGGTCCATAAGGATCGGCGACATTGAGGCTTTTCAGAATATCGCGTTCGAGATTTTCCATCTCTTCCGCCTCTTCATCGGTCATGTGATCATAACCCAATAAATGCAAAGCGCCATGGACAGAGAGATGAAGGACGTGATTTTTCAGTGTCTTCCGCTGTTCCTCGGCCTCACGCACACAGGTTTCAAGCCCAAGCGCGATATCGCCCAGATGCGCCATGCCCTTCATTTTCGGCGCGGGAAAGGACAGCACATTGGTGGGCGCGTTTTTCTGGCGGTACTCCTTGTTGAGCGACTTCATCTCGGCATCATCGCACAGCAGCACAACAATATCGGTCTGTTCGGTCACATTAACGGCGTTGAGCGCCGCCAATATGCCGGTTTGAACGACTTCCTGGACATCGGGCAGGGCATCGAGCCAGCCGTCTGCCTCGACCTCTATGTCAATCAAGGGTTCAATTTTTTCGCTCACGCCAATCTCACTGCGTTCGATGCTCCGCGGGGGCGGCGAAACGTCACCGGCGCCCAGTCGGGCGCTTGATGGCGAATATTGTTTTCAACAATCTTCGCCATCAGCTCTTGTACTCATTATCATAGGCCCGGACGATGCGCGCCACCAGTGCGTGACGGACAATATCCTCGGCCTTGAGTTCGGCCTTGCCGACACCCTCGACCTGATCGAGCAGGTGAACGGCATGGACCAGACCGCTGTCACCCCGGTTGGGCAGGTCGATCTGCGAGGGATCGCCGGTGACGACCATTTTCGAGCCTTCACCGAGGCGGGTCAGGATCATCTTCATCTGCATCCGCGTCGTATTCTGAGCTTCGTCGATAATGACATAGGCATAGGAGAGCGTTCGGCCGCGCATATAGGCCAGCGGCGCAACCTCGATTTCCCTGGTTTCGCGCTTCTTGGCGAGCAGTTGCGGCCCCAGAATATCATCCAGCGCGCCCCAGATCGGCGTCAGGTACGGATCGATCTTCTCGTTGAGATCGCCCGGCAGGAAACCCAGCCGTTCGCCGGCCTCGACCGCCGGACGGGTAATGATCAGCTTGTCCACCGCCCCCTTGAGCAGGAGCGAAACGCCATGCGCAACGGCGAGGAAGGTCTTGCCGGAGCCTGCCGGCCCCAGCGCGAAGACGAGGTCGTTTGTCGTCAGTTCATGGATGTAGGCCGCCTGGCCGGCGGTTTTCGCGGCGATGGCGCCATGCCGGCCCATGACGATGGTATTGCGCTGATCGAGCGGTACGGCGGATTGGAGTTTTTCGGACTTACCGCCCGTCAATTGCGGCTGGTTGATCAGGCGTCGGACATCGGCCTCGGCGATATCGACGCCCTGGTCGTACATATCGGCCAGGGCCACAATCATCGCCTTCGCCTTCTGGCGCGCACGGGCATCACCGGAGATGACCAGGCCACCGCCCGGCATTTCGACCAGCACCTTGAAGGCCCCTTCGATCATGGCGAGGTAGCGCTCCGAGGGCCCGACAACGGCCAGAACACAGGGGTCAGTCAGGCTGATAAAATCGTCCTTCACCGCGGCCATCAGGCAAGTTCACCTTTCAGGCTGTTATTGCTGTTGGCGATGATTTTCACCTTGTGAATCTGGCCGATCAGATGAGCGGCGTCTTCTACGAATACTGATTGCAGGTAGGGCGAGCGGCCAATGGCCTGACCCGCCAGACGGCCCGGCTTGTCAAACAGGATGTCCAACGTCTGGCCGATCAGCTTTTCCTTGAACGCCTGCTGCTGTTCGATGATCAGAGCCTGCAGGGTTTGCAAGCGCGCATCGGCCACGTCATCCGGCACCTGACCGGGCATACCGGCGGCAGGCGTACCCGGACGCGGCGAATATTTGAACGAGAAGGCCGAGGCGTAACCGACGCGGCGGATCAGGTCGAGCGTATCCTCGAAGTCCTTGTCGGTCTCGCCAGGGAAGCCAACGATGAAATCACCGGAAAGCGCCAAGTCCGGGCGCGCCGCCTTGATGCGATCGATCAGGTCGAAATAGGCTTGCCGGCCGTGCTTGCGGTTCATGGCGCGCAGAATCTTGTCTGACCCTGACTGCACCGGCAGGTGCAGATAAGGCATCATGGCCGGGAGATCGCGGTGCGCATCGATCAGGTCCTGCCCCATGTCGTTAGGGTGCGAGGTGGTATAGCGCAGACGATCGATGCCCTCGATATCGGCCAGGGCGTACATCAGCTTCGCCAGGGTCGATTCCTTACCATCGGCATCAAGACCGTTATAAGCATTGACATTCTGGCCCAGCAGGGTCAGTTCGCGCACCCCCTTGGCTGCCAGGGCTTTCGCCTCATCGAGGATAGAAGCAACCGGGCGCGACCATTCGGCACCACGCGTATAGGGAACTACGCAGAAGGTGCAGAACTTGTCGCAGCCTTCCTGCACGGTAAGGAAAGCGGCCGGGCCTGAGACCTCACGATCCACCGCCAGCGCGTCGAACTTGGCTTCCGGTGCGAAATCGGCCGAGAGGCGTTCGCCCTTGGACCGGTGGGTGCGGGCGATCAGTTCGGGCAACTGGTGGTAAGCCTGCGGACCGACCACCAGATCGACGGCCGGGGCACGGTGCATGATTTCCTTGCCCTCGGCCTGGGCCACGCAGCCGGCCACCGCAATGGTCATGCGGCCCTCGCCGCGCGCTTCCTTTTCCTCACGCATTTCACGCAGGCGGCCAATCTCCGAATAGACCTTTTCGGCGGCCTTTTCACGGATATGGCAGGTGTTCAGAAGCACCAGATCGGCCCCCTCGGCCTTGTCGGAGACCTCATAGCCCAGCGGCCGCAGGATATCCACCATGCGCTCACTGTCATAGACATTCATCTGACAGCCGTAAGTCTTGATGTGGAGCTTCTTTAAGGGGACGTGATCGTTCATGAGGGCGTTATGGGGATTCATTGGGGAAAAAGCAATAAGTTGCAGGGGTCTCGGACCCCTGCACCCCAGAACTTGTCCTTAATAATAACAAAAAACCGGACCCTTGGGCCCGGTTTTTTGTTATTTTCAAAGAATAGGTTCCGAGGTGCAGGAGGCTGTGCCTCCTGCAATCTTACTTCTCTTCCCCCAATGGCACCCCATAAAGCTCCAGCTTATGGCCGACCAGCTTGTAGCCCAGCTTTTCCGCCAGGGCCTCCTTCATCTTCTCGATTTCGGCATCGAAGAACTCGATCACCTGGCCGGTCTTGATATTGATCAGGTGGTCATGGTGCTCGCTGCCGGCTTCTTCATAGCGCGAACGGCCATCACCGAAATCATGTCGCTCGACCACACCGGCCTCTTCAAACAGGCGCACCGTGCGGTAAACCGTCGCCAGCGAGATGTTGGGATCAACCGCCGCGGCGCGATGATACAGCTCTTCGACATCCGGATGGTCTTCGGCCGCCGACAAAACGCGCGCCACAACCCGGCGCTGGTCGGTCATTCGCATACCTTTTTCGATACATTGTTGTTCTATGCGGTCCATGGCCGTAAGCTCCGGTATAGGCAAAAAGTCCCGCAAATGTATGGTGTTGCGTCTCAGAGCGCAAGCCTCAAGATATGGGCGTCCACCGGTGGTTTGTCCTTGCGGCTGTAATAGGCTTTCCGCCGGCCGGTCTTTTTGAAACCGACACTTTCATAGAGGCGCAGCGCCGCCGGATTATCGATGGCGACCTCAAGGAACAGCGATTCCGCGCCCTCGTCACGCAGGGCCTTGATGACCTGCTGAAGCAGCATCCGCGCCAGGCCGCGCTTCTGGAAATCCGGATCGGTGCAGATGGTCAGGATCTCACCCTCGCCGGCCACCACGGTCACCACCACGAAGCTGACAATCTCACCCTCAACCTCGAACACATAGGTACGATGATGCGGCTTGATCAGCAGGTCAGCGAAAACCCCTTCGCTCCAGCCATAATCGAAACACCGCGTATGGATGTGCTCCAGTTGCATGGACGGCGCGTCAAGCTGGCGGATCAGGGTCATAAGCGTCAGGCGTTCAGGCTGATAATACCGCGGGTCGAGGCAATGGCATCGGCTTCGCGCATATAGAGCGGGGTCAAATCATCGTGGCCCGCATCTATGGCCAGGTTTGAAATGGCGTCAAGCGATGGCCACGTTTGGGGGAATTCATCCGCTTTGGGCCAATAGCCGGAAAGCAGGGCGGCGGCCGGACCGGTAAGAGTATCGACCGAGTTCGCGGCGGCAAATTCCGTGATGGCTTCCGGTGCATGGATATCGAGTGTAACCGGGGCGCCGAGGGGAAAGCGCTGGACGTAAATCTGCCCACGGCCGCCATTCACCACCGCCAGACGGGTTTTATCTTGCAAGTTCGCATGACGACCGAGCGCCTCCAGTGTGCCGATGCCCTTCAACGGCACGCCCGCGCCCGTCGCCAAACCCTTGGCGAAGGACAGGCCGACCCGGACGCCGGTAAAGGAGCCCGGCCCTAAGGTAACGGCGATAAGGTTCAGATCCCTGGCCTTGATCCCCGTCGCGTGAAAGGCTTCCAGCGCCATGACCGGCAGACGTTCCTGCTGGCCGCGTGTCATGCCCTCGGTGATGTCAAACAGACAGGTTTCGCTGTCAAACAGCCCCAGGCCGCAGGCGTTCAGCGAGGTATCGATGACCAGTCGCAGAGCCAATTACAGCACCTGCTCGATGGATTTCACTTCCGGCACATAGTGCTTCATCAGGCTTTCGACGCCCTGGCGCAGGGTGGCCGAAGACGATGGGCAGCCGGAACAGGCGCCGCGCATATGCAGGTAGAGCGTGCCGGACTCAAGATCGAAGCGGTCGAATTCGATATCGCCGCCATCCTGCGCTACGGCCGGACGGACGCGGGTATCGAGCAGATCCTTGATTTCGGCGACGATCTGACCGAGTTCGCCTTCATAGACGATGTCATCCTTGGTGGTGACTTCGCGCAGAATCGGCTGGCCGCTGGAATAGAAATCCATAATAGCGGCCAGGATCGGCGGCTTGAGCTGGGCCCAGATCAAGTCCGAGTCCGGCGACCGACGCACGGTCAGGAAATCATTGCCGAAGAACAATCCGACGATGCCATCGAGCGCGAACAGGCTTTCGGCCAGAGGCGAAGCCTTAGCGTCTTCGGCCGTGCGAAATTCCTTCGTTCCCGTATCAAGCACGGCCTCGCCGGGGATGAACTTGATGACATCGGGGTTGGGAGTGGATTCGGTCTGGATAAACATGGCGGCGCCTTAAGCAATAACTGAGCCGTAAATGGGCCTAAAGCGCCGCCAAGACAAGAGGCTTGTTAAGGTCTGCTGATATCCTGGCCAAAACTAAGCAGATAGCCATTATTGTCCCTGATGGCGAACTCCAACATGCCGTAAGACATACGCTCCGGCCCCCATTCGACTGTCACCCTGTGCTTGATATCGTCATAAAGCACCATGACATCGTCGACGACAATATATTGCGTCGCTGTGGCTTGGGGTTTTCCCAGATGATCATTTGTCATGAACATCAGTTCGACCTTGTCTTTCACAAGATGGCACCAGTTGTCATCCGGCCTGGAAACGCATGTGAATCCGAGCGCCTCGGCATACCATTGTTTGGTTTCCGGGATACTCTCGGTTTGCAGCATTGGCGTCAGGCTTAACAGCATAATGGGTCTCTACAGCTTCGCTGCCCATTCGCGCAGCAGGGCATTGACGATGGTCAGCTTGGCGAAACTCCAGCCGCCGGTTTCCATATCGGCCATCATCTGTTGCAAGGGCTCGATCAGCGTCTTGTTCTCGGCTTCCCAGTTCTCGATAATCTGGGCCGGGCTTTCCGACGGCGACATGCGGGCCATCATAGTCTTCACCACCGTTTTCTGCTCGGACAGCACATCCTCGATCAAACGGCGGGTTGCCATGCGGTCCCACGGATCATGTGAGGCCAGATTGCCGGCGCCGGCCTGCAAGCCATCGAAACCGAAATGCGCGCCGGTCAGGAAATAAAGCTCGGCCGTCTTGTCGAGCGGCTTTTTCTTTTCCGTCGCCAGGTCGATGATATCCGACGCATGGTGGAAGGCGCTGAGGCGCGTGATCCGCGCCGCCAGGTCGGCCGGGCAACCCTGGGCTTCCAGCTCGGTCACGCGATCGGCCAGACGGGCCTTGGTGGCAGCGGTAAGGGCCGCATCCCCCTGGACTAGAAGGTTTGAGACCCCTTCCGCATACGGCTTCAGCATGGTGGCCAGATCGACCGTTTGCCCGGCATGACGTCGCGCGATCCAGTAGGTCTGGTGGCGGACAAAGCTGGCCAGATCGCTGTAAAGCGCGGTTTGCGCCTCTGCCGGTATTTTATTGTCAAGCGCATTGACCGCGCTCCACAGCGAATTGATGCCGAACAACTGACGCGTGGCCTCGAACGCCCGCACAAGGGCCGATGTATCGACCCCGGCGCCGTGGGTGAGGCGCATGGCGAAGCTCGGTCCGCAGACATTGACGATTTCGTTGCTAATCACCGTGGCGATGATTTCACGATGCAGGCGGTGCTTGCGGATGGCATCAGTATAGCCATGCAAAGCCGGCGGGAAATAGCGCACCAGCACCGGTTCATGCCCGGCATCATCCGGCGCATCTCCGGCCACGATATCATCGAACAGAACCAGCTTGGCGTAGGCGGTGATGACCGCCAGTTCCGGGCGGTACAGGCCGTGGCCGCCGGCCTTGCGCGCTTCGAGTGCGGAATTGGATGGCAGGCCCTCGACCTTGCGATCGAGACGGCCGCGCTTTTCGAGGCCGGACATGAAGGCTTGTTGTGCGCTATTGTCCGCGGCAGACGTCGCTTCCTGGAGTGACAGGGCCAGGGTCTGGTCATAATTGTGCTTCAACACATGGCGCGCCACATCATCGGTCATGCTGGCCAGCAGGTCATCACGCGCCTCGGCTTTCAGCTTGCCGGAGGCGATGACCTGGCTGAGCAGGATCTTGATATTGACCTCGTGATCGGAGCAATCGACACCGGCGGAATTATCGATGGCATCGGTATTGAGCCGTACGCCATTTTCGGAGCAAGATATCCGCCCGGCCTGGGTGACACCGAGATTGGCGCCTTCGCCGATCACCCTGGCGCGCACCTCATTGCCATCAATACGGATGGCGTCATTGGCCTTGTCACCGACATCGAGATGACCTTGCGCCGGTGACTTGATATAGGTGCCTATGCCGCCGAAATAGAGCAGTTCCACGCGCGCCTTCAGAATGGCCTGCATCAGCTCGAACGGCGAGACTTCATTGGCATCGAGATCGAGCAACGCCTTGATTTCCGGCGACAGCGGGATCGATTTCTGACTGCGCGGGAAGACCCCGCCGCCCTTCGAGATCAGATTCTTGTTGTAATCCTGCCAGCTTGAGCGGGGCAGGGCGAACATGCGCTGGCGTTCGGCGAACGATCTGGCCGGGTCGGGGTTAGGATCGATAAAGATATCACGGTGATCGAAGGCAGCGACCAGAAGCGTCTTTTCCGACAGCAACATGCCGTTGCCGAAGACATCGCCCGACATATCGCCGACGCCCGCTACCGTGAAGGTTTCCGACTGGATATCCTTGCCCATTTCGCGGAAGTGGCGCTTGACCGCTTCCCACGCACCGCGCGCCGTAATCCCCATAGCCTTGTGGTCGTAACCGACCGATCCGCCCGAGGCGAAGGCATCGCTCAGCCAGAAATTATAATCCGCCGAGACGCCATTGGCGATATCGGAGAAGGTGGCCGTGCCCTTGTCGGCGGCGACGACCAGATACGGATCGGGATCATCCCAGCGGATGACATCGGCCGGCGGAATTATATTACCCTTGCCGTCCAGATTGTCGGTCAGATCGAGCAGGCCCGACAGGAAGGTCTTGTAGGCGATGATGGCGGCGTTTTTCACCTCGTCCGGCGTGCCGTTTTTAGGCAGTTTCTTCGGGAAGAAGCCGCCTTTCGAGCCAACCGGCACGATGACCGCGTTCTTTACCTGCTGTGCCTTGACCAGCCCCAGCACCTCGGTGCGGAAATCGTCCTTGCGGTCGGACCAGCGCAGACCACCGCGCGCCACCGGTCCGAAGCGCAGGTGGACGCCTTCGACACCCGGTGACCAGATAAAGATTTCGCGGTAGGGCTTGGGCTCCGGCAGGTCGGCCAGTTCACGGCTGGCGACCTTGAAGGAGATATAGGGCTTGTCGTTACCCGCGGCGTCCTTCTGGAAATAGTTGGTGCGGCGCATGGCACCGATCAGAGCGGCCAGACGGCGCAAAACGCGGTCATGGTCAAGGCTGGCGACCTTTTGCAGCAGGGTATCGATATTTTGCGTGGCGGCTTCCACCGCCGTCAGGCGCAGCTTCGCATCGCCGCCACCCAAGGCAAACTTGGCATTGAACAACGCCAGCAGTGCCTCGACCACCTGAGGATTTTCGCGCAGGGCCGCCTGCTGGATATCGGGGCTCGGATCGAGTCCCGACTGGACGCGATAGCGGCAGAAGGCGCGCAACAGGGCCACCTCACGCCAGGATTGCCCGGTCAGGGCGAGGGCGTTGAAACCGTCATCCTCGGTCCGGCCGTACCACAAGGCCAGCAGGGTTTGCTCGAATTCATCGCGGAAATCGGCGAAAGCGCCGGCATGGCCGCGCGGCAGCTTCAGGATGAATTCATGCACCCAGTAGGTGCCGATCGCTTCCGAACGGACGTGATAGCCGTATTCCTCCAGCGTCTTCAGGCCCATATTGCCGAGAACCGGCAGGATATCCGACAGTGGAATGGCTTTTTCGGCGCGCGTGTAGAGCTTGAAGCAGAAGATGTTTTCCGCATCTTCCAGACGTTGGTAGGCCCGGACATTGACCGGTGCATCCACCGCAAGCGCGCTAAGAACCGTTGAATCGGTTACGGCTTCGGCCGGCGTATAACGATCCTGATAGCCGGCAGGGAAAGCCGCCGCCCAGGTCATCCAGTCGAGACCTTTCGTCGCCGTTTCCTGCCGCGTCACCTGCGCCTCAACCTTTTGCGGCCAGGTGCGGGTAATGTTCTCGATATCGGCCTCGACATCGGCGATATTGGGATCGAAGTGATCGCCGGGGGTAACGCCGATAATATAATGGATGCAGGACAGCAGCGAATCCGAGATATAGCTGTAGGACGCCGAAACCCGGCCGCACCACGCGGCGGCCAGGATATCCCCGGCCTGTTTCTGCATCCGCGACTGGTAAATTTCGCGCGGAATATAGAGCATCACCGAAATGAAACGGTCGAACGGATCGGTACGGGTAAACAGCTTGACCCGCGGCCGGTCACTCAGGTGCAGCACGCCGCGGGCGATGCGCAGCAAATCCTGCTCCGTCATCTGGAACAGTTCGTCGCGCGGATAGGTCTCGACGATGTTCTTCAGGCGCTTTTCATTATAACCGCCCTGGAGACCCAGCGCCGCCGCCTCATGCAGCACATGCTCGGCCTTTTTGCGCACCAGCGGCACCTCGAAGGCTGGCCGGTCATAGGCTTCAGAGGTGAAGAGGCCGACGAAACGCACCTCACCGGACGCCTTGCCGTCGGGGCCATAGCGCTTCACCCCGATATAATCCATATAAACCCGGCGGTGGACACGGGACTTGAGATTGGCCTTGGCCACTGTCACCGGCTCTGAGCTTTCCAGTTGCGTCATCAGTTGCTGGCTGAGAACCGCCGGCTCGCTTGAGCGGCGCAGAACGGCGCGGTTAGCGTCACGCAATACGCCGAACCCTTCCTGCATCTGGTTTAGCGGCTCCTCGCGGGCATATGATCCGTCATCAGCGCGCGGATAGGCATAGCCGCGGGCGCCCAGGAAGACGAAGTGGTTTTCGTCGATCCAGCGCAGGAAGGCGAGATTTTCTTCCAGGGTCGCGGAATCAATGCCGGGATTACCACGCTGGCGTTCGAGCGCCTCGATCTCATCGGCCAGAAGCTTCTGCATTCGCGGGAAGTCACGCACCGCCAGCTTCAGGTCGTTCAGGCTCTGGTCAATGCCTTCCAGTATCTGTTTGTGCCGATCGGCACTCTGTCTTTCGATGAAAACCAGCATCATCGACTCTTTCGAGTCATCACCCGCCTTATTGCGGTTGCCGTCGAAATCACGGTGCGTGGTCACCACCGGATGGAACATCGACCGGATCGAAACCCCCTGGTCGATCAGTTCGCCCATCACGGTTTCGACGATGAATGGCGAGTCGCCCTGGACGATCTCGACTGCGTCATAGGCTGTCGGCTGGCCCGCTTCATCGAGCACCGGCATGATGCGCCGCAGGGTCTGGGCGCCATCGCGCCGGCCGCCATACTGCCAGAAGCCGTCAACAACACGATTGAGATCACCGGCGTCGAGGCCCGGCAGTTCGTCCGCGTCGAAATCTTCAAGTATCTGGGTCAGGAAGCTTTTTTCACATTCGTCAAGCCTGAGGAAATCCTTCGCTCCCCGGCTGGCTATGAACGCCCTGATCAAGGCGTCTTTCGAGGGGGATTGGCTTTCGCCGGGCGTGAGCGTGTCCATATGTATTTCCACTTGTCCTGACCGCGAGTGCCGGGTGGCGCCGGTTCACGGTTCATTATTATAGGCTCCGAGCTGGAGCCGGAGTATGCGACGCATTGTTTAACAAAAGCCCGCAACGGTTTCACTACAAAGTTGCCCTGGAAACGGGATTTTGTGATCACTTTATTGGCGCTCAAACGGCGCGGGCCTCCTCGCATCGGCTCGGACGCACACTTGTGCTTGCCGGACGCTTTGCGTCCGGCATGCGCTCAAACGGCGCGGGCCTCGCATTCATTGTGCGCAATAAAAAGCCGCCAATCCGGCGGGGACTGGCGGCTTTGGCGCAAAAACCCTTTATGGGGGGAAGGGGCCTTTGCGTCTCGGTTCGTGGCCGACGCACCGGGGGGATGGTGCGCAGCCTCTCGTTTTTGACCTTTCCGCACGGACCGGGCGGGGCATAGCCTGATACCGGCGGGCCACCCATTTGATCCTGGATGACGGATCAACTTTTACCATTTCGACCCTGTTATAACCAGTGGTCCGGATATCACAGTTCTGTGCGGGAAATGTGTGAAATGCGTGTTCGCGCGGTTAAAAAACATGACCGGCCATTATGGTTTATGCCGCGTTATTCAATCTTAATTTAGCTTTTGGCGGTTAGGTTGCAGGCACTATGATACAACCCGTGCTCGCGCTTGTTGCCTGGTCGATGATCATGCTTGTCTGGCTCTATGTCCGCAGGCTGCCAGCGCTTGTCCGCTACGCCATATCGGAAGCCCGCCTGCAAAGCGGCGAGGCCATCCGCCAGATGCCGCCCCAGGCGCAATGGGCCGCCGACAATTACAACAACCTTATGCAACAGCCGACCCTGTTTTACGCGCTGTGTCTCGGTATTTTCCTGAGCGGCCTGTCCAATCCAGGCATGGAATATCTCGCCTGGCTCTATGTCGCCCTGCGGATCATTCATTCGATCGTGCAATCGACGGCCAATATCACCACCATCCGCTTCTGCCTGTTTCTGGCGAGTTCGGGCGTTTTGGGCCTTTTGTGTTTTGATGCCCTGCGAATAGCCTTTAGGTTTTAGCCGCCCGTGTAGGGCACCAGCCGCCACATGCGCAGGGTGTGCTTGATGCGGCCGGCTTCCGATCCGGCGTGCTGGCCGTGGCCAACATAGAGGTCGGCCCGTATCTTGCCCTTGATCGCCCCGCCGGTATCGAGCGCCGCCACCATGCGCTGATAGGCCGGGAACGAATCCTTGAGGGCGCCGGCATCGGCATCGATCCAGAACAGGTCGCCCATGTCATTCTGCGTCGGGTCAATGGCGATGGCCGATCCCGAAGGCAGCGCCAGGCCCGACGCGCCGACCGGTTCGGTCTGGTCCGGCTGGATGGCAAAGAAGCCGTAGCGCGGATTGGCGTTCATGATCTCGGTGGCTTCCGGCCCGCGATGCGCCGCCAGCCAGGCGTGGATATTGTCACCGGAGGTCTGCGTCTTGTCGAGGATTCCGCGCTCAGTCAAAGTCTTGGCGATACCGACAAATGGCCAGCCATTATCGGCGGCATAGGCGGCATAAACACGTTTGCCATCGGGCAGATCAAGGAAGCCCGACCCCTGAAGCTGCATGAAGAAATAATCTTCCGGCCGCATGTAGTATTGCGCGGTTGCGGGCAGTTGCTCGATTTCGGCGCGGGTGAAGTAGGGGACGTAGAGATCGCCCAGCCGGCGCGCCGCTACCTTGGGCGCCGAGGAAGCCGGCGTCATCTGCGACCCCGGCACATAGACCAGATCGGCGGGTTTTGTGCGCACAGGCTGCGAAAACTCCGCGTCCCGCGTCAGTTGTGCGTCATAATCCGGCACGAAATAGCCGGTCAGTAAACCTTGTCCTTCAACCTTTTCGACGCGGAAATGCACGTTGAGGAAAGCCATGATCTGCTGCGGCGTCTCGAAATCCTGCCGGGCCATGTCGGCGCAAACAGGAGCGTACTGGCGGCCCTTTTTATACTGGCAGGTGGCACGCAGGGCCTCGATGGCGATAAACGGATCTGTGTTTTCCCAGCCGGGCAGGTCGGACAGGCGCGCACCTTCCGGCACGGGCGTCGGCAGGTAGACCGGCGGCGTTTCGGGCGTCTTCGGCGGTGTCACCACCGGCGGCGTGACCGGCCTTTCGGCGCAGGCAGCCACCAGCAAGGCCAGCAGGCCAAGTGCAAAACCTGACCTCAGCCTCACGCCTTGGCCGCCTCTACCTTGGTGAGCAGCCAGGGATTGGCAGGGTTTTTCATAACCTTCTGGAAGGTCCAGTATTCGGCGGTGCGCTTATAGGTACGGTGCGGCTTGGCCGGCTCTGATTTTTTATCCGGTGTCGTGACCGGCACGGCGGCATCCGTGGCCTCATCCGGTACAACCACCTCTTCATAGGCCAGTTCGGACAGGAAGCGGACACGGATCTGCGCCAGGTCTTCCTTGAAATCGATCAGGTCGAGATCGGCCTTGGGCGTATCGACGAAACTGACCGTATCCTTTGGCGCGCCGGTGCGCAGGCCAATGGCATCACGGAAACTGGTCAATACGCGTTCCGACAGCCGTTCCCTGATTGGATCGAGTTCGCCCTTATGGAAGGCAATCACCACCTGCTCATAGGTTTCGCGTGCCTTTTCCAGAAAGTTGATCTCGTTGAAATTGACGTCGCGCGTCTTCAGGGTTTCGAGATTAGGCATCCGCATCCCCTCCGGTACGCGCTCGGCGCGCACGGCGGCATCCAGCTCCTCACCCTTCGGGCCCGCAGGCTTTTCTTCCGGACGGAAACCCGTCTTGCGACCCAGCACATTATAAAGCTGCAACAGGATCACCACAGCCAGCACGGCAAAAACAACGAGGGCTATCACTTGGGTGTTCACGGGAAACGTCTCTTCTGTTTTCGAATCTGGCTTTTTCGGGCCGGCAGCCACATATGGGCGCCTTTCGGGCGCCCGGATGGTAACTATATAGGATAAGTTTAAGGAAACGGAACTCTTCGTTTGATTGCTTAAAATTTTCTTATCTGATAGTCGCATTTCCACACATGTCGGGTGCGGCCGTTTTCCACCCCGACACATTCGATTACCGGAGCCTGTTTTTATGTCTGACGCCTTCACGCCCGAGCGCACCCCCGAACAACCGCCCGCCCCGCAAATGCAGGTTCTGGCGCAATTCATCCGCGATTTCTCGTTCGAGAACCCCCGCGCGCCCAATTCCCTGCGCATGGATTCGCGGCCGGAAGTCGATCTCGGCGTTGAAATGAGCGCGAAGGGTCGTCCGGATGGCATGTTTGAAGTCGATATCAAGCTGACCGTGAAAGCCTCGACGCCCGAAGGCCCGATGTTCGCCATCGAACTGGTCTATGGCGGCCTGTTCCAGCTCGGCAATATTCCCGAACAGATGATCGAGCCCACCCTGCTCGTCGAATGCCCGCGCTATCTCTTCCCGTTCGCCCGCCGCATCATCGCCGATGCCACGGCCGACGGCGGCTTCACCCCGCCCTTCTTCCTCGATCCGATCGATTTCGGCGCGCTGTATCTCCAGCAAAAGGGCAATATCCAGTCGCAGCAGACGGTTGGGCAAGCTTGATCGCTTAGGCGATCAAGCCACTTTGCATAAGAGATACCTCACAAAGGCTCGGGCGCGCCTTGCGCTTGCCAAATGCTGAAACGTTTGGAAATATTAAAGAAGCCCGGTGGTAACGCCGGGCTTTTTTGCGTCCGCGGTAAAGCCACAGCGATTTTTTATATCATGCGCGGTAAAGGGACGCCCCGCGTAGATCCGCCAGTTGAAGCCTGTCCTTACCCATGTCTGAGAATTCTACCCTGCGTGTTCTGGTCGTTGATGATAACCAGGCATCCGCCGATACCCTGCACTGGACGGTCGAACTCTTCGGCGACACGGTCAAAAGCTGTCACGATGGCAGGACCGCCCTGAAACTGGCGGCGGACTTCCGACCCGATGTCATCCTGCTGGATATCGGTATGCCCGGCATGGACGGCCTTCAGGTCTGCGAAGCCCTGCGCGCCATGCCGGACCTGAAGCATGTCAAGATTATCGCCCAGACCGGCTGGGGGGATGAACAGATGCGCCGAAAAACCGCCACCGCCGGTTTCGACCTGCACCTGGTCAAGCCGGTCGATCCGCATGTGCTCGAAGATATGTTGTGGCTGCTGCGCTCCGGACGCAAGGCCGCTTAAACATTGGTTGGCCAGAGCGCCTTATCTTTCAGGTATTTTTTGACAAACGCCTCATGCGCCTCGGCTTCTGCAGCCGTTACGCGTGAAGCCAGCGGACGCGGACGCGGTGCATAGCCGGTGTGGTTAGCCGTGGCCGCGGCACTGGCCCGTGCGCCGGCCATTTCAAGATCGAGCCCGCGTTCCTTGCCGCCCAGCAATTCGAGATAGACACTGGCGAGCAGGCGGGCATCGATCATGGCGCCGTGCAAATCGCGCTCGGCCAGGGAAATATTGAAGCGCCGACAAAGGGCATCCAGCGAATTGGCCGCGCCCGGAAATTTCAGGCGGGCCATTTCCAGTGTATCGATCCACTGGTGGTCCGGCGGGAAGGGGCGGCTGTGCCGCTCCAGCTCCATATTTATAAAGCCGCGGTCAAACGACGCATTGTGCGCTATGATCTTGCGATCACCGATGAACTCCAGCAGTTCGTCGCAGATCTCGGCCATTTTGGGCTTGCCACGCACCATTTCATTGGTGATGCCGTGAACACGAATGGCATCCGCCTCGATTTCCCGTTCCGGGTCGATATAGCGGTGATAGGTCCGGCCGGTGGGCAGCAGGTCTTCGATCTCGATGCAGCCGACTTCGATCAGTCGGTGACCCTTGCGGTGGTCAATGCCGGTGGTTTCCGTGTCGAGTACGATTTCTAGGGCCATGATCTGTGTGTGGCTTAAGCCGGGGTATCTTGTAAAGAGGTCAGTTTTTCAATCAACAACCGCACGGCATCGCGGCAGTCGTCCAGGCTTTTCGAGGTGTCGATGATAAAATCCGCCCGTGCGCGTTTTTCCGCGTCCGGCATCTGGCGCGCCAAAATAGCCTCGAACTTGGCCTCGGTCATGCCGGCGCGCGCCAGCACGCGCGCCGCCTGGACATCGGCCGGCGCACTGACCACCACAACCTTGTCAAGAGAGGCCTCTGCTCCGGTTTCGTAGAGCAGGGGAATATCAGCGACGACCAGGGGCGCGTCAGCGTGTTCGGCCAGAAAGTGGTTTCGGTCCGCCACGGTGGCCGGATGGACAATGGCGTCCAGCTTTTCAAAACTGGCCGCCTCGCCTTTCAGGGCGGCCGACAGTTTCACCCGGTCGACCACGCCATCGGTCAGGATATCGCCAAAGGCTTCAACCAGCTTCGTTTTCAGCGGTTCGGATTCAGCATAGAGCCTGTGGACGGCCAGATCGGCATCCCATACCGGCACGCCTTCGTCGGCGAACATGGCCGCGATGGTCGATTTACCCATGCCGATGGAACCGGTCAGGCCGAGCGTGATCATGCCGTTTCACCCAGGAAGTCCAAGGCCAGACGGCGGATATCGAAGTCGGCGCGTGGCGCGACGCCATAAAACGCATTGAAGCTGGGGCGCGCCTGTTCGATCAGCATGTTGAGGCCATCGACGGTTTTGAGGCCGTTCGCTTCCGCCGCCTGCAACCAGGCGGTTTTCAGCGGCCGGTAGGTCATATCCATGACGGCGGCGTTTTCACTCAAGCCTTCAAACAACGGATGCGGACCGCCGGATGCCGCATTGATCACGGCGATGGCGCCCTCAAAGGCGCGGGCCACCTGGGTCAGGTCAAAAGCCGTTACACCGGTCTGGAAAGCGAAGACCAATTCCTCGGCGCGGGCCAGGGTGCGATTGATGATACGCACTTCCGGGCAGCCCTTATCGAGCAAGGCCGCGACCACGGCGCGAGAGGCCCCGCCGGCGCCCATGATCGCTACCGGCGCCGAGGTCAGATCGCACTCCGGCGCCTGAAGTTCAAAGGCGCGCAGCAGGCCATGACCATCAGTGGAATCGGCATGGATATAACCGTCATCATCAAAGGTCAGCAGATTGGCTGAGCCGGCTTTTTTAGCCGTATCGGAAATCGTATCGGCCAGGGAAAGGGCCTGTGCCTTGAAAGGGGCGGTAACGTTCAGGCCCTTGATGCCATTGGAGCGGCAGGAGAGGATCAGGCGATCGAAACCATGTTCATCTTTCGGGCTGAAAGGCGCATAAACACCATTCAGGCCGAGATCGCGCAGCCAGGCGGTATGCAGAAACGGGCTTAAGGAATGATGGATCGGCTGGCCGACCACACCAGCCACCATGGCCGCACCTGTAGGCAGGGTATTTTTCATGCTGCAATCACCTTTAGGTTGCGCAGTTGCGCCAGAAGCGGGAGGAGCGGGAGACCCAGCACGGTGAAGTAATCGCCGCGGATGGCTTCGAACAGATGTACGCCTTCGCTTTCGAGCTGATAGCAGCCGACGCTGGAAAGGATCTTGTCGCCGGTCTGCGCCAGGTAGGTATCGATAAATTCATCGGTCAACGGACGCACGGTCATTTCGGCAGTTTCGACATTCGACCAGACGATCTGGCCATTTTCCGCCAGGGCCATACCGGCGTGAAGATAGTGGACCTTGCCGCTCATGCGCCTGAGCAGGGCGCGGGCTTCATCGAGATCATGTGACTTGCTGATCAGGTCGTTTTCGAGTTGCAGCACCTGATCGCCGCCGAGGACAAGGCCGGCATTTCGGCCGGACACATGCAGGGCCTTGGCCTCGGCCAGTTTCAGCGCCACAGATTTGGGGCTGTGGCCACGCGCCAGGCATTCGTCCTTTATGGCGTCTTCGTCGAGATGGGCCGGAATTTTGGTGTGCGACAGACCGGCGCCGGTGAGGAGCGCGGAACGAGAAGCGGAGGCGGAGGCGAGGATAAGCTGGGTCATGAAGGTCTTTGAAGTTGCAGGGGCGGGGGCCCCTGCACCCCATAACACGACGGTGTTTAGTCGCTAATACTAAAAAAGCCGGGGCACTTAAGCCCCGACTTTTTTAGTATTATGTAATTATCCACCTATCGCGTTACGGGGTGTGGGGTCCGCGACCCCACATCTTCAAATCCCTCCAAGCCTCCCCGTTCGCTTCTCATTCAGCAAACTGATAATCGTCGCCGAGGTTTCTTCGATCGAGCGCCGCGTCACATCGATCACCGGCCAACCTTTGCGTTCGAACAGCCGGCGCGCGGCGATAATCTCCTGCCGCACGGCTTCGGTATCGGTATAAGAAGAGGGCCGGTCGTCATTCAGGGTCAGCAGGCGGTTCTTGCGGATCGAGATCAACCGTTCCGGCGAAGCGATCAGGCCCACCACCAGCGGGATATTCATATCGTCCAGTTCCTCCGGCAGACCCCGGCCGGGCACCAGCGGAATATTGGCCGCCTTGATGCCGCGGTGCGCCAGATAGATGCAGGTCGGCGTCTTAGATGTGCGGCTTACCCCCACCAGCACTACATCGGCATTTTTCACCCGGTCGGCCGCCGCGCCATCATCATGGGCAATGGCATAGTTCAGCGCCTCTATGCGCTCGAAATATTCATTGTCGAGATTATGCTGGGCGCCGACCCGCTTGGAAACCGCCGCGCCGAGATGCCGCGAGAAGGCCACCACCAGCGGATCAAGCACGCCGATCGCCGGCATATCCAGTTCGCGGCACCGCGCCTCCAGGGCAGTCCGCAATTCCATATCGACCATGGTATGCAGCACGATCCCCGGAAAACTCTCGATTTCCACAAGGGCACGCTCCAACTGCTTTTCCGAGCGGATCAGCACATAGATATGCTCGATCGGCAGGATGCCTTCAAAACGCGCCGCCGCCGCCTTGGCCAGAGCATTGAGGGTTTCGCCGGTGGAATCCGACACCAGGTGAACGTGGAAATAGCTGCCGATCTTGGCTGAGGGGGAGGACATGGAAAGCCTGTAAAATTAAATCTGTGTGCCGAACTGGGGATAAGGCGACTGTATAAGTCGGAGTCAGTCGTGGACAATCATCCGATAATTCGCAAAGGGCCGCAAGGGCGGGGGAAAGCGTGCAAAACCCGTGTATTTACCCGATGCTTATCGACTCCCGCCCGTTCTGTATGAAATTCTTATGGCTCTCTGTGCGTAAGTTAATTCTTCATTAACCATTCACACAAACTCGCTTCATCGTATTAAGAATTTTTTAAGCAATACTAATATTTGGTTAATTATCCAAGTCATTCACAGGGCTGTTAATGAAGGATTAACCATTCCGGATGGCATGTGAAAAACCCGTGAATCCGGCGAAATCTGCGACACTTTTGCGCACTGTCCCCGGCCCTATAACCTTCTACAAACTCTTTTCTTTTTATTTAGATTAGGGCTAAGGGAAGGTCGGTTTCACACAGGTTGACTCATGGCTCTCGCTCAGGCACCCATACATTCATCGGTTTTGGCGGTTCTCAACGGCCAAACGCTTAAGGTGCCTCCGGTATGGTTCATGCGTCAGGCAGGGCGCTATCTGCCGGAATACCGGGAGTTGCGAGCGACGACCAAGGGGTTCGTGGATTTCTGCTTGACACCGGAGAAGGCGGCCGAAGCCACCTTGCAGCCGATCAGACGCTATGGTTTCGACGCCGCCATTCTCTTTTCAGATATTCTGATGATTCCCCTGGCTCTGGGTCAGGATCTGACTTTCGCGGTGGGTGAAGGGCCGGTGCTGGGCGAACTGCCGGCGCTGGACGCCATGCGGAAAAAAGCCGGCTTGGCGGGAGAAGCACTGAAAAATGTCGGTGAGACGGTCGCGCGTGTGAAAGCGGAGCTAACAGCGGAGACAACACTGATCGGTTTCTGCGGCGGGCCGTGGACGGTGATGACCTATATGCTGAACGGCAAGAAGGCTCACGATCGCAGTCTCATCAGGGCCTTCGTTTATGACGATTATCAGAAAGTGCTCGATCTGACGGATATCGTGATCGAGGCGTCGGCGCAGTATCTGAAGATGCAGGCCGATAATGGTGCGCAGGTGCTGAAAATATTTGAAAGCTGGGCGGAAGGGTTCCCTGATCCCTATTTCGACAGCCTGATCATCCAGCCGCAAATTCGCCTGATCCGGCGGGTGAGGGAACTGGGTGTCACCCTGCCGATCATCGGTTTCCCGCGCGGCGCCGAAGCCCGCTGTCATGATTATGCCGATCAGGTGCCGGTGCAGGGCATGGGGCTCGGCACGGCCACGCCGATGAAGCTGGGCGTCGAATTACAGAAAAAGGTGCCGATCCAGGGCGCGCTCGATCCAGTGGTATTACGTTCCGGCGGCAAGGCACTGGACCGGGCGATCGATCTTATTCTCGAAAGCTGGGGGCAGGGGCCCTTGATCTTCAATCTGGGCCACGGCATCTTCCCGGATACGCCCATGGCTCATGTCGAGCAGGCGCTCAAGCGGATCAGAGGCGAATGAAGCGCATAGCGGTATTGTTGTTCAATCTGGGTGGACCGAAAAACCCCGAAGACGTGCAGGGTTTTCTTTATAATCTCTTCGCCGACAAGAATATCATCAACCTGCCTTTCGGTGTCAGGCAGGGCGTGGCCTCCCTGATTTCCAGCCGGCGCGCACCCTCAGCCAAAAAGAATTACGCTCATATGGGTGGCGGTTCACCGATCCTGAAGGAAACGGAGGCGCAAGCTCAGGCGCTGGAAGCCTATATCGCCGCCAATACCAAGGGTATTGAAGCCAAGGTGTTTATCGGTATGCGCTACTGGCATCCCTTCATCGAAGACACAGTGCGGGAAATCGACGCCTGGGGACCGGATGAGATTGTGCTGCTGCCGCTCTATCCGCAGTTTTCCTCGACTACGACCCTGTCCTCTTTTCAAGCTTTCCAGAAGGTTTATGCCGGCAAGGCCAGGGTGACCTCGGTCTGCTGCTATTCGGACAATGCCCATTTCATCAAGGCGCATGTCGATGCTATCCAGGAAAAGATCGGCACATTGAAACAGCCAGGACATTATCGCCTGCTGTTTTCCGCGCATGGCCTGCCGGAAAGTATCATCGCGCGGGGCGATCCCTATCAGGCGCAGGTTGAATCCTGCGTGGCGAAAATCATGACCGGGCTCGGTAATCCGATCGAACACAGCATCTGTTATCAGAGCCGGGTCGGGCCGATGAAATGGATCGGGCCCTCGACGGATGCCAGCATCCAGAAGGCGGGCGCCGATGGCAAATCGATCATCCTGGTGCCGATTGCCTTTGTCTCCGAGCATATCGAGACCCTGGTGGAACTGGATATTGAATATGCCCATCTGGCGGCGGCATCGGGCGTGAAGGACTATATCCGCCTGCCGGCCCTGGGGGTAAATGCCTCATATATCAAGGCACTGAATGATGAGGTGCTGAAGGCCATTGGTTCTGGTGACCGTGTGGTAGGCGATCATAATTGCGGCAAGTGTCACAGTTTCTGTCCGAAAAGAGGTGCTGCGTGAACTGGTATGATCTCTTTCGTGGTTTGCATATCCTGGCGGTAATTGCCTGGATGGCCGGGCTTCTCTATCTGCCGCGGCTGTTCATCTACCATATCAAGAACGCCGAAGTGACGGCCGTGACCGATGTCTTCAAGGTGATGGAGCGCAATCTACTGCGCCTGATCATGAACCCGGCCATGATCGCGGTCTGGCTGTTCGGCACCTGTCTGATCGTCTACCACGTTCGTTTTATGGAAGGCTGGAAGTTCTTTTGGGAGCCTTGGTTTGTGGTGAAGGAACTGGGGATTGTAGGGATCACTGGCTATCATCATTTCCTGGCAGTGCGTTTCAAGAAGCTCCAACGGGGTGAGCCGATGGGCACGGAAAGCTTCTGGCGCAAGATCAACGAAATTCCGTTCGTGCTGGCCATCATCATGGTCCTGGCAGTGACCTTGCAGTTCTGGCAAAATTAAGCTTATGGGGTTTGGGGCCTGTGGCCCCAAGTCTTCCCTATTCTTTCTATTTTCCGGCCCTTTGGGCAGGGAAATAGAAAGAATAAGACAAGGTTTGTGGGGTCGCGGACCCCACGCCCCATAAGGATTAACTTGACGATGGGCCGTGTTGGTGTAGTTATCGCAACCGACTTAAGCTGCACTTAACAGCCGTCCTGATGGCGCCACGTTCTGTGGAACTGCCACTTCATTTGACATTTATAAGCCTTTTCAAGCGTTTAAGCTAAAATGGGCTGGGGATACCATCGCAATAGTTCAAGGCAAAAGCCTTGGCTTTTAACTTGCGCGTATTCCGTTCCTGACGAAGAGAATACCATGACCGACGATACCGAAATCCCCGAAAACGAAATTCAGGCCGAAGACAACCTGACCGACGACACACTCGACGCCGACCTCGAAACAGACGAGGGCGAGGAAGAAGAAGTCGAAGGCTCCATGGCCGGTCAGAAGATGTCACTTCAGACCCTGAAAGATAAATCATCGACCGACCTGCTGACCTTCGCCGAATCCCTGGGGGTCGAAAATGCCTCCAACATGCGCAAGCAGGATATGCTCTTCGCCGTACTCAAGGCGCTGGCTGAAGAAGGCGTCGAAATTACAGGTTCCGGCGTTATGGAAGTGCTTCAGGATGGTTTCGGCTTCCTGCGCTCGCCCGAAGCCAACTATCTGCCAGGCCCGGACGACATCTATGTCTCGCCGCAGCAAATCCGCCGTCATGGTCTGCGCACCGGTGACACCGTCGAAGGGCCGATCCGTTCGCCGCGTGAAGGCGAGCGCTATTTCGCCCTACTCAAGATCCAGACGATCAATTTTGAAGACCCGGAAAATATCCGGCACAAGGTCCATTTCGACAACCTGACGCCGCTCTATCCCGACCAGCGTCTGTGGATGGAGATCGAAGACCCGACGCTCAAGGATCGTTCAGGCCGCATCATCGATATCGTGGCGCCGCTCGGCAAGGGTCAGCGCTGCCTGATCGTCGCCCCGCCGCGCGTCGGTAAGACTGTCATGCTGCAAAATATCGCCAAGTCCGTCGCCGCCAATCACCCGGATTGCTACCTGATCGTCCTGCTGATCGATGAACGTCCGGAAGAAGTGACCGACATGCAGCGCACTGTCCGCGGTGAAGTCATTTCCTCGACCTTCGACGAGCCGGCCACGCGTCACGTTCAGGTCGCCGAAATGGTTATCGAAAAGGCTAAGCGTCTGGTCGAGCATAAGCGCGATGTTGTTATCCTGCTTGACTCGATCACGCGTCTGGGTCGCGCCTACAACACGGTCGTGCCGTCATCGGGCAAGGTACTGACCGGTGGTGTTGACGCCAACGCCCTGCAGCGTCCTAAGCGCTTCTTCGGCGCCGCTCGTAATATCGAAGAGGGCGGCTCGCTGACCATCATCGCCACGGCCCTGATCGATACCGGCTCGCGCATGGACGAAGTCATCTTTGAAGAGTTCAAGGGTACAGGTAACTCGGAAATCGTGCTCGACCGCAAGGTGGCCGATAAGCGTGTCTTCCCGGCCATGGATATTCTCAAGTCCGGCACGCGTAAGGAAGAACTGCTCACCGACAAGGTCAACCTGCAAAAGACCTATGTCCTGCGCCGTATCCTCAATCCGATGGGCGCACAGGATGCGATCGAGTTCCTCAGTGACAAACTGCGCCAGACGAAGAACAACGCCGAATTCTTCCAAAGCATGAATACTTGATAGGGCCGATCGGCCACTAGCTCTTGTCAACCCGGTATGAGAGGATCATATCGGGTTGATTCGTTTTATATTCCGTTCTGGAGATCATCATGAAGGTCACGGTCAATGTCGAATGCACGCCGGAAGAGGCCCGCAGTTTTCTCGGCCTGCCCGATGTCCAGCCGCTGAACGACTACATGATGAACGCCATGCAGGAACGCCTGGCGCAGAACATTCACTCCATGCAGCCGGAAGAGATGTTGAAAAACTGGTCGAGCCTGGGCGTCACCGCTCAGGACCAGTTCTTCAAGCTGATGCAATCGGCGGCCCAGGCGAGCCTCAAACCTTTCGGCACTGGTAAATAGTATTAAGGAAGTGTTTCACGTGAAACACACGATTTTCGCTCTGGCATCCGCGCAGGGCCGGGCAGGGGTGTCGATCATCCGCCTCTCCGGTGACAAGGCGCTATGGGCCGTTCAACAATTTACGGTCAAGACTCTGACGCCGCGTATGGCGACCTATACGCCGCTCACCTGGCAGGGTGAGGTGATCGATGAGGCCGTTGTCCTCTGGTTCAAGGCGCCACATAGTTTCACCGGTGAAGATTGCGTCGAGTTGCATGTCCATGGCTCGAAAGCGATTCTCGATCGTCTGTATCTCATCCTGACCGAACTGGGCCTGCAACTGGCGGCGCCGGGTGAATTTTCCCGCCGCGCGCTGGCGCATGGCAAGCTGGACCTCACCCAGGCCGAGGCCATTGCTGATCTGGTCGACGCGGAATCCGATGCGCAAAGGCTCCAGGCGCTGACCCAGTTGGGTGGGGGGCTCAGGCAGCAATATGAAACCTGGCGCTCCGACCTGATCGATATTCTGGCACGGCTGGAAGTCTATATCGACTTCCCGGACGAAGATCTGCCGGTGGAGCTGACAGACTCCATTCTTGGTCGAATCCGCACTTTGGAAGCCAGGCTGACGACCGCCATCGCTGATTCCCGTCGCGGCCGGCAAATCCGCGAGGGGTATCGTATTGTTATTCTGGGTGAACCGAACGCTGGCAAGTCCAGCCTGTTCAATGCCCTGCTAAAGGCCGAGGCGGCGATCGTCACACCCATAGCCGGCACGACGCGTGACATCATCGAAGCCCAACTGCGTATCGGACCGTATTCCGTTCTGCTTTATGATACGGCGGGTCTGCGGGAGACTGAAGAGGTGGTCGAAGCCGAGGGAATCCGTCGGGCCAGGGCCAAGGCCGATGAAGCTGACCTGCGTATCTGGGTGATCGACTCGACCGCTCCAGCTTTGCCGGAAGATTTCCGCGACGCTGATCTCATGGTCTTCAATAAGATTGACGAAGCGTACACGCCCGAACGGGAGGCCGTGGCCGCTTTGCGTGTTTCACGTGAAACATCGGTCTTCGCCGTCAGTGTGGCTCTGGGCGAAGGGGTGACAGAACTGGTCACTACGATTGAACAGATTGTGGGCGAACAGCTTTCGGCCCAGACCTTCCCAGCAGCGACGCGTCTGCGCCATATCGAGCGATTGACGGAAGCCCGTGATCAACTGACCATGGCATCGCGGTCTAACCTGGCTGTCCCCGAACTGGCCGCAGAAAATGTCCGTTCGGCCACCAATAGCTTCGAGCAGTTGTTCGGCCGCTATGATGTCGAGGGTGTGCTGGATGTCATTTTTTCAAGCTTCTGCATAGGCAAATAGAATCGACCCGCTTGGCCTTATCTGCTATAGGCCGCGTCTCCTTTTGAAAGTTAGCGTATGTCTGAACCCAAAACCTTGTGGGACGTTATTGTTGTTGGCGGCGGTCATGCCGGCTGCGAAGCCGCGACCGCTTCCGCGCGCATGGGCGCCAAAACACTTCTGCTGACTCACCGAAGGGAGACGCTCGGCGAGATGTCGTGCAATCCCGCCATTGGTGGTCTGGGCAAGGGGCATCTGGTGCGCGAGATCGATGCGCTCGATGGAATCATGGGACGAATGGCCGATATCGGCGGGATGCAGTTCAAGGTGCTGAACAAGTCCAAGGGGCCGGCTGTCCGGGGTCCGCGTGCCCAGATCGACCGAAAACTCTATCGTGAAGCCGTCCAGGCGGAGCTGTTCCAGACACCAAACCTGACCATTATCGAAACGGGGGTTGAAGATCTTATTCTGGAAAGCGGCGTGGTGACTGGCGTGATTGACGCCGCTGGACAATCTTATCTGGCGAAGGCGGTGGTGTTGACCACCGGCACCTTCCTGCGTGGCGTCATACATATCGGCGAAAAGCGGATGGCGGCCGGCCGTTGGGGCGATGCCCCGGCCAATGGCCTGGGCCAGCGTCTCTACGATCTGAAACTCGACATGGGCCGTCTGAAGACCGGCACACCGGCACGTCTCGATGGCAAGACCATTCACTGGGATCGCTTGGAACAGCAGTTGGGTGACGATCCCATTCAGCCGTTCTCCACGCTGACGCCTGCTATCGAACGCGACCAGATCGCCTGCGGTATCACCTATACCAACGAAAAAACCCACCAGATCATCGCCGATCGCCTGATGGAATCGGCGGTCTATGGTGGCCATCTATCCGGTCGCGGGCCGCGCTATTGCCCGTCGATCGAGGACAAGGTGGTCAAGTTCGCCGACAAGACCTCGCACCAAATCTTCCTGGAACCGGAAGGTTATGACGACGACACGGTCTATCCGAACGGCATCTCGACCAGTGTTTCGGAAGAAACACAAGACGCCTTTATCCGCACCATCGTCGGCCTCGAAGATGTGGTGATCAAATGCTACGCCTATGCCATCGAATATGATTATGTTGATCCCCGCGAACTGCATCCCACGCTCGAACTGAAGTCGTTGCCGGGTCTTTTCCTGGCCGGTCAGATCAATGGCACGACCGGTTATGAAGAGGCCGGGGCTCAAGGACTGATGGCCGGGATCAATGCAGCGGCGCGGGCAGGGGGCTATGCGCCAACCATACTCGGCCGGGACGAAGCCTATATAGGTGTGATGATCGACGATCTGGTGACGCGTGGCGTGACCGAGCCCTATCGTATGTTCACCTCGCGGGCGGAGTTCCGCCTGTCCCTGCGTGCCGACAATGCCGACCAACGTCTGAGCGATCGTGGTCTCGCTATCGGTGTTGTGGGCGAAAAGCGCAAAACCGCCTGGCTGGAAAAGAAGGCTGCGTTGCAAGCCATTCGTACCCGTGCCGCCGAACTGATTGCCACGCCCAGGGAAGCGCTGGCGCAGGGCATTCAGGTCAATGGCGATGGTCAACGGCGTAACGTCACGCAATTGATGGCCTACGATTCCTGCAATCGGGAACGCCTGGAAACCCTGTGGCCTGAAATTGCCCAATGGCCGGATGCACTCTATGAGCAGGTTGAGATCGACGCGCTTTATGCGGGTTACATGCCGCGCCAGAAGGCGGAGATTGAGAGCTTCCGTAAGGATGAAAATCTGAGCCTGCCGGACGATATCGACTATATGTCGATCCTCGGTCTGTCGAACGAAGCGCGCGAGAAACTTAACCGCATTCGTCCGCAGACCCTGGGGCAGGCGGGGCGGATCGAAGGCATGACACAAGGGGCGCTGACGACACTTCTGTTCTACGTTCGCAATCAGGCCAAGCTGTCAGCATGACCCATATGACTCCGGACGAGATGTCCGCCAAGCTGGTGTTTCACGTGAAACACGAGGCCATTGCCGAGCTGCAAACATTCAACAACATTCTGGCGGCGCAGAACGAGGTCATGAACCTTGTCGGCCCCGCGACCTTGCCGGACTACTGGTCGCGCCATGTGCTTGATAGTGCGCAACTGCTCGACCGCCGCCCGGACGCCCGTACCTGGGCTGATCTCGGCGCGGGGGCCGGTTTTCCGGGCATTATCCTCGCCATCCTGCTCAAGCATTCCGAGGGGCTTCCTCCGCACGTTTATCTGGTGGAATCCCTGACCAAGCGCTGCCGTTTCCTCCAGACCGTCGTAGATGATTTGTCCCTGCCCGCCACGGTGATCAATGACCGCGCCGAGAACGTGAAGCTGAAAGTGGATGTTGTCACAGCGCGGGCCGTCGCCCCGATGAACAAGCTGCTGGGCTTTGCTGAAGGCTTTATCCACAAAGGCGCTGATGCATGGTTTTTAAAAGGGGAAAACGTGGAAAGTGAATTGGTGGACGCTGGAAAAGTATGGGGCTTTGACGTAGAACAATACGAGTCCCTTAGCGATCCACGCGGTCGCGTCATCCATGTCCGGAGATTGCGTCGTGTCCGATAAAAAAGTTCGCGTGCTGGCCATAGCCAACCAAAAAGGCGGCGTGGGCAAGACCACAACGGCGATCAATCTGGGTACGGCCCTGGCGGCTATCGGCCAGCGAGTGCTGCTGATCGATCTGGATCCTCAAGGCAACGCGTCAACAGGCTTGGGCGTGCCGAAAAAGCAGCGCGAAAATTCGCTTTATGATGTGATTGTCGATCGTCGGCCGATTGGTGATACGGCTGTTAGTACAGCGGTGCCGGGGCTTTGGCTGTTGCCATCTGACCCGGATCTGTCAGGCGTGGAGATCGAACTGGGCCAGGCCGAGCGTCGCTCCTATCGTTTGCGGGATGCCCTCGATGGCCTGGATCAGGAAAAGCCGCCCTATGACTATATCCTGATTGATTGCCCGCCATCGCTGAACCTGCTGACGGTCAATTCGATGAGTGCCGCCGATGCCGTGCTGGTGCCGCTGCAATGCGAGTTTTTCGCGCTTGAGGGTTTGAGCCAGTTGATGCGCACCATTGACCTGGTGCGCGGTAGTCTGAACCCCAGGCTGAGCCTGCAAGGTATTGTCCTGACCATGTTCGACAAGCGCAATGCCCTGTCCGGACATGTTGAACGCGACGTGCGGTCGCACTTTGGTGAACTGGTCTATGATACGGTGATACCACGCAATGTGCGGGTGTCCGAGGCGCCGTCCTTCGGCAAGCCGGCCCTGATCTACGATATGAAATGCTCCGGCAGCCAGGCCTATATCAAGCTCGCCAAGGAACTGGTGGCGCGGGAACGCAAGCGCCGCAAGCAGGCGGAAAAGATTCCGGCTTAAGTATCCGACAAAAAGAAGAATAGATAAATGTCTGAAAAGAATAGAGGTTTGGGCCGCGGTTTGTCCGCACTGCTCGGTGATCAGGACACCAATAGCCCGAAGACGGGTGCGGAAGCGGCGGAGGCGCGGGGCACTGAGCCGATGAGGGGCTTAGAACAGCCGATCGAACTTCTGGTGCGCAATCCGGACCAGCCGCGCCGCACCTTTGTCGAATCCGATATTGACGAACTGGCGGCCTCGATCCGTGAGAAGGGCATTCTCCAGCCGATCCTGGTGCGTCCGGCGCCCGGTCAGGCCGGGCATTACCAGATTGTGGCCGGCGAACGCCGCTGGCGTGCGGCGCAAAAAGCCGGGCTGCATACGGTGCCGGTGATCATCCGTGAACTGGATGACCTCGACGTGCTGGAAATCGGTATTATCGAAAACGTCCAGCGCGCCGATCTGAACCCGATCGAAGAAGCACGCGGCTATAAGGTCTTGCAGGATCGCTTCGGCCGTACCCAAGATGCACTGGCGCAAGTGGTCGGCAAGTCGCGCCCACATATCGCCAATACGCTCCGCCTGCTGGCGCTGCCTGAAGGTGTTCAGGATCATGTGTTGCACGGCCGCCTGTCGGCCGGTCATGCCCGCGCGCTGATCACCTCCGAAAATGCCGACGCCCTAGCGGAAGAGGTTATTGCCAAGGGGCTGTCTGTGCGCCAGACCGAAGCCCTGGTGCGCGAGGAGCAGGCCGGACCGAAGGCGGCGCCGTCGCCCAAGGCGCGGCCGCAGCAGAATGCCGACACCCTGTCACTCGAACAGGATTTGCAGGAGGCGCTGGGCCTGAATGTCCGTCTGGATGACCGTGGCGGCAAGGGCGAGCTGCGTTTGAGCTATGCAAGCCTCGAACAGCTCGACGAACTGTGTCGTAAGCTTATGAAATAATTTATTATTTTTTAAGAACAGCCCCTCACACGAATTTGGAATCGAAAGTCGTACTCCGGGACGTTCTGGTGCGTCTCAGAGGCCCATATTTCGCACGGCAAACCAGCCCCTCAGCCAGGCGACAGCCTCATCCGGATCGCCGCATACACCTTCCACTACCCGCCGGCGGCGCATGGCCGAGGCCTGGCGGTAGGTGATTTCGATCACGCCCAGACTGATGGCAATAAAGCGCGCATCGAGCGGCACATCATAATGATCCCCCTGGTGCCAGGCGCGGCGCAGTCCCAGGCGCACGGCCATAAGATGGAGTTCCTCTTCCTCGTCGGCGATCATGTGCGACATCTTCATGCCGCGGAACCGGCCGATGGTGTAGCGATACATGTCATCGATATAAACGGTCATGGTCAGGCCGAGGGCGCGTTGCCTGAAAGCCAGGCTTTTTCGTGCCGAAGATTTTCCCGTGCCTGTATTTCCAGAGGCTTGAAGTGTTCGGTTATGAAGATATCCTCGCGGGCGAGGGTAGGGTCGATAAACAGGCTGCTCCGCCCCTGCCGCCAGGCCGCGTCTCCAATATGGGGCATGTATTCAGCCATCACGCCCTGAGCGTAGCTTAGATAAACCGGCCAGGGCTGGCCCAGTATGGCCATGTCGAGATCAAGCACCAGGTTGGTATCGTGATCATCGCTTGGCTGATGACCGGCGGTGGCCGCGATGATACCGGCGGCCTTAATCAGGCGATCGGGTGTGATCTGGCTCGCCAGTCTGTCTTTCAGCAAATCGGCGCTGCGGTGTTCATTGTCGCTGCGCGTTGGGTCATAGATGACATCATGAAAGACAATAGCCAGGCGAGCCATGTCCGGATCGTTGAACTCAAGACCGGCGGCGCCATTCAACATGGCGATGATATGTTTTTTATTGTGGTAATGCCGTGCGGGATGGCCATATCCGGCCTGCAATTCGGCCAGAAGTGATTCCGATAGCGCTGCCGACAAGTTAAGCGCCTGCGCCAGAACGTGCCATTCGGCCGCGAAGGCATCGGCGGCCGGCATCAGGTGCCCGCCCTGGCGGCCCGTCCGGCTATTTGCAGATAGAGCCGTTCGGCGATCAGAAGGTCCGGCATACCGGTTGATTTGCATTGCTTGTCGGCATCGATCAGATCACGCGCCAGGGCGTCGAGAGCCGGAAAATTCCAGGTCCGCGCCTGGCGCAGCATATCGTCCTCATCCTTCCAGAAGACGCCGGCATTGCGCGTGGCTTCCTTGGTTCCGAGACCCTTTTCGAGATAACTTTTGAGCAATTTCAGCTTGTTATATTGCAGGCTAAGTGCGCGCATGGCGTCCGCCCCGCCTTCACCTTCGGCGAAAGCGCGGCGCAAACCGGCCTGGGCCTGCTTCATGCGGCCACCGAAGGCATCGGAGGCTGCCTTGAAAAGCGAGGCTTCCGGCTCGACGCCGAGAAACTCCTGAAGCTCGACCTCGTTCAGTGTCTTGTGCGAACCGGGGCCGATAAACAGGATCAGCCGTTCGATTTCCTGCCGGGCGATGCCGCGTTCCTTGGGCAGGCGCTGAGCGAAGATATCCATGGCAGCGTTGCTGAGCGAAACGCCGTCTGCAGCAAGGGCTTCGCGGGCCATGCGGACCACATCGCCGGTCTCGTCTTCGTAGCAGGCAATGCTGACCAGGTTCTTGTCGGCATCGGCCAGCCGGCGCAGGGCGGAATCGGCACCCAGACCGCCGGCCTCGATGACGATAAAGGCGTCCTTGTTGTATTCGCCGGCGGCATGGGCTTTCAGAGTGGCCGCCACAGCCTTGTCCAGTACGGCCTTTTCAGAGAAGAACTTAAGCCGGATCAGGCGCTTGCCGCCCATCAGCGACAGGGATTGAAGTTCGCCTTCCAGCAGGCCGCCATCGCCCTCGACATCAGTATCGGTCAGCAGCGAAACATTGAATGGATCGGTGATATCCGGAACGATTTTTTTCGCCAGCACCGTGCAGCGTTCAATGACCTGGCTGCGATCCTTGCCATAGATCAGGGCGCCAACCACATGGGCTGGCGGCTTGCTGAAAAAAGTGTCTATCTCAGCGCGCTTGCTTAATTTCATTGGCTGGCGGCTGAGGTTTCCGTGTCGGACGACATGGCCGAGACGGCGGCATCGGCCGCGGCGGCGTCAGCCGGTGCGACCGCCGGCAGCATATCTCTGTGGAAATACAGGGCGAGATCATGCTGGATCTGCTGGGATATTGCCGTGGCGATGCGCTGCTGGGCATTCTGCTGCGATATCACGCCGGTAAAGGGCGATCTCGATGTATCATAGGTGACGGTTTCGCTAAACCGGTTTGTATACAGTACCTTGCCGGTCGACATGTCCTTGAGGGTATAGACAACAGACGAGGTGATTTCGGACCGGGTCGAAGTGTCATCTACCTTGTAACCCACGCCGTAATGCCTTTCCTTCATGCCGATGGTCAGCAGAAAGGACTTGGGTGCGGATTCATCACCGCCCAGGCCATTGCGCAGGTCCTGTTCCAGGAAATAGCCGGTACGGGTCTGTGGCACCTCGATCGCCACCTGTGAGAGGCTGGCGGTCAGGCCGGTCTTGGCGTAAAGCGGCGCAAACCCGCAGCCTGTCAGGCCGGCAGCGGACACCCCCAGCAAGGCAAGGACGGCAAGGACTCCAAGAACTTTACGCATTCGTTTATCCCACCACGAAGTTGAGAATCCGGTTCGGCACGATGATGATCTTGCGGATGGATACACCGTCAAGATGACGCTTAACCCCTTCGTCCGCAAGGGCCATCTCGCGGATCTGTTCCTCGGAGGCGCCGACAGGGATCGAAATCTCGCCGCGCTTCTTGCCATTGACCTGCACCGGCATGAGGTAGGCGTCGTCCTGCGCCAGGGCCGGATCGAATTTCGGCCAGGCGGCATTGGCGATCAGGCCGTCATGGCCCAGGCGCGTCCAGCATTCCTCAGCCAGGTGCGGGGTCACCGGCGCGATCAACCCGGCCAGCAGGGTCAGGGCTTCGCGGCGGGCCTTTGAGCCGGTCTTTGCGATATCGGCATTGCGGACGATGGTGACGAATTCATAGAGCCTGGCGATGGCGGCGTTGAAGCGGAAGCTCTCAAAGCCCTCGGTGACGAACTTGACCGCCTTGTGCGCGGCCTTCAGAAGGTCAGCGGCGGCGGCTTCATCCGTGCAGGCAATCTCGCCTTCCGGCAGGCTGTCGAACTGATCCCAGACACGGTGGGTAAAGCGCCAAGACCCTTCAACGCCTGAGGTCGACCACTGAACATCGCGCTCGGGCGGTGAGTCAGACAGAACAAAAAGGCGTGCCGAATCAACACCATAGGTGTCGAAAATATCTTCCGGCGCCACGGTGTTCTTCTTCGATTTCGACATCTTTTCGATATCGCCGATAGAGAGCGCTTCGCCTGTGGAGACCTGCACGGCCTTGCGGACGCCACCCTCGGTGCTGACCTCGACATCGGCCGGTTCAACCCAGTGGCCGGCGGCAGTCTTGTAGGTTTCGTGCGTCAGCATCCCCTGCGTGAAGAGGCCGGCAAAAGGCTCCTTCACTTCCAGATAGCCGCAATGATTCAGTGCGCGGGTGATAAAGCGGGCATAAAGCAGGTGGAGCACGGCGTGCTCGATGCCGCCGATATATTGATCGACCGGCAGCCAGTAATCGGCCGCCTGCTTGTTGATCGGGGTTGGCGACTTCGGATCGGTGAAGCGCGCGAAGTACCATGAGGAATCAACGAAGGTGTCGAGCGTGTCGGTTTCGCGGGTGGCGTCCTTGCCGCAGTGCGGGCACTTGGTGTGCTTCCATGTCGGGTGACGTTCCAGCGGATTGCCGGGGATATCGAAGGTGACGTCTTCCGGCAGGACTACCGGCAATTGCTCGTCCGGCACCGGTACGACGCCGCAATCATCGCAATGGATGACCGGGATCGGACAGCCCCAGTAGCGCTGGCGTGAAACGCCCCAGTCACGCAGACGGAAGACGGTCGCGCCTTCGCCAAGGCCCATCTGCTCGATCTTTTCGATGGCCGCGTCCTTGGCGGCTTCGATATCGAGACCGTCCAGGAAGGCGGAATTGAAGATGTGGCCCGGGCCGGTATAGGCCTCAAAACCGACCTTGAAGTCTTCCGGATTGGCGCCCTGCGGCAGGACGACTTCGGTAACGGACAGGTCGTATTTGCGGGCGAAATCGAGGTCGCGCTGGTCGTGGGCCGGACAGCCGAAGATGGCGCCGGTGCCGTAATCCATCAGCACGAAATTAGCGACCCAGACATCGAGCGTGTCGCCCGGCTTGAAGGGATGCTTGACCTTGATACCGGTATTGAAACCCAGCTTTTCGCCCGTGTCGATTTCGGCCTGGGTGGTGCCGCCCTTGGCAATCGACTTGATGAAAGCGGCCAGTTCCGGATTGGCGGCGGCCGCTTCCTGGGCCAGCGGATGATCGGCGGCAATAGCAATGAATGACGCGCCAAACAGCGTATCCGGGCGCGTGGTGTAGACTTCAACGCCCCCATCCTTGTCAGCGAACGGGAAGGTCATCTTCAGGCCGCGCGACTTGCCGATCCAGTTGGACTGCATCAGCCGCACCTTTTCCGGCCAGCGCTCCAGCTCGGTCAGGCCCTCGATCAGGTCGTCAGCGAAGCGGGTGATGCGCATGAACCACTGGGTCAGCTTCTTTTTTTCGACCACGGCACCGGAGCGCCAGCCCTTACCGTCGATCACCTGCTCATTGGCCAGAACAGTCATGTCCACCGGGTCCCAGTTGACCTGGCTTTCGCGGCGGTAAACGAGGTCGTTCTTCAGCAGGGTATTGAACCATTTCTGCTGCTGGCCGTAATAGGCCGGATCACAGGTGGCGAATTCGCGCGACCAGTCGATGGAAAGGCCCAGACGCTTCAGTTCGCCACGCATATTGGCGATATTGTCGTAGGTCCAGCCGCGGGGGTGGATCTTGCGTTCCATGGCAGCGTTTTCCGCCGGCATCCCAAAGGCGTCCCAGCCCATCGGGTGGAGCACATTGAAGCCGCGCGCCCGCTTGAAGCGCGCCACCAGGTCGCCCATGGCATAGTTGCGCACATGGCCCATATGGATGCGACCGGAGGGATAGGGGAACATCTCCAGCACATAGTATTTGGGTTTATCGGCGTCCTGTCGAGTCAGGAACACATTGGCGTCGTCCCAGCGCTGCAACTGGCGGGGTTCGGTCTCTTTGGGATTATAACGGGCCATAAATCTTTGTGCGGATTGTGCGTAAATAGAGATGGCTGCTTATAAGGCGCGTTGCCAGTCAAGACCATAAAAAAAGCCGTTGCGGCATTGACCACAACGGCTTTTTTAAACGGAAAGACCGGTGCCTAGTTCTTGACGTTCGACAGGCGCAGTTCGCGGGCGCGGGTCAGGATGGCGTTTTCGATGTCGAGCTGGGTCTGCTGCGATACGTCGGCAGGCACCCAGCGATCGCCGGCGCGGACTTCCTTCTGGATCGAGACGTTCAGCGCATCGGCGCGCAGGCGCGAATCCAGGATAAAGATGGTGACCTTGAAATGCTCGTCCGGGGTTTGCGGATTGGCGTACCAGTCGGTGATGATCACGCCGCCCCACGGATCGGCCGAGGTCAGGGGCATGAAGGAAATAGTGTCGAGCGAGGCGCGCCACAGATAGGCGTTGACGCCGATGCCTGCCTGTTCCGTATTGGCGGATTCCTTCTTGCCGCCACCAAACAGGTGACCGAGATCGATCTTGCTTTCTTCCGTCGGCGCGGTGGTATTGGCGGAAGCCGTACCGCCCTTGGTGCCCAGGCTGGCACAGGCGCTGAAGGACAGGCATAGGCCCAAAGCAGCGAGAGCCAGGCCGAAACGCTTCGGGGCCGATTTCCGCATAATCGTCATAGACTGATCACTCCGCATGATTTGAATTCGCGCGGCTAAGCAGCCGGAATTCCTGGATTTATTGGCCCCAATTGCCGGTATTGGCCCGGCGACCCGGCCCTCTATAGCATGGAGGCCCTAGGGTATGACAAGGGGTAGCATCACAAGTTTGTTAACTCTACAGCAAATAAGGGCGGATGTGGGGCAAAGCGAAAAAGCTTCCCGGCTCTTTTGCGTCAGGGCTGCAACATCATTTTGCGTTTAGAGGCCGCGCAGGCCTACGCGGCACGGCATCGTCGCGTCAGAGGCGGCGTGCGGTCGCACGCTTGAGATGCCGATAAGTTACTGATCGCCATCCAATATTGTTTATTCCGCGTTTACTATCCGTGGCGGATTCAACACATCTGTCAGGTGAATCTCGCCAGGCGGCTCTTTTCGCGTGATATCAAATTGACCGGTCAGACAATTCGTCATATCTCAATCAGGTCACAGCTTTGTCAAAATAGCTGTGTAAAACAATAAACTGGTATCCGGTGGCTGTTCAGGAAGACAACCCTTTCAAGGGGCGCTCCCGAAATGATCCGGGTTTCGGGCTGTAGAAAAGAAAATGAAATCTGTCGCATTCATGGCTGTATCGGTGATGGTTCTGGCTTTGGCCGGAAGCAGCACTTTTGCCATGGCGCAGACCAAGACCGTGCGTCCGCAGTCGACCGTCGAAAATATCGCCGGCCTGACGCCGCTGGTCCAACCGGTGGGCGAAAGCTTCATCAGCGATGATACGACCGGCTTTTCCAAGCCGCAATCTAAGGTCTACCAGTTCAACCTTGATGGCAAATGGGGCGTCAAGTTCGATGTCAACCAGCCTGAGTCGAGCGCACCGCGCTCCAGCGATATCGATGCCGGCGCCTTTTATCGCCTGACGCCGTCTCTGCGCGTCGGTGGCACGCTCGGTTTCGGTGAAAAGTCCGATCCGATGAAGCCGGAGCCCGCCCGCAGCGCGGCTCAGGGCGACAAGAAGCAGCCGCGTGTCCGCCTGGAAACGACGTTTAAATTCTAAATCCGGTAAGTTCTAAAGTTTAAAAGCGTCCACCGCGCCGATGCCGGCAAGGCCGCTGCCTTTCAGCGACAGGATATTGTCGCATCCAATCCCTCCCAGACCATATACCGGCAGGCTTGACAGCTCCGTCATTTCGCGTGCCCCATTTACACCCAAGGGCACGACGCCCTGAGCCGACGGGCTGTGGCTGGCAAAGACGGGAGATATGAATATTGCCGACAGGCCGCTATCCGTATCCAGGGCGCGCAGGGTCTCGGCATCATGGCAGGCGGCAGTCAGGATCAGGCTCGGTCGCGCGGCATGGAGACCGGCCGCGCGATCAATGCTCGCCTGACGCAGATGAACGCCATCGGCTTCGATCTCCAGCGCCAGGGTGTCGTCCTCGCCGATCAGCAGGGTCAGACCGTTGTCACGGGCAATTTTGCGCAGCAATCGGGCGCGCTGGCTGGCGTGGCCTTCGCCGAAATGGCGATAGACGATTCCGCAGCCCGCGGGCATGTGAATGGCGATATCTTCCGGATGCGGCGTACGCTTCGGATCAGTGAAGAAGAACAAGGGCGGCAATTTGGGGTTTTGGGGTGACTGCGCTTGCGCTATATCCCGTGCCTTGTCGAGCAGATATTGAAAGCGGGTCTTGTATGTCATCAGCGGATGTCCAATCTGGCGCCTATTCTAGGCTCATGGCTCAGATGCACAAGGCTTTAAAGGCGGCGGGCCGCGCACCGGACGCGGCTTATCTGACGGCGGTTTCCAAAAATCAGCCGTGGTCAGCGATCGCGCCGGTACTTGCGGCCGGGCAGCGGCGTTTCGGCGAAAACCGGGTGCAGGAGGCGATGGAGCGCTGGAGCGATAAGCGCGCGCAATATCCGGACCTCGAACTGCGCTTGATCGGGCCTTTGCAAAGCAACAAGGCGGCGGAAGCCGTGGCGTTTTTCGACGTGATCGAAAGCATTGACCGCGACAAGATCGCCCGCGCCATTGCCGACGAAATCCAGAAGCAGGGCAAGGCGCCAGTGCTATATGTCCAGGTCAATATCGGCGAGGAAGCGCAGAAATCGGGCGTTCTGCCAGCGGAGGCGGATGCGTTTCTGGCCACCTGCAAAGGCTATGGCCTGAAAATCGAAGGACTGATGTGTATTCCGCCGGTCGAGGGGCCGCGCGGGCCTTACTTCGCCCTTCTGAAAAAGATCGCCGATCGCAATGGTATCAGCCACCTCAGCATGGGGATGAGCGACGATTTCGAAACAGCGATTGCCTTTGGATCAACCGAAATCCGCGTTGGTTCCGCTTTGTTTGGCAGCCGTTGATTACATCTTCATATCGCCATGGTCCATGCCACCAGACGTGCCGGCCTTGGCCAAGGGCGTATTGGAGACCAGCATGGGCAGGGTGACGGGTCCGGCCTTTTCAAACACCAGGGTGACATTGACCGTTTCGCCTTCGACCGGGCGATGGGTCAGGTTTTCCAGCATGATGTGATTGCCGCCGGGTGCGAAGACCAAGGTATCGCCGGAGCGGATGACGAAGCCATCCTTGGCCTCGGCCATTTCCATGGTCGAGCCGTTCATCTTCATGGTGTGCAGGGTCGTGGTGGTAGCGCACTCGCAGGCCGCCGAGATCAGGCGGTCGTCGGTATTGCCTTTGTTGGTGATGGTGACATAGGCGGCGGTATTGGGATTATTACCCAGGGCCGCGCGCATGGCGTAATTAGTCATGCTGAGACTGGACTGGGTGACCACGCCGCTGGCATCGCTTGAGCTCGATATAGTGGTAGTGCGTTGCTCCACCTTTTCGCAGGCGGACAAAGTGAATGGCAGGGTCAGGCAGACCAGGCCCAGAACGAGTAAAGTACGCATAGCGACCTCCAAACTTAAGGGTGCAGGGTCATTATGACCCTGCCCATAAGCCTACAATCTTTTTCACGTCTTTCACGACCGGCGCAGCCACCTCATTGGCGCGGTCGGCACCGATTTTCAGCACGCGATCGATCTCCGCCGGATCGGCCAGCAGTCCGCGAAGGCGCTGCGAGATCGGCGCCATCTTTTCGACCACGACCTCGGCCAGGGCCGGCTTGAAGGCGCCGAAGCCCTTGCCGCCGAAATCGTTGAGCACATCAGCCACGGAAGTACCGGCCAGGGCCGCATAGATGCCGACCAGGTTTTTGGCTTCCGGCCGGTTTTCCAGACCTTCCGCCGCTTCCGGCAGGACATCGGCATCGGACTTGGCCTTCTTGATCTTGGAGGCGATGGTATCAGCGTCATCGGTCAGGTTGATGCGCGAATTATCGGAAGGGTCTGACTTCGACATCTTGGCCATGCCATCACGCAGGGACATGATGCGCGCGCCGGGGCCCTGGTACAGGGTTTCCGGCACGGGGAAGTAATCGACCTCGAAATCGTGATTGAATTTCTTGGCCACGTCGCGCGTCAGTTCGAGGTGCTGGCGTTGGTCCTCGCCTACCGGTACATGGGTGGCCTTGTAGAGCAGAATATCGGCGGCCTGGAGCACCGGATAGGTGTAGAGGCCCACACTGGCGCGTTCCTTGTCCTTGCCGGCCTTGTCCTTGAACTGGGTCATGCGGTCGAGCCAGCCGAGGCGGGCGACGCAGTTGAAGATCCATGCCAGCTCGACATGCCCGGTGACGGCCGATTGCGGGAAGATGGTCGATTTTTCGATATCGACGCCGGCGGCCAGGTAGCAGGCGGCGATCTCGCGCGTCTGGTCCAGCAGCTTCTGCGGTTCCTGCCAGACGGTGATGGCGTGCAGGTCGGCGATGAAGAAGAAGCGCTCGGCGTCATCGGATTGCATGTCGGCGAACTTCTTCAGCGCGCCTAAGTAATTGCCGAGGTGAAGTGAGCCGGAGGCCTGGATGCCGGAAAGGATGCGCTTCTTGGTCATTTTCTAGTCTTTATGCAGGGCGGCGCCGCAGCACCGCTTTCAGTTCGTGCGGCTTGATCGCGCCGGTTATAAACAGCAGCCCGATATAAAGGAACAGTCCGGCGAAACAAACCCCCAGAACGGCGATTTCCTTGGTGTGACTAAAGATCACAGGCAGCAGCGGAATGCCGCGCACATAGGGGACCACCGAGCCTATCCAGCCCTGTATCAATGGACGTTCGAACGAACTGAATCCGCAAAAGGCCGCCATGCCGAGCCCGCAGAGCAGCAACAGCAGCAGGGTACGGAAGGCTTTGGGGGTAATGATCCAGGTCTTGCGTTTGGCCAGGGTAAAGACCATCAGCGCCACATTGACCCAGGCAGCGGCGGAAGTGCCGATGGCCAGACCGGCCGGGCCGATCAGCTTGAACATGGTCAGGCCGACACTCAGATTCACAATGACCGAGATGATGGCGAACCTCATTGGCCCGAAGGTGTCCTTGCGGGCGAAAAAGGCGGGGTTGAGGATACGGGTCAGGACGAAGGCCGGGACACCCCAGCCATAGTGGAACAGGCAGCGGGCGACCTGGTGGGCGTCATCCAGGTGGAAAGCGTCACGCGTGTAGAGACCATCCATCAGGAAGAAGGGCATGGCCATCAGGGCGGCGGCGGCGGGCAGGGCGAAAGCCATGGAAAACACGACCGCCTGATCCATCTGGACTTGCGCCGCTTCGTGATCCTCGGCATGGACGGCGCGGGAAAGGGCCGGCAGCAGGGCCGTGCCGATGGCGACGCCCACAAGCCCGATCGGTAACTGATAGAAGCGGTCGGCCATGGCCAGCCACGAGGTGGCGCCGTGGATCGATGAGGAAAAGATGCCGGAAATGAAGATATTGACCTGAGTGGCCGCCGCCGCCAGAGCGCCGGGCACGGCCAGCAGGAGCAGCCTGTTAATGTCCTTCGAGAAGACCGGGATGATCGCCAGATTGACATGAGCGCCGGACCTCCGCGCGCCCCACAGCAGCATGGCGGCCTGCAGGATGCCGGCAATCAGGGTGCCGATGGAGCCCCATAGCGCCGAGGCATAGACCGTATGTTGCGGCAGTATGGAAATCAAGGTCACGGCATTGAGCAGGATCGGCACCCCGGCCGACATCAGGAAGCGCCCGCGCGCATTGAGCACGCCGGAGAGGTGCGCCACGATCGCCATGCACGGCAGGTAGGGCATGGTGATCTGGGTGAACAGAACGGCCAGCTTGTACTTGGCGGGGTCGGCCAGGAAGCCTGGCTTAATGACCATCATCAGCCACGGCATGGTGAACTGGCACAACAGGCAGAAGGCGACGGTGATGAAGGTGAGCGTCGCCATGGCGTCATGCGCCATTTTATCGGCCGCTTCTTTCCCGTCACGTTCCAGGGACGCCGAATAGGACGGCACGAAGGCGGCGGAAAACGCGCCCTCGGCGAAGATGCGGCGGAACAGGTTCGGAAACGCCTGGGCGGTGTTATAGGCATCGGCCATGATATTGCCCGAGGCGCCGAGATAGGCCGCCAGCACCAGGTCACGGGCGAACCCGGCTAGACGCGAGATCAGAGTGAAACTGCTGTTGATCAGCGAATTGCGCAGAAGCCCGGAAGGCTTTTTGGCGGGTGGTGCGGGCGTTTCGGCGTCAGACACGGACATGCTCTGCTAGGGTGTGTCTTTCGCTTTAGGCTGGCTGTGGATTTCCTGCAAGCAGTTATGGGTTAACGCGCCAGGCTGGCTTTCGCGCGTGCCAGGTTGCGCTTGGGCGGCTGGGCCGGCTTGTCAAGCACCGCCAGCAATTGCTTTTTCAGGGTCTGTTTCAGGCCGCCGGCCAGTTGCGCCTTGCGATAGTGGTCCGCCACATAGAAGGCGTCGACCGCGCGTTCGCCATAACAATCGATATGCGCCGAGGCGATATCGACATGTTGTTTCGCCATGACCTCGACGATATCCGCCAGCAGGCCGGGACGGTCGCGACCGGAGACCTCGATAATGGTGACATTGGCATTGCTGTCATCGTCAAAAACCACGGTGGGGGCGATGGCGAAGGCGGCGGTGCGCGCCGCGAAGGGCGATTTCCAGGTCAGGGCTTCCGGCAGGCGGCCATTCGCGGCGGCCTCCAGGGCGGTCTGGGCATGTTTCTGACGCGGCAGGTCGTCATGGGCGAAGGGCTTGCCGGTCGAATCCTGCACATAAAACACATCGAGCGCCTGACCGGTGGCGGAGGTAAAGACCTGTGCGCCGACCACGTTTCCGCCGAGATTGGCGAAGCAGCGCGCCAGATCGGCAAAGAGCCCGGTGCGGTCCTCCGCCGAGATCGAGAAGGCGGTCGCGTTACGCACCGTATCGATGCGCAGGGCGACGGCCGGCGCGCCATTGGCTTTGCGCACCAGTACTGCGTGGTTCTTGATATCTTCAGGACTGAAAGAGAACAGGTAGCTTTCGTCCATGGTTTCCAGCCAGGCGGCCATGTCGGCGTCGTTTTCGCTCAATTGTATCCGGCGGGCATGGGCGCGTTGCTGCAGGTCTTCGCGCACACTGGCCACAGCATCCGGGCCACGCCCGCCGCGGAAGGCGCTTTCGGTGGCGTCGAACAGGTCGCGCATCAACTGGCCCTTCCAGGCGTTCCAGACGCCCGGCCCGACGGCGCGGATATCGGCCACGGTCAGGATCAGCAACAGGCGCAGGCGTTCCGGCGTTTCGACGATATGGGCGAAGGCGGCCACGGTTTCCGGATCGGAGACGTCGCGTTTCTGCGCATAGTCGGAGAGGACGAGGTGGTGGCGTACCAGCCAGGCCACCTGATCGATCTTCCAGTCCTCGATGCCCAGCCGTTCGCACGCCTTGCGCGCGGCGATCTCGCCGCCCACTTCCTGGCCCAGTTCATTGCCCTTGCCGGTGTCGTGCAGCAGCATGGCGAGATAGAGCGATTCCTTGTCGGTGACCTGCGGCATGATCACGCTCGACAGCGGATGGTCTTCCTTGTAGGCGCCGGTATCTATGCCGTGGATGATATCGATGGCGCGCAGGGTGTGCTCATCGACCGTATAGGCGTGATACATGTTGAACTGCGTCTGGGCGACGATGCGGCCGAATTCGGGGATATAGCGACCGAGCAGGCCGGTTTCCGACATCATGGACAGCGTCTTGTACGGATCCTTGCCGCGCACCAGCAGGTCAAGGAACAGCCGCGCCGCTTCCGGATTGCGCCGCAAGCTGGGCGTCACCAGGTCAAGATTGCGGGCGATGGCGGTGAAGGCATCGGGATGCAGGTCCAGTTCCAGCCGATCTGCCATCTTGAACAGCATGAACATGGCCACCGGCGATTTCTGGAAGATATCCGGCGAATTGACGCTCAGGCGGCCATTGGTGACGATGAAGCCAGGGTGATCGGCCCGCGTCAGGTTCATGATGCCGGACTGAATCAGGCTCGACAGCCGGGCCAGCGGCTTGGCCTGCTGGGTTTCCAGCTTGGTGCAGAAGGTGCGGGTCAGCGCGCCCACCTCCTTGGCGACCACGAAATAGCGGCGCATGAAGCGCTCGACATTGGGTTCGCCTTCGCGGTCGATAAAGCCCATGCGGCGGGCCACTTCCGGCTGGAGGTCGAAGGTCAGGCGCTCCTCGCCGCGTCCGGCGGCGGTGTGCATGATGATGCGGACCTTCCACAGGAAATCAAAGGCACGCATGAAGATGCGGCGTTCCTTGTCGGTCAGGATCAGGTCAAGCACCTCGGCATCCTTCCCCGCGCCACCGGCCAGGAATTTGGCGATCCAGTAGAGGGTGTGCAGGTCGCGCAGGCCGCCCTTGCCCTCCTTGACATTGGGCTCGACCACAAAACGCGTGGTGCCGGTCTTGACATGGCGCTGGTCACGTTCTTCCAGCTTGGAGGCGACGAAGTCGAAGGCGTGCGATTTCAGGCCGTCGTGCGTGAGCCGGTCTTCGAGGTTCTGGGCCAGTTCGGCATCGCCGGCGATCAGGCGATGCTCCAGCACCGCCGTCATGATGGTGTGATCGCTCCTGACATATTTGAGCGTCTCATCGACCGTGCGCGACGAATGGCCGACCTTCAGCCCTAAGTCCCACAGGGTATAGAGGATGAATTCAATGACCGATTCCGAGTGCGAGGTTTCCTTCCAGGCACGCAGGAACAACAGGTCGAGATCGGAATAGGGCGCCAGTTCACCACGGCCGTAACCGCCGACGGCCAAGAGGGCCAGGCGCTCGCCTTCGGTCGGGTTGCGGGCACGGTAGACATGGGTGAGGGTGAAGTCCCACAGGGCCGAGACCACTTCGTCGGTCACCCCGGCCAGGGCGCGGGCGGTGGCATATCCGCCCTTCTGATCGTCCACGCGCTCAAGCAGGCTGGCGCGGCCCTTGTCGAGCGCGTCTTTCAGAATGGTAACGGCGCGGCGTCGCAAATCGAGCGTGTCACCTGACGAATCCTCATAGGCTTCGGTCAGGCGTCTACGCAGATCAGTCCCGTCGATACGGTATGCGGGCGCCGCCGGGTGTGTCTGGGTGAGCATGGGGGAGGAGTCACTCATATGAACAAAACTCGGCTTGCCTCCGGCTTACAGCAGTTTGTGTAAATTATATATGAGTTCCAGAGCTTCCTTGGGGCTTAAATCATCCGGATTTACGCTCCTGAGCATGGTTTCCACCTTCGAGGGCGCGAAAGACGCCGGTTCCGGTGTGCGACTTGCGGAAAACAGCGGTAAATCGTCGAGCTTGAGTTGGGTCTGATTTTCTTCTTCCAGGCGGGTTAGGATATCGCGGGCGCGCGAAACCACGGCCGGCGGCATACCGGCCAGACGCGCCACCTGTACCCCGTAGGAGCGGTCGGCCGAGCCTTTGCGCGCCTCGTGCAGGAAGATCAGCTCGCCATTGTGCTCATGGGCGGTCAGTGACAGGTTGTTAAGGTGCTTCATTCGCTCTTCGAGCCTGGAAAGCTCGTGATAATGGGTGGCGAAGAGGGTGCGTGCCTTGATGACCTCGTGCAGGTTTTCCGCCGAGGCCCAGGCGATGGCCAGGCCGTCATAGGTGGCGGTGCCGCGGCCGATTTCATCGAGGATGATGAAGGAGCGCTCGCTGGCCTGGGTCAGGATGGCGGCAGTCTCGACCATTTCCATCATGAAGGTAGAGCGGCCCTGCGCCAGGTCATCGCCGGCGCCGACGCGCGAGAACAGCTTGTCGACCACGCCCAGATGCATGGATTTGGCCGGCACGAACAGGCCGGCCTGAGCCATGATGATTAAAAGCGCGTTTTGTCTCAGATAGGTCGATTTACCGGCCATGTTCGGACCGGTGACGAGCGACAATCGCGCGGCATGGGCGCCAGACGCGTCGAGATCGACATCATTGGGCGTGAAGGGCTTGCCCTGGCTTTTCAATGCCGCTGCCACAACCGGATGGCGGCCGCGCGAGATTTCGAGTCTCAGGCTGTCATCGACCACCGGCCGGACCGCATCCCAGTCTTCCGCCCAGCAGGCATTGGCGACCGCGACATCGAGCGCGCAGATGGCGTCATGGCCGCCCTGGATTTCAGCGGCGGCGAGACGCACCTCTTCGCGCAACTGTTCGAAAATGTCCAGTTCCAGTGCCTGGCCCTGCTGCGCGGCGCGCTGGATGCGGCCATCGAGTTCGATCAGTTCGGTGGTGACGAAGCGCACCTGATTAGCCAGAGACTGGCGGTGGATGAACTGCCTTTCCGTGTCCTGCGCCTGAAGCTGTTCGGCCAGCTTGGCGGAAAGCTCGATGAAATAGCCCAGCACATTGTTGAACTTGATGCGGATGGCGATGCCGGTTTCAGCGGCCAGTCTTTGCTCCAGCGCCAGAATGATCTGGCGGCTGTCATCGCGCAGGGCCCGCGCCTCGTCCAGGTCGGCATTGAAGCCGGGACGGATGAAGCCGCCGTCGGACAGTTTGAGCGGCGGCTCTTCGACAACGGCGCGCGCCAGTTTGTCGCGCAACTGGCTGAGCGGCAGGGAAGGCACCAGGGCCGAGATGATGCCGTCGATTTCCTGCGGAATGGCGGGGGGATCGCCAGCCAGGTCGTCATGTTCCTGATGGCGGGCGTCGTTTAGCTGGCTGGCTAGGGCTTCGCTGATGGTCAGCGCCTGGGTAATGACGCACAGGTCGCGCGCGCTTCCCCGGCCCAGAGACAGCCGCGACAGGGCCCGCGCCTGATCGGACAGCGAGCGCATCAGGTGGCGCAGGGTCTCGCGCAATGTCCGGCGCGGCAGCAGCCACTCGATCGTGTCCAGCCGCGCATTGATATCGGCCGGATTATACAGCGGGCGCGCGAGACGGTTCAGCAACAGGCGGCAGCCGCCTGAGGTCACCGTCATGTCTAGCGCCGAAATCAGGCTGCCTTCGCGCTTGCCCTGTTGGGTGCGGTCGATCTCAAGGCTGTTGCGCGTGGCAGCGTCGATGGCGAGATAGTTGTTGGAAATCACCCGTGCCGGCGGTTTCAGGGTCGGAATCTTGCCAGCCTGGGTCAGGTCGATATAAGCGGCCAGCAAGCCCAGCGCCGAAACCTCGGCCGGGCTGAACGCACCGAAACCATCTAGCGTGGAGACACCGTAGAGCTTGAGCAGGCGCGCTTCACCGCTCGTCGGATCGCATAGCGAGGCCGGCTGCGGCTGGATGACCCCGCCGTACATTTTGAGCAGGGGGTAAATGGCCTCGTCCTGGATCAGGCGGTCAGCCACCAGGCTTTCCGAAGGCCGCAGGGCGGACAACTGAACGCCCAGTTGTTCGGGCGCAACCTCCAGCACCTCGACATCACCGGTCGAAAGCTCCACCGCCGCCAGGGCCAGCACACCGCCGCGCGATGACAGCGCGACCAGCCGGTTGGCGCCGCGCTCCTCCAGAAGCGTATCCTCAGTCAGTGTGCCCGGCGTTACAACGCGTGTTATACCGCGCTTGACGATGGCTTTCGAGCCGCGCTTTTTCGCTTCGGCCGGGTCTTCCAACTGATCGCAGACGGCGACGCGGTGGCCGAGCCGGATCAGCTTGGCGATATAGGCATCGGCGGCATGGGCGGGCACGCCAGCCAGCGGAATATCCTTGCCCTGGAACTGCCCGCGCTTGGTCAGGGCCAGTGAAAGGGCTGCCGAGGCGATGACCGCATCCTCGAAAAAGATTTCGTAGAAATCGCCCATGCGCATCAGCAGGAGGGCATCCGGATACTGCGCCTTGAGCTGGATATATTGCGCCATGACCGGCGTGGCACCCTCCACATTCGGGACGGTGGCATCAGGCGTGAGGGTTTGCGGGGCGTTCATGCCGCGAAGTTAACCATTGTTAACAGCGAAGAGAAGGGATTTCGCAAAGGAAAGTGTGTAAAACTTCTCCAACAGCTTGGCTGTTGGCAAGTGCGACACACGCCCGAGCTTAGGCGAGGAGCCCATGTCTTGGAGTGCCGGCGCTTGAGCTCTCTTATGTGTAAAACCCCTTCAAACCGCGCTTTAAAAACAACAACTTGCAAATTCATTTGTCAGACAATAAAGAAAAGTACCCCTGCGACCGTGTAGACCCTTTATTCGCCGCCGCTCTTGTTCTATTCCGTTAGGGACGCAAGTCCTTAAATTATAATATAAATCGCCACACACCCTGTCAGAGTTTCCCTAAAGTCATGACCACCGAAAAACAGACCTTCAGCGACGACGAAGCGCTGCACCTTCACCAGCATCCCCAGCCGGGCAAGATCGCGCTGATGGCGACCAAGCCGATGGCCACCCAGCGCGACCTGGCCCTGGCCTATTCGCCGGGCGTGGCGGTGCCGGTGCTGCGCATCGCCGAGAACCCCGAAGCGGCCTATGACTATACGGCCAAGGGCAATATGGTGGCGGTCATTTCAAATGGCACGGCCATCCTCGGTCTCGGCAATCTCGGTGCGCTGGCCTCCAAGCCGGTCATGGAAGGCAAGTCGGTTCTCTTCAAGCGCTTCGCCGATATCGACTCGTTCGATATCGAGGTGGCGACCCAGGAACCGAACGAATTCATTACGGTGGTGAAGAACATCACGGGCGCCTTTGGCGGCGTCAACCTGGAAGATATCAAATCGCCGGAGTGCTTCATCATCGAGGCGGCCCTGCAGGATCTGGCGGATATCCCCGTCTTCCACGATGACCAGCACGGTACGGCCATCATCGCCTCCGCCGGCCTGATCAATGCGCTCGAAATCACTGGCAAGAAGATCGAGGATGTCAAGGTCGTGCTCTGCGGCGCCGGCGCCGCCGGTCTGTCGTCGCTCTCTCTGATCAAGTCGCTGGGCGTAAAACATGAGAACACCACGGTGGTCGATATCCACGGCGTCGTCTATGAAGGCCGCACCATCGACATGGACCAGTGGAAGGCGCCGCACGCCACCAAGACCTCGAAGCGGACGCTTGCCGAGGCAATGGTCGGTGCCGACGTTTTCCTGGGCCTGTCCGCCAAGGGCGTGCTGACGCCGGACATGGTCGCCACCATGGCCGACAAGCCGATCATCTTCGCCATGGCCAATCCGGACCCGGAAATCACGCCGGAAGAGGTGGCCAGCGTGCGTTCCGACGCCATCGTCGCTACCGGCCGCTCGGATTACCCGAACCAGGTCAATAACGTCCTGGGCTTCCCCTATATCTTCCGCGGCGCGCTCGATGTCCGCGCCCGCCGGGTAAACCACGAGATGAAGCTGGCCGCGGCCCATGCCTTGGCGCAGCTCGCCCGCGAAGATGTGCCTGATGAAGTGGCCGCCGCCTATCAGGGCCGTCATCTGAAATTCGGCAAGGACTATATCATTCCGTCGCCGTTCGATCCGCGCCTGATCTGGTACATTCCGCCCTTCGTGGCCCAGGCCGCCATGGATACCGGCGTGGCCCGCAAGCCGATCACCGATATGGACGCCTACCGCAAGACGCTGGAACAGCGCCTCGATCCGTCGGCCGGCTTCCTGCAATCGATCACCTCGGCGGTCCGTTCGAGGCCCTCCAAACGCATTGTCTTCGCCGAGGGCGAGGATATTTCGGTCATCCGCGCCGCCCACGCCTTCAAGCTGCAAGGGCTCGGCACGCCGATCCTGTGCGGCCGTGAAAACCTGGTCGAGGAGAACATGCGCGCTGCCGGTATCGATCCGAAAGAAGAGGGTATCGAGATCGTCAATGCCCGCCTGAGCCACCGCAATGCCGCCTATTCACAGTTGCTTTATTCGCGCCTCCAGCGAGAAGGCTACCTCAAGCGCGACGTCGATCGCCTGATCAACCTGGACCGCAATTCGTTTGCCGCTGCCATGGTCATTTCCGGCCATGCCGATGGCATGGTCACCGGCGTGACGCGCTCGTTCGACAAGTCATTGGATGACGTGCTGCGCGTGGTCGATCCGGCGCCGGGCGGTCGCATCATGGGTCTCTCGATCGTGCTGGCCAAGGGCCGGACCATCTTCGTGGCCGATACCACGGTCGCCGAAATGCCATCGCCGGAAGAGCTGGGCGATATCGCCATCGAAGCCGCCATGGCGGTACGCAGCATGGGCCACACCCCGCGCGTGGCCTTCATGAGCTATTCAACCTTCGGCAATCCGACCGGCGAGCGTTCGGATCGCGTCAAGGAAGCCGTGCGCCTGCTGGAAGAACGTGGTGTGGACTTTGAGTTTGAAGGTGAGATGCCGCCCGACGTGGCGTTGGAGCCGGCCATGTGGGCCAACTATCCCTTCCAGCGTCTGACCGCGCCGGCCAATGTGCTGATCATGCCGGCCATTCAGTCGGCCTCGATCTCGACCAAGATGATTGAAGCCCTGGGCGGGGCCACGGTGGTGGGTCCGCTGCTGCTGGGTCTCTCCAAGCCGGTGCAGATCTGCCAGTTGTCGGATTCTGTATCGAAGATCCTGACCATGGCGACGTTTGCCGCCTATGATATCCGGGCATCGGCGAAGGGGTGACACTGTCGGGTTTCGGGATGAAGGGGCCTAGAAACGTTGTTTGGGGCCCCTTCGTCTTTTCTTAATAAACAAAAAGAGCGGCCCCTTTTGGGAGCCGCTCCTTTTGTTTCTCAGGGTGAGGTGAGGGGTCGCGGACCCCTCGACCCCATTACACGACGGTGTCGGTCCTCCGGCGGAAATACAGCCAGAATGACATGGCGATAGCGACAAATCCGATCACAATGGTATAGGCGAAGAAGGTGAAATAGCCCGCGCCCAGAGCCGCGGGTGTCACCCCCAGCTTGGCGGCGGGTGTGACATAGGAATCGGCATGAAGATGTGTCATCAGGCCGGTAAACAAGGATGCGATACCCCCCTGGTCCGCTGCTTTGGCCGATGCCTCGACAATACGCCCCGACTGCGAGGCAACCAGCTTGCCGAGTATCGAATACAGGCTGGAGAAAAGGGCATATTGCGATGCTGTGAATGAGGCCGAGGTCAGGGAGGACATGTAGGCGATCAGCACTGTGCCCGAAATACCGGCCGAGATGTTATCCATGGCCATGGCTATGGCGAATACCCGGACATCGTGACCCGCGCAAGCCAGCCACATGAAGCCGGCGTGGCTCAGGGGGCCGACGAGGGCACCGATGATCAGCGATCGCATCAGTCCGAACTGCGCGATGATCCAACTGGCGAAGCCCAGACCGATCATCGACATGATCACGCCCCAGACCTTGCGCATTCCGGCGATGGTGTCGACGTCGAAGCCGAGGTCGACATAGAAGGGATTCATGATGTTGAGTACGAATTCGCTGACGCGATAGACCAGGATCAGGGCCAGGATAAACGCCGCCCAGTTTTCATAGCGCTGGAAGAAATCGGCTACGGGTGCGACGAAAGCGCCCTTGAAATAGGCGCCGGGCCGGGTGGCCCAGGGCAAGGGCAGGCAGCACGCCGCAAGCAGACCGAAGCCGATCAGGAAGGCCGGGATTTGCAGGAAAACGCCCGTGGCCTTGGCGGTCCATATAACTTTCAGGGCCTGTTGCGCCTGATCGCTGAGACCGACCAGCCCCAGCAGAAAATCGAGTACATCGACATTGCCGGTCAGGCCACACCCCATGAGAATGGCAGCCAGCACAATCAGAATGCCGCGCGTGGCCCATTCCGCCGCTTCACGCCATGGCTGCGCTGTCAGGCCTTCCATATGAATAGGACGGATGGTGTGCGCCTTTTCGCGCGGCGCCAGCAACACGGCGGCGATCCCCACCGCCATGAAGGCCGCCATCACGGCATAGGCCATGTTCCAGCCCAACGGCTTGGACAAAACGAGAGGCAATACACCGGACAGGATCATCGAGATGCGATAACCCCATTGATAACAGGAAGCCATCAGCCCTTGCAGTTTCTCCTCGACCGCCTCGATACGCCAGGCATCCATGACGATGTCCTGCGTCGCGGCGATAAAGCCGGTCAGGGAGGCGATGATGACCATGCCCACAATGCCGCGTTCCGGATGGCTAAGCGATATGCCCAGCAGCCCGATCACCAGTAAGCCCTGGATCAGCAGCAACCAGCCACGGCGATGACCGAGATGGCGGGTCAGGAAGGGCAGGTTAAGCCGGTCGATCACCGGTGCCCAAAGGAATTTCAGCGTATAGCTAAAGGTGGTGAACAGGAAGAAATAGCCAATATCAGCCAGGGAAACGCCCGCCTGTCGCAGCCAGACGCTGGCGGTATCATAGATCAGCAGGTATGGCAGGCCGGAGGAAAAGCCGAGGGCCAGCATAACTGAGGCGGGCCAAAGGTTCCGCTTAAGTTTAGCGCTTTCGTCCGCTACAGATTTTTCCGACATGCCTTGCTCCGTCCGTTTGAAGGGAAGGTATGGGGCTTCGCCCGGCCTGTCAAAGCGTCAGATGTGCAGAGCTTAAGCGCTTTTGGCCGCCGGGTGCTCGCCGGTCCAGGTCTGAAGGCGGTGTTTGAGCGCTACGAGTTCGATCGGCTTGGTCAGGAAGTCGTTCATGCCGGCATGAATGCTGGCGCGGCGGTCTTCCTCATAGGCATTGGCGGTCAGGGCAATCACTGGTGTGCGGATGCCCATGGCGCGGATTTCACGCACCGCACCGAGGCCATCAATGCCCGGCAGGCCGAGATCCATGAAGATGATATCGAACTGGCGAGACTTAACAATATCTATGGCCTCCTCGCCGGAAGAAGCGCGTTCGACACGGCAGCCTTCGCGCTGGAGCAGGATTTGCGCCAGCAGAGCATTGACCGGATTATCCTCGACCAGCAGTACGGACTTGTCCGGCGCGGATTCGCTGACTATGCGCTCGTCGTCATTCTGCGGTTTCGGTTCGACCTTCTGTTCCTGATCGTGCAGCGTCTCCAGACGTTCGAGCAGGGAGGAGCGACGCAGGGGCTTGATGAGGTAGCCGGACCAGCCTTTTTCGCGCCAGGCATCGATTTCGTCGCGCTGCTCCGGCGCCAGCAAAATCAGGCTGCGCGGGGAGGGTGCAGGTACGGGCGCGGAAAAGGCGGCACGATCGGCCAGGATAATAGCCTGTGGATCGAAAATGTCTTCGGCGCGCGGCACCATGCGCAGACGGCAATCGCCCGCTGCCAGATGCGACCCGGCGCCTTCGGCCAGGATGTCATTGTCGCCGATAAAGGCGATGGCGTGGGGATAGCGGTTTTGTGACGGCCGGTTGCGCAGGCCATAGGGCGCGCGAAATTCGACGGTAAAGCGCGAGCCGTGGCCGACTTCGCTTTCGAGCGTGAGCGTGCCCTGCATAACGTCGACGAGTTTCTTGACAACCACCAGTCCCAGTCCGGCGCCGCCATAACGGGTGGCGTGGCTGGGCTCTACCTGCCCATATTCCTCGAAAATACGCACACGGGCTTCTTCCGGAATACCGGCGCCGGTATCGCGGACACTGAAACGGACAAGGCCGACATCGCTCAGGCCGACATGGATCAGCACGCCGCCTTTTGTGGTGAATTTGATGGCATTGCCGGCCAGATTGAACAGGATCTGGCGCAGGCGGCCTTCATCAGCATGGATATAGTCAAGGCGCGGATCGAGCGACCACACCACCTCTATATGATTGGCGTGGGCGCGCGGTGACAGAAGCTCAGCCACGCTCTGCAGCAACGGCTCCAGTTGCACCTCGGTCGTTTCCAGTTCGATCCGGCCGGCATCGATACGGGCATAGTCGAGCAGATCATTGACCAGGGTGAGCAGGTGATCGCCGGATTCACGCGCCGTCTGGACGTACGACGCTTGGTCAGGAGACAGGGGCGTACGGGTCAGAAGCGATAACATGCCCATGACGCCATTGAGCGGGGTGCGGATTTCATGGCTCATAAGGCGGAAAAAATCTTCGCGCGCTTTCAGGCGCTCCTCAGGCGATAGCCGCTCTTCCTGATCGTGGCCTGTAACTGAAATCTGCATGGGGATTCTTCCGCCTGTCCCTAACTGAGGAGACCAGCCTAGATCAAAAAGGTTAAGTTAGCTCCAATGCGGGATTCACATAGTATTAAGATACCACGCGGCCCTGCATTCGCGCCTCAACCTGGTCATCGGTGGTGGCCGTGCGGCGATAGACCAGGGCTTCTGCGATGTGGCGGCGAAGTACCGGGCCGGATTGTTCGAGGTCGGCAATAGTGCGCGCCAGGCGCAGGGTGCGGGTCCACCCACGGGCGCTTAATCCGGTCTGCTGCGCGGCCTGTGTCAGCAGGGCCTTAGCGCTGTCGTCAAGGGCGCAAATGTGTTCTAGACCGGCACCGTAGGCGGTGGCGTTCAGGCCATTATCTGTGGCCAGGTCAAGCCGCCGGGCACGGTCGAGCTGGATCTCGCGCGCCGCTGATACGCGGGCGGCGACCTCCTTCGAGCCTTCAGCCGGCGCGGGCAGGGCCATGTCCATGGCGGTGACCGGCGGAACATCGATTTGCAGGTCGATGCGATCCATCAGCGGTCCGGACACCCGGCCCTGGTAATCCCTGATGCAGCGCGGGGCCTTGCCGCAGGCGCCCTTGCCGACGCCGCCATAGCCGCAGCGGCAGGGATTCATAGCCGCCACCAATTGCACGCGCGCGGGGTATTTGACGTGGTGATTGGCGCGCGCCACGATGATTTCATTGGTTTCCAGCGGTTGGCGCAGCGAATCCAGCGCCTGCGGCGAAAATTCCGGCAGTTCATCAAGAAACAGCACGCCATTATGCGCCAGGGAGACCTCGCCCGGCTTGGCGCGCATCCCGCCGCCGGTCAGGGCCGCCATCGAGGCCGAATGATGCGGGGCGCGGAAGGGCCGTTCACGGGTAAGCTCGCCCTTGGCGATCAGCCCGGCCATAGACCAGACCTGAGAGGTTTCCAGCAGTTCGCGCGAGGTCAGGGGCGGCAATATACCCGGCAGTCTCTGGGCCAGCATCGACTTGCCCGATCCCGGCGGGCCGACAAACAGCAGATTATGACCGCCCGCCGCGGCGATTTCCAGAGCGCGCTTGGGCACTTCCTGGCCCTTGACCTCATTGAGATCGAGCGGTTTGGCGGATGCCTTCACCTCGCCTGGCACCGGCGGACTGAGCACGGCATGGCCCTTGAAATGATTGATCAGGGCAATCAGCGAGGCAGGCGCGAGAATATTGACATCGCCCGCCCAGGCGGCTTCGGCGCCATTATCGGCCGGGCAGATCAGCCCCATGCCGAACTCCGAGGCGGCGATGGCCGCGGGCAGGGCGCCGCTGATGGCGGCAATGCGGCCATCGAGCATCAGTTCGCCGACGCAGACATAGTTGGTCAGGGCGTCTTCGGGAATAATGCCCATGACGGTCATCAGGGCGAGCGCGATTGGCAAGTCGAAATGCGAGCCTTCCTTGGGCAGGTCGGCAGGCGAGAGCGCGGCAACGATGCGCTTGCCCGGCAGGCTCAAACCCATGCCGGCAAAGGCGCCACGCACCCGTTCGCGGCTTTCGGCCACAGCCTTGTCGCCCAGTCCGACCACATGAAAAGAGATGTGCCCATTGGTCAGGACAACCTCGGCCTCGACCCGGCGCGCTTCGGCGCCTTCAAACGCAACGGTGGTGATCCGCGCCGGCATGTGATTGCCCCCGTTTAATCTCTTGCCAATGGTCTGGCCAAAATCTGGTACGCCTATACTGGAATTATCCACAGTCTAGTGCGTTGAAAAATACAAAGCAAGAACAAAAATGGAACAAATGCGCATTTTCTCAACCCTGCCTTGCGGAGGGGGAAATCGGGCGGTTGATTTTAATATTTACCGACGGGAAACCGGCCTCGTTATCAGGCACGGTTCTGGAGCGTCTCGGCTATGCGATCCCACAAAATTTCGCCGGCATCAACCCCTTCAAAAGCTTTTAGCTGCACGGCGCCGGTGGGTGAGGTGACGTTGATTTCGGTCAGGTAATCGCCGATCACGTCAATGCCCACAAACATAAGACCTTTTTCCTTAAGCACCGGCTTGAGTATCTCGCAGATTTCCCGATCACGATTTGTGAGCACCAGCGGTACGGCCGTGCCGCCGACGCGCAGGTTGGAGCGTACGGCGCCTTTTTCCGGCACACGATTGATGCCACCGACGATTTCACCATCGATCAGGATGATGCGCTTGTCGCCGGCGCTGACCGCCGGAATGAATTTTTGCAGGATGACCGGCTCACGGCTCATATTGCCGAAGAGTTCGATCAAGGCGTCGAGATTGCGGTCGCCGGCCTTGAGCTTGATGATGCCGTTGCCTGCTGCACCGTGCAGGGGCTTGAGGATACAGTCGCCGTGGCGCTCGAAGAAATCATGCAGGGCCACCGGATCGGAGGAAATCAGGGTCGGCGGCTGTAGGCCGGGGAAACGTGTCGCCAGCAGTTTTTCCGGGGCATCGCGCACGCTGGTCGGGTTATTGACCACCAGGGTTTTCGGATGGACGGCCTCTAAGAAATAGGTGGCGGTGATGTAGGCGATATCGAAGGGCGGGTCCTGACGCATCAGGATGACATCGAGATCATCGGACAGGTCGAGCTTTTCATAGTCACCCAGCGTGACATGATCGCCCTTGACCTCCCGCAAGGTGACCTTGCGTGCGCGGGCGAAGGGCTTGCCGTCTTCGTAGCTCAGATGTTCGGGTTGATAGACCCAAAGGGTATGACCGCGCCGCTGCGCTGCCATCATCAGCAGGAACGTGGTGTCGCCACCGATATTGATGTTTTCGATGGGGTCCATCTGGACGGCGACGCGCAGGCTCATAAGCGGTGTTCCTTTATGCTGTCCGTCATATGAGACGCGGAAGCGCGTATGGCAAGTTCAGAAGCGCTCAATCTTTTCAAAAGCGTTGATCTGATGGCGCGGCCATTGACCCGGTGCGATCGTGTAGAGGTCGATGACCAGGTCGAGCTTGCGCAGCCGCGGCTTCTTTTCCAGAAGCGCCAGTCCGGCCTGCCACAGGCGTTCCTGCTGGATAGTGGAGACGGTCTCGAAAGCCTCTTCGTGGCTGCGGCGCTGCTTGACCTCGACCAGATGCAGGCGCGTGCCCTTCTGGGCCAGGATATCGATTTCGCCCTGCGGCATTTTGAGGCGAAAGCCGAGGATGCGGTAGCCTTTCAGCATCAGGTGGATGAGGGCAACATATTCGGCCAGATGGCCGCGTTTGTGTGCTTTCGCTCCCCGAAGCGCCTTATCCACGCGCCTTGCCCTGCATTTCGAGCGCCTTCTGATAGATCATTTTGCGCGGTAATCCGAACATGGCGGAAAGCTGTTTGGCGGCATCGGCGGGGGCGTAGCTTTCCAGAGCCAGTTTCAGCGCCTCTTCGAGATTTTCGGCCGACGGGGCGGCCTCGGCCGGCGGCGCAATCACAAGAACGATCTCTCCCTTAGGCTCCTGCAAGGCCGGATCGGCGACCAGTTCGGAAAGCGTGCCGCGATGAGCGGTTTCGTACAGCTTGGTCAGCTCACGGCAGACACAGGCTTCACGGTCGCCGAGCACGCTCAGGATATCGGTCAGGGAGTCGTGCAGTCGTGGGCCGGTCTCGAACATGACGAGGGTCGCCGGTTGGGCGGCAAATTCGCTGAGGAAGGTTTTCCGGGCTGCGGATTTATTGGGCAGAAAACCGGCGAACAGGAAGCGGTCGGTCGGCAGGCCGGAAAGGCAAAGCGCCGCCAGTACTGCCGAGGCGCCGGGTATGGGATGAACCTTGGCGCCGGCCTTCTGCGCCTCGCTGACCAGCCGGAAACCGGGATCGTTGATCAGCGGCGTGCCGGCATCCGAGACCTGGGCGATGATCTGGCCCTGCGCCAGCCGGTCGAGAATTTCCGGCAGAATTTTTTCGCCGGCATGATCGTCATAGCGCAGCAGTTTCTTCTTGAGGTCATAGGCGGCCAGCAGCTTGCCGGCGACGCGGGTATCCTCGGCCAGCACCACATCGGCGGCGCGCAGGATATCGAGCGCGCGCAGAGTAATGTCGCGCAGATTGCCGATCGGCGTGGCGACGATATAGAGGCCGGGGGAGACGGCGCGCGGCGGCGGAGCGAAAAGAGATTCCATAAGATCAGCCTAGCAGTTCAAACAGCAGCCGGTCCAGCACCACACGGCCCTTTTCGGTGGCGCGCAGGCGATCCGCAGTCAGCTCCATAAAGCCCTGCTCGATGAGGGGCGTGGCTTTCTCGATGATAGGCAGATTGGGCAGGCGATTCAGCGCCACGCCTTCAGTGAGACGCAGGCCCAGCATCAGGGCTTCTTCCTCGGCTTCGGAAGGCGTTAAAGGTATAGCCTCGATAGGATCGGCAGCGGCCGTGTAGGTTTTGAGATCCTTTTCGGCGACCGTAGCCGTACGGGCGCCATTCCGCGTCAGGCGGCCATGAGCGCCGGGGCCGATGCCCATATAGTCAACGCCTTCCCAGATCAGCACATTGTGCGCCGAACGTGCCGCCTTACCGCGGGCATGGTTGGAGACCTCATAGGCTTCGAAACCGAGCGATCCCAGAACATCGAGCGTTCGGAAATAGAAGCTTTCGGCCAGTTCTTCTTCGGGTGGCGACCATAGCTTGCGTTTAACGGCGCGACCGAACGGCGTGGTCTGTTCGATGGTCAGTTGGTATGGAGAGATATGTTCGATACCGAGTGCAGCGGCGGCACGCAGTTCGGTCTCCCAGGCATCGAGCGTCTGGTTCGGCAGGGCATAGATCAGGTCGAGCGAAACACGACCAAAAACGGTTTGCGCCGTCTCGATACCGCGGATGGCTTCGGCGGCGGAATGGTTGCGGCCAAGGAATTTCAGCGCCGCGTCATCCAGGGATTGGACGCCAAGGGACAGACGATTGATGCCGGCGGCGCGGAAGCCTTCGTAGCGTGAAATCTCGGCGTCGGTCGGGTTGGCTTCCAGCGTGATTTCGATATCGTCCGTATAGGGAAAAAGGTCGCCTGCCTGCGCGATCAGTTCGGCCACCCAGTCCGGCGGCAGTAACGAAGGCGTGCCGCCACCGAAGAAGACACTGGCCAGTTGGCGGTTGCCCAGGCCTTCCGCCTGCCGTCGCATATCGGCCATGATGGCGTCGAAAAGCGCGCGCTGCGAGGCCTGGCCGCGATCTCGCGTGACGTTGAAATCGCAATAGGGGCAGATGCGTGAACAGTAAGGCCAGTGGATATAGAGGGAGAGGGGTTTTGCCCCCTCCAGCGCGACTGGGCGCGCCACCTCCCCCGCTATTGCAGGGGAGGAGAAGTTATCGCCAATCAAAACAGTGCCGCCCGTAGCTGCTCGAAGGCGAGATGGCGATGGCTGATCTTGTCTTTTGTTTCGGGGTCCATTTCGGCGAAGGTGACGTCATAGCCATTCGGCCGGAAGATTGGATCGTAGCCAAAGCCCTTGTCGCCGCGTTTCGGGAAGACGATCTCGCCATCGACGCGGCCTTCAAAAACCGCCGCGTGACCCTCCGGCCAGGCCACGGCCAGGGCGCAGGTGAACCAGGCATTCAGGCTGGTCTTACTTTCAGTTTCGCGGGCGATGCGCATCTTGTGCTCGATCACCTCCATGGCGCGGTCGAAATCCTTGTAAGGTCCGGCCCAGCGGGCGCTATAGATGCCGGGGTCGCCATCCAGCGCCTCTATGCTGAGGCCAGAATCGTCGGCCAGGGCCACCATACCGGCGCTCATAGCGGCATGGCGGGCCTTCAGGATGGCGTTGCCGATAAAGCTGACCTCGGTTTCCGGTGGTTCTGGCAAGCCCAGCGAACCGGCGGTGATGACCTTATAGCGACCTTCCAGCATGGCGGAAATTTCCACAGCCTTGCCAGGATTATGCGTGGCGGCGATCAGCTTCTGGTCGGGGATCAGGTGCAGGGGCATATTGGTTCTCTCGTTTCACGCTGTCTAACCCATCCTTACAAATAGGTCACTTGTGTTTTATGTGGAACTTATGGAACACTAAGGGAAATTCGAGGACTAAAACATGCGTTTCCTGGGGCCGCGCTCCATTTCCAGCCTGCTGAAGACGGCGCTCGATGTCGTCTATTACGGCCTCTACAGCCTGATCGCCGTGGTGGTGGCGCTGTCGGTCTGCCTGCTCAGTGTGCCCAATCTGGCCGCGGAAGCGGTGCGGCGCTTCAATGTCGATGCCAGCTTGTCAGCCGGGTCGATGGCCTTCATGCTGATGGCGTTCGGTGCCTCGCTGGCCGGCTACCTGCTGATCACCCACTGGACGCGGCAGATTTTCCGCACCCTGTCCGAAGGGGATGTTTTCCATCCGGACAACACTATCCGCCTGCGCTGGATCGGCTTTGGCCTTGGGGCGCTGGAGGTTTTCGGTTATCTGGCGCGCGGTGTGGCCTCGGGGGTGTTTCACCTGCATTTTGAACCGATCTACGGCCTGCGCGCGGTGACGACCTGGTTTGCCGTTCTGGTGGTTTTCGTGTTGGCGGAGGTCTTCAAGGAAGGTGCCCGCCTGCGCCAGGAAGTGGACCGCACCATATGAGCAAGACGCCCCTTTTTACGGAAAAGTGGAAGCCACTTTTCCTAAGGAGCTTTGGATGATTAAACTTAAACTGGCGGAAGTCCTGGCCCGCAAACGACTGTCTATCGTCGAATTGTCCGACCGCACGGGCCTCAGTGTGCGCGATCTCGAAATCCTGCGTGATCAACAGGCGCTGGCCCTGCGTCTTCGGACACTGGATTGCCTGTGCCGGGCGCTGGGCTGCCAACCCGGTGACCTGATCGAATATGCGGCGGAAGACTCTGAGTAAGTAAGAACCCCCACCACCACGCCTTCGGCGCGGTCCCCCTCCCCGACAAGTCGGGGAGGTATAAGAAGGACAAGGCCCCTCTATTCCTGTACCTCCCCCGGCTATGCCGGGGAGGGGGACCATGAGCGCAGCGAAATGGTGGCGGGGTTTCTTGCTAAACTTATTTTGCCGCCAAGGCCGCGTTCTGGAGCTCGAAAAGCTCTTTCGCACCCTTGATACCAAGATCATACAGCGCGTTGAACTCGTCGCGTGAGAAGCCGCGCTTTTCACCCGTGGCCTGGATTTCGACCGCTTCCAGATTGCCGGTGATGACGAAATTGGCGTCGGTTTCGGCGTTGGAATCCTCATCATAATCGAGATCGAGCACCGGGGTGTTTTCAAAGATACCGCACGAAATGGCGGCCACCTGATCGAGGATCGGCGATTTTTCCAGCACCTTGTCGGCCACCAGCTTGTTGCAGGCCATGGCCAGCGCCACCCAGGCGCCGGTGATAGAGGCGGTACGGGTGCCGCCATCGGCCTGGAGTACGTCGCAATCCAGTGTGATCTGGCGTTCGCCAAGGGCCTTGAGGTCGATGATGGCGCGCATGGAGCGGCCGATCAGGCGCTGGATTTCCTGGGTGCGGCCCGATTGCTTGCCGGCGGCGGCTTCGCGGCGCGAACGGGTGTGGGTCGAGCGCGGCAACATACCGTATTCGGCCGTCACCCAGCCCTGGCCCTTGCCTTTCAGGAAGCCCGGCACGCCCTGTTCCAGCGAGGCCGTGACCAGTACCTTCGTGTGGCCAAAGGTGACGAGGCACGAACCCTCGGCATAGCGCGTCACGCCGGTTTCCAGAGTCACGGCGCGCATCTGGTCGGGCTTGCGGTTGGATGGGCGGATGGTTTTCAGCGCGGAAAGGGCGTCAAAGTGCGACATGCGGGGCCTCATGAGGATAATGCCCTGCCCGTACAGGAAAGCGACCGCTATGGGAACGCCGATACCGTAATAAAAGTAGCGAGACTCTATTTTTTCTTTTCGCTAGGTGGTGGCGGGTAAGGAACAGGTATGGCCACCTTGCATGATGAGGTGGCACAAACATAGGGCTGTCCCTTATAGACGCCGGAGGTCTGGCCAGGCGGTATCACCTTTTTGGCGGGCATAGTTTGCGCCATTGGATCGTTGCCGCGACCATTCTGCGGAGCATCGGTCCTGCCGAGGTCTCCGTGAGGCGATGGCGAAGGCAGCGCATTTATATCAACGCAGGCGGCAAGACCCGCCGCGGCCAGAAGCCCGACGACAACAAGGATGTGTTTCATCATTCCGAACCGTAGCGGTTTTGTTCCTGCTCCAGCGGCGTGCGGGTATTATAGACCGGCGTGACCGTCTTGCACTTTTTATCGGCGCAGGCGAAGCCGCGATGGTCGTCGTCATGCGAGGTCCATTCGGCAATGCGCGTGGCCGGGCGGATCAGGCCGGGCGTGGTATCGACGGCCGCCAGATTGCCTTGTTTTTTAAGATCGGCATAGGCGGCGGACGTCTTTGCCGGCGTTTGCAGGGCTTCGGTCACGGCCGGTGAGGCCGGCGGTGCGTAGGTGTAGTTCTCGGCCAACGCCGCCGTGGTGGCGGCCTGACCTAGTATCATGATGCAGGCGAAACATACCGGGCGCATGACAGACTCCTTCTTTCGCCTGCCAGATTTGGCTTCATTTATGGCACAATTGTGGCGGTTAATAAGGCTTGGCGCGGGGGCTCAGGCTTTGCTAAACTGAGGGGGTGAAACACTCCCCGCACATGACCGGCCTGATGAATTCCAGCGCGTCCTTAAGCGAACTGGATCAGCGCGCCCGTGATATCTTCCGCCATGTGGTCGAGACCTATCTGGAAACCGGCGAGCCGGTCGGGTCGCGCACCGTCTCCAAAGGCGGCGTCCACCTGTCGCCGGCCTCGATCCGCAACACCATGCAGGACCTGGCGCATCTGGGTCTGCTCTCCGCACCGCATACCTCCTCCGGCCGGATGCCGACCCATCAGGGCCTGCGGCTGTTTGTCGACGGCCTGCTGGAGATCGGCGATATCGGCGAAGTGGCCAAACGCGATATCGAGGCCCGGCTGACCGGTCGCGGTCAGACCTTTGACCAAGCGCTGCGCGAGGCCAGCCAGATGCTTTCGGGCCTCGCCGGCGGCGCGGGCGTCGTGATGACGCCCTCCTTCGAGGCCGGGGTCAAACACGTCGAATTTATCGCCCTTTCCGCCGAACAGGCCCTGACCGTGCTGGTCTTTGATGACGGCCGGGTGGAAAACCGCCTGATGCCTCTGGCGCCCGGCATGACGCCTTCGGTGCTGGCCGAGGCATCGAACTATCTCAACAGCCACCTCAAGGGCCGCACGCTTTCCGAAGCGCGCGTGGAACTCAAGGCCGAACTGGAGGCCGAACGCCAGCGGCTGGACGAGGCCGCCGCGCGGCTGATCGAGGAAGGTCTGGCCGTCTGGTCGGGCGGGGACAAGGAAAAGCGCGCCCTGATCGTGCGCGGCCGCGCCAATCTGCTGGAAGCGACCCAGAGCCTGGAAGACCTGGAGCGGGTGCGGTCGCTCTTCGAGGATCTGGAGCAGAAGGAAGAGCTGATCGACCTGCTGGATGACGTGAAAGACGCGCAAGGGGTGCGAATTTTCATCGGATCGGAATCGAAACTGTTTTCTTTATCGGGTTCGGCTGTTATTGCAGCGCCCTATATGGTGTCCCCGCAAAAGGGCGCGGCGAAGGTGATGGGTGCGATCGGCGTGATCGGGCCCGCCCGGTTGAATTATGCGCGCATCATCCCACTTGTGGACTACACCGCCCGGATTCTGGGCCGCCTGCTTGAGTAAGGGGCGACCAAAAAGAGATTATGAGGACTGAATTATGAGTGATGAAATCGAGAACGAAGACGGTAACGAACTGGAGCAGGACGCGACGGCGCTGCTCAATGCCGAGCTGGAAAAGCTGACCGCCGAGAACGCCGCCCTGAAGGAACAGGCCCTGCGTTACGCCGCCGAGGTCGAGAACATCAAGCGCCGCGCCGAACGCGAAGGCAATGACGCGCGCGCCTACGGCATCCAGAAATTCGCCACCAGCCTGCTGAATGTCGCCGACGTGCTGCAACGCGCGCTCGGTTCCGTGCCGGCCGATATCGCCGATCCGGCCTTCAAGAACTTCGTGGCCGGCATCGACATGACTGAAAAGGAACTGGCCGGCGCATTTGAGAAGAACGGCGTTAAAAAGATTAACCCGCTGAAGGGCGAGAAGTTTGATCCCAACCTGCACCAGGCGGTGATGGAACAGCCCTCGACCGAGGTCGAGGGTGGCGGTGTCATCATGGTGATGCAGGCCGGTTACGAGCTGTTCGGTCGCGTGATCCGTCCGGCCATGGTGGCGGTGGCCGCCAAGTCGGCGGCGGCGCCGGTGAAGAATGGCTATGACAGCGGCGCCGCGGAAGGCGAGCATAAGGTCGATACCCAGGCTGAGTAGGTTACAGTCCGTATGGACATTAAACCCCCGCCGGTTTCCGGCGGGGGTTTTTTTGCGCCATGTCAAAAGTAAACAGGTTTCAGGGCGAATGCCGAACGGCACGGAAACGAATCAGCGACGAATCACTGACATCGTCAGGTTACCTGTTTGTTCACCGCTATATCTGGTAGCTTAAAACCGGCTTAACCATAGGCTTTCAGCCACTAACGGCGGTTACGGTCAGGCTGCGGCGTCGGCCATCGGGCGATTGCCAGTCAATGGTCTGGCCGACGGAAACGCCGATCAAGGCGGCGCCGACCGGCGTCAGGATCGAGATACGGTCAGCGGCAATATCAGCCCGGTCCGGGAAGACCAGTTCGGCTGTTCGGCTCAGGCCGTCTTCCGTGGTGAAGGTGACATGGGAGCCCATCCGCACCGTTTCCGGCGGCAGTTTGTCCTGAGTCACGATACGGGCGCGTTCCAGTTCGGTCAGCAACTGTTCGGCAGCGGCGGCCAGATGGCCGCGCGCCTGATCGGCCAGCCGGTGCAGGGCGTCGAGATCGTCTTCGCCGATCAGGATAGCGGGCAGGCGGATATGCCTGGGTGATTGGATATGGGTCTGGGACATGATTTCATACACAAGAGCGCCCGGAGGCGGATTTCACCACGGGCGAAAGGAACATTCAGGATGTGTGTGCCGGTGAAGATGGCCAGGCGGATTAAGCTCCGGTCATCTGCATAAAAGGGCGCCCCCGAAGCTCGGAGGGCGCAGGGCCGAGCCTCGGGCTAGGACCCTGTGACAGGATTCCCTTTGAGTGAACGAACAAGCGTGAGCCGGGCGCGGATAATCATAAGCCTAAGGTAGGTCCGTGGACCGGAAAGTCAAGCTTGGCGCGGCTTGACGATGCTTGCGGCTGTAACTAACACTGGTGGTCTCATTTGAAGGGGCCTCCATGTTGAAACATCGTCTTGCCGTCGCCGCCAGTCTGCTGGTCTTTGTCTCTTCCGCGGCGGTGGCTAGGCCCTGGACGGTAAAACCGGAATGGGTGGCAGCGCATGAAGCCTTTCTGGCCTCGGATGCCCTGCGCGGCCGCAAGAGCGCCTCGCCTGACGAAGCCATCGCGGCGGCCTATGTGGCGGCGCAGTTCCAGAGCTATGGGTTGATGCCGGCACCGGGCATGGATGGCTATCTGCAAACCGCTGGGGTGGTGACGCCGAGGCTGACGGGCCATGCGGTGCTGAATGCCGGCGCCGCCAGGGTTAGTGAAGATGATGGCCTGACTTTACTTTATTCCAGTGGCAAGCCGGTATCCGGCAACCTGGCCGTGGTGCCTGCCGATGATATTGCCAATCTGCCCGCCGGGGATATCCTGCTGATCAGCAATTCGGGTAAGACGCCGCTTTCTGGCTGGTGGCGCGCCGCCCGTAGCAAGGGCGTGAAGCTGTTGATCGTGCGCGAAAGCGATGACAGCCGCGCCCTGCTGAAACGTTTTGGCGGCCAGACCGGCACCGCGCCGCAACTGGACAGCGGCCAGAATGGCATGGGCGGCGCGCGTCCGGACCTGATCGCCCTGTCCGATGCGGCTTTCGCTCAGGTGACCGCCGCCAATGGTCAGGCGGTTACGCTTGATCTCGGCGGCGCCACGCTGGAACGGAGCCTCACCACCAATGCCATCGGCTATCTCGAAGGCAGCGACCCATCGGCGGGCCTGATCCTGGTGACGGCGCACCTCGATCACCTGGGTGTGCAACCGGACGGGACCATCATGCACGGCGCCAATGACGATGCCTCGGGCACTGTGGCGGTGCTGGAAGTGGCCCATGCTCTGGCCGCCGGGAAAAAGCCCAGGCGCGGCATCCTGTTTGTCGCCTATGGCGCGGAAGAAATCGGCGGGCTGGGCTCGACATATTTTGGCGAACATCCACCCGTTCCGCTCGAAAAAATTGTCGCCAATCTCGAATTCGAGATGATCGGGGCGCAGGATCCGAAAATGGCGAAGGGCGAACTGATGATGACTGGTTTCGAGCGCTCAAACCTGGGCGAGACCCTGAAAGCCAAGGGCGCGAAAGTGACCTCCGATCCCTATCCGGACCAGCATTTCTTCGAGCGCTCGGATAACTACTCTCTGGCGCTGAAGGGCATTGTCGCCCACACCATTTCTGGCTGGGCGGTGACGCCGACCTATCACGACAAGACCGATGACATCGCCCATCTCGACCTGCCCTTCATGACCCAGGCGATCCAGTCGCTGATCGTGCCGGTGAAATACCTGGTGAACAGTGATTTCAGGCCGGAATGGAAGCCGGGCGGCAAGCCTCAATAGGCACAGGTTCCTGATTGCTTTCTTACCTTCCGGCGCGGAGACTCCGCCGGGAGGGGAGAGGATCAGGAGGCCATCATGGTCAAGACCGCTGAAAAACCAAAAGACGATAATGACGTGAAATATGGTCATGTCGAGAACAAGACTGATATCGACAAGATATTCGGTGAAATCCGCGATGATATCAAACACGCGCATGACCGTGAGCGGCTGACTGAACTTTATCGCCGGGCCGGGTATCTGATCACCCTGACCTATGCGCCGGCCTGGGAAAAGCGCTTCGGCGACAAGGCGGCGGGCCTGCGCAAAGAAGCCGAGACCGACTTCAGAAAAACGGCGCGCCTGATCAATGCAAAAGCGGAGGATATCGGCGAAAAGGCCGATTACGATGAATCCTGGGGCCGGATGAAGGACTGAGACGCGATATCTTGACCGCGCTCCCCTTTTCGCGTTTCCCTGTGACTCGGCAGAGGGGGATGATATGCGGATTTGGGTTCCAGGGGTATTTATCTTATCTATTCTGTTTCTGGTTGCCGGTTTCGGACAGGCGAAAGCCGCCGAGACGGGGCCGAGCTTCAGTTGCGCCCATCCCTCCGCACTGGAAGCAATCATCTGCAAGGATAAGGGGCTGTCGCAACAGGACCGTGACCTGGCCAGGCTTTATGCGCGGTCGAAAATCGACCTGTTCAATACAGGCCCTTCCGGACAGGCTGCGCTGCAGAAAGCCTGGCTGGCGAACCGGAACCGTGACTGTGCCGATACGCGCTATGGCCCTTCCGACACATGCCTGAGCAGCGCCTACCGGGCGCGGCTGGGTGAACTGGCCGTGGCGACGCTTTTTCGTGACCCGGATGACTCGTTGGCGATCCTGAAGCGCGAATATCCGAAACTGGCGCTGCTCTATGTCGCGCTCTACCAATATGTCACGATCCGCGATGACGCCAGACGCCGGCAGGTGGTGGGGGCGCTGGTGGAAAACGCTCAAGAACAGTCTGACGACGAAAACGTAAAATCCATGACGCCGGAAGAGGTCGTGGCTTCCGACAAGGGGTTCAGTGCCTATTTCGTGGTCGCCGATATGGCGGCGGGGGATATCATGCCCATGCCGTGCGATGCGCTGCTGCGCCGGCCGGGCCTGATCGAGGCGCTCGGCGCCTATTACGGCGGGATGCTGGACAGCATGGTGCCGGATTCCGATTGCGACGCTATGCTGCCGCCGGTGCCGGAACTGGAAACCTTCGCCGACCACGCCTGGCAGGATGTCGGTGACTGCGACGGCACGATCCGCTTTTCGGTTTTCCGTGATTCCCAGAAAATGCTGACCGTTGTGCGGCTGCACCGTGACGATATCTGGAAGGACAGCTTAAGTGAAGACCTGCCGCCTGCCCGCGCGGCGGCGGGCGCCGTGGCGGTGAAGGTGCTGACCGGTTATTACATTCGTGCCTACAGGCTGGCGCCGGAGGTGGCGGCGGTGGATGCCCAGACCGCTATCGGCGCATTGAGCGCCAGTATCTATAACGGCTGCGGGGAATAGAAAAGGGAGCGCCACGCGACGCTCCCTTAGACTTATGTGCAGTCCGAGACGGCTTAGAAGGTGAAGTGGCCGCCGATCGAGAAGACGCTGGCGCTGGCGTCGTTCAGGGTGCCCTTGACGATGATCGGGGTCTGGACGGCGGTGCCGGCATAGGCGGCGGTGGTGGTGCTGAGCGCACTCTTGTCGAAGGCGACATAGGTGAAGGCGGCATCGATGGCGAAGCTCGGCGTCACCTGATAGCTGGTGCCCACGGCGTAATCGATGCGGTCGGCGTCCGGCACGCGGGCGTCGCGGTGGCCGTCACGGGTGGGGGTCTGGTCGGACTGGATGCCGGCGCGGACCGTCCACTTGTCATTGAGCACATAATCGCCGCCGATCGCTAGGCTGACCGTGTCGCGGTAGTCTTCCGGAATGGCCTGGTTCACCGAGCCGGTGATGGTGATGTAGTCAAATTCGCTCCAGCCGAAGCTGATCACCTGGGCGTGCAGGGCCAGCTTGTCAGTGGCCTGCAGGGTCACGCCCAGCATGGTTTGCGACGGTGTGCTGAAATCAGCCTTGAGATTGCTGACCGTACCGTTGGAGCCGGCAATCGGGCCGAGCAGGCCGGAAATCGTCAGGTCACCGCTTAGTTCGTGCTTGATGGCTGACTTGTAGCTCAGGCCGACCGTGACCTTGTCATGATGCGCCTGAGCGCCGATCGTATAGCCGTAATTCCAGCCGTCGCCTTCCAGCGTCTGGGCGCCATCCGGCAGTAGGGGCGAGAGGTTCGGCAGGGCGTTGTTCAGCGTCGCCTTGGTGTATTCGGCATTGAGGCCGACGCCGAGGCTCAGCCAGTCATTGACCGTGAAGGCGACGACCGGTTGGATATCGACCGTGGTCAGGCGGGTCTTATCGGCATCATAGCGTGCCCAGCTATCGGCGTCGTAATTGGTCTCAAACGAGAAGGGCGCGGTGACCGTAACCCCGATGGCGACGCGGTCATTGAGCGGCATGGAGAAGGAGCCATTGGGCAGGACGCCGTTCGAGATCGGGTTCTTGGCCGAGGGGTTGCCGCCGACCGAGGCTGGGGCCTGGCCCGGACGGACGATGATCGTGCCGGCATCATCGACATTGCCCTTGGGGGCGATATAGGCGGCGCCGAAGGATAGCTCCTTCGTGGTCGAGCCGGCAATGGCGGCCGGGTTCCACCACAGGGCGTCGGCGCCCTGGGCGCTGACGGCGCCGGAATAGGCATTGCCGGCCTGCTTGGCCGAAAGGTCTTGCAGATAGAAGCCGCCAGCATGGGCGGCGGTGGTAGCGCCCGCCATCAGGGCGAGCGTGGAGGCGGCGATAAGGGCCTTGATCGGAAAAGCAGTCACGTGCGTTTGCTCCTGTAAAACTGTACTCGGCTGGCGCTTCTCAGACGCCGTTGCCCCTAGCTACACATTACGCTTACGTTCACGTCAAGAGATTTGTTGACGTCCGTGTCAACTTTTTCGAGAGTGTAATAAATTTGACATTCTCGTCAGGAGGAGGTTACGTTCACGTCAAGCGGGCAGAAACTGGCCATGCCGACCTGCCTTAACGCAAGTAGGCGACAGGAAACAAAGTGGAGAACAGCCGTGATTCGTAAAATTTTACTGGTGGGCGTTCTGGCGATGTGGACCGGTTCGGCCATCGCCGCGGAGCCGATCGAAGGCGACTGGAAAACGATGAAGGGCGATACCGCCCATATCGCGCCCTGCGCTGAAGGGTTCTGCATCAAGCTCATCAACGGCCCTTACGCCGGCAAGGAAATCGGCCACCTGAAAGGTAATGGCGGGCTTTATAACGGCCAGATTACTGATCCGAAGGACGACAAGACCTATGATGGCTCTGCGGCGGTGACCGGCAATAATCTCAAGCTCCAGGGCTGCGTGCTCAAGGTTTTCTGCAAGTCGCAGGTGTGGACACGGCTTTAACACCTGCTGACTCTTTCTGGCCGGCGCGGGTTCATGATGCAGCGGTCAAGACGTGGAGGATGCCATGGACAGCCGTTTTATCTGGTACGAACTGATTACCCAGGATCTCGACGCCGCGATCGGCTTTTACAGCGATGTCGTCGGCTGGAAGGTGCTGGCCAGCGAAACCCCCGGCATGGATTACCGCCGGATCACCGCTGATGGCGAAGGCGTGGGCGGCATGATGAAGGCCCCGGATGCCGGTATGCCCCCGGCCTGGTTCGGCTATGTCAATGTGGCCGATGTCGATGCGCAGGTCACCGCTTTTGAGACTGCCGGCGGCAAGGTTTTGTGGCCCGCCAATGATCTGCCCGGAGTCGGCCGCATGGCCATGGTGGCTGACCCGCAGGGCGCGGCGATCTATGTCATGGCCCCGACCGGCGAAGGCGAGAGCCAGGCTTTCAGCTCGGACATGGGCCATTGCGGCTGGAACGAATATCACGGCAAGGACTGGGAAAAGGCGTTCGATTTCTACGCCGGCCGTTTCGGCTGGGTGAAGGACGTGGCCATGGATATGGGGCCCGCTGGCACCTATCAGGTGTTCACGTCGGGCGGTGTCCAGACCGGCGGCATGATGAATAATCCGCTGCCGCAGCAGGCCTGGCTGTTCTATTTCAATGTCGGTGATATCGATGCCGCGGTGGGGCGCGTGACCTCCGGCGGCGGTGCGATTCTGGTGCCGCCGATGGAGGTGCCCGGCGGCATGTGGGCGGTGACGGCCAGTGATCCGCAAGGCGCCATGTTCGGTATGCTGGGCTCGCGTCCGTGACGCATCTGACAAGGCGAGGCAATGTGACAGCGGGCGCAGTGGCGGTCGGTGCGGTTGCGCTTGGGGCGTTCGCCATCGGCGCCATTGCCGTGGGAGCGGTGGCGATCGGGCGGCTGCGCATTCTGGAAGCGCGTATCGAGAAGCTGTCGGTGGAGACGCTGACGGTCGAGCATCTGAGCGTGCAGTCGAAAGACCCGTAACAGCCTCTCCTCTGTTGCGTTCGCTTAAGCCGGCTGGTGGGCGGGCTTAAGGTTCATGGCCGTGGCGAAGGCCATTGTGTCGGTATATTGCTGGAAGGCCGTGGCCTTGAACCGCGCCGAATACCGGCCGAGCGCCACCAGCCGGTCGCCGGCATCAAGAACGGATTCTATATCCAGGTGGTAATTGTCCCAGTCATTGTTCAGACGGGTAAAAACGCCTTTCAGAACGGCATCCGGCCCGATGTAGGGATTACGGTCGGCATAGGGATTATGCTCCGCCTCATTCCACACGATTTTCGGCGACATGCCGGCCAGGACCGTGGGCATGTCGCCCCGTCCGAAGGCCGCATAGAGACTCTTCAGTAACTCAACATTTGCACTTTTCATGATGTTTCACCTCTGTAGAGGCGGCGCACACCGAAAGCTGGCGGCAAACTGTCTGTCGTCAATAATCCGGGTGCTTGTCACCGCCGGTTATGAACACACAATACTGTACGCGGGGTACTGGTCATATTGAATCATATCGGCGGTCACAAGTAAAGGCGGGCCGGTTATTACCCCTCCGTCGCGGACTTACGCCGCGCCACCTCCCCTCCAAGAGGGGAGGATTTTTTTATGGAGGGGCGGTGGCCAGTTGCGTGAGCAGGTCGCGGCCATGGGCGAAGGTCTGGGCCAGATTGTGATAGGGCGTGTCGCGGCTGGTCGGTGTGGGTTTCGCGGGCGGTTTGGCCGGCGCCGGGGTCTCGCCGCGATCCAGGGCGTCGAGCAGGGCTTCCATATCGTCAAGCGCGGCATCGAGCACGGCGCCATCATCGGTTTCCGCAGTGTCCTCAACGCCGTCATCGTCGTAACGATAGACGAAGGGCGCTTCCGGTTCGGAGGCGTGGACGGGTACGGGCGCGCGAGCAGGCGTTACCGGGCGCGGCGCGTGTGCCTTGACCTTGGTGAACAACTGGACCGTGACGCGATCGGCGGTGCCGAGGCAGCGCATGGCGCGGTCGCCCTCCAGCCAGGATTGCGGCTTGGGCAGGGTCTTGATGGTTTCCATGATCTCGTCGGACAAAGCGCGCAGCGCTGCCCGCCGATGTTCGAGCGGCGAGAGGTCGGCGGCGATGTCGTCAGAGGTCTCCATCAGGGAATGATGGCGCGGTTTTTGGCAGCGGGGATAAGATCACACTCTCCTCCCTTGCAAGCGTAGCGCAGCGGCAACTTCGTTGTGAGGAAGATGGCGCGGCGAAAGTCCGCGACGGAGGGGGCGTTTCTGACATCGCTGTTGGCCCCCTCCGTCAGCGACACCGGCTCTTCGAGCCTCGCGCTGCCACCTCCCCCGTACGCTGCGCTACAGGGGAGGAGAGTAACTAAATTGACGCGCAAGGATGTCACTTACGCGCAGTTTGTAGAAAAGCTCGCTGCAATCAGTATTGACGAAAAAGAGGTAAACTCGCGGGATTAATCTTCGTTTTCAACGCCATGTATGGCCGTGATGCGATAGGCGTAAGGGCGACCATTTAGATTTTCAACGTTCACATCTACATCGAATACTTTCTTGTAGATATTATCTTCCGCTTCCTTAATCTCATGCTCAATTTTAGCTTTTACTAAATCGGTGGCGTAAAAAACCTTCCTTGGATCTTGGCTGATTTTCCCGATCCTAACCTTGTGACCAGTTGGTTTTCCGGTTTTCACCTGCGTTGTATTTGTTTCTGTAAATTGCATCAAAACGCGCTCATGATCGGCTCGGCTCAAATGAGCCAATTCCGCCTTATGCTCCACCAGCCGCTGCTGGATTTCTCTGGCTTGTGTGGTGTCGTACTCGATAGAGACACGAATAGTCTCGCTATCGGTTATTCTCTCCATTGAGGCGACTTTTACGCTTGCCCCGCTATTATTTGCGGGAATGGCAAGTAAATGCTCGTAGTGGGTCAGCTCTGATTTTGTCGCGTCTGGGGCCCTGCCACGTTTTTTTAAATATGGAGATATGCGATTGTTCAGGCGCTCAAGAAACTCATCCATAGAGTTTATTGCCGAAACTATGCCACCGACGGCAACCACGGCTCCCACACTAGCAATTAACATGTGAGAAGGGTCAAGCATCCACGGTATCAGGTCGGCTATCACGGAACCTGCGCGAACTTGCTTAACGTAGAGAGATGAGTCTCCAGATATCTCTGGATGCTTCTCTTTCATAAATCGGTCGTACTCAGCGCCTAATGCCGTAAATGAACATACGAAATCTCGCAGTTCAATCGGATCGTCACAGTCCAAAGTTAACCGAATAAATTGTTCGCCCCGTTCCATAAACTGACGGTAGCTTCTCGACTTTAAATTGTCATCAAACATTTTAATCTCGAACCGCGCCGATACCGCAGTCGTTTGTTATATGACGTCGGAATTTTATTCCAATCGCGGGCGAGAAGGGCCTCGCTCCGGGGCGATATTCAGCATTAAGTGTAACCTAGCTAAAGCTCAGAAACTGCATCAAGTAAGAAACCCCACCACCCTCCGGCTGCGCCGGACGGTCCCCCTCCCCATCGGAGATGGGGAGGTATAAGGAGAAGGTTGCCACACGCGCTGTAGCGATGCCGGGTTAAGGGTGCCTCGCACCCTTACCGCAAAAATTTTAGGGGCATTTGGCCCCATACCCTTGCAGGGGCGTTTCAATCTCCCATATCGGCTACAGCTTTCAGGTGTCCTTCTTTGGAAGGGGCTTGAAAAAATCCCTTAATTCATCTTAACGGGGATGGACAATCGCGGCGCTTCTCTTTCATAAGGCCGCCAAAACCCATTCGCCTCAACGGAGCAGATTGAAATCCATGGCTAAAATTATCGGTATCGACCTCGGCACGACCAATTCCTGCGTCGCCGTCATGGACGGCAAGAATCCCAAGGTGATCGAAAACGCCGAAGGCGTGCGCACCACGCCGTCCGTCGTCGCCATTGTCGACGACTCGGAGCGTCTGATCGGCCAGCCCGCCAAGCGTCAGGCCGTCACCAACCCGTCCAACACCTTCTTCGCCATCAAGCGCCTGATCGGCCGCAACTATTCCGACCCGATGGTCCAGAAGGACAAGGGCATGGTCCCTTACGAAATCTCCAAGGGCCCCAACGGCGACGCCTGGGTCAAGGCCCACGGCAAGGACTATTCGCCGCAACAGATCTCTGCCTTTATCCTGACCAAGCTGAAGGAAGACGCCGAAGCCTATCTGGGCGAAACCGTCACCCAGGCCGTCATCACGGTTCCGGCCTATTTCAACGACGCCCAGCGTCAGGCCACCAAGGACGCCGGTAAGATCGCCGGTCTGGAAGTGCTGCGCATCATCAACGAGCCGACCGCGGCCGCCCTGGCCTACGGTCTGGACAAGAACGACGGCAAGAAGATCGCCGTTTACGACCTCGGTGGTGGTACGTTCGACGTCTCGGTGCTCGAAATCGGTGACGGCGTGTTTGAAGTGAAGTCGACCAACGGCGACACCTTCCTGGGTGGTGAAGACTTCGACATGCGTGTCGTGGATTACCTGGCCGACGAGTTCAAGAAGGAAAACGGCGTCGACCTGCGTTCCGACAAGCTGGCCCTGCAACGCCTCAAGGAAGAAGCGGAAAAGGCCAAGAAGGAACTGTCGACGGTTGCGCAATACGACCTGAACCTGCCTTTCATCTCGATGAACGCGTCCGGCCCGCTGCACCTGAACCTGAAGCTGACCCGCGCCAAGCTGGAAAGCCTGGTTGAAGACCTGATCCAGAAGACCGTTGGCCCCTGCCAGCAGGCGCTGAAGGACGCCGGCCTGAAGGCGTCGGATATCGATGAAGTCGTTCTCGTCGGCGGCATGACCCGTATGCCGAAGGTCGTCGAAGCCGTGAAGAACATCTTCGGCCGCGAACCGCACAAGGGCGTCAACCCGGATGAAGTCGTGGCGCTGGGCGCCGCCATCCAGGCCGGCGTTCTGCAAGGCGATGTCAAGGACGTGCTGCTGCTGGACGTGACCCCGCTGACGCTCGGCATCGAGACCCTGGGTGGTGTGTTCACCCCGCTGATCGAACGCAACACCACGATCCCGACCAAGAAGTCGCAGACCTTCTCGACCGCCGACGACAACCAGTCGGCCGTGACGATCCGCTGCTTCCAGGGCGAGCGCCCGATGGCCGCCGATAACAAGCTGCTGGGTCAGTTCGACCTGGTCGGCATTCCGCCGGCGCCGCGCGGCGTGCCGCAGATCGAAGTCACCTTCGATATCGACGCCAACGGCATCGTCAATGTCCACGCCAAGGACAAGGCGACCAACAAGGAGCACTCGATCCGCATCCAGGCCAATGGCGGTCTCTCCGATGCCGACATCGAGGAAATGATCAAGAACGCCGAAGCCAACAAGGCCGAGGATGAGAAGCGCAAGGCCCTCATCGAAGCCCGCAACCAGGCCGACGCCCTGATCCACTCGACCGAAAAGGCCGTGAAGGACTTTGGCGACAAGGTCTCAGCGGAAGACAAGACCGCCGTGGAGACCGCCATTGCTGACCTGAAAACGGCCAAGGACGGTGAAGATGTGGAAGACATCAAGGCCAAGCATCAGGCCCTGATGACCGCCTCGATGAAGCTCGGTGAAGCCATGTACGCCGCGCAACAGGCCGGCGAAGGTGGCGAAGAGCCTTCGGCTGCCGCCGATGACAATGTGGTCGATGCCGATTTCGAGGAAGTCGACGGCGACGACCAAAAGCGAGGCTAAGACCTCACATGGATGCGACGGCTGACCTTGATACGGGTATCGCGGCCGCATCCCGCACGGACGGGGCGGCAAGGTTTGACTCCTTGCCGCCTTTCCTTCTAATTTCCCAAACAAACTGGACAGATGAAGCCGTTCGCCCGCGCGATGCGTGGACGATGTGGCTGATATCGGGGCAAGCAGTATGAGCAAGCGTTGTTATTACGAAGTGCTGGGCGTTGAGCGCACGGTCGATGAGGTGGTCCTCAAATCGGCCTTCCGCAAGAAGGCCATGGAGCACCATCCGGACCGCAATCACGGTGACGATGGAGCCGAAGCGCGCTTCAAGGAAGTCAACGAAGCGTACAGCGTCCTTTCGGATGCGCAGAAGCGCGCGGCCTATGATCGCTACGGTCATGCCGGTGTGAATGGCCAGAGCGCCGGTGGTGGTTTTGGCGGCGGCGGCTTCGGTGGCGCAGGCTTCTCGAACGTCGAGGACATCTTCTCGGAAATGTTCGGCGATATCTTTGGTCAGCAGCAGCGCCGCGGGCCTCAGGGTGCGCAGCGCGGCCCGGATGTGCGCGCCGATTACGAAATCACGCTGGAACAAGCCTATAAGGGCGCCGAGGTCGAGATCACCATCCCGACGACCATGACCTGCGAGGTCTGTCATGGCTCCGGCGCCAAGGCTGGCACCAAGCCGGTCACCTGCTCAACCTGCGGCGGTCAGGGCCGCGTACGCGCTTCGAACGGTTTCTTTGCCGTGGAGCGCACCTGCCCGACCTGTAACGGCCAGGGCCAGACGATCAAGGATCCCTGCACCGAATGCCGCGGCCACGGCCAGGTGCGCCAGAACAAGGACTTGAAGGTCCGCATCCCGGCCGGCGTCGATGATGGCGCGCGCATCCTGCTGAAGGGCGAGGGCCAGGCGGGCACGCGCGGCGGGCCGAAGGGTGACCTCTATATTTTCCTGACTGTGGCCGAACACGATATCTTTGAGCGCGATGGCGCCGACCTGCACTGTTCGATACCGGTGCCGATGACGACGGCTATTCTCGGCGGCGAGCTGGACGTGCCCTGCCTGATGGGTGGTGAAGGCTGTGACGGCCAGTGCAAGCTCCAGATCGAAATCCCCGAAGGCGCCCAGACCGGCCACAAGGTCAAGATCAGGGAACGCGGGATGCCGGTGCTCAATTCCAAGAAGAAGGGCGACCTGATTGTCGAACTTTTCATCGAGACGCCGAAACACCTGACCGCCCGCCAGAAGGAATTGATGAAGGAATTCGCCCAGATTTCCGAGGAACAGACCTATGCGCAGTCACAGGGCTTCATGCACAAGGCCAGGCGCTTCTGGGACGATATCACCGGCGCAGCGGCGCAATAAGGGGCAGGGTCGCGGACCCTGCACCCACAAGTTATCTGAGTTTGAAATCCTGCCGGAGCCTCTCCGGCGGGATTTTATTTTAGCAAAGAAACCCCACCACCAACGCGCAAGAGCGCGTCGGTCCCCCTCCCCGGCATAGCCGGGGAGGTATAAAGCTCGCCTTCTTATACCTTTACTGGGGAGCGACTGTGTTATTAGTCAAGTTTTTTGTTCAGTCCACGGCCTGTTATCTCTGATCATGGCGTTGATCTGTGTCAGTAGTTTCCTGGCG
>NZ_FMTS01000017.1 GCF_900100255.1 Asticcacaulis taihuensis | reverse complement strand
AATGTAGAAGACTGGAGCGGCAATCGTTTCCGTTACACGGGGCAGATGATTTTGCCCGATGCTAAACTCTATTACTACAAAGCGCGCGTCTATGATCCTAACTTCGGACGGTTCCTCCAAACTGATCCCGTAGGCAGCAAAGATGACCTCGACCTGTACGCTTACGTCGGCGGAGATCCGATCAATAAAAGCGATCCGAGCGGAAATGGTGCGCTACAGGATACCTTAGATTATTTACAAGGTGTCGGCGTTGGCGCTTTAAAAGGGCTAGCTCACGCGAATACCCAAGCTGCCACTATAATGGGCGGTCCTTTAGGTGCCTCATACGCAGGTGCGCAGGAAAAGTGGCTTAACTCACATATCAGCGCCCCCAATTCGACCTACGGTGCTATCGGAGAAAAAGCAGGAGGATTGGGAGCGGCAACTGCAATCGCCGTTACTCCTGCTGGCGCGGAAAGCACAATGGCAAGTGCGGGTGCGAGAGGTTTGAGTAGTCTGGGTGGCGTTTTCACTTCAGAAACAAACGCGGCTGGCGGCACTTTATGGACATCTACCGGCAGTATCGCGCAGAAAGATTTCGCCAGTATGGTGAACAGCGGTATGATGAAAGGCGACGTGAATATCTTGACCGGTGTTCATGGAGGCGTAGACGGTACAATGACGGTTGATGCGAGCTTGCTGAAAGCAGATCAACAGGCTTTTGGAAACCTGCCTGGCGTCACAGTCCATAATGTTCCGGACATGACTGCCTCGCAGATTACCAATGTCATGGAGAGCAAAGGCACGACCATCGGAGGTTTCTGCAACAGCGCTGCATGTCTCGCACCCTATAGAGGACAATAGCCGATGACATCGGAAAATCTAAGGTTATACAACGCAATGGTTTGGGAAACGGACCCGAATGTCCCAGGGCGTCGAGTTACCGTTGAGGCGGCCGACCTAGATGACGCACGACGCCTACTTGAAGCGGAATATGGCGAAGGTAACGTCTACTATCTTCGGAATGAAGAAGATGCCGCAAGTCCACGGTGAGTGTCGCTCTCATCATCACGTGTGCAGTACGCCTGTCCCAATGGCACAATCACACCACGATTAATGACGGCATAATAACAACACATGCTCGACATGATCAAAACGGGAACGCAGTGAAGGCAAGATAAAGCTCAACTCCTGTTTCGCGTAAGTCATTGTCTGCACATCGTTTTTTTGGGAGTTACAAATATTTTCGGGAGTTATTATTAACTCCCGACACCTAATCACCTGTTTCGTTTATGTTTTTTAAATATAACTTCGTTCTTGTAATTTTGATGAAACTGCCGCGAATCTGGTCCGACCTTGGCCTATTGGACGGCCGGCCGGCCCGATCACCGCAGCTGATAGCTCTACGAAGTGCAGTCAGCGAGGAAGTCGCCGCACTATTCCCGCCTGATTTGGTACGGCTCGATTGAAAGCGGGCCAGAACGGGCTCAAAGGGGCCGCCAGGGCGCACTTGTCGCCTGTGCCACACTACCGAACTGCGGTATAATTGCGCCTCTATCAGGAGGTTCCAATGCCGTCAGACGCCATAGACAAAATCTCATTCCGTGTAGACGAAGCCGTCAAGGCCTCTGGTCTCGGCCGGTCTTTCCTTTATGAGAAAATGTCGGAGGGGCGGTTGCGATCAATTAAAATTGGAGGCCGCAGGCTGATCCTTAAAACTGACTTGGTAGCCTTCCTCAATCACGGCGTATCAACTTGGAAGCAGGCCCCCCTGCACTCGCAGGTCATCATGCAAGACAAACCGATCGAGCCACTCCCGCCGGCAGGTGGACAGCTAGAACTTCCATTCCATACACGAAAGTAACCCTCTCCTGGCGGGTAGCAATCCATGAAAGCGGTAGCCCACGCCCGGTAGCAGTGCTAGACTCGGCGGCAAGACGACAGGAACCCCATGCTGGCCGACCAACTCTCTCACCTCCCAGACACTAAGCGCCGCGAGCTTGAGCGCGTGGTGAAGGTGCTGTTCGGTGAGTTCGAGGACACGATCAAGACCAAACTTTCAGACAAGCAGAAGCTTGGCCGCATTCTCAAGGTCGTCCTGTTTGGCTCATATGCGCGCGGCGGCTGGGTCGACGACCATGCCTCAGGCTATCGTTCGGACTACGATCTGCTGGTCGTCGTCAATAGCCACCAGTTCACCGATCTACACGAGTATTGGGACAAGGCCGACGAGCACTTCATTCGCGAAGTGACGGTCACCCATAATATCAAAACGCCGGTCAACTTCATCGTTCACAGTCTGGCGGATGTGAACGACCAGCTTGCAAAGGGCCGGCCCTTCTTCACCGACATCGCCCGCGACGGCATTATGCTGTACGAGGCGCCAGGTCACCCACTGGTCAAGCCGAAGCCCTTGACTCCGGCAGAGATCAAGGTGGAGGCACAAGGTTATTTTGATCTTTGGGATACCCGCGCAAATCAGTTCCTCGTCACAGCCCAGGATCAAATTAGTCGCGGCTGGTGGAACATGGCGGCTTTCAACTTCCACCAAGCAACAGAGGCGCTTTACCACTGCACTCTCTTGGTATTCACTCTCTACAGCCCAAAGAGCCACCGCATCACGATGTTGCGGTCGCAAACGGAGGCCCTGGACGACCGCTTGAAGGTCGTCTGGCCCAGTGACACCAAACTACACCGACAGGCCTTTGACCGCCTTCGTAGGGCCTATGTAGAGGCCCGCTACTCGGCCGAATTCGCTGTGTCAGAAGAAGAGCTGGAATGGCTCAATGAACGTATCAGCATTCTGCGGAATATAGTTCAAATCGTCTGCCAGGAACAGCTCGGCGTATGAGTTAAGCTGCCGCCAATGTGGCGCTGACTAGCGGCATTTGGCGGCAGCTCAAACGATGTGCAGACAAGGCTTTGCAGATGGCATGGAGCCATTGCTTTAATCTTGCACTCACGCCACCATTATCCCTATTGCCCGAAATGGACCTGTTCGCACCCTTTTGTGGAAACTGACCTGCTCCCCGAAAATCGAGGCCATTTAAAACTGGAATTTTCCATTTAAGATCCCGCTTGCGGGATGAGGAGAATTTCATGAAGAAATCAAA
>NZ_FMTS01000009.1 GCF_900100255.1 Asticcacaulis taihuensis | reverse complement strand
TGTTGAATATCACCGAAAACTGACCCATTTGGCGGCTTAATTATCATCAGGAATTGACCCATGTGAAACTCCCCTCGTTGTCGAACAGCGAGGGCCCTCGGAGTGATAGACATGGCATTATTGAGCGTCATCAGGCGCTGGGCTTTTCGGGATCGGATACCTATCCGTGAGATATGTCGGCGGACCGGTTTGTCCCGGAATACGATCCGCAAATACCTTCGGTCAGATGTTGTCGAGCCGACGTACCAGTCGGCGGCTCGTCCGACAAAGTTGGACGCTTATGCAGACAAGCTGGTCCACTGGCTGAAGATCGAATCTGGCAAGTCACGTAAGCAAAAACGGACGATCAAGCAGCTCTACGCGGACTTGGTGGTGCTGGGTTATGACGGATCGTACCCACGTGTCGCCACCTTCGCGAGGGAGTGGAAAGCCAATCGGTTGCGAGAGCAGCAGATGAGTGGGCGCGGAACATTCGTGCCTCTAGCCTTTGAAGCTGGCGAAGCCTTCCAGTTCGACTGGAGCGAGGACTGGGCGATCCTGGGTGGCGAGAAGACCAAACTCCAGGTGGCGCACTTCAAGCTATCGCACAGTCGCGCCTTCATTGTCCGGGCGTATCCACTTCAGACCCACGAGATGCTGTTCGATGCCCATGTCGAGGCCTTCCGGGTCTTAGGTGGTGTGCCGAGGCGTGGAATCTACGACAATATGCGGACCGCCGTCGACAAGGTGGGTGCGGGCAAGGCGCGGCAAGTGAACCTACGCTTCCAGGCGATGGCCAGTCATTACCTGTTCGACGCCGAGTTCTGTAATCCGGCCTCCGGCTGGGAAAAGGGACAGGTCGAGAAGAATGTCCAGGACGCCCGCCACCGTTTATGGGTGCCGATACCGAGCTTCCCGGACCTGGCGGCGCTGAATGCCTGGCTGGAAAACCGTTGTATGGCCTACTGGCAGGAAATCCCGCATGGTGAACTGCCCGGCACAATCCATGATGTCTGGGCGGAAGAGCAGCCGTACCTGATGGAGCCTTCCAGGCCGTTTGATGGCTTCGTCGAACACACAAAGCGGGTGACGCCTACCTGCCTGGTGCACATGGAGCGCAACCGTTACAGCGTGCCGGCTTCGTTCGCCAACCGTCCTGTCAGTGTGCGGGTTTACCCTACGCGGATCGTCGTCGCCGCGGAGGGACAAATCCTGTGCGAACATGAAAGGATAATCAATCGCTCCCATAGCCCGGGGCGCACGATCTACGACTGGCGCCATTATCTGGCGGTCATCCAACGCAAGCCAGGTGCGTTGCGAAACGGCGCACCGTTCCTAGAACTACCAGAGGCGTTTCGGCGCCTGCAGCATCACCTACTTAAACGCCTGGGCGGTGATCGGGAAATGGTCGAAATCCTGGCCCTGGTCCTTCAACATGACGAACAGGTCGTCTTACAGGCAGTCGAACTGGCGCTGGCCGGTGGCGTGCCGACAAAGACCCATATCCTGAATCTGCTGCATCGTCTGATCGATGGGACAACACCGCCGGACACGATAGATGCGCCTCAGGCCCTGCGGCTTACGCAAGAACCCTTGGCCAATGTTGAGCGCTACGACGCCCTGCGGATGGAGGGTCGCCATGCGTCATGATCCCGCCAGCGCGGCCATCGTCATCATGCTGCGGTCGCTGAAAATGTACGGCATGGCCCAGGCCGTCACTGAACTGACGGAGCAAGGCTCGCCTGCGTTTGAAGCCGCAATCCCTATCTTGTCCCAGTTGCTGAAGGCGGAAACCGCTGAACGCGAAGTCAGGTCCATCGCCTATCAGATCAAGTCGGCTCGTTTGCCAGCCTACAAGGACCTGTCCGCGTACGACTTCGCTTCCAGCGACATTAACGAAGCCCTTGTGCGACAGTTGCACCGCTGTGAGTTTATGGACGGCGCCCAAAACGTCGTGCTTATCGGTGGACCCGGGACCGGCAAAACGCATATCGCAACAGCCCTGGGCGTTCAGGCGGTTGAGCACCATCGCAAGAAGATCCGCTTCTTCTCCACGATCGAGTTGGTCAATCTGCTTGAACAGGAAAAAGCTCAGGGCAAAGTCGGACAGATGGCAGACCGACTTCTGAAGCTCGACATGGTGGTCCTGGATGAGCTGGGTTACCTGCCGTTTAGTGCCTCTGGTGGCGCCTTATTGTTCCACATGCTTAGCCGGCTCTACGAACAGACCAGTGTCGTCATTACGACCAATCTCAGCTTCAGTGAATGGGCCGGTGTCTTCGGCGATGCCAAGATGACCACGGCGCTGCTCGACCGGCTCACCCACCACTGCCACATACTAGAGACCGGCAACGACAGCTTCCGCTTCAAGGCCAGCACCGCAACGGCAAAATCGAGGAGGGAGAAAACTGTGACTTGACCCCACCACGACCCGCAGCGTTATACCTTAAAGGTGGGTCACTTCCTGATGAGATTCCTGGGTTAGTTCTTCGCGATAATCAACAATGGGCCAAAGCGACATCCGCAAACTGCTGATCGTCGGCGCCATGAGTCGGATTCGATGGATCGTCCGCAAGGGCGTATTGCCCGATAATTGGCTGGGCCGTTTGATGGGACGAAAAGCTCGCATGGCCGCCGCTGTCGCGCTGGCCAACAAAATGGCCCGCATTGTTTGGGCGATGATGACAAGGGGAGAAAACTACCGTTTGGCGTAATCCGCTGCCAGCCCATGCAGGCAATGCGGTGAGCGCTTGGGGCTGCGGCTTCAACAAGGAGATCGACTGACGATTATGCGGCAAGGACTTCAATGTTCAGGACAAGCAAACCAGTCCCGGGGCTCGAGCAAACCAAGCTCTCTGAACCGATGTGGAACTTGTTCTTCGAACTGCATACCGGCCCCCTGGCGCTTAAGGCCACGAACAGAGGCCTGACACACGACCGATAGATGTTCGACGCCGAAAAAAGTTAGAAAATCACCTTGCAAAAGCGGGGGCATCCACACACGCCCCGCCCCGACCGACCGCACAGACCTGAAAGCTACGTTTGGCCAGGTCGACAGCCAATATATGCACTTCGTTCATATCATCGTCCTCCTGTCACATCGCACCACGCGATGATTGGGCATTATACAATGCCCATCGGAGGGGGCATCCACCCCATCAGTTCACAGTTTTTCTGAATTTTACTCGCGGTCCCCTTGATCCACTCCTTTCATTACGTGGGAGGCAGAGAAAAAGTCAAATAGGCGATATCTAAGGAAGGCCACCCTGAAAGGTTATGCTCTCCAACTTAGGTTCGGAAAGTGATTTCAAAAACGCTGGCGTGACGGGTGGGCAGCGAGGCCGGAAGATTAATAATGAGCGCCTCATCTGCCTGATGGAATGTCAGCGCTTTTTTTACCCCCAGCAGTCTGACAGTGCTCACCCTTTTCGCGCCGTGTCCCGCGTGTAAGGCCTTCACGGCCACGCTCTGCGACGGTTGATCTAGCGTGATGGCGTATAGCTTATTGCCCTTCGTGGTGAAGCGGATATCCTGCGCTGTGTAGCTGTTGTTCTCCTGAAATGCGCCTTCAACCGTTTCGGTTGGACCCTCGCCAAAGATGTGCCACGGGCGCGTACCGTGAATAGCATCGCCATTTACTTTCATCCATGCCGCCAGCTCATCGAGCAGGATCTGCGATTCTGGCGGCAGGCTACCGTCTGGGTAAAGCACGACGTTGAGCAGCAAATTGCCATTCTTGCTGACGATGTCGCTCAACATGGTGATCACCTGCGGCGCGGTCTTATAGGTATAGTTGTCGCTGTAGAACCAGTCGCCGTTTGAGGTATCAGTCTGCCACGGCCGCGGATTGATACCCTTGAGCACGCCGCGCTCGACATCCTGCACGCAGGTCTTGGCATTGAATTCGCCCGAACCCAGGTCCTTGCAGTTATAGACAGCCTGCACAGCGCCTTTTTTGTCGACGCTGCCATTATACAGGTGCGACACAAGCGAGCGGCCAACCACCCCGAATGGCAAACCACCATCGGAATAGAGCAGATCCGGCTTATAGGAATCTATCAGGTCGCTGATCCGGTTATACCACAATTGATGAAAGGCCGGATCGGTGGTGTACCAGCCCTTAGCACCATGATATTCCTCTCCCTGATTATCATGGTAAAGATCGGCGAATTTGGGATCGGCTCCATCGTAATTGACCCCGATTTTGGGAAAGAACCGATCAAACTGATGACTGGTATAGAACCAGGTATAACTGGCGCCCAGATGCTCCGATACACCAAATCGCAGACCGCGCTTGCGCGCAGCCTTAGCCCATTCGCCCACAATGTCACGCCTGGGGCCCATCTTTACGGCATTCCACCGATGCAGCTTTGAATTCCAGAGATCGAAATTATCGTGGTGCACGCCCATGCTGACGAAATACTTGGCGCCCGCGGCAACATACTTGTCCATCAGCGCCTCGGGATCGAACTTTTCCGCCGTCCACAGCGGGATAATGTCCTTATAGCCAAATTCGGACGGATGGCCGTAGGCCTTCACATGCTGCTCATAATTTGGATGTCCTGGCACATACATATCACGGGCATACCAGTCGCCGGCACGCGGCACAGCCTGCGGTCCCCAGTGCGCCCAGATGCCGAACTTGGCATCACGGAACCACTCAGGAGTCTCATAGGCTTCCAGCGATTCGACGGTTGGTTGGAAAGGCCCTTTGGCCATGGGCAGTTTATAGTCAGGCGCTTTTTGTGCCAGTGCACAAGCGCCATCAGTCGTCCCGACCTCAGCCCTCACTGCGGACGCCAGACCCAGGGTCGCCAAAATCGGAGCGCCCGCCAGTAGACTACGTTTATTTATTTTCATGTTTTCACCTTTATCGTCACTCATGTGGCGCCCCTGTTACGGCACGTTACGGATTTTTTACTCATTAAATATCTGTTCCATTGTTGATTTAGAGATTCCAGACGATCTAATTTGCGCTCTATCCAAACCTGTCCATGAAGGTGCGTCCACGACTGGAAGACTCCAAAAATCGGAAGCTAATTCAAGCGGCCGGGTGGTGTCGAACAACCTGTTTGAGTATTTTTCTAAAACGCACTTAATTGTACTCCCACCCCGTAGCCCAGACACACACAACTCTGGTGCCAGGCAATGCTCAACTTCCCGGACCAAATCGAATATAAAAGACAATACGTCGTCAACCCCGTTTCTAATGATCTTCCATTAACAAGGTTACAGGACCAATCAATCCCGAGGGTCTAAGGCTAGCGTCTGGTCTGTAGGTAGGCATAGTAGTGAAGGTAATCGCACTGGCGTGGGGCTGCGCGTCGCCAATCAATCGATTTACCCATAGGTTAGCGACCTTGACTGAAAGATCGTTAATGCCGGGCCTTGTTAAGGCACCAATATCACATTGAAATGGAGCCTGCCAAAGACCACATGCGCGCTTCCCATTAACCCAAACTTCTGCAACCTCGTAGACTGTCCCAAGATCGATGAGCAAAGGCTTTCCCCTGACCCAACTTTTCGGTGAATTAAAAGTGCGGTTATAGGTTGCGATCCCAGAGAAGTAGCGAATACCAGAATTGCTGTTCAATTCTAGCGCCGTCAGACGGCTCATTTTGTAATCGAGCGGAGCTCCACGATTTTTTTCAAAAGTGACACGCCAAGTTTCGTCAAGTCCTACAACCTTATGATAGGATTTTTCATTGATGGTTTCGCCATTGGACTTCGATGGCTTTCTAAATACTACGAAAACGGATTTTTCGGCGTTTAAGGTCAATGGAACTACCGTCTGACGACCTTCAATTCGATAACTTACAGAGGATATTTTTCCAGTTTCTGCGTTCCAGACTTCTGGCCTGTAACCTGTGATTCCAAAACGAGCTTCAATACGTGCATCTTTGTTGAGGCGGTTGACGACAAACCAAATGTTACTATTGCCATCACGCCTGTGAAGAGTGTCAACCTTCACAATTCCTGCACTCGACGAATAGGTAAAATCGGGAGTAACATTCAATTGTTTTAACGCATCATCTACGTTTGAAGTATCCAACACTTGACCTTTACCTATCTTAGTAAGGATAGATCCTGACCAAAGTTCCTTTCGCAAGGATTCAAAATCGCTTTCACTGAATTTGAGGCCTGTCGATTCAAGAGGCGCGACCCCAACTACAGTGGCTCCATCTAAGACTAAGGATCTAATACACCGTAACATTGGAACAGACATCCGATAAGAAGAGCCACCAAGGAACAGTACCTTGTACCTCATGCCAGATTTTGTAACGAGGTCTTGACCATCAACTTTCAATTCCCCGCAAACGACAGTGGGGTTCACAAAATCGAATCCGTTATTCTTTGGGGCATCTGCCACCGGTTCGGATCCATAGAGTGCGGTAAGCGGCGCTTCCTCGCCGTAAAAATACGCTACGTCGGCAACGAACTTGCCGCGTTGCAGAAGGGAAGCGCTTCGGCTTATGTAATCGACCCAAGGCCTGGCCAAAGTTGCCCAAGTCTCGTGACGATTGAAATACTGTCCGAAAAATAACAAACCAAATCCAGGTACCTTGTTGTCAAGTGGCTGATGGACTGAAGTGTGAATCACGGGACGATTTACCCCTGTTACCATTTCTAAATCGATGATCCTACGCAGTGTTGCCGGAGAATCTGCCCAGAACCGCCTTGCCGAAGTCATCGATTCTGCCGCGACGATGTTCTGACCAAAAATATGAGCGACCGACGCCGCTCCTTTAATATCTGCAATATGAGATGCACTTGGCCCAGTTTCACGCGGGAACATCCACATAGCTGCCATTGGCACATCGGCATACCGTCGCATATCCATATCATCGCCAAGCGAAGGCCTAAAGCTTTCCAACGCCTCCCCGTAGACTTTCAAGCCCGCAACATGTGCGCGTTGAGCGACAGTTCCATAATGTTCCGAAGCCATAAGATCTGACAACGTGCGCCTATAATCATATAGGAAACGGTCGCTCTGATCACGCGAGCCTATTATGACACCAGTCAGTGTCGGCAGCCAAGGTGTAGGATCATAGCCACGCAATGACTTAAATTGATCAATCATAGCTGGGGTCCAGTTCGCTGCACCCACCTCTATACTATCAGTGACAATTGCTCTAAGGCCCCTTGAGCCAAACATCTGAGATCCAACAACACCTTGATACATGCCAAGATAATGATCCATGTATCGGCCTACTGCGCCTCGATCGAATTTGTCTACTTCCAACCCTGTAGCTTCATCTTGTGCAGGATGATTTACTGTTCCAAGAAGTGACCAGCCGATGCGAACTATCTTCCACCGCCCGGCAGGAGGCGTCCAAGACAGGGCTCCGTCTGGCGCTACGTATTTGGTAATGTTGACGACCTCTTCTGACTTTAGCCCTGCCTGCTCAGTTCCTCCGGATGAAAGTTTAAAATAGTCTCGCTCGATTGAGTATCCTGCTTTTGCCTCGAAACGATCTATCACTGACTCAGGCGAAAGTTTTAGCTGTACGACCTCCAGCGGAAGGTCATCATGCTCTGGCTCAGGAGGAATTATACCCTCCGCGTAACTATTAGGATCAAAAGTTTCTGCGACGATCGGTTTGAATACAACTCGAAATTGACGAGCGGTTTGGGGTGAAAAGCTTTCAGTCTCCGGCACTGAACTGACCTTCAAATTTGTCAGAAAATGCCAGTTAAGTCCATCGTCGCTCGCCTCAAGATAAGGTTGGATATTTGGCCCACTCCACCTACCGTTCCCATTCGGAATATATAAAGTAACAGAACGAATGGTCGTTAGGTCTTTATATCTAAACCTTAATTCCGAAGGCATGCCGTTTACCAACCGTGGGACACGGACGGATGTGTCCACATTGGCATCAAAAATGGCGCTGGCATCGATAATCTCTCCACTACCTGAGATTACCGTCGGCAATGAAGCAGAAGATGGTTCCTTATCAGGATAGGCAAAAACTGCTATATCCCCATGACTATAAGTCTTCACACCATCGCGGTCACGAACACGTATGGCCGCATCATCATCGATTTGTAAGTCCTGAAACGGGCCTGGGCTTGCCGGAAGTGCCGGAAGTGTCAGTCGAATGGGCTTGCCGCCATCGACAAAGACTTCGCTCCAAACTACTTTTTTTAAGCCATCATCTTTTGGTACCCAGCCACCTCCGGTCTCAGACCATCCAGGTGACGCGGCAATGCCAAATTCCAAGCCAAGGCAGTCCGCCGTTCTAACTGCGTATCTAAATGCGTCTTGCCAACCAGGCGTCATGTAAAGCAAACGTGAATCGACTACCTTAGGCGTCCCTAGATCGACGTCGAAATTCTGGACGCCGCCAAGCCCTATGGACTTCATCCACTTAAGATCCGAGGATATGCCTTGCTTTGTTATGTTGCCGTTCATCCAGTGCCACCAAACTAGAGGGCGTGCGCCAGATGGCGGATTCGAAAAAACCTGCTCCAAAGAAGGTATTGATGGTTTGGGACCATCTTCAGTGCACTTCTGAGATCCTTCTGAACGCGTTGGCCCGGCTATCAACAACAAAGCAACCGAAGCGGGCACAAGGCCAGCTCGTATCCCGCGTTTGAAGACAAATCTCAGCATAGGCGCCTGATGATGAAACACAGTAAAAGCTCCCAATTAATTGCAAATCTATCGTCTGAGGTATCGAATAACTATGAGAGACTTCGTAAGCGTGCCAAATTTAGCCACAACTTTTACTCAGGCGATACTTAAGCCCCTTTTTCAGCAGGTACTGATCTACCGAGCATTTCCAAGTCCCCGTCCCTCACTTCCGGGCACAACTCGCCAGCAAAGGAATCCTCCGATATTTTTATTCCATTATTTAGCACCTCTAACAAAATGTTGGGATGAGTGCAAGTTGAGAGCTAAGAAATATTGACAAAATATCCACCATGTAGCTTATTGTCCCACATTGTGATATATATTCGGTATGAAGCCCATTCCGACGAAAGTTCCTTTCTCAACCGGCGTTGAAACAGGGCCCCTTATCGGCGCGGAAAAAGCCCCCGCTTTGTCTGTGCATTCGAGCAGCGAAAATGGAACTATTGCGACGCGCCGGGTATCGCCGCATTCATTTGAACTGGGCATATCTGTTCTATCCGGAGGGGGACGAGTGAAGGTTGAATAGTTTGTCGATAGCTTCAGGCGCGGTGTCGCCGACGCCAATAATATGAGCGCGAACGGCGCGTTATCGCTTTAGAGCCCGGCATTACTGAACGCTAGATGTGGCTGCCTAACCGCTTACGAGGGGCACCAACCGCTCTCAGGAATGATCTAGCAGTACGATGCTAATGGACGCACTCACGTGAAAATACAGAGTCCGAACAATCTACTAAAGACAGTGCTTTTCGAATTAAGGTCGACCAGGCAAGACGGTTACATGGCTCTGAGCCAAGAGTTAATACATAGGCCTCGTTGATGGCTTGAATGCCATATTCGTCGAGGTCCAGGCAAATGTTCTGCCTTATAGGGCTCTCAGACTTCGGTAGCGCTCCACCGTCTCGCACTTTCTATACAAATCGAGCGATTTGTTCCTGCATATGGCTGGACTGTTCGGCCAGCCGTGATGCCGTATACTAGGCAGCAGCGTATCCCTGGTAGCTTCGGCCATAACTTGAACATGGCACGCCACTTCGTCAGTACCTTTGGCTAAAGTCTTCCGGCCAACCAAGTCACAACCTCGCTAACAGCGTTGTCCACGACCTCGGGATCATCATAGAACCGAGTGTGAAAAACGCCCGGCTCTATAATCAACTTTCGGTCATTCACTCTCAACGAGTCGTAGACAGTGCGCGCAGCAACCAAAAAACCGTCCGATTTCTCCCCATGCAAAATTAAAGTCGGCACGTCGATTTTACCGGCAGGTTTCCTAACATCAACGGTCCAGACATCGGCGTCGCTCGAAGCGGTGACCCTGTTCTCCCAAGTCGTTCTGGAACCCCAACCAAGTCCGTCCCATCGAGCATACCAATCGTTGATCTCCCGCCAAGGCAAGGCGACAGACTTGTCGGTCGGGGAGATTACCGGAATGTATTCGACTGGCCCGCCGGCAGCTTCTCGCGCCTTAGCTTGGTTTCCACGTGCGATACGCTCGTCGAGTGTAGGGCCGCCGCCGCTGAAGAATCCCTCGAGGTTTTCCTTGTAAAGATATTGGCCGGATATGCATGCCAGAACTTTAAGGCGAGGGTCTTCGGCTACGGCAAACATCATGTAACTTGCGCCTTGGCATATTCCCAAACCACCTATTCGATTTGTATCGGTACCTGGATCAGCCGCCAGCGCATCCGTTGCAGCTCGGATGTCTCGCTGCCTTTGACTCGGCCCTTCGGTTCGACGAGGAGCACCGCCACTCGCGCCACTACCGGTAGGATCAAAAATCAAGCAGGCATACCCCGCTTTTGCGAGACGCGTTGCATATTGAACAGGTGACTGTTCCTTTACCGAACCAAACGGCCCACTTATGACAAGCCCTGGCAACTTACCATCAACACCTGAAGGCCGGAACAGAGCACCTTGGAGTTCGACACCATTACTCTCGAAAGCCAAGTTTCGGCGTACCCATCCGCCTTTAGTAGGCACAGTCGCAGCTATCGAACTAGATGGGATAACAGCTGTCATAGCGCCAACTCCAAGTGTCGTAAAAGAGGCCAGCACCGCGCGGCGGTTCGTTGGCAAATGTGTCTCATCTTGCATTTTTTCGCTCGCTATTTTTTTGCGGGCTAGGCGCCGGTCTGGAACATCATGCCCAGCCAGTCTTCGACATGCCAGGTGCGGATGATTTTACCATCACGCATTTCGTGCATGTCCATCACCGTAATTGAGAAATGTTTGCCCGAGGGGGCCATGCCTGAAAACTCGCCGCTTTGTGTCCCGCTCAGCGTGGAGCGCACGACGACGAAGTTACCGTCTTCGACAACTTGTTCGTTGGTAACATGTAGATTTGGGAAGGCAGCGAAGAAATATTTCACAGTGGGCTTAAAGCCCTCGCGGCCCGGAGCTTGTTGCGGTGCAAGCGGTCGGTCATCCCAGTCTACCGAAACGGCGTCATCCAGTTTGCTCAGGTCATGTGTATTGAGCGCACCGTAAAACGCTTCAATAGCTACCTTGTTCTTCGGGCTAATCTCTGGACTTGCCTGGGCTGTACCGCAAATCGCCAACCCCGCAACCGCAGCCATGACTAAAGCGATCTTCTGTAAGTTCATCTACTGGTCCTTTTGCGTTTTGCATCTAACTATCATATACGCGATGCCAGATTATGCGTCTAATGGCAGAAGCGGATTTCGATTATGCGTGAACCGGATTTGAAAGACATCGATCTCAATTTGCTAGTCGTTTTGCGAGCTCTGCTTCAGACGCGAGGTGTCAGTCAGGCTGCAGAGCGTCTGGGCATGAGCCAACCCGCGGTTAGCCGATCACTTTCTCGACTTCGACGACAGTTCGGTGACCGACTGCTCGTAAAGGGGAATAGGTCGATGATGCCTACCCTATACGCCTCAGAGCTGGCTGCCCCTCTTGAGCTTTTGCTTGAACAAACAGAGGCGTTCTTCGACACGAAGCCTGTATTCGACATCACCTCAACAACGCGCGTGTTCAGACTTGCTACTACGGACTATGGCGCCATAGCGGTCCTTCCTCAGACATTAGCGCAAATGATAGCCCAAGCCCCACTATCGGGTCTCGAAGTCGTTGGTTTTGGACGGGACACCTTTAGAATGCTGTCCGAAGGTCAGATCGATCTAGCGTTCTATTCTGACGACCCCGTGCCAACCAGCTTGAGAACTGCAGACCTATTTAACGAAGACTACATCTGTCTGATAAGTAACAACCATCCTTTGACTAGCCACATTCAAAATGGGCGAATTGATATGGATAATTACCTCGCATACGACCACGCTTTAGTGACTGTCACAGGAGGCCGCACCGGTATTGTCGACGATGCACTCCGTGCCCGAGGCCTTAAACGCAGGATTGCAATGTGGTTGCCCTATTTCATGACGGCGGCACTTCTCGTGTCACGATCGAACCTTGTTCTCACCCTGCCTCGACGGGCCGCTGAGGAAGCCGCGAACTCATTTGAACTCCTTAAATTCATGCCCCCTATAGAACTCGAGACCTTCGGATACCGAATGATTTGGCACGAACGCACGCAAAGAGACGGCGCCTGCCTTTGGTTGCGAAATCTGATTTCCAATTCTTGCGCGTCAAATCAGCTCAGTCGTTGAAAAATTGCATTTAAGGACACGCGCCCAATTGGAAACTCCGCGGCATGACTTTTAGGCATTGGCCGTCCAGCTTATTTTGCAACTAGGGAGTATTAGCCATGAGCTTTGTACTGTAAAAAGTGGCCCGAGGCTATTCACGCGCGTGCACAAGACACTTGCGACTTATGGCGCTAATAGAAGTCGTGCCCGTTAGGGTCATCGCCACACGGAGTTCTTTCTCAATGATAGAAAGAAGGTTAATCACGCCGGCGCCCCCGTTAGCCGCGAGCGCATACACGTAGGCGCGCCCAAGCATTACACCCTTGGCTCCAAGGGCCAGCATTCGGACAACGTCGAGGCCGTTGCGTATGCCGGAATCTGCCAGAACTGTGATCTTGTCACCGACTGCATCGGCGATTGGTGGGAGGGCTTGCGCCGTAGACAGTACCCCGTCCAACTGTCGTCCACCATGGTTTGAAACGACGATCGCATCCGCTCCAAAGCGTACGGCATCTTCAGCGTCATCAGGGTCAAGAATACCCTTAATTATGATTTTTCCCTGCCAGAAGTCTCTAATCCATTCGAGGTCAGACCAAGAGATGCTCGGATCAAAGTTATTGGCGAGCCAGCCTATGTAATCGGAAAGTCCGGTTGCCTTACCCCTGTAGGCGGAAATGTTGCCCAGGTCATGGGGTTGCCCGAACAAGCCGACGTCGAGTGCCCACGAGGGGTGTGAGGCCGATTGAACAAGTCTGCGCACGGGGCCGTTCTTACCGCTCAGCCCGGAATGGGCATCGCGGTGTCCGTCGTCAAAGATATTGGGACAAACTCGGTCGCAAAATAGTGGAGGGTTTGGCCTCGGTTTAGGTGGATATTACGCCGCTGTTTTCTGATGTTGCAAGCGGCGGTGTTCGAGTGTTTTCAGTTTAATCTTCTGCCTTTTGTTCCAGATCGCTTGTGCGCGTCCGAAGTAGGCATCGGCTGGTGTCACGTTGCCGAGGCTTTCGTGATATCGCCTGTGATTGTAATGATCGATGAAGGCCTCGATCTGACGTTCGAGATCGCCTGGCAGATAATAGTTTTCCAGCAGGATACGGTTCTTCAGGGTCTGATGCCAGCGCTCGATCTTGCCCTGGGTTTGCGGGTGGCCTGGCTTGCCATGAACCTGTGACATGCCTCGGTCTGATAGCCAGTCAGCCAACTCAGCCGAGACGTAGGAACCGCCATTGTCCGACAGGAGCCGAGGGCGCTTTCTGCCTCTGGCCTTGTCGAGACCGGTGGCCTCCAGGGCCAGTTCAACCGTGGCGGTGACATCCTCGTACTTCATGCCGTCGCATAGTTTCCAGGCGACAATGTAACGAGAGAAGTCGTCGAGGATGGTCGACAGATAGAACCAGCCCCAGCCGATGATCTTGAAGTAGGTGAAGTCGGTCTGCCACATCTGGTTCGGCGCCGTGGTCTTGTCGTGATATTCCTCTGCCGCCTTCATCACCACATAGGCAGGGCTGGTGATGAGGTTGCGTTCCTTCAACAGGCGATAAACCGAAGCCTCAGAAACAAAATAGCTTTTTTCGTCGCAGAATTTCACCGCCAGTTCCCGGGGGGACAGCTCTGTATGTTCCAAGGCCATCTCGACGATCTGGCCCCGGACCTCGTCGGCAATGCGGTTCCAGACGCGCGGTGAGCCGCCCGTGCCATCCTCCAGCCCTTCGGGACCATGAGTGAGAAACAGGTCGTACCAGCGGTAGAAGGTTGTCTTGGGGATGCCGAGTTGCGCCAGAGTTCGGCGGGCAGATAAATGGGACTGCTCGACCAGGCGGATGATCTCGAGCTTTTCCGTGGCTGGGTATCTCATTCGTCGTCGCCCCCAGTCCCGTTCGCGCTTTTTTTAAGCAGCCGGTTCTCCAGCGTCAGTTCAGCCACCACTTCTTTCAGGTCACGCGCTTCCTTACGCAGGACCTTGACCTCGTCTGACGTGGCCTGACGGGCTGTGTCCCCGGCCAAGCGCCTCTTACCGGCTTCGAGGAAATCCTTCGACCAGGTGTAATACAGGCTGGTTGCAATGCCTTCGCGACGACAGATATCAGAAATGCTGTCCTCGCCCCGCAGGCACTCCATAACGATGCGGATCTTCTCTTCAGCCGAGAAGTATCGGCGCGTCTCACGCCGGATGTCCTTGACGATTTTCTCGGCCGAAGGCTTAGTGATCTTAGGCGCCATGGGTTTGCCTCTCATCTTCGCTCTCCTTAAAGGCTACGATGAGGTCAAACCCTCCTTAACTCAACAATCCAATTCTGGCCCATTCACGCTGACGCCGGACAGTCCGCGCCTTTGACATTGTCTTGGACATTTTGTTTGTAGAAAATTTTGGGGACGACAGGCAGTGCGTTGAACTTTTCCTTCATAACGCCGTAAAGGAAGATCTCAGCAATTTCGCTTCCCTTGCCGACCGCGTCCTTGTCAGTAAGGCGCAGATTTTTGGCGGACTCAACGAGGGACGTATGGCTCTTATTTGAAAGGGACTGCCGTTCCTTCTCAGATAAGGCGGTTAAAGCGATATTATTCCAAATGTATTGTTGAAACTTGTCATACCGCCACTTTCCATCCTGGTAATCATTCGCCAAGCTTAGGAGCTTTTTGTTTAGTGCGGCCTTCAGATCACTTTGCGTACTTACATTCGACAAAGCATCATCGATCAAGATTTCAAATGAAATTGATGTCATATATCCCCTAAAGCTTCGCCTAACCAACTTAGTTTCATGGTTCAGTTTGGCGGCTCCCCTTGTCTAGGCATAAGCGATTCAACTGCTTATTGCAACCATAAGACGGTGGCGGTCGACTACCGCGAGTGGGGCTCATCATAGCCGGCGGAGGGGGCGGTCATGAGCTATTCGGGGCCGGAGCAATGCCACCTAATCGCGGACAGCGTGGCAGTTCATACGTAGTTACATGCCCGTGAACTCGAGGCTGAAACCATAATAATCGCCATCGAAACGCCAATGAAAATGGCCGCTTTTCGCAACTGGATGTCAGACCTAACGTCCGGAAAGGGCCACTAACGCCTAATCTTGAATGTCAGCAAAGGGCCAAACGCCGAAGTTCTCACTCTACATCCCTCACATTCCTGCGAAAAATGGTTCTAAAATTAAGGGAAATGAGGACTACGATATCGGACTGAACTTCGCCCAATCCACGATTATCCGCAAGCATCCAATAGTATTTGACATCACCGAAATTTACTTTAAAAGTATACATGGTTTGAGTCCATGAATGGTCTGGGGCACTCTTCGGGGCACGGTCAAATATCACTCAAGCCTTCATCATCAGATTTCAGAGTGTTATTCTTGATGTTGCTTTCCGACCGGGGGACTCGAAATGAACTTCAACATCAAGCAGCAAAAAGCCAATGATATCAGTAGTCCGGAAACGAGCCATGAAGGACTCGAACTGGCTATCGACGAAACCGAGCCATCCCCTCCGACCGGGGGCACCATTGTTTCGCTCACGGCTAACGCGCTGTGCGCGTGCCTCCGCGGGGGCGGCGAAACGTCGCCGAGACCGGTCGGGAGCTGTCAGGGCCGGGCTGGCTGGCCGCCAATCCGATCGGTCTTGAGGACTGCCTGCACCAAATGGTGCACCATGATGTGGCCGAGGTTAAGACGCTTGCGCGAGCTATCTGGCGTCGTAAAGACGGCGAAACCTGTGGATGTGGTTCCATGACATTGGACCTGCCGGCAGCCTCACACCTTTAGCCTTCGGGCAAAATAGATGGCGCTCCAGATAAGGAGAATGAGACCCACGGCCGCTGTGCCATAGGTCGAAGCCACCAGGAACTGCGCCCAAGGCAGGCTGACGCCACTGAAGTTCTTGAATAGGAGCAGGGCGGTTGAGCCGAGATAGCCGCTGGCATCGGCGACATAGATCAGGAAGCCGGCCGTGCCCACCAGGCCGCTGGCGGCGATGAAGCGATCGAACAGCAGGGCATTGAACGGCGTATAGGCGAGATAGAGTCCACCGCCGAGCAGGATCATCCATGTGATTGGTCCAAGTATGTGGGCCTGGAAGGCGAAGGTGGAAGCGGCCGCCAGCACCAGCCCGATCCCGACCATGGCGAGATTGGCCATGAAGGCGAGGCGGTTGTTGCGGAACAGAGCCAGCAGGCACATGGCGGCCAGCACCACAATGCCGATCGGCAGTTCCGAGGCAGTGAATATGCCGGCATTATCCCCGAAGCCAAGATCGCTCCATATCTCCGCGGCGAAGTTGTCGCGGAAGTCGCGCAGCGCCGTCAGGCCGATATAGATGACGACGAGGGCAACCAGGCCGGGGGCAAAGGCGCCGAAGACGGTTTTGCGCGCGGCCTTGTTCATGGGGACACGCGCGACGCGGGCGGCCTCGTCTTCCGGCGACGGCGGCGGCAATTGCGACAGGCCCAGCACGCAGATCAGCAGCAGGGGGGCGAAGAGCAGGCCGGTCACGGCCGGCATCCAGAATTCATTGGCATAGTGCTCCAGCATCACCCACTTGCCGACTGACTTGACCACGCCCGATGAGACGATGAAGCTGGCGCACAGGATGGAGCCGAGGATTTCCGAGACGCGGCGGCCTTCGAGGAAGCCGAACACCAGCCCCCAGATCAGGCCGAGCGACAGGCCATTCAAGAACAGGCAGGCAATATTGTATGGCGCGGGTACGCTAGCGAAGGCGACCAGCATGGCCTCGGCAAAGCCGATCAAAAGCAGGATGGCGATGGCGCGGTAGCGGCCCGGCAGTTCGGAAATCACCTTGACGCCGATAACCTTGGAGAGGGCGTAGCCAAAGACCTGCGAAATGACGAGGGCGATCTTGTAGTCGACCACAAATCCGGCCACATCGGTGAAGCTGGCCACGGCAAAGGGCTTGCGATAGGCATACATGGCGAAATAGGCGCCAAACGCCATCAGGCCGCCATAGAGAGCGAAGACGAGGGGCGGGGCCTTGGCGAGCCAGGCGGTGAAGCCGGTCTGTCTGGCGCCGGCGGGCAGGGGGGCGTCAATCGTACTCATGGCGGGCCTTAGATATGAATGGCGGCGGGCAGGACGCCGGGATAGAGGTTGGCGGCGATGCGGGCTTCGATTTCGGGCAGCAGGCCGGCGATATCGGCGACGCTGTTGACCACGAAATCGGCGCCGGCCTCGCGCAGGGCCTCGGCTGACGCGGTTACATGCGTTTTGCGATCCTCTGATGACAGGGCGGTGAATTCGGCCAGGTCAAGCCCGGTGCCGTTACCACTGGCGGCCACGCCGATGGTCCACACCCCCGCCTCCCGGCCTTCCTGAATGCCGACCGTGGCGTCATCGACTTTGACGCAGGCGCGGGCCGGCCAGACGCTTAAGTCCACCATGGCCTTCCAGGTCATCAACGGCGAAGGGCGGCCCTCGGCGGTTTCACCGGCGCAGACGACGAGATCGGGCGCATAGCCTTGCGCGGCGGCGGCCGGCAGGTTGCCCGCCATCATGTCGCGGCTGTAGCCGGTGCCGGAACCAATGCGGATGCCCTGGGCGCGCAGGGTTTTCACCAGATCCGCCGCGCCGGGAATCAGCACGGCGCATTCGGTGGCAGCGCGTTCCATCAGTGGGCCGATGGCATTGAACAGGTGGTCGATATCCGTGGGGCTGGCATCGTGGCCCTTGATGGCGCGCCAATGCGACCGCATCGGTTCGCGGCCGAGAATGGCGGTGATGTGGGCGCGCTTGGCCATGCCCATGTCGGCGCGGGCCTCCGGCATGGTCAGGTCGATGCCTTCGAGCGCGAAGACCGATTGCAGGGCGCGGACGGGGGCGAGGCTGCCGAAATCGACCATGGTGCCGGCCCAGTCGAAGATGAAAGCCTTAATAGGTGAAGACATCATGGGAACCTCAGAAGCTTTGGAAAGTGCGTTCGGCGATGCCGAAGGATGTGGAGGCGCCGGCGCCGCAGGTGACGACCACCAGACGAACATCGGGCAGCGGCGCATCGATCAGGAACAGCTGGTCGGGCGAGGTGGCATAGGTGCCGCTCCAGCGTTCGATCACCGGCGACGGGACGCCCAGTACGGCGCGGTATTCATCGAGGATCAATTGATTGACGGCCTCGGAGGTGAAGGGTTCGGGCGCGTCGCCATAGTGGTGGCTGTCGCCAACGACCAGCGAGCCGTCGGCGCTCTGCACCACAATCAGGTGGACGCCATTGGCCAGTTGCGCCGCGTGTTCGGCCTCAAGGCGTGTTTTGAGGGCAGCGGCTTCGGGCAGGTCGGCATAGCCGAGATAACGGACCAGGCTGAGATCGGACATCACCGCGCCCGGCAGGCGGAAGCCCGGATCGGCCAGGCGCAGCATCTGCAACTGGCAGCGCGAGATATGGCAGGCGCGGATGCGATCGGCAAAAAGGCCGGTCAGGTCGTCACCGGGGCAGACGATGATACGTTCGGCGCTGATCTCGCCGATAGATGTCTCAAGCCGGCCGGTCTCGATGTCGGTGACGGCGACGCCGTAATGCAGATCGGCGCGGGGGGCGAGCCATGCACTCAGTTTCGGAATGGCGGTGCGTGACTCCACGCGAATATCGTGCGGTGAATGCAGGACGGCGCGCAGGCCTTCCGCCAGAAACGGCGCGTCCCCGGCGGCCAATAGGCGGCAATCGGTCCCCATCTCGGTATCGAGGAAGGCGCGCAAGACCGCTTCGGATTCCGGGTAGCGGGCGCTGACATAGAGCCCGTGCTGCTCGATCGATATGCCCGCCTCGGCCGTTGCTACCAGCCACAGGTCACGCGTCCGCCGGGCCAGGGCGTGGAAATCACCGCGCTGCTGGCCGGTGACCGTAATAAAGCCGAAATTACGAATCGAGGCGCCGATGGCGCGGGCATGGCGCTCAAACAGGGCCACATTCAGCCCTGCCTTTACGGCGGTCCAGGCGTGGGCGAGACCGATGATCCCGCCCCCGACTATGGCAACATCATAGGATGGGGCAAAGTCATAGGCGGGCGCCATCAGACGACCATGGCGCCGATGCCGGGATCGGTACGGCTGGCGCGGCCGGTTTCGATATGGCCGGCATAACGGCGCAGCCACTGGTCATTGCCGGTGATCTCCAGGGTCAGGTCGTACCAGTGGTCGGACGCGGCGAGCTCGAGACGGACGGTCTGCACGCCATTGGCCGGCAGGGTCAGGGTCTGGTTCGCCTGGCTGTAGCGCGGATCATTGACAAGGCTGACCTCGACCGGCGCAGAGCCGGTGTTTTGCAGGGCCAGACTCAGTTCACCGGTTTTGGCGTTCTCGCTGGCGATCACCATGACCGGATCAGGCACCAGCTTGTCGTCGTCGCGCTGGCGGCCCTTGAAGTGGCGATAGAATCCATTCGGGCCATGCACGGCCAGGTCATAGACTTCGCGCCCGCGATGGTTCCATTGCGACGCCTGGTAGGATTGGCCCGCATCGAGCGTATAGCGCCACGGACCAGTAACATTATAGGGCGCGTAATCGTGAATGGTGAAGACGGCCGCCTTGGTGCCGGTATTGCCAAGGTCGATCAGCACATCCTTGCCGGTCTGGCGGAGATTGGCATTGATGGCGTAGGGCAGGGGGCGTGCCGGGCGCTGCTCGGCCGGCTGGCCGCCGGGAGCCTGCGTGTCCGGGATCTTCAGCGAAGGCTGGGTGGCCGCATGGGCCAGGCGCGCCTTGTAGTCGTCGGTCGACGGCAGGTGTAGCTGCGACAGGTCGGCATTCGGGGTCTGGAAGTCGAAGGCCGAGGTCAGGTCGCCGCTGACGGCGCGGCGCCAGTCGCTGATATTGGTTTCCTTCACGCCAAAGCGCCTTTCGAGGAATTTGAGGGTGGAAACGTGGTCGAAGACCTCGGAGCAGACATAGCCGCCACGGCTCCACGGCGAGACAACCATGGCCGGAATGCGGATGCCCAGTCCGAGCGGCTGCAATCCTTTGTTTGGATTGCCGGGCTCGTTGCCGTAGTCCTTGAACTCGCCGGCGACGCTGACACCACTCCAGCCCTGGCTTTCATCGGCGGGCGGTGAGGGCGGCAGCATGTGGTCGTACAGGCCGCCAGCCTCGTCGTAATTGATGATGAAAACGGTCCTGGCGAAAACTTCCGGATGGTCGGTCAGGGCCTCGATCAGCTTGGCGCAGACATTCTCGCCATCGGCCGGTGTCCAACTCGGATGTTCGGAAAGGGCGGCGGCGGTGACGATCCACGACACCTGCGGCAGCTTGCCCGTGGCGATATCATTGCGGAAGGCCTCGACCAGTTGCTGGCCGTCGGAGCGCGTGCGGTCCGCACCTGTCTTATGTTCGGAGACCCACGAACGGCCGCGTTTGTAGAAGTTCGAGTCCTTGTCGCACGGACGGAACGGCTTAAAGACCGACAGGATATTGTCGCCGAAATTGTCGTATTCCTGATAGACCTTCCAGTTGATACCAGCCTTCTCCAGGCGCTCGGCATAGGTGGTCCAGGTGTAGGCGTCAATCGGCCTGTCCTCGGCCATGTCGGCGGAAGGGGTCTCGTCCTCGCCGTAGTTGGACAGCACCGGTTCGCCACCCACCTTGGCGGCGCCATTGCAGCCGGTCCACAGGTGCAGGCGGTTGGGATAGGTCTGGGTCAGGGTCGAGCAGTGATAGGCGTCGCAGATCGTGAAATTGGCCGCCAATGCGTGGTAGAAGGGCAGATCCGACGCCGTATAGTGCGTCATGCGGTTGTGCAGTTGCTTGGAGACGCCCCACTGGTCGTAATGGCCGCCATTGACGATGATGGTGGCGGCGTCATGCCCCTGGTCGGCGCCATCGACGACATAGGCATTGGCGGCCTTCGAGTCGGCCCAGTAGGGCATGACGTATCCGTCCGGATGCTGGTCGCTCGGCTGGCGCCAGACGCTGTGGCCATTGCGCAGGCGAAGCGGGCGCGGATCGCCCTGGCCACGCACGCCGGGGAAGGTGCCGAAATAATGATCGAAGGCGCGGTTTTCCTGCATGAAGATGACCACATGCTCGACATCCATGATCGTGCCGGTCCTGTTGTTGGCCGGAGTAGCCATTGCTTTTTGCAGGGAAGCAAGAGCCGTTGCGCCTAAGCCGGCGGCGGCCATTTGCAGAAGCTGGCGACGGTTGGCGGAGGAAGTGTTTGTCATGATAAGCCCTGCTGGAAATTGTTTCTGGTATAGACCAGATTTCTGGGGCGTAGTTTCAATTTTTTATGACAATTGCGGCTGCGGCAATTTGGCATTTGTCGCGGCAGACTCTGTCTGGTATAGACCAGTTAATTGCCTTGCCAGAGAAGAAATTGATGTCTGCCTTTGATCCCGTCTTATCCGCCGATACTGTCGACCAGATCCTTCATCTCTATGCTACGCGGGGCGACGATCATTACGGCGAGGATGTCAGCCAGCGCGAACATGCCGAGCAATGCGCTTATCATGCACGTATAGACGGCGCCGATGACGCTTTGATCATAGCGGCCCTGCTGCACGATATCGGCCACCTTCTGCACAAGTTTGGTGAGGATGCCGCCGATCGCGGCATAGATACGCGGCACGAGCGCATTGGCTCCGGCTGGCTGGCACGGTGCCTGCCGCCTTCGGTATCCGAGCCGATCGCCTTGCATGTGGCGGCCAAACGTTATCTGGCGACCATCAATCCATCATACCTGAAAGGCTTGAGTGCTGCCTCCCTGCAAAGTTTCCTCCTGCAGGGCGGGCTTATGGACGCCGAAGAAATGACAGCCTTCCTGGCGCATCCGGCGCACCAGGCGGCGCTTGATCTGCGGCGTTATGACGAACTGGGCAAGATTGTTGGCGCCGATATGCCGGCCTTTGACAGCTATGCACCGATGATCCGCGCATTAATAATGAAAGACGCTAGGTAAGTTCCGGCGAGTCGCATATGCAGGAAGCTGCCCGCTTCCGAAAGCTTACCCATGACCGTCAAGAAATCGCTCGACCGGCCCGGCTGGTGGATGGACCTGCCCGACAGTGCCGAGGGTCGGCACTATCTGGGGGTGCGTGACAGTATCGCCGCCCATATCCAAAGCGGCGACCTGGCGGCCAATGCCTGCCTGCCCTCGGAGCGTCAGTTGCAGACCGGCACCGGCGCGGCGCGCGGCACCGTGCGCGCGGCCCTGTTCCAGCTTGAAGCCGAGGGGCTGATCTATCGCAAGGAACGCAGTGGCTGGTATGTCTCGCCGGCACCCATCGTCTATGATCCGACGCGCTGGGAAGGATTCATGTCTTACGTGACGGCGCAGAACCGCGCGCCGCGCACCGAACTTCTGAGTGCGCGTGAAGTGTCGGCCACGCCCGAACAGGCGGCGATATTCGGTTTGAAGGCAGGCGCGCCGCTTCATGAATTGCGCCGCCGTCGCTATGTCGATCACCGCGCCGTTCTGGTCGAGACCATCTTTGTCGATCCGCGCCTGGCGCCGGGACTCCTGGACCATGACCTGGAAGGCTCGCTGACCCAGGTGCTGCGCAATCACTACATGATTGACGTGGCGCGCAACCGTATCGAAATGCAGCCTTGCGCGCTGACGCTGGAAGAGGCCCTGGCCCTGCGCGTCAAGTCCGGCCTGCCGGGGCTTCTGGTGACGCGTATCAGCGAGGATGCGCAGGGGCGGGTGGTTGAATATGACCAGGAATACTGGCGCCACGACGCGCTGAAGGTCAGTGTCGATATCCGCGTCGGCTAAACGGCACAAAATTCAATGTAATGCTGAAGAAGCCTCCGGGCAGTCATGTTTCGTCCGGTTGGACGTCTTGTACTTGAAATCAGGCGAGCAGTCAATGAAACATGCATATGTGACAAATTTATAAATGAATTGTGGTGTTTAGACTATTTTTCTAAACATAATAAAACTGGTTTACACCAGATTTATTTTGCGACATTAAGCAATAGCTTCTTATTAACATTCATGGCTTGGGCATTATCTATCCATAACGAATTCTGTCTTCGTGTCAGAAGGTGCGAACCTGTGCGCCTTCAGCGGCACGGCGGGGGCAGGGCGGGATGAGGGGAATGCCCGCCGCGCGCTGCGCGGGGCCGGATCAGAAGAAGTATCGCAATTCGGCCTTATGGACACGCTTGGAGAAAACCATGTCATTCATCACCAAAACATCGCTCATGGGGGCCAGCTTCGGCGCGCTTCTGTGTGCCCTGCCGCTGACAGCCTTCGCTCAGGCGGAAACCCTGGCCGCCGCCGATGCTCCGACCGAGGTCGTGGTCACCGGCCAGCGCCTTCAGAACGCCAATGCCATCAGCCAGCAGAAGAAGGCCACGGCCGTCACCAATGTCATTTCGGCTGACGATCTCGGCAAGCTGCCCGACGCCAATGCCGCCGACGCCCTGGCGCGCGTGCCGGGCGTCAACGTCGTCGTCAACCAGGAGACCGGCGAAGGCGAATATGTCGCCATCCGCGGCTTCGGCGGCACGTTCAACTCATACTCGATGAACGGCGTGCGCGTGGCCCTGACAGACAGTGACAGCCGCCGCATGTCGATGACGGTCCTGCCGCCCAACGGCCTCAAGGCCATTTCGGTTTCCAAGACCCTCACGCCGGACATGGACGGCGACGCCATCGGCGGCGCGGTCAATTTCGTTACGCCCAACGCTTTCGATTTCCGCAAGGATACGGTCCGCGTTTTCGCCAGCTACGGCATCAATGACCGCGCCGAAGGCCAGGGCGAAAAGGACGGCAATGCCCAGATCCAGATCGACGGCTCGCATCGCTTCGAGAACGGCAAATGGGGTGTTTTCGGCTCGATCAACTACGGCAAGAGCAACTACCACAACGAGGAAACCGAGAATGACGGCGAATGGGAGCCCTACAAGTTCCGCCTGAACTCGGAAGAGGCTATTGATGAGAAGTCGATGTATCTGCCGGGTATTGATCTCGACTATCGCCGCGGGTCGCAGGAGCGCTATGGCGGCAATTTCTCGATCGATTATCACGGCGACGATACCCAGCTTTACCTGCGTGGCCAGTATTCGAAGCTGAACCGCGTCGGCACCAACGACTATACCGACGAGCGCAGCCGCCCGACCGCCCGGCTGACCCAGGTCAATATCGACGACACCTCGCTGCTGCAGCCGGAGCAGATGATCACCGGCACGGGCGCCAAGGGCAATACCTATGGCTATACCACCAGCCAGATCGTTGACACGGATGGTGACGGATTCATCACCGATGCCGACCGCACCAGCAGCAATTCCTACTGGTCGCTCTATGGCCGTTCCGGCGTCTGGGATCCGAAAGCCTTCCAGTTTGCCCGCAGCTTCCAGAACCAGGACCAGGTCTCCGACCTGATGACCCTGAACGCCGGCGGCATCACCCATGCCGACGCCCTGACCCTGGAATATGACCTGAGCTATTCCTACGGTGAAAAGGGCAGCGATGGCAATTTCGGCATCGGATATAATTGCGACAAGTGCGACACCGACCCGATGTTCACCTCGACCGGCATCCTGTGGTCATCGTTTGATCCGCGTTTCCCGCTGGCGCAATTGCCGGCCTATGCCGCCAATGTCGATCACCGCGACGACCTGCTGCCCTTCGACGGCGCCTATTTCGACAAGGACAGGCAGTCGGATGCCCGCACGGCCCTGAAGCTGGACGCCACCTACCAGATGACCGGCTTCATCGATCATATCAAGGCTGGTTTCAAGTATACCAAGTCCGAGCGCAAATATGACTATACGCCGCTGTGGGACGGTAATGTCGATGGCACGCCCCTGGAGGACTCGACTCTCGCCTCTTCGGGCCTGGTCGAGCGCCAGATCGAGGGCATCGACCACGGCACCTATTACTACGGCTCAATCCTGAGCCGTTCGGCCGTCGAGAATGCCATCAGGGCCGCCATGGCTGCCAACCCTTCGACCTTCAGCAAGGCCGATCTCGATTCTGACGACAAGCACGGAACGGAAACCATCACCGCCGCCTACGCCCTGGCGGACATGCGCTTCAACGACCTGCAGGTCTTGGCAGGTATCCGCGTCGAGCACACGGCGGTCGAAAATACCGCCTGGGCCGAGGATGAAGACAATGGCAACAACTCCGGTTTCCTGACCTATAAAAAGGGCTACAACAACGTCTTGCCGTCGGTCACGGCGGTGTGGCGTCCTGATAGCCGCTTCGTCTATCGCGGCGCCCTGTGGACCAGCTTCTCACGTCCGGAATACGGCAATATCAGCCAAGGCGTGTCCATCGGCCGCGATCCGACGACCCATGAGATTATCTCGGTCAGCCGCGGCAATCCGGACCTGAAGCCAGCGCAAGCTGTCAATCTCGATCTGTCGGCGGAATACTATCCGGATGCGTCGAGCATGGTGTCGATCACCTACTTCCAGAAGGTGATCCATGACTTCATCTTCACCAACGGCTCATCGGTCAGCGCCAATACACAAGAGGGCACGATCGAATACAGCCAGCCGAAGAACGGCCAGAAGGCGACCATTTCGGGCGTCGAACTGAACGTGATCAAATCCTTCGAGGGCCTGGGCGCGCCGTTTGACGGTTTCGGTGTCGAATTCAACGTCACTTCGCAGAATTCGGAAGCCGAAACCGGCCTCGATTACCGCAAGGGCCGGCCCATCCCCTTCATTCAGTCGCCGGACCTGAACTATAATGCGGCCCTGACCTATCAGAAGTACGGCTTCGAAGCCAAGCTGGCCTATCAGTACCAGGGTGCCTATATCGAAGACCTGCGTGACAACGCGGTCGATAAATGGGTGCAGCCGAACAAGTCGCTCGACCTGCACACCCGCTATAATTTCAGCAAACAACTGGCGGTCGATTTCGACGCCCAGAATATCCTGGACGGCCACCGCTACTACACCACCAAGGGCAAGAGCCCGTCCTACCAGAAGGATTATATGGAGCCGGGCCGCAACTTCATCGTTCGCCTGGCCTACAGCTACTGATCCTCACACCTGCGTGAACCCTGGCGCTCCGGAGACCTCCGGAGCGCTTTTTTTTTCGAGTTAGCGGGCAGCGTATTAATGGCACGCCACGACGCGACTTTCAGGAAATCTTCTATTTCTTGCCGGCGGTCGTGAGGAGAGCGTCGAGAATATCCGTATCCTTGACGGCGAGTGTGGCCCGATCGATCAGGCTGCCGGTATCCCAGAGGAACGGTACCACGCCGTTGGCCAGCGCCTGTTGGGTGACGTACTTGTTCCAGTAGGTCACGGAGGCGTTGTGCTTCGGCAGGTCGAGTGGTGTGGTTTTGCGCCAGGCGCCATATTCGCCCATGATGACGGGGATACCCTGGTCGACGAAATGCGTTTTCATCGCCAGCATCTGCTGATCGACATAGTCTTCCTCGCCCCAGGTCGCATTGCGGTCGGGCTCGATGGTCGAATGGTTATCCTTACCCCAGTAATAGAACATCTTGCCCCAGGACTGGTCCTCGCTGATGATGGCGAACTGTGAGGGGGTATAATAGTGGATTTCGAACATAAGGCGGTTGGTTGCAGTATCGGTAGGCATACCAGTCCACAGTGATACAGCATATTCAGTACTGGTATTGGGCGACTGGACGATCAGAGTTCTATAGGCGTTCTTGCCGCCAGTCGAACGAACGGCGTCTATGAAGGTCTGGTGGTAGTATTTCAGGACACTCATCTTTTCTGCGGTGTCGGCAGGTGGCTCGTTCGCGCCTGCGAATATCAGTCGTTCGTCGAAGTTACGGAGGTGAGTAGCTATCTGCTCCCAGAACGCCTTTTGCTTTGCAGCCGTCGCCGCCTTGTCGGTGTCGTTGATATGACTGTCCAGCCAGCCGCCATCCCAGTGTATGTTCAGCACGACATAGAGATCGGCATTCATACAGTATTGCACGACCGTCTTCACCCGATCGAGCCAGGTGGCGGAAATCTTGGCAGTGGTCTGGTCGGCATACTGGTCCCATGAGCAGGGCAGGCGAATGGCATCGAAACCCAGCGATTTGTACTTATTCACCAGGTCCTGGGTAATCAGCGGGTTGCCCCAGGCGGTTTCGCCGCCAATGGCTTCCATCGTATTGCCGATGTTGATGGCCAGCTTGATTTTGCTGGAAATCTGCGCCGCCGTGCTGGTCACGCCGGTAGAATCCGCGGCCAGCGGGCTCGTATTGTAATCCGGGTAAAGGCTCGCGGATGAGGAACTTGAAGAGGATGAGGAGGATGAGGAGGACGACGAAGACGACGAAGAGCCACCGCCGGACGAGCCACCAGAAGAGCCGGAACCTCCGCCGCCGCACGCGCTGCAGGTGGCGGCGATGGCCACTGTCGACAAAAGAAGTGCACGCCTACCAAGTATCATTTGGTTTCCTCGATATTTTTGTTGTGCGTTTGATCACGAAAGCTAAACGCATGGGTTACGATCAGTTTGTCAATAAAATACAATTTTGCAAATAAAATATTTGCCGTCGCGCCACTTCTATGAAAAGTGATGCCGTTTTGTCGTACTTTTTAATCGAAACAGAGATTTGCCTATTGCACCAGGTCAACACCATAAGGTCCCAGATGCATTTCCGTGTTCCAGGTCATATGCGTTATGAGCCCTGTTTTGCGGCCGGAAATCGGCACGACCTTATCGGTGGTGGTTGTGTTTACATACAGGGTTCGGCCATTCACCTCGCGGGCATAGACCCCCTCTGGCGTTTTAGGCCCAACGGCGATTTTCAGGTCGGCATACAGGCTTTCGTATAGCGGCGCCATGATGGACGTCTGAGCGGGCGTGGCCACATAGATCGCGCGGCCCTTGCCATAGGTATTCACGGTTATGACGGGCGGCGATCCCTCAACATTTGAAAACCGGGCCATGACTTTCGCGGTTGACGGTTCGAGCACTTCGTAGAAATTGATTGTGGTGCTGAAATCCGTGTCGCCGATCCGGCCGGTCAGCGGCGTATCGGTGCGATAAAACGCATTTGTTTTCAGACCGAAGACATCGGAAAGCCTGCCCGGCAACGGTGTGTTGTGCCATTGGGCGGTTCCGTCGGCCTTGTCGGATAAGGCCGTCATAACGACCGTGCCGCCATTGGCGACATAGGTGCGGATCGCGTCGGTCGCCTTTTGGTCCATCAGGTATTCACCGGAGACGACCACAAGCTTGTATCGGCTCAAATCCTCGTACGCGACATTGATCACCGCCACGTCGATATTGTCGTTGTAAAGCGGCGCGAAGGCGTTGTGCTTCTGCGTCAGGTAGGGCGTGGTGTAGTAGGCGCGCACCGTATTGCTGGGACCGTTCGGATTGGAAGCGACGCGCGAGTCAAACGAATAGTCGATAGCCACTTCAGGCGAGACCTGTCGAGGGAAGCCAAGGGGTTGCATTGTGCGGAATTCCTGGGCGATAGCACCGAATTCGTCCAGCTTCCAGGAAGGCGTGTCGTCGTGATCGATCAGTCCGAAGAGGGCCTGTTCCTCCCCGCCAAGATGACTGTTGAACGTCCAGGCGAGGACGGCTTGCCCGCCATTGAGGAGGCCAAAATAGGCCCACATGCGCGACCGGCCCTTGCTGCCGTAAAAACCACCGCCGCCGGCCTGAAACTCGTTGAACCAGACGGGGGTGGTCAAGGCCCCGCGCATCATCGATGTCTCAAAGCCGCCGCTGATGGGGTCGCCATTGTAATAGCCGTAGGCGCCATAATTGACATATTGGCGGTAGGTCGAGAGATAGTCGAATCCCTTGCGATCGGCACTGTCCCACAGGTTTGAGATCGCCGGCTTTTCCGGTGCGTTACGCTGGCGAACAGCTTCCAGATCCTTGAGGGCGCCAATAGTGACATCCGACCAGTAACGATGCAGATCCAGATAGCGCTCTACCGGCCCCGGACCATCGCCATAGGGTAGCTGGACCTCATCCCAGGCACTGATGCGTCTCGACCAGCGCTGTGTGGCCCAGGCCTTATTCAGACTGGGCAGGTCTCCGTAACGCGCCTTGAGCCAGCCGATGAAACGCTGCCTGTCCGCCTCCGAATACGACATAAAGCCGTTGCCGATCTCGTTATCGAAACCGATGGCTATAACGTTGGGATCGGCGCCGTATCGTTTTGTCAGCGTATCGGCGAAATCGGTCACAAGGCGCCGGTAGTCGGGATCGCTGATATTGTCCATATAGCGTTCGGCAGGGTTGAGCCGTGTGCCATTCTGCGCAACAAGATCGACCCCTGGATATTTTCGATGCAGCCATAAGGGCGCGGGCAGGCCGGGGATATCGAGGATAACGCGGATGCCATTGGCCTTCATCTCGGCCAGAACGGCGTCAAACGCCTTGAAATCGTAGACGCCTTCTTCGGGTTCAAAATAATCCCACGACAGGTCGCCCATGCGCACAATATTGAAACCGGCCTTCTTCATGAGCGCAATATCACGGTGAATTTGCTCAGGACTCCGGTCGACAGGCTGATAGCAGGTGCCGACGAACAATTGTCCAGAACCGGGCCAGCCGGGATGCTCTGCCGCCGCTTTCGCTTGAACCGTGCAGGGGATGGCTGTGGCGATCAGTAAGGACGTCATCAGGCTGTTCATGAATTTCATCTTTTTCCCCTTTAGTTAAATATATTTGGCTTATTTGTATTATATATAAAGTTATAATTCAAATATAAATGCGGTCATTCCAGATTTCTTAATGGGCTGCTTGACCGGGCGGGTTGCGCCAGCGCCGTATGGATCGCCAGGGTGCCGAAGGCGATAAGAAATGTAGAGGCGCTCGCCAGAAGGAAGGCCAGCCAACTGGGGTTCACATGCAGCGCGAAGGTATGCAGCCAGGTAACGGCGATACCCCAAGCGAGCGGCCCCGCGATCAGATTGGCGATCAGAAGCGGCCGCAGATAGGGCTTCAGCCGGAGCGCGATCAAATCAGCCTTGCTGGCGCCGAGCGCGTTTCGTATGGCGATTTCCTTGCGATCCGTCCTGTAAATGTGGATGGACAGACCGATCAGGCCGAATATGCAAACGGTAACGCCGATAACCGACAATAGTCCGAAGACATACCATTGCTGGTACATGTCAGCGTATTCGGCGCGGACATATTCCGAATAGAACTGCTTTTCCAGGGGACCGGCTCTTGGATAGGCCTGTCTCCAGATCCGGTCGATTTGACCTATTGTTTCTGTTTCCGAACCAGGAGCCAGTTTCACGCTCAGGCGATTAAAGAAGGCCGACTGATTGTCGAAAATCATAGGCGCCGCGGGTTCGCGGATATCGGCCAGGCGTATATTGTCAACCACGCCTATGACATGTGAGACAATGTCACCGGTATCACGCGCCAGATTTATGTCGCGGCCAACGGCGTCCTGTGGCGCCTTGAAGCCAAGGGCCTGCAGGGCGGCCCGGTTTATCACCACGTCCCGCGCCGGCGTCAGTTCCGCGTAGGTGTTTGAAAAGGTCTGGCCGGCAAGACTCCGCACATCGTAAAACTCAAAGAAATGTGGATCTACGGATTGCCGCTGCGCCTGGATAATCTGTCCATCCGCTCTGCGTATCCAGTCCGGCCAGATGTTGCTCTGTTCGGGAAGGCTTCGTGAGTAGGTGGCTTTTTGAACGCCTTTCAATGCCAGCAAAGGTTTCCTTAGAGTTACATCCGCCGGTACGTCTGAGGCGGTGTTGAGCAGCAGGATGCGGTTGGCATCGTGGTTCAGTGCATCGCTCGTTGCGAACCGCCACTGCTGATAAACCGTGTAAGAGGTCATCAGCAGTAAAATCAGCAGAGAAAACCGGGCCACTGTCCACAATGAACGCGACAATGAGGGGCCGCTCGACGAGGGGGGGCGGTTGCGGCTGAGGCGGGGATGAACGGACGCCAGGGCCAGGGCGGGATAAAAGGCTCCCAACATGGCGATTATGAAACCCACCGACAAGCTTCCCCATAAAAACCAGGCTTCGGACCAGGGGGACTGGCCTATGCGCATGATCGGGTCGAGTACGGGCAGGAAACGTTCAACCGCTGCGGCCGCCAGTACCAACGCCAGAGAGACCAGGATAGCGGCTTCAACCAGGACCTGAAGACATATCTCGTGCGTCTTCGCCCCCAGGGTTTTGCGGATTGCCATTTCGTGGCGCCGTTCATCGATCTGTATCGCCATCAGTTCACTGAAATTGACCACGGCCAGCACAACAATGAGAATAGCCACGGCGATCATGGCTATAATCGTATCGGGGTGTCCGCGCGGCGCGATCGGGGCATCGGCCCTCGGCAGGAAGTGAACCCTGGGCAACGCGACGATTTCAAACGTCATGGGATGCTCGCGTGACGAAACGCCGTGACGGGTTGCCAGTGCGCTGAGTGACGCCGCTGGAGCCGATGCGCCGGGTTTCAGGCGCACGAAGGTCAGGCAGGAGGTCCAGTTCCATTCCGGATGGGCGTCCAGGATGGAAAGCATACTATAACCCGCTTCGCTGGATATAAATATCTGCCTTCCGAAGCTTGTATTGTCGGGAAAATCAGCGAGCACGGCCGTGACGGTAACGGGCAACCAGTCGCTCAACATGACGGTCTGTCCGACAACGTCTTCGCGTCCGAAAAAAGCCCGCGCCATTTTCTGCGTCAATACCATGCTGTCGGGCTTCTGCAGGGCGTGGCTCAGATCACCGGACACGGCTTTGAGGGGCACCAGGTCGAAAAAGTTTGAGTCCGCCCAATAGAACGGCTGCTGCGTCGTAATTCGCGGCGTTCGCATCGGCCACTCGGCCGTGACCAGACGGGACGCGGCATCAATAGAGGGGCTCTCCTTTGCCAGCCATTTGGCCATGCCGGCGGGTGACTGATCGCTGCTGACCTGTTCGGGGCCATCGGGTGCGTAAAGGGTTCTGAGGAGATAGATGTTGTCGGCATCAGGTATGAAACGGTCAAAGCCGAGTTCGCTTCTGACTTCCAGTGCAACGATGAAGGCAGCGGCAAAACCAATCGCCAGGCTGAGGACTTTCAGCAGGCTCATGCCCCAGTACCGGCTCAGTATCCGGCCGGGCTGTCCGAAACCTTGCGCCAGGCGCATCATGACAGGCGCCGGCGGGTAAACTGAATCTTGCCATCCAGCATTTCAACAATGCGTTCGGCCTGATCGGCCTGTGCCGGCGCGTGGGTCACAATGACGAGCGTGCAACCTTCGGCATTGACGGCTTTCAGGATGTTGAAAATCTGCGCGGCATTTTCTGAATCCAGGTTTCCTGTCGGTTCGTCGGCAAGAATGATCGACGGCTTGCCAACGATGGCGCGCGCAATGGCGCAGCGCTGCTGCTGGCCGCCGGAAAGCTGGTTTGGCAGATGATTGGCCCTGTGGGCGATGCCGACAAGATCCATAACCTCCTGGACCCGTTCATCGATATGAAAATCCGGCTTGTGGCGATAAAGCAGGGCCAGTTTGATGTTTTCGTAAACGCTGAGACTATCGATCAGGTTGAAGCTCTGAAAAACGAAACCGATGTCAAAGGCGCGCAACCGGGCCAGTGCGCCCGGCGCGGCATCGGCGACGTTCTGGCCGTGAAACAATACGCTGCCTGTCTCCGGACGATCCAGAGTGCCCATGATGTTAAGCAAGGTGGATTTGCCACAACCGGAGGGACCGCAAATGGAAACGAACTCACCGCGTTCGACGTCGAGCGTGATGTCACGCAGAGCGTCGACGCGACGGCCGGCGGCTCGATAGGAGAAATTGACGCCCCTCAAGCTTATGAGGGGCGCCATCGTATCTGATACTGTGTTTTGCGCTGGCAATTGGAAACCCTGGGAGCCGCAAGGCGCGTCTGGTCAACGAGCTTAATACAGGTTTTGCGGTAAGTTAAGCCACCAGGGCCTGTGCAATGAAGGATTGGCTCAGGCGGTTTGCGGCCGCTGCGACCTGTGCCCGGCACTCTTCCAGAGACGGCCCGTTACGGCGCTTGACACAGGACGAAACAAGAAGAGCGACCAGGCTCGTGCCCTGGAATACCGGGGCGTAGACATCTGTGACGTCAGGCAGGTTGGGGTTCGGCTGCTGATCGGCCTTATATGGCTGATCAGAGATATTGTTTCCGGCATCCTGAACCTGGTAAGCCATCCCTGTTGGCATGTTGACATAGAAAGCGGCCGACGGAACGCTCTGAAGCCTGACATGGAAGCTGCCTTCCTGACGCACGACAAGCTGGCAGGACTGTTGCAGGGCCTCCGCGAGCTGATCCATAACCGGCATTGCGTACTCCGTCATGTCCTCGCATGGCGCATCCAAGACAAAAGCACTTCTTTGGGTCATCATCATGTGGCTTCCTCCGCGTTGTCCGTATCTTTGTTCTTTTTTACAGTTTAGCGGATTTTCAAAAATAAGCTAAGGCGTCAATTTTATTTGACTTTTTCCCAATTTGAGTGAATTTTGACTCACCAAGTGTCCGAATTGTCCGGAATCGTACATGCCGCAAACGCATAAAACCCTGCTGTTTATCGATGACGATGCCGATGTCCTCAAGACGGCGGAGTTGTTGCTTAACAGGGCAGGCTATACCCTCCTCACGGCTGGTTCGCCGGGACAAGCCTATGCGTTGTTGTCTGCACAGGCCGTCGATTTGATCCTGCTCGACCTCAATTTTTCCCAGGCACAGACCTCGGGGGAGGAAGGCCTTGCCAGTTTGCAGGAGTTGCGTCGCTATGCGCCGGGCGTACCCGTGCTGGTCGTCACAGGTCACAGCGGATTGACCGTGGCTGTTCGCGCTCTGAGGGCCGGCGCCACGAATTTCATCATGAAGCCGTGGAGCAACGAAAAATTCATCGCCGCAATCGAAGAGGGACTTGGGAAGGGGCAGCGAAACCCGAGTGCAGACATCGGTCCGATTTCAGAGCCGTCACCGGTTTCCGACGCGAAATTCATTATCGGTGACACCGAGGCCATGACACGTATCAAGGCGCTGGTGGACCGCTACGCGCCGCTGACGGTCCCGGTTTTATTGTCGGGGGCACCAGGAACAGGAAAATCGCATATCGCCCGCGCCCTGCATAACCGCTCCGGGCGGGCGCATCTCAAAGTGGTTGACGCGTCATCGATCTCGACGATTGCGCCCGAAGAGTTGCGGGACGCTACTCTGGTTATTGAAGCGATTGAAAGACTCGATGCCGGCTTTCATCAGTCCTTGCTGGACTGGTTGCCAGGGTTTGAGGGCCGTAATGTGCGTGTGGTCGCTACCTCAGTGAGAGGGCGCGGCGACATGGAACTGCCGCGTGGTCTCGTTTATGCGCTCAGTACCCTTGAAATCAATCTGCCTACCCTGGCGGAACGCACTGGCGATATCGGTATACTGGCCGGGCATTTCGCCAATCTGTGCGCCTACAGGCAAAATCTGCCTCACCGCGCCCTGACGCCGGAAGCTATCGCGCATCTCAAGGCGGCTGTGTGGAGCGACAATCTGCACGCTCTGCGCCAGGTCATGGAGCGTGCGGTTGTCGGAACGGACGGGCCGGTGCTGGGGCCGAACGATCTGCACATACCGTCAGTGCAGGACATTGATCCTCGAACCACGGCCTCAAGTCTGGAAGCCACGGAAAAATTCGTTGTCGAGTCCGCCCTTAAGCGCAACAATTTCAATGTCTCCAAGGCGGCTGCCGAACTGGGCGTGACACGACAGACCCTTTACCGCCGAATGAGCCGCCATGGTCTTTAGGGGCGTGATCCTCAGATTACTGTGCGTGGCAGGCGTTGCGGTGACCGCGATCCTGGCATTCACGTCGGCGCGTGATCAGATGTGGGCCAATATGGCCTTGTGCCTTCTGGGGCTGGCAGTCAGCACAGTTATGCTCTTGGCCGCCCATGAGATCGGTAGGCGCGAGGACAAGGTGCCCGCCGAGGATCGCAGTCGTCCCGAACCGCCACCGCAAACCCTTTCGGCCCTTCTGGATCAGGTGCCGGTGCCATTGTTAAGGTCCGTGGAAGGTGAGGGCTATTATGCTTTGAACCTGGCCGCACGCCGACTTTTTCGGGTGGATGATTTTATAAGCGATCCTCCGCCGGCGCTGGTGACGGCGGTGATGCGTGCGGAAAGAGGGGCGAGGTCCTCGATCCGGCTTTTTGACAGCATCTATGCCCTGGGGGGCAGCGAACTGTCTTTTGAGAAACGCAAGGAACGGTTTATCAGCCTGACGGATATTCAGGCCGAGATGCGCATAGCGGAGGCCACGGCCCTGGGGGATACCTTGAGGGTCATCAGTCACGAAATCATGAATTCACTGACGCCGGTCGCCTCTCTCGCCGAGACGGCACAGCACTACCTTGAGGGCGAGGCGCCCGAAGACCTACAGTCCGCCAGGGAAGCGCTGGCCTTGCTGGAGCGACGCGCCAGGGGGCTCAAGCGGTTCGTTGAGGGATACCGCTCGCTGGCGCGTTTGCCGAAGCCGGAGTTGCGTCGCGTTGATGTTTCAGGGTTTGTCGCGGATGTCGTGCGTGTGTTTGAGCAGAGCGCCGTGGCTAAAGGCGTAACGGTTACGTTGCATATGGACGAGGGGGCGCCGTCCCTGGAAATGGACGAGGCCCTGATGGCGCAGGCGGTGATCAACGTCCTGACCAATGCGGCCGAGGCTACACGCGATAATAGCGGGCCGCGGCGTGTGAACATTGCTCTGCGGCGTGTGGATAATGATACGGGTATTGTGATTGCGGATAACGGCACCGGGATAGAGCCGGCGATGCGGGACCGCATTTTCCATGGCTTCATAACGACCAAACCGGAAGGCGCGGGTATAGGTCTGTCCCTTGCCCGCCAGATCGCGCTGGCGCATGGTGGTGACCTGCGGTTGACGGAACACTCAGAGCCCTGGTCTTCGGAATTTTTGTTCAGGCTTCCCGGCAGTAAGAGTATGGCGGATAGCTAGAAGGTTTCCCGCGGTGTCGCGCCCAATGCGTTCGACAGGGAGGTGCAGGTGTCAACCAGGGCGTTCGCGCAGGCTTCGACGCTGATGCTCAGCTTGCTGCGGATGTACGGTATGGTGACGGCGGCAACCAGACCGCGATCATTGAAGACCGGACAGGCGATATCGGTAATGCTCTCCGAATAGGTGCTTTGGGCGATGAGAAAGCCGTTTTCCCTGGCGCGTATGGCGTGCTGTTCAAAACGGGCCCATTCACTTTCGGAGACGGTGGGCTGCAGGGCCTTTCGCCAGGCCGCCTTGCTCGTCGGATTCTGGAAGGCGTACAGTACGGTGCCTGCGGTCGCCTCGACAATCTCCTGGCGATAGCCGACACGTACATGAAAGCTGGGAGCGGCCGGCGCATCCATCTGCCCGATGACGACAACCTGGTCATCGGAGGCGACGACGATGTGCGTCGCCTGCAAAATCTCATCGCTTAGCGCCCGGATCGCGGGAATGGCGTAGTCGAGCAGATTCTTGCTGACGCCCCGGGACATGCCGAGTGAAAACAATTTGTTCGTCAGTTCGTAGCCGCTCTGGTTTTCGGCCATGGCAACGTAACCGCGGTGTTCGAGTACCGCGATCATCCGGAACAGTTCGCTGACGGAGCGATTCAACTGCTCTGAAATTTGCCGGGGCGGCATCGGTTTGGGGGAGGCGGCAAGAAGCTCGACGATATCCAGCCCCTTTTCCAGGGCCGGGGCACGATACTTCAGTTCGCTCTCCTCCGTGTCGTCCTGAACAGATAGATTTAGCTTCGCCATGATATGCCTCTGTGTGCCTGCGCAGTGACCTTGAGAATAAAAGTCTTACGACGTTTTCACAGGTATGAATGAGTCTTACCAATCGCAATCATATATGAAAAGAAAAAATAACGTCAGTGGAAAAGAGTAATCCGGAAAAAATTACCGGCATATTGAATTAATTTTGGCGCCTGCACAGGCATAGCCCGGAATGTGTGCGCGAATGTCAGGATCGTTCGACCGCTTATCAACTATCCGCATGGTTTTGTATGTAAAAATGTGTTTTACAATTGAAGCTATTTGTATGTAATATCATTATATAAGCGGGTTTCGAGCAGGGCAAAACCGTCTCGTCTGATGCAGGTGTGTCAAAGAGGCGGCGGGCACAATCGAAAATTTTTCCGGCTTTTATAATAATAATGGCAGCGAGGCAGACGATGAAACGCATAGGCTTAAGTGCCCTTTGGGGTGCGGCTCTGATGGCTTTGATGACGGGTGGTGCCCTGGCGCAAACCTCCACAGTTAAAAGCGTGCCCTATGTCTGGGCCACCGCGCCTATGGGCGGCGGCGGGTTTGTCGATGGCTTCGTCTATCATCCGAAACAGAAGGGGCTGCTTTACGCCCGCACCGATGTTGGTGGCGCCTATCGCTGGGACGGCGCCGATCAGATATGGATTCCGCTGCTGGACGGGATGAACAGCGCCGACGATCTGGGGGTTTTCAGTCTGGCGCTAGATCCTGAAGACGTGAACAAGGTCTATATCGCCACTGGCCTTTATACCGGTCAGTGGGCGGGCAATGGCGCGGTCTGGCGTTCGAGCGACCGGGGTCAGACCTGGGCGAAAACCGCTCTGCCGGTGAAGCTGGGCGGCAATGAGGATGGGCGCAATACCGGCGAGCGCTTGCAGGTCGATCCGCACAAGGGCGATATCCTGTTCCTCGGCACGACGACGAGCGGCCTGCTGAAAAGCGATGACGGCGGCAAAAGCTGGAGCAATGTGTCTTCGTTTCCGGAAAAATATATCAGCTTCGTGCTGTTCGATCCGGCGTCGGGCCAGGATGGCGCTGCGACGCCGACCCTTTATGCGGGCGTGAATGCGAAATCCGGCCTCTATGTCAGCCACGACGGCGGGGCTTCATGGCAGGCCGTCAAGGGCGCGCCGACCGGCTTTATGGCGCATCACGCCGCCTTCGATGGCGATGGCAAGCGCCTTTATATCGCCTTCGCCGACCGGCCCGGTCCAAATGACTGTAAGGAAGGCGCGGTATGGCGCCTCGATACGGCCAGCGGCAACTGGACCGACATCACGCCACAAAAGCCCGGCAATGGCGGACCAGGCTTCTGCTATGCCGGGATCAGCGCGGCGGGCAGCGCGCCGGGTACGCTGGTGACCACGACTCTGGACCGGTGGTGGGGCGGCGACACAGCCTATCGCAGCACGGACGGCGGCGCGCACTGGACCGATCTGGGCGCCGCCTCGCATCACAGCGCCGACGGTTTTCCATGGATGGAGGTCAGCCGCAACGGCAAGGAGGCGATGGGGCACTGGATGTCCGACATTGAGATCAATCCGTTCGATGCGAATGAGGCGGTTTACGGAACCGGCGATGGATTGTGGATGACGCAGAACCTGACCGACGCCGACTCCGGCAAGGCTGTGGCGTGGCGCTTTGCGGTCGATAATCTGGAGGAAACGGCGCCGCTGGATCTGATCAGCCCGACCGCCGGCGCGCATCTGATCGCGGCGGTCGGCGATGTCGGCGGCTTCCGCTATCTTGACTTTGGCGCCTCGCCGCCTGCCGAAGGCGGCTATTTTCAGCCCGCCGCCGGGACGAATCGCTCGATCGATTTCGCTGAACTGAATCCAGGTCTGGTGGTGCGTGTTGCCGATGGCGATGCGGCCAAGACCCACGCGCTGATCTCGCTCGACAACGGCAAGACCTGGTCGGATATGCCGTCGTCACCGCCTATCATCAGCCACGACGCCGATGGCTGGTATACGCCGGGCCGCATCGCCGTGTCGGCGCAGGGCGGCCAGATGGTCTGGGTGACCGGCAAAGGCGATGCCTATTATTCGCTGGATCGCGGCAAGTCATGGACGGCCTCCAAGGGCTTTCCGCAGGTCAAGGGGCGGACCTTCCCGGTTTTTTCGGACCGCTCGACCGAGGGCGTCTTCTACGCCTATGATGCCAGCGCGGGCGCCATGCTGGTCAGTGCTGACGGCGGCGCCAGCTTCAAGGTTTTCGCCAGTGGACTCCCGGTGATCGATCCGTGGCGTCCTGCGCCCAAACCGCGCGCCGCACCTGGACGCTTGCGCGATATCTGGCTGCCGACGCCGCAGGGCCTGTTCCATTCGCCAGATCCCAAATCGCCGTTCAAGCAGTTGCCCGATATTTCCGAGGCTTCGGCGGTCGGCTTCGGCAAAAGCGCGCCCGGTCAGACCTATCCGGCGGTATATATGTGGGGGCGTTACAAGGGCGTCTGGGGGATATTCCGCTCTGATGATGCCGGCGCGTCATGGGGCAGGATCAATGACGACGCGCACCAGTATGGCGGCGGCATGGGCGGCCAGGTTATTGGTGATCCCCGTCAGTTTGGACTGGTCTATATCACCACATCCGGCCGCGGCGTTGCCCTGGGGCAGCCGGCTTCGGACCTGAATCCTGCGCAGCAGGCGCAAAAGTAATTCATGAATATCTCTGAAAGGAAAGATTGTGCTTAAATTCACGTCCTCCGCCAGCGCGCTTATTCTGGCCGCACTGATCGCCGCGCATCCTGTGGCGGCCAATGCCGAGCATCTGAACCTGTCGCAAGGCTGGAGTGTGCATAAGGGGGATGCCGTCGGGGCCAATCAAGGCAGCTATGACGACCGAGGCTGGACGCAGGTGGTGGCCCCGCATGACGCCTCGATCATGGATGGCCCGGACGGCACGCCCTTCGATGCCAAGGCGACAGCCGGGCAGGATTCCGGTTATCTGCCAGGCGGTGTGGTCTGGTATCGCAAACATCTGAACCTGACCGACGCGCAGGTAAACCAGGTGGCGAAACTGAACTTTGAAGCCGTTTACATGGATGCCGAAATCTGGGTCAATGGCCAGTCCGTGGCCACGCATCGGTACGGATACACCGCCTTTTCAGTCGATCTCACCGGCAAGCTGCGCGCGGGCGACAATCTGATCGCGGTACGCGTGAATCATGAAGATCCGTCGTCGCGCTGGTACGCCGGCACTGGACTGATCCGGCCGGTGTCTCTGGACCTGCAGAACTGCGTCCATATCGAACCGGAAAGCGTAGCGATCACCACCCCGGTGGCGACGCCGCAGACAGGTGAGGTGGTGGTTGCGACGACCATTGCAAACTGTGCCGCAAAACCACAATCCGTGGAACTGGTCAGCGAAGTGGTGGCGGTGGATGGAAAGGTGGTGGCGCGTTCTGCCATGCCGATCTCTGCCTCGATAAAGGCCGGCGTTCCATTAACGCAAAAACTGACCGTGTCGTCACCCGCCCTGTGGTCAACGGATGCGCCCAACCTCTACACGCTGGTTCAACGGGTTCGCATCGATGGCGCCGTCGTCGACGAGCGCCGCACGCGCTTCGGCATCCGCACAATCAGCGTCGACGCGGTCAATGGTTTGCGCATCAATGGCCAGCCGGTTCGCTTACGCGGCGGCAACATCCACCATGACAACTATATGCTGGGCGCGGCAGGTTTCCACGACGCCGACACGCGCAAGGTCGCGCTGATGAAGGCGGCCGGGTACAACGCCATCCGCAACGCCCACAATCCTGCCAGCCGGGCTACACTGGAAGCTGCCGACGAACTGGGCATGCTGGTGATCGATGAGGCTTTTGATGCCTGGAACAAGGACAAGCGTCCGAAAGATTACGCCCGCTTTTTCGCCGACAACTGGCAGGAGGACATCACCAGCCTTGTGATCAGCGGGCGCAATCACCCCAGCGTCCTGTTCTGGAGCATCGGCAACGAAATCCCGGAAAGCGGCACGCCGTTGGGTGTCGAAACCGGCCATAAGCTGACCGCTCTGGTTCGCAGGCTGGATCCGTCGCGCCCGGTTACGCAGGCCGTCAATGCCGAACCACCACTGGACGACGCGCAGTTCGCGACGAGCGATGTGGCCGGTTATAATTACCACCCCTATCTATTTGCAGGCGATCACGAAAAATTCCCGAACCGCGTCATGTTCACCTCGGAATCGACCTCGAAGGACGCTTTTCAATACTGGCGGCCGGTGGAGACCATGCCGTGGGTGATCGGCGACTTCGTCTGGACGGCGGTGGACTATATCGGCGAAACCGGCATTGGCTGGATGGGCTACAGTCAGGACTGGCAGAAGCTGGGGCCCTATCCGTGGCACCTGGCCTATTGCGGCGAGATTGACGCCATCGGCCGCAAGCGCCCGGCGGCCTATTACCGCGAAGTGTTGTGGAAGACGGGCATCGACCCGATCTCGGCTTTTGTACGCCAGCCGGACGGGACAGAAGACCTGCCCGACCGCCACCTGTTCCCGATCACGCCGCCGCATCTCGACTGGTCGCTGGATGACGTCCATCCAAGCTGGACCTGGCCCGCTCAGGAGGGCAAGGCGCTGGAGGTCGATGTCTATTCCGAATTCCCGCAGGTTGAGCTGTTCCTGAATGGCAAGAGTCTGGGCCGCAAGGCAGTCGGCGTGGACAGCGAATACAAGGCCATCTATGCCGTCCCCTACGCGCCTGGCAGACTGGTCGCGGTCGGCTATCGCGACGGACGCGAAGCCGGGCGCTGGGAACTGCGCACCGCTGGCGATCCCGCTTTGGCGCAATTGAGCAGCGACAGGACGCAGATTCGGGCCAATGGCGAGGATCTGGCCTATGTCAATCTCAAGCTGGTCGACGAGAACGGTACGCCTATCTATGCTCGTAGCGGTGATCGCAAGGTGACGGTGCATGTATCGGGTGCTGCGACCCTGGCCGGGATCGGCAATGGCAATCCGATGGACGCTTCAAGCTTCCAGTCGGGCGTGCGGTCCACCTTCCACGGCCAGCTCGCCTTCGTGCTGCGCAGCCTGAACCAAGCGGGCGAGATTCATGTCGAGGTCGAGATCGAAGGCCTGCCGACGCAATATCTGACGCTGAACGCTGTTTCGGACACGGCGGGGCAGGGAGATAATTAGGATGTTTATGAAAGCCATTGCGACCCTGACGCTTACTATGTGCCTGCTGACGGGGCTTTCGACGTCAGCCGCACTGGCGGAGACGGCGCAGGCGCCAGCCGGGGCGCATGTCTCCGTCGAGCAGGTCGTCGTGCATAGCCCAGCGCTGGAAGGCAATCTGGAGGGCGAAACGCCCGATCGTCAGGTGATCGTCTATCTGCCGCCGGATTATCGGCAGAACCCGGACAAGCGCTATCCGGTGATCTATATATTGCACGGCTACAACATGACCGCGCCGGGCTTTGCGGGCCTGTTGCAGGCGCAGAGCGGGCTGGACGGCGCCTATGCGCAGGGCCTGCCGGGCGTGATCGTGGTTCTGCCCGACACCCAGACCCTGCACGGCGGCTCGATGTATTCCAACTCGGTCACAATCGGCGACTGGGAAGGCTTTATCACCCACGATCTGGTCGCCTATATCGACAGCCATTACCGCACCCTGACTAACCGCGACAGCCGGGGGCTGGCCGGACATTCGATGGGCGGCTACGGGTCGACGCGTCTTGGCATGAAATATCCCGATGTTTATGGTGCGCTCTATATCATGAGCCCGTGCTGCCTGTCCGTGCGCGGCGCGCCGCCGCCGCAAACCGCCGCCGCCGTCGAGGCCGTACAGTCTCGGGATGGTCTGGCTGCGCTCGATTTTCTCGGCCATGCGACCTTTGCTGTGGCCGCCGCGTGGTCGCCGGACCCGTTGAAGTCGCCCTTTTACGCCGATCTGCCGACGCAGAAGGGCCAGGTCGACCGGACGGTACTGGATCGCTGGGCCGCCAATGCGCCGCTGGCCATGCTGGACCAGTATATGTTCAATCTCAAGCGGTATAAGGCCATTGCCATCGATGTCGGCGACCGCGACGACTTCCGCTTCGACGCGCAGATCCTGCACCAGCGGATGCAGGACAGTGGCGTCGCCAATCGCTTCGACATCTATCCGGGCGATCACGCCAGCGGCGTTGCGGATCGCTTTCAGCACAATCTGCTGCCGTTTTTTGCCCAGGCCCTGACGTTCACGAAGTAGGCTTATTCGGGCGCGGTGGTCGGCGCCGCGCCCGTAACCTGATCAGGCTTTCGGCGTCAGCCGCGCCAGCACGATGTCGTTGCTGTTCATGGCCAGTTTGACCTGCGCCTTGCCGTCGCTGCCCACCTTGAGCGTGCGCTTAGATTCCGGGCGGTCGAGCGTCAGCGCCTGCAGGTCACGGAGCTGATCCGGCGACAGAGTCGCCGGCGCGCCCATGGCGATATAGGCGCTGTAGGCGTCGTTCTTGCGATAACCGGTGCGCTGAATGCTCAGATCATAAACACCGGGCTTCAGGCCCTCGAAGGCGAGGTCTAGCGGCTGCGACGGCTTATTGGGCACGAGCTTGCTGAAGAAGGTGCCGTTGCTGCGGCCCTTCTGGTCGGGCAACTGGAAGTCCCAGGCGACAACCGAAACGACCTCGTTATCGCGCGCCGCCCAGACTTGGCTGTCCGCGCAGGGGATTTCATTGCCCTGCAGGGCGTGCAGATATTTGTAGGCGAACCATGACGGCTTACGCACACCGTCTTTCGTCATCAGACCGAAGCCGCCCTCGAACGGTTTGGACGGCGGGCCGGGCTCCTCGAACAGGTCGGAATAGACCCAGTAGCTCATGCCCTGGGCGATGCCCTGAACGGCCTTCAGCTTGCTGAGGATATAGGGCGCGGCGATATAGGAATCGTGGCTGAGGTCGCGCGGATTGTAGCTGGTGCTCCATTCCGAGAAATAGAGCGGCAGGCCCGGAAAGGCGGAAGCCTCGATCTGAGCGCGCACCTTTTTGACATCGGCTATGATGGCGTCCGGGTTCTTGGACAGTTGCAGGTCCATCTTGCCTTCTTCGTCGAGATAACCGTAATCGACGCCATAGGTATGGGTGGTGATGAAATCGACGGGTGAGTTGGTGGCCTTGGCGTAGGCGAGGAATTCCGGCACCCACCCCGCGCCGGCGGTCGCCGGGCCGCCGACCCGCAGGTTGGGATCGATGGCCTTCAGGGTGCGGGCGGTCAAGCCGTACAGGGCGAAATAGGCTTCCTGGTCGGCATATTGCCAGAAACCGTCCAGATTGGGTTCATTCCAGACCTCGAAGAACCAGGAACGCACCTCGTCAAGGCCGTGCCGTTCGATCATATGCCGTGTGAAGGCGTCCACGAGTTGCTTCCACAGGTCGAGGCGAGGATGAGAGGTATTGCCCTTCCAGTAAAAGATCGTCTGGTCGGAGGTCTTGAGCGCATCAGGGGTGAAACCGAGTTCGACAAACGGCTTGATGCCTGATTTCAGCATGGCGTCATAGAAATAGTCGACGCGGGTCCAGTCATAAACCAGCTTGTCATCCTGGCGCTTCACCGTGCCCAGATCGTCCGCAAAGATATTGTGGAAACGCATGTAGCGGAAGCCCAACTCTTCCGACGCCTCTTTCAGTTGCGCCAGATTGGCGTCGCGGATGGTCGTGCCGGGAAAATCTGCGCCGACGGACAGGTCGAAGAAGCGGTCAAGTGGCTGCGTCGCCTGGCTCAGATCCAGCACGGCGCGCCGCGCTGTGGCCTTGGCGGCAAATGCGGGTACAGCCAGACCGGTCAGGGCGCCGGTCAGGGCGAGGCCGGAAAGCGCCGCCCGTCGGTTCAGGGAAGGAGGTGTCATGAAAACGCTCGTCTTTAAAGCCGTAAGGGTAGATTGCCTGATCAGAACGATTAAGCCACCTGCCGTCAAGAAAAAACTATAAGTGAAGTTAAAATTTAAATGTGAAATTTTAGGTGATTATTTTGGTGTCAAGACGACGACCGCGCCCCCGGCCGGCTTGACGTCGAGGCTCAGACTGCCATCGGAGCGAATCGTCTTCGGCGTTGAAACAACGGAATTAGCATCGGCGCCATCCTGCCAGATTTTCGCGGTATAGGCGCCCTTGCCAAGGAAGGTAAGCGGCAGGGTCACGGACCGGCCGTCGGCATTGGTCATGACACCGACATACCAGGTGTTTCCCTTGCGACGGGCGAGGGCGACAAAGGTTTCGGGCGTACCATCGAGGAAGCGCGTCTCGTCCCAGGCGGTCGGCACCGTTTTGATGAAATCGAAACCGGACTGGCCTTCATAGGCGGAGGGATCGTCAGAAACCATCTGGAGCGGGCTGTCATAAACGACATACATGGCCAGGGCCTGACCACGGGTCGTCTGGGTCATCGGCATGATTTCACGGGTCTTGTAGGTCTCCGGCGTACCGTTGTGGAAGCCGCCCGGCGTGTAATCCATTGGCCCCAGCAACATGCGGGTATAGGCCAGGCGGACATTGTGGGCAGGTGTAATGCGGTCCGAGAACTTGTTGTATTCAGCGCCCAGCACGCCTTCCTGGGTTATGTAGTTGGGATAGGTGCGTTCAAGCCCGGCCGGCGTATAGGCGCCGTGCATATCGAGCAGCAGATGGCGGCGCGCGGTCGCCTCGGCCATGTCATGGAAAAATTTGACCATTTCCTGATCATCGCGTTCAGTGAAATCGATCTTGATGCCCTTGATGCCCCATTTCTGGTAGGTATCGAGGACTTCGTCGATCCGTGGTGCGATATGCTGCCAATGCACCCACAGCAACAGGCCGACGTGCCGCTCATTGGCATAACGCACCAGTTCCGGCATATCGATATTGGGTTCGGGGCGGGTAATATCTGTTTTGGGGTCAGCGTTGCAGCAGGGCGTTGAGCCGTATGCCCAGCCGGCATCGATCAGGAAATAGGGAAAGCCGGATTCCGCGGCAAAGTCGATGAACCGTTTGAAGCGTTCCATGGTCGGTTTTTCACCGGCAGTCGGGCCGGACCACCAGTCCCAGGCGGCCTTGCCGGGTTTGACCCAGGAAAAATCACCGACGGGTTGCGTGGCCACATTGCCTATCAGATGGGATGAAATAAGATCGCCCGCCCGGTCGGCCATCATGACCACACGCCAGGCGCTGCTCAAACCGTCCGCCGAGGTCACGGCGACGCCGGCATCGCCAGGATGCGGGGTTAGGTGAACCTGAAAACCGTCGGGCCGCGCCTGAAAGGCACTGCCGGTATAACCCGCCAGATTGGATTGTGTAATGGCAAAGTGCGTGCGGCCGCTGGCAGAGGCACATACCACAGGCATATCCAGGGTTTTGGCGCTGTCAAGCTGCGACACCGGCACGGCGCGCCAGGTATTTTCATGCGAAGAGGTGTAATCAGTCACCTCGCACACCGGATCATAGGCAAAGCGATAGCCGGTCAGTTCGTCCTTTATGGCGTAGGCTTGGCCTTTCGGCAGGAGATAACGGAAGGCGATGCCGTCATTATAGGCACGGACCTCGATTGAAATCTGACGGTGCAGGCTTGTCTTTTCGCGGTAGGTGACAACCAGACTATTGTAGTCTTCGCTCGTTGACGCGGCTTTTGTAGCGATCAATGGCACCATGCGCTTGATATGATCGCGTCGCGCCTCAACTGGCAACAGATCGCTATAGCCGGCGGCATTGGCTGGGGTGATGCCCAGGGGGGAGGGGGCGATAATTTCCTCGCCACCGCGCTGAACCGTATAGTGTGAGCCATCCGTGGAAAGCTGTACCTCGATCGATTTGTCGGGCGATTGTACGAGAAAGGCCGACGCAGCGGCGAGCATAGCGAAAATCATGAATCCGTCCTGTAGTGTGCCGTTTGCATACGACCCGCCTGAAATCTAATGTTTATTATTGTCGCAGGTGCGGCTGATGCAACAGATCGGCTATCCCGCTCTTCGGCGATTTGACTGACAATTACCACACACGGCGTGGTCGATCACCAATTTTGTAGCATGAAGCAAATGTTTCACCAATTCACTTGTGAAAATAATATTTATATTTGACATAACAACGTGCCCGTTCTATGTCTGACATATCCATTCGCGGGGCTTCCCGGCTCTCCCACGCAATATAATGAGTCAGAATTGGCTCGGTGTCTGCTTCTCCCTGGAAAGGCGCCGATTTTACAACTGGCCTGCTCTCGCGGCGTGGCGCGGGAGACTTTTTTTATCTGGTAATATGGACCGCCCAACGCCAGCCAGGTTGAATGCGGTAAATGCGATGAGATCATCAATCAAGTCTCAGCTCGGCTTGTCCATAGCCGCATACGCACTCAGTCTTTTCGCCTGCCTGCTGACGGCTGCGAGTTACCCGGCTTTTGCCCATGAGGTCCGGGATGTTCTGGCTATTAACGCCAACTGGACCTTTCAGCGCGGCGGCACGCCCGGCGAGATGCTGGCGGCTGATCCATCAGGCTGGCAAGGCGTCAATCTTCCGCACACCTATAACGCAGTGGATGGGGATGACGGCAGTGGTTATTATCGCGGCCCGGCCTGGTATCGCAAAACGATTTCCCTGCCTGCCGCTTCTGAATTTACCCGGACGTTTATCGAATTTGACGGCGCGGCCGTGGTCACCGATCTTTGGGTAAACGGCGCTCACGTCGGGCAGCACAAGGGTGGTTATGCGCGCTTCCGCTTCGACCTGACGCCTTATCTTCGCGCCAGCGAGAACCAGTTGCTCGTGCGAACGGACAACAGCGCGTCGCTTCAGGTCGCGCCTCTCGGCGGCGATTTCACCGTTTACGGCGGGATCTATCGACCGGTCAGGCTCATCCGGACGCATGACATCCATTTCGACATGTTGGATTATGGCTCTTCCGGCATCGAGATCCGCCAAACCGAAGTCAGCGCACGACAGGCGAAACTGGCCTATAAGGTGAGGGTTTCCAATGACGGTTGGACCGATCGGGCCGTCAGGGTGCGGGTGCATCTGAAGGACGGCCGCAAGACAGTTCTCAGCCTGGAAACATCGCTCACCGTGCAGGCCGGTACCGTGGCCGTGGCCGACCTTGCGGGTGAACTTATAGCGCCGCATCTGTGGAATGGCGTGATCGATCCGCACCTTTATCAAAGTGAAGTAACGGTGGAAGACAACGCGCGCAGTCGGTTGGACAGCGCCACGATCGCCACCGGCCTCCGTTCAATTGTGATAAGTCCGGATCAGGGCGTCCTCCTGAATGGCCGGCCCTACAATGTCCATGGCGTCAATATTCACCAGACCATGCTGCCGGGACGGGGACCGGCCGTCACGGACGCCAATATCGACAGCGACTTTCACGCGCTGGAGGATCTGGGCGTCACCGGATTGAGATTTGCGCACTATCAGCACCCGCAGCGCGACTACGATCTGGCTGATGACAAGGGCATCCTGGTTTGGACAGAAGTCCCGTTTGTCGCCAAGGCGTCGCCGGATACGGGTTTTGAGGCCAACCTTCAGGATCAGTTGCGCGAACTGGTGCGGCAGAACAGGAACCATCCCAGCGTTTTCGTGTGGGGGCTTGGCAATGAAATCTATAGTGTTGATGCCGACAGCGCGCGATTGCTCGATGGTCTTCAGGCCCTTGCCCACAAGGAAGACCCCGACCGGCAGACGACCTATGCCAATTGCTGCGCGCCTATCGACGGGCCGCAGGCAAGCCATACGGATACCGTCGGCTCCAATGTCTATTACGGCTGGTATGACGGTCAGTTTGATGATCTCGGTCCCTGGCTTGACGCCAATCATGCCAAGCGCCCCGCAATGCCCGAGGCCGTAAGCGAATATGGCGCCGGTGCCAGTCCTTTCCATCAGGAAGACCCGCCGACGCGTCCGCAACCCGGATCGCACTGGCATCCGGAGCAATACCAGGGGCTTTATCACGAACGGGCCTGGGTACAGATCGCCCAAAAGCCCTGGCTGTGGGCCAGCTTCATCTGGTGCGGCTTCGATTTCCCTTCGGATGGACGCAATGAAGGTGATCATGCCGGCATCAACGACAAGGGCCTGATCACCTATGACCGGCGGACTCGCAAGGATGCCTACTTCTGGTACAAGGCAAACTGGACGACGCAGCCCATGCTTTATATCACCTCGCGCCGGGCCGTGACCCGCCATACAGCGGACGTAGCGGTAAAGGTCTACGGCAATGTGGACAAGGCCCGTTTGCGGCTGAACGGCAGGGATTTAGGCGAAAAAGCGCTTGGGAACCACATGGCGATCTGGAATGTTCACCTGACCCCCGGCAAAAACACCCTGTCCGTCGAGGGGGGGACGACCACGGACACCGTTACCTGGATGCTGATGTCCAAGTAGACATCGGCCCTCAAGGACTATGTTGATCAGGCAAGCCGCAGTTCGATGACCGTGACCGCCGGGCCGCGCGAGGCTGGCGGTACGGACAGAGCAAGACCGTCGCTGGTGGCGGACCACTTTAGCGTTTCACCCGAAAGGTTACGGACATCGACGATCTTGCTGGGCAGCGGGGGCAGCACCAGTTCGTCCTGCGGCCAGCCGACAATATGGACGAACACGCTCTTGCCGGCCATGGTGGCGCCATAGACACCATCCACGGGCTGGAATGGCCCTGGTCGCGTGCCGTAAACGGCGCGGCCATGCCGTTTCAGCCAAAGTCCCACGCCGTTCAGTGTCTCGGCCTGCTTGGGTGGGATGAGACCATCACGATCCGGGCCAAGATTCGCAATCACATTGCCATTGCGCACAATGGCATCGACGAGCAGGCGCACGAGCTGATCCGTGGTCATGACGCTATCTTCGGGCGTATAGCCCCAAGCGCCATTATTGATGGAAAAGGCTTTTTCCCAGGGGCGGGCGCGGATAGGGCCGGTGATCGGGCTGGCCCCTTCGGAAATGTCGAAATCGCCCTGCCAGCCGGAACGCGGATTGATGACGATATCTGGTTGGTATTTTCGCACCATGCGGTTCAGCTTGTCCGGCTCCCAGAACCAGGCGGCGTCAGCGTCCGTGCCGGTGTGCGCCAGCCAGCCGCCATCCCACCATAGAATGTCGATATGGCCGTAGTTGCGCATCAGTTCCTCGACCTGGGCATAGGTCTGTTGTTTGAACAGGGCGGCGTTTTCGGGCATTTCCTTGGGATGGAAATAGGCAGGGAAACGCCAGTCGAGCGGCGAGTAATAGAGACCGACGCGCAGTCCCTGATGCCGAACCGCTTTCACGTAGGGCGCAATCAGGTCGCGGTGGGCGGCCGCGTGCATGGAATCATAATGACCGTAACTGGCCGGACTGTCCCAAAGCGCGAAACCGTCATGGTGGCGCGCCGTCATGACCATGTAGCGGGCGCCGCCGACTTTTGCCAGCCGGGCCCAGCTATCCGGATCATAGTGGCGGGGATTAAATTCCTGCGCGAGCTTGGCGTAGTCCTCCGGCGCAACCTTCTCGTTGAACATGTACCATTCGCCGCGGCCGGGAATGGCATAAAGGCCCCAATGGACGAAAACGCCGAACTTGGCATCGCGCCACCAGGCCATCTTGCGCTCCGGAAGCAATAGGTCGGGCGCAAGGGTCGGGTCGGCATTGGCCGTTTTTTGCGCGGACCGCTGCTCGTCCGTTACGGTCTGGGCCATAAGCGCGGATGCGGTGAAGGGCAGGGCCAGCGCCCCGGCGATCAGGCTTCGGCGGTCAAACATGGGTGTCTCCGAAAAAAAAGGGCGCGCGGTTAAAGGCTCAGTTTCAGCACACTGCCGTGTCGTGTCGGCAGGTTCGCAGGCATATCCACAACCAAAGCCTCGTCGGTTTGCTGGAAGGATACAGGTTTCGCTTGCCCGAGAAGTTTCACCTTCCGGACCGGTCGGCTGAGATGGCCCGCCTTGCGGCCGAGCGCGACGATCCGGCATGTCGCGCTCGGATCGCCAAGCGTAATGGCGTAGAGCGTATCACCCTTCGTCGTGAAGCGGATATCCTGGCCGGTATAGACATTGTTCTCCATGAAAGCGCCATCCGTGGTTTCGGTCGGGCCCTCGCCATAGATTTTCCACGGACGTGAGCCGTGGATCGCCTCGCTGTTGACCGACATCCAGGCCGCGAGTTCATCGAGCAGGCTTTGTGATTCGGGCGGCAGGCTGCCATCTGGGTAGAGCACGATGTTGAGCAGCAGATTGCCGTTCTTGCTGACGATGTCGGCCAGCATGTGGATGACGTCAGGCGCCGTCTTGTAGGTATAGTTGTCGCTATAGAACCAGTCGCCGTTCGAGGTGTCCGTCTGCCAGGGCAGGGGATTGATGCCCTTAAGAACGCCGCGTTCGACGTCCTGGACGCACATCTTACTGCTGTATTCGCCCGAACCGAATGCCTTGCAGTTATATACCGCCTGTGTCCGTCCATTCTTGTCTGCGGCGTTGTTATAGAAGTGCGACAGGAGCGAGCGCCCGACAATGCCGAAGGGCAGGCCGCCGTCCGAATAGAGCAGATCGGGCTGATAATTGTCGACCAGATCACGGATGCGATCGAACCATATCTGGTGATAGGCAGGGTCGCGCGTGTACCAGGTCTCGGTACTGCGATAGGGCTCATCCTTGTTGTCGTGATAAAGGTCGGCGAATCGCGGATCGGCGCCGTCATAGTTGACGCCCAGCTTCGGCCACATCTGATCGTACATGTGACTGGGGTAGAACCAGTTGTGGCTGGCGCCCAGATGCTCGGATACACCGAAGCGCAGGCCGCGTTTTTTCGCTGCGGCCTTCCAGGCGCCGACGATATCGCGTTTCGGCCCCATGGCGGCGGCATTCCAGCGGTGGGTTTTCGAGTTCCACAGATCGAAATTGTCGTGGTGGACGCCCATGCTGACGAAGTATTTGGCGCCGGCCGCTACGTATTTATCCATCAGGGCTTCGGGGTCGAATTTCTCCGCCTTCCAAAGGGGGATGATGTCCTTGTAGCCGACCTCGGATGGGTGGCCGTAGGTCTTAAGGTGATGATCGTAATGCGGATGCCCCGGAATATACATTTGCCGGGCATACCAATCGCCGGCGCGCGGTACGGCCTGTGGGCCCCAATGGGCCCAGATGCCGAACTTGGCGTCGCGGAACCAGTCCGGCGCGTGATATTGCTCCAGTGAGGCCATATCCGGGGCGAACGGCCCGGAAGCGATCGGCAGCCTATACTCAGCGGGCTTTTCAGCGGGTTTGCAGTCGCCGTCAGCGCCGGATTTTGTGGTTTCCTGGCCAAATGCCAGGGGAGCGCTTGCCAGGCCGACCGTCGCCAGGAGGGGGGCGCCCAGAAAGCTGCGTTTGCTTATCTTATTCATATTCCTACCTGCATGATGAGTGGCCGGCCGTTATCTTCTCTGGCCGTAGGTCTTGGCTTTATGTAACGTGAAGGCGTATGCGCATCAATAAAAATAAAATTCATTAGAAAAATTTGCGCGGCCATTTCGTACTGGCGCATCTTCCGGCGTAAAGGGTGGGGTAGGGGGCTTGAAGCATCGCTCATCGGGCAAGGTATTTTCACTGCCTATGATCGATGTAAGCGGTCGGGAATTCCATGCCTTACTTTTTAGAGCAAGAGCCAACTGGAAAGTGTTTCGCGGTAAAATTATGGCATGGGTATTTTACAGGCGATGTATGGAGACGGTCTTTCCTTCTGCATGTATTGTGCATAAATATGAATAAAATAAATTAGTTACATAGATTTTGGTCATCGGTTCCGTCTTAATTTCCCGCACCCAAGATCATTTCATAAGCAAAATATAAAATTATATTTGATAAAATTGGTGGAGGGTGTATTATCGTACAATAAGCTTAGTGCCTGAAGTCCTGTCAGGTTGCTGCGGCGCGTTTCGAGCAAGCTTGTGAATAAGGCGCAAATCGTCCCAACCGATTGTGCTTCCTCCCCGACTCCCTCGCTCCGCAGCGCGAGGGGCTTTTTTTCGAAATTTATGAAGCCAGCGCCTTGTGTCAAAGGCGCAACAATCATGACATTTCTTATATAAAATTAGATTTTATTGTTGAATTTAAAACACCAAGGCTATTATCTTACAAATGGCGGCCCGGCTGCCATGAAGAATAAAGAAGCGGCGACAGCGTCTGTTTCGGACCAGAGGGAAGAAAATGAAAAAGATCACGAGTAAAATTTTATTGGGCGCAAGCGTGTCGGCCATTGTTCTGGCGGCCACAGGCGTGTCCGCGATGGCGCAGGATGCCGCGGCCGGAAATGACAGCGCGCCTGAAGCCAAGGCGGCCACGGACGATACGCTCGTTATCGTTACGGCGCGTCGGAAGGCCTTGCAATCAGCCATCCAGATCAAGAAAAATTCGGACACGATCGTCGACTCGATCGTCGCCGATGAGGCTGGCAAGCTGCCTGACAATTCGATCACTGAAGTGCTTCAACGCGTGTCGGGCGTGTCGATTTCCCGTTTCACCGGGTCTAACGGAGGCAGCACCGCGTTCCAGATCGAGGGTACGGGTGTCACCGTGCGCGGTCTTCCCTTCAATTCGAGCATGCTTAACGGCCAGCAGTTATTCAGCGCCAATGGCGCGAGCGCCATCAGCTGGAACGAGGTCACGCCTGAATTGATGGCCGGTGTCGATGTCTACAAGGCGTCACGTGCTGACCTCATTGAAGGTGGTGCATCCTTGATTAATCTTCGCACCCATCTGCCCTTCGATTTCAAGGAGACGCAACGCCAGCTCACTGTCGGCGCAAGCTATGGCAGCCAGGTGGGCAAGGGTTCGCCCCGTGTTTCCGCCATGTTCTCCAAGCGTTTCGACACCAAATTCGGTGAAGTTGGCGTGTTGTGGGATGTGGCCTACAGCGCTCTGCACCAGCAGAGCAGCGATTTGCAGGTCGGCGCCATGTTCGGCGAATATGCGCCGACGTCCACGCGTGACGATCATCTGGCTTTTGTTCCCAGCTCGTTCAACTGGAGTACCAATACCAGCAAGCGTGAACGGTACGGCGCCTATCAGGCCGTTCAGTGGAAACCGAATGACAACCTGACGCTGACCAACACGGTGTTCTACACGCAGTACAACGACGATAGTTGGGGGAACAGCGGTGGCGTGGGGTCCTCCCCCTCGGCGGCGTCTGCCGTTATGCCCAATGTCGGCACCCCGGTTGAGTATGACGCCAACGGCGCTTTACGTTCGGGTAGCCTCACGGTAGGGTCCAGCGGTAATTCGGTCGATTGGTCGAACACGACCGCGAGCGACAGTTTTGTGTCGCAGAACAGTTGGTTCCCCACCTACTACAGGATGGATTGCGGCGGCGTCTTTGGCAGCCCCGCGTCGTCGCTTCAGTGGGACTGGTCGGCAAATTCCGGTATTGATCCGAACAATCCCCCTGCGGATTGGGATGGCAAGCGTCTGGTGCAGTGTGGCCCCGCGGGTACATTTAATCCGAGCGGCGGGGCGTCCGCTTCTCACGGCAAAAGTTCCACGCTCGATATATCGCAGAGCTTCATGTGGACGCCCACAGACCGTCTGGCGGTTCGTGGTGGTGTGCAATATGTCAGTTCCAGCTCGACCGGGGAACAGTTTTATGTTGGCCTGGCTCAGAGCAGCCAGTTGGTGACGTCAATGGACGTCGACCTGACGGGGTCTCTGCCAGTCTTGTCTGGTCTTTCCACAACTGGCCTGCTCGATAAAAGCAGCGCGTATCTAAGCAATTTCGGCTATCACAGACCCGATAATAAAGGGGAGATGGTCGCTGCCCACATCGATGTTGAATACCAGGTCAGCGATGATGGATTCCTGCGCAGCATCAGTTTCGGCGGTCGTTCCGCTACCCGTGACGAGAATGACGACTTTGTAGGGACCTATTGGGCGCCTCTGAGTCAGTCCTGGTTGTCGAATCCGTGGGGATCGCATCCCGGAGACCCGACTTATGGCGCGGGGAATATACTATATCTGACGAATACGAACGTGCCATCGTCAGATTATGAAATCGGCACCTTTAAGAATTTCTTTGGCGGTGAAGCGGCTGTTCCGGGCCAGCTTCTTGTCCCCAGCCAATCGCTCATGCAGAGTTATGATTGGTACCATTTGCTCTCGACCTATAACGGGCAGATCGCTAACGGGACCGCGGACGACTATTGGACGAAGTATATTGATCAGGGGCTGAACAAGACCAATAGCCACATCGCCACGAATGCGGTCTATATCCAGGCCAAGTTTGCGCACGATGGCTTCGGATTCATTCCGGCGTTCTCGGGTAATATCGGCATTCGTTCGTTCAGCGAAACCCTGCATGCGAGCGGTCTGCTGAACACGCCGAATGCCGCGAACCTTGCTCTAACCTTGCAGGACAGCCTGGATTACTACAACGCGCAGCAGGCGCTGGCGGCTGATCCGAATTCATCGCCGGTCTTCCCGACGCTCTATTCCTTTGTTCCGGGGTATAGCATGCAGACCCGCGATTACAGCTACCATCGTATTCTGCCTTCGTTCAACATCAAGTTCGACGTAACCAATAAGTTCATCATTCGCGCTGCGGCATCGAGGGCGTCTGCCCCGCCGAATCTCAATGATATCCGCGCGGGTGGTTCGATTTCCGCCAGATCGGTTTCTGCCGGAAATCCGCAGGCGCCTTCGATTCTCACAGGTGTTTCCGTTAATGGTGGGGGCGCAAATCTGAAGCCGACCATGATCAACAGTCAGGATATGACGTTCGAATACTATCCGTCGTCGTCCAGCTTCCTGTACTTCGATCTGTTCGCCAAGCAGGTCGAGGATCACCCGGTGTTCTATTCGTTCATCGCCAACAATCTGCCGATCCCGGCTTTGGCTTACGCCAATGGTGACACCCCTCCGGTCAACGCAGGGGATCCGGATCCGGGGACGCCGACGACGCTCGATCTTCCCTGGCTCTATCTGCAGAACAAGACGTCGGAGCAGAAGGCCTACATCAAGGGCTTTGAACTCGGTGGGCGTAAGTTCTTCGATAAACTCCCCGGTTTGCTTCGCGGGTTTGGCCTTGATGGCAACGTGACCTACATCGACAGCCGAAACCCTGCCCAGCAGGCCAACAGCGTGTTAACGCCTCCGCCCGCAGGCGGTTCTCTGCCGGGCCTCAACCCGGACGGCACGGTGCCTCTGACCTACTCCAAGCTCCCCTACGCCGGGTTGTCGAAGTGGGCCTACAACATCCAGTTGCTGTACAGCCGCGACGAGGTCAATTTCCGTCTGGCGTACAACTGGCGCGACAAGGCGTTGCTGTCGACCAACGTCAATCCGCTGTCCTATGCGACAAGCGGCGGCAATCCCTACACCCTCAACACCAGCCCGACCAACTTTGACAGCGCCCATTCCTATCCGGTGTACAACATGGTGCCTGCCTACATGGCCGCGGCCGGTTACCTGGATATGGGCTTTGACTACCGTGTGAACGACGAGATTTCCGTTTCCTTCAACGCGAACAACCTCACCAACACGAAGTCGAGAACGCTTCAGGAACCAGTACCTGGTGTGTTCGAGCCGTACGACTATAACGTCAGTGATCAGCGCTACGAGGTCACTATTCGGGCACGTTACTAACGGGCAAAGGGGGGCGCTTCATCGCGAAGCGCCCTTGCTTTTTCAAATAAAGTCTGGCGGCCGGATCATTCCGGCCGCTTATTACAGGGCACAGGCGCAGGCGGCTTGCCCGACTCCAAACCGTAAAGGCCTGAAGCCCCTTCGACAGACATGGCGTCGGGTGCGTTCACGGCGAGGTATGTTATGAATAGCGTACAGCAACAGGAAATCGTCATACTGGGTGGTGGCGCGGCGGGGTGGATCGCGGCCGCGCTGCTCGCCAAGAGGACGGATCGCCGTCACATCCGCATCACTCTGGTTGAATCCGAGGAGATCGGCATCATCGGCGTCGGGGAGGCGACGGTTCCGATTCTGACGCATTGCAACGCTTTGCTCGGCATTGGGGAAAATGATTTTATTCGCAGTACCCAGGGCACGTTCAAGCTGGGTATTGAATTTTGCGACTGGGGCGTTGCCGGAAACCGGCATTTCCACGCGTTCAGCGACTATGGTCACCACGTTGACAATGTATCGACCCACCATTACTGGCTGAGATTGCGGCAATCCGGCGATGAACGTCCGATCGATGACTACTCGTTCGCCTACGCCGTCGCGAAGAATAATAATTTTGCGCCTAGTGATCCGCAGAATTCGCGCTATCACCATGCCTATCACTTTGATGCCGCATTGTACGCCCGCTATCTGCGGGACGTGGCGACCGGGCTGGGCGTGCAGCGTATCGAAGGCAGGATGACGCACTTCGATCTGGATGGCGCCTCCGGCAATATTGCCGCTGTCCATCTTGCCGAGGGCGTTAAGGTTCCCGGCGACCTGTTCCTGGATTGCACGGGTTTTGCATCTGAATTGCTGGGAAAGGCGTTGGACACGCCGTTTGTTGACTGGTCGCGCTGGTTGCTTTGCAACAGCGCCATAGCGGCCCCATCGAAACGGACTGGCGCGCTGATGCCGTTTACGCGATCCACCGCCCACGCCGGGGGCTGGCGCTGGACCATTCCGCTGCAACATCGCAATGGCAATGGCATGGTCTATAATTCGGATCTCTGGAGCGACGACGCGGCGCGCGAGGCTTTGCTGGGAAATCTCGACGGCGAACTGCTGGCCGAACCACGGGTGTTCCGCTTTACATCCGGGCATCGCAAGTGGTTCTGGAACCGCAATTGCATAGGGATCGGTTTCGCCTCCTGCTTCCTCGAACCACTGGAATCAACCGGACTGCAGTTGATCGTCACGGGGGTGTTGAAGTTGCTTCGGCTCTTCCCCCAGAGGACCATCAACCCCGTTTTGCGCGACGAATATAATCGGATAACGACCATCGAGCTCGAGCGCATACGCGACTTCATCATCGCGCACTATTACCTGTCACGCCGGCCCGAACCATTGTGGGCGGCATCCCGCGACATCGAAATACCTGACAGCCTTCGGCACAAGCTTGAGATCTGGAAGGCCAGCGGGCAAATCGCGCTCGGTGATCTCGAGTCCTATATGGAGCCGAGTTGGCTCGCCATCCTGCTGGGCAACGGCGTCGTACCCGCGCGCTACGCCGTAGCGGCGGATCTCTATCCCTTGGAGCAGATCCGCAAGGGTATGGAAATACGCCGCGAAGAGATCATACGTTCGGCACAGGCGGTCACTTCGCATCAGGATTTCATCGACCAGTACTGCAAGGCTTCCTGAGCGGTGCGCCGCTATGCCGTTCGACTGCAGGGGCATGAAAGAAACCGTTTCAGTTCAGGAAATTTGAGGAGTATTCACCATGAGCCTGTCGCGCCGCGATCTTGTAAAATCTCCCTTCGCTCTGGCGGGCGCATCGGTAATCGGAATGGCGGCTACCGAGGTCCGGGCGCAAGCCCGCGCGGCTGCCCCACAGGACATTATCGAATTGTGGCCGGATGCGCCCGAAGGGGCACTCCATCCCGGCATGACTGAGGTCATCGAGCAGACCTCGACAAGTCCGGGTTATAGCAGCCGGCGCACGAATGGTATTAGTAGGCCGTACATGATCTCATTGCCGGCAGCCCAGCCCAACGGCTCAGCCATGCTTATCATTCCGGGGGGCAGCTTCCAGTGGAACTACTTTGAGCACGAGGGCTATAAGGTTGCCGACATTCTCAATCGTGCCGGCATCTCGTGTTTCGTGCTGATCTACCGTCTGGCCCAGGACGGCTGGAAGGAACCTGCCAAGGTCGGGCCGGCCGACGCCCAGCGCGCCATGCGCGTCATCCGCGCTCAAGCGACCCGCTTTCACCTTGACCCGGCTCGGGTTGGCGTTCTCGGATTCAGTGCCGGCGGCTTCCTGACGACCACCCTTGCCACGCGACACTCGGCCGCCTTCTATTCGCCTGTTGACGCGGCGGACCAATTCAGCGCGAGGCCGTTCCTGGCGGCACCGATCTACCCTGTACAATGCGTCGATCCGACCTATGCCTATGGCGGGGTGGCGCCATCGCTGTTCGGCGGCCCGCCGACGCCGGCGCAGATCCGCGAGTGGTCGCCAGACCTCAATGTTACGTCGGCGGCTGCGCCAACCTTCCTGGTCCACGCTGAGGATGACGATGCTGTGCCCGTGGCCAATTCGGTGCGGCTACGTGACGCCATGGTTGCCGCCAAGATAACGGTCGAGACCCACCTGTTCGCCCATGGGGGACACGGCTTTGGCGTGGGCGGTCAGCCAGGCAGTCCCGATGGTCTGTGGCTGCCGCTGTTCCTCAACTTCGCACGTCAGGAGAAGTTGTTTGCATAGTCGCAATTTAACGAGCGGCGCCGTCTTGAAAAGGTCTTGCGCGCCAGGGATGTGGTCAATGAAATACAAGGTAACCAATGCGATATTTACCGCTGCCATTGCGTTTGGCGGCGTCACGGCTGCACATGCGCAGGAGGCATTTGGTTTGGCGCCGGTCTTTACCGATCACGCCGTCCTGCAGCGCGACAAACCGGTAGCCGTCTGGGGGCAGGGGCCGGCGAATGAAGCGGTCAACCTGACCCTGTCCGAAGGCAACCGCGTTGTGACCAGCATCAGCGGCAAGGCTGACGCATCGGGCCACTTTTCGCTCTCCCTGCCGCAACAGGCGGCGGGCGGTCCCTATGCACTGACGGTTTCGGATACGCACGGCCACACGCAAACCCTGAACGACATCCTGGTCGGCGATGTCTGGTTGTGTTCGGGCCAGTCGAACATGGAGTTTCCTCTCAAGGCGGCCAATAATGGTGAGAGCGAGGTGGCGGGCGCTGGAAATCCGCAATTGCGTATTTTCGACGTCCCCAGAAATTCGCAGGCTTCGCCCGTCACCGGGTTCGTCAAAGGGGCGCAGTGGAAGGTGTCGTCACCCGCCTCCGTACCCAACACCTCGGCCGTATGCTACTTCATGGCGCGGGAACTCGCCGATAAGACACATGTGCCCCAGGGGGTGATTCATGCGTCGTGGGGAGGTACGGCGGCTGAACTATGGGTGAGCCGGGAAGGTCTGTCGGCCTTTGATGACATGCGCGAAGTTCTCAGTGTGCAGGATCTGTACCGGACTGATCCGCGGGCCGCTATGTCTGACTGGGAGGCCCATTCCAAGGCCTGGTGGCGCGAACACGATCCGGATTATAATCAAGTCGGATTGTGGTCCGGCAAGGGATTTGACGACGCAGTCTGGCCGACCCTCGTGGCATCGGGTGTCTGGGAGAGCAGTGGTGTCCCGGCATTGAGGGCGTTCGACGGTGTTGTCTGGTACCGCCAGACAGTCACGCTGACAGCGGATCAGGCGGCCCACGCCGTATCGCTCGATCTGGGACCGGTCGATGATTCCGATACCACCTGGGTAAACGGCGTTTTGGTCGGAACGACTGACGGTTGGACCTTGCCGCGCCATTACACCCTTCCGAAGGGGACGTTGAAAGCGGGGCAAAATGTCATTGCCGTTCGCGTTCTGGACTCTGGCGGCGGGGGTGGTCTTTATGATGCGCCGTCCGATCGGGCGCTGTTGCTGGAGTCTGGTGCGCGCATCACCTTGTCGGCAGAATGGCATTACCATATCGGTGCTGATATCAAGGCCATGGGAACGCCGCCCACCGCGCCCTGGTCCGAGGCCGCGGCGCCTGCCGTGCTCTACAACGGCATGATTGCGCCCGTAGCTCCATATAGCCTGAGGGGTATTGCCTGGTATCAGGGGGAATCGAATGCCGGCAACCCAGCTCTTTACGCCAAACTCCTGCCCGCCCTGGTGAAGGACTGGCGCGAGCATTTCGAAGCGCCCGACCTGCCGTTCCTGGTGGTGCAGTTGAGCGCGTTCGGCACGCCTCAGGATGTGCCGGCGGCCTCTGGCTGGGGCGAAATCCGTGATATCCAGCGCCAGTTGGAGCAGAATGACCCGCATGTCGGCATGGCGGTCAGCTACGATGTCGGCGACCGTTTCGATATTCACCCGACGCAAAAACGCCAGGTCGGGCTGAGACTGGCCCTGGCCGCGCGCAAGGTCGCCTATGGTGAAGCGCTGAAGCTGGGGCCGCGGCCTGAGCGTGTGTATCGCCGCGGCAATGATCTGGTTGTCGATTTTCAGGGTGTCAACGGAGCGCTGCGTGCCTATGGTGGCAAGGACGTGCTGGGCTTCGAGGTGTGTGCGGCGACTTGCCACTTCGCCAGCGCGCATATCGAAGGCAACACGGTCGTTCTGCCGGGAGAAGCCATCGCCAATGCCCGGTCTGTGCGCTTCGGATGGGCCGATGTGCCCTATCTCAATCTCTATGACGGGGCGGACCTGCCGGCCTCCCCCTTCGCCATGGACATAAACTGACAGGCAGGTTCATCCTGGATTTTGAGGTCATTATGAAGAAATGTACGCCTATCCTCTCCGCCATCTTCGCGCTCACCATCCTGCCAGGGCTGGCGCAGGCGGGGGCTGCCGGAGGTTTCCACTGGGCCTCCAGCCCGCCGCTGATCATGCCGCCGAAAGGCGAGGGGATAACCTATTACGGCGTCAAAGACCCGTCGGTCGTCTTTTACGACGGTGAGTATCATGTGTTCATGACCACCGCCGGCACGAACGGTTGGGGGCTGGCCTATACCCACTTTTCCGACTGGTCGCAGGCGAAAGCGTCGCCGATCGTGCCGTTGGATAAGTCGCCGATGGGGCCGGGTTATCGCGCGGCGCCGCAGGTCTTTTACTTCGCGCCTCGAAAGCTCTGGTACATGGTCTACCAGGGCGGCGACCCGATGTACTCCACAAGTTCGGACATCAGCGATCCCCTTTCGTGGAGCGCGCCCACCCCATTCTTCGACGCCGTTCCGGATGTGGTCAGGCAACCGAACGGCGAGGCCGGCTGGCTGGACTTCTGGGTCATTTGCGATGACGCGAACTGCTATCTTTTCTTCACCAATGATAATGGCAGTTTCTTCCGCGCCGAAACAACGCTTGATGCCTTTCCGGCCGGCTTCCACAACACGACCCGCGTAATGACCGGGCCGAGGGACGATATCTTTGAAGCCAGCAATACCTACAGGGTAGCGGGCACGAAAAACTATATAACGCTGGTCGAGGCCATTGGCCCCAAGGGGCGGTATTTCCGGATATGGAAAAGTGACCGTCTGGATGGTGAATGGGCGCCAATAGGCGATTCCACGAATGTTTTCGCGGGAGCGGGCAATGTTCGCTTTGATGGCAAAACCTGGTCGCAGGGCGTCTCGCATGGCGAAATGATCCGTTCAGGTTTCGATCAGACCTTGTCGATCGACCCGTGCCGTCCGCTCCAATTTCTTTATCAGGGGCTTGACCCGGACAGCCAGGAGCCGGACTATCTCAAGCTGCCTTACCGGCTGGGCCTGATTGCCGCTACCGGAGCTGACCCGGTCAGTGAAATGTGTACCTCCAGGATACGGTAAATCCGTATCGGCTGAAACAGTAGGCAAGCCGGTAAAAAACAGGCACAAATTGAATTTTTGGGAAGAGACGTGATGGGATTTGGAAAAGGGCTTGCCACGGGGCTGGCGATAGTGTGGTTGTTTGCGGGCGTCGCCAATGCCGCGTCGGACAGGTTGGCGCCGACCGGTCACTGGACGGCGGTTGCCACTGGACAGGCATCTACGCCGCCCATGGGCTGGAATTCGTGGAACGCGTTCCATACGGATGTCACCGAACAAAAGGTTCTGGATTCGGCCAAGGCCATTGTCGACAGCGGGTTGGCGGCCAAGGGCTACCGGTATATCAATCTCGATGACGGCTGGTGGCTGAAGCGGCGGGCTTCGGACGGCCGCATGATCGTGCGCACCGCGATCTTCCCCTCTGCCGCCGTTGGGGGCGCCGAAGAGACAAGCTTCAGGCCGTTTACCGACCGCATTCACGCCATGGGGCTGAAGGCCGGGATCTATTCCGATATCGGCGCCAACAACTGTTCGCAGGCTTTCGGCGGCCCCGATACGCCGAACCTGCCAGAGGGCATGGTCGCCGAGCGCGAGGTCGGGCTGTACGGTCATATTGATCAGGACATCAAGCTCTATTTCGGTGACTGGGCATTCGACTATATCAAGGTCGATGCCTGCGGCATTCGTGCATTTGGTTCGGATAGTGCGAAAGTCAAATCCGGCCTTTACCGGGCGCTCGATCCGCTGATCGATACAAAGGAAATCCGTCGTACCGACATTCCGGCCGTGCGCGCGCTTTACCAGCAGGTTGCCGACGCGCTTCACCACACCAATCCGGATAATGACTACATCTTTTCGATCTGCGCCTGGGGCTCGGCCGATGTCCGCGCCTGGGCCAAGGATGTCGGCAATGTGTCGCGCACCAGCGATGACATCACGCCGAGCTGGACGCGTATGCTGGCCAACTTCGACAGCGCCGTCGGGCGATCGCTTTATGCCCATCCCGGTTCGTGGAACGATCCGGATATGCTGTTTATCGGTCATGGCGATTTCGACGAACATCATCTGACCGAGGCCAGGTCGCACTTCGCGCTGTGGTCCATGCTGTCGGCGCCGCTACTGATCGGTTATGACCTGCGCCAGGCGCCGCAGCCGCTAATGGATATCCTGGGCAACAGCGACATCATCGCCGTCGATCAGGATGCGGCGGGCAACCAGGCTGTCCTCGCCTACGACACCGATGACATCCAGATACTGGTCAAGACGCTCGCAAACGGGCACAAGGCGGTCGCCATATTCAACCGCGGACTGGCGCCGGCCGAGGTCACACTGACGGCCCACCACCTGAAATTTGACGGAAATGCCCCGGTTGCGCTCAGGGATTTGTGGGACGGTCATTCCCTGCCGGCTTTCAGCGGTGAAACCCGTATGCACCTGGAGCCACGCCAGACTCTGATCTTTGATGCCGCCGGCACACGCAGCCTGTCTGACGGACTCTACCTGTCGGAAATGACCGGGCGCGTGAACCCGGCGGTGGACGGCGTGGTCACGCCGCAGCCCGATCCGACGATACACCGCATGATCACGCCCTGGGGCGGGACGACCGATACGGGCGAGCCGCCCGCCTATACCGGCTGGGGCGGCGCCCAGGCCGACGCCACGCCTTACCGGCAGATGTTGCGCATCAATGGCACGGCCTATGAGACCGGCCTCGGCGTGCTGTCCAACTCCCGTCTGGAGGTCAAGGCCGACGGTCAGTTCCGTCGCTTCGTTGCCGAGGTCGGGGTCGATGATTCGACCTTCGATGCCGATGACGATGTGACCTTCTCGGTCTACGGGGATGGTAAGCTACTGACGACCTCGAAAGCCATGCGCTTTGGCCAGCCGGCGCAGGCCCTGACCGCGGATGTGACCGGCGTTCGGATCGTCGAACTGGTGGCGCGCGGCAAGGCCGGAAAGAACAAGACGCCGACCGTGGTCACCTGGGGCAATGCCGCCCTGTTGAATAAATAAAAGACGGGCCTTCAGGCCGACTGCGAAAAAGGAAGAAGCACATGCGACTCAAAACATTAGGCTTGGCCGTGTCGGCCCTGGCGCTTGTCGCCTCCGCCGGCCTTGCGGAAACCCCGACCGGTCTCGACGGCCGAGGCCATATGGTGGAGGTCGCCAGTGTGAATGCCGCCGGTTTTGACCTGGTGCGGCTGAAGAACGGCGTACAGTTCCGCGTCGGCGGAATGACCAAGAGCGTCATCTTCTATTCGCCGACCACGGTGCGGGTCAACACCAACCTCGGCGAGAACTACTGGACGCAGCCGAGCATTGTCGTCACCGACACGCCGGACGACATTGACTTCAAGATCAGCCGGTCCGGCGGTACGGTGTCGATCCGCAGTGACCGGCTGCAAATCGATGTCGATACCGCAACGGGCGCCCTGACCTTCAAAGGCCCGGATGGTCACGTATTCACGCGCGAGGACGGCAAGCATCCACAAACGGTCGAGAAAAAGACCATATCGGACGCGCCGACCTATGAAGTCAGCAACAGCTTCACCCTCAAGCCCGATGAAGGCATCTACGGGTTCGGTTTCGTTGATCAGGGCAATCTGAACCGGCGCAACAAGGACCTTCTGCTCGTCCAGACCAATGTCGGGATTGTTATTCCGGTCATGGTCTCCAGCGAAAAATATGGCATCCTGTGGGACACCTATTCCCAGATGCGGTTCAAGGATGACGCCGGGAAGGCCACCCTCTGGGCGGAAAGCGCGCCGGGCGGGGTCGATTACTATTTCATGGCCGGTAATTCGCTGGACGAGGTGGTCGCCGACTATCGTGGCCTGACGGGTGATGCCCCGATGTTTCCGAAACAGGCGTTCGGCCTTTTCATGAGCAAGGAACGCTACCCGGATCAGAAGCGGCTTGTCGAAGTCGCCCACACCTTCCGTAAGGAACAGTTCCCGCTCGATTACATCGTCCAGGACTGGCAATACTGGGGCAGCGACACGGATGGCACATGGAGCGGCATGATCTGGAACCCGGAACGCTATCCCGATCCGGAGGGCATGACCCGCGAGATACATGATCTGCACATGAAACTGATGGTGTCGATCTGGCCGTCGATCGGCAATGATACAGAGCTGGCGCATGAACTCGATGCGCATAATCTGCGCTTTACGCCGCTGCACTGGATTTCCAAGAAGGCCCGGGTTTACGACGCCTACAGTCCGCTCGGCCGGCAAATCTATTTCAAATACATCAAGAAGGGCCTGCTGGATAAGGGCGTGGACGCCTTGTGGATGGACGGCACAGAGGTTGAGGTCGGATCGGCCGCCTGGGATGCGCAGGAAAATATCCGCGACATCAAGGGGCTGGGCGTGAACGCCATGGGCGATTTTACCCGTTATCTCAATCCCTATTCGCTGATGACGACCCAAGGAACCTATGATGGTGAACGCGCGACCAGCGATCAGCGTGTCTTCACCCTGACGCGCTCCGCCTGGGCCGGCGCCCAGCGCACGGCGGCGGCTTCGTGGTCCGGCGATATCTTCGCCAACTGGAAGACCCTCCGCGAACAGATCAGCGGTGGTGTCAATGTGACCATTACCGGAAATCCTTACTGGACACAGGATACCGGCGGCTTCTTTGTCAATGAATTCCCCGGCGGTGAACGCAATCCGGCCTATCAGGAACTGTTCGCCCGCTGGTTCCAGTTTGCCGCCTTCAATCCGATCATGCGGGTCCACGGCACCAGCATCGAGCGCGAACCCTATATCTTCAAAGACCTGAACCCGGAGATGTACCAGTCGCTGCTGGATACGGTCCATCTGCGTTATCGTCTGCTGCCCTATATCTACAGCGAAGCCTGGCAGGTCACCGCCAACCGCTCGACCCTGATGCGTGCCCTGCCGATGGATTTCCCGGATGACAAGGCGACGCACGACATCGACGACGCCTTCATGTTCGGGCCATCTTTCCTCGTCCACCCGGTCACGCGGGCGATGTACCATGTGCAGGATCCGCCGGCCGAGACGATTCCCGCCAGTGCGCTCCACACCGCTGATGGCAAGGCCGGACTGGCCGGGCAATATTTTGCCGGCGTCAATTTCGACACCCCGAAGGGCAAGGTCGTCGATGCGACCCTGGATGCCCGCTGGCCCGGACCGCCGCTGGCCGAAATTCCGGCCGGCCTGGAGAGCCTGAACAACTTCTCCGCCCGCTGGGAAGGCTTTGTCACCGCGCCGGAAGAGGGCACCTATGAGATCGGCCTGGAGGGCGACGACGGCTATCGTCTCTTCCTCGACGGCAAGCTGATCGTGGAAGACTGGTCCCAGGGCGCCAAGCGCTACAAGGGCGCAACTGTCACCCTGCACAAGGGGCAACAGGTCGCGGTTAAGATCGAGTATTTCCAGGGCGGCGGCGAGCGAAGCCTGCGCCTGGCGTGGCGCACACCGTCAGATCTGCGTGCGCTCAAGCAAAATACCCCGGCGATCGATACCCGCGTCGAAACCTATCTGCCGAAGGGCGCCAACTGGTACGATTTCTGGACGGACGCAGCCTTCAAGGGCGGGCAGACGGCTTCAATGGATGCACCGCTCGATCGCTTCCCGCTCTATGTCCGGGCGGGCTCGATCGTGCCTATGGGGCCGGTCGTTCAGTACGCCACTGAAAACCCCGAAGCGCCCTATGAGCTGAGGATCTACCCGGGCGCCGATGCCAGCTTCACCCTCTATGAAGATGACAATGAAACCTATGCCTACGAGAAGGGCGCGCGGGCGACGGTTGATATCCATTGGGATGACAAGCGCAAGACGCTGGTATTCGGAAAGCGCCAGGGGACTTTTCCGGGGCTGGTTCAGTCGCGCACATTTAATGTCGTAATCGCGTCACCCGGCAACGCCGCCGGGATCGCCGAGGCAGGGCTGACAAAAGCGGTCGTCTATACCGGCGATAGTCTGGAACTGAAGCTCGACCACTAAGAGGCCGGTTGTTCTAGAGCGCAATCCGATAAAGGGGAAACCACTTTTGGCTTCGCCGAACTTCGTTCGTTAAATTGCGCGACAAAACAAAAGCTAGAGCGAGATGCGTTTTAATTCCATCAAAACGCATCTCGCTCTAGGATATCAACAGGTTGAGCAGGAGGACGAAGATCAGTCCGAATATGCCAACCAGCCCCTCCATCAGGGTCCAGGACCGCAGGGTGTCTTTGACGGACAGGCCGAAATATTCCTTGAACATCCAGAAGCCGGAATCGTTGACATGGCTGAACATCAGGCTGCCGGCGCCGACCGCCAGCACCATGAGGTTCGGATCGACCCCGCTGACCTTGACCAGCGGTGTGACCAGTCCCGCGGCCGTCAGACCGGCCACCGTCGCCGAGCCCAGGGACAGGCGGATGACGCCGGCGATCAGCCAGCCCAGTACCAGCGGCGGTACGGGCAGGCTCTTGAGCAGGATGCCAAGCTGGTCATTGACACCGCCATCGACGAATATCTGCTTCAGGGCGCCGGCACCGGCGATGATCAGCAGGATCGGGGCGATTTCGCGCAGGGCGCTGCCCGAGCCGGTCATCAAATTCGCCAGCGGTATCTTCTGCCCGATGCCGAGCGTCAGCACCGCCACCAGAACCGACACCAGCATCACGATCATCGGATTGCCGAGGAAACAGATGAGCAGCTTTGCCTGGGCGTCGAGACCGCTGGCATAGCCGAGCAGGGTGAAGCCGGTCAGGAGGAGGACCGGCAGAAGTGCGGTCAGGAAGCTGTTTGCCGCTGAGGGCAACTGATCGTCCGGGATTTCATCGGTAACAAACAGCGCCGGCGGATTGGCCACAATATGCCGTACGCTCAAGGCGAACACCGGGCCGGCGATCAGGGCGGTGGGGATGCCGACGATCAGTCCGTAGATCAGGGTCAGGCCCATATTGGCGCTGAACATGGGCACGATCGCTGCCGGTGACGGGTGTGGCGGCAGGAAGCCGTGCGCGATGGACAGACCCGCCATGACCGGCACCGCAAGGAATACGATTGACCGGGCCGATTGGCGCGCCACCGAAAAAATCAGCGGCACCAGCAATACGAAGCCGACATTGTAGAACAGGGGAATGCCGACAATGAAACCGGTCAGGCACAGGGCCAGGGCAATGCGCCGGTCGCCGAACAGCCCGATCAGAACCTTGGAGATCTTCTTGGCCGCGCCGCTGTCGGCAACAATCTTGCCGAAGATGGCGCCGAAGGCCAGCAATACGGCGAGGGAGCCCACCATGTCCCCGATGCCCTTCTCGATCGAATGCGTCACCTTGTCGAGCGGCATTTGTAGCAGCAGGGCGGCCAGGATCGACGCCACGACAAAGGCCAGCAGGGGCTGAACCTTTGCCCAGGCGATCATGACGATGAGCGACAGGACCGCGGCGAGGACAATGACCAGGGTGGTCGTTTCCGGGGACAGGGCCAGCATGAATCAGAAGCCTTTCACATCGAGGCTGTACAGGCTGTGGTGAGTGAGTATGAACAGCGTCTGGTTGTCAACGCCCCCGAAGATCAGTTGCAGCGGCCGTTCCGGCGTATCGATCCGGCCAAGAGGTTTGCCCTCGCTGTCATAGATGAAGATCTGCCCGTTGGCGACGAACAGCCGCCCTTTCGCATCGACGGCGACGCTTTCACCGCCGCGATCGGTCAGCGGCTTCAGATCGGTCAGGCTGCCGCCTTGTCCGACCTGCCCGCTATAGATCCGCCCTTCGGAGCCGTTGCTGACCGCCACCCGCTCGCCGGGCTTGCCCGTGACGAAGCCATAGGTATCAAGCGTATCGGACCACCGCCAGCCCTGGAAGTTGGTCGGCCCCTGCCTGTAGACGCGGAAGGCCGGCAGGACCAGGCAGCCGTCCGGCGAGACATATTCCAGCGGCTTGGGCGTCGCGGCATCGCGCGCGAACATCTCCGCCAGCGTGGTGAATTCATAGGTCTTCGGATCGAGCTGGTCGCGGAATTCGCCGTTGTTCCAGAGATTGCCGGGCAGGGCGGTGACCGCGTCGGGATGCGCCGCGACCGGCGTGGGGGCGATGCGGGTCAGTTCCGGCGTGGCGGTCCACGGATCGAGACTGTAGACCGTGGCGTCCGGGCCGTCAGACGACAGAACCATCAGGTGCCCGGATTTATCGACGGCCAGGTTGACCGGGTCGAGTGCGGCATCGCTGACGACTTCCAGGCCGCGCCCTTCCGACCAGCGATAGATGCGGTGGAAATGATGATCGACGAAATAGAGATTGCCCTTGTCATCGACCGCACCCCCGGCGATCGAATAGAAGCCGTCCTCCAGCTTTTCGACCTTCGCATTCGTCAGGCCGACGGGCACGGGTGCGGCGGCGGGCAACGGCGGCGTGGCCGTCACGTCAAGCACGGCGAACTGGCGCTCACGCACCTCCAGCTTGTGCGTCATGTCGGTGATGGCGTTTTCAAACGGGAACTTGCTGGCGCGCAGATAGGTGCCGCAGCCATTGTCATCGCAGGTGGCGTAGCCGCTTTCGGCATTGGTCGACATATTGCGGAAGCGGATATTGTCGACATTGAACAGTTTGACGGCGGTCGGCGCCGGTTTCAGGCTGCGGGTCACGCGGTAGGCGTGGTAATTGGCGAACAGGATGTTTTTGGAGTTGCGCACCTCCAGCGACATCGATTCCAGGCCGTCGATGACTTCCTGCTCGGTCTGGGGCGCCAGGAACTCCCAGTTCTCCACGTTGTCGAGCACGATCTCATGGCGATTGTGGTGCTCGGCAGACAGTTCATAGACATGGCCGGGCGTTTTGGTGTTGCTGACATAAAAGCCGGAGTCAGACATGGTATTGGGCGTCCAGTTGGCGACGAAGGTGCCGCCGCCGCCATCGGTCACCCAGATGCCGGGATGCTGACCGTCCATGCGGAACTTTGGGTCGGAAAAATCGACGCGCTTGCCATTGGGCAGAAGTGTGCCGTGGCCACCGTGGATGCGGACATCTTCCACCAGCGAGCCTTCGCCGGCCTTCCACAGCAGGGCCGTGACGCGTGGATTGACGCCGCCAGTGAACAGGCCGATGCCGGTTATGATGGCGTTGCCGCCCTTCGCGCTTTCAACCAGAGCCTTGGCATTGCCGACGCCCTGGTAGGCGGGCGTGTTTTCGGCCAGGGTGATCTGGGTCGCGCTGGGGTGCAGGGCGATCAGGACCGTATCCGGGCGCAGGTGCAGGGTGTCGCTGACCAGGTAATGGCCGATCGGCAAGTAGACCACGCGGTTGTTATCGATGGCCTTTTGCAGGGCCGCGGTATCATCGGCCACGCCGTCGCCGATAACGCCCTGGGTGCGGACATCCACCCACTGATCGACGGGCGGCAGGGCAGGGAGAATGGGGTCGCCCCATTTGGGCAGTTGCGCCAGCGGTTTGGCCTGGAAGTGGGTGTCGAAATGGCCCATTTCGCCGAGGGTGTCGATTTTCAGGCCGTAATTGAAGGCGCCGATCTGGTACGCTTTGGCCGGTCCTTTGACAGTTTTCCCCGAATCCCGGAAGCGGGCGAAAACCGGTACGTTCGCGGCCAGGGCGTTGTCGAAGCCGATCTGGGTGAAGGGGCTGTTCTCGTTGCTGATGACCACGGCGGCGTTCGACACGCGCTCGAACCGCACATTCTTACCCCACAGGCTGTCGCTGTAACCCTTGTCGATGTCGATGCCGGTCGGCGTATCCTTGATTGTGACGTTGACAAGGGTGAGATCGACCTCGTGCTCGCGGATGGCGGCATCGCGCTGGCCTTCAAAGTGCGAATCAATCAGGGTGAACTGCCACGCCGGGGAGGTCTTTTCGGACACTATGCCATAGCGTCCGCCATAGAAGTGCAGGTCTTCGGCTTCGTTGCCGGCCTGGTAGATACCGGCGAAGCCTGAGCCGATATGGAAATCGATATGGCTGAGATAGCCATGCTGGGCAACACGAAAACGTACCCCCGCCGCGGCCGGATTGCCGTCGCCGATTTCGAAATCGATGTTGGACAGCGCCGAATAGAACGTCCCCGAATTGGCGTCACGCACATCGGGTTTGCCGGGCATCGCCGAAGGCACCGGCACAGGCACCGGACCGGTGGCATATTGATCGGCGCCGGTGAAGGTCATCATGGTTTTCACACCCGTATCGAAACCCGGCGTCCGGTCGGCCAGGACGAGCGTGGGCCGTTTCGCGCCTTCGCCAAACAGCCGCACCGCCGGCGGCACGAGCAGGGTCCGCGTGAGGCGATAGCGGCCGGAAGGTAGCCAGACGATGCTGCCAGCGCCGGACTTGGCGGCGGTATCTATGGCGGCCTGGATCGCGGCGGTATCGTCAGTCTTGCCATCGCCCGCGGCCTTGACCGTTATGGCCAGCGGATCGTGAGGCGCGGTCACAAAAACCGACTGGCCGGCCCAGACGGATGACCCGATGCCAAGCGAGAGAACGGTCAGGGAAGCGGCGAGCATCCAGTGTTTGCGTGGCCAGTATCTGCGTACCAAGTTTTTGCGTACCATGGGCGTAACCTCAATTCCGGAGCGGAGGGATGGATCAGGTGGGGAGTTCAGTCAGGGCCGAGAGATAGCCCAAGACCAGGTTGACGGACTGGGCCGTGGTGGGCGATCCATTCAGGATCAGCACCCGTTCATCCGGCCGGGGTGGTTCGAGTATTGCCAACTGACTGTCCACTAAGCTCGGCGGCATGTAATGGTCAGGGCGGTGGCGCAGACGGGCGCGCACGACCTCGACCGGCAGGTTCGGGAAGACAAACAGAATAGGCTGCTGCGACCGGAACCTCAGAAAATCCCGGTAAGCGTATTTGAGCGCCGAGCAGGAGACGATAACTCCACATTTTTCATTAGCGCTGCCAAGCACATCAGCAACACGTTCCAGCCAGGGCCACCGGTCATCATCCGTCAGGGCGATGCCCGCGGACATCTTGGCGATGTTCTCCGGGGCATGAAGATCGTCCCCCTCGATGAACCGGTAGCCGGTCACCTCGGCCAATGCGTTGCCCAGGGTGGATTTGCCGCACCCGCTGATGCCCATGATGACGATCGCCTTCGTCGAAAGTGTCAATGCGTTACCTCGGAGCCCGACAGGGACGTGTAATGAGAAGAAAAAGACATGCTTCCAGGCGCCCAGGGAGACGGCTCCGCCTGAAAGCATGTGGCTCGAATATCGCTGCGCTCACGCTTGCCAGGATATCGCGCCAAGTGGGGGAGAGAACGCCCCCGAAGGGGCAGGGCCGGATATCCGCAGGCAGGCAGCGGATATCCGGGAGAGCGGTTTTAGAAGTTGAAGCGCAGGCCCGCGTGGTAGAAGCGGCCCAGCGTATCATAAAGCGCCGGGTTTACATCGAGACCGGTATTGGTCTGGGGGGATGGTTCCGGATCGACATTGAACAGATTGTCGATCTTGAAGTAGGCCACGACATTCTTGTTGATGTTGTAGGACCCGGCCAGATCGACATAGGTCGCGCCCGGCATCGTGTTGTTGTTCAGGGTCGGGTTGTTGGAGGTCGAAACCGGGCAACCCGAGCTGCACACCACATATTGCGTTCCGATCACGCCGTCGCTGAACCAGCGTTCCTGAAGGGTCAGGCTGTAGGTTGGCGTTGAATAGGTCTGGACGAACAGGGCCTTCCAGTCAGGTGTTGCGCCGGAATTCTGCCCGGCCGTTTCCGAAGGGATCGTGCCCGGCAGGCCCGGCACAGTGGTGAAGTTATGCACATTGGTCGCCAGGCCGCGCAAGGTCAGGTTGCCCTGCAAGCCGAGCGGATGGGGCATCTGATAGCTCAGTTCGTAATCGACGCCGCTGGTCTTGATCGAGGCGGCGTTGATGCTGCCGACATTGACATACGGATTGGCGCCGGTCAGATCGAAAGCGTTACAGGCCGCCGGCACGGAGCCGTCAAAGCAGTACTGGACGAGCTGGGTAGCGTTGGGGCCGGAGGCAATCGCGTCCTCCAGCTTGATGTCGTAATAGTCGATCGAGGCACTGAAACCGGGCAGCCAGTCCGGGTTCGACAGAACGGCCCCGAAGGTGAAGTTCTGCGCGATTTCCGGTTTGAGGCCAGGGTTGGAGCCCTGGTTTTGCGAAATGGTCAAAGTGGTGTTGGTGAAGGGGTTGGTGAAATTCGGCAGATTTGTCGAGACGGTGGGGCCGAACAGGTCGTTCAGGTTCGGCGCCCGCACATCCTGTGACCGGACGGTGCGGAAGCGCAGGCCGCTGAGCGGCGTATCCCAGGTAAAGCCGACCTTCCAGGCTTCGGCATTGCCTGCCGTACTGTACTTTTCGGCGCGACCGGCGAGGTTCATGTTGAGCTGGCCGGTGGCATTGGAATTCAGCAGCGGCACGTTGAATTCCAGGAAGGCTTCGATGACGTTGAAGCTGCCGGTGCCGTTGCGATAGTTGCCGGCGTAGAAGTTGCCGCCGCCGGTGCTGAGCAGCGGATCGGACGGGTAGTCGGCGCTGTAAGGTGTGCTCGTGCCGTTGCCGTAGGGATCAGCCACGGCGCTGTACCATTCGCGGCGATATTCCGCGCCGGTCGCCACCGAAACCGGGCCCGCCCACAGCGAGAATGGCTCGCCCGAAACGCTGAGGGCGGTCACGTCCTGGGTCTGGATCGTGTTCTGGTAGGCGCCGACAGGGGGTTGCAGATAGGCGATGGCCGAGGCGCTCGGGGTCTGGTTGCCGATGACATTGATCGGCTGGCAGCCGTTGGCACGGGCCCCCGGATTACGGCAGACGATGACGCCATTCTCTTCGACCGCATCGATCGCGGCGGTAAAGCGGGCCTTCAGCAGGAGATTGTGGACATAGATATCCGAGTTCTGCTTACCGTGCTCATAATAGGCGTCATAGTTCCAGTTGCTGCCAAACAGCTCGAACTTGCCATCGGCGCCGACAACAAACCGTTCCTGCTTGCGCTCGGTATTGACGCGGATGCTCGGCAGGAAGGGGGTTACGGTGCCGAACTTGAACTGGGTTATGCCGTTGGTTGAGCACAGGTTGGAGATGGCGTCCGGAACGTAGGGGTTATCGCATTGGATCGTCAGGCCCGCCTCGGTGAAGCCGGGGTTCGGCTGATTGTGCGTATCGACCTTGGCGAGGTTGATGGTGAAGTAGAGTTCATTGTCCTCATTCAGATCGAACGAGGTGCGATTATAGAAGTTTGACCGGGTGATGGCCGATTGCAGGCTTGCCCCCACGCCGACATTGGCCGAGGTGTCGCCGCCAACGCAGAAGCCGATATAACAGCCCGCGACCGTGCCGGCCGCGTCCTTTTGCGGCACGCCGTTCGAACCGTAGACGAAGTTGTAGGGATTGCCGTTCTGATCGAAGGCGATGCCCTGCAACGGGCCCGCAGTAATAAGGCCGTACTTGCCGTAAGTGATGGACTGCGCGTGGTCCACGTTCACGTACTGTGGTGAGCCGTTATTGGTAATGCCGGTGTTGACCAGGGTTGAGCTGCGATACCAGTCACGACCATTGGCGGCATTCTCGCCAAAGTCGCCGGCTTCGACGCCGTCTTCCTTGTGGTATTCGACGGCGAATTCGGTATGCAGCTTACCTTCCAGGAAGGACTTGCCGAAGGCCATCTGGACCAGACCCTGCTTGTCGTCGCCATAGGTGGTCTCACCCATCTCGACATTGGCCTTGAAGCCCTCGAATTTCTTGTCGGTGATGAAGTTGACGACGCCGCCGACGGCATCGGAGCCCCAGGATGCGGAGGCCCCGCCATTGACCACGTCCACGCGCTTGAGCAGCAGTTGCGGGAACAGGCTGATGTCAGGCGCGCCGGTGCCGATATTGGAAGGGACGACGCGCTGGCCGTCGAGCAGGGTCAGGGTGCGGCTGACGCCCAGGCCGCGCAGGGCAAACGAACTGAGGCCCTGCTGGCCGCTCGACGTGCTGAAGGTATTGGTGGCGACGCCGCTGGACCCTTGCAGGGAAGGCAGTTGCGTAATCGTGGTGAACACGTTCGGCTGCGCCATATTGGCGATGTCCGTCGTGCTTATGGAGGTTGTCGGGGTGGGGGCCTTGAAGCCCCGCGAGGTGATGCGTGAGGCGGTGACGACAACGACGGTGGTGTCGTCCGGCTTGTCAGTCTGCTGCGGCGCCGGCTCGGCGGCCAGAACGGCGCCCGCAAAGGCGCAGAACGCCAGCAGTGAGCCTGATCCGATCAAGATTTTTCGCTTCGAGATGTGCATATTCTTTCCCAATCCTGTTTAAAAACAATGCCATGTTTTGTGACAGCGCTAACATTGTCGAGTGGCAGTTTCGCGCCTTCGCTTACGTCATGGCCTAGCGTTCTTTGTCTTATGCCTTCAAAGCATAATGACAGCGCTAACATTGTTTGGTTTTGTAAAAGCCTGACCGGTCACGGGCAGGCGAGAGGCATTTCCTGTGTCATATTTTATTACATGATAGCGCTATCAAATGGTAACGCCGTCATGCGAACGCCACTATGCGTGAAATTTCGCCGGAGTCAAACCCGATTTTTGAAAAAAGTCTGAGTTGAACCTATTGTTGCCGGATTTTGTCACGGGTGCCGGCCGGATTCAGGCGCTTTCACGAGGTTTCAGTTCAAAGCCGAGGTCGATGGTCGAACGGTTTACCTTTTGATGTTCAATGAGAGACAGGAGCATGTTCGCACCCTGGACGCCGATATCGAATCGCGGCGTGGCGATTGTGGTCAGCGAAGGCACCGTGGACGCTGAGGCCGACAGGTCGTTGAAGCCGGCGATGGCCAGTTGCGCCGGCACCGAAATCTGTTGCCGTGCGCATTCGAAAAGCGCGCCTTGCGCCAGGTCGTCATTGCAGAAAAAGGCCGCGTCGGTATCGGGCGCCTGTTGCAGAAGGCGCTGAAGCAACCGGCCGCCTAGGGCGATCGATGACGGATCCGGCACCATCAGCTCACGCTTCTGATCATAAAGCCCCGCTTCCACCAGGGCATCGCGGTAGCCGCGGCCGCGGGCCAGCGTACGCGAATCGAGCTGGGACGCGACAAAGGCGATGCGCTTATACCCTTTTGCCAGAAGGTGTTGTGTCATCGTCTTGCCGGCGGCTTCCTGCGAAAAACCGACGCAATGAACATGCGGCTGGTCGGACAATTCCATGAGATGCACAACTGGCACCCCTGTCTTTTCCAGCAGATGCCGCGTCGCTTCCCGATAGTTCAGGCTTGGCAAAATGATTCCGTCCGGGTCGAAGGCCAGATAGGCGCGGACGAGCGCATCTTCTTCCTCCGATGAATAATGGCTGACACCCAGAAGCATCTGGTATCCGCGCGGTCGAAGGATTTTGTCGATACCATTCAGTATGTCGACGAAGACGGCATTGCTTAAGGAGGGGATGATGACTGCGATATTCATGGACCGGGCGGAGGCCAGGGTGCTTGCGGCTCTGTTGCGGACATAGCCAAGCTCATCGGCTACCTTGATTATCCGTTCGCGCAATTCCTCCGCAACCTTGCCTGGATTACGGAACGCCCTCGACACGGTAATGCTGGATATGCCGAGTTTCGCGGCAATATCGTCTAGTGTTGCACGCCCCGAACTGGAGGCCCGCACATTGCGTTTGGCCGACTTGTCTACCACCTTGCGTGCCCGCCCCCTGTCTGTTGTCTAATTTCTATCTGTACGCATGGTTCGCAACAAGTCCGGAAAAATTTCGGATGCTTGCGTGATTTATCTGAGTTCGGCATATCTATGCATGACAGCGCTATCATCAAAGTCAGGCGGTGTCAAAATAGTGATGCCTTAAACGCGGAAATCAGAACATTGGGATGCCGGATTTATCTTCTGCTTATGGCGATATCTGGATTTCGTCTGCCAAACTTATGATCATAAAGGCATTGTTGATGGGAAGAGGCCGCGTGCCTCAAGCGTTGAAAGGTAGATTTCCATGTGGTCCCGCCGCCATTTCGCCGATGCCCGACCGGCCGGCATTGCTTTTCTGCAAAACCTGATTGCCGGTCAGAAGGCGCCTGTGCCCGTGATTGATAATCTCGCCGCTGTCGCCCTGCCGCTGCGCCGGCTGGCGCGGGCCAAGGCGCCAAATCCGGCGCATTGACCATGAGTGACGTACAGAAGAAGGGCTGGTTTGCCTGCTTTGCCCAGGCGACGGCGACCCTGGCGGGAAGTGCCCCCGCCTTCGCCACGGCAATCGGTGTGGTGGTGATCTGGGCGATCAGCGGGCCGTTGTTTCATTTTTCTGAGGTCTGGCAACTGGTCATTAATACCGGCACCACAATCGTCACCTTTCTCATGGTCTTCCTGGTACAGAATGCCCAGAACCGCGACGGCAAGGTGATCCAGCTCAAGCTGGATGAACTGATCCGCGCGGTGGAAACCGCCAATACCGCCTACATTGGCATGGACGACATGAGCGAAACCGAGCTGGAAGCCTTGAGGGCGAAATACAGCCGGCTGGCAGAACGCGCGCGCACCCGGAATGTCGACTTGCCGAAGGGCGAAAAGCTGGCCCACGCCAATGCTGAGGCGGCGGAAGAAATTGTCGCCCTGGCGGATGAACGCATCGTCGGGCGCTAATTCTGTTAAAAGTCAGAATCAGCGCTATGGTGACCGCACTTTTGTGGATTCACCCATGACGATATCCAGCCTTGATGCTTTTCTCGATGCCCGTCTTGATACCGGTCTGGCGGACCTGCCGGTCCTGATCACGCCCGCGGGGGAATGGTCTGTGGCCGATATCAGGACGGCAAGGACGGCAGGCGCGCTTCAGGCGGCTTTGAGCTGTAATGCGGTGGCAGTGCGGCTGGCCGATCGGTTGAAACTGGCCCTGGCCATTATCGCCCTAGACGGACAGGTGGGGCGTTTGCTGTTGCTGTCTAGCGATATGAGCGATGCCGAGGCGCGCGATCTGCTGGCGCAGTTTGGCGGCGATGCCCTGCTGACGGATATGGCTTCTGAAGGTGGTAAGGACAGTCCGGAGATCATTTGGCGGGAGACGCCGAAACCCGGCAAGGGCGCGGATAGGATGGCGAGGCCGCATGTAACAACCGAATGGATATTCGCCACCTCCGGCACGACGGGAATACCCAAGCTGGTGGCGCACAGCCTGGCCTCACTGACGCGGACAACGAAGCTGTTTTCCGGCGGGCCCCGGCGTTGGGGGCAGATGTACAATATCGCTCGGTTTGCCGGGATTCAGGTCTTTCTTCAGGGAATAACGGGCGGCAGCCTGCTGCTGCCGGCGCCCGAAACGGGACTGCCTGAGCAACTGGCATTTCTGGCGCAGAACGGCTGTACGGCGCTTTCGGCGACGCCAACCCTGTGGCGCAAGATACTGATGACGCCCGGTCACGAAATCCTGCCGCTGGCGCAGGTGACGCTCGGCGGGGAAATCGCCGATGGCGTTATTCTGTCTGCCTTGGCGCGTGCCTATCCGTCAGCGCGGGTGGTGCATATCTATGCATCGACCGAGGCAGGTACGGCTTTTTCCGTGCGTGACGGACGGCCGGGATTCCCGCTCAGCTATCTGCAAGACGCGCCGGGCAGCGTCCGGCTGAAGGTGATTGACGGGCGCCTGTTCGTCCGGACGCGGAACACGCGCGCCACCTATCTCAACCGGCAGGAAGCATTCGCCGACGCGGAGGGTTTTGTCGATACCGGCGACCGGGTGGAGATTGACGGTGATCGCTGTCTTTTCCTCGGCCGCGAAAACGGCGCGATCAATGTCGGCGGCAACAAGGTCTATCCGGAAGAGGTGGAGCATGTCCTGCTGGCCCATCCGGCGGTCGATCTGGCGCGGGTATCGGCGCGCAAAAGCCCGATCACCGGCCAGATTGTCGTGGCCGAGGTCGTGGCAGCGCCGGGCGCCGATTCTGCTGCCCTGCCGGTGGCGCTCAAAACTTGGTGCGCGGACCGTTTGCCGCACTGGAAACGGCCGGCCATGATCCGTTTGGTGGCGCAATTGGCGGCCACGTCCGGCGGTAAGATCGACCGGGCACAGACCTGATCTATTCGGCGATCTCGGAGCGCGGAGACAGATATTTGCTGACCATATGGTCGAGCTGCAACGGGCTGAACGGCTTGGAAATATAGTCGTCCATGCCGGCATCGAGGCATTTCTGCCGGTCTCCCGCCAGGGCATTTGCGGTAACGCCGACAATGGCGATATCCTGGATCAGCCCTTCCTTCTGGCCGGCCCGGATGCGGCGCGTGGCTTCGTAACCGTCCATTTCCGGCATCTGGACGTCCATGAGGATCAGGTCGAAGGTATCGCGCGCCAAGGCATCAAGCGCCTCCTGGCCATTGTGCGCCACGGTCACCTTGTACCCCTGGTCTTCGAGCATGGCGACGGCGACAATGATATTGCCTTCGTAATCCTCGGCCAGCAGGATGCGGCCGCGGGCGTCGCCTTGCGGCGCCACGTCGGTCATTTCGTCATTAGCGGCCTCGATTCTGGGGGGCGGCAGGACTTCCAGCGGCAGGACGACGGTGAAGCGGCTGCCGAGCCCCTCGCGGCTCGAAACGGAGAGGGTGCCGCCCATCAGTTCGGTGAGTTGCTTGGTAATGGCCAGGCCAAGGCCCGTACCGCCAAAGCGCCGCGAAATGCTCGGATCGGCCTGCATGAACTTGTCGAAGATGCGCTCCGCCTGTTTGGGTGTCATGCCCATGCCGGAATCGACGACGTCAATGATAATGTTGCGCCTGTCGTCGCCGGCGCTCTCACTCCGGACCAGGATATTGACGAAGCCTTCGTCGGTGAACTTGACCGCGTTGCTGACGAGATTGGTCAGTATCTGTTGCAGGCGCATGGTGTCGCCCATGACGTGCAGTTCGGCGCGCGGGGCGCATTTTATATTGAGCATGAGGTCTTTTTCGGAGGCCCTGACGCTCATGATCGAACCCACTTCGGAGACGATGTCGGCGATATTGATCGGCGCCGATTCCAGAACCAGTTCATGACTTTCGATCTTAGCAACGTCGAGCAGGTCATTGATCAGGTTGAGCAGCGAATCCGATGACAGGCGCAGGACGCTCAGCAGCTTCTTTTGTTTTTCATCTAGTGGCGTACCGCGATCGAGCAGGGACACAATGCCGATGATGGCGTTCATCGGGGTGCGCAGTTCGTGGCTCATATTGGCCAGGAATTCACTCTTGGCGACATTGGCGTGTTCGGCCGAGAGGCGCTCGCCTTCCAGCACGACCTGCACGATATTCTGCGCCGTCTCGATATCGTCACGGGTCCAGGGTTTGCAGCGATGCTGGACGGTTTCCTTCCATAGCTCGAAGGAGGCGCGCGGCATCAGCCGGTAACCGGCCCTGGTCTTTTCAGGCACCTTCTCCGGCGCGCCGGCCCAGTTGACCTGCTGCTGCTCCGAGCCGCGGAACCAGATGATGTAATCCTTCTTGGCGACACTGATGGGCGCTGCCAGAAAACCGCCTCTCAGACGGCAGAGATCGGGATGATCGACGCACGCCTTGTCGGCTTCCTGGGTGTGATAGATGCCGCTGGTCTGGGCCTGCACCCATTCGGCGATCTGGTGGATGATGTCCTCGCGCGGCGTCTCGCCGAAGCGCAGCAGCCGTTTGCGAGTCATGACCGCCATGCCGGTGGCGTTCAGCGCGCTGAGCGCCAGGGTCTGGCGGCCTTTCAGCAGTTCTTCAAGGTTGAAATCGGTCTTCAGGCCGGCGGTCAGGCGTTCAACGATCAGGTTGCGCTTTTCCTGCTCCTGGCGGTCGCGCAGGCCCTCCATCGAAGACAGTTGCGCCGAGAATATATGCCCCATGATCTCGGAAACCATGCGCACACGATAGGGAACGTGATATCCGACATTGTGGTGGCAGGCGACCAAGCCCCACAGCTTGCCGTCCTGGATGATCGAAATCGACATGGAGGCGGATACGCCCATATTGGCCAGGTATTGCACATGGATGGGCGAGACGCTGCGCAGTACGCTTAAGCTCATATCGAGCGGACGGTCGGTATCGGGATGTACGGGCGGGATGATCGGCACCGGCGCGTAGTTCACGTCCGCGATCTGGCGGATATAGTTGGTCATGTAGAGCCGTCGGGCCTGTTCCGGAATATCGGAGGCGGGAAAGTGCAGGCCACGATAGCTCGGCATGTATTCGGCCTTGTTTTCGCCGACCACCTCGCCATTCCAGTTTTCATCGAACCGGTACAGCTTGACGCGATCAAAGCCGGTCAGTTCGCGGATTTTCAGCGTCACGAAATCGTAGAGATCGGGCAGGGTGGTGGCATTGCGCAGACCGACGGCGAAATCGCGCAGTTCGTCATAGAAAAAGTCACGGACGACCGACTTCCTGTCGTCGACAATCTCAAGTTCGACGACAATGTTGTTGTCCACCCGGTGCGCCACGGCGTCGAACCACATCTCGTCTATCTTTATTATGGTCGACTGGATCGGCATCAGGCTGCGCTCGACGATGATGTCGCGGATCTGTTCGGCCTGCTCGTGGCCTATGATTTCCCCCAGGGTCTTGTGCAGGACCGTATCGACTGTCAGTTGCGGCAGCCAGCGCTGGACATTGTCAGATACCTGGATGATGCGGTGTTCGTCGCCCTCCAGAACGAACAACATTCCGTAGGGCTGAATAGAGCCCGGAATGTGAATGGGCTCGCGGGCGCATTCCTTCAGCGCCTCTTCCAGCTCGGCATCACTGAGTTCTATACGGGGATCGGGAGTCATGACAGGTTTTCGGTCTTCAGAAGGAGAGGAATTGGCTTCATGTCGTGGAAGGCGTCGCAGAACCAGGCGAGGGTCTCGAAGGCCCGCCGTGCGCTGGCCAGCACCTCGTCGGGATCGAGCGCATCGCCCATGGCATCGATATGGGCGGTAAATGTCTTCCAGTTGGGGCCGTTGTCATGGCCGTAACCAGCGAAGAACCACTGATCGAGGCGGGGTATGAGGCCAAGCTGCCGTTCCAGATGCCGGCTGATGACATGACCGCCCAGGGTCGAGCCCTGCTTGGTGTAGAGGTAGCCAGCCAGTTTCGAACGCGTATCGATCGGCGGGTGAAGAAAGGGGATGTGTTGCGCCTGGCTGGTCAGTCCATGTTGCGCCAGGTCGCTGCCGAGCCAAGTCAGGACCGGGGCATTGGGCACATCTTCCGGCCAGCCGGCCAGGCAGGCGGCTTCGGCATGGCTGTAATAGGCTTCGAAGGCGAGCAGGATGCGGTGAAAGTCAGCCATGCTGAGCGAGGCATTGGACAGACCGTTCAGCAGTGGATGCGTGTGAAGGGCTTCGTGTTGCTGACGGGTATGGCTTCGCAGGGCTTCGATAAGACGCATAAACAGAAAGGCTGAAATGGAGAAAATAGAAATCTTATCTGCAAATTTTTATAAAGAGGAAATATGGAGGTTACGGCAGGGCAGGTGCTGCGCCCACCACCTCGATATCCGGCAGGCCGTCGAATTCCAGCCGAACCTGACCGCGTTCGGGCCGGGAGAGGCGTAAAGGACCGGCCTTTTCGTCCAGCCGGCGTCGCAGCAGGATCAGGCGGGTTTCGAGATTGTCCTTGAAATCGGGCAGGCGAAGCGAGGAGTCGCGGCGGATCTCCCGGTTGGAAAAGTCGCGCTGGCCGCTTTCGGTGAACTTCCGGACAAAATAGTAAAGCAGCCGGCCGGGCACGCCGCGGATCAGATACTCGTTATCGATAAACACGCTGTCATCATGAAGGAAATAACGAAACCGGAACCGACGGCTGTCAGTATCCGGGGCGGGGGGCAAGGCAATGGATGGCTGGACGGCCTGGGCCTGGAGGTCTGCCAGCAGGAGACAGGACGCCAACTGGTTGGCGATCAGGCCGAGGGCGGCTTCGTCTTCATGGGTAAAGGCGAAGGACAGCTCCGACTCCGCGAAGATGACGCCGCGCAGCCGTCCCTTGGCCATCATGGGCACAGCCATCTGGCATTGCGGCGCCTCCAGGCCGGGCAGGGGGATTTGCGCCGTATCGCCGGTGATGGCGCGGGCATAGCGACGGGCGCGGGTCAGGTCGGCAATCAGGACCGGGCGTTTCGATGCGGCGGTCATGCCGATAACGCCAGTGCCCACCGGCACTTCGGCGCCCGTGCCGTAACGGTCATAGCCCCGGCTTGCCACCATGGTCAGGACGGTTTCATCCTCGTTCGGCAACAGGACCATAAGATTGCGGAAGGCCATCTCGTCGCGCAGGCCATCCAGCGCCGCATCCAGAATGGTGTCGCTGTCTGCTTCCGCACCGATGGCGGAAATAATACGGGCGGCATGGCTGATGCGGTCGCGGTGAGGACGTGGTTCGGGGGGCGGCGCCAGCGGGGCGGCGGCCAGCACTTCACGGATCTGCGTCACCCGGTAGATATCGGCGCTCTTCAGCTTCATCAGCCCTTCATGGCCCCGCAGATGGCTCATGACATCGAGATGGGTGGATATGCGCTCGAAGACCTCGCCGCTGTCACAGGACTGTTCGAATTGAAGATCGAGCAGGTGCTGCGCGCCGGAAAGGGCATCGACCACCATCACCGTGGCCACGCCCAGCCGCCGGACATTGGCGGCCGTCTTGGAAAAGAACTGGTTGGACAGGGCGACGTGGGTTTCGTCTATATAATAGACGTGCGACAGGTAGGATATGTTCGGCATCCCGTCATCGTCGATCGTGCCGATGATCGAGGGGATCACGCCTTCAAAACTGTTGCGCAAGTCGCCGAGGCGAATAACGGGCCGGGTCATGCCGTTACGCCCGCCAGACGTTCGCCGGCATGAGGGCCGGGGCTTTGCAGGAACACATCGCTGGGATGGAAACCGATGCGCATGAGATCCCTGGCGCACAGGGAATGCGATAACTGCGCCCGCCGTACCTCCAGGGCCTCCATCAGGGTCAGCATCCGCTCGACATAGAGCTGACCGCGTGCCGCTTCGGCCTCGGTGGCGGGGGTGATATCCTCGATCACGCCCTTGATCTGGTAACACAGATAGTCCGTGGGGCGCACGAAGGTGGCGGCGATCTTGCCGCCGGGCGCGGCATTTTCAACCACATCCGGCCATTGGGCGCGGCAGACAAAGAGATCGATCAGGCCCGTGGCTTCATCGTACAGGGCCCCGGTGCCGCGACCGATGGTGGCGCGGAAGCGCTGATCGCGCGTCGAGACAACCATCATCACCGGCCCGGAAATGAAGTCCGCCAGTTCGCTGCTGATGAGTGTCGACATGTCCGAGACCTGATCCCCGAAAGGTTGCATTCTAGCCGCTTAGGATAATTTTAGGAATAGGCGTCATGGGCTAGGAACGATTTAGGAAGCGCAAAAAACGCGGCAAGGTTATTGGCTCGGTCAATCCGGATAACGCAATTATCAAACAGGAAGTCCCCCATGAACCATACCCATTTTGTCCAGTCGATCCCCGACACGCTCGGGCGTTACGATATGTATGCCAATATTCATAAGGCGCTGCGCAAGGCTCAGTGCGAGATGCTGATCCGCCTGGGACAGACCGATTTTGCCCGCGATGATCTGGCCTCATTGCTGGAAGACCTGCGCGAGCTTCTGTCCTTCGGCAGTTCGCATATCTCGCATGAAGAAGTGCATATCCATCCGGCCATCGAACTGCGCGCACCGGCCGCGACGACCGACCTGCAACACCAGCATGACAGCCACCGCCACAATTTCCGCCTGCTGGAAGAACTCATAAATGTCGTGCAGGAAAGCGCGCCGGAAAGGCGCGAGGCGCTGGGACGCCGGCTTTATCTGGCCTACAGTGCCTTCATCGCCCACGATTTCGAGCATATGTTTGAGGAAGAAACCCTCAACAATGCCCGGCTTTGGGAGCTGTTCGATGACGGCGAACTGCACGCCATGGAACGCGCCATTGTCGGCAGCCTGCCGCCGCAGAAGGCCATGGCGGCCATGCGCCTGATGATTCCGGCGATCAGCCGCGATGAACGGGTTCGGCTGCTGGCCGGCATGAAAGAAAATGCTCCTAAGGAGGTTTTCGAGGCCGTAATGGAACACGCCGCCCGCCCGACCCTCTGCCGCGAGGATTTCAGCAATCTCAGCCGCCGGCTGATGCTGACCCAGTGCGTGCCGGTATATTGAGGGAGGAGGTATCCGGCCAATATTTGACAAATTTTGGCCGGATGCTACGCTTCAGAATGGAGGCGCCCATGTCCACGCTGAATGTATCCATGCCTGAGTCCATGCGCGAATATATCGAGCGGCAGGCCGAGCGCGGGCAATACAGCGCCAGTGAATATGTGCGTCATCTGATCCGGGAAGACCAGAAGCGCTCAGCGCAAACCGAGCGTGGTCTGCTGTGGGAATACCTGACGCTGTGTGCGAAGCAACTCGATGACGGCGAGTTGGCCGAAAACGTGACGGCTGAAGATATAATCGCGCAAGGGCGAGTCCGTCGGGGCCGCTCCGCGTGAACTGGATTCTCTCGAAAGAAGCGCGGTGCGTTATCGAAGAGATTGAAGACTATACGGCAATAACCTGGGGTGATGCGCAGGCCGGACGCTATATTGAAACGCTGTTCGAGGCTTCCCATAGGTTGGGCGACAATCCGGCGCTCGGCCGATCCCGCTCGGACGTGCCCCCGCCATTCCTTGTCTATGCCGTGGGCAGTCACCTGATCGTCTATCGCCACAATTCGGTGAAAGAGCGGATCGAAGTCCTGACGGTCCTGCACCCGGCGATGAACATTGAAAAACGCCTCATGGCGGTGCTGAAACGACCAGAGTCTTAATGCCGCTTGACCGCCTTGAGACTCTCCTATATAGCCCGCGGATCATTTTTGAGGTGCGCCCTTAAAAGCGCGTCCCGATCCGAAAAATATGCAGGGGCTGTGTCCCCGCCGTAACCTCCATAGCGCAGGTTGCGGCTTTTGTGTTTGTTTCGGCTACGGCCTCCGGAATAAAAGCCGCTTGCCTTATGGGAAGCTCCTGAAACCTATGATCGCCCGGCCAAACGGCACAGGTCATAAAGAAGAAAGCCATCGAATCCGATGCCCACAATTAACCAGTTGATCCGCAAGCCGCGCCATCCCAAGCCGGTTCGCAACAAGGTTCCGGCCCTGAAGGGCTGCCCGCAGCGCCGCGGCGTTTGCACCCGCGTCTACACGACGACCCCGAAGAAGCCGAACTCCGCTCTGCGTAAGGTCGCCAAGGTGCGTCTGACCTCCGGCATCGAAGCCGTGTGCTACATCCCCGGTGAAGGCCACAACCTGCAGGAACACTCCGTTGTTCTGATCCGCGGCGGCCGCGTGAAGGACCTTCCGGGTGTCCGTTACCACATCCTGCGCGGCGTGCTCGACACGCAAGGCGTCAAGAACCGTAAGCAACGCCGTTCGCACTACGGTGCGAAGCGTCCTAAGTAAGGATAGAGATACATGTCACGTCGTCACCGCGCAGAGAAGCGCGACGTCCTTCCGGACCCCAAGTTCGGTGATCTGGTCGTCACCAAGTTCATGAACTACGTCATGTACGAAGGCAAAAAGGCTGTTGCTGAAAACATCATCTACGGCGCCTTCGACATCCTGGAAGCCAAGAAGAAGGACGCGACCGCCGTCGAGACCTTCCACACGGCCCTCGATAACGTTGCCCCTTCGATCGAAGTGCGTTCGCGCCGCGTCGGTGGTGCGACCTACCAGGTGCCGGTTGAAGTCCGTCCGGACCGCCGCCGCGCCCTGGCCATCCGCTGGCTGGTCAACGCCGCCCGCAAGCGTGGCGAAAACACCATGACGGAAAAGCTGGCCGCCGAGCTGCTCGACGCCGCCAACAACCGCGGCACCGCCGTCAAGAAGCGTGAAGACACGCACAAGATGGCCGAAGCCAACCGCGCCTTCTCGCATTATCGTTGGTAAGAGCGATTGACGGCGAGGGCTCCGGTTCTCACTGTCGCAAAAATATTGCTTTTCGGCGCGGGCGGTTTGGTTTAAACCGCCCGCGCTGCTTGCAATTCAACGAATTTTTTAAATCCGACCGTGCCCTCAAGCGGCTAAGCGGCAGGACAACACAAACAAGTTTTTGAGGCTCCCCAATGCCCCGCAGTCATAAGATTGAAGACTATCGTAACTTCGGCATCATGGCCCACATCGATGCCGGCAAGACGACGACCACAGAGCGCATTCTGTATTACACCGGCAAGAGCCACAAGATCGGCGAAGTCCACGATGGCGCCGCCACCATGGACTGGATGGAGCAGGAGCAGGAGCGTGGCATCACCATCACCTCCGCCGCCACCACCGCGTTCTGGGAAGGCAAGCGCCTGAACATCATCGACACGCCGGGACACGTTGACTTTACCATCGAAGTCGAGCGCAGCCTGCGCGTCCTCGATGGCGCCGTCACGGTTCTCGATGGTAACGCCGGCGTTGAGCCTCAGACCGAAACCGTCTGGCGCCAGGCCGACAAGTACAAGGTGCCGCGCATTGTGTTCGTCAACAAGATGGACAAGATCGGCGCCGATTTCGACAAGTCGGTCCAGTCGATCCGTGACCGCCTCGGCGCCAAGGCTGTGCCGATCCAGTTCCCGATCGGTTCGGAATCCAACCTGAAGGGCCTCGTCGATGTGGTCCGCATGACCGCCGTTGTCTGGGACAATGACGGCCTGGGCGCTTCCTACCGTGACGAGCCGATCCCGGCTGACCTGGTCGAAAAGGCCAATGAAGCCCGTCAGTACCTGATCGACAACGCCGTCGAACTCGACGACGAAGCCATGGAAGCCTATCTGGAAGGCAATGAGCCTTCGATCGACGTCATCAAGAAGTGCATCCGCAAGGCCGTCCTCACCGGCGCCTTCTATCCGATCCTCTGCGGCTCGGCCTTCAAGAACAAGGGCGTTCAGACCCTGCTCGACGCCGTCGTCGACTACCTGCCGTCGCCGGTCGATATCCCGGCCACGCAAGGCATCGACTACAAGACCGAAGAGCCCGTTACCCGCAAGGCTTCGGACGAGGAGCCCCTGTCGGTTCTGGCGTTCAAGATCATGGACGACCCGTTCGTCGGTTCGCTGACCTTCTGCCGCCTCTATTCGGGCAAGATGGAAACCGGCCAGGGCCTGCTGAACTCGACGCGCGACAAGCGCGAGCGTGTCGGCCGTATGCTGCTCATGCACTCCAATAACCGTGAAGACATCAAGGAAGCCTATGCCGGTGACATCGTCGCCCTGGCTGGCCTGAAGGACACCCGCACGGGTGACACCCTCTGTGATCCGCTGAAGTCCCCGGTCATCCTGGAACGTATGGAATTCCCGGCGCCGGTTATCGAAATCGCCGTCGAGCCCAAGTCGAAGGCCGACCAGGAAAAGCTGGGCGTCGCCCTGGCCAAGCTGGCCGCCGAAGATCCGTCCTTCACCGTTTCGACCGACTTCGAGTCGGGCCAGACGATTCTGAAGGGCATGGGCGAACTGCACCTCGACATCAAGATCGACATCCTGAAGCGCACCTACAAGGTCGAAGCCAATATCGGCGCGCCGCAGGTGGCCTACCGCGAGTCCATCACCCGCAAGGCCGAGATCGACTACACCCACAAGAAGCAGACCGGTGGTACGGGCCAGTTCGCCCGCGTCATGCTGACCTTCGAACCGGGTGAACCGGGCTCGGGCTTCGTGTTTGAATCCGCCATCGTCGGTGGTGCGGTGCCGAAGGAATACATCCCCGGCGTCGAAAAGGGCCTGGAATCGGCCAAGGAAAACGGTCTGCTGGCCGGCTTCCCGCTGATCGACTTCAAGGCGACCCTCACGGACGGCAAGTTCCACGACGTCGACTCCTCGGTCCTTGCCTTCGAAATCGCTTCGCGCGCCGCCTTCAAGGAACTGCGTGAAAAGGGCGGCCCCAAGCTGCTCGAACCGATCATGAAGGTCGAAGTCGTGACCCCGGAAGAATACCTCGGTTCGGTCATCGGCGACCTCAACGGCCGTCGCGGCATGATCCAGGGGCAGGACATGCGCGGCAACGCCATCGTTGTCGACGCCTTCGTGCCGCTGGCCAACATGTTCGGCTACGTGAATACTCTCCGCGGTATGTCGCAGGGCCGCGCCCAGTTCTCGATGGTCTATGATCACTACGAGCCCGTGCCGCAGCACGTCGCCGACGAAGTGATCAAGAAGTACGCCTAAACCAGAGCGCATTCCGAAAAGTGTCCTGCTATGCTGTTGTGCACTTTTCGGATTAAATGCGCGTCTGACAAATGCCTATTGGCCCGTGGCATTTTGTGTGCTACGGGCCGCTCCAACATTAACAACCCCTGACGAATGAAGGTCCGCTACGGCGGAGATGAAATATGGCCAAGGAAAAATTCAACCGCTCGAAGCCTCACTGCAACATCGGCACCATTGGTCACGTTGACCATGGCAAGACGACCCTGACGGCGGCGATCACGATCACTCTGGCGAAGTCGGGCGGCGCGACCGCGAAGAACTACGCCGACATCGACGCTGCCCCTGAAGAAAAGGCGCGCGGCATCACGATCAACACGGCGCACGTCGAGTACGAAACCGAGAACCGCCACTATGCGCACGTCGACTGCCCGGGCCACGCCGATTACGTGAAGAACATGATCACCGGCGCTGCCCAGATGGACGGCGCGATCCTGGTCGTTTCGGCCGCTGACGGCCCGATGCCGCAAACGCGCGAGCACATCCTGCTGGCCCGTCAGGTCGGCGTGCCGGCCCTGGTCGTCTACATGAATAAGGTCGACCTGGTGGACGACGAAGAACTGCTGGAACTGGTCGAAATGGAAGTCCGTGAACTTTTGTCGTCCTACCAGTTCCCCGGCGACGATATCCCCATCACCAAGGGTTCGGCCAAGGCCGCGACCGACGGCGTCAACCCGGAAATCGGCGAACAGTCGATCCTGGCCCTGATGAAGACGGTCGACGAATACATCCCGCAGCCGGAACGCCCGATCGACCAGCCCTTCCTGATGCCGGTCGAAGACGTGTTCTCGATCTCGGGCCGTGGTACGGTTGTGACCGGCCGCGTCGAGCGCGGTATCGTGAAGGTCGGTGAAGAAGTCGAAATCGTCGGCATCCGTCCGGT
>NZ_FMTS01000004.1 GCF_900100255.1 Asticcacaulis taihuensis | reverse complement strand
GCCTCTCATCTTCGCTCTCCTTAAAGGCTACGATGAGGTCAAACCCTCCTTAACTCAACAATCCAATTCTGGCCCATTCACGCTGACGCCGGACAATGAAGACGCGAATATGATCCTTTATCATCTCCGCCTGCGTTCTATTCAAAAACTTACAGAGAAGTATACGCGCTTAGGCAGAGCTTGGATCCGCTCGCCAACATGGGTTCTCGTCCTAAAATGCGGGCCGGCCAGTCAGGTGCGCGCCGCAGTCTCCGCCTATTAAAGGACAAGATCCAATAATGGATTGGCAAATCGACGCTTTACGGTGATGGCGAAAAAAGTCTCGCGCAACTCCGGAAGGGCCGTCATTTCGGCGAGCAGGCCCTGTTCGAGCTCATCCTGGACGACGATCGGGGGCGCGACGGCCAGGCCCAGGCCTTCTCTGGCCAGAAGACGGATCATCGCCATATCGTCAATCTCAGCGGCTATGGAGGGGTGCAGGTTCATCCGGCTGACCATGGCATCGAACCCGGCACGGATGCTGCTAGACCGGCCCGGCAGAATGAGGGGCGCCGTGGTCAGGTAATCGGCAAGGCTCGCGTCGGGCTTCAGGCGGTCGGGCAGTCCGATCAGACTGACTGTCTGTTCCGCTATTGGATGGGAAATAAACGGTGTGAGCGTGTCTGGCCCTGGCGCCAGGTTGGCCAGCACAACATCAAGTTCCAGTGTTTCCAGGCTTTCAAGCAGGTCGCTCAGCGCGCCGGATCGCAAAACAATGTCCACATCGTCACGTGACATCAAAGGTTTCAGAAACTGCATTTGGAAGTTTCTCGATAAGGTCGCCAGAGCACCTATGCGTAGTCTTCGTCTCTTTTGCCCACGATTGTCCAGGGCGTCGACCAGTTCCTCGCCGGTGGAGAAGATCGTGTCCGCGTACCCCAGGGCCAGGCGGCCGGCCTCGGTCAGCACCATTTGCCGGCCCCGCCTATCGAACAAGGTCTGGCCAAGTTGGGCCTCAAGCGACTGTATCTGAACCGATAGGGCCGATTGGGACACGTTGCAGGCCTTGGCCGCACGGGTCAGATGACCTTCGTGGGCAACGGCCCAGAAATAACGCAGATGTTTGAAGTTCACGTCTGGCATAATTTTACGTTCTAATTTTTATATTAAAAAAATTCAATCTTTGAATTTTTTATATGTTTGAAAAGCCGTTAGTGGGAGGTCGAAGGAGACCCCACATGCTTTCATCAACCATAACGGCATATCTGTCCTGGACTTGCCTTTTATTCGCGGTCGGCCAATGCGGCGGCCACGTGCTCATCGGCCTGACGGGGCAGCGACTAAACCTCTCTAGGCTTCGACACCTGTCAGGGTGGCTGGTGATGTCCGGCCTGGCACTTTCCTTTACGGCCCTGATAGCGGCGCTGACCCAGGGCGATCTCGCGGCCATGGGATTGCGGGTCGATACTCTGTCGGCCGTCCTTCTGGCTCTGGTGGCGCTGGTCGGCGCGACTGTTTTGCGATTTTCGTTCAACTATCTCGAGGGCGACAAGCGTCAGGCCTATTTTCTTTCCAACCTCCATCTGACACTGGCAACGGTTGTCGTCTTTGTCATGGCAGCGAATATATGGCTGCTCGCGGCCTCATGGATCGCGATGTCGCTCACCCTTCACCGTTTGCTGCTGTTTTATCCGGATCGCGCGGGGGCGCGTCGGGCCGCGTTTAAAAAGTTCGTCATGGCGCGGCTCGGCGATGTGTGTCTCGTCGGCGCTCTCGCGTGCCTCCAGCGCGCGACGGGCACGTCGGATATCGCGTCCATCCTGTCGACGCTTCATGGCCTGCCGCAAATGCCCCAATCGGTCTATCTGGCCGGCTACCTGCTGGTCATGGCGGCTGTGTGCAAATCGGCGCAATTTCCCCTACATGGCTGGTTGATCGAGGTCATGGAAACGCCAACGCCCGTCTCGGCGCTTCTTCATGCCGGGGTCGTCAATGCCGGCGGGATTATGCTCATACGCTTCGCCGACATAGTTGCCTTGAATGCGCCGGCCCTCTGGCTGCTGGCTGCCTTTGCCACCCTGTCCATCATTATCGGTACCCTGGCCTCGGTAACCCAAACCACCGTCAAAGCCGCGCTTGCCTGGTCGACGGTGGCACAGATGGGCTTCATGCTCCTGCAATGCGCTTTGGGGGCCTTCGGTGGTGCGCTGTTCCATATTGTCGCCCACGCCCTCTACAAGGCAAACGCCTTCCTGCGATGCGGCACGCTCCGTGAACCAGGGACCAAGGGTCTTAATCTGTCCATTCTGTGGATACCGGTCTCGGTGGCGATCCTGTGCGTCCTGGCGGCCTATTGCCGAATGGAGGCGAACGTCCTGGTGACGTTAGTGGCCGGCATAGGCCTTTGTGCAGGCTTGCCAAACCGTCGGCCGGAACAAGCTCTTACCCTGGGCGCTCTCGTACTGGCCGCCAGCCTGTGCGGGCACTGGCTGGGCGATGTCGCGATTGCCCGTGCGGCGGGACCTGTATCCCTCGGAATGACGGCTTTTGCGATCGCAGGGATGGCACTGCTTGTGGGGTTACAGGCGTTGGTCTGTAGCACATTCGGACATCGGTCCACGCACGCCCTCTATGTTCACGTCAGGAATGGTTTTTATATCAACGCACTGTTGAACCGGAGGTTCGCGTCATGAATGCCCATACATCCCAGCTTCACCTGTTCGAGGCGGCCGCCAGCGCCCGGCTTACGGCTGTCGTCAATCGGTTCGCGCCCCAATGGCCTCTGGATCGCTTTGTCGCGGTCAATCCCTTTCTGGGTATAAGTGATATCGACTTTGCCGAAGCCGCCGACCATCTGGCCCGCACGCGTGGCGCGGCCCTCGTGCCGGGCGGTCCCGCACCGGAGCCTGTCCAGACACTTTCGGATTTTGTGGGAGCGATTGTTGCCAGGCCCTTGTCCGAACTCGCCTGCAACCGGATTTCAGAATGGGCGGCGGGATATTATGACAGGGGGCAAGCCTTGTGGACCAATCCATGGCGCCAGTTACCGGCGTTCGAGGCCTGGCGCGCCGAAGCCATGATCGACCGGACGCCTGAAATTTCCGGCCTGCCTGGCTTTCGCCGGTTTGTGAAGGATTTGCCCGATACACCTGTCGCGGCGGCTGCCCAACTTTTAACGGGGTTGGATCTGTCCGACCGCTCGGAAGCTCTCTACCTTGAGCGTCTTTTGGCCACGGTTGGTGGGTGGGCCGCCTATTGTCGTCATCTCGACTGGCCGACGGTCGGGGCGGCCGGTTCGCAACACACGCGCGACCTGCTTGTCATCAGGCTCGCCTGGGACGTCTTCATTTCAAGGTGCCTCGCAAACGACAGAGATATAGATACCTGGCGGGGGCAACTGTGTGAACGGAAGGTGCAGGCGACCGTCGACCTGTCGACGCTTGATGCTGCGGAGGCGCACTTCCAGGAGACGATTTGGACTCAGCTCAGTCGACCTGCCGCGCTTGCGCCAGTGACGCGAATACAGGCCATCTTCTGTATCGATGTCCGCTCGGAATTCATGCGTGCAGCCCTGGAAGCCAGCGACAGCCGGATCGAGACCTTTGGCTTTGCGGGGTTCTTCGGTCTGCCGATTTCAATTGGTCAGAAGGATGGTGTTCAATTTCCGTCCTGTCCACCTCTCGTACGTCCGACAGCCTGGGTCTGTGAAGGTGTTGCGCCAAAGCAAGGCTTCGTGGCTGAACTTGGCCGCGGTATTGAGCGGATTCGTAAGGGCGGTGCGTCGGCCTTCGGCTATGTGGACAGCTTCGGCGTGGCCTCGATATGGCCGCTTATCCAGTCGCTATTTCCTGGGCGGGTGATCTCGGATCGGAGAGCGCATTCCCTTGAGTTGCACGTCGAAGCCGTTGAAACGAATGCGCCAGGCGAGGCGATTAGAGCACGGGCAGCTCTTGCGGCCGGCTTTCTGCGCGGCGTTGGTCTGACCCGTGATTTCGCTGATCTTATCGTTCTCGTGGGGCACACCGGGCAATCCGAGAATAACCCGTTCGCGGCGGGCCTGCATTGTGGCGCATGTGGCGGCCGCAGCGGGGCGGTGAACGCCCGCGTGGCGGCGGAGTTGCTCAATGATGCCGGCATCCGGCGCGTGCTTGGTCTCGACCACAATATTGTCATTCCTGAGCAAACGGGGTTCGCGGCGGCCGCGCACAATACGACGACAGATGAACTGACATGGGCTGAAAGGCCTGACGAGTCGCCTCATACGGCTCCCTTTTTGTCGGCATTTGAGCAGGCGGCCAGATCGGCGGGGGAGCGCGTTCGCGCGCGTCGGGCTCCAGCGCTCGGTGTGCCGGCATCGCTCGGTCTTTTCCGCAAACGGGCCTCCGACCCCTCACAGGTGAGGCCCGAGTGGGGCTTGGCGGGGTGCGCCGGCTTCATCGCGGCCCCCCGACGGCTGACCCGCGGTAAAGATCTCGGGGGACGGGTCTTTCTTCATTCCTATGACTGGCGGACTGATGTAGATTTCAAGATACTCGAACAGATATTGACGGCGCCTGTCGTCGTCGCCAGTTGGATCAATCTGCAATATTTTGCTTCGAGTGCCGATCCGGGAACCTTCGGCGCCGGCAACAAGGTGCTGCATAATGTGGTGTCTGGTGACATAGGTGTTGTCGAAGGCAATGGCGGTGACTTGCGTCTTGGCCTGCCCATGCAGTCGGTGTCCGATGGAGCAGTGATGCGTCACGACCCGGTCCGGCTGACTGTCATGATTGCCGCGCCGGTCCGTGCCATTGAAGGGGTTCTGGCCCGTCACGACCATATCCGTGCGCTGGCCGAAAACCGCTGGATCAGATTGATGGCGATGGACGACGACGGCCGGATGATCCTGTTGCGAACATCAAACGGATGGGCGCGTGCCACAGAAACGACCGGGGGTGAATTCACATGACTATGCCAGCCCATCTGTGGGCGCTTGAGGCAGAGGCTATTCGTATCCTGCGCGATGGTGTCGCTGAAGCCTCAAATCCCGTTCTCCTGTTTTCAGCAGGCAAGGACTCAACTGTCCTGGCGCATCTGGCCTTGCGGGCCTTTCATCCGTCGCGCCCGCCGATGCCCCTGCTTCATGTCGATTCAACGTGGGAATTTAGAGACTTATTGGCCTTTCGCGACGCGTTCGCGGCAGACCGGGGATTCGAATTGATCGTCGCGGCCAATGAAGAGGGACGCCGCGACGGCATAAATCCATTCGATCACGGGGATATCTATACGACCTTGATGAGAACCGAGGTCTTGAAACATGCGCTGGACGAAGGCGGGTACGATGTTATTTTTGGCGGCGCACGAAGGGATGAGGAGGCCAGTCGTGCCAAGGAAAGAATCGTCTCAGTCCGAAATCCGGGTCATGTGTGGGAGCCGCGCTTTCAACGCCCGGAAGTGGGGCACTTGTTCAACTGGCGGAAAACAACCGGACAGACCTTAAGGGCCTTTCCGCTTTCCAATTGGACCGAATTCGATGTGTGGCTTTACATTGCACTCCGTGAGATTGAACTTGCACCCTTATATTATTCGGCCGTGCGAACTGTCGTTGATCGCGACGGTGTCAAGCTGGTTGTTGACGATCCCACGCGCATGCGCTGGCGCGAAGGAGAGAAGCCGAAGGAGGAACGTGTCCGATTTCGGACCCTTGGGTGCTGGCCCGTCACCGGAGCGATTTCGTCCGATGCCGCTTCGAATGAGGACATTTTCCTTGAGACGATAAGGAGCCGTTTGTCGGAGCGACAGGGGCGGGTATCCGACACTGGCTCACTGGAGAGCCAAAAGCGTCAGGGCTATTTCTGATATCCGCAAGCCGAAATGGATACACGTCTCGTGTTTCCCTCGGGGCTATGCTGTTCGTTACCAAAGAGAATATGCCGTGCAAGTATCCGGGCAAGGTTATCGCGCAGGAATATGGGCATCCGGAGCTGGCAGGGGGATTCGTCAGGGCCGCTATGCGCCGTCGCGGCATTCTCGCACTCGTCGAACGCGAAGGGCTGATCAAGACGGACGATAAACTCAAGCTCATCCATCCGAGGCCCAGACCCTGAGCATGTCAGCTTCCTGGGTTGAGCAGCGTCGTTCGCGTAGCCAGGTTGTCGGATCGTCTCGCTCATGCGTTTATTATAATTTTCGTCACAAAAGCGCGCTGCATTCCGACGCCTCCGGCGATAGATTTGCTATGAAAAAGGGGAGACATAATGCCTTTAGCCGTAAAGCCACTGCCACACGCCTACGCCGACGCAGGCGAGGAGGAGATCCTGACCGCAGAGGCGCGTTTGGCGCAATTTGTGCGTGCCGAGATTGATCGCGCCTTGCGGGATGTCGATCGGCGCAAGCGCCTGGCAGAAATGGACCTCGCACGCCACGCACGTCGTGCAACCCATCGGATCGAGACGTCCGGTCATCGCCTCGAGCGATCGCTGCGTCGCGCGCCCTTACCTGTTCTACCTGTTGCTATCGGTGCCGTGATCATCGCGGGCGCCTGGTTTTTCTCACGCGGGAATTAGGAGTTCATAATGACCGACACGCCAACATCCGACGAGTCTCCCGTAGCCGCCGCGTTTCAGGGTGGTGATCGCGCTCCGTCCATCACGCCACAGGGGCAGGCGATGAACCAGTCCTGGTCCGAACCGGAGCGGGTGAGGGCGGTGTCTAAAGCGCCAGGCGAACAAGGTTTGACTTCAGATGCAGACGCGCCGGACGATGGCCCTAGTCAGATGGGTGGCTATGGTATGGAGCCTCCGCATTCGCATCCTGGCAATCGTCCGCACGAAGGCGGCGATCCGGCACTGGATGGCGACGCCCAATACGGGGCTTCGCCGCTCCGTTCGGCTCGCTATGACGAAAACCATGACGCCAACGCCGACATGGCCGAGGGCAAGGCACGGTCGGGTCACCATGGGGCGCAGGCGCGTTATCCGAATTCGTGTGACGTCATCGATGGGCCAACGGGTCATGATGAACAGCAACAATCCCGCGACCTGGCCAAGAACGGCCGCTGAGGGGCAGCCCTCTTTTTCCTTTAAGTGTCATGCATTTAGTTGCCTTCTCGGCTTTGGCCGATTTTCCGGGCTCGCTCGAAGCGCATGTGCGTGCCTTTCCCAACTTATGTCTGTTCCGTCACTGGTGACTCTTAGGAAGCTGTTGGGCGTGTCTGTTTGCGAGCCGCGCCTCTAAAACAATGATCCACATGGCACCCCTTAGCTGCCTGGCTTGCAAGAGGAGTTACCTTTGGCGACGAACTTGAATTCCAGACCTGATCACCCCGGCTTTACGTCCGAGACCCTGGCCGTTCAGCGGGATTTCCGAGAAAAGCTGGAGGTCCTCGAAACCTTCCACCTGGGTGACCTGACGATCGAGGCATCGCCTGGACGAGATACCCTGTGGATTGTGGTGCGACGCCCGGGTAAGGGCGCCGTCGCGCTCAGGACCAGTCCGTGGCCCGGCCCCTATCGTCTGAAACTCATCAAGCGCACCGAGGTAAGTGCGACGTGGGAGAACGAGGCAAGCGTCGGAAAGTGGACGATCGAACTCGACTTGCATGAAGACCACGTTCTGCGCCTTAAGGTGACGCTTGTGCCGGTGGTCGACCTGTTGTTGAATTTCTGGCCGCGCGATGTGTTCGTGCTCGATGGCGACGATGATCCTCTGCCGACGAAAGGGCGTGTCGAAGCGGCACAGCGCGGCGTCAATGGCGGGGTCTGTTATTTCTGCCTCGCGCAGCCAGCGTTTGGAAATGTGCTTTACGTCCAAAATCTCACCGTGGTGAACGATTACTATTTGCAAACCCACACGAAGCCTGACGGCGTCGTTGGCGGTGAGTGGCCGGAACTCGGTTATCAGCCGCCAGCAGGGCCACTGGCAAACAATCCCCCCGTCCATCCGTTGAAAAAAGGGCAGGCGGTCGTGGTCTCCGACGCATTGCTGACCTTCAGTATGGCGTGTGCCGATGGCGAAACCGACAGCGCGCGCAAATTCATCGAAATGCTGGCGACGCTTTATCCGCACCTGACCCGGCCTGAGCCGCTCTATCACGACTGGCTGGACCGTGCTGGCCGTACGATCAAGGATCTGGAGAGCTCGCCCGATGCCCGCATCTCGCATTACGGACATACCTATCTCCACCCGTATGTCGGAGCGGAATACCCAGATAGCATGGTGCAGATGACGGTTCTGGCGACCTTGCGGGAATATGCGTCGCACTGGGAAAAGGGCGACGATCTCGCCGACGATCTGGCCAAGGGTATCGGTCGCTTCTACGATGACGACCTCAAATCCATTCGCCGTTATCTGCCCAATGTGGGCGATGACAAGAATGCTTACGCCGTCGATTCGTGGTATCTGTACCATCCGCTCATGAACCTGGCGCGCCTGGCCAAACTCGGCGACAAGAATGCCGAGGCCTTGTTCCGGGGCTCGCTCGGTTTTGCCGTCAAGGCAGCTCAGCACTTCAAGTACAAGTGGCCGATCCAGTACGACATAAGCGATTTTTCGATCATCACCGAGGCGCACAATTCCGATGGGCTTGGCCAGACCGATGTGGGCGGCATTTACGCCTATGTCATGATCCAGGCGTGGGAGTTGACGGGCGACGTAAAATACCTGGATGAAGCGCATGCGGCGCTTCACACTCTGAAAAATGAGCGGTTCGAACTGGTTTATCAGACCAATCTTACCGCGTGGGGCGCGGTGGCGTGTCTCAAGCTTTGGCTGATGGACAAATCGTCTGACTATATGCATCAGAGCTTCGCCTTCATCGCCAGCTTCCTGCACAATTGCGAGCTTTGGGACTCGGAGATCGGCAATGCGACCGCATATACCAATTTCTTTGGCGTGACCTGTCTGCATGACGCGCCTTATCTGGCGGCTTATGAATGTTTTGAAGCGTTCGCGGCGTTCGACGAGTATTTGCGCCTGGGCGGGGAGGAAATCCTGCCGGCGGCCAGGCTTCTCCTGTGTGAATTCCGGCGTTATGCGCTCGACTTCACCTGGTTCTTCTACCCGGATACCCTGCCTGAGAACGCAATCGCCAAGGACAATATCCGAAACGGCCACATTGACTGCAAGCTGTCATTCCCGCTGGAAGATCTGTACGGTGACGGACAACCGGCGGGACAGGTCGGCCAGGAGGTTTATGGCTGCGGCGGCGCCTTCGTTTTCGCTTGCCGGGCCTTTTATAAATGCGGGGATGCACCGTTTACGGTCTTCGCGGACTATCCGGCCGACATCACCGTCATTGACGGAACCTCGGCGGAAATCCGAATCCTGGGACCGGCGCCAATGCGCGGCCGGGTGCGCCTGGTGCAGACCGGGCGAACCGACCTGCCACGCATTCATATCGTGGATAAGGACAGCGGGGAGACCATTTCGGCACGCGTGCGCGGTGATGAGTTTCGTGATTACGAGGCCCGGGCCGACGCTCGCCTGGTCATCACCTGGTCATAACCCAAAAGCCGTTTTGACGGTGGCACCTGATGCCGGAACCGCGAGCAGTGGCCAGGTCAGTCGTGCGCGTGGAGGCCAACGACACGGTGTTTCAGACGCTCTGTCTCGAACGCGAGCAGGTCCGAGGCCAGGGCTACGATGGTGTCGGCGGACACGGTCTCTGTTTGGAGGTCCCCGGCAATACCATGTTTGCTGTAGATCGATTGGCTTTCTGGCGATCTGATATAGCCACCCATGGCCCAGTCCGAGAATGCACGCGCGTCGATCGCTCTGTCAGCCAGGACGGTAAGGCCGTGATGGCGCCTGTCGTTCTTGATGCGGTCGAGAGTGTGCCGGATGTCAGCGGCTTCGCCTTCCAGGATCTGCACGAAGTGCGATTTGTCGAAAATCAGGAACCCGGTAATGCGGTCGCGGGCGTTATTGATTTCAGAGACCTGGATAATGTCGCGTACCGTATTGAGCGCGCCGGACTCTTCGGCCGCAAAGGCTATGATAGATCAGTTGCGTCAGCAAAGTACACCCCTTGGGTTCAGTCACCGGCAGAATAGAGGCGACTGGTTACTAAACCGCATCGTTCTCGACGGTTAAAATCAACCCAGTCCGCCTCTGGCGGCTGCTGTGCGAAATTCAAGCTGCTTCGGTCTGCATGATGGGCTGACACCGGCCGATGTCGAATCAGTTCAATTGTTGGAACCTGCGTGGGCGGACTGCGTTAATCGTCAACGAATGAACAATTCACCTCAATGGGGTATCACATAGCCCGCTGGTTGCCTTCATATTAGAAGGAATTAAGTTTTTATTGACTATCCCGGACTAGCTGGTGAGGATATGGATATCTTTGCACGGCTCAGCCGAAGCGGTAGTCCTTGGGGGGAATTTATGAAGAATGTAGGGAACCGCGTCACAATGGGCTGCGCCATTCTCAGCGTGGCGGCTCTAGTGGTAGTGGCCGCTCCGGCATTCGCGCAGAAGTTGACCTATACGCCGACCAGTCCGACCTTCGGTGGCAATCCATTCAATTCGTCGCATCTTCTCGGTGTAGCGAACGGTCAGAACGACTATAAAGATCCCGAAAGCAAAACCACCACCAGCCAAAGCGACCTGTTCGCCAGCCAGTTGGAATCGCGTTTGCTCTCCGCTTTCTCCGCGCAGTTGACTGATGCGATTTTCGGCGAAAATGCCCAGCAATCCGGCACCTTTACGTTAGGCGACCAGACTGTGACGTTCAATCGTGATCTGGAAAACGTCAATATCCAGATCACGAATGGCGCCACGGGTGAACTCACCAATATCACCGTTCCCTTATATCTGCAGGTGAATTGATGCGTTTAATGGTTAGTCTGCCTGTGTTGATGGCGGCCCTGTCCCTGAGTGCCTGCGTAACCGAGCCCCGAACACCCATCAATCCATCATCCTTTGCCCTGCCGACGTATGCGCAGCGCACGGCGAGCCAGCAGGCATTGTTCGATTTGCCGCCGCCCACGCGTCCGGTTGCCGTCGCTGTTTATGGGTTCACAGACCAGACAGGCAAATTCGAGCCGTCCGATACGGGGCAGACCTTGTCCCGCGCCGTCACCCAGGGCGGTACTTCAATCCTGTTGAAGGCCCTTCAGGACGCGGGGCAGCGGCAGTGGTTCACCATTGTTGAACGTGAGCAAGTTTCCCACCTGCTGAACGAGCGTCAAATTATCCGTGAAATGCGCGAGCGGTACCTTGGTGAGAAGGGCGTCAATCCGGAGGCCCTGCCGTCTTTGCTTTTCGCTGGCGTGATCCTGGAAGGGGGTATTGTTGGTTATGACAGCAATGTCCGCACGGGTGGTTCCGGCGCCGGTTTCCTGGGTATCAGTGTCCATGACGAATACCGGCAGGATATGGTCACGGTCTATCTACGCGCCGTTTCTGTTCGCACTGGCGAGGTGCTGAGTTCGGTGACCGCCAGCAAGACAATCTCTTCATTTGCCTTGGGAGGCGGCGTATATCGTTATGTTGCCTACAAGCAATATTTGGAAACCGAGACCGGTACCACCACCAATGAACCGGCCAATATGGCGATGCAGCAGGCCATTGAAAAGGCGGTCTACGCTCTGATTATGGAGGGCGCTGAGCAGAAGCTTTGGGAATTCCAGGATAAGACGGCGGCGTGGCCATACACCTGGGCCTATCAGAACGAACGCGACGGTACATTTACTGCGGAGCAGGTGGAAGCGGCCAATAAGCGTGCCCGCAAGCAAAAAGCGGCATTAACTTCACAGCAAAAGGCCGTGGGGCAAGATCGCCTGCGTGCTGATTCGCCGCCGCCTATGTCCGAACCCGAAGCACAGCCGGCGCAACCGGAGGCCAGATTGCAGGGCCGATTAAAAGCGGTTGGGCCTGGTAAGTAATTCATTGTCGCGGCGTACCCGGCGATCGCCTGCGATAATGTGAGTAAAGTAAGCGTAAGCATAAAAAAAGGGGGCTTTGGCAAAACGCCGGCTGCGCCCGTCACAACATATTCCATCGGATTCTATTCGCCTTTGGCGATCCTCCCGTTACGCCTTGCGTGCGGGAACAATGAAACTTTGTCTGAAATCAGGAGCGGAAATTAATGAAACGCAATATATTGGCCACGGTGTCCGCCGCGGCGCTACTTCTGGCCGCAGGGAATGCCCTGGCTGCCAATACATCGACGGTTAATCAGGATGCGAACAGCACCAACGTCGCAGCGACCGTCAATCAGAAGGGCACAGGCAACGATTCGTCAATCGACCAGACCGGCGCCGATAACAGCGCTGACGTCCTGCAAAAAAAGACCGGCAACAAGTCCAAGGTCACGCAGGGACAGCTCGGCGGTAGCACCGCCACCGTTCAACAAACCGGCAACCGTAACGATTCACAAATTGATCAGACCGGCCTGCAAAACTCGGTGGGTTCGGTTGAAGGCACTACGGTTGTTCGCGGCGTCATTCAGAGCGGCGATGATAATATCTCGACGATCGTGCAAGCGGGCAGCTTTCAGTCGGCTGAAGTCCATCAGACCAGCGACAGCAATCGCTCCAATATCAATCAAGGCGGCGTCCTTGGCTTGGATCATGACGCTACCGTGATCCAGAGCGGTACGGGTTTCAACAAGTCGGACATTGGCCAGACCGGCATCAGCAATTCGGCCGATGTCATTCAGCGCGGCAGCAACGCCATTTCGTCGGTGACACAAAGCAGTGCCGACCAGACCGCCACGGTCGATCAAGGTGGTGATGCGAACGACTCTACCATTACGCAGGGGGGCAGCGTAGGGGCTCACACGGCCAGTGTCACCCAGCGCGGCAGCACCAATACGTCAAACGTCGCGCAGACCGGATACAGCGAAGATGCTACTGTCGTTCAGACAGGCAACAACGGCAAGTCTGCCATAACGCAAGGTGGTGCAGAACAAACCGCCAGTCTTAATCAAGGCGGTGACCGTAACGAATCCGTCATTACCCAGGGGAGTGTGACCGCGGAAAGCATCTGGGCGGCCGTCCAGGGACATAATCACGACGCCACCGTTATTCAGCGCGGCAGCGACAACACATCAGGTATCGGCCAGACCGGGTACAATGAGGCGGCCAATGTTACGCAAAAAGGCAGCGACGGCACGTCCACTGTGACGCAAGGCGGTACCGATCAAACGGCGACGCTCGATCAGGCGGGTGATGCGAACGCATCCACGATTGACCAGCACGGTGGGCAGGTGAACACCTTCTTTGGTATTCCCTACAGCGAAACGGCGGGATCTCATGAAGCGACCGTCACCCAGCGCGGTACAAACAACAATTCGGATATTGACCAGAACGGCATTAACGAAACGGCCACCGTCGTACAGAAGGGTGCGAATGGCGTATCGACTGTCGCCCAGAATTCCGGCAAGAACCACGATGCCACGGTGACGCAAACCGGTATCAGCGACACGTCGCATGTTACGCAAACGGGTATCAATGCGCTGGCAACAGTATCACAGTCGGGTAATGATGACACGTCAAACGTGACCCAGGGCGGGACCGATCTGACAGCCCTCGTGTCACAATCAGGCAATGGCAACGACTCAGCGATTGGCCAAACTGGCAAGGCCGGATACGCCGATGTGCGCCAGTCCGGAAATACCAGCAAATCAACCGTCACCCAATCCGCCAATGGCACCAGCGGCAGCCATGCTTACGCGAAGGTGGCCCAAAGCGGCAGCGATCAGACCTCTGAGGTTGTGCAAACCGCCAATGCGTCTGCCACGGTGACCCAAAAGGCTGACAATGCCCTGGGCGGTTACACCCCTGATGCCTACAAGAACAATTATTCGAAGGTCGCGCAAAATGCTGCTGCTACCGCCACGATATTGCAGAACGGTACCCTGAACCGTTCGACGGTGACGCAAAACGCGGCCGCGACAGCTAACGTCAACCAGAAGGGGGTTTTCAACCACTCGACCATTGACCAGCAAGCCGGTGCCGCCAATGCCATCGCCGATGTGACACAGAACGGCACCTACGGTGACAATCGCTCCAACATCACGCAGTCCGCAGTGGCGACCGCCATCGTTACCCAGGCGGGTAACATGGCGGCTGGCGCGGCGAACTATCCGAGCAATGAGTCGGATATCGCCCAATCTGCCGCCGGCGCCTATGCGGAAGTTCACCAGAGCGGCGACAACAATACTTCGGAAGTCACACAAAAAGGCACGGGCGGTGATGCCGAGGTCAGCCAGTATAATACAGGCAATCACTCCGAAGTGACGCAGATGGCCACGAATGCGACGGCGGACGTCATCCAGTCGGGCAGTGACAACACGTCCGAGCTGACACAAGGACGGGCGAATCTCTTCACGCTTTTTGGGGAGAAAGCACGCATCGTACAATCGGGCGACCGTAATACATCGACGGCCAGTCAGACCAATTCGAATGACAATCTGAGTGTCAAGCAATCGGGCGATGACAATACCTCGACGGTAACACAGTCAAACTCCGCAAATGGGTCCGGTAATGCGAGCGATCCTGCTGATGTTGGTGTGAAGCAAGCGGGAAACTGGGGCGTTGCGAGCGTAACCCAGTCGGGTCAGGGTGGCGTCGCCTATATCGACCAGATCTCCGGTGGCGATCATAACACCGCCACCATCGCTCAAAATGTCAGTAATAAGCCATCCAACGGGACTTATAATTTCCCGCTTTCGGTCGCAAATATCACGCAGGGTGGGAACCAAAATACCGCCAGCATTACTCAGCATAGCGGCGCCACCGATGCTAACAGCGCCAGACATGAGACAGCGACCACTGATCAGCGCGGCAGCAGCAACTCCAGCACCATCGACCAAACCAATACGACGGTCGCGGCTGTGGATGCCTATAATGAAGCCCATGCTAGCCAGAACGGCACATTTAACGCATCGACGCTCACTCAGGATGGCGTCCAGCTTTATGCCAGCGTCGATCAATCGGGCGATAATAACGTCTCGACTCTGACGCAAACGGGCACGGGCAACCACGCTGAGGTTTCTCAGGACGTAGGTGGCAACACCTCGACCCTGACCCAGGCAGGTAGCAGCAACGAGGCTTATATAGCTCAGACGTCCTACGGCAACACCTCCACTATCAGCCAGCTCGGCACCGGTAGTTACGCGAGCGTCACTCAGTAACGTTGAGCGAGACCGGCTGGCGCCATAAGGGACGCCAGCCGGACCTAAATCAGACGTCGGCCATGGGATTGGTTTTCGTCCGAAATTCTCTGACACAGCGGAGAATTTTACCGCTGACCAATCCCATGCTACTTTCACTAAGGGAGATTTATGATGCGATATCGCCTAGCCTCCACTCTATTTCTGCTCGCGTGCCTGACGACGCCGGCTTTTGCCGGCGACAGCGCGTATGTGGCTCAGATTGGTGATGTCGTTCGCGCTTCCGGCGGCGGTAGCCGGGCCGGACTTTCGCAGGTGGGCGACCATAATAGCAGCACTATTGAACAAGGCACTCCAGGCCAGACGGGATTTGCCAGCCAGTTTGGCGACAATAATCAGGCAGGGATATTTCAGGGTGGCGGCGATACCGGCAATTTAGCTGTCCTGCTTCAGGCAGGTGACAATAACTCTGCCACAATGGATCAACGGGCGTATGCGACCGGTAATACTGCTATTGTCAGCCAAACCGGTCGTGACAATGAGATCAGCCTTACACAGGATGGTGACCGAAACAGCGCCCTGCTCACACAAATTGGCAACAACAATGCCATCAGTGCGAGCCAGACCGGCGATAATAACAATCTGGTTTACACACAGATTGGCAACAATCTCGCATCGGGCACGGTCAATATGACTGGTAATACGAGCATTACATATACCCAGATTGGCCTTAAATGAACGCTCTGATGGCCGTATTACTTTTGGCGACTGTTCACGGCACAGACGCAGCGGTTGATCAAATCGGTACGCCGGCGCATAGCGCGGTAACGACCGCACCACAGGTCGGAACACCTGTGCGAACCGTGCCGCCGGCCACCGTGGCACCCAAAACCAGCGCCGCCAGCCAGCTATCGAATAACCGGCCGTCTGCGGCCGCGCCCCCTTCGGGCTCAACACGCAAACAGGGACGCGATACCCATACTGATGCCCTGCAAGGCACGGATAATTGTGATCCGCAAAACGGCCAGGCTGACGAGGCGTGCAAGCGGGTGATTGAAACCCGTTCCGACGAATTTTCGCCGCCGCCGAGCGAACCGCTCTCCGCCGAACAGAGCCTAATGGTTAGCCAGCAAAAAACGGACAGCGGCCGAGATGTCACCGCGGCCACGCGGCGGCTGGCAAACGGGGACATTGACGACAGTAATGCGGGGCTGGCTGTCTCGGTTATGGGAACGACGACCTCGTCGACCGACGACTCGACTGCGAAAGTGGAAAGCAATTCAACAACGGACGCAATTGTCTCGGCCGTCGTCAACCTGGTGCAGGGAGCTACCAAATGATGTTCGATGCGGCCGCCGTTACAGCCCATTTGGAAATTGTTGAGGCCGAGAGGGGCTTCGCAGTCAATGCTTTTGTCAGGCCGGGGACCCGGCTTTCCCTGCACTGGCGCCTGAGTCTGCTGTCAAAAAACCCGGGTGGCACAAGCAATGTGACTCAGGGTGGACGGGTGGAAGTAGGGTCTTCCGAGCCAGTGGGGACGGTGACCGTGTCAGCGAACAGTCAAGGCAGTGCGACCCTGATCGTGCTGAATGGCGACCAGGAGGTGGCGCGCGATGAGCTCAATTTCGGTGCCGAGACCAAGATTTCGCGGTAAACCAACCGAATGGTGGCTTATTAGGGCGTCGTCAGCAGCCTTTCACCTACAAGAAACATCACTGATTCATGCGACCGGGCAGGCGATGCCGCTCATTGTCATACATCATGGCTGAACACAGTCCGCCGACGATTTCGCCGCCGGTACGCGGATCAACCTCCCGCTGGAATACGGCTTTCTGGTCGCACATCCGGAACAGTCGGCAGCCGCGAATGCTTCGAAATACTTGAACTGGTTGAATACGGCCGATCAGAAACGTGACGTGGGCGGCCAGGTCACAGCCCGGTTTGTGAACGAGCGCCTCGCCAGTTCAACATCTTCTGGGATGGTTTCCGGCGTGCGCTACCTGCAGATCATTTATGCAGACTCATCCGATACTCTCCGCGTCTAGAAATGGGTGATCCACGGCGGGGCCCACACGTGGTGGGGCGGCAGTTCTTCCGGCAGTTATTGAGCGCCGCAAGATCCCGAAGCCGCGAAATGGTGCGGTTCTTCTTGTAGTCTGACCGTCAGGCGACGCCTCGTGCAACACACCCATGGTGGCGTGCGGGATCATCAAATGGTCGTGGCGTCGTTTCGTGCTGTCATAGGATAGGAAGGCATCGACCACCTAGGGATGGGCCTCCGGCGCCGCCCAGAATTCTTCGATCTTCGCCCATTTCGGGCCAAGTCCTTAACTGACATGTTTTGACAACGCGCCGCGCGTCAGAAACCGAGAGCGCTGAGACCGGGGTGTTCGTCGGGACGACGGCCCAGAGGCCAACGGAGCCTGCAATCGGCCTCAGTGATCGGGTGTTCGTTGATGCTAGCGAAGCGCTGTTCCATCAGGCCGTCGGCATCGAACTGCCAGTTCTCGTTGCCGTAAGCGCGAAACCACTGACCGCTGTCGTCATGATATTCATAGGCGAAACGCACGGCGATGCGGTTGCCGGCGAAGGTCCAGAGTTCCTTGATGAGTCTATAATCGAGTTCACGCGCCCATTTGCGCGTGAGGAACGCCTCGATTTCTGTGCGGCCGCGCGGGAATTCGGCACGGTTGCGCCAGCGGCTGTCGGGTGTGTAGGCCAGGGCGACCCGCGCCGGATCGCGGCTGTTCCACGCGTCCTCGGCCGCACGAACCTTCTGGATGGCACTTTCCTCAGTGAATGGCGGAAGTGGTGGGCGCGTCATGACTTGTCTCCTTTTGAGGCTCGCAAGGCGGCGAGCTCAGCCTTCAGCCTGGCTATTTCAGCGTCACGCTCGGCAAGTGCGGCGGCGACCATATCGCCGTCTATTTTCTGCGGGATATGCTGGGGGCAGTTGATGTCCCAAGCGATGATTTCGAATAGGATCGCGGCTTCCGGCCGCGCTCCATAGCCCTCCGGCATCAGCCGTTCGATCAGTTCTTCGTCGTCAGTCACCACGCGCGCGCTGCCCCAGATCTTGATGCGGCGCCGGCGGGCATAGTCCATCAGGAACAGAAAGGCTTGCGGATTTTCGGCAAGGTTGCCGGCTGTGATGTATTGGCGGTTGCCGGAATAGTCGGCAAAACCGATCGTCTGGTCGTCGAGTATCCGGATGAAGCCCCGCGGGCCGCCGCGATGCTGTGAATAGGGTTGGCCGGTCGCGCTGGCTGTCGTCAGATAAGCCGAATTTGTCTCGGCCAGTGCAGCCTTCAGACGATTGTCGATCCGTGCCCGAAAGCCCCCGTCCATCTCGACTTTCCGGTAAAGGTCCCGGGAACCGCGCCATGATTGGATGGCCTTGACCGAAGGGCTGAAGGCGATGTCGGTGTTGGAAGCCATTACAACCGACCCTCCCCCCGCGCCGGATCGATAGCCAGCGAGTCTATATACTGACGGAAGGTGGCGATCTTGCCGTCACGAACCGTCCAGACGTGGGCATAGCGGGCGTTCGAGGTCTTTCCGGTTACGCTGTGGACACCGGTGAAGTCACCAAGAGAAACGACCGTCTCTCCCTCGGTGATGAACTCGGTTGGGACGAGCGCGAAACTCGCCCATTCCGCCATCAGCGGCTTGAACAGGCCTTCGGCAACCTTGTCCGGGCCACGCCCAATGACCTTGTAGTGCCACATCGTGGTCCACTCGATGTCCGGCGCCATCAGGCCGAGAGCGCCTGCTGCATTGCCGACGGAAAGCTTGTTGTAAAAGTCGCGAACGATGTCAGGTACATGTGCCATGGCTGATCTTCAGAAATTCAGATGGACGGTCACGGTTCCTGGCTGCCAGGTCCTGGCGCAGACCGGTGCGCCCGGACAGGTGGCTCAGCCGATATGCTTGCCGAGGAATTCGCGCATCGCAGCGCCGATCTCGGCAGCGTGGGTTTCGAGGGCAAAGTGTCCACTCTCGACAAAGCGAACGTCCGCCGCCGGCACATCGCGCCTGAACGCCTCGGCGCCCGCCGGTATGAAGAACGGGTCATTCTTGCCCCAGATCGCCAGCACTGGCGGCTGATGCGCACGCAGGTAGGCCTGGATAGTGTCGTAAAGCGCAACATTGGTCTGGTAATCGAGCATCAGATCGAGCTGGATTTCGTCGTTGCCGGGTCGCGACAGATAAAAATCATCAAGGTTGCGGCCGTCGGGCGAGACTATTGTCGGATCATCGACCCCGTGGGTATATTGGAAGAGGGTCGTCTCGGGCGCCAGGAAGCAACGTAGCGCGTCGCGGTTGGCTTTAGTCGGCTCGTTCCAATAGGCCATCACCGGCGCGAAGGCGTCAGATACCCCTTCGACATAGGTGTTGCCGTTCTGGGTGACGATCGCCGTGATCCGCTCGGGGTGCTTGACCGCCAGCCGGAAGCCCACGGGAGCGCCGTAGTCGAACACATAGATGGCGAATCTCGTCAGGCCGAGGACCTCAATAAAGCGGTCGACGACGTTCGTGATGTTCTCGAACGTATAGCCGAACTGGTCGCGGGCAGGCTGTTCCGTCATGCCGAAGCCGGGCAAGTCCGGTGCGACGACGTGATAGTGCTGGGAGAGTTCGGGGATCAGGTCACGGAACATGTGGCTGGCGCTTGGGAAGCCGTGCAGCAGCAGTACTGTGGGGCGGTCTACGTCGCCGGCCTCGCGGTAGAACAGCTTGAGGCCATCGACATCGACGGTGTTGAAACGAATGGTCATAGGAAGTCTCCTAGATTTGAAGGTATGGGTAAGGGTTTGCCGACGCGGCAGCGCCGGCATCTTGGTACCTTGGTTGGAGAAAGGATTAAGCTGCGGCGCCTGCACGAACCGTCACGATCGGGAAGTCGATTTCGGTCTTCAGCGCTTCATTGACGTAGTTGGTGAAGGTATTGAGCGCGACATGAGCGATGATTTCGACGATCTCGGCGTCGGCGTATCCGGTGTCCTTGAGCGCTGCGATATCGGCATCGCTCGTCTGCCCGCGTTCTCGGGCCAGCTTAACAGCGAAGCGCACGGCGGCATCCGCCTTGACATCGTTGGAGGCGCCATTGAGGTTGGCGGTAATTTCCGCATCGTCCAGCTTGGCGAGGTTGCGTGCGATGTAAGTATGGGCCGAAAGGCAGTAGCCGCAATCATTCACCTCTGCGATCGCCAGCGCAATTCGCTCACGGGTCTGCGCAGCCAGCGCGCCTTGGCCAAGCGCGCCGGAGAGGCCTAGATAGCCTTCCAGTGCCGCCGGGCTGTTGGCGACGATGCGAAAGAGGTTGGGAACGGAGCCGAGTTGCTTCCGAACCGCCGCAAGCAGGGGCTGGGATTTTTCCGGGGTCTGTTCGATGGCGGGAGTGGGAATGCGTGACATGTGCTTGTCTCCTTGACAGGTTGAGTTGTTGTGGCGTCATAGAATTAGACCCCTCCGCATTTCGCAGTCAGATGCTAAGTACGAAAGTCTCACTTCCATAAAACGAGAGGGAGTATGGACAGGTTCGAGGCTATGCGCACGCTGGTCGCGGCAGTGGATGGCGGAAGCTTGTCGGCAGCATCCCGATCCCTTAACGTACCCCTTCCAACCGTTAGCCGCCGCGTTTCCGATCTTGAGGCCTTTCTCGGTTCGCAACTCGTCGTTCGCACAAGCCGCAAACTCCTGCTTACCGAGGCTGGTACGGCCTATATCGCTTCAGCTCGGAGGGTGCTTGAGGAATTATCCGAAGCGGAGCGCGCTGCGTCCGGGGAGTACCGTGCACCGCGTGGCGAATTGCTCGTCACGGCGCCCATCGCGTTCGGTACACTCAATGTCGCGCCGATCGTCCACGATTTTCTCGCCGCCTATCCCGACGTGACAGTGCGCCTCGTTCTGTCCGACAGTGTCATTGATCTCGTAGAAAGCCATGTCGACGTCGCGGTCAGAATCGGTCGCCTGCCGGATAGTGCTCTGGTCGCACGCAGGGTCGGCGAGATCCGATGGGTTATCTGCGGTAGCCCGGATTATTTTGAACGTCGGGGCAGGCCTGAGACACCTGATGCGCTTGCCGAACATGACTGCATCGCGTTCGAAGGCCTGCAGCGGTACCGGGAATGGCCATTCGTCGAAGGAAATACCCTGCGGCAAGTTACGATTAATCCTCGCTTTTCGGTCAGCACCGCGGAAGGCGTCGTCGCCGGTGCGATCGCGGGCGTGGGAATTGCCCGGGTGCTGTCCTACCAGGCGGCAGCCAGCATCAGGGCGGGTTTACTGTTGCCGATATTGGCGGATTGGACGCCTCCGGCGTTGCCGGTGCACCTCGTCCACGCTCCGCACCAGCAGCAGCCGTTGAAATTGCGGGCTTTCCTCGATTTCGTTGCACCGAGACTGCAAAAGCGCGTTCTAAGTATATCGCAAGACATTGCGAGTGCCGCCGGGTAAGCCTTTGGTTCTCTCGCAAGTGCTCATATGCCTAATGGCGTCTCTGCTCATCGGACCCGATGAGTACTAAGAGGGAATCGAGATTTATGGGTTTGGTGATATGGCGATCGAAGCCGGCTTCCCGGGTTTGCTTGCGCATTAGAGCATCGCCCCAGGCCGTCTGGGCGTAGACGACAGTGCCACTTAGCAAGGGATCGGCGCGAATGCGGCGGCAGACTTCAAGACCGTCCATTACGGGCATACCGATATCCAGCAGGATGACTTGCGGCAGAAAGTCGTCGGCGATGGATAGGGCTTCAGGTCCGTCAAAACAGGTCATGACGTCGTAGCCTTGCGTCTCCATCGCCCAGGTTAAACTCATAGCCGCGGGGCGATTGTCGTCCACCACGAGAATCTTGGTCCGGGGGGCGCTGATTATGTTCGGGGAAGGGGGCATCTGGATATCCTAGACTGGCTATTTCAATCGGTGGCTTGTGCTGGACCGGAACCGCCAGGAGGACTGATCAACATGGATCAGGGATACCGGATAATTAGTAAGGATACCGTTGGGGACCGTCGATTGCCTGACGACAGGTCGAAATTACCGATACCTGACGTGGCAGGACTGTCGTAAAGACCGTTGCCGTGTCATCGGAAGTGACGGATATGGTTCCGCCATGCGCGATTATAATCTGTTTGGTAATGTAAAGGCCGAGACCCAGGTTCTGGGTATCGGCGTTGTGTTCGCCGGTTTCGCCGACCTGAACGCGGGTCAGAGCGTCAAAAATCCGGGCGGCGGCCTCTTTGGGGATGGGCGTGCCCGAATTGTGTACGGACATTTCCACCCGATCAGGCAGTCCTGCAATTCTGACCGTTATGGGCGAGTCTGTGAAGCCGTACTGAACAGCATTGCTCAACAGGTTTGAGAGAACCTGTCCCAGTCTCGGCGCGTCCCACTCTCCGGCCAGATTACGCTGGATATCAATGGCGAACTGTCGGTGAGGGTGCATCGACCTCATCTCATCGACGATCTTCTGCCCCATCGAGCCGACGTCCATTAACGTCCGTATGATTGGGAGCCCGGTTCCCAGTCGCGAGCGCATCAGATCGAGCAGGTTGCTGACAATTTCATTTGCACGCTCGGTGCTCTCGCGGATCTGGTTCAGCATCATCTTCTCGCGTTCGCCAGAGGGTCCCATTCTCAGCATGACCTGTGCCGACATGGAAATCGCGCCGAGTGGATTGCGTATGTCGTGACCGAGAATACCCAAAAAGAGATTGCGCGCCGCATCAAGCTTTACCGTGTAGCCGCGAATAGACTCGGTCAGACTCTGATCGATGGCCTCGTGAAAGCGTGTGAGGTCGGCAATATCGGTATCTGAACGGGCTGTCTGCTGCGTCAGCCACAGTTTTACGATGCTTGCGCGTAAGGCCCGATATTCAGAGACCATTTGATCCATGTCATATCCGTCGTCGTGGCGAGAGGACGCGTGGACCTCAGCGGCGGTGGTTTTAAGACTGTGCGGCTTTTCCCCACGCGATTTTTTGACCTGTTCTGCCCTGGACTGTGAAGAGTCCATGTCGTCGGCGATAAAAGCAAGGATGGCCATGATATGATCGCGTAACCTGAACGGAGTCAGTGGACCGTTGTCAGTGGTAATGGTGCGCCCGAAGGCTTCCCAATCCTTGATAATCCGATCGGTGTTTTCTCTTATAAAAACCGACAAACGCATACTTTCTTCCCTCCGTCGCATTCTCCGGCGTCAGGGCCTGCGGGGCACGCATTGCCTTTTTGGTTTTTAAGAAATACCGGTACGCGTCGAAGGTGGAATGAAAATAGTGCCCCCTTTATTATTTTTATGATACTTTAATTTCAGCGTTTGTTCGATATTATAATTTTGAAAATAATTTATTTGATAGTTGACCTTCAAGAAAAATGTAGTATATATGTGCCTTCGACGTAGATTGTCTGCCGTTTTCTTTTGTGCTTAACAAGCGCACCTAGCGAATCCCCATTCAAAATTTGTTCGAGAGGTGCCCATGCATTCGCATGGGTACGTATAATACTGTCATTGAAAAGGGTTCATTATGAGCGCAGGTACAGTTAAGTGGTTTAATTCCACAAAGGGTTTTGGTTTCATCGAACCGTCAAATGGCGGCCAGGATGTCTTTGTTCATATCAGCGCGGTTGAACGCGCAGGCATGAATGGCCTCAACGAGGGTCAGCAAATCACCTATGAGCTGCAACGCGACGCGAAGTCCGGCAAGATGTCGGCCGAGCAACTCGAAGCGGCATAAGTCTTTCGCGTCAATCAGCGCAATTTATTTTAAAGGCCGAACCCTTGGGTTCGGCCTTTTTGATTCCGGGCGATCCTGCACCTCAGGATTTTATGGCTGAGGCCGGGCAAAACAAGGCGCGGTCTCCGCCAAAGGCGGGCGCGGATCCCTGCGATAAAAGCTGATCGGATTCGATCATGCGAAAGCACGTTTCACTCCGCCCCATCCTTCACCAGGCGCCGCCGGATCAGGCCCGCCGGATCAGTCTCACGAGTAAGAGAAGCACAATGGCCCCGCCGGTCGCCGTAATGATCGTGGCAACAACACCGCCGCCGATATGTATGCCCAAAACGCCGGCCAACCAGCCACCGATGACGGCGCCAACAATACCCACGATGATATCGCCGATAAGGCCGAAACCGCCGCCCTTGACAATGGCGCCCGCAATCCAACCGGCGATCGCGCCAATTACAAGCCAAATAATAAGTGTTTCAAGGCTCATGAAAATTTCCTGATTGAGGAGCCGGGCCCCTGCGTCGGGATCGAGGCGCCATTTGCACTGTTGGTTTGACCGCTCGCTAAGTCGGGCTTGCCTGTGTTTAATCGGAACGGCTTGCATTCTACAGGAATGGCCAACGGACGTGAACGTGAACCATGGCACGCGACGTCTTGCTGTCTTGTAGGGCTATCCGCCCTAATTCATGGTCGCGGCGCGTCCATCCCGTCGATATGCGCGTTCTGAATGCCTACCGAAACGCGGTGGGCGTCGGTATCGGCATTGATAAACACCATGGCGATACCCGCTATAACGATCAGGGCGAGAACAAGTCCGGTGTAGAGACCGAAAGGATGTGGGGTTTTAGCGATAGCGATTGGGGTATGTGTCATTCGCTAAACTAGCATTTATTTTATAAGGATTTGGCACGTAACGCCAAGCCAATGCGCCACCCGTCTCACCATGTCGCAGGCACGCGGCCGGACAGCCCCACCTTGAGTCCCTGTCTGAGGACCTTGGCATCTGTTCGTGGCCCGATACCCGTCGAGACAGGTCTGTCTTTCTGGTCTTGATAAGTACCGACGTAATCGCGTTGTAGAAATGAGGGATCAGATGTTTTTGCCGTCTTCCTCTTCTTCGAGCGCCACGGCGACGTCAGCGTTGGCGGAAAGCCGCACCCTGTCCCCGTCGATGCCCGCAACCAGGCCCAAATCGATATAATGGTGATGCCCCTTATGCGTATTGCTTTCCGGGTCCAGCTTGGTGAGTTTGATGCGGCCACCGTCGACGTGGTCCACCGTACCGACGTGAACACCATCGGCGCCAATGATTTCAGCGTGTTCTTTAATATCTGCAACTTCTGCCATGATCGTCTCCTTTTGATTGGCCGACCACGCAGGGCATGCGGCCATACCTGTAATGGAGGCTCAGGCCATAAAATAGCAATGTGAGGCCGTCGCACAACGTGGCGTAAAAGGAGCGGAATGCCTTTCATCCTGAGTTATGGCTAAAACCCGGTTAGCAAAAGCGCGCCTTATATCGTTTCAACCGGTTCGAGGTCACTCGCTTGGCCTAGATTGTGACCCTAGAGATGTCCCGATTGTTCAAGTCTTTGGGGCATCATTAGCGAGACGGATGTGGGGGGGGATCCTCAAAGGTTGACCATTATATCTTTAAATTGAAGGCTGTTCGCTGAATTTTTACCGGTCTGACGTACCCTTTCAGTTCAAAAGTAAGGGAGGTCTGGTATGAGTGGTCAGAAGTGCATCGGCTGCCAGGATGGCGCCGGCTTTGAAATGCCTATCACGATGGCTTTTCAGCCAATCTTGAACGTCGCTGATGGCACCGTGTTCGCGCAGGAAGCGCTGGTGCGCGGAATTAATGGCGAGGGGGCCGGCCACATTCTGGGACAGGTATCTGATCAAAATCGTTACGCTTTTGACCAGACCTGCCGCGTCAAAGCGATCGAACTGGCTGCGGGATTGAAGTTTGCCGATGACGGCACAAGCCTGTCGATCAACTTTCTCCCCAATGCCGTTTATGAGCCGCGGGCCTGTATCCGCCTGACCCTGGCGACGGCGATGAAATATGATTTCCCGTTAAAACGGATCATTTTCGAATTCACCGAAACCGAAAAGCTGGATACCGACCATCTGCTGAATATCCTGCGCTCATATCGTGCAATGGGGTTCCAGACAGCCATCGATGATTTCGGCTCAGGCTATGCGGGCCTGGGCTTGCTGTCGAAATTTCAGCCGGATCTCGTCAAGATCGATATGGAACTTATCCGCGACATCGATACGGACCGTGTAAAGCGCACTATCCTTAGCAATACATTAGCGATGCTGAAAGACCTGGATATCCGGGTGATATGTGAAGGTATTGAGACGGCGGGGGAATTTGATGTTCTGCGCGATATGGGCGTCGAACTCATGCAGGGCTACCTGCTCGGCAAGCCATCTGTCGCCGCCCTTACAAATCCTGTCTGGCCGACGTCGAAGCAGCCGGAAAACAGGGCCTGCGCCTGATCCCTCAGACGGCCTGCCGGTTCGGTTGGTCTAAAGGCCTTCCTTCAATTGTAATAGTAAGCGTGGTGTATAATGGCGTCCAGTTTCTACCCCGTCAGAGAAAATGAGGCGCAAAGAGTTGACGCTTTGTGCGACCTTAAAATACTTGATACCCAGCCAGAACCTGAATTCGAGGCGGTTGCGCGTTTGGCGCAGTCCATGTTCAATGTCCCGATCGCTTTGGTGTGCCTGCTCGACAAGGATCGTCAATGGTTCAAGGCGAGATGCGGCCTGGACGTAACAGAGACCGTTCGCAGTGAAGCGTTTTGCAATTATCCGGTCGCACTGAACGTCCCTTTCGTCGTTAACGACACCTGGCTTGACGACCGGTTTATTGCTAACGAACTGGTGACCGGATCGCCGCATATACGATTTTATGCGGGCGTGCCTGTGAGTTTGCAACAGGGCCTGCCTCTTGGGACGATTTGCGTGATTGATCGCGAGCCCAGGCGTTTTTCGGACGACGACATACGTAAACTTGAAGACCTGGCCCTGGTCGTCCGGTCGCTGTACGAGCAGCGCGAGAAGGCCAACCAGATCGTCGCTTTGATGGAAACCCAAGCGCAGCAAACAGTCCTGATAAAGCAGCAGATGCTTGAAATTTCCAGGCAAAATCGTGTTTTCGAACAGGCATCAAAGCTCGCCAAGATCGGGGCCTGGGAAATTAACCCGGTCACGGGCGATCTCGTCTGGACGAAAGGCATGTATGATATCCATGGGATGTCAAACACGGTGCCCGTCGATCCCGAAGACATTTATAATCTCTATCCGCCGGCGGTTAGAAAAAAGCTTCAAAAGGAAATAGAAAAATCTAACGCCAATCTGACGGGCTATACATTTGAAGGTCCGGTTATCTTGGCAGATGGGCAGCGCCGCTGGATGCGGGTCTCCTGTGAGGTCGAGGTCGAGGATGGGGTCATTGTTCGCCGCTACGGCATGAAGCAGGATATAACGGAGCAGCGCGAGCTTTGGGATCAGACCCAGTTCTTGGCGACGCGAGATTCCCTGACTGGTCTGTCAAACCGCTATGTCCTTCGCACCAGCCTGGACGAAGCCGTCCTCAGTCCGGGCGGTGCGGGTTTAAGGGCTCTGTTTATGATCGATCTCGACGGTTTCAAACACGTCAATGACTCGTTTGGCCATCAGGCGGGGGATCATATTCTCAAAACCATGGGACGCCGACTTCGCCGGTGCTGCCGGAAATCAGATATTGTCGCCCGCTTAGGCGGGGATGAATTTGCCATACTCATGTCGAATGTGACGGACCATGCCGAATTTGAGGCCATCGCCCGCAGGCTGGTTTCTGAGTTCCGCAAGCCGGTTACGTGGCGGAGCCAGTCTTTTCAGTTAAGTGCTTCTGTCGGGCTTCGGATCTGGAATGGAAGCGAGGCGGCCGATGCCGATGACGTTTTGTCGGAAGCCGACCTAGCCCTTTATGCGGCGAAAGACTCCGGAAAGAACACGTATCATGTCTACACGCCAAAGATGAAATCGGTCGCGAAACGTCGCATCGAAACGGTTATCGGCGTAGCAACCGCGTTAAATAAAGATAAGCTGGAACTGTTTTACCAGCCGAAGGTGGCGTTGAGCACGGGCGCACATGTGGGGTTTGAAGCCTTGCTCAGGCTACGCAAGGCTGACGGCAGCGTGACAGCGCCGGGGGAATTCGAGGCTGCCTTAAACGATCCGGAATTGTCCCGTCGCATAGGTACATTTGTTATCGACGAAGCGATACGGCAGGCGGCGGAATGGCGCGCCAACTCACTGGCGTTTGGTCATATAGCCGTGAATCTGAGTGGGAGCGAATTCCAGAATGACGCTTTCGTTCATGAAACCGTTCGAAAGCTTCAGACCGCCGGCCTGCCGCCGCAAAGCCTGGAAATCGAGATTACCGAACGCGTCTTTCTAAATGAGGATTCAGACAAAGTCCTTTCGGCTTTAAAGGCGCTGAAAGCGGCGGGTGTGCGTATCGCACTCGATGACTTCGGGACTGGCTTCGCATCGCTGAGCCACCTGAGAACCTTCCCGGTCGACGTCATCAAGATAGACAGAACCTTTGTGAACGGTTGTCTACGTCGTCCTGATGACAACGCGATCGTTCAGGCCATTCTGCTACTCGCGCGGGTTATGGAACTCGACGTGGTTGCAGAGGGTATCGAGCAGGAAGATGAACTGACTGCTCTGAAGTCCTATGGTTGTGGCTACGGTCAGGGGTATCTGTTCAGCCATCCATTGCCGCAGACGGAGGCGCAACTCTGGTTGAGGGCGCTGACAACACAAAGGGACGTTGCTTAAGCGGCGGTGGCCAGACGTGTTTTTTTGGCTCATCTCATTGAATTTTCTAATGTTTATTCATCCGAGATTTAGAGATTATTCAGACCTTATCTGTATCTACAATTGTTACGAAGTCATCGCCTATTCCGGCTCAAACATCACTTCGTAGCGGGGCTAATATTCCGCACAGGAGACATTCGAATGGTCTATCAACTCATCTATTACAGCCGCAACACTGTCGATGGGAGTGATCGGGAGATGCTGACAAACCTGCGAGAAATCCTCGCAAAATCGCAGCACAATAACAGCCGCGACGGTATAACCGGCTACCTGATTTTTGATAAGACGTGGTTTATACAAATACTAGAAGGTGATCGTGATGCTGTCACCACGACCTACCAGCGAATTGCCACTGATCCGCGTCACAGCTCCGCGTCAATTCTCAATACACGCGACGTCAAGGATCGGTTGTTTCCGAACTGGACCATGGCTGGCGCCTTGCGCACACCTGAGATGCAGGAGGTGTATCTCGAACATGGCATCGGCGGCGCGATAGATCCCACAAGGCTTACCAGTGATCAGGTTGTTCGTCTTGCCCTCGATTTGCATCAGTTTGAACAAAACAAGCGCCTCAGACATGCGAGCTGAAATTCAACGACAATTCTGGAAAATATAAGTTAGTGGGAACCTACTGGTGACTGAACCGCCCCGGGTTTGCCGGAGGCCCTAACTCGTGAGTAGATAGGGCTATGACAAACAAAACGACAAACAAATTTTCCCCCGAGATCCGCGAACGTTCTGTTCGGATGGTGCTCGATCATGAAGCAGATTACCCTTCGCGGTGGGCGCCATCTTGTCGGTGGCTCAGAAGATCGGCTGTGCACCGGCCACTTTGAACGACTGGATCAAGAAGACCGAGGTTGATACCGGCAAGCGCGCCGGCGTTCCGACTGATTTGGCCGAGAAGATGAAGGCCCTGGAACGGGAGAACCGGGAGCTTCGGCAGGCCAATGAGATTTTGCGCAAGGCCAGCGCTTATTTCGCCCAGGCGGAGTTCGACCGCCCGTTCAAGCGATGATTGCGTTCGTCGATGATCACCGGGAGGCGTACGGGGTCGAGCCGATCTGCAGGGTTTTGCCGATTGCCCCATCTTCCTATTTTGAACGCGTCGCTCAGCGCAATGATCCGGCTCGACTGTCGGCGCGGGCGAAGCGTGATCTGGAACTCAAGCCGGAGGTCGCACGCGTGTTTGCCGAGAACTACGAGGTCTATGGCGTGCGCAAGGTCTGGCGCCAGATGAGACGCGAGGGGATCATGGTAGCCCGCTGTACAGTCGAGCGATTGATGCGTGGCCTTGGTCTGCATGGTGTCATCCGTGGAAAGCCTGTTCGTACAACGGTTTCCGATAAGGCGGCGCCTTGCCCGATGGATCATGTCAACCGGCAGTTCCGCGCACCACCCAACCGGCTATGGGTGTCGGACTTTACGTACGTCGCCACCTGGCAGGGCTTTGTCTATGTGGCGTTCGTCATCGACACCTATGCCCGCAGGATCGTCGGCTGGCGCGCCAGTCGTACGGCCCATGCCAGCTTCGTCCTCGATGCATTGGAGCAAGCGATCTATGATCGCAGACCTGTTCATCGCGGAGGCCTGGTGCACCATTCGGACCGCGGAAGTCAGTATATTTCTATAAAATACACTGAGCGCCTGGCCGAGGCCGGTATCGAACCCTCAGTCGGAAGCGTGGGCGATTCCTACGACAACGCCCTGGCTGAAACCATCAACGGACTTTACAAGGCCGAGGTCATCCACCGCAAAGGCCCATGGCGAAACTTTGAAGCCGTCGAGTTTGCCACACTCGAATGGGTTGATTGGTTTAATCATCGACGGCTTCTTGAGCCTATAGGCAATATACCGCCGGCTGAGGCTGAACAAATGTACTATGCCGATCTCGACACGAAGAGATGGCCGCGTAACTTTTATAAATCGGCCTCCGGCAAACCCGGGGCGGTTCAAAATTCGCCAGAAGCCACAAAGACCCCCAAGGCAGATGCCGAGGGGTTTTTGTTTGCCAGCCCCGTTCTGCAACCTAAAATAGGATGTATCATTGGAACAAGTGCCCGAATTAACGCGTTTGGCGCAGCCGTAGAGTCATCCGTACCCTTGGCGCGGACGACTGAAGAAAGATACCTTGGCATAGATACGCATCTCGGGCGTCACACCTTCAAGTACGTTAGCCGGGATCAGCACACCCTGACCATCATTACTAGCAACAGTAACCTAAATCGATTGCTACGGACAAATCCCGCGATAACGGGGTATCTGGCCGACCAGGGAACAGGGGCGGAAGCGGCTGTCGAGTTCCATGGCCAGCACCAGGTCCCAGCCATCCCGGCAGGCGCCGGTCGAGCCGGGCAGGCAGAAGACGAATGTATCTTCCGCCTGACCGGCGAAGGCGCGTGACTGAAGCGTCGCAACGCCGACGGTTGCCAGGCTGGCATGATGAAACACCACGCCGAAGCCTTCCATTTCACGTCGGAACAAGGGACGGATGGCCTCCGGGGTTACGTCGCGCGGAGCGAACCCCGTGCCGCCGGTCGTCAGCACGACGTCGATGCCCTCGTCGGCCACCCACTTGCCGATCTGGCCGCGAATGGCGTCGACATCATCCGCCACGATGACGCGGTCTGTCAGGGTGTGGCCTGCCGCGACCAGACGCTCCGCCAGCAAGGCGCCGGAGGTGTCTGTTGTCATGTCGCGGGTATCCGAAATCGTCAGGACAGCGATATTAAGGGGGTAGAAGGGGAGGTCTGGATTAATACCGGCCATGGCGCTGCCTTAGGCCGTCACGGGGGGCAGGTCCGCAAAGCGGGGGAACAGGATGTTGTTCTCCAGATGCATGTGGACGCGCAGATCCGTATCCAGCTTCTGGCAGGCGGCATAGAGCGCGCGCCAGGTCGTGCAGGCGCCGTGAGGCGGAACGAAGTCCGTGGTCAGTCGCGCCAGGGCTTCGAGTTGCTCGCCGAGATCTTCGTGGTCGCTCATCATGCGCGCAACCGGATGGGTCAGGTCATAATGGCTGCCCAGCATGGCGGGGAACAGCATCTGCTCCTCGATGGCCTGGTGCTCGTCGAGTTCATGGGCCATGATGGCCAGAAGATCACCTAGCCCGTGCGGACAGTCAGGGCTGTCGCGGTGAACGGCCTCGACGCGGCGTGCCATGCGGATCGCTTCGGGGAACTCGGCGCGATGAACCTCGTGATAACGCTCGACTATATACGGGATGAGCGCTTCGGTCGCATCCGGCGCTTCGGTTTCATCCCCATTCAGAGCCGCAAGATCACCAAGCACAAGCGCCAGGTCGACGCCGCGGGCGGTTGCGGCCTCGCTTAGGGGCACACCGCCTTTGCAGCAGAAATCTATCTTGTAACGCCGGAAGACGGCCGTGGCGCCCGGCACTGCCACGGCGATGTCTTTGACCAAAGTGTCCGGGACTAATGTATCCGGGACTATGGTATCTGGTATGGTCATATCGAAACTCCTTCACTGGGATGTCCATAGCCGCCCCCGCGCACGGCGGCATTAAAGGCTGTCAATTCGCCGCCTAAGGCTTTTCGGCCATCCGCTTGATAAACTTCGGGGGTGCGGCATGTCGGCAAAGCTTGCCTGTGCCGCGGCAATATTGCGAAGCCTGCGGCATTCACCTGCGGAAAGTCGTCCAGTCCTATGCGTCCCAAATCCCTCGGCTCGTTCCGGGCCTTGCCAGCGCCTCCGCGCTGGTTTTTCAAAACGGCGGCCCTGCCGCTTAATGCCCTTTTGACGGCGTCACTCAGGCGGGTGGTCAGGGAACGGCCTGATGTCTTTCAAAAACTTGGCCGCTTCCAGAACGCCGTATTCCTGATCGCGCCCATGGATATGCCTTTTGCCTTCCGGCTGAAGCCATTGGCGCGGCAGGGTATCGTCGAAATCGTCACGGGGCAGGAGGACAAGGCTTATTCGGTCAGGATCAGCGGAAATCTTAAGACGCTGCTTGGCCTGTTCGACGGGACGATAGACGCGGATTCCAGCTTCTTCGGCGGCGACATAAGGCTGGAGGGTGCAACCGATGCGGCGCTGGCTATGCGCAATGCCCTGGAGGCCGCCGAACTGGGACCGGGCGATATTCTGGGACTGCCCGCCAGACTGAAACCCGCCTTCAACCGGTTGGTCGCCGGATTGCCTTTCGGGATGCGCCATGGCGCCGTCTAAACGGAAGCTGGAACTGGTATGCCCCGCCGGCTCGGCGCCCATGCTGCGCGCGGCCATCGAAGGCGGCGCCGACAGTGTTTATTGCGGCCTGCGCGACGAGACCAACGCCCGGAACTTTCCCGGCCTGAACCTGGATGCCGCCGAACTGGCGGCGGCCGTCAACTGGACGCACGAGAAGGGCGGCAAGCTCCTGCTGGCCATCAATACCTTTGCCAGGGCCGGCGATACGGGGGAATGGCAAAGGGCCGTCGACTGCGCGGCGCGATCCGGAGTGGATGCGGTTATCGCCGCCGACCTGGGCGTCCTGGCCTATGCGCATTCGGTCTGGCCGGATTTGCGGCTTCATCTCTCCGTCCAGGCCGCGGCGGGCACACCCCAGGCAATCGCCTTCTATGCCGAGACCTTTGGCGTCAAGCGTGTGGTGCTGCCGCGCGTGCTCAGCGTTGAAGAAGTCACGCGCCTGACCCGCGCGGTCGATGTGGAAATCGAGGCGTTCGTTTATGGCGGCCTGTGCGTCATGGCGGAAGGCCGCTGCGCGTTGTCATCCTACGCCGCGCCGGGATCGCCCAATCTGACAGGTGTATGTTCGCCGCCTGATTCCGTCCGCTTTGTCGAATCCCAGGGCATGACGACGGCCCGGCTGGGCGATTTCGCCATTGATCGCCACGCGCCGGGCGAACCGGCCGGATATCCCACCCTGTGCAAGAGCCGTTTTGTCATCGATGATAAGCCCGCCTATCTGTTTGAAGACCCGGTGAGTCTTAACGCCATGGATATGCTGGCGGGCCTGAAGCGCGCCGGTGTCACCGCCGTCAAGGTCGAAGGGCGGCAAAGGGGGAAGGCATATGTATCGCGCGTGGCGCGGGCGTTCCGGCAGGCGATAGACGCCCTCGAAGCCGGCCGACCGACCGCGCCCTATGCCGATATGCTGGCCGATCTTGCCGAGGGGCGAAAGGAAACGTCTGGAGCGTACAGAAAATCATGGCGGTAGCAAAACTGAGCCTGGGCCCTTTGCTCTTCAATTGGTCTCCTGAAGTCACGGAGGCTTTCTACGCACGGATAGCCGATGAAAGCCCGTTTGACCGCGTCTATCTGGGGGAAGTCGTATGCTCCAAGAGGATACCGTTTTTAGGCCCCGTCCTGGCGCGTGCCGCCGAGCGCCTGATCGGCGCCGGCAAGACCGTGGTCTTTTCCAGCCTGGCCTTGCCGGCAACCGAGCGGGAGCAGTCCATGTCGGGCGCCTTGGCCGCCGTCGAAGACGAGATCGAGGTCAATGACATGTCGGTCCTCCTGAGGCGCGGCCGGCGGCCCTTCGTCGCAGGGCCGTTCCTCAATGTCTATAACGAACTGGCGGCGAGGCAGCTTGTGGCGATGGGGTGTGTCCGGCTGTGCGCCAATATAGAACTGTCGCTCGACGCCATCGGCGCCATTCACAAAAGCGTCCCGGACCTGCCCATTGAAATCCATGCCTTCGGGCGGCTGCCGCTGGCTCTTTCCGGGCGGTGCTATCACGCGCGCGCCCACAATCTCCATAAGGATGCCTGTCAGTTTGTCTGTGACCGCGACCCGGACGGACGGTCCGTCCGGACCGTCGAGGACCAGGATTTTCTGGCCATCAACGGCATCCAGACCCTGTCGAACGGCGTCCATGTACCGGGTGTTTCCATCGACCGGCTGACGGCGGGCGGCGTGACGACCCTGAGGCTCAGCCCGCATTCCGTGGATATGATCGCGGTCGCCCGACTGTTCGATGCCTTTGCCTGGAACGCCATGGAGGCCGTCGAGTTGAATGCCCGCCTGAAAGCGCTGGCGCTGCCTGGGCCTCTCGTTTCCGGTTACCTGCTCGGGAAGCCGGGCAGTCAGGCCGCGCGATGCGCGTGACACTCTGTCACCTGTTAACTGCGAGTGATAAGCATTATTATGAATAAAAACACGGAGTTTGCGTCATGGCGACGACTGCGCAGCAAATGAGAGCCTTCACGGGCCTATCCCTGTTCAGTGCGGGCTTCAGGCCCTTCTATCTGTTTGCCGCAACCTGGTCGGCGCTCATGGTGCCGCTGTGGATATGGATATATTCCGGTGGCCAGACGGTTGCTTTGCGGATCGATGTGGCCTGGCACGCCCATGAGATGCTGTTCGGCTATATCTGCGGCATCATTGCCGGGTTCCTGCTGACCGCTGTGCCGAACTGGACGGGCAGGCTGCCGGTTACAGGCGTCCCGTTGGCTCTGCTTTTCGGGCTGTGGGCTATTGGTCGACTGGCCATGTTGTCCCCGGCCCATGACGGCCTGACGGCAGCGCTTGCCGACAGCGCTTTCCTGTGCGTATTTGCCGTGGTGATCTGGCGCGAGATACTGACCGGGAAGAACTGGCGCAACCTGCAGGTGGCGGTCATGGTATCGCTGCTGGCCCTGGCCAATATAGCCTTTCACAGCGGGGAGACGCAGGTGACGATCCGCCTGGCGCTTGGGGTCATTCTGACCCTGGTTGCGCTGATCGGCGGCCGCATCATTCCGAGTTTCACCACCAACTGGCTGAAAAAGGCCGGTATGGCCCTCATGCCGCCGGCTTTCAACCGCCGGGATCTGCTCGTCATGGTCATGACGGCAGTGGCTTTGCTGGGCTGGGGCCTGGTTCCCGCCTCGCCGTGGAGCGGTGGCGCGCTCCTGGCGGCGGGCGGACTCAATGGCTGGCGCCTCAGCCGGTGGCGGGGACTAGCCACGCGCAAGGAGCCGCTGTTGTGGATCCTGCATGTCGGTTACGCCTGGCTGGTCATCGGCCTGGTCTTGCTGGGCCTGGCGGCGCTGGGGCAGGCGGTCAATCCGCCGGGCGCGGTGCCGATGCAGGCGGGGCTTCACGCACTGACTGCCGGCGCCATCGGCGTGATGACCCTGGCCGTCATGACGCGGTCCAGCCTCGGACACACCGGACGGCCCCTGACGGCTGGCCGCGGAACGCTCATTATTTACCTTCTGGTCAATGCGGCGGCCCTGGTGAGAGTAGGGGCCGCCCTGGTGCCTCAGGTCTATATGTCCGGCCTGATCCTCTCGGCCATGCTGTGGATGGCAGCGTTCGGCGGCTTCGTCTTGGTCTACGGACCCAGGCTGGTTACCGCCCGCCGGCGGGCTTGAATTGATGAATGTCAAGCAGGGCGGACGGACCTGTCAATGACGCGGCCGGGCGCCGGCCTTAAGGTCTGTGACACCGCACCGGTGGCGCGTTCCCCTTCGCCACCCCGTCGCGGCAGATCACGGCCATTCGCCTGAGTGTGCTGGTCAGAGCGGTGGGGTGACCTGCCGCTCTTTGTTTTGCGAGGGAGTTTTCATGGCCTTCGAGGCTCGCAATCTGTCGGACGGGTTCGGCCGCCGCTTCTCCTATGTGCGGCTCTCCGTCACCGAGGTCTGCAATTTCCGCTGCACCTATTGCCTGCCGGACGGATGGAAGAAAACCGGGCCGCTCAGCTTCCTGACCCCCGCTGAAACAGCGAACCTGGCCGCCGCATTCGCTGAGGTCGGCGTGTCGAAAATTCGCCTGACCGGGGGAGAGCCCAGCGTTCGGCCGGACCTGGCCGAGGTAATCGCGCATCTGGCCGCGGTCGAGGGCATCACGAAGATCGCCATGACCACCAATGGCTGGAACCTGGATCGTCGGGTCGCGCAGTGGCGCAATGCCGGCCTCAGCCATCTGAATGTCAGCGTCGATTCGCTTGACCGCGAGCGGTTTCGTCACATTACCGGGCATGACAGGCTGCCGGCCGTCCTGGCGGGAATTGACAGGGCGCTCGGCCTGGATTTCACTTCGGTAAAGCTCAATGCGGTCCTGCTTAAGGATACGGCCGAGGCAGACTTTGATGTCTGGGCGGAATTTGTGCGTCACAGGCCGGTCGCGGTGCGGTTCATCGAACTGATGCGCACAGGCGATAATGCCGACTATTTTGCCGCCAATCACGTCAGGGGCAGCATCGTTACCGACTGGCTCGAAGCGTCAGGCTGGCAATTGCAGCCGAAACTGAAGGACGGCGGGCCGGCGAATGAATATGCCCATCCCGACTATGCGGGGCGCATCGGTCTGATCGCGCCCTATGCCGCCGGATTCTGCGACGGTTGCAACCGGCTGCGGGTGACTGCCCGCGGCAAGCTGCGCCTGTGCCTCTTCGGGGAAGGGGGCTGCGATCTGCGTGACCTGTTGCAAAAGGCGGATGACCGGCCGGCGCTTATTGAACGGATATCCGGCGCCCTGACCGGCAAACCGGTCGGCCACAGGCTGAAGGACAATCTGCCCGGCGACCTCCGGCATCTGGCGGAGTTAGGCGGTTAGCCTCTTTCGGCGCTGCATGACCGCTCAGAAGGCGGCCACATCTCCTTGGCGGCCTTGCCAGTCGTCCCCTTGCCTGGCGGCATGTGATTGTCGAGCAGCGGACTGGGCGCCGCGAGGCGTCTGAGAGGCACCGGTCGGGCGAGTTTGACTTCCGCGCCCTGCACTTCGACGCCGTAATCAGACAGGGTGGCGAAGGCGCGCGACAGGTTTTCGGCCGTCATGCCCAGCAGTGAGGCGAGGGTGCGCTTTTCGTGAGGCAGTGTGACCGTTTCCACGCCACCCTGGCGCACCTGAAGCGTCAGGAGGTAATTGGCCAGCCGCTCGGCGCCGCTGCGCAGCTTCTGGTTCTTGATGGAACGGACCAGGCCGCGATAGCAGCCGGAAACTTCCTGGGCGACGGCCACGGCAAAGGCCGGATCTTCATTCATCGTGCGCCGCAGCGACTCGGCTGAAAGCATAAGAATCTGCGACTTCTCAAGCGTGCGGGCCGACATCAGGGCATTGGCGTCCAGCACCACGGCCGCCAGGATGAAGGTCGAAATGGGCCTGAGAATCGCCAGTGTGCTTTCCTTGTCCTTCCAGGTGCCCTGTAGCTCAACCGTGCCTTCCAGCAAGATATAGAGGAAGTCGACCGGATCGCCTTCATAAAGCAGGGTGGCATTGGCCGGAAAGTTTTGCAGAAAGGCACCGCCGGTCGCGTCCGTGAATCGGGCGTCACTCATGCCGGCGAATAATTGCAGGCCGCGAATTCGGTTAAGATCGACATCTCTCATTGGCGGGACTGACTCATTATAGCTGGGGAGTTCAACTCAGCATTGCTGCTGCAATTGATAAATGTCAAGCCAAAATCGCAAGCTTTGCCAGGCGTTTTACTGACTTTTTAATAGCCGTCTGGCTATATCCAAGGGTTGATAATTGTCAATTGATTGAAGCAAAAACAGCAATCGAATTGTTTAAATAAGACAAATGGATACTGTGTCGCGGTTGATTATAGTTATCGCCTGACAGACATGGTTTTAAAACTTGATAATCATCAAGTGAATTCTGCTTTCTCTCTCGTATTTCTGCCGTGACAACACCATTGGCCTGTCTCAGGGGTAGATGTATATGGTTTCCGTTTCCGACAAACCCGCACCGGGCGCCTTTGCCGCACTCTGGGTGAGTACCCTTTCATTCACGGCCTGTTTTGCGGTCTGGACGATCTTTGCCATCATCGGCATTCAAATCAAGACGGACCTCCATCTGAACGATGCCGAATTCGGCCTGCTGGCCGGCACGCCGATCCTGACCGGCTCACTGGTCAGGCTGTTCCTTGGCGTCTGGACCGACCAGTTTGGCGGACGGGTCGTCAACCTGCTGGTCATGCTGGCGGCGGCCGCGGCCACCTATCTTCTGTCCTTTGCCCACACCTATCCGCAATTTCTTCTGGCCGCTCTGGGCGTGGGCATTTCCGGCGGGTCGTTCGCGGTGGGCGTGGCCTATGTTTCGCGTTTCTATCCGAAAAGCCGGCAAGGCACGGTTCTTGGCATCTTCGGCGCCGGCAATATCGGTTCGGCCTTCACCAAGATCGTCGCGCCGATGGTGATGGTCGCCTTCGGCTGGACCGCTGTCGCCCAATACTGGGCTCTTGGTCTCTTCGTCATGGCGCTCGTCTTCTTCTTTACCACCAAGGATGACCCGGACCTGGTGTCGCGGCGGAAAAGCGGCGTAAAGGCCGTGCCCATGCTGACCCAGCTCGCACCGTTGCGGAACCTGCAGGTGTGGCGCTTTGCCCTCTACTATTTCTTTGTGTTCGGCGGCTTCGTTTCGCTTGCTCTCTGGCTACCGCATTACCTGGTCGGTGTTTACAGCCTGGATGTCCGGACGGCGGGCCTGTTCGCAGCGGCCTATTCCATTCCGGCGTCTTTGTTCCGGGCCGCCGGCGGTTGGCTGGCTGACCGGATCGGCGCCCGCAAGGTCATGTATCTGACCTTCGGGGTCAGCCTCATCTGCTGCTTCCTTCTCGCCTATCCGTCGGCCAGCTATGTGGTGGATGGCGTAAAGGGCCCCATTGCCTTCCGGATAGCGACCGGGTTGGTGCCTTTCACGATGATCATTTTTGTGCTCGGCTTCTTCATGAGCCTGGGCAAGGCTGCGGTCTACAAACACATTCCTGTCTATTACCCCGATCGCGTCGGCGCCGTCGGCGGCGTGGTCGGCATGGTCGGTGGCCTTGGCGGTTTCATCCTGCCGATCACCTTCGGCTTCCTCAACGACATCACCGGTATCTGGACCAGTTGCTTCATGCTGCTGTTCGTCCTGGTCGGCTCGGCGCTTCTGTGGATGCATTTCGCCATCCGCCGCATGGAGCAGGCCCGTTTTCCCGGCATGTCCACACTTCCCGAACTGCCTGAACTGGTCGGCATGGGCCAGGCGCCCGCCGCCAAGTCTTAAGGAGACGCACCAATGGCAAATCATTTGCTCACCGACTGGAAGCCCGAAGACCCGGACTACTGGCAAGGCAAGGGCCGCAGCATAGCGGCGCGCAACCTGTGGATTTCCGTGCCCAACCTGACCCTGGCCTTCGCCGTCTGGATGGTCTGGTCCATGGTCGTGGCCAAGCTGAAGCTCGTCGGGTTTCGCTTCACGACCGACCAGTTGTTCTGGCTGACGGCGCTGCCGGCGCTTTCCGGCGCCACGCTACGCATCTTTTACAGCTTTATCGTGCCGATCCTGGGCGGGCGGCTGTGGACCGTGCTGACCACCTTGTCACTGGCCGTGCCGGCGGTGGGGATCGGTCTTGCCGTCCAGCACCCGGAAACGCCGTATGCGATGTTTGTTCTTCTCGCCCTGCTGTGCGGGTTCGGCGGCGGCAACTTCGCTTCCTCGATGAGCAATATCGGCTTCTTCTTCCCGAAGGCGCAGAAGGGGAATGCTCTGGCGATCAATGCCGGCTTCGGCAATCTCGGTGTCAGCCTGATGCAGTTTGTTGTGCCGGTAATCATAACCAGCGGCTTTTTTGCCCCGGTCTTTGGCGCCGGTCTCACCATCCATGACAAGGGTGTCGCCAGCCAGCTTTACCTGCAAAACGCCGCCTTCATCTGGGTGCCGTTCATCCTCGCCGCCGCGGCCGCCGCCTGGTTCGGCATGAACGATATCTCCACGGCGAAGGCATCGTTCAAGGCCCAGTCGGTCGTTTTCCGCCGCCGCCACAACTGGATCATGTGCTGGCTCTACCTTGGCACGTTCGGTTCCTTCATCGGTTTTTCGGCGGCCTTTCCGCTCCTGGCCAAGACCCTGTTTCCGGATGTGCTGGTGCTGAAGATCGCCTTCCTGGGCCCCCTGGTTGGTGCGCTTTCGCGCGCCCTGACCGGCTGGATATCCGACCGGTGGGGCGGCCAGAATGTGACCCAGGTCACCTTTGGCGCGCTGATCCTGGGCGTTGTCTGCACGCTCAGGGGCGTGGGCGCTTTTGGCGGGCCGGCGAACTTCCAGATATTTTTCGCCAGCTTCATGTGGCTCTTCTTCTGGACCGGCGTCGGCAACGCCTCGACCTTCCAGATGATCCCGGCGATTGTACGCGCCAGCATGGCCCGCCTGATGCCGGCCGCGACACCGGCCGAACGCCTTCAGTCGGCTGAAATGGAAAGCGCGGCCATTGTCGGCTTCACCTCGGCCTTCGGTGCCTTTGGCGGCGTATTCATCCCGATGGCGTTTGGCCAGTCGCTGAAAGATACCGGCAACGCCAACACGGCCCTGGTCGTTTTCCTGACCTTCTACATCACCTGCGCGGTCCTGAACTGGGCCACCTATGTGCGCAAGGGCTCCATCCTCAGTGGCGCCCAGTCTCCCACCACCCTCAAAGCGGCGGAATAAACCATGTCCCATACTCTTGACCGTCTCGCCTTTTTCAAACGCAAGACCGAACTGTTCTCCAGCGGGCACGGCGTCCTGAATGACGACGACCGCACCTGGGAGGAAGCCTACCGCGACCGCTGGCGCCACGACAAGATCGTGCGTTCCACCCACGGCGTGAACTGCACCGGTTCGTGCTCGTGGAAGATCTACGTCAAGGGCGGGATCGTCACCTGGGAAACTCAGCAGACCGATTATCCGCGCACCCGGCCGGACCTGCCGAACCACGAACCGCGCGGCTGCGCGCGCGGCGCCAGCTATAGCTGGTATCTCTATTCGGCCAACCGCGTGAAATACCCGCTCGTCCGCTCGCGGCTGCTGAAGCTGTGGCGTGAGGCGAGGGCGAAGCTGGCGCCGGTCGCGGCCTGGGAATCGATCCAGCGCGACCCGAAGAAACGCGACAGCTATACGAAGATGCGCGGCGCCGGCGGTTTTGTCAGGGCCAACTGGGATGAGGTCAACGAGATCATCGCCGCCGCCAATGCCTATACCGTCAGGCGCTATGGCCCCGACCGCGTGTTCGGCTTCTCGCCGATCCCGGCCATGTCGATGGTCTCCTATGCCGCCGGCGCCCGCTATCTGCAACTGCTGGGCGGGGTCTGCGGCTCCTTCTATGACTGGTATTGCGACCTGCCGCCGTCTTCCCCTCAGACCTGGGGCGAACAGACCGACGTGCCGGAATCGGCCGACTGGTATAATTCCGGCTTCCTGCTGCTGTGGGGCTCGAACGTGCCGCAGACCCGCACGCCCGATGCCCATTTCTACACCGAGGCCCGCTACAAGGGCGTGAAGTCGGCGGTCATCTGCCCTGACTATTCGGAAGCGTCGAAGTTCGGCGACATCTGGCTGGCGGTCAAACAGGGCACGGACGCGGCGCTCGGCATGGCCTTCGGTCATGTGATCCTGAAAGAGTTCCATCAGGATCGCCAGGTGCCGTATTTCCGCGATTACCTGCGCAAATATTCCGACATGCCGATGCTGGTCCGCCTGGTGAAGAAGGATGGCTACCTGATCCCGGAACGCCTGCTGCGCGCCTCCGATTTTATCGGTGACATGGACGAAGCCAATAACCCCGACTGGAAGACGGTCGCCATAGACGAAACGACCGGGCAGGTCGTGGTGCCGCTGGGCTCGATCGGCTTCCGCTGGGGCGAGGATGGCAAATGGAACCTCGAAGAAAAGGCCGCCAACGGCGCTGAGACCCGCCTGCGCCTGGGTCTGAAGGGCGCGCACGATGAGGTCGCCGGTGTCGGCTTCCCGTATTTCGCCAATTCGGCCAGCAATGGTTTCGCCTCGACCGACCATCCGGATGTGCTGGTGCGCAACGTGCCGGTCAAGCGGATGCAACTGAAGGAAGGCGAGGCGGTCGTCGCCAGCGTCTACGACCTGTTCCTCGCCAATTACGGCGTCGACCAGGGCTTCGGCGGCGACTACATGCCGACGGATTTCGATGACCCGCAGCCTTATTCGCCGGCCTGGGCTGAAAAGATCACCACGGTGTCGCGTGACAAGATCATCGCTGTGGCGCGCGGTTTCGCCACCAATGCCGAAAAGACCAACGGCAAGTCGATGGTCATTATCGGTGCGGCGATGAACCACTGGTTCCACATGGACATGAACTACCGCGCCGTCATCAACATGCTGGTCATGTGCGGCTGCGTCGGGCAGTCCGGTGGCGGGTGGGCGCACTATGTCGGCCAGGAAAAACTGCGGCCGCAGACCGGCTGGGCGCCGATCGCCTTCGCCACCGACTGGGCCAAGCCGCCGCGCCAGCAGAACGGCACCTCCTACTTCTATGCCCACACCGATCAGTGGCGTTACGAAACCGTATCGGCCAGCGAACTCCTGTCGCCGACCGCGCCGGAAGGCGACTGGAACGTCTCGCTGATCGATTACAATGTCCGCGCCGAGCGCATGGGCTGGCTGCCTTCGGCGCCGGCTCTGGAAACCAATTCGCTGGAGATCGCGCGGCAGGCCGCCGAGGCGGGCATAGATGCGAAGGATTATGTCGCTAGGTCACTGAAGGACCGCTCGCTGAAACTGAGCTGCATGGACCCGGACAATCCGGTCAACTGGCCGCGCAACATGTTTGTCTGGCGCTCGAACCTGCTGGGATCATCGGGCAAGGGGCATGAATATTTCCTCAAGCACCTGCTGGGCGCCAGCCACGGCGTGCAGGGCAAGGATCTGGGCCAGACCGGCAAGCAGAAGCCGAAGGATGTCGTCTGGCACGATCATGCGCCGGAGGGAAAGCTTGACCTGCTCGTGACCCTCGATTTCCGCATGTCGACCACGGCGGTCTATTCCGATGTCGTCCTGCCGACGGCGACCTGGTACGAAAAGCACGACCTCAATACCTCGGACATGCACCCCTTCATCCACCCGCTGACGGCGGCGGTCGATCCGGCTTGGGAAGCACGCTCAGACTGGGCGATCTTCAAGGGGCTGGCGAAGACCTTTTCGGCCGTGGCCCCCGAAGTGCTGGGCCTGGAAAAGGATGTGGTCCTGACGCCGATCCAGCACGATACGGCCGGCGAAATGGCCCAGCCGTTCGACGTCAGGGACTGGTATAAAGGCGAATGCGAGCCCATCCCCGGCAAGACCATGTCGCAGGTCACGGTTGTCGAGCGTGACTATCCCAATCTCTATAAGCGCTTCACCTCGCTTGGCCCCCTGCTGGAAAAGACCGGCAATGGCGGCAAGGGCATCGCCTGGAACACTGAACACGAGGTTCACGCACTGAAGGATCTCAATGGTCGGGTAACGGAAAAAGGCATCAGCGAAGGGCTGGCGCGCATCGAAACCGATATCGATGCCGCCGAGGCGATCATGATGCTGGCGCCGGAAACCAATGGCGAGGTCGCGGTCAAGTCGTGGCGGGCGCTCGAAAAGCAGACCGGCCGCAAGCACGATCACCTGGCCCTGCCGAAGGAGGACGAAAAGATCCGCTTCCGCGATATCGTGGCCCAGCCGAGAAAGATCATTTCGTCGCCCACCTGGTCGGGCATCGAGAGCGAGCACGTCTGCTACAATGCCGGCTATACCAATGTCCATGAACTGATCCCATGGCGGACCCTGACCGGCCGCCAGCAGCTCTACCAGGACCATCTGTGGATGCGGGCCTTCGGCGAGGGCCTGTGTGTCTACAAGCCGCCGGTCGACCTGAAAACGACCTGGGTCAAGGGCGAGAAAAGCAATGGCGAGGCGGAAATCGTCCTCAACTTCATTACGCCGCACCAGAAATGGGGCATTCACTCGACCTATTCCGACAACCTGATGATGCTGACCCTCAACCGGGGCGGCCCGGTCGTCTGGCTGTCGGAAACCGACGCCCGCAAGGTCGGGATCGAGGATAACGACTGGGTGGAGGTGTTCAACGCCAACGGGGCGCTGACCGCGCGAGCGGTCGTCTCGCAGCGGATGCTGGAAGGCACGATCTTCATGTACCACGCCCAGGAGAAGATCGTGAACACGCCGGGATCGGAGATCACCGGCCAGCGCGGCGGCATCCACAATTCGGTCACGCGTGTAGTGCCCAAGCCGACCCACATGATCGGCGGTTATGCCCAGCTCGCCTACGGCTTCAACTATTACGGCACGGTCGGTTCCAACCGCGACGAATGCGTCGTCGTGCGGAAGATGAAGAAAATCGACTGGCTCGAAAAGAAACTCAGCAAGAAGGAGGCCGGTCAATGAAGATACGTGCCCAGATCGGCATGGTGCTCAATCTCGATAAGTGCATCGGCTGTCATACCTGTTCCGTGACGTGCAAGAACGTCTGGACCAACCGCGAAGGCGTCGAATACGCCTGGTTCAACAATGTCGAGACCAAGCCTGGCGTCGGCTATCCCAAAGAGTGGGAGAACCAGAAAAAGTGGAACGGCGGCTGGGTACGCAAGGCCAGTGGTAAGATCGAACCGCGCATGGGCGCCAAATGGCGCATCCTGTCGAAGATATTCGCCAACCCCGACCTGCCGGAAATCGACGACTATTACGAGCCGTTCGATTTTGATTACGGCCACTTACAAACGGCGCCCGAACTGAAGGCGTTCCCGACGGCGCGTCCGCGTTCGAAGATCACCGGCGAACGCATGGAGAAGATCGAGCGCGGCCCGAACTGGGAGGAAATCCTCGGCGGCGAATTTTCCAAGCGCTCGAAGGACTACAATTTCGAAGGCATCGAAAAAGCCATGTACGGCGAATTCGAGAACACCTTCATGATGTACCTCCCGCGCCTGTGCGAGCACTGCCTAAACCCCGCCTGCGTCGCGGCGTGCCCATCCGGCGCCATCTACAAACGCGAGGAAGACGGCATCGTCCTGATCGACCAGGACAAATGCCGCGGCTGGCGCATGTGCGTTTCGGCCTGCCCGTACAAGAAGATCTATTACAACTGGAGTTCGGGCAAGTCGGAGAAATGCACCTTCTGCTTCCCGCGCATCGAGGTCGGCCTGCCGACGGTCTGCTCGGAAACCTGCGTCGGTCGCATTCGCTATCTCGGCGTCCTGCTTTATGACGCCGACCGGATCGAAGCGGCGGCTTCGGTGCCGGATGAAGACCTTTACCAGGCCCAGCTCGATGTCTTCCTCGATCCGCATGACCCGAAGGTGATCGCCCAGGCGCGCCTCGATGGCATCCCCGAAGCCTGGCTTGAGGCCGCGCGCCACAGTCCGGTCTACAAGATGGCGATGGACTGGAAAATCGCCTTCCCGCTGCACCCGGAATACCGCACCCTGCCGATGGTCTGGTATGTGCCGCCCCTGTCGCCGATCCAGTCTGCGGCCTCGGCGGGCGCGCTGGAAATGGACGGCGAAATGCCGGATGTCCATTCGCTGCGCATCCCGGCCAAATACCTGGCCAACCTGCTGACGGCCGGCGTTGAGGCCCCGGTGATCACCGGCCTGCAACGCATGATGACCATGCGCTGCTACATGCGCACCAAGACGATCGAAGGCCGCATCGACGTGCCCCTGGTTGAAAAGGTTGGACTCTCGGTCGCCCAGGTCGAGGACATGTATAAAATCATGGCGATCGCCAATTACGAGGATCGCTTCGTCATCCCGACCACGCACCGCGAGGCGGCGGAAGATGCCTATGACCTGCGCGGGTCGTGCGGCTTCACCTTCGGCAATGGCTGTTCCGGCGGCCAGACCGAGTTCGGCCTGTTCGGCAAGATCAAGAAACCGGCCGCCGTGCCCACAGTGAAGGAGGCGTAAGCCATGGCCCTTACATATCGAGGACTGGCCTGCCTGCTGTCCTACCCGACCCCGGCGGTCAAGGAGACCGTCGGGGCTATTTCGCAGGTATTGCGCGAGGAAAATCTCCTGCCGGCGGCAAACCGCAAGGCGGTTGACGCCCTGATCGCCGAAATCGCCGCGGACGACCTTTACGACCTTCAGGAGTGCTATATCGATATCTTCGACCGCACGCGCTCCCTTTCGCTCAATCTTTATGAGCATGTCCACGGCGAAAGCCGTGAACGCGGCCAGGCGATGGTTGCCCTGCTTGAGCTGTACCGCAGCCGGGGGCTTGAGCTCGATGCCAATGAGCTGCCTGATTTTCTGCCGGTATTCCTGGAGTTCCTGTCGATTCTGCCTCAGGCCGAGGCGGCGTCTTTCCTTGGGGAGGCCGTGCATGTGCTCGAAGCCATGGCGGTCCGGCTGAAGAAGCGCGACAGCCGTTATCAGGCGGTCTTCGACAGCCTCGTGGCCCTGGCCGGTGTGCGCGCCGAAGCCGGCGTGGTTGCCGCCCTGCTGGCGGAACCGGAACAGGATCCTGACGATCTCGAAGCGCTCGACAAGACCTGGGAAGAAAGCGCGGTGACCTTCGGGCCCGGCGAGGCTGGCTGTCCCAAGGCCGAAGCGCTGGTTGAGGCCATGCGCGTCCCCCCTAAACCCGCTATCGCCAGAGGAGCGTGATCATGGAAACCGTCAATAACCTCCTGTTCGGGGTCTATCCCTATATCGCCCTGTCGGTGCTGGCTCTGGGCTCGATCCTGCGCTTCGACCGCGAGCAATATACCTGGCGTTCGGGCTCGTCTCAGCTTCTGCGCCGCAAGCAGCTCGTCGCCGGATCGGTGCTTTTCCATCTCGGCATACTGGTCATTTTCGTCGGCCATCTCGTCGGTCTGCTGACGCCGATCGCCGTCTTTGAATATTTCGGCGTGCCGCACATGGCCAAGCAATTGCTGGCCATGATCGCCGGCGGCATTGCCGGCGTATTCGGACTGATGGGGGCACTGCTGCTGCTGCACAGGCGCCTGTTTGATGCTCGTATCCGCAAGACATCGAGTTTTGCCGATATCGCCATACTGGCGCTTCTGACCGTTCAGCTTTGCCTCGGCCTGGCCACCATCCCTGTGTCCGCTCAGCATCTCGACGGCAGCGAAATGGTGAAATTCATGACCTGGGCGCAGGGCATATTCAGCTTCCAGGGCGGCGCCGCGGCCTATGTCCGCGATGTGTCATTGGTCTTCAAGGCGCATCTGCTGCTCGGCATGACCATCCTGCTGGTCTTCCCGTTCACCCGCCTGGTCCACATGCTGTCGGCGCCGGTCTGGTATCTCAACCGTCGTGGCTGGCAGCTTGTGCGCACCCGCCGCGATATGACGCAACCCAAGCGGAGATAGGCTTATGGACGTTTTTGTCATAGACGGGGTGGAAATCCCCGAAAAACTGATCCGTGAGGAGATGCCGAACCATCCCGCACCGACCTCGGCCGAGGCGCACAAACAGGCGGCCCATGCCCTGGCCGTCAAGGCGCTGCTGCTGAACCGGGCGTCGGCACTGGGACTTGAACCAGCGCCGGAAAGCGATGACAGCGGCCGGATAGAAACCACCGAGGAGGCGCTGATCCGTCAGCTCTTTGCCCGCGAGCTGACCCCGGCCGCGCCGACGGAGGCGGAATGCCGGCGCTTCTTCGACGCCCGGCCCCAGCACTTCTTCACGCCCGAACTTTACGAAGCCTCGCACATCCTTATCCAGGAATCGGCGCGCGATGTGGCATTCGACCTGGTGAAGCAGCTTCTGGGCGAACCCACTGCGTTTGAAGGCCTGGCCAGGGCGCTGTCGCAGTGTCCCTCGGCGGAGGTCGGGGGTTCGCTGGGCCAGTTGCAGATCGGCGATCTGGTGGCTGAGGTCGAGGAAACCCTGCTGTCCATGCCCGTGGGCGCCATCTATCCCGAACCGGTCGCTTCGCGTTTCGGTTGGCATATCCTGCGGCTGGACCGTCGGGTGGCGCGCCAGCGGCTGCCCTATGAAGCCGTGCGGGACCGTATCCGGATGCATCTGGAAAGCCGCGCATGGATCGCCGCGTCGGCCCGATATGTCGAAACGCTCGTCGAGGCGGCCCGCAGCCAAGGCATCGCCCTGCGCATGGGTGAGGCTGGCCAGGTCGAACGGCCAAGCCTTTCCCTGGGCGCCATGATCGATGACGACACCCTGGCCGGGCGGATCGCGCCGTGGCTGGCCGCTGTCGACCCGGAACTGGCGGACAAGGTGGCGGCCGCCGCCGATCTCAAGGGCGCCTCCGTTGCCGACTTTATCCGGCATGAGGTGCGCGATTTCCTGGATAATGCCGATGACGAGTCCTTTACCCAGCTCGTATCGGCCGCCCAGGGCGCGGAAGACCCCTTGCTGGCCAGCGTGACCTGCGTTCTGAAAAAGCGCCTGACGCCAGCCAGGAAGACCTTCTCCCTCATCAGGAAAGCCTGATGATTTATGGCTCTGGCTGCTAATTATCTGGAGACACAGTTATGGACGCTCAGGAAACGGAAATCGAAAAGCTGCCGGACTCCTTGATTCACGAGCCGCTGAACTGGCTGTTCGCCGAACATTACCGTCACCGGCAATTGTGCCGGCTTATCGACAGCCTGGCGACAGCGGCGGCTTATAACGAAGAGGGCATGAACGAGGTCATCGCCTTTCTGGAACATGACATGCCGCTGCATGTGCTGGATGAAGAGGAGGACCTGTTTCCGCTGCTTCGCCGGCGCGCGGTGCCCGATGATGATCTCGAACATGTGCTCGGTGTCCTGAGTGGCGAACACCAGTCGGATGGCGACCGGGTCTCCACCCTGCTGGCGGCCCTGATCAGAGCGCGGTCAGAGCGGAAATCTCCGGCCCTGAATGCGGGGCTGCGAACGCTTCTGACCGAATTCGCGGTGCATGAGCGTAAGCATATCGCGCTGGAAAATGCCGTCATCCTGCCGATAGCGCGGCTGCGCCTGCAAGCTTGCGACCTTCAGGCCCTGAGCGCGCGCCTGGCCGCGCGTCGCGGGCGTCTTCTCGACGGAGTAAAGGAATGAGCAGTTCGATCTTCAGGAAAAACCTGGCCTGGGTCGCCGAACAGACACAGGCGGACCCGCACGTTTTCACCGGCATCGGCAAGACACCTGATCCCCGCATCTTATGGATCGGCTGCAGCGATAATCCGCATTCATCGCTGGAAATCGCCCCCTTCGGCAGGGAGGGCTGCCTGGTCCACCGAAATCTCGGCAATCAGGTTTCGGCGCAGGATGCAAACCTGCTGGCAACGCTCGCCTATGCGATTGACAGCCTTCAGATCGAGCGCATTGTCGTGTGCGGTCACTATGGCTGCCATTGCCTCAGGCATGTCCTGCGCGGCAAGGCGCTGGGCGCGGCCGACTACTGGTCCAGCCCCATCCGCAGCCTGTTCCGGCAGCACCGGCGCCAGCTTGACGAAATCGTCAGCGAGGAGGCGCAGATCCAGACCCTGTGTGAACTGAATGTCCGGATGCAGGTCCGCAACCTGGCTGAACATCCGTTGGTCGAGGCACGCCTGGCAGTGGGCAGCCTCAAGATCGACGGGGCTATGTGGTCGGCGCGGGATGGCCTGCTGAGGGATCCCGGCATTGCCGGCCCCAGAACGCCGCGCCCATCGAGAAGAGCCAGTGCGGCGTCGGCGGACATGATGACGGCGCCTTAAACCACGCCTCAGCCACCTGAGAATACCGAAAAGAAGGCAACCTCGTCGCCATCGGACAGAGGCTGATCACTGTGCGTCACCACCTGGTTGACGCTCATGCGGATCAGGCCGGGCGTGATCCTTCCACTGTCCACCAAATCCTGGAAAATCTCTTCCCGAAGCCGGAAGAGGCTGCCGTGGGCATCGGTCAGGTCGAGGCGTACGCGTCGTTCCCGCATGAGGTCCGCCATGCGGCCAAAAAACAGAATATCGATCATGGTGTTCCAAAAAAGTGTGATGTGCAGGCTGCCCGTGTGCCGCGCGGCGAGATGCGCGCAATATGGCCTGTTTTGACAGGCCGGCATTAAAGAGGATCAAGCCGACCGCACAGGCATTTGGGGCGGGCGGTTGACATATGTCGGGCGCCATTTTGTGATCAGCGCCAGATTTGACGAATATCAAGCCTGCGCAGCCCGGCAAATGATCGAGCCAGACCTGGCGCGGCACAGGGTCTTATGCTGATTGCCGGCAAAAGCAGGCGCTTCCGGGTTTGGGGCGTCAAATAATTGATAAATATCAATTCCGGCGTCAAGAATTGCGATCTTTGGATTGACGATCTTGCCGGCCGCGTATCTTTTATGTCAATGCGCGGCGGTTCGGTAGCCTCTATACAAACGTCATGTTATTCAGGAGTTTGACATGACCAACGAACTTTTCATCGACCTGTCCGTCCACCATAAGCCTCGTGGCTTTTCTGATCACTTCGCCCTGGGCTTCACCAAGCTGTTGCGTTTTTGCGCCGACACCTTCTTCGCAAAGCGCTATGGTCATCGCGCCGTTGTGCTCGAAACGGTGGCAGCGGTCCCCGGCATGGTCGGTGCCACGATCAATCACCTGAAGTGCCTGCGCCGTATGACCGATGACAATGGCTGGATCCGGACCCTGATGGAGGAGGCCGAAAACGAGCGTATGCACCTGATGACCTTCGTCGAGATCGCCCGGCCGACCCTGTTCGAGCGCTTTGTCATCATCGCGGTTCAGTGGGTCTTCTATGTCGCCTTCTTCCTTCTGTACCTCGTCTCGGCGAAAACCGCGCACCGCGTGGTCGGCTATTTCGAGGAGGAGGCGGTCATCAGCTATACGCACTATCTGGCGGAGATCGATGAAGGGCGCAGCGCCAATGTGCCGGCGCCGGCGATCGCCCTGCGCTACTGGAAGATGCCGGCCAATGCCACCCTGCGGGACGTTGTACTGCTGGTGCGTGCCGACGAGGCTCACCATCGTGACGTCAACCATGGCTTCTCCAACGAGCTGAAAGGCGTAGCCCCCGCCGGACAGGTGATCGCCCCTTATCCTGAGCACGATCTCGAAATCGTCGGCCTTTCCCGCAAAGAAGCCGCCTGAAACCGGCCCGGTCTGTCGTTAAAGTGCCCGCTTTTATGCGGGCACTTTTTTTGCCGGGTGAAAGGGCAATTGCCCGCCTGTCCTGCGCGCTCTTGCGGCTTCGTCCGAGAATGTCACCTGCCTGTTTGACAGGGATCAATGTCAGGCTTTCGTGTCAATATATGGTGGTTTGCGCAAACACTGTGTCCATATTTTGATTCTGGAGGTTTCCATGGCTGACGGCGAAAGCGCACTGCGCCCCCTTGATTTCCTGTTTTCTCCCCGCTCTGGGTCGGGTATCCCCGAAGGTCTCGTCGACTGTAAGCAGACGGTCGAGGAATATATCCTGCGGCAGGACTGGCGGGTGAACGCCAATGCCAATACCGCCTACAGCAATGCCGGCCTGATCAATAATGCGGCGGGGAAAATCATTGCCAATTACTGGCTGGACCATGTGTATGGCCCCGAAGAAGCCCACGCCCATCGGCGCGCCGATCTGCACATTCACGACCTGGACTGCCTGACCGGCTATTGCGCCGGCTGGAGCCTGCGCGCCCTGCTGGATGAAGGCTTCAATGGCGTTCCGGGCAAGGTGGCCAGCCGGGCGCCGCGGCATTTCCGCGAAGCGCTGGGCCAGATGGCCAACTTCCTCGGCATCCTGCAATCGGAATGGGCCGGTGCCCAGGCTTTCAGTTCGTTCGATACCTATCTGGCACCCTATGTCTTCAAAGACCGCCTGTCGTTCAATGACATCAAGAAGGCTATCAAAAGCTTTGTCTATAATCTGAACGTGCCGGCGCGCTGGGGGCAAAGTCCCTTCACCAACATCACCCTGGATATTACCGTGCCGCCGGACCTGCGCGACAACTTCCCGACAGCCGACACGCTCCACCTGTTCAAGGGCCTCGAAGACCCGGACCTTCTGGCCGAGGCCAGGCGCAGGGGCGCGGCGGCGCTCGAAGACATGACCTATATCCATTTCCAGCCTGAAATGGAGCAGATTGTGATCGCCTACTATGAGGTGATGACCGAAGGCGATGCGCAGGGCCAGCCCTTCACCTTTCCGATCCCGACTGTAAATGTCATGGAGGATTTCAACTGGGACAGCCCGGTGGCGGCGGCCCTGTTTGAAAATACCGCCAAGATCGGCAGTTCCTACTTCCAGAATTTCATCGGCAGCCAGTACCGGCTCAATGCCGATGGCGAGCGGGAACCCAATCCGGACGCCTATGCGCCCCATGCCGTGCGCAGCATGTGCTGCCGGCTGCAACTGGACCTGCGCGAATTGCAAAAGCGCGGCAATGGCCTGTTCGGGTCGGCCGAAATGACCGGTTCCATCGGGGTGGTGACGCTTAACATGGCGCGTCTCGGATACCGGTTCAAAGGCGACAGGCCCGGCCTGCTGGCCGAAATCGACAGGCTGATGGACCTAGCGCGGGCCTCGCTGGAGAAGAAACGAGTCTTCGTGCAGGAGATGTATGATCGTGGTCTCTATCCCTATACGCGCCGTTATCTGCCGCACTTCCGCAATCATTTCAGCACGATCGGTGTCAACGGCATGACCGAGATGGTGCGCAATTTTACCGGCGACGCCTATGACGTTACGGACCCGCGCGGCATTGCCCTGTGCCAGGATATTCTCGATGTCATGCGTGCCCGCCTGAAGGTCTATCAGGAAGAGACTGGCCATCTCTACAATCTGGAGGCCACGCCGGCGGAAGGCACGACCTACCGCTTCGCCAAGGAGGACGCAAAATATTACCCCGGCATCCTCCAGGCCGGCTTCGATGACAACATCTATTACACCAATTCCAGCCAGTTGCCTGTCGGGTTTACCGAAGACCCGTTTGAAGCCCTCGATCTGCAGGACGACCTGCAATGCAGATATACCGGGGGGACGGTGCTGCATCTCTATATGAGCGAACGCATCTCGTCGGGCGAGGCGTGCAAGTGTCTGGTGCGCAAGGTGATCGAGAATTACCGGCTGCCCTATATCACCATCACGCCGGTGTTTTCGGTCTGTGAAACCCACGGCTATCTCGCCGGCGAACAGGCGCACTGCCCCACTTGTCACAAAGAGACGCTCGTCTGGACGCGGGTAATGGGTTATCACCGGCCGGTCGCCAGCTTCAATCTCGGCAAGAAAGGCGAGCACAAGGAACGCCTGCATTTCCGGGAAGGGGCGTCCAACCTGCCGTTGTTCCGCGGCGAGGCGGCAGGCTAAGGCCATGTGGCGCAAACTGCCCATCACCGGCCTGACGCCCTTCACCTTCCAGGACTATCCAGGGCATACGGCCTGCATCCTGTGGTTTTCCGGCTGCAATATGGCGTGCGGCTATTGCCATAATCCGGAGCTGGTGAAGGGCACACTGGCCAAGCTGCCGGCGGAGAAAATCCAGCGGTTCCTGGCTTCGCGCCGGGACCGGCTGGAAGGGGTTGTCCTGTCGGGCGGCGAATGCACGCTGTCGCCGGCACTGCCGCAGTTGGCGAAATACCTGAAGAACCTCGATTTCAAGGTCAAGATCGATACCAACGGCACCAATCCCGACATGCTGGAGCGGCTTCTGGATGGGGGTCTGGTTGATTTTATCGCCCTGGATTTCAAGGCGCCGGAAGCGAAGTTCGAGGCGGTTACCGGTATGACCAGATGGACCGAGTTTCTGCGTTCGCTCAGGCTTTTGACGGCGGCGCCGATAAATAACGAAGTGCGGACCACGATCCACGCCGACCTGCTTGATCGCGCCGATGTTGAGGCGATGATCAGCCTCCTGGAGGACATCGGTTTTCGGGGGACATTCATCCTGCAAAATTTCCGGATGGGGCCGACGCTTGGCAATCTGCAAGCGCCATCGACGCGACTGGATTTGACGGATATTTCCAGGAAGAGGCTGAATATCCAATTTCGCAACTTCTGACGTCGGTCGGATGATACTGTGCGGAATGTGACAACACGTCAGGCTGTGCGCTACCCAGCCGAGCTTTTAAGCTCAATGTCCCCTTTTGGAGGTGCTGTCAGTCTAATGCTAACCTGTCTCCGGTAAAGGCCGCAAGGGTCAGTTGGAGCGAGATTTGAATGCAGGGCTTGTCGTTTAAGCGCCATCGGTTCCCGCCCGAGGTCATCCGATATACCGTCTGGCTGTATTTCCGTTTCACTTTAAGTTTACGTGACATCGAAGAATTGCTGGCTCAGCGCGGAATTGAGGTCAGCTACGAAACGATCCGGATGTGGACGATTAAGTTCGGACCTCTCATCGCCAGCAATTTGAGATCTCGCAAAGGCCAGTCGTCGGGCCGATGGCATCTCGACGAAATGATGATGATCAGCGGCAGGCGGATGTATTTGTGGCGGGCCGTTGATGATGAAGGTGAGGTTCTGGATGTCCTGGTTCAGAAGCGCCGCAACGCCCACGCAGCCTATAAGTTATTGCGGAGACTGCCAAAAAATCAAGGCATCCAGCCCCAATCCGTGACGACCGATAAGCTGGGTTCATACCGTGTCGCCATGACGAAACTGGGCATTTCAGCGCGGCATCGCACCGGCGGATCACTCGGCAATAACCGGGCTGAGAATAGCCATTTGCCGATCCGGCGACGAGAGCGAAAGCAGCAGAAATTTAAGAGCCAGGGATCTGCTCAGAGATTCCTCTCCACCTACTGAGCCGTATACAACACATTTAACTTGCAACCCCCATCTGATATCACGACACGGCCATCGCATCCTGCGAGGTCGGGCTCATGATGCGTGGGCGATGGCAACAAAAGCTGCCTAGAGACCAATGGCTTCGCCTCATCGCGACCCTGCGCCGTTAACTTGACGATGCCTTCGCGAAGCAGACGACAGACGAAGCCTGCCGCGGCGACATCCGCCAAAACCGCGCGGCCATCTACGATCAAAATGTCATTGCGCTTGTAGAACTGCTGGCGAAGTGGACCCAACCCGATCGGAGTTTTTATCATCCAAGATAACCGTCATCAGATCGGCCAATCGATTTGACATGAGAGCTCGGACGGCTGAAACCTTTGCACTCGCGTTGCCTCAGGTCCGCTTCTGGGGGCGAATCCTATATAATGACACTGCTTCGGTTACAGTTCTGCTTCGGGGCGCAAAGACGAAGTCAGCGCGTGCCTTTCTTCAAAAATTTTTGGGAACATAACGTACGATAGAGCGTCAAATCACATTTAACTAAAAGTATCTTCGACTATAAATTAAAATAGTAAATATAGAAACGGATTGTAGTATTACATAAATTTAATCAAATATATTGCATCCAGATTACCAGTTTCGAGTCTCCTATAGACACATATGCGATCACTGATGACGTGAGCGTCATTAAGGCAAATAATGTAGGGGGTTACATGCGAAAAATACTCGGCCTTTTGGGCTTGTTCTTTTTAACGGTCACATCTTCAGACGTTTACGCCGCCGAAATTCAAAAAGCGGACTTTATCTTTGACCATGTCAACGTGGTGCCGATGACGAGGGAAACCGTTTTGTCCGACCGGTCTGTCATTGTGCGTGACGGGAAGATTGTCGGTATCACGGATATCCATACATCAGCCCTGTACACCTCAGCAAAGCACATCGACGGTCGGGGAAGGTATCTGATGCCTGGGTTGTCCGATATGCACGTGCATCTGCGAATGCCGCCCCAGGATTTCTTCGATCTCAATCTGGCGCAGGGCGTCACGACGATCTTCAATATGGGCATAGCGGACGGCGGCGGCAAGATTGACCATCTGGCGCTTCGGGCGGGCATAGCTGCTGGCACGATGGACGGCCCGCGCTATCTGGTCAGCGGCCCCCAGCTAGATAGCAGCAATGTCTCAATGAGCACTGTAGATCAGGTACTCCAGGAACATGTCGAGCGGGGGTATGACGCTGTCAAGATTCACGGAGATCTGTCGCCTGAACTCTATGACGCGATCATCAGCGGCGCCCGGGCGCGCGGATTGCGTATCCGGGGACATGGCCAGCACATGATGCCTCTCGCGCAAACGCTTCGTATGGACAGCGTCGAACACGTGGAGGAATTGCTCTACATCTCGCAGGACGCGGCTCTTGGCGAGGAAGCGAAATTCGGCGTCGAGGCGGACGGCAACATCGATAACTTCCTCACCGCCTATTACCACAATATTTCACGGCTCCAGGACCACGCCTATCGCGCGGGCGTGGTGACGCAGATCGCGCAATCCGGCGTCTATTGGGACCCGACGATGGTGATCTATTCCATGATCCCGATATACGTTTCTGACGACCGGTTTCACGCCCTGGCGAGCGATTCCCGCCTGCAATATCTGCCCGACGGCATACGTCGTGAAAGTCTGGACAACGATAAAAACGAATATCGCGCCGGCCTTGTTCCGGTCTTCTCGAAATTCTTGCTCTCCATCGGCGATCACACGACCGTCGAACACCACTTCGACCAGAACATGGACATGCTGCTTACCCTGACCAGGGAGCTCCATGACGCCGGCGTTCCGCTGCTGATCGGTTCCGATGTCTTTGGTGCGCTGGTGCCAGGCTATGCACAGCACCAGGAGATGGAGTTATTCGTCAAAGCCGGTCTGACACCCTATGAGACCTTGCAGGCGGCGACGGTCAATGGAGCGAAATATCTCGGAGAGTTCGGCCAGGCCGGAACGATCGAAGTCGGCAAGCGGGCCGATTTCATTCTGCTGGGCGGGAATCCCCTCGTCGATATTCGCAATGCGGCGGACGTCCGTGGCGTTTTCACTCATGGAAAATGGCATTCCGAAGAGGACCTCGCCATGCGGCTTTCGAGAGTCGCGAACGATGCGGCCAACAACTGAACCTATGTCAAGGGGCGGTGTCGGAAGACGCCGGAGACGATTCGATATGCCTGTTTTTTTCAAAAGCCTGCGCCTTTGTGTGATGTTGGCAATGCTTGTTCTTTCGACCGCTCCCGCGGCGCGTGGCGCGGAACCCATCTGCGAGGCGGGCGCCTACGGAGCGCCTGACCAGGATGTGGTTGTTCTGGAAGTAAAGGACTGGATTCCTTCGCCGGGACTTGGCTACCTGCTTCTGGACGGCCGGTATGGAAGCACCTTGTCGCAGGACGGCCCTGTATCCTGCGGCCCAGGATACGTGATCCTCAAGACGGGGGTGGCCGGACAGGTGCGGCTTGAGAAGAGAAGTTTCAAGCGAACCCGCGAAGAGATCCCGGTAGCAGGGGCTGTACTCGTTGGTGAACTTCTTGAGCCGACGGGACAGGACGTTCCGCCTGTCCGTCCGCTGGTCGTGATGGTTCACGGCTCGGAAACCGAACCGGCCATCGGCAACAACCGTGCCTATTTACTGGCGGCGCAAGGTATAACCGTCTTTACTTACGACAAACGCGGGACCGGCCAGTCGGGTGGATTTTACACGCAGAACTTCGAGTTACTGGCTGACGACGCGGCGGCGGCTATGGCGCATGCGCAAGTTCTGGCACAAGGACGTTTCAACAGATCAGGTTATTGGGGGCAAAGTCAAGGCGGCTGGGTGGCACCACTTGCGGCGACGCGCTCGAAAGTCGATTTTGTCGCCGTCGGATTTGGGCTGGTTACGTCGCCGATCGATGAAGATCGGGAGCAAATGCTCATGGAGGCGCAGACCCTGCATCTGGATGATCACGATATGGCGGAGATCAGGGCGTTGTCGGCGGCTACGGCTGCGATTGTTGCGTCGCATTTTACTTCCGGTTTCGATGCGCTGGAGAAGCTGCGCCAAGAAACGGCGGACGAAAAATGGCCTCGGCTGATCAACGGAGAATATAGCGGCGACATGCTGCGAATGAGCGACCGCGACCTGCACCGCGTAGGACGCGCGGTATTCGACAATCTGGAAATCATCTGGGACTATAATTCAACGGCGACGCTGAGCGCGTTGAACATTCCCCTGTTGTGGGTCATTGCCGAAAAAGACCGCGAGGCGCCGATAACAGCGACGGTCGCGGCCTTGAAACGCTACAGGAAAGACGGAAAGACGGTCGATGTCTATGTCTTCCCCGACACCGACCACGGCATGTACGAATTCGTTGAGGCGCCGGATGGAAGCAGACACAATACACGCGTCACGGACGGTTACTTTCGGCTGGTCGGCGATTTTATCACCGGTAAGATAGATGGCCCTTACAGACGCTCATATCGGCCCGAAAAATAATCGCGAGGGTTCCATATTGCTTCTTGAGTGAGAACTGCAATTGTTGGGCTCGCCGTATGATTTTTGTCAAGGTTTGGGCAGGCTTGGTCTTTATCGCTCAGATGTCCGGAATGGGGCGCGAATCGGAGATTGTTCTGAGAAAGGGTTTGGTTCTAAGCGTTACCAGTGCCCCCGAGACGCTCCGGAGGTCTGGGAAAGCCTACAGTCTTGAAGTTCTTGCGCCGTTTCCTTAGAGCAGGCAATATTTCTATAAAAGTGATTGGAGTGCGACGCCTTTGGCTGCGCGCCGCCGCAACCAAAGCCATAACAGAAACAATGACTTAGAAGCCCGCGAAAGCGGGCTTCTCTGTGCCTGAAATTCAACACTTGCTAAAATATAGATACCTTAGAACCCAAAAGACACAGGTGGAAAATTATGAACAAAGGGGAATGACGAAGCCGGCTGATTGCGGCCGGTGTTGGCCCAAAGCGGTCATTGCAAAACTGCTAATCAAGGCGCTTAAAGTTTATGCCGGGCGTATTGAAGCCGCCTGCGGCGTCGCCAAACCGGTGGTCGACCTGATCCTTTTCGTTGTCGAAGCATTTCTGCAGGCAGACAGAAGTGGCGCCAGGCCGGATCGGAAATACTTCAAAACCGCCATTAGTTCTAACGGCGTCTGGGCAGAACTCATTCCAGAGGCGTCAGAACAAACTCGTAAACGTCATTGGCCCGGAGTGGCACTTCGCGGCGGAACTGACCATTTGCTATGGTCACCTTCCCAGTGAAAACAGGCGCACCCGTACTGACGGCATTAAGGTCGCTGACTTGCGTACGCGTCAATTGGTTTGGCGATCCCATTTCGACATAGGCTGTGTAGGGATCGTTCTGCTTGTAACCGATCTGGTAGATGTCCAGCCGGTAAGTACCGTTCGTCATGTCGGTAATCTCCAGGGCCAAATTGCCCTTGTCAGTCGTCGGCTGTTCCTTCTTGTAGAAGACCTGGTCGGTCTGGCCCTTGGGCGGGACGACGGGCGAATAGTCCCAGACCAGCGCCTGGACCGACCCGTCCTTAGACTTGGTCACCCATGACGCCGCATCATTGCTTTCGACGTCCGTGTCACCCAATCGCTTCAGGAACCTGAAGGCGTGGAAGGACGGCTTCTTGATCCCCTGAAGGTTCAGCATGCCGAAGCCACCGTGGAAGGGGGTGAAGCGTGGACCGTTCTCTTCGAAGATGTCGGTGAAAGTCCAGTAGGACAGCGAATCGACGTGTGGCGTGGCGCGCTTGACCACGTTCATGATGAAACTGGCCTGGTGATACTGGTCGTGCATATAGTCGGTAGGCGTGTAGGATGAACTCCATTCGGTGAAGTGGAGCTCTTTGTCGCGGAGCGGGCCCGCATCCATCAGTTCGCGCGAATGCCGCATCCGGCCGGCAACGCGCTCGGGGTCCGGATCGATGATCGTGCCTGCCGTGCCGTCCTCATCAAGGAAGCCTTGTTCAACACCGTAGGCGTGCAGGGCGATGAAGTCGATCGGCGCTGGATTTTCGATAATCCACTTTTCGAACGCCTGCTCAGAGGCGTAGGGCACCGCTGTGGCAGGGCCACCGATGCGGCATTTGGCGCACTCGGCGCGTATCGCTTCGGAAGTCGTCTTGTAGAGCTTGAAATAGTCTTCGAGCGGGTGTGGCCAGAACCCCCGGATGTCAGGCTCGTTCCAAACCTCATAATACCACTTGGAGATTTCCGCCTCTCCGTAGCGCTCTTTCCAGTGAACCATCAGGGCGCGCATCAGGCCGGCCCACTTCGCGTAGTCCTTCGGCAGGGACGTATTGCCCTTCCACCAGAAAACGGTCGTGGTCCCATCGGCCAGCTTGGACGGCATGAAGGTCAGTTCAACAAACGGCCGGATCTTCTTTTCAAGCAGGGCGTCATATAGCGCATCGACATACTGGAAATTATAGATCGGGTTGCCTTGCTTGTCCTCGTCATAGACGGCCATTTCGTCATTGAGGATGCCGTGCATGCGCAGATATTTGAAACCAATCTCATCCTGCACAGTGTCCAGTTGTCCCTGCCAGTCAGCTCTCAGACCCTCGGCCGCCCGTCCGGCGCCGACGACCTTCAAGGGTACGTCTGAATGGGGGCCAAGCGTATGCGAGACATCGGCCTTGACCGTTCGGACCGCAGCGGGCGCCGCCGAGACGGGAGCGGTGGAAAGTACCATAGCGATTGTTGAGAAAGCCAAGGCCAGCAGGCCGCGACATGTATACATCTGTGTTCTCCCTGGCGAGCGTAGTCCGCAAGTTATTTTTATTGGTGATAGATGCACGAAAAAAGGTTCGCCCGTCAACCGTCATGTCAGACAATTGGTGATTGACAGTGCCGTCAAGTTGCTCTTAGTCTGGTAGCGCTAACAAACCCAAACGCAAATTGGGGTCAGGGAGACGGGCGAACCCAGGTCATATAGCCGGTGATGCACCTCGGCCGCGCCGGGCAGGCCGGTGCCTTATCGTTTACGGTCGCATGGTCGCTCAACAGGGACGACGGGAGCAGGGAATATGAGGACGATTTCAAAGCTGGCCCTGACAGTGCTGGCCTTGCTGCTAGGGGGCACAGCCTTCGCCTGGGGCGCGGAGTCGCGGGATATGCCGCCGCTGGACACGCGTGGGATGACGCCCTTCTTTGAACCGGCAACCGCCGGGCCAAAGGCGCCGGATGACCAGGGATTCTTGCAGCGGTGGCTGCTTCTGGAACCGATTACCAAGCCCAATGCCAGTAATACGGGCTTTACCGGCGCCTATGTGCGCGATGCGCTGGCCATTAGCGGCTTTCCCGGGGGAACGGCGGCCCAGCCAAAGGCAGGCACTACGGTGCAGATGGGCGGCGAGAGCCTGCGTTGGTATGCGCTTGACGCCAAGCTGTTTGACGTCAAGCTGTTCTCTTTCGCGCAAGGCCTGAACAAGCCGGTTTATGGCGTTATTTTCTGGGCGGAAACGATGATCGACAGTCCGCGCGAGATCCGAAATATCCGCCTGGCCGTCGGTTCGAACTCAGCTTCGATGTGGTGGGTCAATGGCGAGGAGGCCGCCGGCCTGTTTGGCGACCGCCGTATGGTGATGGACGATGTCGTATCCGCACCGATCACCCTGCACAAGGGGCGCAATATCGTTCGCGGCGCCGTCATCAATGGGCCGGGGTTTAGCGATTTTTGCGTCCGGTTCATCGACGAAAATGGTCAGCCGGTCCGCGATATAACCACTCGCTTGGATTAAGCCGCAATGACGCCGGAACGGCGCGCAGATAACGGGAGATGCTCCATGAAGCCAACACTCCGGGCGGTGGCCGTCCTTTCCGTCCTGTCCTGCCTGACGGCGTTACCCGCTGCGGCTCAGCTTGCCGGCGAGCCTTTCATTCACGATCCGGCGACGATCACGGCGTCCGACGGGAAATACTATACCTATGGCACCGGCACCGGCAGTCTGGTCTCCGATGACGGCTGGACCTGGCATGCCGGCGCCGAAAGACCGGGGCGCGGCCTGGCGCCCGACGTCATCAAGATCGGCGACCGCTTTTATGTGGCCTACGCCGCCGGTGGCGGTGGGATGAACGGCGGCCACGCCGGCGCAATCAAGCTCATGTGGACTAAGTCGCTGGATCCGAAATCACCTGAATATGAATTTCACGAGGTTGGCGATGTGGCGACGAGCGACGGCGTGGAAGCCACGGACGCAATCGACCCCGCCTTTCTCTATGCCGATGGTCGGCTGTGGCTGAGTTACGGCACCTATTACGGCTACATCCAACTCGTCGAACTCGACCCGAAGACCGGGCAGAGGATCGCCGGCAACCAGCCGGTGGCGGTAGCCATCGATATGGAAGCGACGGCCATGATGTACCGAGATGGTTGGTACTATCTGCTGGGAACCCACGGCACCTGCTGTGATGGCCCCAACTCGTCCTACAATATACGGGTTGGCCGGTCCCGTAGTGTACAAGGCCCTTACCTGGACAACATGGGCATCCCTTTGCTCAGGGGAGGCGGTAAGCTGGTCGCCAATGGCCGGGGACGACAATACGGGCCGGGACATTTCGACCTTATCGAACTTGGCGACGGCGTCGAAAAATTCTCGATGCACTACGAAGCCGACCTGGACCGCAGCGGTCGCAGTGTGCTGGCCATCGCGCCTCTGCTATGGAAGGATGGCTGGCCGGTCGAGGGCGAAAATATCAAGGCTGGGACCTTTGAGATTGAATCCGAACGCAGCGGCTTCGCTCTCCAGATTGCCACAGACTTCGTAAGGATGGATTTCGATCGTCGACGCAGCTTTATGGCCGCACCGACAGAACGCGTGGGTCCGATCCCCAACCAGACCCTGGAGCAGGATTCGGCTGCCTGGCCGGCGGGCCGCATTGATGTCGACCTTGGCGACTATATGATCCGCCCGCATCAGCAGTGGACGGTCACGCCAGTACCCGAGGCGGGCGGCGTCATGGGAACGCCTTATTACAAGATCGTCCTGGCTGGGACCGACCGTACCCTGACCGCAGCGGCGAATTCGAAGGTGGAGGTCACGCCCATCTTCACCGGCGCCCCTGAACAGCTTTGGCGGATCGACCAGCTAACAGATGGCTCTTATCGGATCATGCCCAAATCAGCGCCAGGCGCCACCGGGCCTGTGGCTCTGATGGCTGTAGGTGCCAGCACGCCCGCACTTGTGCGGTTCGATCTGAAGAGTGATGCCGGGCGGTGGCTCTTCCGGACTCCCTGATCCCCATTCTGGATGGCAATAGCGGGCTGGTGAAAGCCTGGTCTCGATCTAGCTGGGCTATTCATCCGACCGGGAGACTGCGCCAGCCGTTCATCCAAGCCCCCCCCTGATCGATAGGCAGATGCCCTCTTTATGCCACTGCTGCCAGCGCAGCATATTCTTATTGGCAATCAGCATCCGGTCAATGCGGATGGGCGTCAAGATAACCTGCCATGCAGGTGATGGGCTTGCAGGCACGAAGCCGGACTATTTATTTTAGAGCTGGTTGGCCAAGCTGGTATTTCTGGTGAGTGCTCAGTTCGGCTGTCATTTCGCGATAAGTGTGTCGTCGGGCGCGCTCGTGCCCGAAGGCAAATGCGTTGAAGGCTGCCGACTGGCGGCACAATATCCACTCACGCCACTTTTGACGATCCCCATGTGCTTCAAGTCCTGCTCGATGGCGATGAAGACAAGCTGCTTTGGAAGGACATTAGCGAAAGGGTTGATCGCACCTATGTTCAATCCCCCCGGGTACTCACAGCTACAGTGTCAGTGTGATTGACGTGGACGAAAATACCGTAACGGGGACACACGATTGAATCATTACCATTTGGCACAGGAATATTTGTTGGAGCATACCTCTCAACGACATAGCGAGCTTATTCCCAACCTCCAGAATATGATGCAGCGGAACATCCGCTTACAGGCCGGGACATCGACTGAGAAGAGAATATCAGCATCGTGGCGCCAAATCGACAGCCTGCTATGCGCCCCGATTACCGAACTCAAAATTCAGTGCCTCCTTCTATTTCATTTAGCGCAGAATACGATTGATGAATGACACCAACTCGGCCTCACGGCTAACATCCATCTTGCGAAATATGGATTTGAACTGAGCGTTGACGGTGCCGGCCGATTTCTTTCGCGTCCTGGCGATCTGTTCGCGCGACAGGCCGTTTGCTGCGGCAATGGCAACGTGGGCCTCGGATATGGTCAGGCCGAACATGCGGACAAGATCCTCGGCATGAGAGGCGCCAAGCTGTTCGGGTTGTTTCAACAGCACCAGTATGCGCGGCGCGAAGCCGAACTCATGCTCGCGTCGCGGATAAGCGACCAGATGGCAGGCAACCTCCGTCATATCCTCTCCCTGCAAGATAAGTCGAGCGGAGGCTGCGCGTTCTGACAGGATATCGGCGATTGCCTTTTGCAGGACAAGGTCGGAGGCGATACGCGCCGCGCTCAGTCGTTCACCATACGCCCGTAAGACGTCCCCATTGCGCAGCATGAGATCGGCCGCCGGGGTAATGGACCGGATGTGGCCAAAGCCATCGAGAACCAGGGCTAACGCCTGCATGGCATCGAGCGAGTTTGACAGAAGGTGGCTTGCTTCCTCGCCGATCGCCAGTTGCGTGCGGACCGCCTCAAGCACATGTGGCGCCAGGGCCAGGAAGCTTTCGCAATCTTCCGAGCTGCTCCAGCCATCGGCGTGATGACGCAGGACCGCCATGCCAATCATCAGGCCGGGTTTTTGCGTGAGTACGCACTGGCAGCCATAGGGCAGATCGAACTGGCTGACGAAATCGTCATAAACACCCCGACGGATGCGTTTGCGGGCCTCGGCATAGTCAGTCTCACGCGCCAGTTGGAAGGGGGCGCCCGCGCAGGCCACGCGCCAGTTGACCTCCGGACTGCCGCCATCAATCTGCGGAAAATCCGTTATGAAAGCCGGATCGATATCATTTGTCCGATTGAAGGGTATGAAGTTCGGCCCGCCGAAGGCCACGAGTTGCGCCCGCCCCGTGCCGCAGGCGGCCGCCACTTCCCTCAGCGTGTCCTCCCATTGGTCCGGCGCGAACGCCACATTTGCGAGCGCATGTTTTGCTGCTTCCAGGCGCCTGAAATCCAACTCACTCGTCCAGTTACAAAATGCCGTTATGCGAGCAAATCATGTCATCGGTGACATGTCAAATTTTCAAGTGAAACCAAATACCACGATCATGGGATGCGCGATCATAAAGACCGCTTCATCCTGCCTGAGTTCAGGCGCACCCCGGAATGTTTCGGGCGAGTGCAGCCAAAGCGGCCTGGAATCCAGGCTGTCCAGCAGGGGAATATATCGTGAGAAAAAACCGAAATCTGTCAAAATGCGTCTTATTAACCGGCACCGCCATGTCGGCGTTGCTGGCCGCGCCTCTGGCCGCCGCACCGGTCGTCATTCATTCGACCAGCAATGTAACGGTCGACCAAAGCGCGGCCTCCGGCACGCCGGTGGCAGTCGACATACAGGCCGGGACGGCCTCCATTGACGCGACAATCGACGATGTCTCGGCGACAGCCACTTCGAGCGACACCGGTTCAGTGGTCACGACCACCACAAGCGGCGCCGGCACGGTAAAGGCGCAGATTGGCACGCTGACGGCAACCGGCCAGGGTAACCTCATTGCCGTGCGTGCGACCTCAGGCGATGGCGATATCGATATCCAGGTCGACAGCCTGGATATGGCAGGGAACGGAACGGCGGGCGTCCTGGCGACTTCCACCAATGGCGATGTTCACATTCGTGCGCAGGATGCCGTGGTGCGCGGATTGACCTACGATCCGCTTGGCGCATCGGATGCTGTGGCGGGCGTTTCGACCAATGGGGCGGTCGTCATCGAAGGCGGCCATCTTGAGGCTTACGGTCAGTATGGTTCCGGCGCCGTGGCGCTGGCCGGGACGACGGCTGAGGTAAAGGTCGATGAGGCCATTTCACATGGCGAGCAGGCCGCGACGCTTTATGTCAGCGGTCTCACCGGCGCCACGCTCGATGCCGGCACAGTGACGGCAACAGGGAACAATGCGGCGGCGATCAATGTCTTCTCCGATCAGGGCGAGGTGACAGTTACCGCCGGCAGCGTTCAGGCCGGCCCCGGTGGCTACGCCTCGCTCGTGCGCGGCCAGGGAGATGTCAGCGTCACGCTCGGGGATTCACAATCCGACCGGTTCGGTCTCAATGCCACCTCGACCGGCGGCGGAAAGGTCGATGTGACGCTGAACGGCGACCTTGTCTCACACCAGGAAACGGGCATTACCGCGTCCGGCGGTGCGGTCATGGTAAACTTGGGCGATGAGGCTTCCATCACCTCCGGTGGTTCGGGTATCGCTGTCACGGCAACGGGCGCCGTCGATATTGGCAATGAAGGTGCGGTCTCGGCCGGCGGCAATCTCGGCAACGCCATAAAGGTGACGACACCCGGCGCGGTCAATATCGAGTCCAATGCGGTGACCGTTACCGGCGCGGGCGCAGACAGCGGCGCCGGTCCCGACGGACTGCGCATCGCCCAGGGCGGTATCATCGTCGAAGGCGGAAATGGCGCCATCCAGGTCACCAGCACGGACGTTTCGGTCGAGGGCAACTTCCGCTACGGCATCTCCGCGCGCGGCAACGGTGAGATCACGGTCGATTCCGGCAATGTCACTCTGGCCAGCAAGGATTCCGCCGCCATTGCGGCGCGTGGCGGCGCCGGCGATGTGACGATCACCAGCGGCCATGTCGTGACCACGGGTGACAGCGGCGCGGGCATAGTTGCCACGGCCACCACTGGCAATATCACCATCACCGCTGACCAGACAGAGGTAAAGGGCACGGGGCAGACAGGCCCCTTCACCGGCGATGCCATCACCGGCACTTCGCAGGACGGCAATGTCACTATCACCAGCCAGGATGCCCGTTCCGATGCCCTTTATGGCAGCGCCATTGGTGGCTCGGCCGGCGGCAATGTCAGCATTACCAGCGGTAAGGCGGAAGCGACCGGGGATGGCGGCGTGACCATCTACGCCATCGCCGCCGGTAATGCCCAGGTGACATCAGGCACATTGACGACCACGGGGGATAACAGCCTCGGCATCTCAGCGCGCGCCAATTCCGGCGATGTATCGATCATGTCTGAAAACCTGTCCGCCACGGGCGCCAATGCCGGCGGCCTATGGGCGAAGGCCGCGGAAAATGTGAACATCACCAGCGGTAATATTTCGGCGGCGGGCGAAGCTATTCATGCGGAAAGCAATAATGGCGTCAATACAATCAATGTGACCGGAGCCGTTGCCGGGACTGGCACCAACAGTGCCACGATCCTGACCGTCGGAACGACCCATCTGGTCAATGACGGCGCGATCTCTGCCGCCAATGGCCGGGCGGTCAGCATGGGCGACAGCGATGACAGCTTCACCATGATGGCCGGGTCCACGGTCACCGGGATTGCCGATCTCGGCGCGGGTGACGATACCGTCTATGCCGCGGGCGAAGGTACGGGCGAAGTGGTGGCGTTCACTAATGCCGAGCACCTGTCTATCGACAGCGGCCAATGGCGCGCGGACAAGGCGCCGTCCACCTTTGACGACGTCGCCATCGCAACCGGCGCGGAACTCACTGTTGCGCAGCACAAAGGCGATCTGGCCATCCAGACAGGTTCAGTCCAACTTGACGGTTCGCTCGTCTTCGATCTCGATACGGATACCGAGCCCGGCGACCTGGCGAACCTGTCCATCACCGGCACCGGCCAGGTATACCTGCAAGGTCCAGCCACTGTTCTGTTCGATGATGTGGCGGGCATTCAGCATACGGGCGGTACCTTTGTTGAAAACGGCCGTCTGCTGTTGACCAGCACTTATGGCGGCAATATCCAGACCGATGGCGCCGGCGTCTTCCAGCTTGGCGACGGGACGGCCGCAGGTGCTTTCACCGGCGATCTGGTCAACAACGGCACTTTTATCTTTGACCGACCGGACGACTACACCTTCTCAGGGGCCTTCAGCGGCACGGGCCTGCTCGAAAAAGACGGCGCGGGCACCCTGACCTTTGCCGGTCTCTATGACTTTACCGGTGTGACCCAGGTCAATGCCGGCGCCATAGCCCTGACCGGCGCCCTGGCAGACACGACGCAGCTGGATCTGGGCGGCGGCACCATCGACCTGTCGCAAAACACCAGCGGCCAGCAGACGATCGCGGCCCTTTCCGGGGATTCCGGTGCGTTGAACCTGGGAAGCACAGACCTGACCGTCAATCAGTCTTCAAACAGTGTATTCTCTGGCAGCCTGAGTGGCGACGGCACACTCGCAAAGGACGGCAGCGGTGACCTGAAGCTGAATGGCGACGGCAGCAATTACACGGGTGACCTGCTGATCAATGGCGGCATCCTGTCGGTCAACGGCACATTCAATGGCGCCGATGTAACGGTGAACCAGGACGCCAAGCTGGGCGGCAATGGCACGGTCGGTGACACCACCATTGAGGGGGGCACGATCGGCGCCGGCAATTCGATCGGCCACCTGACGATCAATGGCGATCTGGCGCTCAATGCGGCATCGACGCTGGAGGTCGAGGTGGATAATGCCGGCCATGCCGACTTGGTGGATGTCACGGGCGTTGCCACGCTGGGCGATGCCAGCGTCAACATCCTGGCGGCTGCGGGACGTTACAAGGGCAAGACGGACTACACGATTCTGACTGCGGCCGGTGGCATCAATGGTCATTTCGGATCGGTCACCAGCAACTTCGCCTTCCTGACGCCGACCCTGGCCTATAGTGCAAATGCCGTGTCCCTCACCCTGACGCGCAACGATGTCGCCTTTGCGGATCTGGGCCGGACGGCCAACGAAAAGGCGGTCGGCAGCCTGCTGCAGGCACAGGGGCCGGGCAATGGGCTGTTTGAGGAAGCCCTGCTTCTGGCCGATACAGACGTCTCTCCGAACTTCGCCAGCTTGACCGGTGAAGCCTGGGCGACCCTGTCCTCCGCCACCATCGAAACGTCTCAGATGCTGCGCGCCCAGACCGATCTGGCGCCGGGCACCGAAAATGGAAGCTGGCTGTGGGCGACGGTGCTTGGTTCTGCGGCCAAAGCCGGCGGCGTCAATGGCACGCAAAGTCTCGCTGTCGATCACAGCGGCCTGGCGGCCGGCTTCGGCTGGAAGCAAGGCAGTCTCGACTATTCGGTCGGTGCGGGCACCCTGACGACACGCGGCCGGGACGCTGCCCACATCAAGGGGGATATTGTCTTCGTGACCGGCCGCATTCGCTGGACCAGCCAGAATGGCTGGGCCCTTCAGGCAGGTGCGCAATATGGCCAGGTCGATGACACCCTGACCCGTGAGACGACGCTCGGTACGCTTGGCGGCACTGTCAGCGGCAAGGCCAAGGGGGAAATGTCGCAAATCTGGGCTGAATTCGGCCGCTCCTACCAGATTGAAGGGGCCATCGTCACCCCGTTCGCTGGGGTGAGCCGCGCCAGTGCGGACTTCGACAAGGCCTCGGAAACGGGCGCCGCCACGGCTTTGAATGTTGACCCCGGCAAACAGGATACGAGCTTTGGCGAACTGGGGGTCCGTCTGGAAGGCGACCCGGCCTCTGGCGCAGTTCAACCCCGTTTGGCGCTGAGCTGGCGTCACGCTTTCAGTGGTCAGACCCCGACCCTGACAGCGGGTTTCGAGGGCGGCTCAGATACGATGACAATCAGAGGTGTCGCCATCGCACCTGATGCCGCGATTCTTTCAGCGGGCTTGCGTTACGTGCGCAAGAATCTCATCTGGGATGTCACCTATAATGGCAGCGTTTCGGACACCTTCACCGACCATTCCGCCAAGGCGTCACTGATGATCCGTTTCTGATCTCGTGGGGCGCGTTGGCAAAGACAGAAGAATACGAAAATTCACACGCCAAGTGGAAAACCCACCGAACATTGTTCGGTGGGTTTTCCACTTCTGTGACACTTAAGGTCCGGTTGTGACCTTTTTGGATGCGCCACTGGTCCGCAAAGGACGCGATGCAGCCCTTAACTCAGCCGTTGGCTCGGCTGAGCACGTTCCTTGGAAAACAAGCCGCCAGATGATCAATTAGTTTACGCACGGCCGGTGGCAGCCCGCGCCGGGTCGTAAAGACGAGGTGTACAATGCCCTTCAGGCCACGCCATGCCGGCAGGACGCGGACAAGGCTGCCGTTCCGCAGCGCTTCATGGCAAACATGATCAGGCAGGAAAGCGACACCCAGACCCGCAATCGCCGCGGATCGTATGGCCCCGAAATCCGTGCAGCCCATGCGCGCAGTGTGCCGGATCAGTTTTGTGCGACCGTCATTTGTTTCAATCGGCCACTCGGTTTCGTCCTGGTCGTCATTGGAAACGAGAACGGGATAGTCCGTCAGTTGTTCGATCTCACCGATCTGGCCAGCCAGTTGTGGGGCGGCCACAAGAATACGCGTTGATTGGCCAAGTGTCCGCATGGTGAGCGAAGCATCGCTGTCGAGTGACAACCGGACCCGTAACGCCAGATCGATCCGTTCAGCGATCAGATCCACAGGACGGTCAGTGGCGACGAGTTGCAGCCGAACCTTAGGGTAGCGGTCCAGGAACCTGGCCACGGGCGAGGAGATAGATTCAATCAAACCGGTCGGGCAGCTAAAGCGAATTAGCCCATGCGGTTCGGTGAGGGCGTCCGCGACAAGCGCCTCAGCCTGTTCAGCCTCATTCTGCACAGCGCGGCAGCGCTGATAGAAAGCCTGACCGACATCGGTTACGCGGAACTGCCGGCTGGAGCGCTCGATCAGGCGCACACCCAGCCTCTCTTCCAGCGCGGCAATTCGACGGCTGAGCTTCGACTTGGGCTCACGCAAGGCCCGCCCCGCGGCAGCGAACCCGCCATGGGTTATAACTTCAGCGAAATAGGCCAGATCATTCAGGTCGCTTCGCATGAATCGTTCTCCATATGGAACGATGTGTAGCATGTTTGCCCACTACAGCCAGCATCGTTCCGAAATTATCTTCCAGCCGTCTGCGGCGATCAAGCCGCCAAACATGGAGACAGACAATGACACGCTCGTTCGAAAACAAGGTTGTGGTGGTAACCGGCGGCACCAGTGGGATTGGTTTGGCCACAGCAAAGGCATTTATAGAGGCGGGGGCTTCGGTTTTTATCACCGGTCGCCGCCAGGATGCGCTCGATGCTGCAGTCAAGGCAATCGGTGGTCGGATCACCGGCGTGCGAGGCGACATGGCCAATCTCTCGGATATCGACCGCCTGTATGACGCTGTCCAACAGCGGCACAGCCACATTGACGTGGTTTTCGCCAATGCCGGCGGCGGCGAGTTCGCGGCCCTGGGCGCCATTACGGAAGCGCACTATCAGACGACGTTCGATACCAATGTAAAGGGTGTCCTGTTCACGGTCCAAAAGGCTTTGCCACTTTTGCGGGACGGCGGCGCAATTGTGCTGACCTCGTCGACAACCAGCATCTCAGGAACCCCGGCCTTTAGCGTCTATTCCGCCACCAAGGCCGCTATTCGCAACTTCGCCCGCAACTGGATACTCGATCTGAAGGATCGCCAGATTCGGGTCAACGCCATCAGTCCAGGCGTGACGGATACCGCCGGCCTTAATGATTTGTTTGGCGGCGGCGACCAGGCCGAAGGCACCAAGGCCTATCTGGCTGGCCTGATCCCCGCCGGTCGTGTGGGGCAACCTGACGAGATTGCGAAGGCGGTTCTCTTCCTGGCGTCCGATGACGCCAGTTTCGTGAATGGTGTCGAGCTGTTCGTTGATGGCGGTCAGGCACAAATTTAGCTGTCCAGGCGCCGGGTACGCCGGGCGCCTCTCGTCTCAAGAACGTCACCTCTCTTTGAGCCGTATGCGCCTGAAAACTCCAGTATCCGCTTCTAGGCTATACTCACTACTATGTGAAACGACCGCTTCGAGGCACAAAGGGGGATTCATCTTGCAGCAAAGTGAAAAATCACTTTGTGGCGCCGACCTGGGATTAAATCGACGAAAGTTAGCATGTGCAGCCTACGTTGGCAGCGGTCGTTCGCAACCAAAATTACTCCCGCAGGGGAGCCGTTTGAAATAAACCGAGTTAGCCGGGCGTTCTTGTTTAAGAAATTTCGCAAGGCACAGTGTATCCCTCATTATCCGCCAAGCCCAAAGGTCTGGCTTCCATCTGTTTAGTCCGCCTTTGTGTCGTTTCGGGTCAGGTAAAGCCTTGAGACTATGCCCAGGCCCAGCAGGCACAGGGCCGCCATGAAGCCATAGCCGCGGGCGCCGAAAGCTTCATAGATGTTGCCGGAGAAGACCATGCCGAATCCGGTCAGGGTGCCGCTGGCATAGGCGGAGTTGATCGCCTGGCCGAGGCCCTCATAGCCTTGAGGCACCAGCAGGAAGACCAGTTCGAGGCCGGCCAGATATACGGCGACGAAGGTAAGCCCGTGCAGGGCCTGCATGGGCCACAGAAGCCAGATGTCGGATGTGATCGACATCAGGCCCCAGCGCACAACGCCGGCGGCGGCCCCCAGCATGAGCAGTCGCCAGGGACCGAGGCGGTGGCGGAACCGTCCGCCCAGACCCAGAAAGACCAGTTCGCTCACGACGGCGAAGGCCCACAGGTAGCCGCAAAGGGTAGATGACAGGCCATTCTTCTCCCACAGCAGGGTTGAAAAGGCGTAGTAGTAGCTGTGCGCCGCCTGCAGGCAGCCCAGGGCAATGATCAAGAACACGAAGCGCTTGTTTTTCAGCAGGGTGGCCAGGCGGGTCAGACTGGGAGTATCCCGGCGCGGCAGCAATAACGGATCGATTCGCGCGCTGGCGGGCAGCAGGAACCTCGCCCCCAGGCTTACCAGCAGGGCCGAGGCGACCATCCAGGCCAGAACCGCGTCCACGCCCACCATCTGGAGCAGGTAGCCCAGGGATATGTTGGCGAAGATGAAGGCGGCTGATCCGCTGGCCCTCACCCAGGAAAAGCTGAAGCCGCCGCTGCGTCCCAGTTGCATGGTCATCGCGTCCAGCAGTGGTGTAATACTGGCGATGGCGGTAAAACCGATGCTGAACAGGCCGATGAACCAATAGAAGCGTTCGGTTAGCGGGGCCGAAATGACCCCCATCAGGGCATAGGCGGCGGTGGCTGACAGAGCCAGGCACAGAAGAGGGGTGCGATACTTGACGAACCGATCCGCCCATAATCCGGAAAGGGGGCCGGTGATGGCGCGGGCAATCAGTGGAACGGCCAGAATCCAGCCAATCTGCGTGGCTGACATCCCATTCTGCCGCAGCCAGGAAGGCAAAAATGGCAGGCTGGCCCCCGTGCCGGCGCACAGAAGTCCATAAAAAATGGCTTGCCTGAGCATGGTTCCGGCCTGGCGCGGAGATTGCGTCCTGCCGGTCGAACCGGCGGCAGGCTTTATACCCGTGTCCTGGGTTGTGCCCATTGAATTGTGTATCCGTTCAACTGGATGTGGTCATTTTAAGTATGATTTTATAAATTTTAAAAAGCGCGATTTCATAGGTAATTTCAATAAAATTGTTTTCAATTTCACTTTTAACATCAATTAATATGATTTATATGGCGTCCGTTGCCCATCCGACCATTTATCACCATAGAACGACATAAATGATCGTCAGCACAATCAGAACGCCGGCGGCAGCGATATTGAAGGCGCGCGTGGTGCGAAAGTCTATGCGGGTCAAATCAACGACCGCTTCTGAAGAGGGCTCCCTCGTCATCAGCGAGACGCCGATACAGGTGAGCAATGAGATCCAGAATACCCAGCCGACCCGATTGATAAACGGCATGTCGGGTATATGCGCGATGATCCATGCGGGGAAGGCGCCCTCAATCTCCGGGTGCTGATGGAGATGGGCGGCGCCGTAAAAGGCGCACGACATGATAAAACCTGTGGCGATCGCTGAAAACGCGCCGGCCGTCGTGCAGCGTTTCCAGCACATGCCGAGCGCGAAGATCACCACTATGCCCGGCGCGAAAAACCCTGTCAGGCTCTGACCAAACTGGAAGACCTGATCGAAATTGCCGAGTAGAGGTTTGGCAACCAGGATGGCAATCGCCAGAGCGCCGACCGAGGTAATCCGCCCGATGGATACCAGTGTTTGATCCGAAAGCGCGGGGAAGGCCGGCTTGACGATATCCATGGTGAAGATGGTGGCGATCGAATTGATCTTTGAGGCCGAAGAGGCGACGATGGCCGCCGCGAGGGCAGCGAAAACAAGGCCGAGACAGCCAGGTGGCAACAGGGTCATCATGGTCGGGTAGGCCTGATCGGAACGGGTGATGTCAGGGGCCAGGACGAGGGCGGCCATGCCGGGCAGGACAACGATCACCGGCATCAGCAGTTTGAGATAGGCGGCGAAGGCGATGCCCTTTTGCGCCTCCGGCAGGGACTTCCCCGCCAGGGCGCGCTGGATGATGTACTGATTGAATCCCCAGTAGGACAGGTTCATGATCCACATGCCGCCGACCAGGACGGCGATGCCGGGCAGATCCTTGTAGTGCGGACTGGTTTTGGGCAGGATCATGTGGAAATGGTCGGGGAAGCGCGTCATCAGGACACGAAAGCCGTTGGCAATGCCTGATGGCGAAGCCTGGCCGCCGATCTGGCTCAGCGTGACCGCCAGAATGGTCAGGCCGCCCAGGGTCAGCAGCGACACCTGAACCACATCGGTCAGGGCGACAGCTTTCAGGCCGCCGGAAAACTGATAGGCCAGGGCAAAACATCCCAGCAGGATCAGGGCCAGCATCGGGTCCATGCCGGTGACGGTGGTGACCGCCGTTCCGCCAAGCCACAGTATGGCGGTGAGATTGATCAGGATATACTGGCCGAGCCAGAATATGGCCATCAGATAACGAACACTGGGGCCGAAGCGCCGGGCGAGGAAGCCTGGCATGGTGAGGCTGCCCGTGCTGAAAAATACGGGCAGCACGAACTTGCCGACCAGCAGCAGGGTGGCGGCCGACATCCATTCGTAGGAGGCGACCGCCAGGCCGATGCGAAAACCGGAACCGGACATGCCGATGATCTGCTCGGCCGAGATATTGGCGGCGATCAGGGAGGCGCCTATGGCCCACCAGGGCAACTGGTTGCCGGCAAAGAAATAGCCCTTCGGGCTGGCCCGGACATTGGCGCTGCGATTTGAAACAAATTGCGCCAGGCTGAAAATGGCAAGCGCATAGATGAGGGTGATGGCGATATCGAGGGGAGATAGAAAATTCGAAGTCATCGCATCCCGCCTGTGCCGAACGGGTCTTTGATACGCTTCGGCGCACCCGGACCCCGTTCGTAATTCATTGCCAGAGGCAGGTCCATACACTTCGATCTTTTGGGCGGAGGCAATGGTGACAACGAAATGTTGCGACATTTAATCGCATTAATGTACGCGGCAATCCGGATGTCAACAGGGCTCAATTTCATGCCTTGCAAGACTTTGGTGTTTAGGCGTAGGCGTTGTATTCAATTTTTTTTGTTATGCGTCAATAAGCAGGGGCGAGATGCGCCTTTTAATGATCGTACAATTTTGCTTGCGTTGAAAAATAAGTATGATTTAATTGCGGTGGGCTGTAGGCTGGTTATGTGGCTGGTGCGCGTTTGGTGCCGGTTTCCGCCTAAGGTTCCAGAAAGGTTCAGTCTCCCTGGTCCCTTCTTAACTCGACCGCTGTCGCCTGGGTCATTGCTGTGTACTGTCTTGCCTGACCGACCACCCCTTGTTGGCTAAGCGAGGCTGTACACGGCTTTTTTCCTCACTAAAGTATCCGACCGTGCCATGGAAGGAGGGCGTATGCCTCGCGGGATCAGGAGCGAAGTAAGGGGCTGGGTATATGGACTGGCCAGCCTGCTTGTCGCGATGCTTGGTCCGTTACCGGCCGTTGCGGCCGCGCCTTCAGTAACAAGCCAGGCCGTGACGGTCAGCATCGTTCCGCGCTGGACCGAACCCGGCAAGCCCTTTGAGGGCTGGGGCACGGCCCTGGCCTGGTTTGCCAATGTGACGGGGAAGCTGCCGTCGGCGCAGCGAGAGCAACTGGCGGATTTGCTTTACGGGCCGGACGGCCTGAAGTTCAATATTGCCCGTTATAATATCGGTGGTGGCAATGCGCCAGAAACGGAACCCTATCTGCGGCTGGGGGCCGGTATTCCAGGCTTCTGGCGCCGGCCGGCCGGTGCCACCGGTACTGACTGGTGGAATCCCGATGAGGCGTCGCAGTGGGACTGGTCGGCGGATGCGGGGCAGCGTTGGTGGCTGGATGCCATCCGGGTGCGGTTGCCGGCACGGGAGCAAATCTTCGAGGCATTTTCCAATTCGCCGCCTTATTTCATGACGGTAAGCGGGCGGGTTTCCGGCAATGCCAGCGGCCTTGATGACAATCTGCGACCCGGTTACGAAGATAAATTCACCGACTATCTGGTTCGGGTGACGCTGGAACTGGAAAAGCGGCACCATATCCATTTCCGCACCCTGTCGCCGGTCAACGAGCCCAATACGCCCTACTGGTATGCCGCCAATACGCAGGAGGGAGCGCACTGGTCGCCGGCCCGGCAGTCCCTGATCTTGAAGGCGGTCCGCAAAGCCTTGCGCGCGCAGAAATCGGACACGCAGATTTCCGGCATTGACGAGACCAATGCGCAAACCTTTGTGCAGGACTGGGCGGGGCTGGACGATGCAGCCAGGGCCACGATCGATCAGATCAATGCACACAGCTACGACACGACCGGCAAGACGGCGGTGCGCGATATCGCGCGGATGACCGGCAAGCGTCTGTGGATGTCGGAGGTGGATCTGTCGCCGCCCAATGTGACGCAGGATTTCGACGATATGCGCCCGGCCATTGCTCTGGGCGAGCAGATCGTCAGCGATATCAACCGTATGCAGCCGGTGGCGTGGGTATTGTGGCAGGCGGTTGAGCGCCAGACGATGGAGCCGGGCGAGGGATCGAACTGGGGGCTGATCAAGATGGATTATACCAATCCGACAGACCCGAAGATCAATATTACCTCGAAATACGGCGCCATGGCCAACTTCTCCCGCTATATCCGGCCGGGGGATCGGTTCCTGCCGGTGGATGATACGGATACGGTTGTGGCGGTCCGACCGGATGGCCAGTCGTTCGTGGTTGTCCATGTCAATCCGGGGCTTTATGAGCGCCGCCTGGATATAGACTTCCCCGGTCTGAAAGCGGGCTATCGCGTCACCAGGATTGTGACGGACCAGACGCATCGGGCGGTATTGGCCGGCGGGACAGAGGGACTTTTGGCGCCGCCCTTGTCGGTGACCACCTTTATTGTGACGGCTCGGTCTTAACTCCCGTCTTGCACCGGAAGGCGGCCTCGCTCATAAAGCAGAGGCATGGGAGCGGTATGAAGCATGATTGAGAACGGAAATGGTCCCGAACAGGAGGGGGCTGGTGATACGACCTATGAAGAAGCGGTCTCTCATGGGCGCCTGCATGGCACCCTTGCCCATCGGCTGGCCGTCGATATCTTGAATGGTGTCTACAGGCCGGGGGATGCCCTGCCATTCCAGCTCGATTCCAGCGAGGCGCTGAATATTTCCCGCACGCCTTACCGCGAAGCCTTGAAAATTCTGGCCGCCAAGGGTTTTGTCGATAGCCGGCCCAAGCGCGGCACGCGCGTGCGCGAACGCACGAACTGGAATCTGCTCGATCCGGAAGTCATGGGCTGGATGTTCGAGACCACGCCGACGGAGGACTTTATCCACGGCCTGTTTGAACTGCGCCTGATCAATGAACCGGCGGCGGCGGAACTGGCGGCCGAGCGCCGCACGGCGGAAGAGGTCGAGCGTATGCGTCATGCCCTGGAGGTGATGCGCGTGGAGACCCTGGCCACCGAAACCGGCCGTTTGGCGGACATCGATTTTCACAAGACTTTGCTGATTGCCACCCGCAACGAGGTTTTGATCTCGCTCAACAGTTCGATTGCCGCGGCCATTGCCTGGTCTACCCGTCTGAAATCGACGGACCCCAAGGATTCGCGCAGCAGTTGGCAGGACCATGCGCGCGTATTTGAGGCCATCGAGGCTGGGGACGGCCGGGCGGCGCGCTGGTCAATGGAGACTCTGGTGCGTCTGGCGCTGGAAGACACCCGCCGGTCGCAAAAGCGGCGTGAGGCCGAAGGCGAAGCGCGATAATCTGATAATAAATCATATTTTATAATTGCTGTATTTTTATTGTGTGATAATTCATAGGCGCGGCCGCTTATGGAATGGCCTGTCATCTGTGGAAGTTACGCATTTCTCAGTATGTCAGGTTGCGCTTTCTGAAGATTCCTTCCAGGCGGCGAATAAATTAATCGCACTAAATGTGAGTGTCGGGCGTATTTATGAGTGCGCGGCCTGACCCAGGAGGAACGAATGAGCCAGATGAAGCAGACGCGCCGGAATTTCCTGACATCGGTGGGCGGCGTCGGCGCCGTGATTGCCCTGTCCGGTGCGGCCGGCGCAAAGACCGCGTCGCGTTTTACGGTGGCGAATGACCAGTTCATGCTCGATGGCAAGCCGTTCCAGATCCTGGCGGGCGAAATGCACTATCCGCGCATTGCCCGCGAATACTGGCGCGATCGCCTGCGCAAGCTGAAATCCCTGGGGCTCAATACCCTGACCACCTATGTCTTCTGGAATGCTCATGAAACATCGCCGGGTGTCTATGATTTCAGCGGCAATCTCGATATTGCAGCCTATATCAGGCTTGCTCAGGAAGAGGGACTGTGGGTGAACCTGCGGCCCGGCCCTTATGTCTGCGCCGAATGGGACGGTGGCGGCCTGCCCGCCTGGCTGTTCCCGGAAGAAAGCGGTATCGCCCGCACCAGCGATCCCAAATTTGTCGGACCAATGAAGGCCTGGTTCAAGCGCCTCGGCCAGGAACTGGTGCCACTGCTGATCGATAATGGCGGGCCGATCATTCTCACCCAGATCGAAAACGAATACGGCGCTTTCGGCGCGGATCACGACTATATGCGCCAGGTCATGGAGGCCGAGCGCGACGCCGGGTTTACGGGCCTGCTTTACACGGCGGATCCGTCGCAGTTTGTCGCCAATGGCTCTTTGCCCGGCATCGTCGCCGGCATCAATTTCGGCACCAATTACAAGGCGGAAGAGGAGTTCGCGGCGCGCGCCAAGGTGCGCAGCGACGGACCTTTCTTCAATTCCGAGCTTTGGGGCGGTTGGTTTGACGCCTTCGGCGATCTACACGCGACCATGGAGATTCCGCCCCTTATCGACAGCCTGAAATGGATGCTCGACCGCAAGATGTCGATCAGTTTTTACATGCTGCATGGCGGTACATCGTTCGGCTGGTATGCCGGCGCCAACTGGGATTCCAAAGGCTACAGCGCGGATATTTCCAGCTATGACTACGACGCCATTCTGGATGAAGCCGGCCGGCCAACGCCCAAATATGCGGCGGTCAAGGCCCTGTTCCAGAATTATTTGCCGGCGGAAGCTTTTGCGCCCCTGCCGCCAGCCGAGGTGCCGGTTACGGTGCCACGTTTTCGCCTGACGGAAGCGGCGCCCCTGGAGTCGCTGCTCGGTAAGCCGGTGCATCAGTCGTCACCGAAATCGCTTGATGCCTTGGGCCAGATGCACGGCCTGATGGTCTATCGTCACCGCGCGGAAAAGCCCTTATCGGGCGTGCTGAAATTCGATGATGTCCGTGACTACGCCCTGGTGCGGGTAAATGGGATCACGGTGGCAACGCTCGACCGCCGCCTGAAGGAAACCTCTGTGGCGATCGATGTGCCGCAGGGTGGTGTGCTGGAGCTTTGGGTCGATACCCACGGCCATTGCAATTACGGCAAAAACATCGGTCGCGACCAGAAGGGCCTGATCGGGCAGGCCATGTTGAATGGTGCGCCACTTAGCGGCTGGGAGCAGGCGGGCGTCACCTTCGATGATATATCGGGTCTGACGTTTGCCGCGAAACCGGTGGCCGGGCCGGCCTTCTATCGCGGCACCTTCAATGTGACGGCGGATGGCGCTGTGCCGGGCTTTACTTTCCTGGATATGCGCGGCTGGGGCAAGGGCTATGTCTTCGTCAACGGGCATAATCTCGGCCGTTACTGGTCGGTCGGTCCTCAGCGCGCTATGTTCGTGCCGGGGCCTTGGCTAAAGTCGGGCGTTAATGAAGTGGTCGTGCTGGACCTGCGTGAGGCGGGCGAGCGCACCCTGGCGGGCGGACCGAATGAAATCTGGGACCTGCCGGGACTGGTGAAGGCATAGTTGCCTGCGGGCTTCATGCCGCATTTTGGAATACTGACTACATTGTGCAATAGGGATTGAAAATAATCGGCTTTAAAGAGTCGATTATTTTCAAAATGGTGTGATTAAATTTTACCTCGCTACGAGGCGTGGTTTGCCTCTGTTGTCTGTCGTGGGTGGGTAAGAGGTGGCACCTTTTAAAATATCTTAATATAATCAATAAATTGAATAATTTACGCGATTTTATATAGCCTTTTAATGCTTGGGGCGGGTATCGCGTTGTTGCATATTTGTTACGTCGCGGCCTCATTAGTCATTCTATATAAATCTGATTTGATAATAAAATCATATTGTCGTACAAATGCCCTCAACCGGCGCCGTGACGCCGACAGAAGAAACAGGAGGGAACTTTATGAAGTCCAAAATGAGATTACTCGCGTCTGCGTCCATCGTGCTGATGATGGCCGGCGGCGCCGCGTTTGCCCAGGAGGCGTCCCAAGGGACGGTTGCGGCCAGCACCGATCAGACGGCTACCGAAAAAGCCAAGGATAAGGACGATTCGACCGTCATCGTGGTCAAGGGCTATCGCGCCAGTCTGCGCTCCGCTCAACAAATCAAGCGCCGGTCTGATTCGATCATCGACGCCGTCGTGGCCGAAGATATCGGCAAGCTGCCGGACGTGAACGCGGCCGAATCGCTGGCGCGCCTGCCGGGCGTTCAGATCACGCATGGCAGTGACGAAGGCAGCGGCGTGCTGGTGCGCGGCCTGCCGGATGTGGCGACGACCGTCAACGGCCGCGATATTTCAACCGCCGAACTGCGTCGCGTTCAGATGCAGGATTTCCCGTCCGGTGCTCTGGCCGGCATGGAAGTCTACAAGTCCGGCACGGCTGACCTGTTGGAACCGGGCCTCGCCGGCCTGATCAATGTCCGCACACGCCGCCCGTTTGATTTCAAGGGCTTTGAAATCGATGGCGCCATCCGTGAGACCTATAACGACCAAAACGGCAAGTACAACACCAACGGCAACGTCCTGATTACTGACCGGTGGAATACCGGCGCCGGTGAAATGGGCGCCCTGCTGAACCTCTCCTATACGGAGCAGGATTTCCGTAATGCCGTGCGTTGGGCGGATGGCTATATCGGATCGGCCGACGTTAATGGCCAGACGATCCGGTTCCCCAATTCCGTCGGTGTCTATATGGATACCGGTCACCGCTGGCGGCCCTCCGCCAACGCCACCCTGCAATGGCGCCCGAATGACCAGGTCGAGGTTTATGCCGACCTGCTCTGGCAGGCCTACCGGGCTGAACATGCCAACGACTGGGCGCAGGCGCCTCTTTGGAACGGCACCAAGAGCAATGTCGTGCTTCAGGATGGAACGGACCAGGTCCTCAGTATGACCAATACCGGTGGCGATCCGATCCTGTTCTACCGCTCGACCGGTTTTGACCGCACCGACACGCAGCAGATCGCGGTGGGCGGCAGCTTCACCAGCGGCAAGCTGAAGCTCTCGACCGACCTGGCCTATACCAACAGCCTCTATTCGAACTCTTCGTGGAGCCTCGACTCGGCGATCAACAAGTCCTATCCGATCAACGTCAATTTTGTGTCTGATGGCGGTACGGCCTGGAATGCCGTCGGCATGGATGTGTCGGATGCCAGCAATTATATCTGGCGTGGTTACTACGAAAGTATCTACAAGGTGGGCGGCAATGGCATCCAGTGGCGGGGAGATGCCGTCTATGACACCGAATGGGGCATTTTCAAGCAGTTGAAGGCCGGCCTGCGCTATTCGGATCGCAATGCCTTCTATGAAGCCAATGACCGCTACGCCTGGGTGCTGCCGCTCGCCATTCCGTTCGATTCCATTCCGGTGGGCGAACTCTCGCTGACGCAGGATACCTTCCGCGGCGGCGATCAGGGTTTCCGGAGCTATTTGCAGCCGTCACGGGCGGGCATTGTCGATAACCGCCAGGCGCTCCTGTCGGTGACCCGCGACGCGCTCGCACAACTGGTGGCGCTCAATCCCACGGACCAGGGCTGGAAAAACACGCAGACCCAATGGCAACCCGACCTGATGCCCTACAATCCCTATCGCGGCTTTACCGCGAAGGAAGCGACCCGCACCGGCTATATCCAGGGGCGGTATGAAACCCATTTCTTCAAGTCCGAGGTCGATGGCAATATCGGTGTGCGCATCGTCAATACGATGGGCAAATACAGCGGTGTTTCCAGTGTCACCTGGGATGGCGTGACCACGGCGGTTCCCCATACCATCAGCCAAAACTATACCGATGTACTGCCTAATGTCAGTATGCGCCTGCGTCCGAATGACCAGATGCAGATTCGACTGGGCATTACCAAGACGCGGACACGCCCTGATTTTGGCCAGCTCAATCCGGCGCTGAACATTTCACAGTATGTTCCAAACGGCACGCCCGTCCCCAATGCGGCGGATGCCTATGGTTCTGCCGGTAACCCGGACCTGAAGCCGCTGACTTCGACAAACTACGATGTTACCTGGGAATACTATCCGTCGGGCAATACGTCGGCGAGCGTGGCTGTATTCTACCACGACCTGTTTGGCTTCATTAACAACTATACCAGCCGGGTGAATGATCCTACCTACGGTGTTCTTGAAGTGTCCCGTCCTGAAAATGCCGGCGCCGGTAAGATCAAGGGGATAGAAATTGCCGGCCAGACCTTCTTCGACTTCCTGCCGGGCGCATGGAATGGTATCGGCGTTCAGTCGAACCTGACCTATATCGATGCCTATAACGAACTGCCCGCGGCCTTGGGTGGCGCAGGCCAGATGGTAAAGATCCCTGGCGTGTCGAACTGGAGCTATAACCTGGCTGTCTTCTATGAAAAGGACAAGATTTCCACCCGTCTTTCGTATAACGGCCGTTCACGCTGGATTAATTCCTATGATAACCGCAGCGGTGGCTGGGAAGGCGAAGGTACGGAAGCGGTAAACCGTCTGGACTATTCGTTCAGCTATTCGCCGAACGATGCCTATACGCTTAACTTCGATGTCTCTAACATCCTGGCCAAGCCGTTCCATAACTTCCATGAGTACGAAGCGGGTAAGCGGTTCGTCCGCGATATCCGTGACGAAGGCCGCTACTATGGCCTGTCTGTCCGCTTCAAATATAACTGATGAATGAGGGGGCCGCGCCTTGCAGCCCTCTCATTACTGCTGGATTTCAAGTTCTTGGGGCCGGTCCGCACGGATTCGGCCCCATCGCCGTAACCAGGGCGAAATAAAAAATGGCTATCAAATAAGCCAATAGAATATCGGAGGAAGCACTGTGAATATTCTGTCTGCGAATCTGTTCCGCGTGGGCGTAACCTGTGCGGCTCTTCTGGCGCTTTCTTGCGTCCCCGCCTATGCCGAGACGGCGCGCTGGTCACCTACTGCAGCCAATGCGTGGTACGCGAAGCAGCGCTGGCTGGTGGGGTCCAACTTCCTGCCGACCGACGCCATCAACCAGTTCGAGATGTGGCAGGCCGATACCTTCAATCCGGCCGAGATCGACAAGGAGTTCGGTTACGCCGAAGGCATCGGCATGAACACCATGCGTATTTTCCTGCAGGACCAGCTATGGGCGCAGGAACCGGAAGGGTTCAAAAAGCGCATCAACATCGTGCTCGATCTGGCGGCCAAGCACCATATCAAGCCGATGCTCGTCCTGTTCGATTCCTGCTGGGACCCGAACCCGAAGCTGGGGCCGCAGCATCCGCCGATCCCTGGCGTGCACAATTCCGGCTGGGTGCAGTCGCCGGGTACGGCTGGGCTGATGGATGAGGCCGGCTGGGGCAAGTACGAATCCTACGTCAAGGGCATTGTCGGCGCCTTCGCCAGGGACGACCGTATCCTGGCCTGGGATGTGTGGAATGAGCCTGACAATCAGGGTGGCGGTAATTATCAGCAACTGGATGAGGCCACCAAGACGGCTCAGGTGGCCAAGCTGCTGCCGCAGGTCTTTGCCTGGGCGCGGACGGAAGACCCGATCCAGCCCCTGACCTCGGGCGTGTGGCACCATGACGACTGGTCGCCGAACGGCAGGCTGAACGCTGTCGAGCGTGTGCAGATCGACCAGTCGGACATCATCAGCTTCCACAGTTATGACTGGCCGGAACGCCTGGAAGAACGCATCAAATCGCTGCAACCCTATGGCCGCCCGTTGATCATGACCGAGTACATGGCGCGCGGCAACGGCTCGACGTTTGATTCGGCCCTGCCTATGGCTCGCAAATATAATGTCGGCGCTATCAACTGGGGCTTCGTGCTGGGCAAGAGCCAGACCAATCTGCCGTGGGATTCGTGGGAAAAGCCATACACGAAAAGCCAGCCGACCCTGTGGTTCCACGATATCTTCTATCCCGACGGCACGCCCTATCGCGCCGCCGAACCCGCCCAGATCAAGGCCATGACGACCGAAGCCGAAAAGGCCTTCAGGAAGAAATAGGGGAGGGCTTTCGCGGGAAGCTGTCTATGCGGGGACGGGCTCGGCGCCAGCCGTTCCGTCAATTAAACAGCTTTGGCTAGTTCCAACTGTTTTCTTATTTTATTCTTTGTACGCCAAAAGGCTTCCCGCACTCACTCGACGATCGGAACCGTGAATAACAAGCTCGAAAGTGAAGCGCTGCTGGCGCAGGCCCGCCTGGGGGCGATTGTCGAATCGTCCGAAGACGCCATTGTCGCCAAGACGCTGGATGGCGTTATCACCTCATGGAACGAGGCCGCCGCCAAGATTTTCGGCTATTCCGCTCAGGAGGCGATCGGCCAGCACATTACCCTGATCATTCCCGATGACCGCCGCTCCGAGGAAGACCTGATCATCGGCAAGATCAGGGCCGGCGAGCGCGTGCATCACTTTGAAACGGTCCGCCGACACAAGTCCGGGGCGGCCATCGATCTGTCGGTCACCGTATCCCCCATCCGCGGCCCGGATGGCCGGATTATCGGCGCTTCCAAGATTGCCCGTGACATTTCGGACAAAAAACGCGAGGCGGTTCGCCGCCAGGCGCTGATGCGGCTGACCGACGAAATCCGCGATGTGGAAGATGCTGACGAGATCGCCTTCTTGGCGGCCAGGCTCCTGGGTGAAACACTCAAGGTCAGCCGGGCGGGATATGGCGTGATCGACACGCTCAATGAGACGATTACCATCGAACGTGACTGGAATGCGCCCGGCATAAAAAGCCTGGCCGGCGTGCTGCATTTCCGCAACTACGGCTCCTATATCGAAAATCTGAAGCAGGGCGAAACCGTGGTATTCGCTGATGCCGAAACCGATCCGCGAACCGCGGCGACCGCGGACGCCCTGAAAGCAATCAGTGCGCAGTCCGTCGTCAATATGCCGGTCACCGAACGCGGACGCTTTGTTGCCCTGCTCTACCTCAATCACGAGACGGCGCGGGAATGGCCGGAGGAGGAACTGGCCTTTGTGCGCGAGGTGGCGGAGCGGACGCGCACCGCGACGGAACGCGCGCGTGTCACGGCGGAACTCAGGGCGCTCAATGCCCAACTGGAAGAGCGCGTCAGTGCGGCCCTGGCGGAACAGCGTATTCTGGCCGACATCCTGGAATCGACCGACGCCTTTGTTCAGGTAGCGGATATGGATCTGAACTGGCTGGCCATCAATCGGGCCGGTTCGGAAGAGTTCAGCCGCATTTTCGGAGTCACGCCGAAAGTCGGCGACAATATGCTGGCGGTTCTCAGCCATATACCTGAGCAGCAGGCGGCGGTGCGCGCGGTCTGGCGCCGGGCCCTGGACGGCGAAGCCTTCACAGAGGTATCCGAGTTCGGCGCCCCAGACAGGGAGCCGCGCCATTATGAAATGAAATTCAACCCCCTGTATGACGAGACGGGGCGCCAGATCGGCGCCTACCAGTTCGTCTTCGATGTGACCGAACGCATACGGGATCAGGTGCGCCTGCATGAGGCCGAGGAGCAACTGCGTCAGGCGCAGAAAATGGAGGCCGTAGGGCACCTGACCGGCGGTGTGGCGCACGATTTCAACAATATGCTGGCGGTCGTTTCCGGCTCGCTGGAACTTCTCGACCGCCGGACGGCCGTTGACGATCCGCGTGCCAAGGCACTGATTTCTTCGGCGCTTGAGGCGTCCAAACGGGCCGGCAACCTGACCCGGCGTTTGCTGGCCTTCTCGCGCCAGCAGCCGCTGAAGCCGGAAGTGACCGACCCCAACCGGCTGGTGGCCGGCATGTCTGACCTGTTCCGCCATTCCCTTGGCGCGGATGTCCAGTTGGAGACGGTGCTGTCAGGCGGCGTCTGGCGGATACACGTCGATCAGAACCAGTTGGAAAGCGTCCTGCTCAATCTGGCGGTCAATGCCCGCGACGCCATGGAAGGGGGCGGCCGTCTCACCATCGAGACTCAGAATGCGCATCTCGACAAACGCTATGTCGCCAGGGAACTGGGCATCACGCCCGGCCAGTATGTGATGATCGGCGTGACAGATACCGGCAGCGGCATGGCGCCCGATGTCCTGGCCAAGGCGTTCGATCCGTTCTTTACCACGAAGGAGGTTGGTAAGGGGACCGGCCTGGGGCTCAGCCAGGTCTATGGTTTCATCAAGCAGTCGGGCGGGCACACCAAGATCTATTCCGAGGTTGGTCACGGAACGAGTGTGAAGATATATTTGCCGCGCTATATGGGCGACGCCGTTGACGGAGGCGACGCCGACCGCCTGGCGGTTCTGCCGAACAATGATGGGCGGGAACTGATTCTGGTAGTCGATGACGAGGACCTGGTCCTGCAGTTCTCGGCCACGGCGCTGGCAGACCTGGGTTACCGAGTCCTCGAAGCCGGCAATGCCCAGGGCGCCCTGGCCACCCTGCTTGACCGGCCCGATGTGGACCTTTTGTTTACCGATATCGTCATGCCGGAAATGAACGGCCGCAAACTGGTCGATCTGGCGCGCGAAAAGCGTCCGGACCTGCCCGTGATCTACACGACCGGATATACGCGCAATGCGGTGGTCCACAATGGCATACTGGACAATGATGTCGAACTGATCGGCAAGCCCTTCACCCTGGAGGAGTTGGCCTTGCGTGTGCGTGACGTGCTGGACAGGGCCGCGCTGAAACGGCGATAGGCGCGCTGGCGAATTTATGTCGGGGCGGCGTCTGCCTGCCTTTGGGCGCATCGATATTTTACGGACATCGTCTTAGCCTCGCTCGATCCGAACGGGTTGGAGTTGACCAGAATGACCACGGTGGACCACAAGGCCAGTAAGCAAAATCCACACCCCGAAACGCCCGGTTTTACCCCGGAAACGCTGAATGCCCGTTTTGAAATTCTGGCGGCCAATGAGCCGGAAAGTCAATGGCCATTGGGCGATTATACGGTTTCCACCCACCATGGTCGGGACTCGCTCTGGGTGGTGGTTCGCAAGCCGGGCCAGGGCGGCATTGCCCTGCGCACCTATCCGATCATGGGCCAGAATATCATTGTCGAGGCCCATCGTCGTGAGGATGGCGGCGACTGGACAGTCGAGACCCATTCCGGTGTCTACCGCATCAGCCTGACATTTCGAGGTGACAATTTCCTGCGCATGACTTCGCGCCTTGTACCCTCGCATGACCTGCTGGTCGTCTTCTGGCCGCGCGATCTTTATGTGCTCGATGAAAACGATGATCCGCGCCAGGCAGAAGGCAGAGTGGAGGCCGGCCAGCGCGGTCTGAATGCCGGGCTTTGCTATCTGTGTTTGAAAAAGCCCGCGTTTGGCAGCGTCCTCTACATGCAGAATCTGACGGCGCTCAATCCCTTCTTTGTCGACACCAAAACCAAGCCCGACGGCGTGGTGGGGGGACAATGGCCGGAACTTGGCTATCAGCCGCCGGGATCACCCAATGGTGACTCGCCGCCGGTCGATCCGCTGAAAGCGGGGCAGGACTATGTGATTTCGGACGCCCTGATCAGCCTCCGGGATGATTGCGGAGCGAATGAGTTCGAGGTGGCGCGCAACTTCGTCGCGATGCTGGCGGATATCTATCCCCATCTCGATAAGCCCCAACCGGAATACCGCGACTGGATCTGGCGGGCCGACAAGACCCTGTTGGACCTCAAGACCTCACCGGATGTCACCCAGGTTCATGACGGCAGAACCTATATCCGGCCCTACGTCGCGGCCGAATATCCCGACAGCATGGTCCAGATGACGGTGCTGAAATCCCTGCGCGAATACGAAGCCTGGCGCGGGTGCCGTGATCCGTTTTCGGATAACCTGGCCGATGCCATGGAAGGGTTTTTCGACAATGAGCTGCGTACCCTGCGCCGCTACCTGCCGGATGTCGGTGACGACAAGGACCGTGACGCGGTCGATTCCTGGTATATCTACCATCCGCTGATGAACCTGGCGCGTCTGGCGCTTAAGGGCGAAGCCTGGGCCGATACCCTGTTTCGCAAATCGATCGCCTTTACCGTGAAGGCGGCGCACCATTTCAAATACAGGTGGCCGATTCAGTATGACCTGACGAACCTGAAGGTGATCGAAAAGGATCGCGGCGACGGGCTGGGCCAGACCGATGTCGGCGGCTTCTACGCCTATGTCATGCTGCTGGCGCACGAACTGACCCATGATGCCACCTATGTGGCTGAGGCCAGGGCGGCATTGAAAGCCCTGGAGAATAATCGCTTCGAACTGGTTTACCAGACCAATCTGACGGCCTGGGGCGCGCTCGCCTGCCTGCGGCTGTGGCAGATGGAGGACGATCCGCACTATCTCGACCAGGCCTATGTCTTCATCGCCGGCCTGATGCACAATTGCGAACTGTGGGCATCGAAGATCGGCTGGGCCGGTCATTACACCAACTTCTTCGGCGTCACATGCCTGCATGACGGTCCTTATATGGCGGCCTATGAAGCGTTCGAGGTGTTTGAGGCTTTCGACGAGGCGCTGAAGATTTCGGGCCCGGATCTGCCGGAGGCACTGAAGCTTCTGATGTGTGAATACCGGCGCTATGCGCTGGATGTGCTGTGGTCCTTCTATCCGGACTTACTGCCGGCTGAGAGCCTGTCCGATACTGTCCGCAATGGCCATATCGACCGGGCGCTTTCGCTGCCGCTGGAAGATATCTACGGCGACGGCAGTCCCGCCGGGCAGGTGGGACAGGAGGTCTATGGCGCCGGCAGTGCGTTCGTCCTGGCATCACGCGCCTACTTCGCCTGTGGCAACGCGCCCTTCCGGCTGTTCGCCGATTATCCGGCCAATATCGAGCCGAAGGATGGCTGTATCGGCATTCAGCTCAAGGGGCCGAAAGGATGTGTCGCGCGCCTCCGCCTGATCGCGCTCGATGATAAGGCCGGGCTGCCTGAAGTCTCAATTGAGAGGCTGGAAACAACGGACAGCGGCAACACATATGTCGAATACCGGCCGGCGGCCGATGCTGAAATCACGGTGCGCTGGACCGTATGACAGCGCCTGAGTTCACAGAAAAGCGAGACGCCGATTTCCGCATTGGTTCCTGATAGTAAACCGGGCAGTATGACGGGACACACAAAAATCAGACAGGGAGGTTCTGATGGCTCAATATCATGCGGTTGCGAACAGCCGGAACATTGGCCGCGGCATGGCCTTCACCATCCAGAGCGGCGTCCTGCGCCGGATGGATGTCCTCGATTTACATCTGGAAGAAGACGGAAAGGTTGAAGCCAGGATTGAGCATTTTGACCCGACCGGCCTGTGCATCAGCCTGAATGGTGCGACCTTCAAATGCCGCCCCTGGCGAATGGGGGATGCGGCGGTCAGGCGGCTGCCTGGCACGATTTCAAGCTGGACCATCGACCAGATACTGGAAGAGGCGGCGGACGCCTGACACGCTTAGCGCTTGACCCGGCCCCTGCTTGCGCCCTAAGGTCTAACCGTTACGGCGTGGGGGCGCCTGTAAGACGAACGGGACGGGGGATTGCAGGCTTTGACGCAGACCGGGGCAACAGACAGCGCCTCACGTGCCGTGGCGGGTGTCGGGCATGGCAGCGCCAATACGCCTGTCGATGCCGCCGAAGCGAAGCGCCTGATCGGGCAGGTCAATGGCAGTCACGACCTGCAAACCACCTTTACGGCCATGCCGAAGCCGGATTTGAAGGCGCTGGAATTCTGGAACCGGGTTTTCAAGAATATCGGAGAATTTTTCGAGAAGGTCGCCAGCGTCTTCAAGCCGCTGGCGCCTGTCATGCCCTATATTCTCGTGGCTCTGGCCTTGGCCCTGATCGCACTGCTGTTGTCCCCCTTCGTGCGCATGATGATTACGTCGCGGTTCCAGCGACTGTTCGCACGCGATCATCTGCGGGCCGATGCGCCCTGGCGGCCGACGCGGGAGGCGGTGGTGGCCCTGCTGGGTGATATCGATAAACTGGCGGCCGAAGGCAGCTATGACGAGGCGATTCACCTGCTGCTGGTGCGGTCTGTGGCGGATATCAACGCCTTCCGGCCGGACCTGGTGCGCAAACATTATTCGGCGCGCGATATCCGTTCGCATCCGCTGCTGCCGGAAGCAGCACGTCCGGCCTTCACCGAAATCGTGCGCTGCGTGGAAAAGAGTTATTTCGCCGGCATAGCCGCCACGCGGGCGGATTTTGACGCCTGCCGCGCCGCCTATACCGCCTTTGTAGCCGCCGAGGGGATTGCCTGATGGCCAAGCCCGCGGCAGTCAAAAAGACCTTGGGGCAACATATCGGAGCCCGGATCGGCAAGGCTTCCGGCTGGCTGCCGGCTGTGGCGGCCTTTCTCTGCCTGTGCCTGTTCGCGGCGGCGGCCATCACGCTCTTCGATGTCAATTCGGTGCCGAAAACGGGCCAGAAGGCCAATGCGACCGGCCTTTCGGCGCAGGGCACGGCGGGGCTGCGCCGCCTGCTGGAGGCGAGGGGGCATGAGGTCATTGTCAACCGCATGGAAGACGGCCCGCTGATCGAACATGGTGACCTGGAAATCATCACACTCGATGATGATGGCGGCACCCTGACCTATGCCTATCATTTCGACAGCGACGACACGTCGTCAGCCTCTTCGGCCAGTGTGTCTTCGGCCAGTGTGTCCTCGGCCGATGCCGCCTCGGAAAGCGCCGCTTCCGCAAGCGTCTCGGCCAGCGGTGATACGGATGACGAAACAGGCAACGGCGCGACGCAGATTCCCGATCCCCGACGATCGAAACACGTCCTGCGCCAGCCACTGGGCAAGGTGGTGCTGGTCGTGGCGCCGAAATGGAATGCCGGACCCGATCCGCGCAACCGCTACTGGGATCGCGGCCCGACTTTGGTTGCCGCCGCCAATGTGGTTGACAGCCTGGGTTTCCTGTCACCCGTGAGTGAAGTGCCGGCGCCGAAAGATGACAAACAGGCGGTGGCCAGAATAAAAGCCTCGCCGCCGGGGACGCAAACCGTACGCAATGGCGACAGTCTGGTGACCTTCGATTTGGTCTCGTACGTGTTGAAGCGCGATACACGGGCTTTGTCGGCTGCCGAGATGGAGGCGGCGGCCAATGGCCAGAAGGACCTGCCCCTGAAGCACCTGTGGACCTTCAAACCGACCGCTGAAGGTATCGCTTTTGCTGCGCCCGTTTCCGTGGGGGCGATCACCGGCCTGCAATCGATCACCGGGCCAAACCTCCAGCCGGTGCTGACCGGTCCCAATGGCGAGGCGGTGTTGTCGCGGGTGATCGTCACCAGAGGCCGCCCGCAACCGAAGGCGCCGATATACCTGCTCAGCGACCCCGACCTGCTCAACAATCAGATACTGGCCGATCCGCAGAAGGTGGTCGCGGCCCTGAACCTGATCGATACGATCAGCCCGCCCGCCAACAAACCCGGCCGGGTGATTTTCAACCTGACCTTCAACGGCATATCGACCGATCACGACCTGCTGCACGCCCTGAGCCGCCCGCCCTTTATCGCCGTGCCGCTGTGCCTGCTGATCGCCGGCCTTGGCCTGATGTGGGCGGCGTTTTCGCGCTTCGGCCCGGCCCGCGAGGCGCCGGTGGAGCCGCCCCTGGGGCGCGGCGTGAAAATTCTGGCCGACAATGCCGCCCGCCTGATGGCCATCACCCTGAAAGAGGTCCGGCTCGGCCCGGCCTATGCCGATCTGGTGCGCGATCAGGTTCTGAAGGACAAGGGGTACAGGCTGGGTGTCAATGCTGAAAGCCCGGACGATCTCGCCGAACGCCTGGGTCAGGCGCAAAAGACGACCGACTCCTTTATCGACCTCAAGGCCCGCGCGGCAAAGGTCATGACTGTACACCAGCTTATCGATATCACACTCAAGCTCCACGCCTGGAAGACGGAGATACAACGTGCTCATACCTGAAATCCAAGCTCTCGCGGCCCGGCTGCGCGGCGAGATCGGCAAGGTCATCATCGGCCAGACCGATACGGTCGACCTGATGCTGACGGCGCTTTTTTCCGGCGGCCATGTGCTGCTCGAAGGCCCGCCGGGCACGGCCAAGACGCTGCTGGCGCGCGTCTTCTGCCAAGCCTTAAGCCTGAAATTTGGCCGCATCCAGTTCACGCCGGACATGCTGCCAGGCGACGTGCTGGGCTCCAACCTGTTCAACTTCCAGACATCGAGCTTCACCCTGACCAAGGGGCCGATCTTCTGCGATTTGCTGCTGGCCGATGAAATCAACCGCACGCCGCCGAAGACCCAGGCCGCTCTGCTCGAAGCCATGCAGGAGCGCTCGGTGACGCTCGATGGCGTCAAACATGACCTGGGTTCGCATTTCACCGTCATCGCCACGCAGAACCCGATCGAGCAGCAGGGCACCTATCCGCTGCCCGAAGCGCAGCTCGATCGCTTCCTGTTCAAGCATGTGCTGGGCTATCCGTCGCTTGAGGAAGAAAAGCGCATTGTTGATACGGCGGGCAATGCGGCGGCCACCGATCCGGTGCTGGCCGGCGTCTCGGCCGTTCTCAGCGCGGCCTCACTGGCTGAGGCGATCCAGGTTGTGTCAAGCGTGAAGCTCAATGATGCCAATCTCAACTATATCGTCGCCCTGATCCGCGCCACCCGTGAAGCGCCGCAACTGTCGGTCGGGGCAAGCCCGCGCGCCGGTGCCCTGCTGGCGCGTGCCGCCCGTGCCAGGGCCGTGCTCGATGGTCGTGACTATGTGCTGCCGGACGATATCAAGGCGCTCTATCCCGCCACCATGCGCCACCGCGTCCTGCTGTCGCCTTCCGCCGAGATCGAGGGCGAGAGCGTCGATCGCGTATTGCAGGGGCTGCTTGAAAGAATTGAAATACCGCGCTGATGCCCATCTATCCCACACCGCGCCTGCTGACGATCCTGGCCCTGAGCGTGCTTGTTGCGCTCGGCGTGGGGATATTTGCGCCCGGTCTGTGGGCCTGGGTGCCGCTGGTGGCGGCCCTGCTGTTTGTCGCGGCCCTGCTGGACGGCATGTTCGCGCCTGTGGCCGCCGGGCTGGTCTTCACGATCAAGCCACCGGCCGTGCTCGGCGTCGGCCGGACGGTCGATGTGCCGTTCGAGGCGCGCTTCACAAAGTGGCGGCAACCGGCGATCATCGAACTGCGTCTCGGCCTGCATCGCCTGCTTCTGACCTCGACCTATGAACGCCGGCTGACGCGGCAGGACGGCGCGTTTCATGGTACGCTAAATCTGAAGGCGATGGCACGGGGGCGTGGCGATATCGAGGCCGCCTATATCCGCGGGCGGGGTTTCCTGGGCCTGGTTTACGTCCAGACGCGAGTGCCGCTCGATAGCGAAATCGTCGTGACGCCGGACCTCCAAGGCGTGGAGCAGGAGGCCGCCGACCTGTTCTCGCTCGATAATATCTACGGCGTACGGGTGCAGAACCAGCTTTATAACGGCTCGGAATATCATGCCCTGCGCGAATACGATGCCTCGCAGGATCACCGCCGCATCGACTGGCGGTCTTCGGCGCGGCATATGAAACTATTCTCCCGCGAGTATCAGGCCGAACGCAATCATCATATCGTGCTGGCCTATGATACCGGCCGCCTGATGGGGGAGCCGCTGGGCGGGCTGAAGCGTTTGGACCGCGCCATCTATGCCGGTCTGCTGCTGGGGTATACGGCGCTGAAGATCGGCGACAATGTCCGCACCTTCGCCTTTGCTTCCAAGCCCTATCACATTGCGCCGCCGATCTCCGGCACCAACGGGTTCGCCACACTGAAATACCAGTTGTCGGCGCTGGAGGATTCACCGGAGGAATCCAACCATACTTTGGCTCTGGCTGATCTGAATGCCAAGGTGGCTCGCCGTTCACTGATCATCCTGTTTTCCGATTTCATCGATGAAATCAGCGCCGACCTGATGTTAGAGAGCCTGAACCGCCTGTCGAAAAAGCATCTGGTATTGTTCGTCGCCTGCCGTGACGAGGTGGTCGAGGATCTGATGGCGAAAACACCGAACCAGGCTGAAGACGTGACGCGCGCCGTCTTTGCTCGCCGCCTGGCCAGCCAGCGCGAACGCGTCCTGACGCAACTGCGCCGTCAGGGCGTCGAGGTGCTGGAGACGCCGACCGAACAGATGGCAGCGGCGATTGTCAGCAAGTACCTGGCGCTGAAACGCGCCGATCGGCTGTAGGGGGAGTGATGCATAATCAGAAAGCAAGATACCCCACCACCAACGCGCAAGAGCGCGTCGGTCCCCCTCCCCATCAAAGATGGGGAGGTACAGGTCTTATACCTCCCCGGCTAAGCCGGGGAGGGGGACCACACGACGACGCGAAGCGGCTAGATGTGGTGGTGGGGTATCTTACTTTGGAGGCCAGCCATGACCGATGATGCCCCAAAGCCTGTTCTGCGCCTGAAAAGCCAGAAGTTCCGCGAGGCGCGGCAATCCGACTGGCGCGCGCTTTCAACCCAACTCGACAAGGTGGAAAGGCGCGGTCTTGGCAGTTTCTCCATCGATGAACTGCTGAACCTGCCGTTGCTGTATCGCTCAGCGATGTCGTCGCTTTCCATGGCGCAGTCGATCTCGCTCGACCGCAACATGATCACCTATCTGCAGGCCCTGTGCGTGCGCGCCTATGTCTATGTCTACGGACCGCAGACACGTTTCAAGGACGTGCTCTACAGCTTCTTCGTCCTGGGCTGGCCGCGCGCGGTGCGCAAACTGGGGGGCGAAATCGTCCTGGCCTTCGCCACCCTGGTGGCGGGCGCCATTGCCGGCTGGCTGATGTGCGCGCACGATTCCACCTGGTACAATGTCTTCCTGCCGGGTGAACAGGGCAGCCGCGGGCTCGACTCTTCGGCGGAAGACCTGCGCAAGACCATTGGCGGCAATCCGGAAAACCATGCCCTGTCGCCCTTTGCCGTCTTCCTGATGACGCATAATGTTGGCGTGGCGATCTCGACCTTCGCCTTTGGTGCGGTCTTCGGCCTGCCGACCTTCGCTCTGACGCTCTATACCGGAATTACGCTTGGCGCCATGGTGTGGCTGTTCGCGCAGCAGGGGCTGGGCTTTGAATTCGCCGCCTGGCTGACCATCCACGGCACGACGGAACTGTTCGCCCTGGTCATCGCCGCCGGCTGCGGCTTCCATATCGCCCGCCGGCTGATGTTCCCTGGTGACGTTACCCGCAAGCAGGCGCTGCGCGAAGCCGGTACCCTGACCGGCACGGCCATGATCGGTGTCGCTGTCATGCTGACGGTGGCCGGCTGCCTGGAAGGCATCGGCCGGCAGATGATCACCGATCCGTTTGCCCGCATCGGCATCGGCGCGGTCATGCTGACGATCTGGGGGCTTTACTATACCTCTGTCGGCCGCAGGAAACCGGGGGAGGGCGCCTGATGGCCAAAGCCGGCAAGCGAGACCTGGCCAGCGATGCGCCTTATGGCGAAATCGGCCGCACGGCCACGGAAATCCTCACGCCTGAGGGCGTGGTCCTGCCCTTTATCAATGCCACGTTCGGTGAGCGCGTCGGTGCCCTGCTGCTCGACTGGCTGATCATGATCCTGGCGCCGGTTGTCGTGGTCATCATCTGGCTGATCCTGCCGCTGGAGCATGTGTTTGATGGCGGCAAGAACAAGGCGCTGGGCTCGTTCGTGCTGATCGTGGCCATGCTCTTCCTGTTTTTCCTGCGTTCCGGCTATTTTATTATCTTCGAGATGGGCGCGCGCGCCGCGACCCCCGGCAAGCGGGTCATGAAGCTGCGGGTGATCTCGCATGACGGCGGCCGGCTGACCCCGGCGGCGGTTTTTACACGCAATGCCCTGCGTGAGGTCGAGCTGTACCTGCCGGTGACCTTGATCTTCGCCTGGTCGGCCAATCATTCGGCCGGCTCATGGTTGGCCTTCCTGTGGGCGTTGGCCCTGCTTCTTTTGCCCCTGTTCAACAAACAACATGCCCGGCTGGGGGATTTCCTGGCCGGGACGCGCGTCGTCCATATGCCGAAGGCATCCCTCAGTTACGACCTGGTCGATCTGGAAGGCGACCGTAATCTGGGTCTCAGCTTTACACCGGATCAACTGGCCTATGGCGAGATGGAACTGACCGTGCTGGAACAGGTGCTGCGCGAACGCAAACCGGCGGTGATGAAGGCGGTGGCTGCCCGGATCAAGGCGCGGATCAACTGGGTGGACCCGAAAATCGATCCGCCGGGTGACGAGACTTTTCTGCGGGCCTATTACGGTGCCCTGCGCGCGCACCTGGAAGCGAAGATGCTGCTTGGCCGCCGCCGCAAGGACAAGCACGACGCGCCTGTGTAAGAATAGGCCGGACCGGTTGCAAAGCCGCCAGCCGCGACCATATGAAGGCCATACAGTTACATATTGAGGTGCGCCATGGCCGACAATGATCCCGCCCAAAACCAGCCGACCGGCTATGTCGTGCCAAAGGTCTGGCAGTGGGGCAAAGGCAAAGGCAACGGCGGGCAGTTCGCCAATATTAACCGGCCTGTTTCCGGCGCGACGCATGACAGGGAATTGCCTGCGGGTAAGCATCCGCTCCAGCTCTATTCGCTGGGCACGCCCAATGGCATCAAGGTCACCATCATGCTGGAGGAACTGCTGGCCCTGGGCCATGCCGGCGCCGAATATGACGCTTGGCTGATCAATATCGGCGAAGGCGACCAGTTCGGCAGCGGTTTCGTCTCCATCAATCCCAACTCCAAGATTCCGGCTCTGGTAGATTATTCGACCGCGCCCTCAACGCGCCTGTTTGAAAGCGGCTCGATCCTGTTTTATCTGGCGGAAAAGTTCGGGGTCTTTTTACCGACTGAGCATCATAAACGCGCCGAAACGATGAACTGGCTGATGTGGCAGATGGGTTCCGCGCCGTTTGTCGGTGGCGGTTTCGGCCATTTCTATGCCTATGCGCCGTTCAAAATTGAATACGCCATCAACCGCTACGCCATGGAAACCAAGCGCCAGTTGCATGTGCTGGATACGCAGCTGGGCAAAAGCGAATTTGTAGCGGGCGATGACTACACCATCGCCGACATAGCCATCTATCCCTGGTATGGCGGCATTGTGAACAATGCCTATTCTGCCGCCGGATTCCTGTCGGTTGACGAATACACAAATATTCGCCGCTGGATGGACCGGCTTGAGGCGCGATCGGGCGTGCAGCGTGGCCGTCTGGTCAACCGCGCCACCGACGGCCTTAAGGAGCGCCATGACGCTGCCGATTTCGACGCCCTGCCAGGTCTGCAAACGACCTGATACAATCGGTCAGCATATTTCGCTTGCCTTTGCAGGTGCAGTTGGGTTTGGTTCGGCTCAAAGTTTTTGATGACTCGCTCCGTGGGTTTGGGCAAAATAAGGTCGAAAAATGAAGATTACGATGATTGGCTCGGGCTATGTCGGCCTGGTTTCGGGTGTGTGTTTCGCCGAATTCGGCCATGATGTCGTCTGCATGGACCTCAATGCCGACAAGATCGAGGGGCTGAAGAAGGGGGGCATCCCGATCTTCGAGCCGGGCCTTGAGGAAATGACGCTCGATAATGTCAAGGCCGGCCGCCTGACCTTTACGACCGATATCAAGGCCGCCGTTGCCGGCGCTGAGGTGGTCTTTATCGGGGTTGGTACACCGCCTCATCCGGAGACCGGCCATGCCGACCTTAAATACGTCTACGCCGCCGCGCGCGATATTGCCCGCTCGGTCGAGGGTTTCACCGTCGTCGTCACTAAGTCGACCGTGCCGGTCGGCACCGGCGATGAGGTCGAGCGCATCATCCGCGAGACCAATCCGGACGCCGATGTGGCCGTGGTGTCCAATCCGGAATTCCTGCGCGAGGGCGCGGCGATCAAGGACTTTATGATACCGAACCGCATCGTGGTCGGCATCGAAGATGAGCGCGCCCGTTCGGTCATGACCGAGGTTTATCGTCCGCTGTTCATCAACCAGTCACCGCTGATGTTCACCACGCGCCGCACCTCCGAGCTGATCAAGTACGCCGCCAATGCCTTCCTGGCGATGAAGATCACCTATATCAACGAAATGGCCGACCTGTGCGAGGCGGTGGGCGCCAATGTCCAGGAAGTGGCGCGCGGCATCGGCCTGGATAACCGCATCGGCACCAAGTTCCTGCACGCCGGCCCCGGCTATGGCGGCTCGTGCTTCCCCAAGGATACCCTGGCCCTGGTCAAGACGGCGCAGGATTTCGGCGCGCCGATCAGGCTGATCGAGACGACCGTGGAAATCAATGACGCCCGCAAGTCGAAGATGACGAAGAAGGTCATCAAGGCGCTGGGCGGCAGCGTCGCCGGCAAGACCGTGGCGTTGCTCGGCCTGACCTTCAAGCCGGAAACCGACGACATGCGCGATTCCCCGGCCATCACCATCATTGAGGAACTGGTCGAGGCCGGCGCCGCCATCCGCGCCTTCGATCCGGAAGGCATGGAAAATGCCAAGGCTGTGCTGCCACCGATTACCTATTGCGAAGGCGCCTATGACGCCGCTACCGGCGCCGATGCGGTGGTGATCGTCACTGAATGGAACGAGTTCCGCGGTCTCGACCTGAAGCGCATCAAGGCGGCCCTGAAATCACCGGTCCTGGTCGATCTGCGCAATATTTATCGCCGCGAAGAAGTGGCACGTCACGGCTTCACCTATTCGTCCATCGGCCGCCCAAGCGAAGATATCGCGGCCGGCTGAATTTCAGACTGAAAATTTATAACGAACGCGATTGTATGAGATCGTCGCGTGTGAAAGCGGCAATGGGGCAGGCAGTAGTGTTTTGCAAACCCAGGAGGAGGCGATGACCGCCATTCCCGCTACCCTTACCGCCGCCGGTCAGGCCGACGCCGTTGAAATCACCCTTGCCGGGCTCAGGCAGCATACCCTGACCGAGACGGAAACCCGTGATGATATCCTGCTGTTGTTCGATATCGACCTGACAGTCGAACAGGCGCGGCGGATGTCGGGCTATCTTAGCCGGTTGCTGTCTACTGTGCGCGCGGGTGATATGTCGGCCGGCGAGGCCGCCCGTGATATCCGCCAGGTGATGAGCACGTTTATGCCCGATGGGCCGGTTCAGTATGAAATGAACCTGACCTGACCGGTCGTGCGCCCTGACCACGATCTCAATCGCTTTGTCAGTGCCCAGGCGCCGGTCTATGCGCAGGCTCTGGCCGAACTGCGGGGCGGCCGCAAGACCAGCCACTGGATGTGGTTCATCTTCCCACAATTATCCAGCCTTGGCCGCTCGGCGCGGGCGCAATATTACGGCATTTCCGGTCTGTCGGAGGCCAGGGCCTATCTGGATCATCCCCTGCTTGGCGAACGGTTGCGCGCCTGTACGCGCATCGTCATCGACACGCAGGCGGCCTCGCTGCATCAGATATTCGGCACGCCGGATGACCTTAAGTTCTGCTCCAGCATGACGCTGTTTTCCAGAGCCGCCGGGGATGCCACACTTTTCGATGATGCGCTTGACCGCTGGTGCGGCGGGCCGGACAAGGCGACCCTGCGGCTGCTTGAAAGCGCCTGAAACTACCTAAGGCTGCCGCAGAGGCGCAGTAGAGCCGCGCAGAACGATATCGTGCGGCAGGACCTGATGGGGGACCGGCGTCGGCCATTCCGAGGTGCCGAGCGGCGACAGGCGGGTAAACAGGAGGTCGCCGGCCATGGCGCCCAGTCTCGGTACCGGCTGGCGAACCGTGGTCAGCGAAGGCCACAGCATTTCGGAGGTCGGGATGTCGTCGAACCCGACGATCGAGCAGTCATCAGGCAGGGTCAGGCCCATTTCATGCGCCACCTTGATGACGGCGACGGCCATTTCGTCATTGCAGGCAAATATGGCGGTCGGCGGCTCGTCGCGTTCCAGCAGCCGCCGGGCACAGGGAATGGTGGCGAAATAGCGGAATTCGCCGTCTTCCACCAGGCCGAGATCGACCTCAAGACCGGCCTCTTTCAGCGCCTGGGCATAGCCTTCAAAGCGATAAATGGTGGCGGCGTGATTGGGCAGGCCGCGAATAAAGGCGATCCGCTTGTGGCCATAGGTCAGCAGGTGCTGCGTCATCTGGTAGGCAGCGCGCTTTTCATCGATGCGTACGCTCGGCAGGTGCGGCACCTCGGTGACGGGCGATACCCGGACATAGGGCACGCCGGCTTCATCGAGCACACTCAGTACGATTTCATTATCGGTGAGCGGCGCGGTCAGGACCGCGCCGTCGAGCTTCAGGCGTTTGACCAGGTCCTTGGCGCGGCGCTCGACATCCGGGCTCTGGTAATCCAGTTCCTCGACGACAAGGTGATAGCCGAAATAGCGGCAACGCTCCATCAGGCCAAGCTGGATATCGTGGGTATAGAGCCCGCCGGCATCGCCATAGAGATGGGCTACGACATAGGATTTTTCCGGCGCCAGGCTGCGCATCCCGCGCGCTGATTCATTAGCCTCGAAGCCCAGTTCGGTGACGGCCTGCCGGACACGCGTGCGCATATCGACCGAGACGTGACGTTCATTGTTGATGACCCGCGATACGGTCTTGATCGAAACCCCGGCCAGGCTGGCGACGTCGATAATGGTCGGTTTGCGGGTGATCGGATCGGGCATCTAACGGCTCACGGTGAGAAAGGGATCGGTGCGTTTGAGGGCGGGCGGCGGAGCAAACCCGTGCGCATAGATCTGGGTGATCAGGTCACGGTGCGACGGCAGATCGCGGATGGCGCCGTCGGTAAAAGCGCGGATACGGGCGAAGATCTTGTCGGCGGCTTCGGTCCGGCTGTGGATCGGCGCCTGGGCGCGGAGGTCGGTCGGGTAGTTCATGCCGTATAGAATATACTGGTAGGACGAGGCGGCGAAGATATCGATATCGGTCAGGGTGTCGAAGCGCGAGGGCGGGCGATATGTCCACATATCCAACAAGGCACGCAGGTTTTCCGGGATGGTGGCCGGATCGGCATTGTCGCGCCAGAAGGCTTCCGGACGGCGGGAAATGCAGTAGTGCAGTTTCAGGAACTCGGCGGTCTTTTCATAGCGCTGACACATCCGCTCGTTGAAGAGGGCCGCAGAGGCGTCGGCCGGACCGGTGAAGGGGAAGCAGTCAACCAGCAGGCCAATGGCCACTTCGATCATCATGATGCCGGTGGCTTCCAGCGGTTCGTAGAAGCCGGCGGAGAGGCCGATGGCGCAGCAGTTCCTGACCCACTGTGCCTTGCGGTAGCCGGGATCAAACCGGATCAGGCGCGGCTCCAGGCTTGCGGCATTGTCGCCGGCATATCGGCGCAGATAGGTGCGCAAAACCTCTCGCGCCCGGTCATCCGAACTGTGGGCACTGGAATAGACGTAACCAACACCGCGCCGGCTATCGAGGCCGATGTCCCAGGTCCAGCCGGACTCATGTGCGGTCGAGATCGTGTAGCTCGGAATGGCTTCCTGCGGGTCGGCATAGGGCAACTGGATCGCCAGGGCTGTATCGGTGAGGAGCACGTCCCTGACGGAATGAAAAGGGGAGCCCAGGGCCTTGCCGATCAGCAGGGCGGCAAAACCGGTGCAATCGATATAGAAATCAGCCTCTATCCGGCCATGCTCGGGGGAAATGACGGCGGCAATGCCGTCGGTTCCGGTCTCGACCTCGCTGATACGGCCTGCCAGGTGGGTAACGCCATAGAGACAGGCGTATCTGGCCAGCAGGTTGCCGAAGCGGCCGGCGTCGAAATGATAGGCATAATTCATCCGGCCGCCAAAATAACCGCCCTCGTGCGCGCGTTTGGGAGCGCGTCCGGCATCGGCCACCCGTTTTTGCAGGGTGACGGCTTCGGCGAAAGGCGGCCGCGTTGCCGGATCCTGCAACAACCAGTAGGGCAGGAGTCCGGCGCCATCGGTAAAATAGGGGGCTTCAAAGGGGTGGCTGTAGCTTGTGCCCTCCACTTCCCAGTCGTCGAAACGGATACCCTGCTTGAAGGTAGCCGAGCAGTCGCGCAGGAATTCGGCCTCGTCTATGCCAAGGGTTTGCAAGGTGGTGCGGATCGTCGGGATGCTGCCTTCGCCCACCCCCACCGTGCCGATGTCGGGCGATTCGATCAGGGTAATCCGTGGGGCACCTGCGCCCTGTCCGAACACGCGCGCCAGATAGGCGGCGGTCATCCAGCCGGCCGTGCCGCCGCCGGCAATCAGGATTCGCGGTGAGGATGTCATGCAGGCCCCCAGATGCCAAGAATGTGACGCTAACACGCGGTTGGCCGCAGGGCAAGCGATGGACTAGCGGGCGAGACAGGCTAAGAATTTGAACAGAAATGGAAAATTTCAGCCCCGGTGCGTGATGGCTGTCTTTTTGGCGTGGTCTGGTTGTCCTGCCAAACGGAAACGCAGCGGCAACTCTATGAAAAATAGAAAAATTTCCTGTGATATTTATGCAAAAATGCAGTCATTTCAATAAATTGGTATTGCCATCAGGCTGTGGCGCCGGCTGACAACATTGTCAGAGTTTATTTACAGCCGGCCTTGCCGGGGCTATGTGTCTCACGCGTCACAAGCCCCGGATAAACCGGTCCGATGACCAGCGAAACGATCATCGGGCTGCCGGCATATGCGGGGAAAATACGCTTCCTGAGTCCCGAGACTCAGGAAGCGGTCTATTTCTGGTACACCCGCACATAGTCGATCTTGAATTGCCACGGCATGGTGCTGTCATCGACGCCGGTCTTGCCGCCGAAATCACCGCCGACCGCCAGGTTGAGGATCAACTCATGCGGCCGGTCGAACGGCCAGGCGCCCTTGCCGGTGCCTTCATTGCGGAAGCGATAGTAGAAGCGGCCGTCTATGCCTTCCTTTATCTCGTCCGGCGTCCACAACAGGCTGTAGGTATGCCACTGGCCGCAGACGGCCGGCATGGTCTTGAGAACACCTTTCTGTGTGCCCTTGACGTGGTTGTAGAGTCCGGTGTGGACGGTATGGTAGATTGTGTCCGGGTTCCAGCCGACATATTCCATGATGTCGATTTCACCGTCATCCGGCCACTTGAGCGCCTTGGTGGCAGGCAATTGCCAGATGGCGGGCCAGACGCCCAGACCGCAAGGCAGTTGCGCACGCACCTCGACATAGCCGTATGTATAGGTCTTTTTCGACAGCAGGCGCGCGGAGGTGTAGTGCTGGCCGCCCCAGTCAGACTTGTCTTTCAGGTCTTCCTTGCGCGCCTCGATGATCAGGCTGCCATCCTCGACGCGGGAGTTTTCCGGGCGGGCATCGCTGTAATATTGCAGTTCATGATTGGCCCAGCCGTGCTTGTTGGCGCCGGTGTCGTATGTCCACAGCCCGCCATCCGGCAGGCCCGGCGTGTTGAATTCATCTGACCATTTCAAGCTGTAGCCGGCCGGTACACCGCCCGGTTCGTCAATGGCCAGGGAATCGGCGGCCGGCGGCGTGGATGGATCGGCTTGGGCGTTCAGCGGCAGGAGCAGGGCGAGCAGGGGCATGAAACGGGCGAGGGGCGACACGGGCGTCTCCTGTAAAAAGCGTTATATTTTTTGTGTTTCGCTAATGCCTTTTCGGCTTATGCCGGCAACCTAGCAGACGCGGCCGATTATGCAAACCAGATGACGATGGCGCCGGTCAGCAGCAAGAGCGCCGCGGATAGAAAACGGTAGTTTTGATACCATTTTACCGTCTTCAGATGCGCCGTCTCCGCCTGCCAGACATCCTTTGCGAACATCAGGTGACTCACTGTGGCGGGGTCTGGCGCGGGCGCCGTCAGGCTGCCGGCCAGCAGGGCGATAAAGGCGACCGCGAAGATGACGATGGCCGCCACAAGAAAATGCAGCGGCAGGATATGAAAGGCGAAGGCGTCGACAAACAGGATTACACTGGTGATCGTGCCGGCCACCAGCCCCACCGCGGCACCGGCCCGATTGACCCGTTTGATAAACAGGCCGGCGATAAAGACGGCGGCGATCGGCGGCACGAAATAGCACAGCACCGCCTGGAGATATTTCCATAAAGTATCCTGGAAATGGATGATCTGCGGCGTCCACAGGACCGAGATGACCATCAGGATCACGGTAATGGCCTGGCCGGTGCGCACCAGTTGACCATCGGTCATGTCCGGTTTGAGCTTGCGGATAAAGTCCATGGTCAGAAGCGTCGAGGTCGAGTTGTAGATGCCGGAGAGGTTGGCCAGGATGGAGATCAGGCAGGCCGCCACGATCAGCCCGATCAGGCCATGCGGCATGACCTCAAAAACCATGTGCGAGAAGACGCGGTCGGGTTGCGGCAGAGCGGGAAAGAGCAGCAGGGCCGCGGCGCCCGGCAGGATGACCAGAAACAGGTTGGTCAGCTTGAGCGCCCCGCCCATCAGCGAGCCCCAGCGCCCGTGATCAAGCGATTTCGCCGCCAGAACGCGCTGGACCATGATCTGGTTGGTACACCAGAAATAAAAGCCGATCAGCGGCACCCCGGTGAGCAGGCCCGTCCACGGCATGTCCTTGTCATCCGCCGGCATGATCAGCTTGAGATGCGTGGGGTCGATGGCCTTGAGAGTATGGCTCCAGCCGGCGATCACATCGCCGCCGCCCACCGCCCGGAAGGTGAAGAAGGCGATGCCGGAGGCGACAATGACCATGACCACGCCCTGTATGCCTTCGACCATCAGGACGGCGCGCAGGCCGCCGGCAATGAGGAAGCCGCCGGCGAGCACGGCCAGCAGCGCGCACACCTGCCATAGCGGCCAGTCTGGCACCAGGATCTGGAACAGGATGGAGCCGGCGAACAACCCACCGGCCGCATCGAGGAAGACGCCGAGGATCACGCCGAGGCCGGACACATAGGTGCGCACGAATTTGCCGTAGCGCAGTTCGAGGAACTCCGGCACGGTGAAGACCTGCGATTTGATATAGGTCGGCAGAACGAAGGCGCAGAAGATGGTCAGCACGATGGCCGCCATCCATTCGTAATTAAAGACGGAAATGCCGTGCGAATAGGCAGCGCCCGTCAGGCCGACGAGAGAAGTGGCCGAGATGGTCGAGGCATAGAGCGCGAAGCCGATTTTCGGCCATGAGGCGGATTGCCCGGCCAGGAAGTGTTCGCGGGCCTTTAGCTGCCGGTGGCGGTCAATCAGGCCGAACAACAGGAGCCCGCCGATATAGACGCTGAAGACGCCCAGATCGAGCCAGCTCAGATTATGCGCCAAAGGCATGGTGTCCGCTTCCCCGTATTCTTTCGTTCAGCCTAACGGAATTCACAAAGGGCGCAAGCCGGTGGTATAGGTGGCTTCCTGTTTGAAGTGGAATTGAGATGGATAAGTCTGGTCCCCTGCCGCCCGGCCATGTACCCGACCTGCTGATGCCGGGCCTGAAGGTCGTTTTCTGCGGCACGGCCCTGGGACGCGTATCGGCTGAACAGCGGGCCTATTATGCCAATCCGGGCAATTTCTTCTGGCGAACCCTGCATAATACCGGCCTGACGCCGGAGCGGATCAAACCGCAGGACTATGCCCGGCTGCTCGACCACGGCATCGGCCTGACCGATCTGTGCAAGGCGCATTTCGGCAATGACAATCAGCTTCCGCAAGGGGCGCTGGATGCAACCGCCCTGCGCGAAAAGATCGAGAAGTACCAGCCGAAAATCCTGGCCTTTACCAGCAAGACCGGCGCCAGTGTGTTCCTGGGCCGGTCGACTGGCCATATCCCCCTGGGCTTTCAGTCGGAGACAGTGGGCGATACCCGCATCTGTGTTCTGCCATCGCCTTCAGGGCAAGCGCGTATCTTCTGGAACCAGGCGGTGTGGCAGGATCTGGCCGACCGCGTGCGTGGCATTGAAATTGCAGGAGAGTAAGATATTGTATGTCAGGGTAAAATTTTAGGCGACTTTTAATTTGAGCCGGTTATGTAGGCTCTGACTGCAGTAAAAACGGATGCGTTTATTTCGTGGCGTCACACGGTTGTGGCGTCTGATGTGTATGAAAGCGGATCTGACATATTTTAAAGCCGCTAAGGTGCCGTTGAACCCCGCTTTGACGATCCTGTCGCGTTTTTCATTAATGGAGATTATGAGTGTCCCTGACCTACGAGAACCTGCGTGACTTTCTGGTTGAAGAACTGGCGCTTGATGGCGAAGAGATTACCGCCGATACCCTGTTGTTCAGCAGCGGTCTGGTGGACAGCTTCGCGCTCGTGACACTGATGACCTATATCGAAAACGAAGGGGGCGTCACCATTGCCCCCACCGATGTGAAGCTTGAAAACTTCGACAGCATTTCACGCATTCTTGCCTATCTGGAATCGGCGGCCTAAAAAACTCAAGACGAGACCGGAGACTGATCCATGCAGCCGTTTGAAAGCCGGATGACACACGTGGCGGCGCAGTTTGGCACACCGCTTTATGTTTATGACGCCGATGAACTGACCCGCCGTTTCGAGCATCTGAAACAATTGTTCGGGCAGCATTTCGGCGTCAGCTACGCCGTAAAGGCCAATCCGAATGTCGAACTGCTGCGCCGTATGTTGCCGCATGTGGCGACGTTCGATGTGTCCTCCTACAAGGAAGTCGAGCGCGCGCTCAGGGCGGGCTGCCCGGCTGAGAGGATCACCTTTTCAGGGCCGGCAAAGCGGGATGCTGAAATCCGTGGCGCGGTGGCTCAAGGGGTGGGCGAACTCGTGCTTGAATCCCTGGCGGAAGCCAGGCGTGCTGATTACTGGGCCGGCGAACTGGGGGTGCGCCAGTCGGTACTGATCCGCATCAACCCGTCGACGGGCCCGCGCCATTTCGGCGTCAGCTTTTCAGGGCGGGCCAGCCAGTTTGGCATTGATGACGAGGTGCTCGAAGAGGCAGTCGATACGGTTTTGGGGCTCAGGCACCTGAATCTGATCGGTTTCCACATCTATTCCGGCACCAACAGCTTGAATCCCACGGCGATAGCCGAGAATTTCGCCATCTTTATCGAGCTGTTCCGCCGCGCGGCAAAGCATGGTGATATCCGTCCGGAAAAGCTGGTGTTCGGCTCCGGCTTCGGCCTGACCTACGGGGGCGGAGATGCGCCGCTCGATATCGCCGCGGTTGCCGAACTGGCGCTGCCGCTGATCGATGACCTGAAAAGCGATCCGCGCTTCGCCCATTCACATTGTGTGCTCGAAATGGGACGCTGGTTGATCGGTCCGGCTGGCTGGCTGCTGACCGGGGTGGTGGGCGAAAAGCACACGCGCGGCGTCGATATGCGCCTGTGCGACGCCGGGTTCAACAATCACCTGGCGGCCTGCGGCATGATGGGAACGATTATCCGCCGTAACTGGCACATGATGAATGTCTCCAATCCCGACGCTGTGCCACACAAATACACACTGGTCGGACCGCTCTGTACGACGATTGACGTGCTGGCCACCGACATCATGTTGCCAGAGGTTCGGGTCGGAGACGTGATCGCGGTTGAAAATTCCGGCGCCTATGGCCTGACAGCCAGCCCTACGCGCTTTATCAGCCACCCGGAACCGGCCGAAATCGTGCTGGCAGGCAATGAGGTGATCGACGCAACGGAAAGCGCGCTCAATCACTGGACGGATGTGGACAGGACGGGGCGTCTGCGCATGGCTGAGACCTCGCTCCAGGGGTGACGGACTTATGACGACGGGTTTGTGGCGATGCTTTGACGCCGTGGCGGAACAGAGGGGGGCGGCGCCGGCGCTTATCCAGGGTGACCGCCACATAAGCTTCAGCGACCTGCGCCTCAGGGCGGCGGAAGCGGCGGCCCTGATGGTGCGTTTCGGAGTTCAGCCCGGTGACCGTTGCCTCGTCTGGGCCGGAAATTCACCGGATCTGGCGGCCACCCTTCTGGGTGCCTGGATGATCGGCGCCATTGTGGCGCTGGTGAATGACGAAGCACCGCTGACACACCTGAGCCATGCGGCGGGGGTGACCCGGCCCAGGGTCGCGTTCGTCGATGAGAAATGCGCCGAGGTTGCCACACGGACGTTGGAATGCCCGGTCCTTGTCCTGGGGACTGAAAAGGCCGAGCCGCTGTCACCGCCGGCCCGTGGCCTGACGCACGACCTGGAGCCGGCCTCCATCTTCTTTACCTCAGGATCGATGGGCCCGCCTAAGGGCGTGACGCAAAATCATGCCACCCTGATCGCAGGATGCCGGATGGTGGCGGCGCATCTTGGCCTGCGCGCGGACGACCGGATTCTGTGCCCGATCCCCTGGGCCTTCGACTATGGCTATGGCCAGCTTCTTTCCACCGTGCTGCTGGGCGTGACGCAGGTTCTGCCCCAAGCGCGCAATCCGTTTGCCCTGTGCGAAGCCATCGAGGCGCACAAGCCGACTGTCTTTGCCGGCCTGCCGTCAATCTTCGCGCTTCTGTTGCGCGGGTTATCGCCGCTTCGTGAAACCGATCTGAGTTCTCTGCGCCTGGTGACCAATACAGGCGGGCTGATCCCGCCGGCGATTTACGCCGATGTCCGGGCGGTTTTCGGCCATTGCGACATCTCGCTCAACTACGGCATGACGGAAACCTACCGCAGCGCCGGGCTGCCAGTGGCCTGGTCAGGTGAGCACCCCCATTCGGTTGGCTTTGGTTATCCTGGCGTTCAGCTAAATATTCTGAGTGAGGACGGCCGGGAGGCCGAACCGGACGAAATCGGTGAAATCATCCATCGCGGCACGGGCGCCTTCATGGGCTACTGGAATGCGCCGGAAGCGACTGCAAAGGTGCTGAGGCCCGATCCACTGTGGCGCTACGCCGGAGTTGCGGCGCCGAATGTGGTCTTCACCGGTGATCTCGGTTGGAAGACGTCCGAGGGTTTGCTGGTTATCAAGGGACGGCGGGACCGGCAAATCAAGTGCATGGGCGTGCGTGTCAGTCCGGACGAAATTGAAACCATGATCCGGGCGACTGGTCTGGTGCGTGATGTCGCCATTGTCGGTGTGCCGCATGAAATCATGGGCGAAATGATCGTGGCGGCGGTCATCGCGCCCGCAGGCGGAGGGTCGGATGCTCCGGGACCGGTTCCGGCGCTCAAGACGTTTGCGCGCAAGGAGATGTCGCAGCATATGCAGCCCCGTGCCTGGCATATGATGGACAGTTTTCCTTTGACGCCGAACGGCAAGACCGATTTCATAAGATTGCGCAACGATTTGTCGCAGGGAACGGCCTGATACGGCCATTGCCTGGGGGCGCAACCAGCGGTATTTGAATGGCGGCCTGCAATTTACGGCAGTCCGTAGAGCAGGGAGGCGATCATGGCCACGGCCAGCAGAGATCGGGTTGAGCTTTCGCGGACCCTTGGCGAACGTCTGTCGTTTGGGCCGCGGCAGCCCGGCGACGAAAAGGCATTTACCGACGCTATACTGGCGCAACTGCGGGCGGACCGGCTTTTGTGGGTCGTGTCGGATGAGGAAAACGCGCCTGCCCTCTCGATTGGCGATACGGCGCGGATTACTTTCAATATCGCGCGTTTGTCCGGTTCCGCCGGCCTGATTTACGCCATGCACATGTCTCAGGCCCTGACCCTGGTCAGACACGGCGGCGACACGCCATTCTTCCGTGAGCTTCTCCAAAGACTGGTGGGTGAACAGGTGCTGGTCGCCAGCGGCACCTCCGAAAAGGGCGTAGGCGGTGATATTTTTGGATCGATCTGCACGATTGAGGAAGACGGCGACACACTGACCGTCACAAAGGAAAGTCCCAATATCTCCTATCTGGATCATGCGGGACTGATTCTGGTCAGCGCCATGCGGCTCAAGCCAAATGGTAAAAAAGTACAGATGCTTATTGCTGCCGAAATGAAGAATACTGACCTTCAGCCCGGTCGCGCCGTAGGTTTCATGGGGATGCGGGGCATCATGAATAAGCCATATGCCCTGACTGTCAGGTTTGCAGAGGAGGCGCTATTCCCTGATCCCTATCCGGTCATTGCAAGAGATACCATGACGCCTTCCATTCATATTTTCTGGGCGGCGTTGTGGAGTGGCATGGCGGCCAGTGCGCTGGACAAGGTGAGGGCCAGCATCTCTTCCAGCCCGCCGGCGGAAAGCGATGTGGCGGATGTGATGCGCAGTGAATTAAGCCGGCTGGTGGACAAACACTATGCCATGAACGCGCTGATCCGCGATGCGGTTGTCGCCTTTGACAACAGGGAAAGCGTTGGCGGCATGGGAATGGCGCACACGGCCGATGTCAAACGCCTGAAGGTTCTGTGCTCCGATTACCTGACGGAGATATGCCTGGGCGCGCTGGGTCTTGTCGGTATGCGCGGCTATGCTGAGGCCGGGACTTACAGCCTTTCCGAAATACTGGGGGATATGTTGAGTGCTCGAGTGATGATTTCCAACTATCGCTTATTGACGAACAACGCGAAGATAGAGCGTTTCGTGGAAGAACGCCTTTAGGCAAATACTGTTGCTTTACCTGGATGGAATGCAGGCTTAATCTGTATCGGAGATAATCCGGATTATCGAACTGTCAGGACGTACAGGATGATCTACGAATTCCAGCATGGTGTTGTCACAGGCGCTTTCGCGCCGCCCCTGGCCGCTGATCTGGCCCGGCTGAAAGAGGCTTTCCGGCGCTGCGGACATCTTCATATCGTCCTGACCGGCACTGACCGGGCGCCGTCAACCCAGATGCCGTGGCCGGCCCATATGCGCGAGGCCATGCTGCGGGCGGCGTTGGGACCGCTGGCGGATCGGGCGGATTTCTGCCATGCGCACGATCATCTGTACCGGCCGGACCTGCAGGGAGGTGTCTGCGATCAGGTGACGGCGCTTCTACCGGAAGATGGCGGCGGCTGGCTGGGCGCGGAAGATCTGGCCCATCCACTTGCCAATTCACTGGCCGAGCCCGAAAGGGCCGAGCAGGTGCGCGCCGCGTTTCTGCGCGATGGGCCGGACGCCGTAGCGGCGCAGGTGCCAAAGGCGGTGCTGGAGATGCTGCGCGCCTATGCCGCAACGCCGGATTTTAACCGCCTGCGCGAGGAACAGCTCTATATCGATTATTACAAACTGAGTTGGGGCGTGGCGCCTTATCCGCCGATATTTGTCACCTGCGACACCCTGATCCAGCATGGCCGCCACCTGCTTCTGATTAAGCGCGGCGGTCAGCCAGGCGTGGGGCTGTGGGCCTTGCCGGGCGGGTTTGTCGAGCCGGATGAGACCCTGCTGCAATCGGCGGTGCGCGAAGTGGCGGAGGAAACGCATCTCGACCTGACACCCGCTCATATCGCCGAACATCTGGTGGCCTCGCAGGTGTTTGATTATCCGAAACGATCGGCGCGCGGCCGCACCATCACCCATGCCTTCCATTTCCGTTTTCCGGAAGGGCCATTGCCGAAGGTCGAGGCCGCCGATGACGCCGCCGGCGCGCACTGGGTCGCCATCGATGATCTGGATGCCATGTGCGGCCAGATGTTCGAGGATCACGCCGATATTATCGAGTACTTCCGGCTGGAAGTGTAGGCGAAAATCGCGTGACGCGGCGGGGGACCGTGTGTTATCCTGAATAAATATAACAAATATATTTATTCAGGGAGAAGATCATGCGCCGTAACAATCCGCACAGGCGTGCGTTGCTGAAAACATCGGGCGCCGGGCTGGGGCTGGCCCTGCTGGCCGGGCAGACAGAGGCGAAAGCGACAGCCGGGATGCCAATCGAACAGCGGATTAATACCGGCTGGCAGATGCGCCAGGCGGGCAAGGACGACTGGATTGCTGCCACTGTGCCGGGAACGGTCCATACCGATCTGCTGGCGGCAGGTCGGATTGCCGATCCCTTTTACCGCACCAATGAACGCGACCAGCAGTGGATTGACAAGGTCGACTGGGAATATCGCACGACGCTTGAACTAGATGCAAAAACCCTGGCGCACGATCATATCGAACTGGTCTTCGCCGGCCTCGACACCTATGCCGAGGTTTGGCTCAACGACGTTCTGGTGCTTTCCGCAGATAATATGTTCCGCGAGTGGACCGCCGACATAAAACCGCAGGCGAAGGCCGGTGCCAATGCCCTGCGCATCCTGTTCCGCTCGCCGATCACTGAAGGACTGAAGCGGCTCGATGCCCTGGGTTACAATCCGCCGGCGCCCAATGACCAAAGCGAAAACGGTGGTCTGGGAGAGAAACGGGTGAGCGTCTTTACCCGCAAGGCCGGGTATCACTATGGCTGGGACTGGGGACCGCGCTTCGTCACCTCTGGCATCTGGCGGCCCATCACCTTGCGCGCATGGAGCGGTGCCCGAATCAGCGATTTGCAGGTGGTGCAGGACAGTCTGACGAAGGATCAGGCGGCCCTGACGATCATGTTCGAGATCATGGCCGATCAGGCGGGGCCGGCGGTGATCGACCTCTCCAGCGAGACGGACGGGGCCATTCGGGCGCGTCAGGCGGTCACGCTCGTCAAGGGCGTCAATACGGTTCCGCTGAAGGTCGCCATAAGCAAACCGAAACTGTGGTGGACCAACGGCCTGGGTGAGGCGCACCTCTACTCCCTGACCGGCCGTGTGGTCACTGCCAGTGCCACCGACAGCCGGACCGTGACCACCGGCCTGCGCACGATCAAGATCGTTCAGACGCCGGATGCCGACGGCAGCAGCTTTTATGTCGAGTTGAACGGCGTGCCGGTTTTCATGAAGGGGGCCAACTATATCCCCAATGACAGCTTCCTGCCGCGCGTGACCAATGAGGTCTATGATCGCGTGGTGCAGTCGGCGGTCGATACCCATATGAACATGCTGCGCGTCTGGGGCGGCGGCACCTACGAAGAGGACTATTTCTACGACCTGTGCGACCACAACGGCATACTGGTCTGGCAGGATTTCATGTTCGCCTGCTCCATGTATCCGGGCGATGCCGCCTTCCTCGAAAACGTCAGGCAGGAAGCGATATATAATGTCCGCCGCCTGCGCAATCACCCGTCCATCGCTCTGTGGGTCGGCAATAACGAGATCGACGCCGCCTGGCAGAACGATGTGCCCGAAGGCGGTTGGGGTTGGAAGCAGAAATATACGCAAAGCCAGCGCGACGAGATGTGGGCGGGCTATCAGGCGGTCTTCCTCGATATCCTGCCGAAGGTGGTGGCCGAACATGACGGCCAGCGCTTTTACTGGCCGTCCTCACCGCAGGCGGCCTGGGACAAGCATTCTGATATCTCGCAACCGAAGCAATCCGGCGATATCCATTACTGGGATGTCTGGTGGGGCCAGAAGCCCTTTGCCGATTACCGCACCCATATCGGCCGCTTCATGAGCGAATACGGCTTCCAGTCCTTCCCGGAATTCAAAACGGTGCAGGCCTACACGAAGCCGGAGGATTACGACATCTTTTCGGAGGTGATGGCGGCACACCAGCGCTCTTCGATCGGCAACGGCACGATTAAGAACTACATGCAGCGCGATTATGTTGTGCCCGCGGATTTCCAGCAGTTCCTCTATGTCGGGCAGGTCCTGCAGGCCGAGGGCATCAAGGTGGCGATGGAAGCCCACCGCGCGCGTATGCCCTATTGCATGGGGTCGCTGTTCTGGCAGATCAATGACTGCTGGCCGGTCGCCTCGTGGAGCAGCATCGACTATTTCGGCCGCTGGAAGGCGCAGCAGTATTTCGCGGTGAAGGCTTTCGCGCCAGCGCTGGTGTCGCCGGTTGTGGAAGGCGACAAGGTGACGGTCACTGTGGTCAGCGATTATCTGAAGGACAGGGTGGCAACCCTCGAAATCAGGACCGTGGACTTCAAGGGCGAGGGCGGGCGCGTCCAGACCGTGCCGCTCACGCTCAAAGCCAATCGCGCTGAGGCCGTCTTTACCGGCAATGTGGCGGGCCTTTTGAATGGCCTGGCGCCGGAAAACGCCCTGCTGCACGTCCGGCTTATGGACGCGGATCAGTTGCTGTCGGAGAATATTGTCTACTTCAAGCCGGTCAAGGATCTGGCATTGCCGAAGCCCGCAATCGAAAGCCGTGTGAAGCCGCTTGAGCGTGCGGTGGCTGTCACCGTCACCTCGCCCGTACTGGTCAAGAACCTGTGCCTGGGTTTCGACGGGCATGACGGTGTGTTCAGCGATAACTTCTTCGACCTGCTGCCGGGCGAGACACGGGTCATCACCTTTACCCCGCGTGGATCGGCGCCTGTCGCCGGTGATCTCACCTTGCGGCATATGATGTCGTAACATCTGAAATAAGGAGTTGCGCATTGAGGGCGGCAACGGGCATGGTCAGTCTGACTTATGAGAGGACTTGTCCATGCCCGTTTACCGTTTTGCGCCCGCACTGTGCCTGACCATCCCTTTGATGACCACCGCCCTGCCGGCATTTGCTGGGCCATCGGACGAGCAGTTCAAGGCGATCTACACGACCGAATGGGCCTGGCGGCAATCCCTGCAACAAACCGATGAGAACAATGTCAATGCCGGGGTGGCCGCGCACCTGCCCGATGTCAGCGCGGCGGCGCAAAGCAGGCAATTGGTCTACTGGCAGGATGTGGAATCAAAGCTCGCCGCCATTGATACCAAAAGTCTTTCTGCGGAAAATCAGGTCAATTACCAGGTCTATAAGACGCAGATAGATGGACTGGTGGCCGCGAAGCAGTTCCGCGAATATGAAAAGCCGGTCAATTCCGACAGCAGCTTCTGGGCCGACCTGACCTATATCACGGAAAGCGATTTCCACACCGAGGCGGATTACCGGAACTATATCGGCCAGCTTTCCGACATGCCGCGCTATTTCGACCAGCAGATCGTCAATATGAAGGCCGGTCTGGAGCGCCATTTCACCGCGCCGCAGGTGACGCTGGAAGGCCGCGACGCCTCGATCCGCACGGTGATCGATATCAAGAAGCCGGAGGACAGCGTCTATTACAAGCCGTTCCTCACCATGCCCGCCAGTATACCGGCTGCAAAGCAGGCGGAACTGCGAGCGCTTGCGGTCAAGGCTATCAACGAGGCGGTGATCCCTGCACACAAGACCCTGCTGGCCTTTTTCGATACCGACTATGTGCCGCACGCGCAGATGGCTTTGGGCGCCAGCGAATTGCCGGATGGCGCGGCCTATTACCAGTCCAAGATCCGTGAGTTCACCACGCTGGACCTGCCGCCGGCGCAGATTCACCAACTGGGTCTCGACCAGATGGCGCTCATCCGCGCCCAGATGCTGGAGGTGATGAAAGAGGTCAAGTTTGAGGGCGACTTGCCGGCCTTCCTGGCCTACCTGCGCAGCGATCCAAAGTTCTATGCCAAAACGCCTCAAGATCTGCTCGACCGAGCTGCCTGGATCGCCAAGACCTTTGATGGCAAGGCGTCGCAATATTTCGGCCGGCTGCCGCGCTCACGCTTCGCCATCGTGCCGGTGGCGCCGGAAATCGCGCCCTATTATACCTCCGGGCGCGGCGGGCCGGGGGCCTATTATGTCAATACCTATGACCTGCCGTCGCGGCCGCTGTTCCAGCTTACGGCGCTGACCCTGCACGAATCGGCGCCGGGTCATGCCTTCCAGATGCCGCTGGCCCTGGAAAACAAGTCCCTGCCGGAATTCCGCCAGAAGACCTATATCTCGGCCTATGGCGAGGGTTGGGCACTTTATAGCGAATATCTCGGCGTCGAGATGGGCATGTATGACACGCCCTATGACCGCTTCGGCTATCTCAGCTACCAGGCATGGCGCGCCTCGCGGCTGGTGGTCGATACCGGCATTCATGCGATGGGCTGGACGCGCGAACAGGCCCGCCTGTACCTGCGTGACAATACTGCCCTGTCCGAACACGAGATCGATACCGAGGTCGACCGCTATATCTCCTGGCCGGGCCAGGCGCTTTCCTATTATCTCGGCGAAATGGCGATCCGGGATGCCCGCACGAAGGCGGAAAAGGCGCTGGGCGATAAATTCAACATCCGGGCCTTCCATGATGCCGTGCTCGAACTCGGCTCTGTGCCGCTGCCGGTGCTTACGGCCCATATCGACGCCTTTATCGCGGGCGGCGGTGTCGGCCCCTATCCGGATGAAGAGAAATAGGCTGTGTTTACACGCCCGCTTTCATGAAGCTCTCCGACGGACAATGTTTGGCGATGAATTCGGCATGGAATGGCACCTGCGCCACAACGCGCTGGATGCCTTCGCGTCGTCTCTGCATCAGGGCGCTTAAGGTTTCCAGCGGAATACGGTCGGCCAGGGGGTCGTAGGCCGCCGCGCGCAGGCCGTGGCCGTGATAGATCGAAATCCACGAGGGCTCATGGAAATGATCAAATTTGCGGATCAGCACCTCGCCGCGCCGCCTGTAGAGCTCCAGCTTCCATTGCAGGTCGTCCGGAATCGGCATGTTTGCGCAATGACGCCACAACTCGCCCTCACGGCTGTTCAGGCAGTAGTGGGCAATGATGAAGTCACGCACATAGTCATAGGAGGCCTGGTTGCGCAGATTGTATTCGTCGCGCAGATAAGGGTCGATCTCTTTGGCCGGAAACAGTTCCAGAAGCCGGATAGCCGCGTTCTGGATGAAGTTGATAGACGTTGATTCCAGCGGTTCGAGGAAGCCGGTGGCCAGCCCGACCGCGACGCAGTTCTTTTCCCAGAAGCGCTGACGATGGCCGGTTTTGAAACGGATCAGCATCGGGTCTTTCAGCGGCGGTGCATCCAGATTTTGCATCAGCGTATCGAGCGCGGCCTGTTCACTGATGTGGCTCGATGAAAAGACATGGCCGTTGCCGGTCCGGTGCTGGAGCGGAATGCGCCACTGCCAGCCGGCTTCATGGGCGGTGGAGCGGGTAAACGGCATGATTGCCGGTGAGGCGGCCTTCGCCGTCGGCACGGCCCAGGCACGATCGACCGGCAGGTAGTGGGACCAGTCGACGAACGGCACGCCCAGTGCTCCGCCCAGCAACAGCGCCCGAAAGCCGGTGCAGTCGATGAACAGGTCAGCGGTCTCGACCCGGCCATCGTCAAGGGTCAGGCTGTCGATGTAGCCGTCCTCGCCGCGCAGATTGACATTGGCGATTTTCGCATTGAGGCGGCGCACGCCGCGCTGTTCGCAATGCTGGCGCAGGAAACGCGCATAGAGGCCCGCGTCGAAATGAAACGCATAGGAATAGTCGTGCATCGGCGAGCGCGGGTCGGGATTGGGCGGAAAGAACTTGCCCGCATATGCCATTTGCGTGCCGACGCTGTAGGCTTCCAGCGGTGTATGGTCGCCCGCCAAATTGAGCCGGCGCCAGATCTGGTGCGCGGCAAGGCCTTCGTGCGTGCCGCCGTAATCACCGAACGGGTGGAAATACCGGTTGCCTTCATGCCCCCAGCCCTGAAACTCGATGCCGAGTTTGAAGGTGGCTTCGGTGGCGCGGATGAAGCTGCGCTCATCAATGCCGACATGTTCATTGAACAGGCGGATGGTCGGGATGGTGGCTTCACCGACACCGATCGTGCCGATGTCCTCCGATTCGATCAGCAGGATTTCGACATCCTGAGCCAGGCTCGTGCGCAGGGCAGCAGCGGTCATCCAGCCGGCCGTGCCGCCGCCGGCGATAATGATCTTGCGGATAGGTTCGGCCATTCTGTTTTCCCGGTTCACTGGTCCTGTCTTATAGCAGCAAAAGCAGGGGCTGACATAAAAAGCCCCTCCCGGCAGGGCCGGAAGGGGCAGGCAGAAGCAAACTTCGGGGAGAAGCTGCCGTCTTTAGAACAGGCCGCGCAGGACGACCGAGATACGGCGGTCGGTCTTGATGGCCGAGTACCACTGGGTTTCCAGCGGGGCGGTGAGATCGCTCGATACCAGTTGGGTTGTGGTCGAGTGCGTCAGGTTCACGGCCTGAACACCGATCTTGTAGTTCGGGTTGATCGTGTAGAAGATCGAGCCGTCGAGCTGGCCGTAATCATCCGCCCACAGTGGACGGTTCACGTTGGCCGCCGAGGTGGTGTAGAGGTACTTCGAGCGCCAGTTATAGGCCAGACGTGCCGAGATACCGTACTTTTCATACATCAGAGCGACATTGTAGCTGTCCGGCGACATGCCTTCCAGCGGCAGGGCGTTGAGGGCGCTGCCATCGACCGATCCGGAGTTACGACCGCCCGAAGAGTCGATGTGCGTATAGTTGGCCTGCATACCCAGGCCGTTGAACGGCGCCGGCAGGAAGTCATAGAATTGCTGGTAAGCAACTTCGAAACCATCGACCTTGCCATCGACCGTGCCATTGAAGCGGCGGGCGACAGCGAAATCGAGCGTGACGCCATTGTTGGTGTAGGTCTCGGTCTGTGTGCCGTTATAGATGTAGTTCGACAGGTCCTTCTTGAACAGGTCCAGCGTGAGGCTGCCGGTCGGGGCGAAGTACCATTCGGCCGTCAGGTCATACTGGTTGGCTTCGATCGGCTTGAGGTTTGGATTGCCGCCTGTGCCGGTCAGGGTGTAGGCCGTCAGCGCACCGCCTGTATCGAGCGTGAAGCTGGAACCCAGCGAGGTGTATGGGCTCAGCCAGGCGAGATCTGGGCGGACAATGCCCTTCGAGGCGGCAAAGCGGAACTGCAACTGATCGTTCCACTTCAGGCGGACGTTCAGGCTCGGCAGGGTGTTGGTGTATTCGTTACTGCCGGAATAGTTCTGCAGGAAGCCGCCATTGGCAAACGCGAAGACATTATTATAGACATCGCAGTTGGCGGTACAGGGCTGTGCTGTGGTCGGTGCGGCCATGTAGATGTAGCTTTGGCCATCGACCTGCGTCTTGACGACACGGACGCCGACATTGCCATCAAGAACATGGCCGTCTACGTCGCCGCCGAACTTTAGGTTGACGTAGGCGGCGGTGGTCTTCTCGTTTTGTGAGTTGAGGCCATTGCCGTTGGTGCCGCCTGTGAAGTCGGTGAGCGGTGACCAGCCCCAGCCGGCTGTCTCCGTCGCCTTGAGCAGATCATAGGTATGGGCCGTGCCCTGATTGACGACCGAGGCTTCCGGGAAGATGACGCTGCCTGGAACCGGCACGTCGCCGTTCATGAAGTTGCTGAAATCGCGCAGTTCATAGGTGCCCGAACCGGTATCCGAGGTATAGACCGGGGTGCCGCCGCCCCAGTACTGGTGGCTCAGCAGGCTCCAGTTATAGGTGGACTGGCGGGTGATGTAGTCCTTGTCCGTCGAGCGGACGCCGAACTTAAAGCTCTTGAGCCAGCCGGAATCGATCTGGTATTCGCCGTCGATACGCGCGGCCAACTCATTGCCGTGGTTCTTTTCGATATGGTCCATCGCGGCCGCCCACCAGTAGGTGGACGCATCCGTGGTGGTATTGGGCTCTGAAATGCCGATCACCGGCAGGTCGCCGCTGATATCGATCGAGGCATCGACCTTGTTGGCGATCTGCAGGAAGGCCGTATTCGACAGCACCGTGGCCATGGAGCGGACATACTGGACGTCGCCGGCCAGGGTCAGCTTGTCATTGACGTTCCAGCGGGCGTGCAGCGAAACGTCGGTGGTTTCGTTGTGGTCTTCGCCGTAGCGGGTGTTGGAAGTAATGCCGGCATTCTTGACGGTGCCGCTCTTGAATGCGCCATTGGCATCGTACTGGTAGGTGGCCATGGAGTCGACAGAGGTGAACTCGCCGCTGTCGTTATAGAAGCCGACATTGTATTCGGTGTTCTTCGGTTCCGCCTTGGCGTCCAGAACGGACAAGGTGAACTCCAGATCGTCGCTCGGACGCCATTGCAGGGCGCCGTTGATTGCCGTGCGCTTTTGGTTCCAGTCGATGGTGCGCCAGCCCATGGTGTTGGGCACAAGAACTGAATCACCGCCAGCCGTCGTCGCGGCATTATAGCGGTCGACGGCGATGACGTTCGTCATATTGCCTTCGCTGACCAGCGAGTAGTTCAGCAGGGCGCCGACTTCACCGATCGAGGTGTTCCAGCGGTTGGAATAAAGCGCGCTGAGCGAATAGTGGTTTTTCTTTTGCAGGTCGCCCTGAGTGGCGTCCGCCGTGAAGGCGATGACCGGCTTCTTGGAATCGAAGGGCAGGCGGGTGCGCAGGTTGACCGTGCCGCCGATGCCGCCTTCGATCATGTCGGCGGAGGGGTTCTTGTAGACGTCGACGCCGGCCAGCAGGTCGGACGACACGTCGCCCCAGGAGAGGCCGCGGCCGTTCTTGGCGGAGAAGATGTCGCGGCCGTTGGTTTCCGAACGGACCCAGGCCAGGCCGCGGATTTCGACGCCACCGGCTTCCGCCGTCATGCGGATAGGGTCATTGGCTTCGGCGGCGCGCTGGATGGTGACGCCGGAAATGCGCTGCAGGGCATCGGCCACCGAGCGGTCGGGCAGGGCGCCGATATCGACGGCGGTGACCGAATCCACGATCACGTCCGAGTCCTTCTTGATCTTTTGCGCGCTCTTGAGCTGGGCGCGCTGGCCGGTCACGATGATGACCGTATCGTCGGCCGGGGCAGCGGCCGGCGCGGCATCTTGGGCATAAGCGAATGTGCCAAGGGCCAGCGTACTGAGAACGGCCATGGAGGCGGTTCCCATCAGCAGACCCAGTTTCTTTTTAGTCGTCGTCATTAAAACGTCTCCCTGGAGTGAACGGCCGCGCGCTTTCCGAACGCGGCATATGCAAAACTGACAAGATGGGAGAGACGGACCACGGCGCTGGCGACCGCGTGCCTATAAAACATTGTTTAAATGTAAAAACGCTGTAACGTGACATTAAGGCCCGTATGAGCGTTTCGCCAATCCTTACGTTCTTTCCCAACTTGTTTGATACGATACTCGCCGGCGGACTCGGTGTGTGCGCCGAGGGCCTTGGGTCCGTATTCCTGATAACGCTATCATAGGGTCTGACAACGTTGCCAGGTTTTATTGATCACTTGTACTATAAATAGGGTGCGTGATAGCAAAAATGCCACAGAAGTCGTTGAAATGGCATAAATTTTTTTATGTATGATAAATACGCGGCGTGAAATTTTAGAATTAAAAAGTTTGTTACAGGCAAAATATTTAATGTCCGTATTGTGACTGTCCATTTTCGATTTCCGGATAATGGATGGAGCCGCGCCTGACGCACTGGCTCGAATCTGTGGCAAAAAATGCGCATGACGGCGTTATTCCGCGCCCTTAAGGGGCCGCTGGCGTCCTTGAGATTGCACTTTGGTTAATTTAGGTTAACCCTGTTATTCGGGCTGGTTGCCAAAAGGGCATATGATAAGGCAGGGGGTTGCGCGTGGGTTCGTTGTTGCCTGACTCGATCGACGTGGCGGCGGGGCTGGTCTTCGTCTACCTGCTGATGAGCCTGCTGACCACCGTAGTGCGCGAAGCCATAGAAGGCTTCATGAAGCGCCGGTCGCGCAACCTGGAAAAGGGGCTGATCGAGTTGCTGTGCGATCATCCGCCGCAAAATGTTTCGAACAAAGGCGCCGTCGTCAAGGCCGATGCCAGTGGCTACGAACTGCTGAAGAATTTCTACGATCACCCGCTGACCATGTCGCTTTATCGCGGCCGTTACACCATTCCGCCGAAGCGCAGCTTCTTCCAGGGCAAGAACCTGCCCTCCTATATTCCCAGCAGCCATTTCGCCTTCGTAGTGCTTGACCTGCTGGCGGACAGTGGCGGCCAGAATGCAGAGGGCAGCCTCGATCCGAATGCCATCCTCACCGCCAGCCGCAACCTGCCCAATGCCAGGCTGTCGAAAATGGTCCAGTTCGCCATCAACAATTCGGCCGGCGATATCGACAAGGCGCGGATGTTTCTGGAGAACTGGTACAATGCCACCATGGATCGCGTTTCTGGCTGGTATCGCCTCGAAACCCAGACCCTGATCTTCTGGCTGGCCCTGGTCACCTGCGTCATCCTCAATGTCAATACGGTGGTGATTGCCCAGAGCCTCTATCTCAGCCCGTCCTTACGCAAGGCGGTCGAGGCGTCGTCGGAGACCTATTACAAGGAAAAGGCCAGCGCCCACAGCGACGCCTCGCAGCTTATGCCCGATTCCGGCAAGAACCCCTTGAGCGCGCTCGACCTGCCCCTGGGCTGGAACGACACCACTATCGACACCATGAACCACCTGTTCCGCTTCTGCGACAGTCCCGGCGACGCCACCTATACGCCGGGTAACTGCCGCACCACGGAAATCCCGGTGACGCCCATGCCGGACTGGTCGAAAGGCAGCTTCACAGCCAATCTGAGCCAAAGCTGGCGCAATATTTCCGAACGTACCGTCAATCTCTATCGCGGCACACCTTCGCTGGGCGACAATGCCCTGTTCAATGTCCTGCCGCTGATCTCATTGATCGCGGGATGGCTGATGACCGCCTTCGCCGTGACGCTGGGCGCGCCTTTCTGGTTCGACATCCTGGCCCGGCTGATGACGGTGCGCTCGACCCTGAAGCCCAAGGATGGCGGCAGCGGGGTGACCGGATCGGACGGCCTGGCCTCCCTGATGAACGCGTTCAAGCCGGCGGCGGACAATACCGGCACCTCGCAGGTTACGCCGCAGCTTGGCTATCAGCCGTCTCTCGTGGCGTCTGCCGGTAATGCGCCGGACGACCTGGCCGCTCTGCGCGCGCTCGATCCCGACCAGCGCCCGCGCGACGACTGACGGGTAAGGGGGCACGCATGACCATCATCACGCCTGAGCGATTGAAGGCGCTGTCACCCTCTATCCGTGACGATCGGGCGCTGGCCTATGCCCCGGCTCTGGAAGCCTGCCTGGCACTGGGCAATATCACGTCGCGTCAGCGCCTCGTCCATTTTCTGGCGCAACTGGCGCACGAAAGCGCCGGTTTCCGGGCCTTGAAGGAAAACCTGAACTACCGCCCGGACGTTTTGCTGGCCGTCTTCCGCAGTCGGGTCCAGACCATCGAAAAGGCCAATGAACTGGTCGCCGCAGGCCCTGACGCCATCGCCGAATTCGTCTATGGCAACCGGCCGTCGCTCGGTAATGTCAATCCCGGTGACGGGGCAAAATATATCGGCCGCGGCTTCATCATGATCACCGGGCGCAGCAACTACGCCACCTATGCCGCCCTGATCAACCAGCCCTTGCTCGACCAGCCGGAATTGCTGGAGAACCCGCTCTATGCGGCGCAAGGGGCGGCGGCCTTCTGGAAACAGACCGGCTGCAATGCCAAGGCCGATGCCGACGACGTCGAAGGGGTAACCCGCATCGTCAATGGCGGGGTCAACGGCCTGGAAGACCGCAAAATCTGGCTCGACAAGGCCAGGGCCGTCTTTCCGGCGCTGGACGTGCCCGCCGAACCTGCGCCGCCGGCCAATGGCTTTGCCCAGTATTTCACGCTCGACGAACTGACCCATACGGAGCACCGCAATATCGACAATACGCCGTCGCCGGAAATGGTGGAAACCCTGAGGCAGACCGCGCAACAAATGGACCGGGTGCGCACGCTTCTGGGCAAGCCGATCCGGGTTAACAGCGGCTACCGTTCGCCGGCGCTTAATGCCGCCGTCGGCGGGGCACCCAACAGCGCCCATATGAGCGGCTATGCGGTCGATTTCGTCTGTCCGGGCTTCGGCACGCCACTGCAAATCTGCCAGAAGATCATCGCCAGCGATATCCGCTTCGATCAATTGATCCAAGAAGGCACCTGGGTGCATATCTCCTTTGATCCGCGCCTGCGGATGCAGCAACTGACGGCCACCTTCACGGCCGCAGGCACACAGTATTCCAGCGGCTTCACAGCCTGACCGGCGATTGTCGGGTGGCCGGGGTGGCGACCCATCAAAGCCACATTATGTAGGTAGTGAAAAAAGACCATTTTCGTATTAAGGTATCCAGTATGCGTAGTCGCCGTCATTTTATGTCCCTCGCCCTGTCCGCCGGCGCCGCCAGTCTGATCGTGCCGCGCGCCCACGCGGCCACGCCAGGCGGCCCATCCCCGCAATTGCTGGCCAGGGCGCGCCAGGCTTTGCTGAGCCACGGCGACCGGGTTGATCACACCGACCTGATGGGTATTGCCGATTTCTCGCAGCCCTCGCATGAGCCGCGCTTCCATATTCTCAATCTGTCCGATGGCCGTACACAGTCCTTCCTTGTCGCCCACGGCAAGGGGTCCGATCTCAACCATACGGGCTGGCTCCAGCGTTTTTCCAATGATCCCGGTTCAGAAGCCACTTCCGAAGGCAGCTATCTGACCGGCGATACCTATGTCGGCAAACATGGCCTTTCGCGCCGGCTGGAAGGGCTTGACCCGCAGAACAACAATGCCTTCAGCCGTGCCATCGTCATTCACGGCGCCTGGTATGTCAGCCCGGAAATGATCGCCACGACCGGTAAGCTGGGGCGCAGCCAGGGATGCCTGGCCTTTTCCGAGACCGATCGCCAGACCGTGATGGACCGTCTGGGCGCCGGTCGTCTCATCTATGCCGGAAAGGCGTAACGCAACATGAAGCTCTTTTCCGCTCTTGGCCTTTCCGTCCTTATGCTCGGTATGTCCGGGCAGGGTCTGGCCGAGACCGCGAAAAAGTCTTCCTCGATCGAGCTCGCCTATGCCGCGCAGGCGCTGAAACCGGGTGAGTGGGTCTGGGCGCCGGAAATTGCACCCACCGGCCCGGTCATGATCTATGTCGATCTCTCCCGCCAGATCGCCACCATCTATCGCAATGGCGTGCGCATCGGGGTGACGACCATCTCCAGCGGCAAGGATGGCCACGAGACCCCGACCGGTGTCTTCACCATCCTGCAAAAGGATATCGACCACCACTCCAATCTCTATGACGACGCGCCCATGCCCTTCATGCAGCGCCTGACCTGGAGCGGCGTGGCGCTTCATGCCGGCAACCTGCCCGGTTATCCCGCCAGCCACGGCTGCATAAGACTGCCCTATGCCCTGGCGGAGAAGCTGTTCACCATTACCAGCCTGGGCATTACGGTTATCGTCAACGAAGTGGATTCCGTACCCATGCGCATGACGGGCGGCGATCTCCTGTTGCCGGTTGACGCCGTGGGCGCGGCTCTGCCTTCCGAAGGCGCCTTACCAGTCTCGGCGGATTATGAATGGCATCCGGAACGCGCGCCGCAGGGCCCCGTGACCATCATCATTTCCCAGGCCGATAACCGGATCATCGTCATGCGGTCAGGGGTCGAAATCGGCCGGGCGCGTATTTCCATGCCGGCGCGCGATTTCGAGAGCCATGTCCTGACCCTGACGATCACGAAATCGGGTGAAAGGCAGTGGATCTTCGCCAGCCTGCCGGGGCGCGAGGACGAGGCCGGCAAACCGCTCGACAGCGCCATATCGAACGAGGTGCAGATACCGAAGCCGTTTGCCGATGCCCTGTCGGCCATATTGAAAACCGGCGACACCGTGTTTGTGACGCCGGCCGTCAGCAATCTGGAAACGACGGGTGAAGTGCTGACCATCATGGAAGGCGATTTGCCCACGGGCGACCAGATCCCGCCCGGCCTGCGTATCCAGAAATGACCTGTCCGCGATGGGGCGTATCAGATTGCTATCGAATCTTTACAACATTTCCTGTTTCATGGAACTCGGACATCATTCCCCTGTGTCCTTCCCTGAACTTTGACCCTGAACGTCTGCGTCCGGCACACCAAACCGGACGCTTTTTTTCAGCATCAGTGCGGGCGGCTGGTTGTCAGCCGCAGCTTCGAGGCCAGGTCGATCAGTTGCGCCGTGCTCATCGGTCCGCGGCCGTCGACCTGCCACAAGGGCGATGATTTCAAGGGATTGATGGTAAAGCCGGCATCGCGCAGGCCCTCCACAAGTCTGGTAACCGCTTCCGTCATTTGCCCAGCCTCCATACTCAACTGAGAAATGGTTAACATGAGTCGCGCGTTTGGCGAATAAGGCCAGGGATACCGTTCCGGTCAGGCGTCCCGCAGAGTGGTGGCGATGGTCAGGCCCTGCTTCAGCGTCTTGGTCACCGGCGTACGTTCCGTCACCTGGAGCAGGCGTTCGCGCTGTCCCGGCGTCAGGTCGCCGTCGAGGGTGACCACCCGGTCGATGATTTCCTTTTCGCCGTCGCGGTAGAAGTGCAGGGCGACATCGACCGCCTTCAGCGGCCAGCCCTTGTGATCGGCATACATGCGCAGGGTAATGGCGGTGCAGGACGCGAGAGCCGACAGCAGGAAATCATAGGGGGCCAGGCCGGCATCCTGGCCGCCGTTATCGGCGGGTTCGTCGGCGATCAGTGTTCGGCCGGCGACATGAAGCGTGGTGGCGTATTGATCGGTGCCGATATGGGCGGTGGCGCGGGCCATTTGGGTCTCCTGAGAATAAAGGGCCGCCCGTGTGCGGGCGACCCTTTCATACCATATCAGCCGTGCAGCTTAATGGCCGTTTCGGCAATCTTGCGGCCCTGATAACGGGCGCCGGTCAATTCGTTTTCGCTCGGCTGGCGCGAACCGTCGCCGCCGGTGATGGTCGAGGCGCCGTAAGGCGAGCCGCCGGTGATCTCATCGAGCGTCATCTGGCCGGCGTGGCCGTAATCCATGCCTACGACGGTCATGCCGAAATGCAGCAGGGAGGTGATGATGGAGAACAGGGTGGTTTCCTGGCCGCCGTGCTGCGTGGCTGTAGACGTGAAAGCGCCGCCGACCTTGCCGTGCAGGGCGCCGCGCGCCCACAGACCGCCGGCCTGATCCCAGAAGGCGGCCATTTGCGAGGCCAGGCGGCCAAAGCGCGTGCCGACACCGACGATGATAGCGTCATAGTTTTCGAGATCGGCAACCGTGGCGATCGGGGCTTCCTGATCGAGCTTGAAATGCGCCGCCTTGGCCACTTCCAGCGGCGCGGTTTCGGGCACGCGCTTGATATCGACCTGCGCACCCGCTTCGCGGGCGCCTTCGGCCACGGCCTTCGCCATGGTTTCGATATGACCGTAGGAAGAATAATAGAGAACGAGAACCTTAGCCATTTGAGTCATCCTTACTGATAAGCTGGAGAAGAGGGGGAGGAGGGTAGGAAATTCCAGGCCAGCCATGGCCTGGCAAGGGCAAGGCCCGCCGCCCCATCGAAGCGTGCTACCGCTTCGCTGCTTGAGCACAGTGCGGCGAGCCTGCGCGGCCTATGAGCGCATTAAGATATCTTTCCCATGCGGCCGGCGTAGTAGTCGCGGACGGCGCGTTCGAGTTCGTCAATGGTGTTCATGACGAACGGGCCATGGCGGACGATCGGCGCATCGAGCGGATCGCCGCCAACAAGGAGGATTTCGCTGTCCTGATCGGTGGTGAGCGTGACAGCATCGCCGTCGCCGAAGCGGACCAGTTCACCGGGAGAAACGGCCTGGCCGGCAACCACGGCCGCGCCGGTCATGACGTAGAGCGCCAGTTCGCGGGCATGGGTTTCCAGGGTGATCCGGCCGCCGGCTTTCAGCGAGGCGTGGATAACAGTCGGCGTGCCGAAGCTTTCGAGCGGCCCCGTAACGCTATTGACATGCCCCGCGACGACGCGCGCTGTGGCCTTGTCACCGTGGACGACGGGGATTTCACCTGCGGTAAAGTGGCGGTAAGCCGGATCGTCGTGCTTACGGCCCTTCGGCATGTTGAGCCAGAGCTGGATGCCGTGATTGCGGCCGCCGGTGCGCTGAATTTCGGCATCGGGGCCTTCGTCATGGATGATGCCGCGGCCGGCGCGCATCCACTGCACTTCGCCCGGCTGCATCACGCTCATATTGCCAAGGCTGTCCTTGTGGATGCTGCGGCCTTCAAGCAGCAGGGTCAGGGTTTCGATCCCGGCGTGCGGGTGGGCCGAAGCGCCCTTGGCCTCGCCGGGCAGGAATTCGATCGGGCCGAAATGATCCAGGAAGATGAACGGACCTATGGCCTCATAAGCCTTGGAAGGGATGGCGCGGCGCACTTCGAAGCCGTCACCCTCCAGGGTGCGGAAAGCCGTATGTACGGTGGTGATCGAGCGATCTTTTTGTGCGGTCAGGGTGGTCATTGCGACAATCTCCTCGAACAAGGTCGTTTCCTTGTCGGTGAGTGATCTTCTATGCCTTGCGATCTGTTCTGAAAATCCATATAATATTGAACAAACTTTTCGGAATTTTAGAAATGTCTGATCCCGGCACACCCACGCTCGACCAGTTGCAGATTCTGCTTTGCGTGGTGGAGACAGGCAGCTTCGCCGCCGCGGCGCGCCGGCTGAACCGCGCCACCTCGGCGATCACCTACGCCATCGACAATCTCGAATTCCAGCTTGGTCTGCCGATTTTCGACCGCGTGGGGACGCGAAAGCCCGAACTCACAGAAGTGGGCCGGGCCGTACTGGCCGAGGCGCGCACTGTAACGCACGGCGTCGATATCCTGCGCGCCAGGGTGAAGGGGCTGCTGGAAGGGCTGGAGGCCGAGGTCTCGGTGGCGGTGGATGTCATGCTGCCGACGGCGCGGCTGGTCGATGCCCTGCAGGCCTTTCAGGCCGCCTTTCCCACCATTCCCCTGCGCCTGCATGTCGAGGCCCTGGGCGGTATCACCCAACTGGTGACCGGGAAGACGGCGGTGATCGGCATCAGCGGACCGCTCAACACCTCGGTCGAGGGGCTGGATCGCCGCCATATCGGCGCGGTGAAACTGGTGCCGGTGGCGGCGCCCTTTCATCCGCTGGCCCATACCGGGCGCAAGGCGCCGGGCGAGGCCCGCAATCATATCCAACTGGTGCTGACGGACCGGTCGCCACTGACAGCCGGCCAGGATTTCGGCGTCATTGGCGTCAAGACCTGGCGGCTGGCCGATCTGGGCTCCAAACACGCCCTGCTGCTGGCCGGTGTCGGCTGGGGCTCCATGCCCGAATTCATGGTGCGCGGCGATCTGGAGGCCGGGCGCCTGGTCGCACTCAACCTGCCGGACTGGCCGGTCAATGAATATGACATGCACGCCATCTACCGCACCGATACGCCGCCCGGACCGGCCGCGCAGTGGCTGATAGAGCGCTTCGCGGCGCAAACCTGAGGTGATTATGTTAGCGCTATCAATGACTTGCCGTGATGTCGGCGGTTGATCGCAATTTGAGGTGACAAACGCAATTTTGCCAATTAAATTAAAGGCATAACGAACGAAAAAATCGGGAAAACGCACATGCGGCACATGCCGGGGGTAAGCCTCACCTATTCGCTGGTCGAAAAACTGGGGCAGGCCATCGTAGTCGGGGAATACGAACAAAGCGGTTTCCCGACCGAGGCCGAGCTGTGCATCGCCCACAATTCCAGCCGCACCGTCGCCCGCGAAGCCGTCAAGATGTTGACGGCCAAGGGGCTTTTGACCTCGCGCCCGCGTCAGGGCACGCGCGTCGAACCTGTCAGCCACTGGAACCTGCTCGATCCCGATGTTACGCGCTGGATGACCGAACGGCCCTATTCGCACAAGATTTACCGTGACCTGTCGGAGGTGCGGCTGGCCATCGAGCCGATCGCCGCGTCACTGGCGGCGAAACGCGCCACCAGGGCCGATATCAGGGCCATTCGTGCGGGGCTGAACGGGATGCGCGATGATGCCGATCATCATGATCTGGCGCTGCTGGCGGATATCGATTTCCACGTCGCCATTCTTCAGGCGTCCGGCAATCCCTTCATCATCCAGCTCAGGGAACTGATCCATACGGCCCTGACCATATCGATTGGCCTGACCAACCGGATTGCCGGCCACACGGCCAGTATTCCGGCTCACGAAGCGGTATTGCTCGCCATCGAGGCCGGCCAGCCGGCCGTGGCCGAACGTGCCATGCGGGCGATCATTTCAGAGTCTCTGGAGATGGTGGATTCGATGCAGCCGGAAGGTGAAACCGCCGCGCAATAGTCCAGTCAGACCGTAACTCAGGCCGCTTTGACCGCGCCGATGAATTCCACCGGGCGGCCCAGCAGGTAGCCCTGCGCTTCTTCGCAGCCTTCCTCGCGCAGCAGGCCCAGTTGTGCCTCGGTCTCGACCCCTTCGGCCAGCACCGGTATCTCAAGCGACTTGCCGAGGGCCAGGATGGCCCGGACAATGGCGCGCGCCTGGGCGCTTTTGTCGGCTTCCATCAGGAAGGAGCGGTCGATCTTGATCTTATCGAATGGGAAGGAGTTGAGCGTATCCAGCGAGGCATAGCCGGTGCCGAAATCATCGATGGCAATGGTAACGCCCATGGCCTTGATCTGGCGCAACTGGTGCAGGGCGTGGATCTTGTCGCCGATAATGGTCGATTCGGTGATTTCCAGTTCGAGGCGCGAAGGCGAAAGGCAGGTTTCGACCAGCACCTGCCGCACCGTTTCGATCAGACTGGCATCATTAAGCTGGACCGGCGACAGGTTGACGGCGATCTTGAGGTCATTGCCCCAGCCGGCGGCTTCGCGGCAGGCCGTGCGCAGCACCCAGGCGCCGATCTCGACAATGGCGCCGCTCTCTTCGGCGACGGAAATGAAATCCATGGGCGACACAAAACCGCGCACCGGATGCTTCCAGCGGATCAGAGCCTCATATCCAGTGATCTCACCGCTCACGACCGATTGCTGGACCTGGTAGAACAGCCGGAATTCCTCATCCTTGAGCGCGCGCTTCAGATCCTTGGCGATGGCGTTGCGCTCGCGCGCCGCCTCGTCCATGGCGGCGTCATAATAGCACAGCGATCGTCCGGTGATCGTCTTGGCGCGCTGCATCGAAAGGTCGGCGTTATTGAGCAGGGCTTCCCGCGTCTGTCCGTCCTGCGGATAGATGCTGACGCCCATATTGATGGTGAGGACGATATCTTCGTCGCCGATGCGAATGGGCTCGCAGGTACAGTCATAAAGCTTTTGCACCGCCTCGCGCAGGTCTTCGAGACGTTTGAAGCGGCGCATGGAATTGAACTCATCGCCGCCGAAACGCGCCACCAGGCGGCCATCGACATGGGCGTGATCGACCAGTCGGGTGGCCAGCTTTTTCAGCACTTCGTCACCGGCCTCGTGACCGAGGCGGTCATTGATTTCCTTGAACTGCGCGATATCGAAGGCCACCATGCCGAGATATTCGCCATTCTGCGCGGCGCGGGCCAGTTCAATTTCGAAAGCGTCGTTGAAGTGGGTACGGTTGGGCAGGCCGGTCAGGGCATCGTGGCGCGCCAGATGCTGGATGCGCGCTTCGGAGGCGCGGCGCTCGGTAATGTCTTCGAACGTCGAGACCCACCCGCCATCGGCCATCGGTCTGTGTGAAATGGACATGACCCGACCGGGAAAATAGTCCGAGACAAAGGTGCCGCCACTCGGAAGGGCGATCAGTTCCCGATGGCGGGCATGAAAGGCTTCTATGACACTGTCGTCAAGGACGGTATCATCGCGCTGGCTCAATATAGCAACAAGAAGGGTGCGGAAGCTGACGCCCGGCTGCACAAGGTTTTCATCCAGATTATAAAACTCAATGAAACGGCGGTTGGCCAGAATGAGGCGTTCATTACGGTCGAACAGGCATAAGCCCATAGGCATGTTGGACAAGGCGGCGTCGAGGTTTCGCGCCGAAGTCTTCACAGCGTCTTCGGCCGCCTTGCGTTCGGTGATTTCGTGGGTGATGTTGGCGAAACCCAGCAGCTTGCCTTCGCCGTCGCGGAGGGCGCGCAGCAGGGTCTGGCCCCAGAAAAGCTTTCCATCGGCGCGGCGGGCGGGGCCTTCCAGTTCGGCGCGGCCTTCAAGCTCGGCCTGTTTCAGGGCCTCGCGGTAGCGGACGGGGAAGTCCGCATCGACCGCGCAGACATCGGCATAGATCCGGCCGGTAATGTCCTCGACAGGATAGCCGTTATTGCGGCCGCTGCCGGCATTCCAGTCGGTGACGCGGCCCTGCGGATCGAGCAGGAAGATCGCGGTATCTTCCAGCCCCTCCAGCAGGATACGGAAACGGCGGTTGCTCTCATCGCGCATCAGGTCGAGTTTGCGCCCGGAAATGACGGCGAAGGCGCACAGGGTCAGGACAGCGATGGCGGCCATGGTGATGGTCAGCGACATCGAACCGGGTGACAGCATCAGGCCGCTGGCCGTGCGGGCAGGGTCGGGCTGCACGGTGACCGCGCCCATGGCGGTAAAGTGATGCGACACGATGGCCAGGACGAGCAGCAGCGGGGACAGGCGTGCGGCCCAGCGGTGCTGGGTGGCGTGGCTGATGGCCCACATGGCGATGGCGCCAAAGGCTATTCCCAGAAGGATCGACAGGGTTACCAGGTCAGGCGCCCAGAGGACGCGGCCGGGCAGGTCCAGCGCCATCATGCCGAGATAATGCATGGAGGCGATGCCGGCGCCAAGTACAGCGCCGCCCACCAGACTTGAATATCTGAAACTCCGGCTGATGCCGACCTCGACGCCGCCGGCGGTGATGCCCATGGCGCAGAACAGAGACAAAACGGTCAGGCGCAGGTCATAACCGGTTGCGACGCCCGAATTATAGGCCAGCATGGCGATGAAATGCGTGGCCCAGATACCGAAACCGCCGGCGGCGCCGGCCGTCAGCACCCAGTGCATCCGCTGCGCGCCGGAAGTGGACTGGGCGCGTTCAATGGTCAGGACGGCGACAACAGAAGACAAAATGCAGACGGCGGCGGCCAGAAAGACCAGCTTCCAGTCATGCTGATCCTTTAAGCAGTAAAGAATTCTATACATTTGTACCACCGAATTGCCGCCGGCATTTTACCGGTCGTTGAGCGCTTCCATGCCCGTTTTACAGGCATATATCGGTAAGTATGGCGCAATATGATTGTAATGACGTTAACTTGTCCGACGAAATACAACAGTCACGCCGTGACCATTGCCTGCGGTGTAATATGGCCGCGTATCCAGCTTGCGAAAGCTTCGGCGCTCAGCTCGCCATTGCCGACAACCATAAAACCAAGAAAGCAGGTCGTGTCGTCGGCGCCGAGCCGGCTGCTATTGAGTGACAGGAAGAGTTCCGTTGCAATCAGTGCGGTCGACAGATTGGCGTCATGAAACAACTGGTCGTGGGCCAGCGTATAGCCATAGCAGGCGGCCAGGCTGGCCAGGTCGGTTGAGGTGCTGTCATTCAGGGCATGGGCACGGGCGTGCATGATCCTTATCGGGCTGAGTTCGCGCAGGCCCGCCTGGCCGCCATGTTCGGCCACCAGTTCGGCCTGTATCGCCTCGATCACCCCTTCCTGGATCAGGACGAACGGCATCTATTTCGCCAGTTCATGAACGGTATTGCGGCGTTTTCTCATCAGGTCGCGCGCTGTCTGCATCTGTTCGGCGAAGGCGGGATCGTAGGGCGACAGGCGGTAGCCCTCTGACGTTTCCGTCAGAAACACGGAATCGCCCTTGTCGAGTTTCAGGCGGGTCAGCAGGTCGCGCGGCAGGATGACGCCCAGCGAATTGCCGATCCGGGTAATTTTCAGTTCCATGGCCGCCTCGGAGGTGATGTCCGTGTCACCTTAGCCGTCAAATATCAAAAATCCGTGTAAACGGAACCGCCTATTGCAGGCTCCCGTCGTCACCCAATGCCTTGTAGAGCGCCACGAGATTGGTGGCGCGCAGCGCCTGCAGGCTGATCAGGGTCTGTTGCGACGCATACAGCGTACGCTGGGCATCCTGAAGGGTCAGGTAACTGTCCACGCCGTTGTCATAGCGGGCCTGGGAAAGGGTCAGGCTGCGCTGGGCGGCATTGGTGGCGGCGGTTTGGGCGCTCAGGCGCTCATCGATGCGGGCGCGCACGGCGAGCGCGTCGCTGACCTCGGAAAAGGCCGACTGGATGGCCTTTTCATACTGGGCGACCGCGATATCACGGCTGGCTTCGGCGCTCTTCAGCCCGGCGATATTGGCGCCGCCTGCGAAGATCGGAACCGAGATCGACGGCACGAAGCTCCAGGTGCCGTTGCCGGATTTGAACAGGCCGTCGAGATCCGGGCTGGACGAGCCGGTCGAACCGGTCAGCGAAATGCGCGGGAAGAAGGCCGCCCGCGCGGCCCCGATATTGGCGTTGGCCGCTTTCAGGTCATGTTCGGCCGCCAGCACATCGGGGCGATCGAGCAGCACATCCGACGGCAGCCCGACCGGCAGGGCATCGGCCACCTGACCGGTGTTCAGGCCGTCGGGCAGAAGGTCGGTGGTGAGGGGCGCGCCGGTCAGCAAGGTGAGGGCGGACTTGTCCTGGTCGATGACGGTTTGCAGGCGGGCGACATCGGCCCGCGCGGTCTGGGCCAGCACCTGGATAGAGGCGAGGTCGAGATCGCTCAATACGCCGATCCGGGCGCGGCCTTCGGCGATGGTCAGGGCCTCATTGCGGCTGGCCAGGGTCTGCTGCGCCAGGCGAAGCTGGTCCTGGTCAGAGGCCAGGGTCAGCCATTGGGAGGCGACGGCAGCGATCAGGCTGATCTGCACGGCGTTGCGGTTTTCCCGCTCAGCGAAGAAGCTCTCAATGGTGGCATTTTTCAGTGAACGGACGCGGCCGAACAGATCGACCTCATAGGCGCTGAGACCGAGATCAGCCGTATAGCTGTGGCCGTTTTCGCTGCGCGGGTGGCTGAGCGAGGCGTCGATGGCCGGCAGCAGGTCGGCGCGGGCTATGCGATACTGCGCCTGGGCCTTTTCGACATTGAGCGCCGCCACGCGCAGGTCGCGGTTCTGCGCCAGCGCCAGATTGATGGTGGCTTGCAGGTGCGGATCGATGAACAGGTCGCGCCACCGGATCGGCGTGTTTGCGGCGACCGGCGCCTCCACTGGCCATTCGGCGGCCACCGGGGCTACGGGACGCTCATAACGCGGCGCCATGGTGCAGGCCGATAGAGCCGTAGCAGCCAGCAGTGAGATTACGACGGCCTGTCTCATTAGCGGCCTTCCTTTTTGGCGGCGATATCCTGTGGCAGGTTATCCATGCGGAACAGTTTCTGCACCAGCACGAAGAACAGCGGCACGAAGAAGATGGCCAGGAAGGTGGCCGAAAGCACGCCGCCGATCAGACCGGTGCCGATAGCGTGCTGCGAGGCCGAGCCGGCCGAATTGGCCAGGGCCAGCGGCAGGATGCCGAAGGTAAAGGCGAGCGAGGTCATGACGATCGGGCGCAAACGGATGCGGACCGCTTCCAGGGTGGCGTCGAGCAGGGTACGGCCTTCCTCGTGCAGGATCTTAGCGAATTCGACGATCAGGATGGCGTTCTTGGCCGAAAGGCCCATGGTGGCCAGCAGGCCGACCTGGAAGTAGATGTCGTTATCCAGCCCGCGGAACCAGGTGGCCAGCAGGGCGCCGAAGACGCCCAGCGGCACGACGAGGATGACAGCGAACGGGATCGACCAGCTTTCATAGAGCGCGGCCAGAAGCAAAAACACAACCAGTACGGACAGGGCGTAGAGCGCAGGCGCCTGCTGGCCGGATTCCTTTTCCTGGAGCGAGATGCCGGTCCATTCGTAACCGATGCCGGGGGGCAATTGCCCCGCCAGTTCTTCCATCTTTTCCATGGCCTTGCCGTTGGACTGGCCGGTGGCGGCGGTGCCTTGGATTTCCATCGAGCCGGCACCATTGTAGCGTTGCAGTTGCGGCGGGCCGAAGGTCCAGCGTGATGAGCCTACGGCCGAGAAGGGGACCATGCTGCCTTCGTTGTTGCGCAGGAACCAGCGGTTGATGTCCTCCGGCTGGCTGCGGAACGGGGCATCGCCCTGGACATAGACGCGCTTGATCCGGCCGCGGTCGATGAAGTCATTGACATAGGTGCCGCCGAGCGCGGTGCCCAGCAGCGAATTGATGTCGGAGACCGCCACACCCATGGCGCCGGCGCGGGTATTGTCGATATCGAGCTTGAGCTGCGGGGTGTCGTCCTGAACATTGGCGCGGACGTTCTGCAGGATCGGCTCCTTGGCCGCTGCTGCCACTAACTGGTCGCGCGCGTCGGCCAGGCCCTCGTGGCCCACGCCGCTGACATCCTTCAACTGCAAGTCGAAGCCGGAGGCATTGCCCAGTTCGCGCACGGCCGGCGGGATGATCGGGAAGACGCGGGCCGTGTGGATTTTGGAAAACTGCTTGTTGACGCGATCGACGAGGGCAAACACCTTCATGTCGTCGCTGTGGCGTTGTTTGAAATCCTTCATACGGACGAAAGCCATGCCCTGGTTCCCGCCCGATCCGGACCCGCCGAAACCGGCGATGGTGAAGACATAGGCAACCGACGGGTCTTTCTGATAGACCTCCTGGACCTGCTTGAGGACGGCCACCGTCTTGTCGGTGGTGGAGCCGACCGGCAACTGGACCTGGGTCATCAGCGCGCCCTGGTCTTCATCTGGCAGGAAGGAGGTTGGCAGGGTCATGGCCAGGCCAACCACGGCGGCGATGATGCCGGCATAGACCAGCATGAACAGGCCGGGCTTGCGGATAATGCCCTTGACCGATTTCTGGTAACGATGTGCGAAGACCTGGAAACCACGATTGAAGCCGGCGAGCAGCCCCTTGACCTTCACATCCTCTTCTTCCGCGCCTTCCGGTGCGACCGTGATGCCTTCATGCGGCTTCGGGCGACGCAGCAGGGTGGCGCAGAGCGGCGGGGTCAGAACGAGGGCGACGAGCACTGACAGGCCCATGGCCGAAACGAGCGTCACCGAAAACTGGCGGTAGATGATTCCTTGCGTGCCGCCGAAAAAGGCCATCGGCACGAACATGGCGGCCAGCACCGAGGCGACGCCGATCAGGGCGCCGGTGATCTCGTCCATCGATTTTTGCGTCGCTTCCAGCGGCCCCAGACCCTCTTCGTGCATGACGCGCTCGACGTTTTCGACCACGACAATGGCGTCATCGACCAGCAGTCCGATGGCCAGCACCAGTCCGAACATGGTGAGCGTATTGATGGAGAAGCCGAAGACGGCCAGGATGCCGAACGTGCCCAGCAGAACGACCGGCACGGCGATGGCCGGAATAAGCGTGGCGCGCCAGTTTTGCAGGAAGATGAACATGATGACGAAGACGAGCACGATGGCTTCGATCAGGGTCTTCACCACGTCTTCGATCGACAGCTTGACGAAATCTGTCGAGTCGTTGGGGATGGCGTATTTGACACCGGCCGGGAAGGAGGGTTCCAGTTCCTTGATCTTGGCCTTGACCAGATCGGCGGTCTTGAGCGCATTGGCGCCGGTGGCCAGGGTAATCTGCATCCCCGAAGCCTTGTGGCCGTTCATACGGGCGATGCTGCCGTAGTTTTGCGGCCCCAGTTCGACGCGCGCCACGTCGCGCAGATAGACGGGCGTGCCGGCGGCGTTGTTCTTGACGATGATGTTCTCAAACTGCGCCGGGGTCTGAAGCTGTGACTGCGCCGTGATGGTGGCGTTGATCGCGGTGTCCGGCGTTGCCGGATCGGCCCCCAGATTGCCGGCGGAAACCTGGGTGTTCTGCGCCCGGATAGCATTGATGACGTCCGTCGGTGTCAGGCTGAAACTGGCCAGCTTGTCGGCGTTCAGCCAGATGCGCATGGCGTATTGCGAACCAAAGACGCGAGTATCGCCAACGCCTTCGATGCGGGATATCGGGTCATTGAGATTGGAAGCGATCCAGTCTGCGAGGTCGGCGTTGGTCAGGCTGTCGTCTTCGGTATAGAGGGCGATGGCCATGAGGGTGGAGCCCGATGCCTTGTTGACGCGCAGGCCCTGCTGCTGCACGTCGGTCGGCAGGCGGCGGATCACCGAATTGGCCTGGTTCTGCACCTGAACCTGGGCGAAATCCGGATCGGTGCCGGCCTCGAACACCAGGGTCACCGAACCGGAACCCGTCGAGGAGGTCGAGGTCATGTATTTCAGGCCATCCAGCCCGGTCATGCCCTGTTCGATCACCTGGGTCACCGAATCCTCGACCACCTTGGCCGAGGCGCCGGTATAGGTGGCCGAAACCGTGACCTGCGGCAGGGCAATCTTCGGATATTGCTCGACCGGCAGGGTGAAGATGGCCAGGGTGCCGGCCAGCATGATGACGATGGCGATGACCCAGGCGAAGATCGGCCGGACGATAAAGAAACGCGACAACATGAACTATTGCTCCGAAGCGTTGGGAGCGGGCTTGATCGGCTGGGCCTTGATCTCGCCCTTGTCCTTCAGCTTCATGGCGCCTTCGGCGATCACCTTGTCGCCGGCCTTGAGGCCGTTCAGCACCTGCCACTGATTGCCCTGCATCTGGCCCAGCGTAATGACCTGCTTGTGCGCCTTGTTGTCAGCCCCGGCCAGCAGCACGCTTGCCCCGCCCGTCGGATCCAGCACCACGGCGCCCTGTGGAATCAGGATGGCCTGCGACACCGTGCCCTTGACGATGCGGGCATTGACGAACATGCCGGGCAGCAGCAGGCCCTGCGGATTGGCGAAAACGGCGCGCAGCGTCACCGAACCAGTGGCCGGATCGACCGTGACGTCGGAAAATTCCAGACGGCCGGTGAGTGGGTAGGTCGAGCCGTCATCGAGCGTCAGGGTGACGTCCGCATGATCCGGCGCGCCCAGTTCTCCCGATGCCAGGGCGCGTTTGAGCTTCAGCAGGTCGGAGGCTGACTGGGTGATGTCGACATAGATTTTAGACAGATCCTGCACCGTCGCCAGGGCGGTGGTCTGGTTGGCGGTGACGAGCGCGCCGGGCGTGACCGCGGACTTGCCGATCTGACCGGAGATCGGCGAGACGACCTTGGTGTAGTTCAGATTGATGCGGGCGGTCTGGACAGCGGCCTTTTGCAGGGCCAGGGTGGCGGCCGCGGTCTTCAGCGCCGTCTGGGCATCGTCGTAATCCTGCTGGCTGATGGCCTTGATACTGATGAGCTGGGTGTAGCGGTCGGCCTTTTGTTTCGCCGAATCATAATTGGCCTGGGCCTGGGCCTGTTGCGCCAGTGCGCTGTCATAGGCCGCCTGATAGGTGGCCGGATCGATCTGGTAGAGAGACTGTCCAGCAGTAACCTGTCCGCCCTCTGTAAACAGCCGCGCCTTGATGATGCCGCCCACCTGCGGACGCACTTCGGAGACGAGGTACGCTGAAGTCCGGCCAGCCAGTTCCTGGGTCAGGTTGAGGGGCTGGGTATTGACCACCACATAACCTACTGGTGTCGGTCCGCGCGCCCCCTTAGCACCGCTGTCGTCCTTTTGGGCGCAAGCAGAAAGGCAAAGCGTGCCGATCAGGACGGCAGCAATCACGGTAGGTACAGGTTTAAACATCAGGCGCCTCTTGGATACTGCCCTTCTTAACGCAGGCGCGAATGAAATCCGGCGAAAAAAGTGTGGCGTACGGATTCTGGGACAAAGCTAGCCACATGACCGGCAGATGCAAAGGGAAAATTACACTCTACTTAAGCCATGCCGCCTGTTCGCGCCAACGGTCGCGAAGGGTAACCATATCTCGTCGTGCCTGTGTCCCTAATCTACAGCGAAGGTTTTCGGATTCTATAAGTGATTTCAATCCGATTGCAGCCTGCTGCAGATTTGGTTCGGCCCAGTGCGCTGCGGGTCCGTTATATCGGCTTGGAGCTGAAACTAGATCGAAGGGTACGGGCCACGAATTTTCGGGTGTCATGAATTGCATATTGCCCGACCATCCGGTCGCAAGAACAGCTTTGCCTGCCGCCATGGCTTCGGCCAGTGGTAGGCCGTAGCCTTCGCCCCGGTGTAGCGACATCATGATGTCGCAATCGTTGATCATAGCGTCGGTGCCAGCCGCATCGAGCGTTTCGGCGCGTATCTGAATATCATTTCTGCCCGTCACGCGTGTCGTGAGGGCTTCAAATAGTGGATGACTTGTAGATTCCTCAAGCGTCTTTATCGTCAGTTGCGCATTCGTTTCGGGTTGGGGAAACAATGCCAGCCACACATCGATAACGGCTGCGGGATTTTTGCGTTCGAAATGGCTGCGCGGATCGAACATGGTCAAGACCTGTATTTTGTTATCCCAGCGTTTCGACTTTCTGCTCGGCGGAATCTCAACCGGTAAGGCGTGAACCTGGACACGGTCGGAAAGTTGGCTTTGCCCGCAAGCATCGAAGGCACCTTTTACGGCCCCTGCAGCGAAGGCGCTCGGTACCCATATTTCATGAAAATAGGGTGCAAGCGGGACCCATTCGTCTGGTGCGCGGCTACTTTCCCAGTGCCAGATGCCGATGCGATAAGCGTCCTTCCATTCGTCGGGTCTGTGCCCGTAGAACGCCAGTTGTGCCTCTGGCGGATTGACAGTGATCAACCAGACAGGCGCCTTACCAGGAAAGGATTTTTGTGATGTCCGCAACAGCCCATGATCGAATGGACGTAGATCTTCACGTATAACGTCATATCCAAGTTCTTCAAGTCGATTTGCGACTAGCCGGCCGGCTCGGCCTATGCCCAGGGCCTCGTCGAAATAGCCGGAAATGATCATTCGGGAATCTTTGGGTCGGTCCCTTTCCTGGGCCGGACTCCACTTGCGGGAACGGGCAGCGTATTTGATTTTGAAGGCGGCGCGATGACTGGCGTGTAGAATGGATCGCAACATAAAATTCTGTAAAATGGCTCGTCTTGTTATTTGAATTGCGCCACTATGAGTGATGATGACAACGAAAGCAAATACACAGGCGCCGATCGCTGCCGGAGAGAAATTGGATATGGCGCCGCGCGAACTATCGGGGATGTGTCTCTTCCAGGCTGTGGGGGGCGGACTGGAGGTCGAGCTCTTGGAGGTGGAGACTTATCAGCGCAGTGTCGTGTATCTGCGCGATGGCAGCGAGCTTGTCCTGTTCGTGCCCAAAGGGTGTTATGGTATTTGGTTGCGTCAGCTCCACCCGCAGGGGCGGGCCACGCTCAGGATCGTTCAGATGTCCGTCCTGAAGCGGTTGGTTTTTTTTACTCGCAAGCTCTTGAGCCTTTTGAGGAGAGGTCCTGTCCAGGCGGTCACCTCAATTGCCGGTTTCTGGCGGCGCAAAGGGCGTTTGACGGCAGCGAGCTTTGACATCGCGCCTTCAGGCGCTGACCTGCCCGTTGAACACCGCGAATTCTTGCCGCCGATGGCATTGACAGAAAAACCGTCGGTTTCAATCATTATTCCGACCAAGGTTCATGCCGAATTGCTTGAAAGCTGCGTTAATTCGCTGGGCGCCATGGAGGACGCGCAAACGGAACTTATAATTGTGGATAATGGCGCTGTCGCGCCGGACATGCTGCGCGTTCTTGATGATCTGCGCGGACGGGAAAATACACAGGTGCTGCGTCTCGATATCCCTTTCAACTTTTCGCGGCTGTGTAATGCCGGTGCAAGACTGGCCCGGCACGAATGCCTGCTTTTTCTGAATGATGATATCGAAGCGATGGACGCCGACTGGCTGAACGGAATGCTTGGTTACGCGACAAGACCCGATGTGGGTGTCGTCGGTGCACGTCTGCTTTATCCATCGGGCCTGCTCCAGCATGCCGGTATTGCCGCAAATCTGGTGCCTGGCCCGGGGCATCCTTTCCGTCTGGCGCCACGCGACGTTTGGTCCCGCAACCCCCTCATGGCGGTGGCGGGTGAGGTCGATGCCGTAACGGGGGCTTGTCTTATGATACGCGCCAGCCTGTTCGAGGCACTGGGTGGCTTCAATGAGGACGATTTTGCGATCAGCCTGAACGATGTCGATCTGTGCCTGCGTGTGCGCGAACAGGGACTTAAGGTCATATATGCGCCTCAGGCAACGTTGATTCACAAGGAAAGCCAGTCGCGACGCGATGATGACCATCCCGCCGAACGGGCGCGAAGGCAGACCGAATTGAAGGCATTTTACCGCCGTCATGGCGCGGCCGCCCGGCACTCCTGTTTCTATCCGGAAGGCCTGCGCCGCGATACCGATCGCGCCATAAAAATTTAAATAAAAAAGAGCTTTATCTTTAAATGGTGGCGTAGCATGTTCCGCGCGTTACTCATGAAAAAGGTGAATTGGTGGACAGCAAGCGTTTTGAAATTTCCGGCCCGGCCCTTATTCTGCCTAAGCTGATTGGCGACAGCCGGGGCTATTTCATGGAAGCCTTTAAGGCGGACTGGTTTCGTGAGCACATTGAGGATGTGACCTTCGTTCAGGACAATCAGTCGCTTTCGGCGCAGGTCGGAACGATTCGCGGGTTGCACTATCAGAAGGCGCCATTCCCGCAGGGTAAGCTGGTCCGGTGCCTGAAGGGCGCCATATTCGATGTCGCTGTTGATATCCGGCCGGAATCGGACACTTTCGGGCAATGGATCGGCGCAACCTTGACCGCCGAAAAGGGGGAACAGTTATGGGTGCCGGAAGGATTCGCCCACGGTTTCTGCACGCTGGAGCCGGATACGATCGTTTTCTACAAGGTGACCAACCCCTATTCACAGCCCCATGACGCCGGCCTGGCCTTTGATGATCCGGCTATAGGTATCGAGTGGCCGATCGATCTGTCGAAAGCGGTACTTTCCGACAAGGATAAGGTGCAGCCTAAGCTTGCGTCTTTACGCTAGGCGATATATTGGCTGATTGATTGTGCTGGCAGTGGGGGAGCTTTGCGGACCGGAACCTGTGGGTTCAACCGAAAGTTTAATGCGCCAGCTTATGAGGGATGATTTGTGAATGCGTATTCTGGTTACCGGTGGCGCCGGTTTTATTGGCTCGGCGCTGGTGCGTTATCTGGTCAGCGAAGTGGGCGCCGATGTTTTGAACCTCGACAAGCTGACCTATGCCGGCAACCTTGAATCCCTGATCCCGATCGAAGGCGCCAATAACTACCATTTCGTCCAGGCTGATATCTGCGACTATGGCAAGATCAGCGCAACCATCGCCACTTTCCGCCCCGACCACATCATGCACTTGGCGGCCGAAAGCCATGTTGATCGCTCCATCACCGGCGCGAAGGACTTTGTAGAAACCAACGTTATGGGCACATTTTCCATGCTGGAAGGCGCCCGCAACTACTGGAACAGCCTGCAAGGCGAGGCCCGGGCCAATTTCCGCTTTCTGCATGTATCCACCGATGAGGTTTATGGGTCCCTGGGGGCAACCGGTCTTTTTGAAGAGACCACGCCTTACGATCCGTCTTCACCCTATTCGGCGTCAAAAGCCGCTTCGGATCACCTGGCAAAGGCCTGGCACCGGACTTATGGTCTGCCAGTCGTCGTATCCAACTGCTCCAATAATTACGGTCCCTATCACTTCCCCGAAAAGCTGATCCCGCTCAACATCATCAATGCCATGGAAGGCAAGCCTCTGACGGTCTACGGCGACGGCAGCAACATCCGTGACTGGCTTTATGTCGAGGATCATGCACGCGCCCTGCACCTGATTTGTTCGCAGGGACGCCCAGGCGAGACCTATAATGTCGGCGGCCGTAACGAGCGCAAGAATATCGACGTCGTTCGTCGCATCTGCGCCATCATGGATGAACTGCGCCCGCAAAACGCCCCCCACGACAATCTCATCACCTTTGTCACTGACCGGCCGGGTCATGATCACCGCTACGCTATTGACGCGACCAAACTGGAAACCGAACTGGGATGGAAGGCGCAGGAAAACTTCGACAGCGGCATCGAAAAGACGGTCCGCTGGTATCTGGATAACGAAGCGTGGTGGCGTCCGCTGCGGGGCGAGGTCTATACGGGCGAACGCCTCGGCGTCCTGAAAGTCTGATCATATGCGTATTCTTGTTACCGGAAAAGAAGGCCAGGTCGATACCTCTCTGCAGGTGCTGGGGCAAAAGCTAGGCCTGGAGATCATCCGCATCGGATTGCCGGAAATAGATCTGTCACAGCCGGAGTCACTGGAACCGCCTGTCCGCGAGGCGCGCCCGGATGTGATTATTTCTTCCGCGGCCTATACCGCCGTCGACAAGGCGGAAACCGAAACCGAGCTGGCGCAGAAAATTAATGGCGATGCCCCGGGTGTGCTGGCCAGGCTGGCGGCTGAACTGGATATACCGATCCTCCACTTGTCGACAGACTATGTCTTTGCCGGTGATAAGGCGGACGCTTACACCGAAGCGGATATGCCGGCGCCGGTCAGCGTCTACGGCAAGACCAAACTGTCCGGTGAAACACAGATTCGTGCGGCCACGGACAACCACGTCATTCTGCGCACGGCCTGGGTCTATTCGCCCTACGGCAACAACTTTGTAAAGACGATGTTGCGTCTGGGCGAGACCCGGGACGAAGTGAGTGTTGTCGCGGACCAGCATGGCTGTCCGACCTACGCTCTGGAGATTGCGCGCGCTCTGCTGGCTATCGCCCAACAGGTCGTCATCGATCGCGACCCGACCATCCGCGGCACGTTTCATCTCACCGGCCAGGGGGAAACCACCTGGGCTGAATTTGCAACGGCTATTTTCAAAGGCGCCGAGAAGCGCGGTCGTAAACCGGTTCGGGTTAATCCCATCACAACGGCGGATTACCCGACCCCCGCGAAACGCCCGGCCAATTCACGCCTTAATGGTGACAAACTCGACGATACATTCGGTCTGCGCCTCGATCCGTGGCCCACATCGCTCGATGACTGCCTTGACCGGCTGATCGGACCAAAAGAAGAGGATCCTTCCTGATGAAGGGCATTATTCTCGCCGGCGGCAGCGGAACACGTCTGCACCCGATGACCATTGGCGTCTCCAAGCAGATGATGCCTGTCTATGACAAGCCAATGATCTATTATCCCCTGTCAACGCTCATGATGGCGGGCATTCGGGATATCCTTATAATTTCGACACCGCATGATCTGCCCCTGTTTCAGAAACTGCTCGGGACCGGTGAACAGTGGGGTATCAGCTTATCTTTTGCCGAGCAGGCAAAGCCGGACGGTCTGGCCCAGGCATACATCATCGGCGCCGATTTCGTCGGCGGGGAGCCGTCCTGTCTTATCCTCGGAGATAATATCTACTACGGACCTTCACTTTCCAGTTTCCTGGAAGAGGCCGCCACCATTACTTCCGGTGCTAGTGTTTTCGCTTATCAGGTCTCAGATCCGGAACGCTATGGCGTCGTCGAATTTGACGCCAATTTTAGGGCGCTTTCCGTTGAGGAAAAACCGGCAAGACCGCGTTCCAACTGGGCCATTACCGGTCTTTATTTCTATGACCAGCAGGTCGTGGATATCGCCGCCAACCTGAAGCCTTCAGCGCGCGGCGAGTATGAGATCACGGATGTCAACCGTACCTATCTGGAGCGCGGCGAACTGAGCGTGAAGCCCATTGGCCGTGGCTATGCCTGGCTGGATACCGGGACGCCGGACAGCCTACTGGATGCTGCGGAATTTGTGCGTGTTCTGGAAAAGCGTCAGGGATTCAAGATTGCCTGCCCCGAGGAAATTGCCTGGCGAAAAGGGTTCATCGACGAAACCCAGCTCGACAATCTGGCCGTACGTTTGGGTAAGAGCGACTATGGCCAATATCTCAAAAAGTGCCTGGCGAGTCGTTAGAAACGCTCCGTAAGGGCAAAACGGGCTTGATCCCTTTTTGTTGCGTGGTCTATAGAAGTTTAGGAATAAGGATTTGTGATGGACTTGAACGCGATTTCGCTTGAACAGGCGCTCATAGATGTCGAGACTGCCAATGCCCGCGTGATTGATCTGACGCGTCGCTTGACCTCGCTCAACCTGGAGCTTGTCGGACTGCGCTCGGAGGTCGCCTTTCTGCGTTCACGCCAAACGGTGGATGCCCAGACCTCCCAGGCCGACCTTGAAGCGGAGGTTTTCAACCTCAGCCTGGCGCTTCAGAGTGAGCGTTTGCATAACCAAAAAGTCATTTCGGAACTTCAGAGCCGTCTTCTGAGATACGAAAAGGCCGAGCGCGCGTAGTCGCTCCCACGCTTAGCTTTTTCAGGACAAAATCATGGGCACGCGGAAGCCAAAAGTCTTACATTGCATTACGGCCTATAACGGCGAGACCATCGTTCCCCGGGCCATTCACAGTGCCTTGGCTATGGATCAGACTGTGGCGGATATCGACATCCTTATTCTTGATGATTGCTCCCCTCAGCCTGGTTTTAGTGAACGTATCCGTACGCTTTGTGCGGAGTTGGGCATTAACTATTATCGCACGCCTCGTAATCTGGGAATTCCCCGGAACTGTTCATTGGGTTTGCTGGCCGGTCTTAAGAACGGTTATGATTTTGTCACCATTAACAATTCCGACACAATCTTCTCCAGGTCGGTCATTTCCGAGCTTGTAAAGGCATATCGAGCCAACCCCAATGTAGGGTCGGTCACGGCGTGGTCGAACAATGTGTCGATCTATTCGATCCCCAACAAAGATCCTGACCATTTTCTGGGCACACAGGAACGCACCGATTGGTTTGCGAACATCGTTTCCGGCCTTTATAGCGGTCGTGTGATTGATATTCCGGCAGGGATTTCGTTTTGCATTCTGATCCCGACAGACGTTATTGCTGATGTGGGCATTAATGACCCCGTTTTTGGTCGCGGTTATTGTGAAGAAACCGACTGGAGTCTGCGCAGTTTGGCTGCAGGCTATCGTATTTGCCTGGCGCCGGGGGCCTTTACCTATCATCAGGGTCGAGGATCAAACTTGACGGCGGGCCTGGTGACGGGCGATCAGACAACCGTACCGGAAAATGAAGCCATCATAGACATGCGCTATCCGAACTTCCGCAGCCAGTGCGATATCTTCATCTCTGCCAATCCCCTGCCCAAAATGCACCGTGACGTAGCCCGCGCGGTGATAGACGCGGGGCTGAAGGATGTGGGTTATGAGATCAATATCTGCTCACCGGATTTAGACGTTGCTGACGATGCCGTGGTGTCACTGAATTTCAATCCGCACTCGGACGGGGGAAGTGGTACGTTATCCTATTTTGGTTTTCAGGATCAGGTGTCATTCAGCCTATCCGATATTGGCGCATCCATAAAATCGACCTTTGGCAAGGTGCCGGTTCGTATCAATGCCTATGATCGCAGCGCACTGGTATCGACGCTTCGGGAAAGTTTCTCCGAAAGTTATGCCTTGACCCGGCGTAATTACCCAAGTTTGGTTTAGACGGCGCACTCATATGTCATTGCAAGACCGTCTTCAGACCCTTCGTTCACAACTGGCTCAGGCTGCTGAAGTTTTTGACGAAACCGGCTATTGCCGCCGTTACAATTTGCCGGCCACCATCGATGCCGTGCGGCATTATCTTGAAGAAGGGGCCGCGGCGGGGTGTGAGCCCAATCCCTTGTTCGTTGGGGCCTACTATTCTGAAGCGCACAATCTGCCGGTGAATAATGCGCGCACGCCTCTGGAACATTTCATGAGTGGTGGTTTGGCGGCCGGTTTGTCGCCGCACCCTCTGTTCGATGCGGTCTATTATGCCAAGAATGTAGCTGAAGCCGATCGTAGCGGGCTGCCCTTATACCTGCACTTTCTGCGTAAAGGCGTGCATGCGGATTATAGTTGCACGCCGCTGTTTAATCCGCGCTGGTATCGCCAGTCCTATGGCTATTTTCAGTTCGAACAAGTACCGCCATTCATCCACTACCTGACTTCAGGCCGTCGTACGGACAATTGTCCAAATGAGTTATTCGATGTCCGCTGGTACAAGTCGATGTACGGACTGCCGTCCGTTCCCGGTCTCGATTCACTCACGGAATTCGTGTGGCGAGATCATGCCGCCAACCATATGCCCAACGCTCTCTTCGACACCTGGTTCTATAAGGACCAGTATCCGGAGGTGGGCGAACAGGGCGGCAATACCTTGGCGGACTATCTGATTGATGGCTGGAAAAAGGGCCGTTTCCCTAATCCCTTGTTCGATAGCCAGTATTATCTTGATCGCTACGCAGACGTAGCTGAAGCTGGCGTGAATCCGCTAGGCCACTACCTGCACTATGGCTGCCGTGAGCGTCGTGATCCGTCGGGTCTGTTTTCGACGCGCTTCTATCTGTCTCAGATCCCTAATGCGGCGCGAACGATAGAAAACCCCTTGTGGCACTACATGTGGGAGGGCTGCGCACGTGGCCTAAATCCGCATCCTGCCTTCGACACCGCAACCTATTGCAAGACGCATGAACTGACCCGGCATTCCAATCCGCTTATCAATCTGATTTACCAAAAGCGTGATTCCACGGATCGTATTGACGCACCCACGCGGGCCGATGGCACCTTCATTTCGCGAGAACTGACCCGTAACGGTGTCTGGCAGGATGGGTGGTGCGAACGCGAAGTCAGTCTGAGTTTCATAACCAGCACCCTGGCACAGGTCTCGTTCAACCTCTGGTCACCGACGAAGGACCAGTCCGTGCGTGTGGAAATAGAAGGAGAGGCAGCCCGTCAACTGGACGTGCCTGCGGAGGAACTGGTCGAAGTGCGCGTGCCGATCCGTATGGCGCGCCGTAAGGCCACGGTTCGCCTGACTTTCGCGACGGCGCGGCCATTGACGGATACCGATCCGCGTGTTGCATCGGCCCTGATCAAGAATATTCGCATCGAAGCCAACTCCACCATCAAGCCGCTTCGTGAAAAATTGGACAAGGGTCATAGTGTTCATGCAGCCCGTGGCGTCGTGGCGATGACGGGTGACTTGGCGTGGACCTTGCGCTATGCCCGCCATCGTGGCCTCAAAAGCGCGCTTAAAAAGTTTTCGGAAATGCGCCATCTGCGTGCCGCCGAATTCGACATTGATTATTACTTGAAGCAGGCCCCCTTTACGGGAACTCCACGCACAGATCCTGTGCGACATTACGTGCTCTTCGGGGCTGAACGTCAACTTGATCCGATACGTGGCTTCAGTACGCGTTTTTACGTGGAAGCCAATGAAGATGTGCGTCAGGCCGGTGTTAATCCATATCAGCATTTCCTGAAATATGGGCAGGCCGAGGGCCGCCGGTCGGAACCCTCCGATCCGTCAAAAAAAAAAGTGACCAACTGAGTATATCCATTGATGATCGGGCCAAGGTGCCATGGCCAGCGAAGGTGCCCTCCCGATCGTCATCGCCCAGTCCCTATGATCATCGCCCCGATGATCTGGTTGTGGCGGAGGCTAAACGTGGCGAGGCCTTTCTCAAAACTTTTCGGCTTTTGTCGAGCCGTCCCGACTTTTCTGGCGCGGTAGACGAAATCAACCGACTGACGGCGAGCCGTCCATCCGGACTTGCGCCACGCGCAAGCATTGTGATCCCCGTATACGGACAGCTTGGCTATACGCTCAATTGCCTGCATTCTCTGGTTCCGGATATTGTGCGTGGCGATGTCGAGGTGCTGATTGGCGACGATGCTTCGCCGGACGGCTCGGCCCGCTGGTTGGCAGGTCTCCACCACATCCGCTATATACGTCACGAGACCAATGGCGGATTCATTCGCAACTGCAATCTGACGGCCTCTGAGGTCACCGCGCCATATATAGTTCTGCTGAATAATGACACGCGCGTTGTACCGGGCTGGCTCGACGCAATGCTCGAAAGCTTTACCTTGTTCACGGATGCCGGTCTCATTGGCGCCAAGCTCTTTTATCCGGATGGTTCGCTGCAGGAAGCCGGAGGCATCGTCTGGCTGGATGGATCGGCCTGGAACTACGGGCGCGATGACGATCCGAACCGGCCGCGTTATTGTCATGCGCGCCGTGTCGATTATGTCTCCGGTTGTGCCATCGCTCTGCCGATCGACGATTGGCGTGTTCTGGGTGGTTTTGATTCGCTCTACACGCCGGCTTATTACGAGGATACCGACATTGCCTTCCGTTTGCGCCAGGGGGGACGCAGCACATGGATGCAGCCGCTGGCCCGGGTCATACATTATGAAGGCATGACCTCGGGCACCGATTTGACCTCTGGCGCTAAGGCGTACCAGGTGCAGAACAGTCAAAAGTTCCGGCACCGTTGGGCGCCCACCCTGGCCAGCCATCGCAAAAACGGGGTTGATCCGTGGCTGGAACGAGATCGCGACACGAAGAAGCGTGTTCTCGTTATCGACACGGTGAATCCCACGCCGGATCAGGATGCGGGTTCGGCAGCAACAGTCGCGCTGATCAGAGCCTATATAGCCCTTGGGTATCATGTGCTCTTCGTGCCTGAGGATAACTTCCTCTACGATCCACAGGCGACCACGGAATTGCAGCGCATCGGTGTTGAATGTCTGTATGCGCCTTACGAAAATTCTTTGACCACGCTCCTGACGCGCTATGGGCCCTATTTATCAGTGGTGCACCTCATTCGCCCGGAAACCGCCAAGCGTGCACTGGACCTGGTCAAGACCTATGTTCCTCAGGCGCGTCTCATCTATCTCAATGCCGACCTGCATTTCCTGCGGCTGGAGCGTCAGGCGGAGGTAGAAGGGCGGCGTGAGCTTCTGGCTGAAGCCGGGCGGATGAAGGAGGTAGAACTGGGGATAACCTCGCGTGTAGACACCACCTTCGTCCATTCCCACATGGAGCGGGACCTGCTGAGTCAGATGGTGCCGATGGCTCGGGTCGAGGTTATGCCTTTGATTCACACGCTCGTTGGCCGTCAGTCATCATTCACGGAGCGGCAAGACGTAATGTTCCTCGGCGGTTATAATCATCCGCCCAATGTCGATGCCGCCTTGTGGCTGATTGATGGCATCTGGCCATCGGTCGCCGAGGCCTGTCCTCAGGCGCGATTGCTGATTGTGGGGGCGAATCCACCGCAAGCACTGCTCGAAAAAGCCTCTGACCGGGTGATCGTCACGGGCCGGGTGGATGACCTTGCCCCCTGGTTTGAACGCACACGCGTTTTCGTGGCGCCGTTGAGATACGGCGCCGGCGCTAAGGGCAAGGTCGTTACGGCAATGGCCCACGGCGTACCGGTTATCGCCAGCCCGATTGCAGCTGAAGGCATGGGCTTTGTGAAGGGCCGCGATCTGTTGGTCGCTGAAACCCCCGTTGATCTTGCCGAGAGCATCGTCTCGCTTTACAACGGACCCGAAACCGAGTGGTTGCGTTTAGCAGACAATGGGTTGAACCGTGTCCGCGACGGCAATGGTTTGGATGCGGTTGTGGCTGCCTTGGAAGCTGTTTTGAATCGACCCTAAGGCTCAGGCTTGAATGAGTTTTGCCTGATAGCCGGGAAGGTTTGCCGCAAGCATGGCTTCAATTTTCTCGGCGATGGGTACGATATCCGTGTCGGACGGGAGTATTTCCCGGATTGTTTTTGCCATACGATTTGGGAAGGCGATGACGTTGGGCAGAGAGCGCACATCCTGAAAATCTGATAACATCGCTTCAACAGTATAGCCAATCCCTTCAAGCAGGTGTTGGGTATCGGCCGTATTATTTTCGAAAATCAAAACCGGTTCGTAATTTTTAAGGGTCTCCAGCATGCCATTGAGCGCGAAGTATTCACGACGCTCGACATCGATCTTAACAAAACTCACCGGTACACCGATGACTTCCTTCAGATCATCGATTCTGACTTGCGATACGCTGAGGATTTTCACCGGCACATCGCCCAGGAAATCGCGCGCATCTACTAATGATCCAACCTGATCCAGACCAATGGGAAGGAAAAAATTTTCTACAGACGTGCGGTCACCTATAGCAAGCGGCCATAGACGAACGCCGGGGAGGGCCATCAAATTAGCCCAAAGTTCAAAATTGGGCTCGAAGGCGTGAACCATGCCCGCATTGCCGGTGAGACTTGCAAAGTATCGCGTGTGGAATCCTATGTTGGCGCCCAGGTCATATACAGTATTGCCCGGCTTAATAATTTTACCGGCAATATATTGTGTCAGCATCTCGTTCAGAAAGTGAATTCCATTAGCATCCAATTCACTCATGTACGCTTTTAAATCAAACATCTCTTCCCCCTATAGATATTAAATTTACTCAAAAACTAGCTTTTTAATGACGCCTCGATCAATTCTTCATCACAAGTAGTCTGGACAATATTCTGCATGGCCGAGAGGAAATTATCCGGCTGAGCGGGCTTGACGGCAACCTTGCCGGACGCCTCCGGGCTGACATTCGCGACATGCTTCAGGAACAGGCCCATGACATGTTCTACGCCTTCTTCGGTCACGCTGCGCAGATCCTCGGCAAAATAACGGCCACGTGTATAGCTGCCCGTAATGATTTCGAACGATGGGAAATAGGCAACATGATCATATTCGTCTACGACTTCACCCACGGCGGCGCGTAAAGCTGATTTAGAATAGGTGGTCGAAACCAGGACATGCTCGTCCCGGGCCGTTGCCATGAGCGGCACCGGCGAAACAGTCAGGATGATCTTCGCTTCGGGACTAATATCGCGAAGCATGGCAAAAAAAGTCTTCAGATCATTGATCGCATCCATGACGCTGAAATTGACGAACTCATATTTGTCCGGATCGAAAGTGCCGCCGGCAACGCCCGGACAGATCGGAAAGACCGCGCCATCTGTTCGTGAGCGCCAGGCCTCTGTTAGTCCCAAGGTGAAGACAAACACATCCAGCGTCTCGAACATGGTTTTGACTGCGCTCAGATGCTGCTCGCGGTCCGCCTCCATCTCCTTGGCACTGAAAAAGCCGTGGGGCTGAATATTGGGACGGAACGGGTCAACAATACGCCCTTCTTTGGTTTCCCAGGGACCTTCTTGCGGCGTAAATAAACCGAAGGCACGCTGGAATAATTGAACCAGTTGGCGCGTCGTATAGAGATTGCCGTAGCGCCCTGAGAAGGTGCCATAGTTGAAGTCGGCCTTTTCCTCGGGAGTGCCGATAGGGTGGCCGTCTTCGACAACATAATAGTTGAACCCGGCCTTTCTCAGGTGCCGGGCAATGTGCTGGGCAAAGCACGACCCCGCGGTCGCAACTTTCTGCTCAGGTGTGACTTGCCAGGGGAAATGCACGACCGGATCCATAGCCTCAATGGCCACTCCGGCGACGACTCTATTCCAGCGGGTGTAGACTGGCAGCACATGATAAGGCGATTTCATAAGAAGGTCCTTATGCGACGGTATTTGTGTCGACTTTATATTGTCTTTTAGTATAGCCAGTTCCAGCCACTGTATCTCAGGCCCAACATTTTTTCAAACTGCCTCAGACAGAGGTCGGCATAGCCGGGGCCGGCATGGGTTGAGTCATTTCCGTAACCCTCCGGACGTAAAAAGCCTTCATCATCCTGGGCCTCCGGCGGAGACGCGACAAAGGTAATGTTGCGAGATTCGCTGGCGCCCTGAATGATACGTGAGTGGAGCCGCCAAAGCTTGTAACGCAGTATGCGCGGCGCGATCTTGGGCTCTGCTTCGGTTGTCTGGTCCCGAAAATATTGCTCCAGATGCGAAGTGACAAATTTATCGTCCCCAATCGGCGGGGGTGATTCCAGATGATAGACAGGTCTGTCTGTCGCATTTCTCAGCGTTTCCGCATTCAGAATGTAACGATAGGCCAGGCGCAGCAAGAAGGCGGCAATATAATCGGCAGGCACCAGTTCGGCGCCGGCAATGCGCGGAAGATCTGGCGCTTCCGGCAGGATAAAGTCGAATGGGCGCGGATGCTCCAGCAGGGTCAGGGCGTTATGCGCATTGCCGCCGAACATCGAAATGTAGATAAGATCACGATCTGCGGGCACCTTCGAGCGTATCATATCGAATATGGCCGGATTCAGTATGAGTCCGCCGGATGAGCCGGGTATTGAAAATTGAAAATCGGCGCCCATGCGGACGGTGTCAAAGATATAATATTCGATGCATTCATCATCTGGCGCCGGATCTCCCGGGCGATCGACCAGACAGTTGACAATGGCGGACAGATGGCTGTGTCCTAAAACGATTGCCGCCTTACGCGCCATAAATGATCTCCAAAAGGTGCTTGGACACTATCAGGAGACGATTGCACAAACAAGCGGATGGAGAAAAATACGGCAATATTTTAGTGTTCGGAGCGGAAGGAATCCAGGCCGGACTTGACGCTTCTACGAGCATGGGGCAATCGATGTTCGAAATTTAATATAATTCGAGAGCGCATTATGAATGTTTTAATTACCGGGGGGGCCGGGTTTATCGGCAGTGAGTTGGGTCGGCGCCTAGCGGAGGAACAGGGCGCCAGGATTATGGCAGTGGATTCTCTTCTGGAACAGGTTCATCCTTCCGGTCGCCCTCCGGCAGCCTTTCCCGACAGCGCTGTTCTGATGCACAATGATGTGCGCGATCGAGCCGCCTGGGATGCTCTGTTTGCTGAATTTACGCCGGATATAATTGTGCATTTCGCAGCGGAAACAGGAACCGCGCAGTCGCTAACGGAGTCGGCCCGCCACGCGAGCGTCAATGCCACCGGCACGGCGGAAATGCTTGACGCGCTTTATCGAGCGGGGCACCGGCCGAAGAAAATTCTGCTGTCTTCAAGCCGCGCGGTGTATGGGGAAGGGGCCTGGCAGGCGCAAAGCGGCGAGACTTTCTATCCCGGTCGCCGCTCGAATCGGCAATTGTCCGCCGCGCAATGGGATTTCATCGGCCCCGATGGTGTAACAGCCCGTGCACTGCCGCACGCTGGTGCCAAGGTATTGCCGAACCCGACCAGTATCTATGGTGCCACCAAACTGTCTCAGGAGCATATCCTGTCGAGCTGGTGCGAAGCGTACGATATTCCTCTCAGCATACTTCGATTCCAGAATGTCTATGGTCCGGGGCAGTCGCCACTGAATCCTTACACCGGCATTATCAATATTTTCCATCGCCAGGCTTACGCCAAACAGCCGATCCAGGTGTATGAGGATGGTCAGATCGGGCGTGATTTCGTCTTTATCGATGATGTGGTCACTGCCTGTGTCGCTGCGCTCGGAAATGACGCTGTCACCTTGGCCGATATTGGTTTCGGAAAGGTGACGACTATCCATGACGCTGCCCGCATCATAGCGCAAATTCATGGTGCGCCCGAACCTGAGGTGTGTGGCAAATTTCGCAATGGCGATGTACGCTGGGCGGTAGCCGATGTTGCTGAGATGAAGGAAGGTCTCGGTGTGGCGCCTACGGTCGATTTCGAAGAAGGGGCCCGGCGAGTCGGTCAATGGCTCAAGGAAACCGGTAATATCGGCTAAAACATTGAGGCGGCCCCCTTCAGGGCCGCCTCAATGTTTTCATCCCTTGACATGGAGAGCTGAGTCGAACTTCAGCTTTTCAGGCCGACGAGTGTGAGCTTGCATATGGCATGTGTTGCGGTTGTCTTCGAGTTCGGGCGCGGGTGAAGATCGGCGTCGACGAGGAGCAGCGCGAAATCGCCCGGCGACAAGATCGCGGGAGGCGTTTTTGGGCAATTTGAATTGCAGGGTCAATTGTTCGAGGGGGAGGGGGGCGAGTCTGCGCCTTGTCCGAACCTGTTAAAGCGTCGATAAACGAAACAAGGACCCGTCCCGCATCACGCGACGTCCATGTACGCTGGATTTACGCAGGTGATCCTCGTGATTCCAGAGATCATCTCGATATTTTTTTTGGGATAATTACGCAGACGTTATTTAATACGTTGCTTTGCATCTATAAGTGATAGAACTTTGCTAAGTTCCGGGGGATAGGTATTTTAAACTGTTCATTTCTGGAGTGTTGATAATGCAGACTGTGGGGCTTTATTCATTTCCCAGATCAGGGTCTAATTGGGTGCGTAATATGATTTATGCACTTGCAACGGATAGGAAGACATTTAACACTCAGGATATACTTGAATATATAGTTGATCATCCTGATAACCACCCCGAATCCGGTAGGCCTATATCTACCAGATACGGAGATTATGCATTTTTCAAAACTCACCATAAAATGGTGTGTGATTATCAAGGTAATCAAATAGATACACGTTTCTTTATTTACGTGTACAGAAATCCTCTCGATGTTTTTGTTTCTTATCTCAATTATATATATATTAACAGAGCCGACCTGCAAATTTACTACGATTTGCCTTTAGTGTCTGTCCAGGAACATATCGAGCGTGGAACAATAAGACATTTTTTTTCGATGTTCCTGACAGTGGGGAATATATCGCCCGGCGCGGATCAGGCGGGTAGCTGGTGGGATTCCATTCGCCGATGGCATGATCTGAAAGCCCGCTATGGCGCGTTTATATTTATGCTCAAATATGAGGATGCAATGGAAGATCCATTAAATACATTCTCGCCTTTGGCTGAATTTTTAAACTCAAATGTAAGCGTTGAAGAGGCATTAGAGAGAACCAATTATAATTTTCCAAAAGATGGCAATTTTTTTTGGAAGATGAGTAATAATTATTACAAGGAATATTTGCCGGATGAGCTCATAGAAGAATATAAATATTATTATGGGGCAGAATTAAAAGACATTGGCTATGAAATATAAATTACGCACGCCCAAACGGGCAATGGCTTAAGCAAGCCGGTAATCAGCTAATAATATTGAGGCGGCCCTTTTCAGGACCGTCTCAATATCTTTATCCGTTGACGTCGAAGGCCGAGTCGAACGTCCAGCTTTCCAGGCCGGCGAGGGTGAGCTTGCATATGGCTGGGGTTGCAGTTGTCTGCTCGGCGAGAATGGCCTCCAGCCGCGGGCGACGATCGGGATCGACGAGGAAGAGCGCGAAACCGCCGCCGCCGGCACCAGACAGTTTGCCCGCGCGCGCGCCATTCCTTAAAGCAACATCGAACAATTGCTCGACCTCTGGTGTCGATACCGTTGCGGAAGTCTGTTTTTTGGCTTCCCATCCCGACTGGAGTATGGCGGCAATTCTGTTGATATCACCGAAGAGCAGCGCCTCCTTCATCTCGGTGGCTTCGGTTTTCAGTTGGTGCATGGCTTCCAGGGATTTGCCTCCGGAACTGACCGATTTGGATTGCGAAGATATGATTTTGGCGGATTCACGCGACGCCCCGCTGAAAGTCAACAAAATTGACGACTCCAACTCGTTATGCACGTGACGGCGAATGCGCAGCGGATTGACCACGACGCGTTCGTTGGCATGGAACTCCATGAAATTGAACCCGCCGAAGGTGGCGGCATACTGGTCCTGGCGGCCACCGGCCAGGCCGAGATCAATGCGTTCAATCTCGAACGCCAGACGCGATACCTCGTATTCACCCAGTGGCAGGTTGAGGAGGTGGCGGAAGGCGCCGACCATGGCAACGACCAGGGCCGAAGATGAGCCGAGCCCTGAACCCATCGGCGCGTCGACATGCGTGGTCAGTGTAAGGGACAGCGGACGATTGATGCCGAACTGTCGAATAATACGCTCATAAACACCGCGGTGGAGCTTCAGGCGGCTTGTTTCCGGGACCGGGTCATGCGCATCGAAGGCTTCCTCGATGTTCAGGTCGATTGAGTTGAACACGACGCGGCCGTCGCTGCGCGGGCAAATGCTTGCATAAGCATATTTGTTGATGGTGACATTGATAATCGCGCCGCCATAAATATCCGAATAGGGTGAAACATCGGTTCCCCCCCCTGCCAGACCCAGACGCAGAGGCGCCCTGGAGCGAATTATTTGCGAGCCCATGGGCTTATCCCCCTTCAGTTGTTCACGTAGACGGTGCTGTTATGGTTTGTTCGAAGGCCGATAAATCGCCGCCTTTGAATAGATAGCCCTTAATGCTGGCAGCCTCTGCGGCAGCGACGTCCGTTTCCATATCACCGATCATTATCGCGCGTGACATGTCGAGGTTGAGATCGCGGGCCGCAGTCAGCAACATGCCTGGGTTAGGCTTGCGGTTGGGATGGTTTTTCACGCGGTACTGATCGACAGTCGCCGCTTCATGGTACGGACAATAATAAAAGGCATCGACAAAAGCGCCACGCGCGTACAGATCTTCCTGAATGTAGCTGTGCAAATCTCTGACGTCGTCTTCACCATACATGCCGCGGGCAACGCCGGCTTGGTTGGTGACGACCACAACGGCATCGCCCCTGTCGTTACGGCGGCGAATGACGTCTACGGCGCCCTCAACCCATTCAAAATCTTCTGGACGGTACAGATAATTCTTTTCGATATTGAGGACGCCGTCTCGATCCAGGAAGAGCACGGATCTGCGCCGAATGGGTAGTTCAGAACGCGCGATATTCAAAGTTTCAGGCAGGCCGATATCCAGGAAATAGCCACTTGATTCTATTCCAGCCAGGCGTTGGTCTGCAGCGAGATCCGGGAACAGATCGGTTTCGATAGACGAGGGGCCGTCTGGCAGTCGGGCAATGGCCTCGCGGCGCAGGGCATATATGCCGCCATTGATGTTGCCGGCGATGGCCACACCGCTCTTCTGCTTTTCTGTGAAGCCTGTAATCAGACCGCGGTTGTTCTGGGTTACCGAACCATAGCGCGCCACGTCGTCGACAAGACGCAATGCCAGCACACCTGACAGGTCCGGTGACGCCTGCAAGCGGGCGTCGAGCGCACGCATGTTGATATCGAACAATGTATCACCATTGGCGGCGACGAAAGTCGGCGCCAACTGGTCATAGAAATATTTGAAAGCGCCCCCCGTGCCTTTGGGTTCAGGTTCGATCATGACCCGCAGGCGGGCACCATTCAAGGTGCGACCGTCGTAGCGCTGAGCGACTTGTTCGCCGTAATGCCCAGCCAGGAAAAGGATATCGCTGAACCCCTGGCGCGTGGCAGCTTCCAGGAAATAGTCAAGGAAGACCCGATCATTGCTGATAGGCATCAAGGGCTTTGGCGTGTTTTGCGTCAGGGCGCCCAAACGCGTACCCTTGCCGCCAACCAGAACGACCAGTTGTTTGGAGAACATCATATTTACGGTTTCGTATCTGGGAAGATCTGACGATGCTTATCGCGTCATGGTCGAGAGTGGAAGTCACTTAATTCGGATAGCATGAGACGGTCGCATACTAGGGTTTGAGTTTCAGCAATTCGCCAAGACCGCACACGATATGATAGAATGAGCTCGCGGGTGAGGGTTCTTCTACCCAGGTGCCGTCCGCATTCATGCGATCACGCCAGGTTCCGGGTACACTCACGTCCAGATACGGCCACAAGCCGTTATAGGCTGAGACGGCTTCGGCGGCTTCCTCGGGGGTGCGTAACCGGTTGTAACGCGCGACGGCCGCCTTTAACCGTTCTGTCTGAGGCCACAGGCGGGCGCCGCTATCCCGGGTGGCGCCATCGAGCATGATCTCGTTGATAGCGACGCCATGTTTACGCTCGATACCATATTTACGGGCAAAATCGGTCAAACGGTCCGAGGTTGCGAGGCCAAGGCCGTCGGCGAAGCCGACTTCGAACAGCCAGGCCCATTCAAAACAATGGCCAGGCTCGACAATGCGTCCTTGATCCCCGGCCACCGGTTTCCAATTTTCATCGAAATATTCTGTGACTGCGCCGGACGCCCTATCCTGGAAGCGCTCTACGAACAGTTCGCCCAAACGATCGGCGAGTTCTCGCCATACAGCCTTGCCGCTGACCTGATAGTTGATCAGGGCAGCCTCGAACATATGCATGTGCGGGTTCTGACGATACGGCGGGCAGGGTGTTAATTCACCTTCCCAGAACCCGCCTTGCGGGCGCCACCAGTCTGTCATCATACGCATGCGGATTGTGTCGGCGACGTCGCAGAAATCCGGCCGATCAAGCGCCTGGGCCGCGTGCGCCAGAGCGAAAAGTCCAAAGGCATGATCATACAGGTCCTGAGCGGTGTTGATGACTTCGCCCTGGGGGTTGAAGAGGTGCACGAACATACCGTCCTCTCGCCGCCCGCTCGTCACCAGGATATCGGCAGCGCGTTCCGTCAGCTCGCGCCAGGGGCCGTCCCAGCCCAGGGCGCCTATCGCCGAAAAGCTGTAGATCTGGCGCGCCTGCACACGTAAGCGACGATTCATTTCCGACGCGGGCGATCCGTCCAGATTGATGCGTTCGGAAAACATACCATCCTTAAGGACGCCGGCGGTTGACCATAGCGGTGCCGCCACACTGAACAGCCAATGACGCGCGTGAGTCTGGGCTTCGGCTAAGGTGGTCGGAAGAACAGAAAGGTCTGACATTTTAACCAGGTTGAATTCATTCATGATTTGCGTACGCACAAGGACTGGCACGCTCTAATTGCACCTTTCGGGCAGAAAGGTTCATAAGGAATAAGCGTCATCTTGCCAAGCAGGAAGTGGCGTCCGAAAATGAATACGGAAGGGCGCTTATGGGGGGCGAGCCTGTCTTTATCGCCTAGGATCGCGAAAATTCCGGTCCTGCTGAACCATTCATAGATAAATTCACCTTGTCTCTGTTCTTGGCATCCCAAACGGCATGGGCTAAGACGCATGCAGCGGTCGATCATCGACGCCCACCTAAATACGGCCTTGCCGAGGAATTCAATGAGCGGCAGTTTCAAGTTTGAGTATATCGAGCATATCGCCGCCGAAAGCCTCCCCAAACAGGACAACAATTACAATTTGGGGTTCACAAACCCCGATCGTGCTCTGGACTTTACCGCCCGGATACCTAACGCGGCGCCGCCTTATAATCCAGAGGTACTGCTCCCGTTTGACAAGTCCCAAGCCATTACTGAACAGTATCTCGTGGCCATTCATTCGCTTGAGTTCATTGCTGCAGGCATTCTGACCTTTTCCGATTTCGGTTTTTTTGAAAACTGCGCCCTGCCGATCGATCTGTCGACAAGGGAGGCGCTAATCGGAGAGCCGATCTGTTGGGGAAGTGACTTTGCCGACTGGTATGCGCGTGAGCATCTACTGGAAGAGCTGTTTAACCGACAATTATCCAAAAGCTATCTCGACAAGATCTATAACGGGCTGAAAGATCATGCCATTCATGGCGACGCGGTCATTCTGTCGGCGCCGGGCCAGGAAATCTATGGGCATTGGCTGCTAGACGTCATTCCCAAGCTTCATATTTTGCAGCAGTCGGGCCATGAAGACCTGCCGATCTATTTTAACAGCCTGCCGGGGTGGGCCACCCACTTTCTGAACAGTTTCGGGATTTCGCGGTCCCGTATACGGCCGCATCCATCTCGTTATTTTCGTGTGCGCCGGGCCATTGTGCCGACCAGTTCTAAATCCGGCTTTCGTCTGGGCGGCAATTCGCTGCGCGAGGCATGGACGCGCATTTCCCGTCCTGCGCGGGTCACTTTGCCCAGCGACTTCATTGGGGAAAAAATATTTCTTAGCCGCGGCAGTTGGACACAAGGTGCGCGGCCAAGCCATGCCAACATCAGTGATATAGAGGCGGCGGCTGTCGCGCGGGGTTACAAGATTGTTTTCCCTGAAACACTGGATATCCCCCAGCAGATTCGCCTGATGCAGTCTGCGCGCATAATTGTGGGGGAAGACGGCAGCGCGCTTCACAATATCATTTTCTCAGAACCGGGTGCCCGTTTAGGCGTGCTCTCATTGCCCGAGCGAACAAATCTGTGGCATCTGAGCCTTTGTCATGTGCTCGGACATCAGTTGTCTTACTGCTATGGTGACGCCTACGGCATTGTGCCCCTGTCAAAATTCAATGCGTTTCTCGACATACTAGAAGCGCAAGTCTGCCCATAACATGGTTTTTTTAATGATTTTCCTGTTTTCAAGGTTGCGGTGAAAATTTGAATAGGGCACGAATTTTAAAGGGATTACGGTTGGCGCGGCGCGCCTCAGCGACTAGTTCGGGACGATATGTTAATGGTGAAATCATCTACGGCGACAAAACAAAGCAACGCAGGGCCTCGTGCGTACAAGGACAGTACGGATGTGGCGGCTGTTGTGTGCGTCGGTCGCGAGCCGGGCCAGTGGATCGAAGCAATACGCAGCCTGGGGCGCGTGACTGGCATTTCCAAAATTATCGTTACTGTCAGTTGCGAACCTGAGAAGGCAAGGGGCCTTGAGGGAGACCGTGTCCAAATCCGTAAAGGCGTCTCGGCGCAGTCGTTAATCGACGAACTCGTTATGGAAGAAAAGTACAACCAGGTCCTTCTGGTGACGGAGCCTGTGGTCCTGTCGAAAGACGCACTTGAAATTGCGACGGAATGGGTAGCCAGGGATGCACGCGTCGCCACGGTGTCATTTTTGTCCAACTCCGCCGGTTACCTGAGCTTCCCCTACCGTAATACGGAACATCCGGTGGGGCCGCCAGGTTATAATGAAATGACGCTCACTAGGCGCCTGCGGACCTTGCCGCCGATGATCGAGCCGGTTCCTATTTCAGTCCCCGAAGGCGGGGCTATTCTCCTGGGCGCCAGCGCGGTTAACACCGCTGGGGGGTTCAATGAAGCCTTTCATGATAATCCGCGAATCCAGGTTGTGGAATTTGCGCTCAGGGCGTCGCGCCGGGGGTTTCTGAGTTATCTTGATGCCAATACCTATATCAGTCTTCCATGGGACGGCACAAACTTCCAGGGCAGCACACTGGAAAACCAGGATGTTCGTGAGAAGCTGATCAGTCGGTTCTCTTTCTTCCCGGGCCTGTATGAGCACGAACGCAGTCCTGCGACGACACCTCTGTCCGAATCACTTGATCTGGCCCGTGCAAAGGCGGAAGGACTGCGCATCCTGATTGATGGTGCCTGTCTGGGGCCCATGGAAATGGGAACGCAATTGCTCATCATGGCCCTGTCGCAGGCGCTGGCCAGGCAAGAAGGTGTCAAATGGATTGGTGTCGGAGTTCCTAATCCTGGCGCGTTGCCAAACTATGCCCAAAAGCTGTTCACAAATCCCAAGATAGCGCTGCTCAGCGTTGGCGAGCTGACATTCCCTGGTGCCCCGCAGGTCGATATCCTGCACCGGCCCTACCAGCCCAATGCGCCTATTCCGTGGGAGCGTTGGCGTAATCTGGCTCGCCGTTCGGTGATCACGATCCAGGATCTCATTGCTTATCGCAATGGCTCTTATTTTTTCTCGGCGCAGGACTGGAAGACCTATCGTGAAGAACTGGCGAAGGCATCGGCGCAATGCGACGGCATCGTCAGCATCAGCCATGATGTTGTCCATTCCATTACCGAAGAGCGCCTGAAGATCCCGAATGATCGTCTGTATGTCGTCGAGAATGGCATCGATTACCGTTCAGGCGATCAGCCCGTAATTGTGCCCACCATAGTCGCCGAACGCGGGCTTACAGCCAAACCGTTCCTGTTTTTGCTGGGCGCAACCTATTCCCATAAAAACAGGGACCTGGCGATCCGGGTGTGGCAAAAGCTGGTTGATCGCGGTCATGACCTAGCTTTGATCATGGCTGGTGCGACCGTGCCGTGCGGTTCGACGCGACTTGAGGAAGCCGCTCTCGTGCGGACGAAGGATGAGGATGATTTTCTGGTCTTGCCCGACGTCAGTGCGGAGGAGCGCAACTGGTTGCTAAAGCATTCCAGCCTCGTCATGTATCCAACTTCGGCGGAAGGTTTCGGTCAGATGCCGTTTGAAGCGGCGCGCTTCAATAAACCGTCCCTATATGTTGCCTTTGGCCCGCTAAAGGAATTGATCGACGATGACGCCGCCCCTACGGTTTGGGATCTGGATCTCCTGACAGACCGGGCCGAAAAACTGATCACTGACCCGCTGGCGGCGCAATCGGCCGTGAAGAACGCCTTGCAGAACCTGAGTGGCCTGAGTTGGGATGAAACGGCGCGCAAGACAGTCGAGCTCTATTTCGATCTATTGTCCAAGCCTGCTTTGCATTAACGAATCAAACCTGAGTGATATTGGATATTCAAAATCAAAGCGTCTGATAAAAGATATTTATTATAGTTTATCCGAAGAATGATAAATAACGTATTTTGATAAGTTGATATTGTTTGATATTAAGCTTTTTATTTCTCTTCTCACGGACAAAATACTTGATTTAATAACTGTCATGAAAATGAATGTATTTATAGCTGAGATTGTCTCGACCGAGGTGGCTCGACAAGGGGCGAGCAGTAGACTTTCTGCTTGCGTTTATGAAGCGGGGAATTGAATTTGCCTATTTTTGAAAGCAAGACTCACATAATCTGTGCGGACTCTCCTTATCCTTTTCGCCCACGTGAGAATAGCCGTCCGCTTATATTCATGCACATTCCTAAATGCGCAGGCACGTCTCTCGACACATGCCTCAGCAAGAGATGGGAAGCGTCACGTCAGTTCAAGCTATTGGGGCCGACGCTATATGGCGGCTTTCAGGACTATGACAGTTTTGGCCCGAACGTAAGACACTGGATTCACGAAGACTGGCAAAATTGTCCGGTCGATATTGATTATGCCGCAGGACATGCTGGAGCCAAATGGTTTGATCGCCTGTATTCAAACGGCCAGAAATGCACCGTCCTGCGTGAGCCAAAGATGCGCATATTGTCTCACTGGCTATATTGGCGGACTTTTTCGGAAGCCGATATTGGCAACTGGGGGACTTATACACCACGTCTGGAACTGGCGCGGTGCGACCTCATATCTTTCATAAGCGCCCCGGAACTGGCCTCGCAGATCGACAATGTCATCGTGCGCATGCTGCTCTATCCGCACCCATTGATTCCGGGGGATGACTTCATCCCGCCTGAGCACGACGCTGATCTGATAGCCGATGCCATTGAGGCCATCGATCAGTTCGATTTCGTTGGAGTCATCGAGGACAGCGAGCTGATCTCGAAGCTGGAGGCCTGGCTGGGCTATTCACTGGTTCTGACCTCAGAAAATATTAGCCGGCCGGTCCCGGAAGATCTGCGTCATCCCCTTCGTCAGGACCTGACCCACGATACTTGGGCCATTCTGGAAGCTCGCTCTCGTCTCGATCAATGTGTCTGGGATTATGTAGTGGAAAAATATGTACAGGCCAATCCCCGAACCATGCAGGTCTCAGCCGTTGCCCATTCGATCAATCGTTTCGCCGAGCTTATGCGCTAGGGCATTAAAAGCGCTAGATCGGTATGAAATTTAGCTGAATCGGGATTCCCAAATCAGGAACATTCTGATTCACTTCCTCTGTCAGGAGGAAGTCATGGGTCGGCCTTTATCGTTGGATTTGCGTGAGCGCGCGATAGCGCGCGTTCAGGCGGGAGACACCACTCGGTCTGTTGCCGAGGCTTTAGGTATTGCGCCTTCGAGTGTCACGAAGTGGTGGCATCGCTACAGGACCACAGGCAGTGTGTCTCCAGGCCAGATGGGCGGTCATAAGCCCCGGGTTTTAGTCGGGGCGACCCGGGACTGGCTTCTGGAGCGCACGCGTAGCGATTTTACGTTGATGGGTCTTGTCCGCGAGTTGGGCGAGCGTGGCGTGAAGGTCGACTATCGCTCGGTCTGGAACTTTGTGCACGACGAAGATCTGAGCTTCAAAAAAAAGCGTTTTACCGACCGAACAGGATCGGCCTCTGATCCAGCGCCGACGTCAGCAATGGAAGATGTACCAGGGGCGTCTTGATCCCCGCCGCCTTTTGTTCATTGATGAGACCTGGGCCAAAACCAACATGGCGCCTTTGCGCGGTTGGTGCCGGAAGGGACAAAGGCTGAAGGCCAAAGCACCGTTTGGGCACTGGCAGACCATGACCTTCATTGCCGCCTTACGCTGCGATCGGATCGATGCGCCTTGCGTCTTCGACGGCCCGATCAATGGCCGGGGCTTCGTTGATTATGTCGAGCAGTGCCTTGTGCCCGTGCTCAAGCGTAAGCGTCCGGTCACTGCATTTGGTCTCCGCATCGAACTGGGCGAAGTTCTGGAGATAATTTCGGAGATATCTCCGGGGCTATCTACGGAGCTAAGCGATTATGGCGCGGATGGAGATCATTACGGGCGGCGGACGACGCCGGCGCTGGCCTGACGAGGACAAGGTTCGAGTGCTGGAAGAAGCCGCTCAGCCTGGCGTTCGATTGTCCGACGTGGCGCGCCGCCACGATATTTTGCCTCAGCAGATCCGCCGCTGGAGCCGACAGCTGTTCGGTGAGGTCAAGGCCTTACCCGAACCGCAGATGTTCGCGCCCGTCACCTTGGTCGAAGCCGGTACGCCATCAACGCCGAGTGGCCGCAGTTCGAAGCCGCGCCCGGTGATTGTGGAGATCAGTTTGCGCAACGGCCGCGTCTTGAAGGTGGCCGCCGACCTGGAGCGGCAGGGTCTGGCGTCGCTCATTGCGTGCGTTGAGGCGGCATGATCGGTCCGGCCGGTAATGTGCGGGTCTATCTGGCCTGCGGTCCAACTGATATGCGCAAGGGTATTGAGGGTTTGATCGGCCAGGCCGAGAAGGTCATCCGGCAGGTCCCATCGTCGGGTGCCCTGTTTGTCTTCCGCGGTAAGCGCGGTGATCGGCTGAAGATCCTGTGGTGGGACGGTCAGGGCTATTGCCTGTTCTACAAGGTGCTGGAGCGCGGACGTTTTCCGTGGCCGGCGCCTAACGACGGTGTTGCAAGGCTGACCTCTGCGCAGTTGGCGATGCTGGTTGAAGGGATGGATTGGCGTCGACCGGCGTGGACTTCGGCACCAACTCGAGTTTAATTTAAGCCTTGTTTTATAAACGATTTCGCGGAGTTTGGCTGGCGTGATTCAAGTAAATCGGCTATTCTTTCACCCATGGATACGCAGGCTCTGGCCGACATTACCGACGTGGAAGCCCTTCGCGCCATCATCGCCGCGCAGGCCCAGCAGTTGGCGGATGCGGAAGCCGCAATTGCCCGCGAGAAGGCCGAGACCAACAAGCGCGACAGCATTATCGACATGCTTCGTGCGCAGCTCACACTGCTGCGTCACGGTAAGTACGGTGCGTCGTCGGAGAAGGCCGACCAGCTTGAGCTGATGCTGGAAGACCTCGAAGCCAACCGGGCTGAGGTCACGGCTGTTTTTCCCATATCCAACGCGGACACTGAGGCGAAGGACAAGCCGTCGCGCCAACCACTGCCAGACCATCTGCCACGGGAAGAGCGTGTCTATGATGCACCATGCACCTGCCCCGACTGCGGCGGTGCCAGCTTCCTGAAGGCGCCGGACAGCGTGCACGAGGTCCTCGACTATGTGCCGGGTTCCTTCAAGGTGCTTCGTCACATCGAGAAGCGCTTCATCTGCAAAGGCTGCGATAAGACACTGAGCGGCGAGATGCCATCATTGCCAATCGAACGCGGTAAGCCAGGTGCTGGCTTGCTGGCCCATGTGCTGGTGTCGAAGTTCGATGACCACCTGCCGCTCTACCGCCAGTCCGAGATCTATGCCCGCGAAGGCGTCGAGATATCCAGATCGACCCTGGCGGATTGGGTCGGCCAAGCTTCGCACCTGCTGACGCCGTTGGTCGACCTGATCAAGGCGCATGTCTTTGCCGGTTCCCGGGTGCATGGCGATGACACGCCGGTGCCGGTGCTGGAGCCCGGCAAGGGGAGAACCAGGACGGGCCGCCTCTGGGTCTATGTGCGCGACGGTCGCGATTACCAGGACCAGGCTCCGCCAGCCGTTGCTTACTTCTTCAGCCCGGACCGCAAGGGTGAACACCTGAAGGATCATCTGACTGGCTTTAACGGCGTGCTGCACGCTGACGGCTATGCCGACTACAAGAAGCTCTATGGCAACAGCATCACGGAGGCCGCCTGCTGGGCGCACTTGCGACGCAAGTTCCACGATGTTATCAAAATTAAGCGATCCACTCTGGCTGACGAGGCACTGCGGCGGATCGGCGAGCTCTACGAGATTGAGGCCAGGGTCAAGGGCCTTCCGCCCTGCGAGCGGCGACGACAGCGACAGGAACATGCCCGACCGCGAGTGGAAGCCCTTCATCGCTGGATGAAGGACACCTTGCCGAAGGTTCCGCAGAAGCAGACGCTGGCGGAAGCCATGCGCTATGGCCTGGCGCGCTGGGATGCCCTGCAGGTCTACCTCGATGATGGCACCGTCGAGATCGACAACAATGCCGCCGAGCGAGCCATCCGGCCGATTGCTGTGGGCCGTAACAACTGGCTGTTCGCCGGCTCGGATGCCGGCGGTGAACGCACGGCCAATCCTGACACTCATCGAGACTGCCAAGCTCAATGGGTTGGAACCGGAGCGGTATTAGGCCGACGTGCTTGGCCGCGTCGGTAACGCCACTCCGCAGGCATTGCGTGACCTGTTGTCTTGGAGATCAATCGCCGGTTAATCTGTCATATCATTCTAGATGGAATTGTTGGGGACGCAACAAGATGGCCGTTACGGCAGCCGAATTTGACTATCTTCTCAAGGTGTTACTGAGGCTGTCCGAGCTCATGAACCCTCAATATGACATAGCTGCGGACATCAAGAGCTGGCAGGCGCAATTTACGCCATCGCAACAGCGCCAAGGTCTTCAAGAGGGTCTTGGAGATCTCGCTGAACAGGGGTTCGGCTTCCCTGCCGATAGCCGTCGGCAGATTGACGAGACTATGAGATCTGAAGGGCTCATGACGCTGACTGAGCTACAAGTGCGGCATGGACGACGAGTTAAGCGGCTTCTGAAAAAGAAAAGGCTTTTCCGGGAGGACGACGCGATTGCGTTGAAGGGCTTCCTGGATAGTGGGCTACTGAATGACGCTGATGCACAAATCGCCATGGATTTAATCGAGAACTTCCAAACTTGAGGCTCTCACCGGACGCTTACGCTCAAGCCGGGCGACATCGTCATTCTCGACAATCTATCCAGCCACAAAGCCAAAGCGGCTCGTAGAGCTATCCGCAGGGCTGGCGCAAGATTGCTCTTCCTACCACCATACAGTCCTGATCTAAACCCGATCGAGCAGGTCTTCTCGAAGCTCAAACACCTCATGAGAAAGGCGGCTGAGCGAACCAGGGAAAACGTCTGGAGAAAGATAGGCCAACTCATTGACCTCTTTTCTCCAGACAAATGCGCAAATTACTTCAGGAACTCAGCATATGATTTAATCTAAAATCGTAATGCTCTAAAACAAAAATTATACCGCTAATCTGATCTATTCAGATCGAATGCCGAGGTCCAGATTCAGCGAGGCGCGCGCAGGTTGAAGTCCCATTGATCAACCTTGCCGAAGAATTCCTGGCGTCCACCGTTCAGGACCAGCAGCTTATTGCAGACACTTTGAATCATGCCAAAATTATGGGTGGCCAAGACCATGACGCGCGACTGGCTTAGGATGTCATTCATTCGGTTGGCCGCCTTCTCATGAAAGGCCGCATCGCCGGCGCCGATCCATTCGTCCAGCAGCAGAACATCCGGCTCCAGTGTCGTGGCGACGGCGAAAACCAGACGCGCCTGCATGCCGGCACTATAGGCCTTGACCGGCAGGTCGACATATCCGCCCAGTTCGGAGAATTCGACCATGTCGGGAATCTTGGCGATAATTTCTCGCGTCGGAAAGCCGCGCATCCGGCCCATGGTCATGATATTTTCACGACCGGTCAGAGAGGCGTCCAGACCCAGGCCCACGTCAATCATGGATGAAATGCGGCCGTGAACGGTGACATTGCCGCGGTCTGGTTCATACACCCCTGCCAGAACCTTTAGCAGTGTGGTCTTGCCGGCGCCATTGTGGCCAATAATACCAAGGCGGTCCCCTTCGTACAGCGAGAAGCTGAGGCCTTCCAGCGCGCGCACATGAATGACGTCCTGGCCGTCCTTTAGCAGCTTTCCGCCGACGGCAAGGTTCGCAATCGTATTACGGATTGAGCTCGCTCGGATGGAGTAGATCGGGTAGGAAAGCTCTAGTCCGTTGACTGAGACGATTGAAGACATTTGATTACCGGAAATGCAGGAAGACTATAAACTACACCCAGAACGGAATGCGGCGGCGGAAAGCGCTGAACATCAACAGCCAGGCTATAATGCCGGTAACCATGGCAATGATTGCCAGCATCCAGCATTGTGCTGACGGAGCTTGTCCAAGTAACGGCGCACGTATCACTTCTACCAAACCATAAAAAGGATTGTAGTCAGCGACAATCGCACTGCGCCAGCCCTTGGCATTCGTACCGATTGTCCAGAAGATTGGAGTCAGGAAGAATATAAGCTGTGATAGATAGGGCATCATGAAGCGCAGATCGCGAAAACGCGAAGCCATCATGCCGACAAAGGTGCCCCAAGTGACCATGCTCATCAAAACAACAGGCAAACCCAACAGGATTTCCCAGCTTGGTACTCGAAGGCCGCCGACAAGAGCGATGGCGATGTAGAACACTATCAAATTATGCAAGAAGGTTAGGAAGGAGCGAGTAACGCCCTCAAATACATAATAGGTAAAGGGATAGGCGTGGTTTTTGATTATGCCGCCCGCATTGATGAAGACTTCGGCACCGTCCGTCAGGATGAAGCTGATCATGGTATAGGCTAGAATGCCGCCCATGATATGCGGCAGAACGGTCCGGAGATCTTGCCCCTGGATGATGCCGAATACCAATGAAAGACAAAGTGACGTTGTCACCATGCTGCCGGCGATCCATAATGACCCGAGAATGGTGTGTCTGTATTTGGAGCTTATTTCGTGATAGGCTTGGTAAACCCAGACTTTGTAGAGTGCGAGCCCCTTTTGTAGATCCAGAAAGGCTTTATTCATAAGAAGCAGGTCCGCCTACAAAGCAAATAGAGAGCAACGATATGGTAGATACCACCTCGTGAAGTGCCCAGTTAGACCAGTTCATATGCTTTTGCAACGCAAAAGGTGACTGCGTATTTGCAAAAAATACCGTTCAAACAATCCTCCAATAACGGACTTTATGATTATTTCGGGCGACCGTAGTGGCGGGTCTGTCCGCAGCGGAGGTGTTAAATCTGATACTCTGGTGCGCTTATAAGATAGCCATTCTTGACCATGAAGAGCACAACTTTTTCCGCCAGTTGCTCAGGTGTCTGGCTCGTGGTGTCGAGTGTCAGTTCCGGGTTTTCCGGCGCTTCGTAAGGGCTGTCGATACCGGTGAAGTTCCTGATCTCGCCGGCGCGCGCCTTGACGTAGAGGCCCTTAACGTCGCGCTTTTCCACCACATCAAGCGGGGTCGAGACATAGATTTCGATGAACTCGTTCTCGCCCAGCAGTTCGCGCGCCATCTGGCGTTCGGCGCGGAAGGGCGAGATGAATGAGACGAGCGTCACCAGGCCGGCATCGACCATCAGCTTGGAGACCTCGGCCACGCGGCGGATATTTTCCACGCGGTCGGCATCGGTGAAGCCTAAGTCCTTATTCAGGCCGTGGCGCACATTGTCGCCATCGAGCAGGTAGGTGTGGTGGCCGAGGCTGAGCAACTTCTTTTCCACCAGATTGGCGATGGTCGATTTGCCGGCGCCGGAAAGCCCGGTGAACCACAACACGGCCGGTTTCTGGCCCTTGGCGGCGGCGCGCGTCGCCTTGTTGACGTCGAGTGCCTGCCAGTGGACATTGGTGGCGCGGCGCAGTCCGTGCTCGATCATGCCGGCACCGAGCGTCAGGTTCGACACGCGATCGATGACGATAAAGGCGCCCATTTCGTGATTGTCCGCATACGGATCAAACGCCACCGGCTCCTGCAAGGCGATATTGACCAGCGCGACTTCATTCAGTTTCAGCGTCTTGGCGGCCAGGTCGGCAAAGGTATTGACGTCTGTCTTGTGCTTTATTTCGGTCACCGATGCCGAAACGGTCTTCGCGCCGATCTTGATCAGCAGCGTGCGGCCGGGGATCAGTTCCTGCTCGCTCATCCAGATCAGGCGCGCCTGGAACTGATCGGAGACTTCCGGGCGATTATCCGTAGTGGAGATCACGTCACCGCGTGAAATATCGATTTCGTCTTCCAGGGTCAGCGTAATGGCCTGGCCGGCAGCGGCCACGGCCAGGTCGCCGTCATAGGTGACGATCGCCTTGACTCTTGAGGATTTGCCGGATTTGGCGACCAGTACGTCGTCACCGGGACGGATCGTGCCGGAGGAAATGGTGCCGGAGAAGCCGCGGAAATTGAGGTCGGGCCGGTTGACCCACTGAACCTGAAGGCGGAAAGGCTTTTGGCTCAGGTCCTGATCGATCTGTACCGTTTCCAGATGTTCGACCAGTGTCGGGCCCTGATACCACGGCAGCTTGTCGCTGCGGCCCAGCACGTTATCGCCATAGCGGGCGGACATCGGAATGGCCTGGAGAGTCTCGAAGCCGAAATCGGCGGCGAACGCCTTGTAGTCGGCGACGATCTTATCAAAAACGTCCTGGGAGTAGTCCATCAGGTCGATCTTGTTGACGGCGAGCACGACGTGTTTGATGCCAAGCAGGGACACGATGAACGAGTGACGGCGCGTTTGCGTCAATATACCTTTGCGGGCGTCGATCAGGATGACGGCGAGGTCGGAGTTCGACGCCCCGGTCGCCATATTGCGCGTATATTGTTCATGGCCGGGGGTGTCGGCCACAATGAACTTGCGCTTGTCGGTTGTGAAGAACCGGTAGGCGACATCAATGGTAATGCCTTGCTCGCGCTCGGCCTGCAAACCATCAACGAGCAGGGCCAGGTCGATATCGTCACCGACCGTGCCGTGCTTCTTCGAATCCTTCTCGATACTTGCCAACTGATCCTCGAAGATCAGCTTGGTGTCATAGAGCAGGCGGCCGATCAGGGTCGACTTGCCGTCATCCACCGACCCGCAGGTCAGGAAACGCAGCAGATCCTTCTTTTCGTGCGTGGCCAGATATTCCACGAGCGCTTTTGTGTCGAGGGCGTCTTCCATAACAGTCGTATTCATTAGAAATAACCTTCGCGCTTCTTCTTTTCCATCGAGCCGGCTTCGTCGTGGTCGATCAGACGACCGGAGCGCTCCGAGGTGCGGGCCACCAGCATTTCGGCGACAATGGCTTCTAGGGTATCGGCTTCGGATTCGACGGCGGCGGTTAAGGGGTAATCCCCCAGGGTGCGGAAACGCACGGATTTCATTTCCGGCACTTCGCCGGGATTGAGCGGCAGGCGGTCGTCATCGACCATGATCCACTGGCCGCCACGCTGCACGACCGGGCGCTTTTTCGCAAAATAAAGCGGCACGATGGGGATATTCTCCATCAGGATATATTGCCAGATGTCCAGTTCGGTCCAGTTGGAGATCGGGAAGACGCGGATCGATTCGCCGGGCTTCACGCGGGCATTGTAGAGATTCCACAGTTCCGGACGCTGGTTCTTCGGGTCCCAGCCGTGATTGGCGGTGCGGAAGGAGAAGATGCGCTCCTTGGCACGGCTCTTTTCCTCGTCGCGGCGGGCGCCGCCGAAGGCCGCATCGAAACCATGCTCTGTCAGGGCCTGTTTCAGGGCATCGGTCTTCATGATGTTGGTGAAGACACTGGAACCGTGATCGAATGGATTGACGTTATTGGCCACGCCTTCCTGGTTGGTGTGGCTGATCAGGTTCAGGCCCAGGCGCGCCGCGGTCTCGTCGCGGAACCTGATCATCTCGCGGAATTTCCACGTCGTATTGACGTGCATGAACGGGAAGGGCGGCTTTGACGGATAGAAGGCCTTGAGCGCCAGGTGCAGCATGACCGACGAATCCTTGCCGATCGAATAGAGCATGACCGGATTTTTGAACTCGGCGGCGACTTCGCGCATGATGAAGATCGCCTCGGCTTCAAGGCGCTTCAGATGGGTCATTCTTTCAGGCGTAACAGGCATACAGGAAACCTCAATTCGAGCGCACCTTCTAGCCACCGCGCATCAAAGCCGCAAACGTTTAAGCCTCGTCCGATTGTTCAGCAATCCTAACCTGTCGGCAATCGACTGATTAAAAGCCTTTTCGGCGAAATGCCTGCTGAAATTCTTCGATCCAGGCGGCACGAAAACGCTCATATGTGTACAGGTTGGCTGTTTCCCGCCCCTTTCGTGCCAGGGATTGCGCGTAGCCGGTATCGGTCAGCACGCGCACCAGATCGTCCGCCACGCCGTCTATATCCGGATAGGCTCGCAAGGCGCAGTTATCGCCATGCCGGACATAATCGCGTCCCCCGAAACCGTCAAAGCCGACCACCGTCGTGCCCATTCCCATGGCTTCTAGCGGCACCAGGCCGAAACCTTCGCCGACAGCGAGGCTCAGCAGGTAGCGAACTTCGCCCAAGCGCCGCAGCATGTCTCCGTGTGGGAGTTTTGTCGCAGATAATTGCAAGGCCTTCTCCCAGTCAATTCCGGCTTCAACCTGAGGCGCGATGATCGTCATGCGCTGGCGGATACGTTCCAGCAGCAGGCTTTGCAGATCATAACTGCCCTTCAGGTTCAGGGCCAGCGATCCTTCCGGCCGGTCAAGCCAGCCTAAAGCGGGCGAGTGAGCATTCAGCGAGATAAAGGGCGGGATGACCCGTGTGTGCAGGTCGTAGGTCGATGATAGGAAATTTTGTACAAAGCCGCTGACACTGACATAGTGATCGAAAAAGCGATCGATCAGGGAAAAGGTCGTGAACCCCTGTACATACATGATCTTGAGGCAGTCGAACCGCAGGCCGAAATTATGCGTGGAGAAGGACGGATTGCAGATCAAGATGTCGCGGGCGGTGATGAGTTTGTCGATATCGGCTAAAGGCTTTGTTTCAAAGACCGGCTCATATACGAATATGCCGTGATCCGGCCCGCATCTGTCGGTAAGAACGCAGACCTCATACCCAAAATCACGGTGCAGAATGACGGCCATATGATAGGCCATCAAGGTGCCGCCATTGGGTACATAGGCGTTAACGACGTAGACCTTACCTTTCATATCCGCCTACATATAACGGCTAAGAGAGGCGTTGAAGTCAGGATAGAAAGGGGCGGCCTTTTCTGCGAGCACCTGTAGTTCGCGGGCGAGCAAAGGCAGGTCGACACCGGGATAACGCTCTTGCAGGTCAAATGCCTTGAGCGGTTTCGCAGATGGCTGGCTGTGAGCGGTTATCTTACCCAGGCTGCGTTGAGAGTCGGCGAGCATGTCTTCGTAGCGGATAATATTTTCGGCAGGAAAACGCGTATATACGTCAAGAATCCAGCCCAGCAGGTGAACCTGGCGTTTGACGCGATCATATATAGCGTTGAGTTGCGCCGTCAGCTCTGGATGAAAAGCTTCGAGAACCGGCATACGGCCTTCATGAATAGGCATATTGACGGTTTGCCAGGCGGCAAGCGCGGCCAGGGGGTGACGTACCAGGGCAAAAACCGGATATTTCGTTTTCAAAACATTATAAAGCGCGGTGAACTCGCCGGGCTGCTTGATGATCAGGTGAAAATCATCGGTCAGAGGCTTCTTCAGACCAATGGCGCTGAGAGACGTTTGGGCCTGACGCAATTTCTGGTCCCGACCGGGCGCTTCAGCCCAGTTTTCGGGAACGACACCGTTTATGTGACGCGAGACGGCCGTGTTTGTTGTCAGGGCGTCGTGACGGGCCTGGGCGACAAAGTCAGCAATCTCTTCTGCCGCGCCCGCCATATCCCCGCGCTTCTGCAAGCTCAACGGTTCGGCCAGGGTCACTGTGTCAGGGAATTCGTTCAGGAGTTTGCACGCCAAGGTCGTTCCCGAGCGTGGAATTCCTGTCAATAAAATGGTCGGCATTGCAATGTCCAGATTGAGTCACGACCGGCTTAAAGCCGATGTTATTTTCCGGCAACGGTTTTATGCACCTCTAACGACTTACGCTTAAATGACCAAATGCCACGAAATGGGGATTGGCATAGTCGCCATCGTTATCCTGAAAGCGCTTGCCGTATCTGAGCGGCAGACCATCCAACGTTTCCACCCGTCCGCCGGCGGCGCGCAGGATGGCGTCACCCGCTGCCGTATCCCATTCCATAGTGCGGCCCATGCGCGGATAGATATCGGCGCGCCCTTCGGCGATCAGGCAGAATTTCAGCGATGACCCGGCGGCGACAAAATCGGCAACCGTATAGGCTTCCAGATATGCCTGCGTTTCCGCCCCGCCATGCGAGCGCGAACCTACGGCGATCAGGCCCCCTTCCGGCTGGCGCACGCTTATGGGACGCGCCTCGCCGATCACGCCCTCGCTCACCTCGGCCATAAAGGCGCCCTTACCCGCCGAGCCCCACCAGATCTTGCCCAGCGCCGGCGCATAGACCGCGCCCAGAACCGGCTTGCCATCTTCGATCAGCGCGATATTGACCGTGAACTCGCCGTTTTTCGAGATAAATTCCTTGGTGCCGTCCAGCGGATCGACCAGAAAGAAGGTGCCGGCGGTTGTCGGGAAACGGCCTGCCGCCGCCTCTTCCTCGGCGATGACCGGAATGCCGGGCGCGATGTGCTTCAGACCGGCCAGTATAATGGCTTCGGCTCTCTGATCGGCTTCAGTAACTGGCGACGAATCGCCTTTTGTCACCACGGCGAAATCGGTGGCATAGATGCGCATGATCTCGGCGCCGGCAGCCAGCATGATCGGGTTCAGGTCCAAGGAAAGCTCCACATATCTTGTACTTCCCCGGTAAACAGGGAGGGGGACAGTCCGGCGCAGCCTTCAGGCGAAGACGGATGGTGGTGGGGTTCTTACTTGCCTTTTGACGCCCTGCGCAACGGCTTATTCGGTTTCACTTGTCGCCTTCACAAATTTGTAGCTAACTTACGCTTTCTTAAGGGGAGGCGCGCATGTCTATTCGTCCATTATGTCTCACTGCGGCCATAGCTCTATGCCTGACCGCCTGCCAGATGCCCGGCCGCGCGCCATCCGCCTACGATCAGGCGAAGGCCGACCTGACAGCCTCCGTCGCCGATATCCAGGCCCATATGAAAGCCGGCAAATACACCTCCGCCGACTTAACCCAGGCGGCGCTCGACCAGATCAAGGCCAAGAACGGCGACCTGCACGCCGTCATCACCGTCAATCCCGATGCCCTGAAACGCGCCAAAGAATCCGACGACGCCCGCAAGGCCGGCAAGGATTTTGGCCCCCTGATGGGCATCCCCGTCCTGATCAAGGACAATATCGAGACGGCCGATATCATGCCGACGACCGCCGGTTCCATGGCCCTGGCCGCCAATATCACCCACCGCGACGCGCCGGTGGTGGCCAACCTGCGCGCCGGCGGCGCCATCATCCTCGGCAAGGCCAACCTGTCGGAATGGGCCAATATCCGCTCCACCCGTTCGGTCAGCGGCTGGAGCGGCGTCGGCGGCCTGACCGCCAATGCGGTCGATCATGCCCGCACCGCCTGCGGCTCGTCCTCCGGTTCCGGCACCGGTGTGGCGGCTGGGCTGGCCCCGCTGGCAGTAGGCACGGAAACCGATGGCAGCGTCACCTGTCCGTCATCGATGAACGGGCTTGTCGGCCTCAAACCGACCGTCGGACTGGTCTCGCGCACCTATGTCGTGCCGATCTCCCACAGCCAGGATACGCCGGGACCGATGGGCCATTCCGTGGCCGATATCGCCGCCATGCTGACCGTAATGGCCGGCAGCGACCCGGCGGATAAGGCGACCGCCGAGGCCGACGCCCATAAGATGGATTACGTTGCTGGTCTCGCCGGCGCCAGCCTGAAAGGCGTCCGCATCGGCGTGCTGCGCGATCAGGTCGGCAATGACGCCAAAACCACCGCCATATTCGAAGCCGCACTGAAGCAGCTCACCGACCAGGGCGCGGTGCTGGTCGATATCAAGGATAGCTCGGTCAAGGGACTGGGCGATGCCGAAATGACCGTCATGATGACCGAACTGAAAGCGGACCTGAACGCCTATCTGGCCTCGACCCCGCCAGCGGTAAAAACGCGCACCCTAGCCGATGTCATCGCTTTCAATAAAGCCAATGCCGTGCAGGAAATGCCTTATTTCGGGCAGGAACTCTTCGAGCAGTCCGAACAAACGAAGGGGCTGGATGATCCGGCCTATGTCTCCGCCGCCTACCTCGCCAGAAATGCGTCCGCCGCCCGAATCGACGGTCTGCTGGCGGCAAACAAGGTCATGGTCTTGGTCGCGCCCACCTACGGCCCGGCCTGGCTGTCCGATCTGGTCTATGGCGACCAGTACACCGGCCCCTCGGCCACGCAATTGCCCGCCACCTCCGGCTATCCCCACCTGACCGTCCCCATGGGCACCGTCCAGGGCCTGCCTGTGGGGCTGAGCTTTATTGGCTCCAAATGGAGCGAGGCCCTGCTGCTGAAAACGGGGTATGCCTTCGAGCAGGGGCGGAAGGTTGGGAAATAATTACCCTACAATAATTGTTATTGTAGGGTAAAACAAAACGACTTTAGCACGTTCTGTCGCGATCTAAATCGTAAAAAAGCTGCTCTTGTCCTGATGTTGTAGGGCATTCTCTTATAATTACTTGTAACCGGAAAACTTCGCCTGGTTTAGGCGATCATGGCAGATGGTCCCGACGATCTCTTGCAGCCGTGTGACGCGCTCGACCAGCCAGGCCAGTTCCTCGTCGCTGACGGTGTACTCGGCGGAGTATCTTGCCTCGACATAAGCGCGGCGCAGGCGGTCGAAGGCCTGGCGGTGCAGTTTGCTGTCAGCGGGCCAGATCGCCTTTAGACGGTCGTCCAGGGCCTCGGCCTGTGAGCGCAGCATGGTGATACGGTGGCTCTTGGGGCTGTACAGTGTCAGGACCAGCAGGACGCAGTGATAGAGCGCCTCTGTGGTCTGGTGGAGCAGGAATGCCGCTTGCTTGGCATATCCCTTGGCGAGCGCACCATTAGCCAGGTCGAGCAGGTTATCAGCGTTGGCCATCCACTGCTCATAGTACCCCTTGGCCTCGGCCGCGACCTCATCCGTGGTCAGCGCCTTGGGCCTGGCCAGCGGGTGCCCTGGGGCTTCGTAGAGCATGATGCCGTCGCGGGCGATGTCGCTGAAGAACGGTCGGCCGCGCGCCAACTGGTCGTTTACGTCAGCCAGATCGTGGACGATGAAGTTGACCGGAGTGTCGATGCTGTGGGTGATGGTGAACTCGCGGACGAACCGCTCGTCGGCAGCGTGCCAATACTCATGCAAGTCGGTGAAGGTGTGGCCATTGACGACGACTAGCAGATCGAAGTCGGATTTATAGCCGGACTGCCTGTCGTCCACCCAGTCGCCGCGCGCCATCGAGCCGAACAGGATGACTTTCAAAATCTGCCCGGACTTGCGCTTGCTTGACAGCTTTGTCTTTAACGCATCATCGAAGGCATCGAACAGGACCTTGACCACGAACTCCAGCTCGCGGCGTTTGGAATCGGGTAGATGGTCGGGGCGATCCGTTAACAACACTCTTCCCATTTTAGGCTAAAAACGCAAATTAACATCGAACACGGCCTTCGGCTACCGCTATCAACGCGTATCTAAGGCCTCCGCTTTAGCACTCGACCACATTTACTGCCAAGCCGCCAAGGCTCGTTTCCTTGTATTTGGCGCGCATGTCCTCGCCGGTCTGGCGCATTGTCTCGATCACCGCATCGAGCGAGACGATGTGGTTGCCATCGCCATTGAGCGCCAGATAGGTGGCGTTGATCGCCTTGATAGCGCCCATGGTATTACGTTCGATGCAAGGCACCTGAACCAGTCCGCCGATCGGATCACACGTCAGGCCGAGATTGTGCTCCATGCCGATCTCGGCGGCGTTCTCTATCTGGCCGGGCGTACCGCCAAGCGCCGCGCACAGGCCCGCCGCTGCCATCGAACAGGCAACCCCGACCTCGCCCTGGCAGCCCATTTCAGCGGCCGAGATCGAGGCATTGGTCTTGTAGAGAAAGCCGATCGCCGCCGCCGTCATCAAGAGGGTGCGCGATCCTTCCTTCGTGGCGCCGGGTACAAAGGTCTCGTAATATTTGATCACCGCAGGCAATACGCCGGCCGCGCCATTGGTCGGCGCTGTCACCACGCGCCCGCCAGCGGCATTTTCCTCATTGACCGCCAGTGCGTAAAGGCTGACCCACTCAAAAATGTGTGACGGGTCGATGCGCGGGCCGCGTTCCTCCAGCCGTTCCTTCATGGCTTTGGCGCGGCGCTTGACGTTCAATCCGCCCGGCAGGACGCCTTCGAGCGACACGCCGCGTTTGATGCTGGCCATCATTGCCTCGCGCACCTGGTCGATAAAGGCGGTGGTTTCGGCCTCGGCGCGAAAAGCCAGTTCGTTGCGCGCCACCACCTCGGCGATGGAGAGGTTTTCCGCAGCGCAGATGGCCAGCAGTTCCGCGCCGGAGGTATAGGGATAGGGCAGGGCGATATTGCTCGATTGGGCCACCACGGTATCGCCGGTGATCGCCCCGCCGCCGATGGAAAAATAGGTGGCCGTGAAAGGCTTGCCATGCGGATAGGTGGCCTCAAATACCATGCCGTTGGAGTGTTGCGGCAGGAACTCGCCCATCATGAATTGCAGGTCCGTTTCCGGATCGAAGGCAATGTCATAAAGCCCGGCCAGTTTCAGGCTTTGCGTGGCGCGGATTTCGGTCACCAGCGGCGCAATGGCTTCCGGATCGATGCGATCAGGCAGCCAGCCGCTGAGGCCCACCAGAATGGCGGTATCGGTGGTGTGGCCCTTGCCGGTCAGGGCCAGCGATCCGTAGAGCTTGCAGATGACCCGCGACGGTTCGCCATAGCTGGCGGCCTGTTCGGCAAAATGGACCGCCGCCCGCATGGGGCCGACCGTATGCGAACTGGACGGCCCGATGCCGATGGTGAACAGATCGGTGACGCTCAGGGCCCAGGCGGGTCTGGTCATGTCAGGCATCTTTCTTGTGGTGATGTCTTTTACAACATCCGGCGGGATATATCCGTCCGTTTCGGGCCGTTTATCCGCGCCGTGTGGCATTTTTGATTGGCGCCACGTTCCCACAAGCTGTTCCTGCGGTCAATCTGGTTTCAGATGTATCAAGACCCGCCGATAGAGACATCGGCGGGTCTTGCGGACAATCCTTATAGTCGGTGCAGATGGATCGCTTAATGTACCGCGCTCCAGCGGCTGTCCGGCAGGGTGATATCCACATTTTGCGTCAGGTCGTCGGCAGCCTGACCCAGCCGGATATGATAGGTCCCGGCCTTAATATGCCAGCTGTTGTCGGCGGCCTCCCATGTCGCCAGAAGGCGCGGGTCGATCTGGGCAGTGAAGGTTTGGCCTTTCCCCGGCGCCAGTTCGATCTTCTGGAAGGCGGCGAAACGCTTGGGCGCTTCCCAGCTGGCGGCCTGCCAGTCAGCGGGTGAAACGAAGGCCATCGCCACGCCCTTGCCTTCGACTGCGCCGGTGTTGGTGAGGGTGCCGGTGACAGTGATGCGGTTATCGGCGGCCTCGGCCTTGGCATCGGTCACGGCAAAAGTCGTGTAGCTGAGGCCATGACCGAAGGCGAACATCGGTTTGAAGCCCTTCACATCGTACCACTTATACCCGATGGCCGCGCCTTCATCATAGGTAACGTGGACCGCGCTGTCTCCAGGCATGCCGAAGCCGGGGATCGTGGCATGGGCCAGTTGGTCGTTGGAGGCCGGGAAGCTGATCGGCGTGTGGCCGCTCGGATTGACCTTGCCGGTCAGGACTCGGGCAATGGCCGCGCCGCCGCGAATACCCGGATACCAGGCTTCCACCACGGCGGGTACGTCATTCAACCACGGCATCAGGACAGCACCGCCTGTTTCCAGTACAACAATGGTTTTCGGATTGGCCTTGACCACAGCGGCAACCAGGGCGTCCTGGTTTTCCTTCAGGTCCAGCGTCGTATCAAAGCCTTCGCCCTTCCAGTCGGTAACGAAAACGACGGCAACCTCAGCCTTTGCCGCGGCGGCCGCAGCGGCGGCAATATCGTCGCCCGCGGTGAAGCTGATCTTGGCTTTAGGCAGTTCCGCCTTCAATCCGTTGAGCGGCGAAGAGGGCATCCAGATCGCCGTGCCGGGCCAGCCTTTCTCGACCGGCAGAGCGCTGCCGCCGACCGGATGCACGCCTGAGGAACCGCCACCCGACAGTACCCCCTTGTCGGCATGGCCGCCGATCACGGCCAGGGTCTTCACGCCCTTGAGCGGCAACAGGTTGTTGTCATTTTTGAGCAGGGTCAGCGACTGTTCAGCGGCATTTTGCGACACATCGGCATTGGCCTTGAAATTGATGGCGCCGACCTTTACCGGATCGTCGATCACGCCATATTCAAACAGCGGCCAGACGATGCGGGTCGCCATGTCGTCGATGCGCTTTTGGGTGATTTCGCCGTCCGCCAGAGCGGCCTTCAGCCGGGTGGCGCTGTAATAGGGCACCTTGTCGCCGCAGCAGGGCCAGCCGGTCATCTGGTCGAGACCGTAGTTGACGGCATCTACCGTCGAATGTACCGCGCCCCAATCGGACATGATGTAGCCCTTGAAGCCCCAGTCGTGTTTCAGGACCTTTTGCTGCAGGTATTCGTTCTCGCAGGCCCAGCGTCCGTTGATGAGATTATAGGCACACATGGCCGAGCCGGGATGGCCTTTCTCATAAACGAATTCGAAGGCCAGCAGGTCGGACTGGCGCATGGCTTCCGGCGAAATGCTGGCATCGACCGTGGTGCGCTGGCTCTCCTGATCGTTTACCGCATAGTGCTTCATGGTCGAGACCATGTGCGTCGACTGGATGCCGGCGATCAGCGAACCGGCCATCTGGCCGGCCAGCCAGGGGTCTTCGCCGACATATTCGAAGTTGCGTCCGTTGCGCGGCTCGCGTGCCAGGTTGGCGCCGCCGGCCAGGAAGGTGTTGAAGCCGGACAGACGCGCCTCACTGGCAATCATGACGCCGCCCTGATAGGGCACCTGCGGATCGAATGAGGCGGCAGTTGCCAGCGATGAGGGCAGGGCGGTTCGTTCCATCCCTTCCACGCGCACGCCGATCGAGGCATCGGTCTGCCACTGCGAGGGAATGCCGAGGCGCGGAATGCCGGAAATGTAACCGGCAGCGCCGTCAATGGCGTGCGCGGCCACATCGGCCTTTATGGCGGGCGACACGTCAGTGTCAGGTTGCTTGGCCAGTTCCTTCGGGTCGGTATAACCCATCACAAGACTGAGTTTTTCATCGAGCGTCATGGCAGCCACGACGGCGGCGGCACGCTGGTCGGCCGGTTTGGAAGTATCCATCCACGGCTGGACCTGGGCCAGGGCGGTGGTGGACACACAGGCGAGCAGGGACGCGGTAAGCAGACTTGTAACGTGACGGGCCTTCATGGGCTTCCTCCGGTAGCGGTTTTATAATTGCCGCCGACGCTACATTGGAAGCGCTATCAGTGGAAGCCCCAACTTGAGCCTCTTACAGTTTTACTGACGCCAACTCATCGATGGCGCAGATGATGTGATAGAGCGAACTGGCCGGCGCCGGTTCGATCTCGAAGGTGCCATCCGGCTTCATGCGGTCACGATATAATCCCTCGATCTCGGTACTGAGGTAAAGTTGCAGTCCGGAAGTCGCCAGGATCAGGCTGGCAATGGCGGATTCCTTTTCAGCAGCCGTTTTCGCCGCCTGCGACAAGGCGGTAAACGCCTTCATGCGTTCGGTCTGCGACCACAGGCGTGCCTTGGCGTCCTTGACGGTGAAGTCGTCCCACAGCTCGAACATCGTCACATTGCGTTTCGGATCGGTGCCGGCCACATCGGCGATATCGATCAGGCGCTGCGCCGTTTTCATATAGCGGTCTTGACCCGTCATTTCCGCCCAGCGCAGGAACAGCCACGCCCACTCGAACTGGTGGCCGGGCTCGACGATCCGGCCGGCTTCGCCCGGCATAACATTCCAGTCGCCATCGAAGAATTCGCGCAGGGCGCCGGTTTCGGGATGCAGGAATTTCTCGACGCACAGGTCAGCGATCTCGGCGGCGATATCGCGCCACTTGTCGTCGCCGCCGGCCTCGATCCACGCCAGGCACGCCTCGAACATGTGCATGTGCGGATTGGCCTTGAGCGGCAGGGTGCGCGGATTGGCTTCCTCGAAGCCGCGCACCGGGTGGGAATAGTCGGCGATGATCTTGTCACGTATGGCGACGCCCGCCGCTTCCAGCGACTTGTCATCCGGGCGGACGCGGTAAGCCGAGGCATAAGCCAGCATGGCGAAGGCGTGGTCGTAGAAATCGAACTCGCCGCGCACCACTGTGCCGTCCGGCTTCAGCGTGGCGTAAAGCATACCGGTTCCGGGATTGCGCGCCGGACCCGCCAGCCACTTCAGGCCCTGGTCGATGGGGCCGTCCGTATCACCCGGATAGCCCATGCGCCGCGCCAGGGCGTAGGAGTAGACCTGGCGTGCGGCCACGCGGGTGCGGCGATCGACATCGTCCGGCTTGCCGTCGAGATTGATCTTCTCAAAGAAGCCACCCTTTTCGCGATCACCGCCGATATCCCACCACAGGGGCAGGGCGTGATCGAACAGCCATTGGCGCAGGGATTGCTGTTTTTCGACAAGGGCTTGGGCGAGTGTCGGCATGGAGCGGGTCTCACAGGGATGATGGATCGTGGATCACGGGGTTAGAACAAAAACGCGTAAAAATACAGTTGGGTTTGAAAAAGCCGGCAAATTAAATATTTCAAAAATACTTATCTGTTTGACGGACGGGAATATTTACCTACCGTCTCTTTATATGTACGCAGAAGCCACGACATCGAAAAAATACTCCCTGGCAAGTCATGGAAGACCATGAACCTTCCGTACGGGGAGGCAAGGGCGAAATCAAAATGTCAAACAAGATCATACCTGTCATCATGTCAGGCGGTTCCGGAACGCGTCTCTGGCCTCTGTCCACGCCTTCGGCGCCCAAACAGTTTCACGCCCTGGCCACGCTGAATACGATGATCCAGGAAACCGCCTTGCGCCTGGTCGGGGACGACTATCTGGCGCCAGTCGCCATCTGCGGCCGCGGGCATAAGGATCTGGTGGTCTCGCAACTCGCGGCGATCGGCAAGGCGCCGCAAGGCGTGATTCTCGAACCCTTCGGCCGCAATACCGCTGCTGTTGCCGCCATGGCAGCGCTTGCCGGTCAGGAATTGGGGGGCCAGGAAGGCGATCCGGGCGCCCTGGTGCTGCTGGTGCCGGCAGATCACGTCATCACGAGGCCGGACGCTTTCCACGCGGCCGTGGTTGCTGCGTCCGAAACCGCTAAATCCCGCATCGTCACTTTCGGCATTACACCGGCTCATCCGGAAACCGGCTTCGGCTATATCGAACGTGGTGCCCCGCTTTCCGACGGCATTTTTGAAATCAAAAAGTTCTGGGAAAAGCCAAACCTGGAAACGGCGACACAGTACGTCCAAGGCGGGCGCCATGACTGGAATGCCGGCATTTTCCTGTTCTCGCCCCAGGTCATGCTTGAGGAACTGAGCCTTTATGCGCCTGACGTGCTGGCCGCCTGCGTCGATGCCTATAAAAAAGCCCATCGTGATGGCGTGATTATCAGCCTCGATGAGGACGCTTTTGGCCAGGTGCCGTCGATCAGTGTCGATTATGCGGTCATGGAAAACACGTCGCGTTCGGCGGTCATTCCGTGTGATATCGGCTGGGCGGATGTCGGCGGTTTCGCCGAACTGTGGCGGCTGGGTGAAAAGGATGACAGCGCGAACCATGTCAAGGGCGAGGCCATACTGATCGAATCCCAAAACTGCCTGATCCGCAATGATGGCGGTCCGGTCGTGGCGGTCATCGGCATGAGCGATGTCATGGTGATATCTACCCCTGCCGGCATCCTGATCGCGCCCCTGTCTCGCGCACAAGACGTCAAGAAAGCCGCCGAGGCGGCCAAGGAACGGCGGCCTTAGTTTCAGGTGGATTTACACACTAAATGATCCTAGATTAGGCGTTTGAGAAAGGACGCTCGGCCGGTATGTCGGAAAAACGTCATATGCCAGATTATAAGTCGCCCCCCCTTCTGCCGCGCCTCGATCCGGAAGAGGCGGGGTATCTGGGCGAGGAACTGGAATCCCTGCGCGCTCTGGTCAGTCGGGGAGATGCACTGGCCACGGCTGGCGGGTCAGTCATGGCATGGTGGGGCGTGGTACTGGCTGTTACACATATCCTGAAAGCCTTGATGGCGGCCGATTGGCTTCCGGCGGGGCTACCAATCGGATGGGGAGCCGCAATTATTGGCGTGCCGGGCGCACTGCTGATTTCGCATTTCGGCCGTGGCGGCTATTCCTTTCGGTCATGGCGCAATCAGGCGATTTCCACGACCTGGGTTTTTGCCGGTATCGGCATTTTCGTTTTTCTGCTGGGCAGCCAGTGGACCAGGGTTTCCGAACCGCATATCACCATGGCATTCTTGGCCATTGTATTCAGCCTTGTGCTGGCGGTTATGGCAACGTCGAGTAGTCAATCCTGGCTGCTGGGCATGGCCGGAGGCTGGATGCTGACCGCTGGCGCCATGTTTGTGCTTGATAGCCCGATTGATCGTTATATCGTCATGGCTGCGGCCACCGTCTGTTTCATGACGGCACCCGGCCTTGTTCTGTTGCGTGCCGAGCGGCGCGCCCAACCCAAGATGAGGACTACATGAGCCTGTTTGCCCACGAAAGCCTGGAGGAGGTCATTCATGGCCGTGCCCGTCTGGCAATCCTGGCCTTCCTGTCGACTGTCGGTAAGGCCGACTTCGTGACTCTGCGCGGGGAAATCCGCATCAGTGACGGCAATCTGTCGCAACACCTGAAGAAGCTCGATGATGCCGGTTATATCCAGCTCGACAAGACCATTTCTGCCGGCAAGCCCCGCACCATCGCCCGTCTGACCGTCACCGGCCGGGATGCTTTTTATGATTATCTCGATCATCTGCAAAGCCTGCTGAATGCCGTACCCGGCCGGGGCGCGCAGGGGTAAGCCAGGCACCAAAAAGACACAAACCGTGATCACTTGGTGTTGATAAGCGCACTTTTTAAGTGTAACCATACCGCTGCCGGACCTGGGCGCGACCTAACGCGCATCCTTCCGGTGCAGGGTCTGCGAACAGCGGGCTTCCGTGCAGCTCTGCTGCCTGAGCCGTCAGGATTCCAGGGGGAATAGGGGGCGGTACGGGCTGAGAGCTATCGTCTCAGGGCGCTTTGGGGGGCTCTGAGACGACCGCACGGTGCGGCATTCATACATTATTGCAGGGTGATCTCACGCATGGCGCGATGCTGGGCCACGCGGCGGGCGCTGTCCATGGCGCGGTCGTGAGTCAGGGCGACCAGCCCCAGGGCCATGCGCCCCTCGCTGTCGGGCAGGGTCGGTGCCAGTTCCTTGATATAGACGAAGCCGGCGTAGCGCGTGGCGTAGGCTTCGGCTTCTGCCATGGCCGCGCGTCTAAGGTCGTCGGGCATAAGGCTCCAGTTGGAAAAAACATATGCCAGGCGCCAGTCATGCGCATCTGGTGACAGCGGGCCCGCCGCATAGGAGCGGCGCAGGGCGTCCAGCACGCGTCCGGAAAGCGCCGCGTCCTTTTGCTGGTAAGCGGAAGCCAGAAGCAGCCAGTTTTCGGCGCGTCCCGGCGCGGCGTTTACCGTTTTGTTCGCCAGGTCTATGCGCAGGTCGTTGTCGGTGGCCGCCAGAGTGCGTGCGTAGAAAGATTCGGAAAATGGCAGGATAACCGGCATGGTGTCCGGCATGGCGAATTGCAGGGCCGCCACGGCGCCGAGCAGGGCTATGGCAAGAGCCGCGCCAGCGGGGCCATATCTGAGGGATCGGGTCCATAAAAGGGTCTGGGTCATGGAACCGAAATAACAGGTTTAGCGATTATAGGCCATACTCAGGGCGGTAGCGGCTTCTGATGCAGGGGCAAGCGATACCCAGGCCAGGTCGTCGCCCGGCGCCTGACGAGATACCCAGTAATAGCCGGTTTTCTGCCAGGGCCTGACCCTGTAGGCGAGGTTGTCGAGGACGAAATCACCCTGTTTCGTGGCCACCACCAGGACGGCATGGTCTTCATTGAAACGGGTGCGGACAATGGCCAGACTGAGAGCGGCGGCGGGTATGCCCTGCGCAATCAGCAGGCGGCGCTTGATCAGGGCGAAATCCTCGCAATCGCCCCGCGCGCCAGGGGTCAGGGCAGGGGCGTCCCAGTAGTCATTAATGTTATAGACATGGGCGTCTGTATCGGCGATCAGGGTGCGGTTGACGCGATTGTTGATAGCCTTCAGGGTAGCCATGGTGTCGCCTTTCAGGTCGATCCGGTCGTAATCGACGGAAGGGACGGGGGCTGGCGTGGCATTACCCTGGCGGTTCTCGGAAAGACGTGGCCATTGCGCAGGCGTGACGGCGCCGGGCACCGGGTCATCCGTACGGTCCGCGATTTTATGCGAGAAGGCCAGGTCATATTTCTCGACCAGGGCCTGCCGGGCCAGGGACACAATGCGCGCGGCTTCAGGCTGCGCCGATTGCTGGCAGTCTTCCGGCGAGCGCGAACACATTTCCAGGAAGGCCGTGGGCGCCGCAATCTGCCGTCCGGTGGGCAGGAAATCCACCTGGGGAGTGCGATCGGCAGCGGCACCTGCACCAGCATAAAGGCCACTCAAAATGGCTGTGGTGTAAAAGAATGCAAGTAAACGGTTTTTTGCATACTTGTTAATACGGGCCATAACCATCACGTCCTTTTTGTGGTTATGTTATCCTCTCAAACAAGATTCAATTTCAGGCTAAAAAGTATCGTCAATTAAAGGTGTATATTTACGGTTTACAATAATTAAGCCTGTTTTTTAATGTCTACCAGACGCCCTTGCCCAGGCTTTTGTGACCTGTATGGGCTTTTTCCCACACCGGTTGTGCAAAAGGTTAAAATCTACCGCCGGCACTTGAGTGTGGCGGTGCGAAAGAATAGAGTGTTTTATTGTTTCGGGATATATCACACACTTATGCTGGCTGCACTAAAGTCACTTTTCAGCACATCGAAACCAAAACCTGAGCCGCCGGCATCGCGGATCGGACGGCTGGTCTATGCCATAGGCGACATTCACGGCCGTCTGGACCTCTTCGAACGCATGATTGAGCAGGTGCGTAACGACGAGATGGCGAGAGCCGAGCGCCCACTCATTGTGCTTTTGGGGGATTATGTCGATCGGGGGCCGGATTCCGCAGGCGTACTGTCGCGTATAATGAGGCTTCAGGATGAGGCGTGGTGTGATGTCGAGGTGCTTCTGGGGAATCACGAAGAAGCTCTGCTGAAATTTCTTTATGCGGCGCAGCACGGCCCGGCCTGGGTGGATTATGGCGGCGGCAGCACATTAGGCTCATACGGCGTGGCTCTGCCGGTTTCGCGTACTGATCCGGCACAATGGGAAGAGACGCGCAAAGCGTTTGCCGAGGCCCTGCCTGACGACCACCTGTCTCTGCTCAAGAGCATGAAATATCTGCTGAAGGTCGATGATTACGTCTTCGTCCACGCCGGAGTCCGGCCGGACCTTCCGCTGGAAGAGCAGGGTGCCGAAACCTTCCTGTGGGTGCGGGGGGCTTTCATGGCATCGGAAAAAGCCTGTGACTATGTAGTGGTGCATGGGCATACCCCTGAAGATGAGCCAGCGGACAAGCGCTGGCGTATCGGGATCGACAGCGGCGCCTATGCGACGGGGGTTCTGACGGCGGTCCGTTTAAGGGATGTGTCGCGCCGCATCATGCAGGTGCGCCTGTAAGTTTTTTGCAATGACGAACCGGTTTGTGGCATATCTCTTGCAGTTCAATCTGGTGCAGGGCTGTGGCTGCTGTATTTTAAGTGTGAATGAGCGTAAAAGCGTAAAATTGGGACAACCTCCTTTAACTTCCTGAGAGGCGACGTGAACAGATTGCAGGTAATGACCAACCGGCTCCGGCAGGCCATGGCGGGGCTGTTCCTTATAGTGATAACCCTTTTGGGAACATGCGCTGTGGCTCAGGCTCAGGTACCTGACGCGTCTGCCGTTGCGCCGGTCACGGCGTCGGTCAGCCCGGGATATGAATACAGGCTTGGGTCCGGTGACAAAATCCGGCTGATTATTTTCGGTGAACCCGACCTGAGTGGTGAGTTTACGATTTCGGGTGATGGCCTGGTGGCCCTGCCCCTGATTCGTGAAGTTGCGGCGGCGGGGCTGACGGCTTCGGAATTGCAGGTCAAGGTGGAGAACGCTTTCAAGGAGGGCTATCTCAAGGATCCGCGTGTCAGCATCGAGGTGCTGAGTTTCCGCCCGTTCTATATCCTGGGCGAAGTCAACAAGCCCGGCCAATACCCCTACAGCAATGGTATTACTGTAGTGAACGCAGTGGCTCTGGCGTCGGGCTTCAGCTACCGCGCCAACCAGAAGAAGGTGTACATCCGCCATGCTGGCGCGACTGCCGAGGAGGAGGTGCCCTTGACCTCCACAACCCTGGTTGCCCCCGGCGACACGATTCGTATTGCCGAACGTTACTTTTAGGTATCAGTTTAGGTGTAATCGCTTTGCACCGAAGGCGGTTTGGGCTAATGGGCTTGAATCAATAACAGTATTATGGTTTCGTTTTTAGCAAGTGCGAAAAGTTTCTTTCGCCACCGAGGGGACTCGAAGACAATGAAAAAGATTATCCCTGGGAAAAAGATTATCCTTGGACTTGGCGCTGCTGTTGGCCTAGCTCTCACGGCTGTCGCGGTCGCTGCGCCGGCCGGCCTCATGTCGCAGAATGTCGAAAAAACTTCGTCATCACTGGCGGTGAAACTGGTCGCCACGGCAAACCAGGCGGAAGATGCGGCCTTTGTTGCGCTGGGTAGTGATGCCGCCGCCATTGCGGGCGCCACGAGTAATGGTCTGGCGGTTGCCGGCGAGGGCAATGGTCAGACCGGCCAGAGCGCCCATGCCACGGCGCGTGATGCCGCCGTTTCTGAAGATGTCGTCGCCCTGATCGTTGTGGCAATCGAGAATGACATCAAGGCGCAGGTCGCGGCCGGTGTGCCCACCCTGAGCATTTCCACGGCCCTGACCCGCGCCTCCAACACGCCCAATCTCTCAAAGAACGTGGCGGCCGCTTTCGGCCGTGTTCAGGGTGACCTGGCCAAGCTGTTCGATGAAACTTCGCCCGGCGCCATCAACGGGCACAGCAAAGGCTACAGCCTGCCTATAGCGCCAAACAGCGCGCCGGCAGGGGCTGGTTACCGCGCCGGTTAATCCGGCGTCTTTTTTTAGTTCCGGCCCGCGTCTGCAGGGCTTTCCTACAACTTTGTCAGTATGACGGGGATAAATATGAAATACGGCACATCGCTGGTGGTGCTTTCTTTTGCCTTGCTTGCGGCCGGTGCCGCGCAAGCCCAGGGTTCCAATTTCGCCCGTGATCGCAACATAGCGGTCACCGAGCGTATTCCGCCTGAATATGAACCGCGCGGTCTGCGCTGGGGCGTCTTTGATGTGTCGCCGTCACTCGATGTCGAGGTGAACAGCAACGACAACATCTATTACAAGGCTGTCAATGAAGTCTCCGATACGTATTCGGCTGTTACGCCGGCGGTGCGTATCACGTCTGACTGGGGGCGTCACCAACTGACGGCCTCTCTGCGTTCGACCATTACCAACTACGCGGACAACGACAACCAGAACACCACGAGCTGGGAGGCCGCAGTTGGCGGACGTCTTGATATTCATGGCCGCAGCAATCTGTTCGGCGGCATTAATTACAGCGATGGTTTCGAACCGCTCTATGACCCAGCAGGTCAGACGATAGGCAGCCTGCTTGAGCCGATCGAATTCAAAGCGGCTGTCGTCAACGCAGGTTTCGTGGCGGAAGGCAATCGTCTGCGCTTTACCGGTCAGGCCACTCTGACGGACCTGAATTACGAAGACGCCGTTGTCTTTGACAATGCGACACCGGGGGGCAAGGCGATTTCCCAGGATTCCCGTGATTATCGCCGCGTCGAATATTCCGGCCGTGCCGATTATGCGTTCAGCCCGGATACGGCGCTTTACGCCATATGGGTCGGCAATACGCGTGATTATGACGATCATACTGTCAACCGTGACTCGGATGGTTACGATGCCGCCATCGGCGCCAGTTTTGACCTGACCAACCTGATCCGTGGTGAAGCGCAGATCGGCTACCAGGCCCAGAATTACGACAATCCGGCGTTCAGGAAGGTCGATGGTGTATCATTCCTGGCGAACGTCCAGTATTTCCCGACCCAGTTGATAACGGTTTCTGCCGGCACGTCCCGCACCATCCAGGAAACGCCGCAACTCAACGCTTCCAGCTACACCTCCACAGCCTCGCAGATCGGCGTGGATTATGAGTTGCTTCGCACTCTGGTTCTTAGTGCCTCCTATGGCTACACAACTGACGACTATAACGGCGTTGATCGAACGGATGACCGGACATCCCTTTGGCTGGGCGCGAAATATCTGGTGAATCGTCATGTGGTCATCCGTGGCGGCTACACCTACAGCGAAAACAAGTCCAAGGGCAGCAATGCCATTCCGGGCTTCAAGGATAATGCATTGAAGGTTTCTTTAGGTCTTCAGTATTAAGATGCAGCGCCCGGAGATAATCCGGGCGCCTGTTTCATACTCACGATAATCTGGCACAATTTATGACCTCGGATAAACACTCCACTGAAAGCGATGTGTCGGACAGCCTGCTGCCTTCCGTCGATCTGGCTGCAATTATCGCAGATTTCCGGCGTTTCAGCCGCTTTTTCGCGGTCATCTTCGGGTGCGTTTTCCTGCTGATCATTGTGCCTGTGCTGATGCAGGTGCCGCGGTATACGGCCACGGCCAGCGTCATGATGGACCCGCGTACCCTGAAAACCACGTCGGATCAGGATGTCCTGACCGGATTGCCGCCCGATGCGGCGACGGTTGATACCGAGGTCGAGATTCTTCAATCCAATTCGTTGGGCGATCGGGTATTGCGGTCTCTGCAACTGGACCAGGATCCGGAATTCAATCCCTATCTGCGTGGCACGCATTTCTTTGGTCTGATCAAGAACAAACCGGATAATCGTCGCCTGACCCCTCTGGAGGCCCAGGCCAGACATGAGGATGTCCTGAACAATATCCTGGGCCGGCTGACAGTGGCGCGTTCGGGCGCGACCCGGATCATTACGATTTCCTTTACCTCGACTTCGCCGGAAAAGGCGTCGAAAATCGCCAACGAGTGGGCGCGCCTTTATCTGTCGCAACAACTGGAAACCAAGTTCCAGGCGACGAAGGAGGCCAATGACTGGCTGAACAGCCGGCTTGGTGACCTGCGCACGCAGGTTGAAGAGGCTGAAACGGCGGTGCAGCAATACAAGATTGCGCACAACCTTCTGGCGGTTTCGGCGGATAATACCCTCGGGCAGCAGCAGATAACGACGCTTGACCAGCAACTGGCGGGTGTGAAGGTGGATCGGGCTGAAAGCGAGGCCCGTCTTGCGGTGGCCCGTCGTCAGTTGAATACCGGTTCCAGCGGCGAAGATGTCGGCGAGGCCCTCAATTCGGATGTGATCAAAAATCTGCGCGCTCAGCGGACCTCCGTGAGCCAGCGCCTGGCTGACCTGCAATCGCGCTATGGCAACAAGCATCCGGATATCATCAAGGCCCAGGATCAACTGAACGATATTGATGCTCAGATCCGGGCCGAAATTCAGCGCATCATGTCCAATCTTGAGGCCCAGGCGGAAATTCAGCGCCAGCGGACGGCATCGCTCGCCGGCAGCGTGGCGCAGGCCAAGGGGCAACTGGTCGGCAACAATCAGGCGATGGTCAAGCTTAATGAATTGCAGCGCAACGCCGACGCGGTTTCGACGCTTTACCAGTCTTATTTGGATCGTTTCAAGCAGACCTCATCGCAGGAGGGTATTGACCGCTCGGATGCCCGCATCGTTTCCAATGCCGCCCTGCCGACAGGCCCAAGTTCGCCGAAGATTCCGATCTCGCTGGCCTTGGCCTTTATCGGTGCGCTCGGCGCCGCAACAGGATCGGTGCTGATCCGGCGCGCCCTGGATAGTGGACTGACGACGGCCACGGATGTCGAAACCATTCTGCGTCAGCCGCACCTTGGCAATATAGCCGACCTGGCATCGACCCTGAACCGCGGGCAAAAGGCGACACCGGCACAATATGTAGTCGACAAACCGCTTTCGGTTTTCTCCGAAGGTTTCCGCATCATGCGCGCGGCCCTCATCTATTCGCGCATTGGTCACGAGGTGAAGGTAATCGCCGTGACCTCGTCCCTGCCCGGTGAAGGCAAGACGACCACGGCGGTGTGTCTGGCGCGCGTGATGGCACTTTCGGGACAGTCCGTGGTGGTGGTCGATTGCGACCTGCGTCGCCGCTCGATCAATCAGTATATCACCGGGCCTGTCGAAGGCGGCCTGCTTGAAGTCCTGGCCGGCAAGGCTGAACTGAAAGATGTCCTGATCAAGGACGACGTGACCAATGTGCTGTATTTGCCGCTGGTGGAAAGTGCCTATACGCCCAAGGATGTCTTCGGTTCCGAAGCGATGGACCATCTGCTCGACACTCTGCGCGCCAGCTTCGACGTTGTCATTCTTGATACAGCGCCGGTTCTGGCCGTTGTCGACACCCGCATCCTGGCCCGCAAGGCCGACGTGGTGGCAATGCTGGTCCGCTGGCGCAAGACGCAGCGCAAGGCCGCCCAGGCATCGCTCGAACTGCTCACCGAAACCGGCGCCCATATCTGCGGCGTGGTGCTCACTCAGGTCAATGTCAAGGAACAGGCCAAGTATGGCTATGGCGACAGCGGCTATTACTACGATCAGTACAAGAAGTACTATCAGGAATAGCCACCTGTTACCCGCGCTCTGGCGCAGGTAGCAGAGTGCTGCAAGGCAAAACCGGATGAAAGTCGCTATCGTTCACTACTGGCTGGTCGGCATGAGAGGCGGCGAGAAGGTACTCGAATGCCTGTGCGAACTGTATCCGGAAGCGGATATCTTCACGCTGGTGGTTGACCGCGGCAAGCTGTCTCCGACCCTTCTGAAGCACCGCATTACCACCTCCTTTCTGCAAAAAATCGGCGGCAAGCGTTTCTATCAGAAAATGCTTCCGCTGATGCCGCAGGCCCTGGAGGCTTTCGACCTGTCGGGCTACGACCTGATCCTGTCCAGCGAGGCCGGGCCGGCAAAGGGGATTATTCCGCCGCCGGATTCTGTGCATATCTGCTACTGCCACTCCCCTATGCGCTATATCTGGGACTTGTATCCGCAATATTACCGCAAGGCCGGCTGGCTGGCGCGCCTGGCTATGCGCCTGACCTCAAGCTGGCTGCGGGCCTGGGATGTCACGACTTCGGCACGGGTTGATCACTTCATCGCTAACTCGTCCTTCGTGGCCAAACGCATCGAAAAATTCTACCGGCGCGAGGCCGCGGTCATCCATCCGCCGGTCGATGTGTCGCGTTTTGAACCGGCCGATACCCCGGAAGACTATTATCTCTGTGCCGGCCAGATCACGCCTTACAAGCGCATAGATGTTGCCATCGAGGCCTGTACGCGCCTGAATAAGCGGCTGGTTATCATCGGCTCCGGCGCGACCCGTGAAATGAAGCGCCAGGCGGGGCCGACCATTACCTTTCTTGACAAGGTCGATGATGAAGCCATGGCGCGTCACTTCCGCAACTGCCGGGCATTGCTCTTTCCCGGCGTGGAGGATTTCGGCATCGTTCCGCTCGAAGTTATGGCCAGCGGGAGGCCGGTCCTGGCCTATCGCCGGGGGGGCGCAGTAGAAACCGTGGTGGAAAACCAGACGGGAATGTTTTTCAATGAACAGACGGCGGAAAGCCTGATGGATGTGATTGGCCGGTTTGAAGCGCGGCTCGATAGCTTCAATCCTGCTGCCATTCGACAACATGCTCAGGGCTGGACTCGTGAAATCTTCAAGGAACGTCTGCAGAGCTTTATTGCATCGCAACTGGGGAAGGCCGCGTGATCTTGTCAGCCAAGGTGAAACGTGACAGAAAGATTGTCTGGAGCCGCGGTCTGGATACCATCATTTTTTATGTGAATCATAAAGGGCTATAGGGCAGATGGACTTTATCCCGATAGCGCTGTTCTGGGGGCTGGCACTGATCGGCCTGTTTGGCAATCGTTCACTTCTCATCTATCTGTTTTTTGCCACCATGCCATTTGGCTCTTTCGCCGTCTTCCCGACGGCGATGACGATGGGCCTGACCTTCACGCCGACACCTATTGTCGCCTGCATCCTGTTCCTGAGAACCTTCATCAACGGCCGGGCGATAAAGTTCGGTCTCTCCGCTCTTTTTGCGCCGCGCGGCCTGCTAATGTTGACGGCCTTCTGGGCGGTAGCAGTACTGGTGACCATATTCAGTCCGCGGTTTTTTGCAGGTCACGTCATCGTCGTGCCCATGAAGGTTACGCGCTTTTTCCAGTCTGGCTTTCTGCAGCCGACGACGCAAAACATTTCCCAGATCATGTATCTGACCATTTCCGTCATCACGGTCGTGACATTTGCCCGCCTGATGATCGACGCAAAGCAACAACAGAATGCGCTGAAAGGGCTCTGTATTGGAGGCGGGCTGGCGGTCTTTACTGGCATACTGGATCTGTCCAGCCATTTCATCCCTCTGGACTGGCTGTTAGATCCCTTCCGCACGGCCAGTTATGTGCTGATGACGGATGTGACGCTCGAAGGTGGTACGCGACGTGTCGTTGGCCTGATGCCGGAGGCTTCAAGTTACGGCGCCCTCTGTACCCAGTTGCTGACCTTGGTTTATTTCCTGCGTCACGCGATTACCGACCATTTTTACCGGCAGAAGGTCGTTCCGGTCGTGGCTGCGCTTCTGCTGCTGTTTGTCTGGCTGTCCACCTCGTCTTCAGCCTATGTGGCGCTGGTTGTTTTTGGCGCTTTTGCCGGGCTTGACTTTCTGTGGCGCGCCAAGAAGGCGCGGCGCGGCACCAGAGCCGGACGCGAGCTGGAACTGGAATTCTGGGTGGTGGCCGCCGTGACAGCCATTGTTTTCACCGGCTTTGTGGCGCGGCCGGAAATCTTTGATTCCCTCTTCAGACTCTTCGACCAACTGGTGCTCAAGAAGACAAGTACCTCGTCATTTGAGGAACGCACCTTCTGGACCTTGACCTCCTGGCAGGCCCTGCTCGATACCTATGGCCTGGGGGTGGGGATGGGAGGAACGCGTGCCTCGAACGAAGTCGTTGCGGTGCTCAGTAATACCGGTTTCCTGGGGGGGCTTCTTTATTACGGTTTCGCCCTTCAATCCATGCTTCGGCGCGCCTATCCGGGTGACGTCGTGAACTCGGCGCTGGTGACTGGCCTGCGCTGGTCATTCCTGCCAGGTTTGACCGCGGGGATTCTGGCTGGCACGTCTGCGGATTTCGGGATGAAGAATGCATTCTTGTTTGGCACTATGTTCGCGGCTGCCATTGTTTCGTGGCATAACCGGCGCAAAAGCCTTGCCACGCCGCCCAAATCGGTCGACACGCAAAATGTGCCAGCCTGATATCGGACGGGAATTTTGTAAAATATAAAAAAGCCTGCTGCGCCAAACGCAGCAGGCTTTTTCATCCGGTTGTCATTATGTTTATCGAGCTCCGGCCTCTCTCGCTGAGAGGCTTTTTTGCGGATGCGCCTTTTGATGCCAGGTCCATGCAGAACTGATGATATCCTGGAGTGAGGAATAGCGTGGGGCAAATCCGAGAACCTCGCGGGCAAGCGCGGGTTGCGCAATGAGGATCGCCGGGTCGCCCTGCCGGCGTCCACCAGTGATGGCAGGCATTTTTCGACCGGTTATGCGTTCGATCGCCGACAATACCTGCAGGACGGAATAACCCGTTCCCTGACCCAGGTTATAGGCGCCGCCTGCATGGCCGCCGGCCAGAAGCCGGGCTGCTGAAATGTGGGCCTCAGCCAGGTCCTTGACATGGATATAGTCACGGATCGCCGTGCCGTCGGGGGTTGGGAAATCGCTGCCGTGGATGACGAATTCATCGAGATGACCGAGGAGATACATCATGGCGCGGGGAATGATATGGGTCTCATGTTCCCGAAATTCACCTATCTCACCGTCAAAATCCGCGCCCACGGCATTGAAATAGCGTAAAGCAATTGAACGAATGCCATAGGCAGCGCTGTAATCATTCATCATTTGCTCGCAGATCAGCTTGCTGCGACCATAAGGATTGATTGGATTCTTGGCACAGGATTCGTCGATCGGCACGACTTCAGGCTGGCCGTAAATGGCGCAGGTCGAGGAAAAGACCAGGGAGCGACAGTCTGTCGCGCGCATGGCTTCGAGCACGGATAGCGTGCCGGCGACATTGTTCTGATAATAGCTCGCCGGATCTGTTACGGAATCCGCGACGCTGGCCAGGGCAGCGAAATGCATGACGCAACTGGCATCGTACCGGCGGATTGTCTCACTAAGCAGGGCGGTATCAAGCACGTCGCCTTTGATCAGCGGTCCGTACTTGACAAAGGATTCATGGCCAAGGGACAGGTTATCATAGGTCACAGGTTGAATGCCTGCGGTATGCAGTGCCTTACATGCCTGGCTGCCTATATAGCCGGCGCCTCCCAGAACGATGATGCTTTCCATAAAATGTGTCCGCTTTGCCAAAAAAGGGTTACATGTGTAACGCATTGATTATACGATTGAAATTAAGATAGATATAATTTCAGCCGCAGAGGGGGGAATGTCTTGTCCTGTAGTGATCCTAGGACAACAGTTCGGTAGGTACGGACATGTTTTGTACATCTGCTATCGTCCGCAAAAGCTGACGCGCGGAGCGTTCCCATGTAAACTTTTGTGCCTGTCTGCTGCCCTTTGTCCGCATTTCATTGCGTATGGCTTCATTCGCCGCCAGTCGTGAGATTTGATCCGCCCAGGCCGCGGCATCATGTGGATCGGCAAACAAAGCCGCATCGCCGCAGACCTCGGGCAGGGCACCGCAAGGGGCTGCAATTACGGGGCAGCCCAGCTGCATCGCTTCGAGCGGCGGCAGGCCGAATCCTTCTGTCAGGGACGGGCAGGCGAACCCGACCGCACCGAGCATCAGACCGGCCAGCTCGGCATCCGATATGCGCCCGAGGAACCGCACATTCGCGGGCACCTTGTGGCCCATAGACTCGAAGTCAGCCTTTGTCGCGCTGCCAAAAAGCGCCAGGGTTGTGTGTTCTAAGGCGGGGGCGGCGAAGGCTTCCAGAAGAATGCGTATATTTTTGTGAAACTGGACGTTCGCCAGAGCAAGAATATAGGGCGTCTCCTGAAGCTCAAGGCGAGCGGTTGCAGTATGATCCGGTGGAATGCGCAGGATGTGGTCGCTGCCATTAGGAATGACACTGATTTTTTCAGCCGGCGCTATACCGTAATGTACAAGCTCGGATTTCGAAAATTCAGACACGGTCAGGATGCGTTTGTGACGCCGGCCGATCAAAGGCTGAGCGAACCTGTACCAGAGTCGGAAAGCAGGTGAATACGAAGCCGGCATCGAAAAGACCTGCGCGTCATGCATCATGGTGATGGCATCGCGTCTGGCCAGCGGCCCCACATTGCACAGGCTGACACATAACCCGCCCAAAGTCAGGCGGGGCAGGTCAAGCTGTTCCCAGAAAATCTGCGTCAGTTGGCCCATGGGCTGGCTATGCACCTGATCAAGCTTCGGGTGCCGCCGGATGTTTCCGGGAATGGCCAGGGTCAGATCAAATGCGGCGGCCAATGCGGGGGCCGAAACAAGGAGGCGGTCCATCGCAATCACCATTTCCTCGGCGACACGGTGTACGCCGGCCGGCAAGGCCGCGAGGAACCGACCATTGATAAAGATCTTATGCCCCGTGCAATCGGCTTCACCCGTACCCTTCTGAGGGTGTCCCGCAGGTGAGGTCCTGGTGCGTTCTGACGAATCGGGATTGTGGGGAAAGCTTTCAGCGTTCATCAGGATACGGGTGCTGCAACATAAGAGGACTGGCGTCTGTGAGACCTATATTATGCACCTACACCTTTATATATCTTTAGTCTGATTTTTATTTTAGCTGTGCCAAGATGTCGCCCTGTGGCGAGTCCTCACCTATAAGGTCAAAAATGCGAGGTCAGCGTGGTATGGTATAAATATAAAATCTGGCTGTGGCCGGTTCTGGTATCGGCAATCGTTTTGATAGCCTTTGCGATACCAGGGTCCGATTTGCCCGCCCAAGCCGTAACCCTCGTGTTCTTTTTTGCAGTCCTGACAGCCCTGGCCTTTATACTGCCGGCGCCAGAGTGTCCCGCATTGGTGCAACGCAAGTCGATCCGGCATCTTTTGATCGCTCTGGCTATTTTTTTCACCACCTTCGTCATTTCGGCGTTTTTAGCGGCCTATGATCCATCGGCGGCCTGGCTGGCCGCTATAAAGATGGGCGGTGTCATTTGCGCCTTCGCGCTTGGCTTACGGTGTTCTTTGACGGACGAGCAGGCGAAAAAGCTGTTTGAGGCTTTGCTATATGTTGGTGGAGTCTGGGCGGGGGCATCCATTCTTATGTTCATCCTGGACCCGGACGGCATTTATGGGTTTGAAAAGTTCGGTGCCGGGCGTTTGACGGGCGCATTCAGTTCACCCAACAGCGCCGGTACGCTTTTCGGGGCCATGTCCGTTATGGCGCTTGGACGACTGATTAGCCGCGTGCGATCCCGGCGGGAATCCCAGATACTGGAACGCATAGACCCGGCTATGGCGGGGATTTGGATCGTAAGCCTGGCCGCCCTTATGCTGACGGTTTCGCGCGGCGCGATCTTTTCAACCCTCATCGGCAGCGCGGTGCTCTGCGTCATGTTGCTGCGTAATTACCTGCCACTGCCCAAACTGGCGGCCGGTGTGGCGGCCATCGTCATCGTGCTGACCCTCGTTTTCGCTGCGCCATTAATAAGCGTTATCGGACGTCTGGGCGGGATAGATAACGATGCGGCGGTGAGGGCCACCATACTGAAAAGTCATTTTACTTTCGCCATGCAGCATCCCTGGTTCGGCGCCGGACCGGGCTCATTCAACACAATTAACAATCACATTGTAACGGCTGCGGATTACTCCGCCCTGGCGGTTATACGGGCCGCGCATAATGTTTATCTGCAATGGTTCGAGGAAACAGGAGGCGTCGGTCTTCTAAGCCTGGCCATTCTGAACCTTGCCATTTTGTGGCCAATGATATCAGGCGCGAGGCACCGCCACCAAATGAGCGGCCGTATCTGGGCCATTCTTGCGGGTTACCTGGTATTCCTGCTGCACGGCTTCACCGACTATGCCTTTCAGGAGCCGGCGCTGGCGATGTTCATGGCATTACTGATGGGGTGCGGGTTTGCCATGGCCGGCAACAGGACAACGACTCATCCGCCCCGTTCCATGGTCTGATATCAGAATATCAGTTGCAGAAGCATGTACCAGAAGGCCGCGCACACAAGTGACACCCCTATAAGCGTCCAGCCAAAAGGAACCCTGGCTGTTTGCACAACCTCATGATCGTGCCTGGCTTCCCATGATTTTTCCAAGCGCGCCTGGAGGGCAAGAGCAGGCGATTGATGCGGGGTCATATCGCTGGAAGCTTTAACCAGGATTGCGGCTTCAGGTTCCGGAACCCCCGCCTCCGGTTCCATGTGCGCCGCTTCCGGACTTACCTTTAAGCGTGGCATGGGCTTCTCCCTTCAACGCACGACAACTATCGGTAATATGGCACTTAATGCTTAAGGCTTGCTTTCAGCCTGTGGTTAACGCAGTGCTGGTATCGGCCTGTGATTGATGCTGAACTATTGCGCGTTAATTTAAAATCCAGCGCATTGTTCGCAGCCGTAAGTCTAATATTAAAAGGTGCCCAATCTGATAATCGTATAGGCATTTGATTTATTAACCTTATAGCTTGGTTCGTTTGAATTTATAATTGAGTGGGCGGCAGGCTGTGCCGAAATGTTTGGCACATTTTATGCAGACCTGAGATACAACGCTCAATGTGGGGTCATTCTGTAGAACTGCCAGAGTTTTTTGTGGTGCTAAAATACCATTAAACCTGCTGTGGCAAAAAAGGCTGATTTGAGGCAAAAAAGCGCGCAACTCTCTATGCGGCATCACTTGCACCTTGACTCCAGCGGCGTTAAACAAGCTTAATTTTTGCGGAAGATAAGTCGATTGGAAAACCTGATGTACTATGTAAGGGGGCAAAGCGTTCAGATTGACGACAATGCCGATCTGACCTTGCAGTACGCGATCATTGAAAAATCGCGTCCATCGTTTCCTGTGTTCAAACGCCTGGGCAAAGGGTCCTCGGATACGCTGATCCGTGCTCTCGATATAATCATCAGCCTGTTTGCGCTGATTTTCTTCGCACCGGTGTTGATTTCGGTTGGCCTGATGGTCAAGGCGCAGGACGGCGGGTCGATCTTTTTCGGGCAGACCCGGATAGGCTATGGCGGCAGGGATTTCACCTGTTACAAATTCCGCAGTATGCTGGCAGACTCGCAAGTTCGGCTTCAGAATTTGCTGGCCACCGATCCGGCCGCCCGTGCCGAATGGATACGGGATCATAAACTGAAGAATGACCCGCGTATCACGGGTTTCGGTCGTTTTATTCGCAAGACCAGCCTGGATGAATTTCCGCAACTGTGGAATGTGCTGAAAGGCGATATGAGCCTGGTCGGACCGCGGCCCATTGTGCAGGAAGAGATCTGCAAGTACGGTCGTACCTTCGTTCGTTACGCTTCCGTCAAGCCGGGTATTACGGGATTGTGGCAGGTTTCCGGCCGCAACAATGTCAGCTACCATCGCCGGGTGGCAATGGATCGCCTCTATTGCCGCCGCCGTAGTCTTGGCCTGTACCTCTACATTCTTGCCGCTACCGGTCCGAGCATCCTGACGCAGCGTGGTTCGTATTAAGTCTGGTACCTACAGCCGGGTGTATGAATCAGCGCCTGACCTGCAACAGAACGGGATGATCAGGCACATCAAGGGTGAGCGAAGATTCGCCGGTGAATGCCCTGACCGCTTCTGCGCTTTCCAGGGGGTCAAATAACGCCCGCGCCTTGAGGCCATCCGGCAGGGCCAGAGTCACCGAAACGGGCGCACTTTCCAGAGGCGTGCCTGTCGGCCGGTTCCAGAAAGCCGTATTGTTCCACATGGCCAGGAACAGGGTGCCGTCCGTCTTGGCTATAACCAGGCCGCGTATGCCCTGGGGAAACGCATCGACATTCACATCTATCGAACCGGGCTGGAAAGTCCGGTTGGTGGCAGACGGATCGCCTAGTATCGTAGTGAGGTTATGAATGGCCTTCGCGGCTGCCTTTTGCCGGTAGTTCGCATCGAAGAGTCCAAAGTGGAACTCTCGTTCCTTCAGGGCGGGATCGGGCTTTTCATCAAACAATTCGTAAATATAGGTGCGTTCTATATTGCGTGAGAAGCCCTGGAAAAGTCCAAGCAACAGGCCCTTGGCCTGACTCCGCTGATCGACCCCGATCACCAGCCAGCCGCTTTCCGGCAGGGAGGCATAACCGAACTCGCTGACCACGAGGGGGCTTTCCTGTTTGAGCGCCCTGTCCGCGGCGTCACTGAACCAGTCGGCCGGCGGACTGCCGTTTTGCGGGTAGAGGTGTGCGTTGACGAAGTCTGCCCGTTTTTCACCAGGCTTGGGCCAGTCTGCGCCTGTCAGGTCGTAAACGGGTAAGTGCCCCAAAACAGGATCGGCCCGAATGGCGGCATAAAGCGCGGTCTGGGCTTTAATGGCCGCGTCAGGGCCTGTTTTACCTTGATATGATACCGGCGCGTGATCGACCTCGTTAAATCCCTCTATCGCGTCAATCATGCCGGGACAGGCTTCTTCAAGCTTCGTGAGTTGTACAGTGGTTGCTGAGGGATCGAACTTGTCGCCCAGCGCCAAAAAATTGAAACGATATCCGTGTTTCATGAGGTCGGCATAGGTCTGTAGCGGCGCCGATCCCCTGATCCAGGGCGTTGGCGACTGATCGCGCAAATGGGAGATGCCCAGATAGGCCAGGGCCCGAACCGCTTCATCCGGCCGCGCATAGGTGCCGTCCGTATAGTTGAAATGAGTCACCACACCGATCGAGGTGCGCAAATCTTCTGCCCGCCGCGCCTTAAAGACTTCGGCAGGGGCCGGAACCGGCAAAAAAGAGGCTGCGGCAAAAGCGAGCGAACAAAAGGCGGCAGTGTATCTCATGGCGCGAAAGGCTCTTTTGCAAAGGTCAAAACAGTCTCGGTTAAAAGGACACTTTCGCCAAGCCCTAACCCGTTGCAGGCGCAAATTATGTGGGAATGGCGAACCCGATCTGTTACGACGCGCTATGACGATCGCGCTCTACATCGATGCCGATGCCTGTCCCGTAAAGGACGAGACCTACAAGGTGGCCGCCCGCTACGGTCTGAAGACCTTTGTGGTGTCGAACAGTTTCATCCAGATACCCCGGTCGCCGCTGATCGCGCGGATGATAGTCGACGCCGGGCCGGATGTGGCCGATGACTGGATCGCGGCGCAAGTCGTGGCGGGTGATGTGGTCATCACCAATGATATTCCGCTGGCGTCGCGCGTTCTGGCGAAGGGCGGCCTTGCGGTCGCGCCCAATGGCCGGGCGTTCACGCCGGATTCGATCGGCGCGGCCTTGGCCAGCCGCGCCCTGATGGAGCATATCCGTTCTACGGGTGATATTACCGGCGGCCCGCCGCCGTTTTCGGCCACCAATCGCTCGCAGTTTCTCCAGACCCTCGATCAGGTCATCAGCCGAGAACTGAGGCGGCCGCGATAATCACACAATCTGGACGATTGTTGCGGATCGCAAATCCAATGTGATTGAATCTGTAACAATCGACCTTGAAATTTTCCGCATCGCACCATATTATACAATTGTTCGGTGCCTTCCTGGCGCTGATGCCCTTCCTGGGCGTTTCCTCCCTGTAAACTGGCCGCGCCGTAGAGCGCGGCTTTTTTTTGCTCAATCTATGGCGATGCGGGCGGCTTTGGATTGTGTGCGGACCCTGAACCAGTCTTCAATGCGCGCCATATCCTGTCGTGACAGGCGTTTGGCGGAATGGGCGACCAGAATCGGTACAGGCGCCGTCTCTGGGGCGCTCTCTGGTTCCATTGAGGCGGAGTCTGCGCTGTCTCCATCAGTCTCTTCCGGTGGTGCCGCGCCCACGCCTTCCCCGATTAGAATATCCGTCAAATCGGGATATTGCGTCTTCAGTTCGGCGGTCAGTTGCGCTGATTGCGCGCTCCATGCCACCTGGCGGCGCAAATCGGCAATCTGCTGGTCGCGTGACGCTAAAGCCAGTTCGTTGCCGGAAAGCTCCTTCACTATACCGTCACGCAGGGTGTTTATATCGATATTGTCGTCGCCGGCCTGGTGAACGGTCAGGATCGCGCCTTTCAGCCCGGTGGCCGGCAGGTGTGTGCGGATGGTGTCGATCGTCCTGGCCGACAGACGGTCACCGATCAGAGTGACCTCGACGTGTTTGTTCTTCGGCGTAATACCGATCTCGACCACATGCGATTTCGGGAAGTTGAATTCCTGGCGGACAAACTGGCTGGCCTTGCTGTGGAAGACCTCATTGCCGACCAGCCGATAGGCCAGGTAGAGGCTGGGCAGGCCGGTAAGCAGGACCACCAGAAACAGGACGCGCTTGACGCGCGTTTCCATAACCGGGTCGACAAATTGCTTGTGCGGTGGATTGAGCAGGCCGATCACCAGCACGGCCGCCGCGGCGATATAGACGCAGTTGATCGAAAACAGATAGAAGGCGCCCAGGAAATAGGCCCAGTTGCCGTTGGCAAGGCCATAGCCGGCCGTACACAGGGGGGGCATCAGGGCCGTGGCGATGGCGACGCCGGGAATGACGTTGGTTTTTTCTTTCCGGGTCACGCCGATAATGCCGGCAAAGCCGCCAAAAAGCGCGATCAGCACGTCCCAGATGGTGGGGGAGGTGCGGGCCAGAAGTTCGGAATGGGCCTCGGTCAGCGGGCTCAGGGCGAAATAAACGGTGGAGGTCAACAGGCTGATCAGGGTGGCGATAAGCAGGTTGCCGACGGATTTGCGGATCAGCGTAAAATCATAGATGCCGATGCCGTAGCCAATGCCCATGATCGGTCCCATCAGCGGCGAGATCAGCATGGCGCCAATGATCACGGCGGTTGAATTGACGTTCAGACCGATCGAGGCGACGAAAATGGCGAACATCAGAATCCATGGCGTGGCCCCGCGCAGTTCCACGCCGGCGCGCAGGCTTTCGTCGATCATCGTGTCATCGGCCTTTTCATCCAGCAGGCTGAAACGATTGAGAAAACCATGCCAGGACCGGGCGGCCGGATTTGATGAAGAGGACGGCGTTTTGGGCATTATGTGACCTTTGCGATGATCAATTCATAACGGGGCTCGCCGGATGCGCAAACTGACATATCCGTGTCCCGCCTGTCCTTATACCGGCAGGGTCTGGGTATTCTTGACCTCTTCCAGCACGGCATAGGTCCGGGTTTCGCGCACGCCCGGCATGTCCACCAGCGTGGTGCCGAGGAAATGTCGGTAGGCGGCCATATCCTTGACCCGCACCTTGATCAGGTAGTCGAAGCCGCCGCCGACCATATGACATTCCATGATTTCCGGCCGGCGTTTCACGGCGCGGGCAAATTCCTCGAACAGGCCGCCGGTGGTGCGGTCGAGCAGGATCTCGACGAAGATCATCAGGGCGCAGTCGAGCTTTTCCGGATCGAGCACCGCCATGGTGCTGAGAATATAGCCGTCCTTGCGCAGACGCTTGACGCGCTCGAAACAGGCAGCGGGGGAGATGTGGCACAGGTCGGCCAGGGCCTGGTTGGTAATGCGGCCATCGTTTTGAAGGGCGCGCAGGATGCGTCTGTCCATTTCGTCGAGCATGATAAATTCCTTCGGATATATGCCGCTTTTGTAAAATAATATTCGGAAATGCTTTTCAAAATACCAAGCACATTCGGTAAATTTGGCCATATACCATAGATATAATCAGCCATAAAGGGTGCCGCCCCACATGCCAGACGCGCTTGACCTGACCCGTTCGCAAATGGTCGCCCTCCTGCGGGCGCCGGAACCCGATGTGCTTAAGAGCCTGCTGCCAGCGGCCACGCTCGATGCTGCCACCCGCGCTCGCGTCGAGGGCCATGCCCGCCTGATCCTGAACGACCTGCGTGCCGCGCAATCGACCGGCTGGATCAACCGCTTCCTGCAGGAATATCGCCTGAACACGCAGGAGGGCGTGGCCCTGCTATCCCTGGCCGAAGCCTATCTGCGCGTGCCCGATACCACGACGGCCGACCTGCTGATCAAGGACAAGCTGGGCGATGCCGACTGGAAGGCGCATTCCGGCCAGTCCGGCTCAAAACTGGTCAATTCGGCGACTTTCGGCCTGGTCCTGACCCGCGCCCTTGTGGCCGATGAGGGCGGGATTCTGAAGGGCCTGCTGGCGCGGGCCGGCGAGCCCTTCATCCGTGCCGGCGTGGCCGCCGCCATGCGTCTGATGGGCTCGGTCTTCGTCATGGGGCGCGATATCGAAGAGGCGCTTGATCGCGCCGCCAAGCCGGAAAACAAGGGTTTTACCGCCAGTTTCGACATGCTGGGCGAATCCGCCCGCACCTGGGATGACGCTCACGCCTATTACGCATCTTACGAGAACGCTATCGCCGCCGTCGGCGCCTCGAAAAAGGTTCTGGGGCATAATATCTCGGTCAAGCTGTCGGCCCTGCATCCGCGCTATGAGGTCGCCAATGCAAAAGCCTGCGTTCCCGAACTGACCGAAATGATGATCAGCCTGTCGCGCAAGGCCGCCAGTCTGGGGATCGGCCTGACGGTTGATGCCGAGGAAACCGAGCGTCTGATGATGTCTCTCGATATCATCGAGGGTGTGGCGCGCGATCCGCAGCTTTCGGGCTGGGACGGTTTCGGCATGGCTATCCAGGCCTATGGCAAGCGCTGCCGCCCGCTGGTCGGCTGGGCCGAGGCCCTGGGTGCGGCTACGGGCCGGAAGCTGTTTGTCCGTCTGGTCAAGGGCGCCTACTGGGACTCTGAGATCAAGAAGGCCCAGGTCGATGGCTTGAGCGATTATCCGCTCTTTACCCGCAAGGCGGCCACCGACGTCTCCTATCTCGCCTGTGCCCGCGACATGCTGGACGCCAGGCACGTATATCCGGCCTTCGCCGGCCATAACGCCCTGACCGTCGCCACCCTGATAGACTGGGCCGGTCCACGCCGCGATTTCGAGTTCCAGCGCCTGCATGGCATGGGCGAGGGGCTGCATGAGCGCCTGGTGCGTGAGGAAGGCTTTGCCTGCCGCACCTACGCGCCGGTCGGCGGCCACCGCGAACTGCTGGCCTATCTCGTGCGCCGCCTGCTGGAAAACGGCGCCAATAGCTCATTTGTTCATCAACTCGCCGACGCGACCATTACCGAGGACATGCTCTTGGCCGACCCTGCAACCCGTATCGCCACCGTGGAAGGCCGTCCGCATCCCGGCATCCGCAAGCCGGCCGAGTTGTTCCCCGGCCGTGTCAATTCCGCCGGCATCGATCTGAACGATGAAGCGACATTGAAGACCGTTCTGGAAGCGGTGACTAAGTCGGAGTCGTTTGCCGCCACGGCGCTCGTTTCGGGCCAGCCGGTGACCGGTGACCCAAAATCCGTGGTCAATCCGGCCACTGGCGCGAAGGTCGGCAGTGTCATCGAGGCGGTTGCCTATGATGTGCGTCGCGCCATCGCCGCCGCCACGGCCGCAGCACCTGCCTGGAACGCGCGGCCGGTCGAGGACCGCGCCGCCTGCCTGGAGCGCCTGGCCGACTTGTTGGAAGAGAACCGGCCCGAACTGCTGCGCCTGGCGGTGCAGGAAGCCGGCAAGACGGTGGGTGATGCCGTCGCCGAAGTGCGCGAAGCGGTCGATTTCTGTCGCTACTACGCCAATCAGGCCCGCACCTCACTGGCGCCGGAGATCCTGCCGGGACCGACCGGCGAGTGCAATGAACTGCGCCTGGTCGGCCGTGGCGTCTTCGCCTGTATCTCGCCATGGAACTTCCCGCTGGCCATCTTCCTGGGGCAGATCACCGCGGCCCTGGTCACCGGCAATGCCGTGGTCGCCAAGCCGGCGCCGCAGACCCCGCTGATCGCGCACCTAGCCATCCAACTGACCCACAAGGCCGGCATTCCCGCCGACGTACTGCACTTCCTGCCCGGCGGCGTCGAGGTCGGTGACGCCATTATTTCGCACACCGGCGTCAATGGCGTGGCCTTTACCGGCTCCATGCCGACCGCCCGCGCCATCGCCCGCAACCTGCTGAAGGACGACAACCGCCCGATCGTGCCGCTGATTGCTGAAACCGGTGGCCTGAACGCCATGATCGTCGATTCCTCGGCCCTGCCGGAACAGGTGGTGGCAGATGTGGTCACCTCGGCCTTCCGCAGCGCCGGCCAGCGTTGTTCGGCCCTGCGCCTGCTGGTGGTGCAGGAAGATATCGCCGACGGCCTGATCCGTCTCCTGACCGGCGCCATGGATACGCTGGTGTTAGGTGATCCGGCCGATATCCGCACCGATGTTGGCCCGGTTATTGACGCCGGTGCCCGCGACAAGCTGGAAGCCTACCGCCAGTCGATGAAAGCCAACTGGGTTCATGCGCTCGAAAAGCCCACATTGTCCGGCACCTTTGTGCCGCCGACCCTGATCCGCCTGGAAAAAGTCGAGGATCTGACCAGCGAATGGTTCGGCCCGGTGCTGCATGTCATCACCTGGAAGGCCGGGGAACTGGAAGATGTCGTCGCCCGTATCAATGCCCAGGGCTATGGCCTGACCATGGGCCTGCACTCGCGCATCAAGGCCACGGCCGATGCGGTCAGCGATATGGCGCGGGTCGGAAATCTCTATGTCAATCGCTCGATGATCGGCGCGGTCGTCGGCTCGCAGCCCTTTGGCGGCGAGGGCCTTTCCGGCACCGGCCCGAAGGCCGGCGGACCGCACTTCCTGATGCGCTTTGTCAGCGAGCGGACGATCTCTACGGATACGACTTCGGCCGGCGGCAACGCGACCCTACTGTCACTGGCCGAGACGGATATTTAGAGCGTATTCCGATCTGATTGCTTCAGATCGGCGCTCTAAACTTTTGTTTTAACGCGCATCTTAATCCAAAAAGTGCATCACACTTTTTGGGATGCATCCTAAGCGCGAAACCGCTTCCGTATCAGCTTTTCGGCAATGGGCCGGGGGCTGATGAGTGTCAGGACGCCCCAGACCAGCAAGATGATCCGGCGCTTTACCGCCATGGCGTCAAATACCAGTGTCGACCTGATAATGTCTTTGAAAAGCTGATACTTGTTATCCCAGGGAAGGGGATGGAGCGCCGGCGTCAGCGTCACGGAAGGGATGCGGTGCTGAAGCACATGAAGGTTCTTGCGGAAGCTGCTATCCGGGATTTCGGTGCCGACCGTCTTTGCGATACGCTGCGCGAAGAGGAATTTGGCATGGCCGCGGGCGACTTCCCGCGCGAATAGCCCTTCCCTGGCAAACAGGTTGCTGTCATTGGCGCCGTGGACGCGGTAATGCACCAGCGGTTTATCAACAGTGATGACATCCCCGAAAAAGGGCGCGGCTGTCACCAGAGCGGAATCCGGTGTTTCCCCACAGCTATTATCGAGTGGAAAAAGCGCATCGAGATAGGCGCGGGCATAGACGTTGCCGGAGCCGGGCGGTGTCGGGTATGCATTCAGACGGATGGCCCACACCTTTATCTTTTCCGGTGTCGGCGGGGGATCGTAAATGGGGAAGCGTGATCCGGTCTGTTGTCCTTCGCCACCGACCCGTTCCATTTGGAACTGCACCTTGCAGGTATCGGGCGTGGCAACGCGCATGACTTCTTCAGCGATCGACGGATCGACCAGGTCGTCGGCATCCAGGAAGAGGATCCAATCGCCAGTCGCCCGCGCATAGCCGACATTGGAGGCAACGCGTTGTCCGGCATTTGCCTGACGGATGGCGATAACACGATCACCGTAGGAGGTGATAACCTGCCATGATTGATCCGTTGAGCCGTCATCGACAACAATAACTTCGATCTCGGCGCCCCGGATGGCCAGGGCGCTGTCGATCGCTTCGCCAACGAAACGTTCGTAATTATAATTGGCGATAATGACGCTGAGTTTCAATTTTTCGGACCTTCCGAGGCTGTTTGGCAGACTACATTTCCAATATGCGTTCGGGATCAACCTTGCCCTTGATCGCGTCACCCAGGGCCATCAGGTTGCCGGTCAGGCGACCACGCCGGTCAACCCAAGGCTCGGGCCGGAAAGACCCCGCCAGGTTGGCCGCTATATTCTTTAATATCTGGTTGTATGTCATGGCGGGCCCGATACTGCCCTTCCGATTGAGGTAAATCAGGTTGATGACCTGGCTGTAACCGAGGCGCTTGCCAGGGGAGCGGCCTTTTTTCGTGCCCTGGTGGACGCCTCTCATACGGTTATAGGTGACTATGCGGCCATAAGGCGCCAGCCGGCGGGAAAAATCCACATCTTCCCACCAGGCATAAAGCGGCAGTTTTTCATCAAATTCGATGCCCGTCTCAACCAGAGCCTGCCGGCGCACCGCCATATTGCAGCCGTAACCCGAAAAGGAAGCGGTCAGTACTGCGGGAGGTAATTCCGGCAAAGCATCGATAATGCGCATGGCTTCATCATAACTGATGCCGGCATTTTTTATGCCGTCCGCAACGACGTGACCGGTTGCAACCACGACATCGGGGTGACGGAGATAGAGGTCTTCGAGTTCAGCCAGAAAGGTGGGTTCGGGCAGGAAGTCGTCATCAAAGAAGACAACAATGTCCTCGTCGCTCAACTGTTTCAAAATGGCATTTCTCTGCGATGCCGAACCGCGCGGTCCCTTGACGACGCGGGTTGGACACGGAAAGCCCTCAAGACAGGCCGGATCGAGATCTGCGTCGGTTGCCGGGCAGATGTATAAGCCATCGGGTTTACGTGTCTGTTTGCGCATATAGGCTATGGCCTCGGACAAAACCTGCACGCGGCCGGCAGTAGCAATGGCGATGGCAATCTTCATTCAGCACCTGGAAGGTTTGAAATGACCAGAATAAGGCTCATGCTGAACTCCAGAGAGTGACAAATTAATACGCCGGCGGTCGGGCCCTGGCATGGCGACCGTTAGCAAGAAACAGGCCAGCCACAAAGATTGTCAGCCGAAGTGACGCGTCTGTTCTGTAATGTCAACCGATTGCGATTTGGTGAAATATCGGTTTTGGTTCATAAAATTTATAATTTTATGAGAAAAGGGAGCACTTGCGCAGCGTAAAAGTCTGGTCAGGGTCAATAGTTTTTCAACGACGCCGTGAGAAGTAAGTACCTGAGTTATGTAAGCAACGGAAAAGGCTGGATTTGATGGGGAATTTAACGGTCAGGGTCATCAACCTCAAAACGGATGAGGCGCGCCGGCAGTCCGTAACGGAGAATCTGGGGGCGTTTAACGGTGGGAACTGGCGTTTCTTCAACGCTATGCGGAGTGATTCACCCAGCGATTATGTTTCCAACCCTGCGCAACAACTGATCCGCTTTGGTCGTGAACTGGGACCGGGCGAAATCGGCTGTTTTAAAAGCCACGCGGCGGTCATGCAGGCTTTTGTGCAGGATGGCGAATCGGACTGGCTACTGGTCCTGGAGGATGATGTCTGGGTCGATACGGGATTCGACTATCAGAATGTTATTACGATCGCCGAAAAGCTGGATATCGCCTATGTTCGCCTGTATGCGAAACGGTTCAAGCCCGGAACCGTCATACACGGCTGGCACGAACATCAGCTCGTTCGCTTCAAAACCGACCCTTACGGCACGCAGGCCTATCTGATCAATAAGGCGGGGGCACGGCGTTTTTTGGCGTCTGTAAAAGCCATCACCATGCCGATTGATGATGAGCTGGGCCGGTTCTGGGCCAATGGTCTCGATCTGTATGCCGTATACCCCTTTCCGGTGATCGAGAAATCCGCACGATCGAATATTGCCGGCGAGCGGGCGCGCCGCAAGGCTGATCTGAAGGAAGTGGCCTTGGCCCATACCTGGTTCCGGATTAGTGAGAAGCTGGCCAAAACCTTGAGCAACCTGAAGTTTCTGATCGCGGTGAGGGGACTGAAGCGGCGCCTGTGATCGCAATCAAGTCCGGCGGATCATCTTGCCGGTAAGCCTGACCGCCAGGCTTTCGTAACCATCGGGGCAGCCCGCCATCTTCCATAACGCCAGACTGCTGCCTGCGAATATGATCGCAGCGCCGGTACAGACCCAGCTCAGATTCAGGAAAAGATAAAGGGGTGTTTCCAGGGCGCTGAATGTATTCATGGCCAGCAGCATGAAAACAGTGGTCGGCAGCGCCGCCATGACAGGGCGAACCAGCGCCAGAAGCTGCGTCTTCACCGGCAGGTCTGCCATTTGCCTGACGATCAGCAGACAGGTGACGAAAGCCACGGCCGAAGCGACGGCATGGCCGATCAAGACCCCTTGCAACTGCATTGTGATGGCCAGAACGATAATCAGAGGCACTTTCACCATGAACTGCACTGTCAAGTTGAAAAATACCATGCGGGTCTGGTTCAGCGCCATTGCCAGCGGGGGCAGAACCACTGAAGGCAGCATGGCGATGGCGGTGAGGGCCAGCCATGACAGGATGGGGGCGGTTTCAAGCCATTTCGGGCCGAGAATAAGCTGCACGATGGGGTGTGCCAGTATGGCAATCATCAGCAGGATAAGGCCGACGAGCGAAAATATGCCGGCATAGGCCTTAAGGTAGACGCGCGCCGTGTCTCCGCGGGCCCGTGTGGCCACGAAGGCGGTATAAAGAGGCTTTGAAAGTGGGACTATGATGGCCTGTAGCGGCATACCGATCAGGTTGTCGGCTGAAGTGAAACGGCCGAAGGTCATGGTGTCGACAAAGCGCGGCAGCACGATCTTGTCCACCTGCCAGTTGATCGCCGAAACGACTTGACCGGCGGCGTTCCAGCCAACCATATCCGCGAACAGTCGCCATTGCGACAGGTCAAAGCGGATACGCTGGGGAGCGAAAACATAGGACACAATCATCATGACCAGGGTGGTCGAAACAGTGCCGGCCGCGATGGCCCAGTAACTGTGTGTGGTGATGGCGAGTGTCGTGGCGATTACCAGAGAGCCGGCTTTTCCGAATATTTCGAGGGCTACGTCGCGCCTGAAATCAAAGACGCGGGCAAATTCGACAAGCCGCTGACTCACCAGGCCGCGCATGGCCGGGGCGGTGGCGAGCACACATTGCAGGGCGATCAGGCGGGGCTCATGATAAAGGACTGACAAGGGCCATGAGAGGGTGGCCAGAACAGCGATGATGGCAACCGACCGAAGAACGGCCATCGAAAAAGCCGTGTCATACATCCTGGCCGTGGGCTTTTCCACATTGAGCAGAACGGCGGACAGGGGCAGTTCTGACAGGGCTTCCACCACCTGGACTGCCGTCATGGCCATGGCGACGACACCGAAATCCGCCGGTCCCAGAAAGCGCGCCAGGACGAGCAGGGAGATGAAGTCAAGCGCCTTGCCGAACAGTTTTCCGCCGACTGTCCATGCGCCGGCGGTGGCCGTGCGTTCGGAAAGCGGGCGCCCCTCCGATTTACTCATGCCGCCGGTTCCAGCATAGCGGGGGCAGGCGGCGATAATGGAGGCGCAAATATCATATATCGTTGCGTTCGGTGAGTAACTCGGGCGGCGATTTTAGCCCATCAGCCTCTCTGTCACTTTTCGGACCGCCTGACAAGCTTTGCCTGAATGCGACCTATGAGGGGCGTTGTCTGTCGCTGGCCCTTATCTTGCATATCAGACCTGCCTGTGCTTGGATACCAGCAAGGGCGATATCGCGCGCTGATCTGATGAATATAAAGCAGCGGCGTTCAAAAACTGCGGCAGCAGGGGCAAAAAAATGCGGAACGAACAGAACTCATCCGAGAATACAGACAATGGCGCGGCCGCTGTGGGGGATGTATTATTTTACAACAACCTGACGCGCTTCGCCGATAATGTCGCCCTGATAGAAGGCGCGCGTCGCATCACTTATGCTTCATTGATCACAAATGCCGATACTATCGGTGCCGAGATCGGCCCGCAGGGACGATTGGTCTTTCTTGAAGCGCGAAATACCATCGAAGCGGTGACGGCCTATCTCGGATGTTTGCGGGCTGGCCATGTTGTGCATCTGTTTGGCGAGGGGGAGGAGGCTCGCGTAGAGCGGCTGATCGATATTTATAACCCGCATGCCGTCATCCGTCATGAGACACCGGGACCGTCTGTAATCGGGCGGCGCCACGACGAAACAATCCCTCTCCATCCTGATCTTGCCGTTCTGCTGTCCACTTCTGGGTCCACCGGTTCGCCCAAGTTCGTGAAACTGTCGGGCCGGAATATCCACGCCAACGCCCTCGCCATCGCCGAATATCTGGGACTGGACGAAACGGAGCGGGCGATTACGACATTGAAGTTCAACTATTCGTATGGCCTGTCGATCATTCATTCTCATCTGGCTTGTGGCGCGTCGCTTGTTTTGACAGAGAGCTCGGTCACGACACCGGGCTTCTGGCCAATGTTCGAGGCCCAGGGCGCGACCAGCTTTGCCGGGGTTCCCTATATTTTTGAAATGCTCGACCGTACGAGCGATTGGGCCGCTCAGCCCAATCTGCGTTATGTGACTCAGGCGGGCGGGCGTCTGGCGCCGGAAATCGTGCGTCGCATGGCCGAATTCGGCCGGAATAACGGCTGGCGATTTTTCGTCATGTACGGCCAGACCGAGGCGGCGCCCCGCATGACCTACCTGCCGCCGGAAAACGCTCTTGACCATCCGGACTGTATTGGCCGCGCAGTGCCGGGCGGCGCCCTGTCCCTGATCGATGAGGTGGGTATGGTTATTAACGCGCCCGATACGGCGGGCGAGTTGATCTATACGGGACCGAACGTCATGATGGGGTATGCCGAAGGACCGGCGGCCCTGGCGACAGACGAAACACCCCCCAGTCTTAAGACCGGGGATATCGCGGTCAGGCTGTCTAACGGACTGTATCGTATCGTGGGGCGCAGTTCGCGCTTTATAAAGCCATTCGGGATCCGCCTTAATCTCGATGAATTGCAGGCGCAGGTGCGCGAACGGGCCGCTGGCGCCATTTGTACGGGCACCGACGAGCGCCTTGTGGTGGCAGTGCCGGGGGGAACTGGTGACCAGGCGTCCCTGGTCAGTTGGCTGACAGACACTTATGGCCTGCCGGCCTTCCTGATCGAAATCCTTTCCGTGGCCGAGATCCCGCTATTGCCGAGTGGCAAACCCGACTATCAGAACCTGATACGGCAGGCGGCTGAAAAGCATCCGCCTGCGGATATCGCCAGCGGTCAATCAGCAGATGGCGGCCGCTGGGACAGCATCTCCGCAATTTTTATTACCCTGACCGGTGCCAAGGCCGTCACCGGAGACAGCACATTCATCGCGCTGGCCGGAGATTCTCTTTCCTATGTCGTGACCTCGCTGGCGGTTGAAGAATATCTGGGCTTCCTGCCCAATGACTGGGAAATGAAGACGGTAGACGAACTTGAGGCCCTGCGTCATGCCGACGGCGAAAAAGATGTCGCCATGCCGCTGCATTTCCTGAACACCGGTCGGGTGCTCATGCTGTTCCTGGGTATTCCCTTCCATGCCGCCATGGCATTCAATGCCAAGTCGGACATGATCATTTCCGCGCCGGAGCGCTCCTGGATAGCGACTGTGATATTCATGGCGCTGCACGCTTTCCGGATGTTCGCCTATTTCTTCATCAGCGGCTATTTCTCGATGCTGATCCTGAAGCGGACGACGGCGCTCAACTGGTTTACGCAGCAGGCCAAGCGGCTGGGTTTTCCGCTTGTGCTGGGCGGAATTTTGCTTGTGCCGCTGGAGGTGATGGCAGTGGCCATTTCACCCGTCCGCGCAGGTCCGCCGCCGTGGGAATTCTGGGTGCAGCAAATGACGTCTACAGGGCCGCAATGGCTGGTCCACAGGTGGTTCCTGGCCACCTTGCTGGCGGTGGCGGCCTGTATGGCCATTCTCGTTACCCTCTACCGAAAGGGACGCTTTGGTGCCCTGCCGGAACGTTTCCTCGACATGGTAGACAGGCATACGGCGGCCTGCTGGTGGGGTCTGGTTTTGGGGCTTGCACCGCTGGGCCTGGCCGCAACCGTTGCCGCCAAACTGGCCGGTAACTGGGCATACCTCTTTAATATGTTTGAATACCGCACAATCGTCATGTACGCGCCGGTATTTCTCGTCGGGGCTTTGATGTTCCTCAGGCCAAAAGTTTTTGAATGGTATCTGAAGCCGTCCCTGTTCACCATTGTGCTGACGGTTGTGCTGACAGCGGTCTTTGTTATCCTGGACAGTTCAAAAACGCTGCCGATGATGATTTTGGAGCAACTGAATATCCTGCCGGTCGGGATGCTTGCGACCCGTGTTTTCCTGAGCGCGATGCACCGCTGGGCCAACAATACGCACCCGGTCATTACCCGTCTGCTGGACGCCTCCTACGTGATCTATGTTTGGCATATCGTATTTGTTTTGCTGTTTAACGATCTGTGGATATCACTGCATGTCAATCCGCTGGTCGCCATTACGCTCACGACGGCGGGGAGCTTTGGCTGCTGCTGGCTGGTTTATATGGTTGTCAGCCGGTCGCGTCTGCTGAGCCTGATCTTTAACGGCGGACCGATGCGGGGCGCCTGACAGCGGATCATTCAGGCTTCCGGGAGAAGGTTTGCGGTAGTCCTTTCGACGAACTTTTTCCCGCTGGACGGCAAATCGTTTGCGGCCGGGGCTGCCTGGCTGCGATCCGTAGTCCGATCCTTCGATGAGGTTGCGGAGAGGAAGGAAAGAAGCGCTTTGATGGCCTCCTTCTGGCTTTTTTTCGTGGTCAGGGCGTGATCGAGTTCCGGCAGTACGGCAATCGAAATGCCTTTTTGCCGGGCGAGCCAGCGTCCGCGGGGGCCGAAGTGTTCGAGACCTTCCAGCGACAGGTCCATTGCACCGGCCAGAACCTGGATATGGATATCCCGCGCAGCGGTGGCCTTTGCGAACTGCAGGCGGGCGGCCTGAGCCGCGGGGTGGGGAAAGAAGCTGCGCTTCAGGCCTGCCAGGCGCGAAAGGATATGGCTATGCAGGGCTTCCCGCGCCAGGCGGACCCACTTTCGTGCCTGGACTGGTGCCTTCAGATAGACGGAGCGCATGGATTCGACATGGGCCGCACGATCAAGTTCACGGCCCTGCTCCCAGAGCAGCCAGGCATTGATAGCCACGGCACGGCTGATGCCGCTGTCTCCCAGAACGGCGCGAACAGCATGGAAACCGCCGGTACAGACGCCGGCGGTGGTGACGTCAGCGAAACCGCGCCCGGTCAGCAGAACGGCAGCCTCTTTGATTTCCGGCGTGCGGTCCGTTTCATAGACGTGGACATCGCTACCCTCGCTTTCCCCCAGTCCGGAAAAATCAAACCGCAGGGCGGCAATGCCTTGCGCCGCCAGAAGGCGGCTGGCGCGTGTCGAGAAATTGGCCACCCCGGCCCTCGGATCGCCGCCGGTATTACCAAAAATGACGGCCTGGCCGCCTGTATTTTGTAATGGCAGGCATAGCACGCCACGCAGTCCCTGACCGAAACAAACCCTTTCTTCGCGCCAGTTGTCGGCCTGCAGGATACCCGAAGGCACAGAAGGCATAATGGTCGCTGACGAAGGCGCAAGGTGCTTTTCGAGCCATTGCCTTGTGGATTTAAACAACTCGTCAGGTGCCTGGTTGACGTAGGAATCCTTGAAGAACAACGTATAGCCGGCAAATGGCGTTGAGTCCGCCTGGTCGCCGAAAACGGACAGCAATCTTTTGGCACCGACCGGGCTGGCCAGGAGAAGGGGCGGCCATTCGGTCTTGAGGTGCGCGATATCTACAGCTTCAAGTGCCTGAATGGTTGCCGCTGAAAGGTAGAGACCATTGCATTCGATCGTGTCGTCGTCGGAGTGGGCGCCAATCTGCATGGCATAGGCCAGGCGCAGTTCTTTCAGCCATGCCTTGCCGGAGGGCAGCGGATCCCAAAGGATCAGTCCGTCGGGCTTTACGCCTTCCGCCGCGACGCAGGCCAGGGTGGCGCCAATGCGCAGGCCGCAGACAAACAGTTGTGATACGCCGGTCTGCGTCCGTACGAAATCGGCCGCCTGCCGTACGCCTTTTACCCACGCGGCCCATTGATCCGCCGCATCATCCAGGCCGAGAGAGTCGCCTTCACCGAGCAGATCGTAGCGTAAAACCAGGTAACCTTCGCAGGCCAGTTGCTCGGCCCAATGAAAGAGCGCGTGATAGGTCCATCGGGCATCGCGTCCGGCCGGCGCGCAAATGATAACTGCGGCCCCGTTGCCGGTCCGGGTGGAAGGACGATGCAGGCTGCCGCTGTGCCCGTCGAATACGACCGGGATGATTTCAGTGGCGGCACCTGTTGCCCCGTTCATGATCTTTTCCTGTCTGTCGATCGGTTTCGTACCGGAGGCAATCTGACCAAGCCATAAGTGAAATTTGCACGACGGCTCCGAGAAAAATAGGCTTTTTTCGGGCAGCTTGCCAATTTAAAAGTGTATTCTAAATCGCATTCGTCACAAATACACGTAAACCATGTTCGCACGGCAACGCTATAAAATACGCCGTGAAAGGGAGGCGGTAATGCGTTTCGTTCTCATTTTCATTTTTCGCCGGAGAGATCAAGGATAATTTTACCCGATCAAACGGGTCTGTAAACCGCGCGACCCCCGTGATATGAATTCCCGAAGAAAAAACAGGAGGGACGCATGTGGAACCGGCGACGGCTATTAGGCAGCGGCATGGCGGCGCTGGGGGCATTCGGTTTGAGGCCGGTGGCGAATGCGCAAACCCTCTCTCGCTCGACGGTTACCACCGGGCCGGATGTCGTGGTCGAGATCGCTGATGGCCGGCTGCGCGGCGGGCACAGCCGAGGCGCTCTGGCCTTCAAGGGCATTCCCTATGCGGGATCGGTGAGCGGCGCGGCGCGGTTTCGTGAGGCGCCGCCGGTTGTGCCGTGGTCGGGTGTGCGTGACGCGACAAATCTGGGCGCGCCATCGCTGCAAAAGCCGAAATCGACCTATGGCGAGCAGGAACCGGCCTATGCCGAGGATTGCCTGGTGCTCAATGTCTGGACCCCGGCGGTGAATGACGGCAAGAAGCGCCCGGTCATGTTCTATTGCCACGGCGGCGGGTTTGCCACCGGTTCGGCGGGGTCGACGGCGCAGGATGGCGCACGGCTGGCCGCCACCTATGATGTGGTGGTGGTGGCTACCAATCACAGGCTGGGGCTTCTGGGCTATCTTTATCTGGGCGAGATCGGCGGTGCGGACTGGGCCACATCCGGCAATCAGGGGATGCTCGATATCGTAGCGGGCCTGCGCTGGGTGAAGGCCAATATCGCCGCCTTTGGCGGCGATCCGGATAATGTCCTGATCTTCGGCGAATCCGGTGGCGGCTTCAAGGTCGGCACCCTACTGGCCATGCCGGCGGCGAAGGGACTGTTCCACAAGGCCAGCATCCAGAGCGGCGCGGCCCTGACCCGGATGCCGAAGGATATGGCGACCGAAACGGCGCTTCGGGTGCTTAAGGGGCTGGGTATAGCACCGAACGACCTGCACAAGCTGGCCGATGTACCCGCCGAACAGATCCTGGCCATCCAGTTGGCGGCGGAGCAGGGGCAGGGGCCAATGACCCTGCCGTCGGATGGCTCACCGCCCGTGCCGCGCGATGGCCGGCTGCACAAGGCGGGCTACTGGGTGCCGGGCGGATACGGGCCGGTGGTGGACGGCACGATCCTGCCGGCCGATCCGTTCGCGCCGGTAGCCTCGCCTTTGATGGCCGATGTGCCGCTGATCGTCGGTCACAACCGCGACGAGGCGACCTTCTTCAATATGGGGCGGCCGGATACGTTCACACTCGATGAGGCCGGGCTGACAGCGCGTATGGCCACAGAATTCGGCAGCGATGCCGATAAGCTCCTGACCGTCTATCGCGCCACCTATCCGCAGGCGACGCCGACCGATCTCTATATCGCTATCGCCTCGGCGCGCTGGTTCGGCGCCGATTCCGCCACCACGGCGGATCGCAAGTCGGTGCAGGCCGCGCCGGTCTATCAGTACCGCTATGACTACGAGTCGAATTTCCCGATTGCGGGGACGACCGCCACGCTCAGGGCCGGCCATGCCACCGAGATTGCCTCCCTGTTTCTCAATACCGACCAGCCGGGTCTGGAGGGTAATGGGGCTGGTCTGGCGGAGGCGTCAATAAACATGAGCGCCTTCTGGTCCAGCTTCGCCCGTACCGGAGCGCCACAGGCGCCCGGACAGCCGGACTGGCCACGCTATACCACAGCGGACCGGCCGGTCATGCTGATCAATACCGCCTGCCGCGTCGAAAACGACCCGGAAGGCGCGGCGCGCAAGGTCTGGCAGGAAGAGGTCGCGGATTGAGCCGGTATATCCTCGCGCTCGATCAGGGTACGACCTCCAGCCGGGCCATCATTGTCGATGAGGGCGGCCATATCCTGAAAACCGCCCAGAAGGAATTTCGTCAGATATTCCCGCAAGGGGGCTGGGTCGAGCACGACGCGCGCGAGATATGGAGCACCCAGATGGGGGTGGCGCAGGAAGCGCTGACGGCCGCCGGTCTGCGCGCTTCCGATATCGCCGCCATCGGCATCACCAACCAGCGCGAAACGACCGTCGTCTGGGACCGCGCCACCGGTCAGCCGATCCACAATGCCATCGTCTGGCAGGACCGGCGCACGGCGGCCATCTGCGACGACCTGATCGCGGCGGGACATGAATCCCTTTTTGAGCAGAAAACCGGCCTGCGGCTCGACGCCTATTTCAGCGGCACCAAGATCAAATGGCTGCTCGATCATGTGCCGGAGGCGCGGGCCAGGGCAGAGCGCGGTGAACTGGCTTTCGGCACCATCGATAGCTGGCTGGTGTGGAACCTGACCGGCGGTGCCCTGCATATCACCGATGCCAGCAATGCCAGCCGCACCCTTTTGTTCAACATCCATACCGGTGACTGGGACGACGAGCTGTTAGCCGTGCTCGACATCCCGCGCGCCTTGCTGCCGCAGGCACGGGGCAATAGCGAGGTCTATGGTGAAACGGCGGCGGGGCTTTTCGGCGCGCGCATCCTGATCGCCGGCATGGCGGGTGACCAGCAGGCGGCGACCTTCGGTCAGGTATGCCTGGAGCGCGGCATGGCCAAGAATACCTACGGCACCGGCTGTTTCATGCTGATGAATACGGGGGGTGCCGCCATTCGGAGCCGCCACAAACTGCTGACCACGCTTGCCTGGCAGTTGGGGGGGCAGCGCACCTATGCCCTGGAAGGTTCTGTCTTCGTGGCCGGCGCTTTGGTGCAATGGCTGCGTGACGGTTTGGGCATTATTCGCTCCAGCGGCGAGATCGAGGCGCTGGCCGCCTCCGTGCCGGATAGCGGCGGGGTGGTTCTGGTGCCGGCCTTTGTCGGCCTTGGTGCGCCGCATTGGGATGCTTACGCGCGGGGCACAATCCTCGGCCTGACGCGAGGCTCAACAAAAGCCCATATCGCCCGCGCGGCCCTGGAAGGCATTGCCTTCCAGTCCGCCGAGGTGCTGGAGGCCATGATATCGGATTCAGGCGTGTCCTTGACCGAACTGCGCGTCGATGGCGGGGCCAGCCATAACAATCTGCTGATGCAGTTCCAGGCCGATATACTGGGTGTGCCGGTCGTGCGGCCGAAGATCACCGAAACCACGGCCTTGGGCGCGGCCTATCTGGCCGGGCTGGCGGTGGGCTACTGGCGTTCGACCGATGAGCTGTGCGCGCAATGGCAGGTCGACCGGGTGTTTGAGCCGGTTATGAGCGCCGATGAGCGCGTGGCAAGGTTGGCGCGGTGGCGCAAGGCGGTCGGCCGGAGCCTGGATTGGGAGGACAGGGCTTGAGTGATCCGCGTCCCGCCCGGCTGGCCAGGGCGACGGCCGATACCCTGTGGGATGTCATTGTCATCGGTGGCGGGGCCTCCGGCCTCGGCACGGCGGTGGAGGCGGCTTCACGCGGCTACAAAACCCTGCTGCTGGAAGCGCATGACTATGCCAAAGGCACCAGCAGCCGCTCAACCAAGCTGGTGCATGGCGGGGTGCGTTACCTGGCGCAGGGGCATATCCATCTGGTGCGGGAATCCCTGCACGAACGCGGCTTGCTCCGGCGTAATGCGCCGCATCTGGTGCATGACCTCGGTTTTCTGGTGGCGACCTATCAGATATGGCGGCTGCCCTTTTACGGCATCGGTCTGAAGCTTTATGATCTGCTGGCGGGGAAGCTGAACCTGCGCCCCAGCCGTGCCCTAGGCCGCAAGGCGACGCTGACCCATATCCCGACCCTGAAATCATCGCATCTCAAGGGCGGTATTCTCTATTTCGATGGCCAGTTCGATGACGCCCGCCTGGCCATCACCCTGATGCGAACCTTGGAAGACCTGGGCGGTGTGGCGATGAATGCCACGCCGGTCACAGGTCTGGTGAAATTAGGCGGCCGGGTGACAGGTGTGCAGTTTACCGACAGCGAAACGGGGAGGGGTTACACGGCAAGGGCGCGCGCCGTGATCAATGCCACAGGTGTGTTTGTCGACGCGGTCCGGCGGCTGGATGAGGCTGATATCGCCCCCATGCTGACGCCGAGCCAGGGGGTGCATATCGTGGTCGATCGCCGGTTTCTGGCGGCCGACACGGCGCTGATGGTGCCGCGCACCTCCGATGGCCGCGTGCTGTTCGCCGTGCCCTGGCACGACCGGACGCTGATCGGCACCACGGATACGCCGGTGGCGGAGGTGAGCGAGGAGCCGCGCGCGCTGGCGACTGAAATCGACTTCCTCCTCAAAACGGCGGGCGACTATCTCGATCCGGCACCCCGGCGAGATGACATCCTCAGTGTCTTTGCGGGTCTGCGTCCGCTGGTGAAAGCAGCCATCGGCGATACGAAGTCCTTGTCACGTGAACATGAACTGGTGGTATCCGACAGCGGGTTGATCACCCTGACCGGTGGCAAGTGGACCACCTATCGACAGATGGGGGAGGATGCGGTGGACCTGGCGGCCCAAACGGGCGGCCTGCCGCCCCGGCCAAGCCTGACCGGGAGCTTGCGGCTGCACGGTTGGGCCGAGAACAGCGGCCGCAACCACTGGCATGTCTATGGTCACGATGCGGCGGAAATCCACACCCTGCCGGGTGCCGATGTCAGGCTTCACCCCGCTCTGCCCTACACGGAGGCCGAGGTGCGCTGGGCGGCGCGCTGCGAGCAGGCGCGGACCGTGGAAGACGTGCTGGCCCGGCGCCTGCGGGCGCTTTTCCTCGATGCCGCAACAAGCCAGGCCATGGCGCCGCGTGTGGCCGAAATATTGGCGGAGGAACTGGGGCGCGACACGGCCTGGCAGGCGGCTCAGGTCAGGACATTCATGGACCTGGCGGCAGGTTACTTATCCAGCCCGAACCAGCGGGCGGTATAAAGCGACGCGCAAATACCGTTATCTTGGCCGGGGTAACCACTGCCACAATCCTCTGTACCAGTACCCGGCTTTATGGGGAACTGGTGGCCAGTGCCGATGACATCATAGGCTTCCACGACATTTGCGCCATAAACCCTATGCGGCTGGCCGCTGACCGTATTGCTGGTTTGCGGGGTTTGGGTAAGACCATTGACATTGGTCCATTGTTCCATGGTCCAGGTGGCATTGACCGGCGCAACCGTGCCGTCATCGACACCTTGCCAGATGGACACGCGTGGCCAGGGACCGCTATAGCCTGGCCGTGCGGCCCGCACCTTGTCGCCCCACTGTTTCGCGGTTAGGGTCACATTTCCCTTCAGGCAGTTGTCGAGGCCTGCCGGGCTTTCCGTACATTTGTAGGGAATGCCCGCCACCGGGGCGCCGGCCGAAAAGACGTCGGGGTAGGTCGCCAGCATAATGTTGGTCATGGCGGCGCCGGCCGAAAAACCGGTTACGAAAACGCGCTTTGAGTCAGTGTTGTAATGGGACTGCACCCAGTTCACCATCTGGACGACCGACAAGGGCTCGCCGGCATTGTACATCTGATGTTCGGCCATATAGTAGCGGAAGCAGCCATCCGGCTGGACACTCGTCACCTGAGGAAAGATCAGAACGAATTTCATCTGGTCGGCCCATTTGGTCCAGCCGGTTTCGTTATCATATTGCGCGGCCTGCGAGCCACAGCCATGAAGGAACACGACAACCGGACGATTGCTGGTCAGGCCGGCCGGCTTGTAGACGAACATGTCGAGCTGACCTGGATCGGTGCCGAAATTGGTAACCTGAGTCAAAACGCCGTCGGTTGGTTCCGCGGCGCTGGTCGAAGAGGCCGATGAACTGCTGCTGGCTGAGGACGATGAACTGCTGGAAGACGATGACGTGCTAGAGGAGGCAGAACTGCTCGATGACCCGCCGCCGGAAGACCCGGAGCCTCCGGATCCGCCACCACCACATGCCGCCAGAAGGATCAGACCAAGGCCAAGCCCGGCAATAATGATGTTTTTTCCGGTGGACATACTGTTTCCCGTCGCTTTTGAAATCAGCCTCAAGACCTTGCCCGCAAGGCCGATGAAATTCTATGACGGAAGAATAATGTCTTTCTGATGACGGTCATGTTGCAGCGCACCGATTCTTCCATCAGACAGGCTATAGCGCCTTGCCGGATGGTTTCAAGCCCATCCGGCGACGGAAATGATGCTGGCTCAGGCGGCCAGCATATTGCCGATACCGATGATCACGGTCGAGATGATCAGTGTGCCGATGCCGAGCCACACCAGGAACTGCGTCCGGCTGGCCGTACCCTTCCATTCCTTGAGCGCGAAGCCCCACAGGGTCGAGAACAGGATGATCGAGGCCATGTGCAGGGTCCACGATGAGAAGCCGAACTTGCCCATCTGGCTTTCGCCCATGGTGTAGAAGAAGAACTGGAAGTACCACAGGGTGCCGCCAAGCGCCGCCAGCGCGTAATTGGCCAGCAGGGGCGTGCGGGTATCAGAGACGGTAGCGGTCTTCCCGCCCCATTCGCCGGCAGATTTGTTCTTGAGGATGAGATACAGGCACCACACGAAATTAGTGGTGAAGCCGCCGGCCAGGACCACGCACAGCACAGGCAGGCCGACCCACAGAGGGCCGGTGCCGGCGGCCGCGGTGGCCGCGCGGATCGGATCACCCGCCGCCAGGCCAAACGAGAAGAAGGACGACATCACGCCGGAGAAGACGGCGATCAGGATGCCTTTCTTCAGGTCGAATTCGCCCCTGCTAGGTATATTGGCGTCGCCGGAGGCATTGGCGAGCTGCTTTTCCTTGGCGCCGCCAGCCAGGGCGACGATGATGATGCCAGCGATGACCACGGCGATGCCGATAAAGGTATATTCGCTGCCGTATTTGGCAACCACCTCGCCGAACGTGCCTTGGAAAATCGGTGGCCCCAAGGTGCCGATCACCGTGGTCAGGCCCAGTGCCACGGCCATGCCGAGCGACAGGCCGAGATAGCGCATGGTCAGCCCGAAAGTCAGACCACCAAAACCCCAGCCGGCGCCACACAGATAACAGATCAGCAGGGTGTGCACGGGCGTATTTGCCAGAACGTTAATCAGATCCTTGCTGCCGATAAAGGCGCCGATCCAGGGGGCCAGAACCCACGAGAAGATACCGCCGGTCAGCCAGAAAATTTCCCACGACCACAGCCTGATACGCTTGTAAGGGACATAGAAGCTGGCGGAGGACAGGCCGCCCAGCCAGTGAAAAAAGACGCCAAGTAAGGGATTGGGGTTCATGCGCGTTTCCTGAATGAGATGTTGTTATATTTTATAGATACGCTCGGCTGTCCCGGCGAACAGGGCGTCCCGTTCATCGGCGCTGAAGTCTTTGGTTATGTCGTCATAGGCGTCCAGCGCCTTGCCGTAACTATTGAACAGCTTGTCAGTGGGGAAGTCGCTGGCGAAGGCGCAACGCTGAGGCCCGAAGGTCTCGATCACCTGGAGGATCAGCGGCCGCATCGAGGCCGTGGTCCATTGGCGGTCGATAAAGCCCATGCCGGAAATCTTGACCGCCGCATGGGGCAGGGCGGCCAGCGCCTTGAGCCCCGCGCGCCATTCCGTCAGATCAGCATCCACCGGCATTCCCATATGGTTGAGGATCACCGGCACCTCGGGGTGCCTGGCTGCCAGGGCCGCCGCCTGTTGCATCTGGTTAGGGTATATTTGCAGATCAAAAGATAGGCTATATTTGCCAAGCAGGGCATAGCCACGGGCAAAGGCGTCGTCATCGAGCAGGTTGCGCGGGGTATAGGTTCTCTTCGGATCACTGTGCCAGTTGAGGATATGGCGGATGCCGCGTACATTGGCGTGCTCGGCATGGGCGGCCAGCAGGCGTTCGACGTCCGGGGCATCGAGCGCGGCGAAGGCGACGATGGCATCGGGATGGTCGGTCTCAGCCGCCAGGGATTGCAGCCATTTCGTTTCTGCCAGCGCGTCATCCGGATGAGCGCCGGCATCGATATGGACGAGCTTCTCCATCGGATAGCCGCTGGCATCAGCGAAATAGTCGGCAAGGGTGTAGTCCTTGGCAATGGCCTCGACGCTGCCATTCGGGCCGTCATCGGCAAATGGCGGCATCAGCCACGGATAGCGCAGCCGGATGAGTTGCCAGAGGTGGACATGGGCGTCCACAAAACGTTTCACACTCATCCTGCCCTCTCTTTATATATCCTCCCCTGCGAGCCTTTGGGCGAAGCGGGGGAGGTGGCAGCGCGAGGCCGCCAAAGCGATAGATTTGGCGGGCGGTGTCGCTGACGGAGGGGGCAACTTCCGTCCATCATGCCCCCTCCGTCTCGACACGCTTCGACCTGACGGTCTTCGCTGGCTCGCCACCTCCCCCGCACGCTGCGCTACAGGGGAGGATCGTATTTAGTAGGTTGTCCGTCCGCCCGACGTATCGAAGACCGAAGCGGTGGTGAAAGAACATTCCTCGGAAGCCATGAAGCAGACCGTAGCGGCCGATTCATCGACGATCCCTAAGCGCCCCATCGGAATTTTCGAGCGCATATATTCGACCTGAGACGCGGGCAATTGTTCCAGGATCGGGCTCTCAAAGGTAGCCGGCGTCAGAGCGTTGACGATCACGCCTTTCTGCGCCAGTTCCTTGCCGAGTGACTTGGTCAGGCCGATGACACCGGCCTTGGAGGCGGAATAGGCCGAGGCATTCGGATTGCCTTCCTTGCCGGCCACGCTCGCCACATTGACGATGCGGCCATAGCCGCCTTCCAGCATGAAGGGGATGACCTCGCGGCAGCAGTAGAACAGGCCGTTGAGGTTGATATCCATGACCTTCAGCCAGCTCTCGACCGGGAATTCCCATACCGGGACGGTAGCGCCAGTGATGCCGGCCGAATTGATCAGGATGTCGATCTTGCCCAGAATTTCCTTCGAGGCTTTCGCGGCGGCCGAAACGGCGACGAGATCGGAGACATCGAGCGCCACCACGCCGACGGCACCGGTTTCGGCCTTTGCGGTTTCCAGCGCCTCGGCGTTAAGATCCCAGAGCACAACCTGTCCGCCTTCGGCGACGATGCGGGCGGCGGCGGCCTTGCCGAGACCAGAGGCGGCGCCGGTGACGATGGCCGTGCGGCCCTTAAAACGATCGGGATACATTACTCGATAATCTCCAGGCCATGCAGCGAGAAGGGGATAACGGTCTGCCTTTGCTCGCCAAGCTTTGAGACGCCCAAGTGCATGGTGTCGCCGGCATTGAGGTAGATCGGATTGGGCTTCTTGCCTTCGCCGACGCCTGGCGGCGTACCGGTAATGACCATATCGCCCGGCTGGAGGGTGACGAAGCGGCTGATATAGGCCAGGGCCTCGGCCACCGGGAAGATCATGGTGCGGGTATTGCCGGTCTGCATACGCTGGCCGTTGACATCGAGGAACATGTCGAGGGCCTGCGGATCGCCCAGTTCGTCGGCCGTGACCAGCCACGGGCCGGTGGGGCAGAAGGTGTCACAGCCCTTGCCCTTGACCCATTGGCTGCCGCGTTCCTTCTGGAAGGCGCGTTCGGAGACATCGTTGACCAGCACATATCCGGCGACATGGCTGAGGGCGTCCTTCTCATCGACATAACGGCAGGTCTTGCCGATGATGACGCCGAGTTCGACTTCCCAGTCCATCTTGGTGGCGTCGCGCGGCTTCATCACATCGTCATTCGGACCGCTGAGCGAGGAGGTCGCCTTGGTGAAATAGATGGGCTCCGGCGGCACGGGCAGGTTGGATTCGGCGGCGTGGTCGGCATAGTTGAGGCCAACGGCGATGATCTTGCCGATATTGGCGACCGGTACGCCATAGCGCGGCTGGCCTTCGGCGACTGGCAGAGCATTCAGATCGGCGGTTTTCAGTTTCGCCAGTTGCGACAGGCGGACTTCGTTGGCGGTGATGTCACCGACAACGGATGACAGATCGCGGATACGGCCATCGGCATCGATGACGCCGGGCTTTTCCTGACCCTTAGGGCCATAGCGGCAGAGTTTCATGGGGTAGTCCTTAGTGGGTATAGGGGCGATGCAGCTTGACTTCCGGGTTCAGTTCGACACCGAAGCCCGGCTTATCCAGCTTATTGACGTTGAGACGGCCGTTTTCCGGCACCGGCTCGCCCAGCAATTGCGGGTGGAACATCGGCGCGACGTGATCGGCCTTGGGCGCCATCATCAGGAATTCGGCAAATGGCGAATTGTGACGCGTGATGACGAAGTGATACGAATAGACGGATGAGCCATGCGGCACGACCATGATGCCGCGGGAATCCGCCATGGCCGAGATCTTCAGCAGTTCGGTCACGCCGCCGCACCAGCCGACATCGGGCTGGATCAGGTCACAGCACTCCATTTCCATCAGCATCCGGAAGCCCCAGCGCGTGGCTTCGTGTTCGCCGGTGGTCACCAGCATCCCGGCTGGCACATTCTTCTTCAGTTGCTGATAGCCCCAGTAATCGTCAGGACTAATGGCTTCCTCGATCCACTTCAGGCCGTGCGGGGCGCAGGCGTGAGCGAGACGGGTGGCGTAGTTGACGTCGAGCGCCATCCAGCAATCCCACATCAGCCAGAAGTCATCACCGCATTTGCTGCGCATATCGGCCAGCATCTCGACATTCTTCTTCAGACCTTCGTCGCCTTCGATCGGACCGTGGAGCAGAGGCATCTTGCCGCCAATAAAGCCCATCTGTTTCGCCAGGTCTGGACGCGCGCCGGTGGCATAGAATTGCAGCTCATTACGCACCGCGCCGCCCAGCATGTGATAGACCGGCTCACCGCGCAGGCGGCCCATCAGATCCCACAGGGCCAGGTCGACGCCGGAGATGGCGTTCACCACCAGACCCTTGCGGCCATAATATTGGCTGGCAAAGTACATCTGATCCCAGATGGTCTCGTAATCGAAGGGCGAGCGGCCTTCCAGGAAACGGGCGAAGTGCTTTTCCACCATATAGGCGGCCGGTTCGCCGCCGGTCGTGACCGCAAAGCCGACCGTGCCGTCATCGGCCTCGATCTCGACCACCAGGGTGCCCAGTACATTGATGCCGAACGACTTGCGGCTCTGGCGGTATTCCGGATAGCGGCCCATGGAGGTGGCGATGTGATTGTCGATCCAGTGGCCTTCGCCCTGGTCGTGGTAATCCGCGCCGCCGCCGCCTTCGCCGCCCTTGATGACGCTGGCGCGCACTTGCTTGATCTTCGGAAAATTTCGCATTAATCTCACCATTTGGGACGATCGATCACATCCCACAATCCCTGCATCGATTTTGGGCTGAACGGCTTGTATTCATCCCACACTTTAGATATGAGCATTAAATAATGAAACAAACGGCGTCAATGGATAATTTGAGCAGCAGGGACGGAGAGGGCGAAAGCGGCGGCAAATCGCTGGCCGGCGCCCAGACCCTGGTGCGTGGCCTCGATGTCATGATGGCGGTGGCCGCCAATGCGCGCAGCCTGCCCCAGCTTTCCGAAGCGCTGGGCCTGACGCGTTCGACCACGCACCGCCTGGCCACCACCCTGGTCGAGCAGAGGTTCCTCAATTTTACGCCGCGCGTTGGTTATTCGCTGGGGCCAAAATTGCTCGAACTCGGGCATCTCGCCTCGCGCCAGATGAACCTGCCGCGCATCGCCCACGATCACCTGCTGGCCCTGTCGCTCGATACTGGCGATACGGTGCATCTCGGCATACTGGATGGCGAACGCGCCCTCTATCTTGACAAGGTGCAGGGCAGCCGCCGGATTGAAATCAGTTCGCGCATTGGTGAGCGTCAGCCGCTTCGCTCGACCGGTATCGGCAAGGCGCTGCTGCTGGACGCCACCGAGGACGAACTGACGGCCGTCTATATGCGCGAAGGGCGGGAATGGCCGTCCTATCGGGTCGATTTCGGCACCTGGATGGACCGGATGCGCGATTATGCCGCAAAGGGCTACGCCTACGATCTCGAAGAAAACGAAGACCGTATCCGCTGCGTGGCCGCGCCGATCCGCGACGCCGGCAACAGGATCATCGGCTCCATTAGTGTGTCTTCGGCGGCGCAATATATGGATGACGCCCGCATGACGGCGCTCACCGAACTGGTGCTCGCCACAGTCCACGCCATTTCGCACGAATTCGGCTGGAGCGAAAACAACCTCAAATCATAAGGCTTTAAGATGCTTTTACAGGGACAACGGATTCTGATTACAGGCGGTTCGCGCGGCATTGGCCGCGGCGCGGCCATAGAATGCGCGAAGCACGGCGCCGATATCGCCATCAATGCCTCGGCACCGTCGGACTCTGTTGACAGCCTGGTAAAGGAAATTGAAACTCTGGGCCGCAAGGCGGTGGTATCGATCGGCGACGTGGCCGATCCGGACAGCGCCACCGCCTTTATCGAGGCGGCGGTCAAGGGGCTGGGCGGCGTCGATCATATGGTCGCCAATGCCGGCATCTGTCCGTTCCACAGCTTCCTGGACATGCCGGTCGAGGTGGTCAAACGCACGGTCGATGTTAACCTGATGGGCACCTACTATATGTGCCAGGCGGCGGCCAATCAGATGGTCAGGCAGGGCACCGGTGGGTCGCTGATCGCCATCAGTTCGATTTCAGCGCTCGTCGGTGGTGAGATGCAGTCCCACTATACCCCCACCAAGGCCGGCCAGCACTCGCTGATGCAGTCGGTCGCCATCGCGCTGGGCAAGTACGGTATTCGCGCCAACTCCATCTTGCCGGGCACCATCGCCACCGACATCAACAAGGAAGACCTGGCCGACCCCGCCAAGCGCGAATATATGGAAGGCCGTATCCCGCTTGGCCGCCTGGGCAAGCCGGAAGATATCGGCAAGGTCGTGGTCTTCCTGGCCTCCGACCTGGCGGGCTACATGACCGGCGCCCATGTGCTGGTCGATGGCGGCGCGTTCGTGCATTTGCAATAGACGTATTTCTGGAAAATAAATTTCCCAATAAATACACGTGGTTTGTATTTATTTTCAAAAACGGAAATAATTTTCAGAAAAATTGACCTTTGGGCCATGTGGTTCATACTCAGAAATCCATGCAGGAGGATGACACATGGCCTATGTTGCGTTTGACCGCTACACCGTCGCTGCCGAACTGCATCGTTTCATTACCGACGAGGCCCTGCCAGGATCGGGCATAAGCGCCGATGCTTTCTGGCGGGGGCTGGCGGGCCTTCTGACAACCTTCAGCGAGCGCAATGCCGCGCTGCTGGCGCACCGGGATGCGCTTCAGGCGCGGATCGATGAGTGGCATCGTGGTCATGCCTTCGATCCGTTGGCCTATAAAACTTTCCTGAAAGACATCGGCTATCTGCGGCCGGAGCCGGTGGCTTTTCGGGTCTCCACGCAAAGTGTCGATGAAGAGATCGCCCGTCTGGCCGGCCCGCAACTTGTGGTGCCTGTGTCAAACGCGCGCTATGCCCTGAATGCCGCCAATGCGCGCTGGGGCAGCCTCTATGACGCGCTCTATGGCACCGATGCTGTTGCGCCGCTCGCTTCCACCCATGGATATGCTTCCGGACGCGGCGCCTTGGTGCAGAGGCAGGCGCGCGCCTGGCTCGATCAGTTTGTGCCGCTGTCGGGCGCCAGCCACAGCGATGTGACGGCCTATAAAGTTTCCGGCGGCGCGCTGACGGCGCAGACAACGGTGGGGGCCGTCGGTTTGCAGACGCCTTCGCAGTTTGCCGGCTATACGGGCGAAGCCGACGCGCCCACATCGATCCTGCTGCGCCATAATGGCCTGCACATGGATATCCGGATCGATCGGAACAGTCCGGTCGGCCGCAATGATCCCGCCGGTATCGCCGATATCCTCATGGAAGCGGCGCTTTCGGCCATCATGGACATGGAGGACAGCGTCGCCGCTGTCGATGCGGCGGATAAGGTCGGGCTGTACCGCAACTGGCTGGGCCTGATTAAGGGGAGCTTAAGCGAGACCTTTGAGAAGGGTGGCCGGACCCTGACGCGGGCGCTCAATCCGGACCGAATCTATACCTCGGCGGAGGGCGGCGTCCTGACCCTGCATGGCCGCAGCCTGATGCTGTCACGCAATGTTGGCCTGCATATGTACAGCGACATGGTGCGTGATGCGGAGGGCATGGCCGTGCCGGAAGGTCTGGTCGATTTGATGGTCACGGCCCTGATTGCTCGGCATGATACCGGCGGCAACAGCCGCGCCGGATCGGCCTATATCGTCAAGCCCAAGATGCACGGGCCGGACGAGGTCGCCTTTGTCGTCGAGACCTTCGCCTTTGTGGAGGCGGCACTGGGTCTGCCGGCGAATACGCTGAAAATCGGCATCATGGACGAGGAGCGCCGCACCAGCGTCAACCTGATGGCCTGTATCGAAGCCGCCCGCGAACGCGTTTTCTTCATCAATACCGGCTTCCTCGATCGCACGGGGGACGAGATCCATACCTCGATGCAGGCCGGGCCGATCATGCGCAAGAGCGACATCAAGAATGCCCGGTGGATCAGGGCTTACGAGGACTCCAATGTCGATATCGGCCTGGCCTGCGGCTTGCCCGGACATGCCCAGATCGGCAAGGGCATGTGGGCGGCACCGGACATGATGCGGGATATGCTGGCGCAAAAGATCGGTCATCCGAAGGCCGGCGCCAGCACTGCCTGGGTGCCGTCACCTACCGCGGCAACCCTGCACGCCCTGCATTACCATATGGTCGATGTCGCCACGGTTCAGGCGGAAATCGCCAAACGTCCGCGCGCCTCCGTGGAGGATATTCTGATCCCGTCGCTGGCCGATCGGAACTATTCACCCGATGAGATCGCGGAGGAACTGGATAACAATCTGCAGGGTTTGCTCGGCTATGTCGTGCGCTGGATCGACCAGGGCGTCGGCTGCTCCAAGGTGCCGGACATCCATGATGTCGGCCTGATGGAGGACCGCGCCACACTGCGCATTTCCAGCCAGCATGTCGCCAACTGGCTGCGACATGGCCTGGTTGACGAAGCGATGGTCATGGCGCGGCTGAAGCATATGGCGCAGGTCGTTGACCGGCAAAATGCCGGCGATCCGGCCTATGTGCCAATGGCGCCGGATTTTGACGGCATCGCCTTCCAGGCGGCCTGTGATCTGGTCTTCCAGGGCTCGTCGCAGCCAAACGGCTATACCGAATTCATCCTGCACAAACGCCGCCGCGAAGCCAAACAGGCGGCATTACAACTTGCTTAGGCCAACAGGTGGCCGCCGATCAGATTTGTAATCCGGTCGGCGGCGGCGCGCACCTTTTGCCCCAAATCCGGCAGGCTGTCCGGCGTTAGCCGCGCTGAAGGGCCGGAAAGTGATATTCCGGCGCGGGCCTCGCCGAAGGCGTTGAATATTGGCGCCGCAACACAGCGCATTCCGGCATTGGCCTCTTCGTCATCGATCGACCAGCCGCGCTGGCGAATCGTCGCCAGTTCGGCACGCAAGGCTTCAGGGTCGGTAATCGTCGCCGGTGTAAAGCGGGCGAGGGATTTACTGCGCAGGAAGGGCGCGATCCGCTCTGCCGACATTTCCGCCAGCAGGGCCTTGCCGATCCCGGAAGCATGACTGGCCCGGCGCTGGCCGATGCCGAAAAAGGCGCGGATCGGTTCATGACATTCGACCTGTGATACGAAGACGACCTCGAAGCCGTCGAGCATGGCCATGTTGACCGTTTCGCCCGTGGCCTCCATCAGATCTGTCATGACCGGGCGACCGGCCAGCAGGATATTGTTGCGGCGCTGAAAGGCCATGCCGATACGCAGGGCCTCTATGCCGATCGACCATTTCTGGCTCGGTTCATCGACCGTTACGAGGTCATGGCCGGCCAGGGTGCTGAGCAGACGGTGCGTGGTGGAAGGGGGCAGGGCGGATTTTTCAGACAGTTCCGTAAGCGTCAGGCCGTCATGATCGGACAACGATTTCAGGAGGCCAAGCGCCTTTTCCAGAGATTGGTTGGGCTTGGGGAGGGCATGAGAATCGTTGCTCAGGCGCCTGTCCTCGCGGGGCCGTCCGCGCGTCTTTCGGCCAGATGGTAAAGTCATGACAATCCTTTTGAGGTCAGACCGGCGGAGCGTATGGCTGATTTGGAATGGAAATATTTTCCATAATATACACCGTTTCCACGTCAGTACTCTGCGCGGGCGGCAAATTTTATTTTTGTGCGATGCAAATTTTTCGACTTTGTGGCATCCTGACGCAAGCGCCGCAAAATCTGATGCGCGCTGATCGGATAAAGCCATGCCTGTTAATGTTCGCCCCGCGGTTGCGAGTGACCACCGCTTTCTGGCGGAAATGATGTACGAATCCATGCTGCCGGTTGTAGGCCGGGGCATGTTTGACGCAGCCCTGGAGGGGACAGGAGTCGATCCAATCACCTTCCACGAAACCTTGCTTCTTAACGAAGCCAGCAACTGGGGGCAGATCGACAGCTTCTTCATTCTTGAAGTCGAAGACGGCACACCTGGTGGCATAATGGGGGCTTACTTCAATAACCAGTCGGACCTTCGCCCGCTGACGGCCGAGGGGTTTGAACGTGTAGCAGCGAAGCTGAACTGGTCAAAGGAGGTATCCCAGGGCTTCTGGCGAAAATACGTATCGTTTTTTGGCTTTTTCGGAACGGCGCCGCAATTGCAGCATCCGGGCGAATACATACTGGAATTCGGTGCCGTGCGCCCCGACCTGCGTGGGCGTATGCTGTATCGCCACATGGTAAAGGCGCATATCGAGCGGGCAAAAGAGCGCGGGTATAGATCCGTGGGCAGCACGGGCGTCGAAGGCAATCTCGTTGTCGAACGCGCCATGGGTCGGCTCGGCTTTGAAGTCAGGGCGCGTTTCGGGCCGGAACACTATCGCGGCATGTTTCCGGGCATGGTCCGTCTGGTCTATGATATTCCTGACGCGACATAATCCGGCCGTTCAATTGTATGAGTATTGACTCTCCGGGCCGTATCGTGATCGATAGGGCCACGGACACGCGCGGAAAGCGCGGTCGCAGGGAGTTGGATGATGTTGATATTTTCACGCCGCGCCACATTGGCGTCTGCCGCTGGACTGGCAACCACGGGCCTTGCCGGCAAGGCGTTGGCGCAGGCGGAGGCACAGGTTGGGACGCAGGTTACGGCCATCACGCCGTTTCCATTGTCGGCGGTGCGGCTGAAGCCCTCTCTCTTCCTGACCTCGATCGAAGCCAACCAGCGCTATCTGCTGTCGCTCGATCCCGATCGTTTCCTGCATAATTTCCGGCTCTATGCCGGGCTTGAGCCGAAGGGTACGCTTTATGGCGGCTGGGAAGCGCGCGGCATTGCCGGGCACAGCCTGGGGCATTACCAGTCGGCGCTGAGCCTGATGTATGCCCAGACCGGCAAGCCGGAATTTCGTGAGCGCGCGCGTTACATCACCCGCGAACTGGCCCTGGTGCAGGGCCGCAATGGTGATGGCTATGCCGGCGGCACCAATGTCGACCGGGACGGTAAGACTGTGGACGGCAAGGTCATTTTTGAGGAAATCCGTCGCGGCGATATCCGCACGCAGGGGTTCGATCTCAATGGCGGCTGGGTGCCGATCTATACCTATCACAAGGTGCTGGCCGGCACACTCGATGCCCACCATTACTGTAACGATCCGGCCTCGCTTGAGGTAGCGCTGGGCCTGGCGGATTATTTCGGACGCATTATCGAGGGCCTCACTGATGCGCAGGTCCAGGAAATCCTGCGCGCCGAGCATGGCGGCATCAATGAGTGCTTTGCCGAGCTTTACGCCCGCACCGGCAACAGGCGCTGGCTGACCCTGGCCGAGCGTATCCGCCACCGCGCCGTGCTCGACCCGCTGGCCGAGGGGCGCGATGAACTGGCCGGCAAGCACGCCAATACCCAGATACCGAAAGTCATCGGCCTGTCGCGGATTTACGAGGTGGCGCCCAGCGGCGAGCACAGACAGGACTGCGCCAAGGCCGCGCTGTTCTTCTGGGAGACGGTGACGAAGGATCACTCCTACGTCATAGGTGGCAATTCGGAATATGAGCATTTCGGCGAACCGCGCAAGCTGTCCAGACGCCTGGGCCAGCAGACCTGCGAAGCCTGCAACAGCTACAACATGCTGAAACTGACGCGCCATCTTTATGGCTGGTCGGGCGATGCGCGCTATTTCGATTTCTATGAGCGTGCCCACCTCAACCATATCATGTCGCAGCAGGACCCGCAGACGGGCATGTTCACCTATTTCACGCCTTTGGCTTCAGGGTATGGGCGCGTGCATTCCTCACCGGAAAATGACTTCTGGTGCTGCGTCGGATCAGGGATGGAAAGCCATTCCAAGCACGGCGAAAGTATCTGGTGGCGCAAGGGCAGCCGTGTGCTGGTCAATCTCTACTATGCCTCGACGCTCGACTGGGCGGAAAAGGGCGTGCGTCTCGATATGGATACGGAGTTTCCGTTGAAAGAAGCGGTCACCTTGCGCGTAAGCCAGGCCCGATCACCGTTTGAGCTGGCCCTGCGCGTGCCATCATGGTGCGCCGCCCCGAAGCTGACGGTGAATGGCAAGGCGATGGCCGTCAGCCCAAAGGATGGTTATCTGGTGCTGACATCCCTCAAGGCGGGCGATGTGGTTGGCCTGACCCTGCCGATGGCTGTCCATGCCGAGACCATGCCCGACGATGATCGGCTGGTGGCTTTTCTGAATGGGCCTCTGGTTCTGGCCGCCGATCTGGGGCCGAGCGACAAGCCGTGGGAAGGTTTTGATCCGGCGGTGGTGGCCGACAGTAACGAGGGCGTACTGATGCGGGCAGGGGAGACCTTCAGCCTGGGCGATAGCGGCCAGCCACAGAACCTGACTATCCGTCCGTTTTACGGTCAGCACCATAACCGCACAGCCGTCTATTTCCGTCGCTTCACACCGGTTGAATGGCCGCAGGCGGAGGCCGGTTATCGTGCCGCCGCGGCCGAAAAGACCGATATCTTGCGCCGTACCGTCGATTCCATACGTCTCGGCGAACAGCAACCGGAGACCGACCATGCCTTTGAAGGCACGCCCAATACGGCCGCGATTACCCATATCGCCGAGCGTGGCCGGCTGATCAATAAGGGTTATTTCCAGTTTGAACTGGCGGTCAGGCCGGGGCCGCTCGATCTGCATGTCAGCTATAACGGCAGTGACCACGACAAGGACTTCAATATCCTGGTCGATGGCCAGCTTCTGGCACATGAAACCCTGCCGGGCGAGGCCACCGTGGCGCGGACGGTGAAGACCTATCCGCTGCCGGACCTGGCCGGCAAGGACCGGATTACCGTCCGTTTCGAGGCCGCCGCCGACCAGTGGATGACGGTTTATGAATGCCGGGTGATCGTGCGGAAGACGGAGACAGCCTAGAGCGCTTTCCGAAAAGTGTGACGCACTTTTCGGAAAGCGCGTAAAAGTAACACTCTAAGCTTTGTGATAATCGGCGACACGCTCGACCTCTTCACGGGAGCCGAGCACCACGCCGACCCTCTGGTGCAGATCGTCTGGCTGGATATCGAGGATCGGATTGACGCCATCGGTCGCCAACCCGCCAGCCTGTTCGATCAGGAAGGCGATGGGGTTCGCTTCATACATCAGGCGCAGCTTGCCAATGCCTTTGCGGCTGTCGACCGGATACATGAAAATGCCGCCGCGCGTCAGCACGCGATGAACGTCACCCACCATCGAGGCTAGCCAGCGCATGTTGAAATCAGCCCCACGCACGCCTGTCTTGCCGGCCAGGCATTCGTCGATATAGCGGCGCACCGACGGCATCCAGTGGCGGTGGTTCGACATGTTGATGGCGAATTCGCGTGTGCTGGCGGGAATCGTCATGCGAGGCGTGGTCATCAGCCAGTCGCCGGTTTTCTGATCGAGCGAAAAGGCCGAAACGCCGGCGCCCAGCGTCAGGACCAGGGTGGTCTGCGGGCCGTAAATGGCATAGCCCGCCGCCAGTTGCCGACGGCCGGGTTGCAGTACGTCGGCCTCGGCGATGGGACCTTCCGGCGCTTTCAGGACGGAAAATATGGTGCCGACCACGCCATTGACATCGACATTGCTGGAGCCGTCGATCGGATCGAAGACCAGCAGGTATTCGCCGCTGATCAGCGGATAAATCTCTTCCATTTCTTCCGATACCAGGGCCGACACATGTCCGCCCCAGCGACGAGCTTCCAGCATCATGTCATTGGCGATGACGTCGAGCTTCTTCTGCATCTCGCCCTGGACATTTTCCTGTTCGAGCGCGCCGGTCAGGCCCTCGATGGCGCTGGTATTGACGGCGTGGCCGATGTCGCGGCAGGCATCGGCGACGGCCAGGATCAGTTGGCGCAGGGATTCAGGGGCGGGTTGTTCGGCAAGGAACCGGGAGAGCGGTGTCAGCATGGTATCCAGTGTGGCTTGTTATTGTTGCCGGACACCATAGCGAAATCCGCAAAACACGCCACCCCGTTTACACCGAGTGAGTGTTGTTAGGGTTAACCAATTCTCTATATTGGTGTATTCCACAAAAATAATTAACCTGTTGTTAACAATGACTGGCGGGCCGGCCGTAAACCTGATTACATCGGCCTGTAATCAGGAGCTGTCCCATGCTGGCCAGGATCAAGCGTCTCGCGCCCTATTTTCTCCTCGGCCCCGTCAGTGGTCCGCTGCTGGCCGGCATCGTGCATAATTTCCGCGGCGGTCGTCCGGTTCTGGGCACCATGTATGCTGTCCTGCTGCTTGAGTTCATCTATCTGCTGCCGGTGCTTTCCGCGAAATATATCCCCACCCTGATGCACTGATGTCATTCCGGCTTGCCGGAAACAGCGGGACAGACCAAAGTTCTCTCTCTGATTCTTTCCGGGGAGATGGGTATGGCTTTGCGTGATGTGACCGGTGCGGTCGATTTCGGCCACCTTGAAGCCTATACGCTGAATGACGCTGTGGTGATGGAGGAAGTCCTGCGCATCTTCCAGCAGCAGTGCGAACTGTGGTCGCCGCTTTTGACTACTGCGCATGATGGCTGGCGCGATGCTGCCCACACCATCAAGGGGGCGGCGGCTGGTGTCGGCGCGGGCCTGCTGGCGGCGGCTGCCGAGGCGGCCGAGCGCGGGGATGCCGAAGGGGCCGATCTGCGTCTGGACAAGGTGCGTTCGGCCATGAATGCCGCCCAGCACGATGTGGCGGCCTATCTTCACGAACTGCAACTGAGATCCCTGCGCGGTTAAGCAGAACTGACGCAAGCGGCCGGTTTTTATGGCTTGGCATTTGGGGGGCGGCTCTTTAAACGCTCAGCTCAGACCCTATCTTTCAGTGAAACCAGAGAGCCGGCATGAGCGACGAAGAGCTGCATATCATCTGTACCGACCGTGAAGGCGTGGTTCATACCCTGCCCGCGCTCGAAGGCTGGCGTATCATGGAAATCATCCGTGACAACGGCCTGCCGATCAAGGCCGAGTGCGGCGGTTGCCTGGAATGCGCCACCTGTCATGTTTATGTCGCCGATACGTGGCAGGAGAAACTGGTGCCGAAATCCGACGAGGAGGACGAGAAACTCGACGAAGCCTTCAATGTGAAGCGCAATTCGCGTCTCTCCTGCCAGATTCTGATGCGCGACGATTTAAACGGACTTGAGGTCACCCTGGCTCCGGAAGCGGATTAAGCGGCGGAGCAGGTTGCGGCCACAGATATAAGAGGCAATCCATGCGTTTGAAAACCCTGCTGGCGTCTTTGCTGATCGGTTCAGCCCTGGTTGGTACGGTGGCTGCGGGCGCGGCCTGGGCCTGGGGGTCTTCGGGGCATCGCATGATCGGCGAGATGGCGCTGAAATCGCTGCCGGACTATATGCCGGCCTTCCTGCGCACGCCTCAAGCTATCAGTGATGTCGGCGAATATGCCCGTGAGCCCGACCGCTGGCGTGGCGCCGGCAAGGTTCACGACAATGACCGCGATGTTGCTCACTTCATCGACCTGGATGATGACGGCAACACCCTGGCCGGAGTCTCGCTCGATAACCTGCTCGCCAACCGCTCGGACTACGAAGCGGCCTTACGTGCGAAAGGCGTCGAGCCCTACAAGGCCGGCTATCTGCCCTATGCCACGGTCGACGCCTGGCAGCAGGTGGTCAAGGACATGGCTTTCTGGCGTGTCCTGACCTATGTCGAGGCGCGCGAAACCGACCGGACGAAGAAAGCCTGGTACAGGGCCGATCTCGCCCGCCGTGAAGACCTGACCCTGCGCGACATCGGCATATTGGCGCATTATGTCGGCGATTCGACCAATCCTATGCACCTCAGCATCCACTATAATGGTTGGGGCGATTTCCCTAATCCGAACGGTTTTACGATGGAGAAGGTCCATTCGCCGCTCGAAGGTGTCTATGTTCACGACACCGTTAGGGAAGACGACATCGCGGCTGCCATGGGCGACTATGTGCCCTGCACGGCGCCGATCATGACCTGCGTCACCGGCCGCTTCAAGCCGAGCTTTGCCAAGGTGATCCCGATGTACCAGATGGAAAAGGACGGTGGCTTCACGGCCGGCGACCCGCGCGGCAAGGCCTTCATGGTCGAGCGCCTGGGGCGTGGTGCCGGCGACCTGCGGGACGCGCTGCTGGATGCCTGGCGTGAGTCCAAGACCATGCAGGTGGGTTACAAGGCCGGCAGCTATGATGATTTTGTCGGCGGCCGGATCGCCGATCCGTGGGAAGTGCTGTATGGCGACGATTAATCAGTACGGCACGCGCCGCGAAGGTCTGGATTACCTGCCGCGCACCGGCGGCTACGGCATCCTGACGATCAATGGCAAGATCGCCTGCGCGCGTATTGGTTATGGCCCCTACAGCTATGACTTTCCCGGCGGCGCCACCGATGCCGGCGAAACGCCGGAACAGGCGGTGGTGCGCGAGTTCGGCGAGGAGGTCGGGCTGGTAGTCGAGGTCGTCCGGCCGATCGCCAATCTGAACCACTACATCATTCACGAAAACGGCACGCCCTATAACAACCACAGCCACTTCTTCGAGATGCGGCTGATTGGCGAGGACGCGACCCTTAAGGTTGAGGCGGATCATGAACTGGTCTGGCTCGATCCGATGGTTGTGATGACGCACCTGAAGCATGAGGGCTATGCCTGGCCGCTGGCCATGTGGTTGCGCAGTCAATCGATTTAATTGAACGATTTTATAAATTTAATTCATTGGATCGAATAAAGGTGACGATCTAATACGGGCTGTCAGACACACTGAAAGCCTGCCCAATGACCGATCTTGCCGCCAAATTACCTGCCCGCCTGCCGGAAGTTTTTCCGGGCCTTATGATCGCCGCCCTGATCGGGGCCGTTGCGTTCGGACTTCACCAGTTGCCGCATATGAACGCGGTGTCGCCGGCTATTCTGGCGGCGGTCATCGGCCTGTTCCTGGCCCATGCGGTGAAGCTGCCGGACCGTGCGGAGGCCGGCATCGCCTTTTCCTCGCGCAGCCTGTTGCGCTGGGCAGTGGCCCTGCTGGGTCTTCAGGTCAGTTTCGGCCAGATCGTGGCGATCGGCTGGACAGGGTTTGTCATTGTCGCCGCCGGGCTGGCGGTCAGTTTCTTGACGATCCGCGCGGTGGGGCGGGCGCTCGGCGTGGCGCCGAAACTGGCCGAACTGATCGCCGCCGGCACCAGTATCTGCGGTGCATCGGCGGTGGCGGGCGTCAATGCGGTGACCGGGGCGGAGGACGAGGATGTCGCCTATGCCGTGGCCATGGTGACCCTGTTCGGTACGGCCGCGATGCTGCTCTATCCGCTGATCGATCATTGGCTGATGCTGGATGCCCGCTGCTATGGCCTGTGGGCCGGGGCGTCGATCCATGAGGTGGCGCAGGTGGTCGGCGCCACGGCACAGGTCGGCCCGGCGGCCACGCAATCGGGCGCCATTGCCAAGCTGACGCGCGTCCTGATGCTGGCGCCCCTGGTCATGACCCTGCGTTTCGGACGGCGCAAGGCCGAAGCCGGAAATACGGGCGCCGCTGTGCCGCTGTTCGTCATCGGCTTCCTGGCCCTGGTGGTGATCAACAGCCTGATCGTCCTGCCGCACGAATTGACGGCCCTGGCCGGGCAGGTGTCGGGCTTCCTGCTGGCCGTGGCGCTGGGGGCGATGGGCCTGAAGACCCATATCAATGGCCTGAAAGCCAGGGGCTGGGCGCCGCTGGCGCTCGGCGCGTTCGGCACGGTGTTCATCTCGCTTTTTACGCTGGGACTTACCCTGGCTTTCGCCTAGAGACTGTTGCAAATGCGTGAGGCTGGCCTACAACGAGCTACTTTCTGCGCTTCCGGTGCTCACGTACTTAAGTACGCTGCGCGCCGGTTCTCGAAATCAGCCCGTTTCGCCTCAGCCTGACGCATTTTCAAAACAGTCTCTTAAATCTGACAGATGACCCTGGAGCAGCTTCGCATCTTTATCGCCGTCGCCGAACGCGAGCACCTGACCCGCGCCTCGGAAGCGCTAAACCTGACGCAGTCGGCGGTCAGTTCGGCGATCGCGGCGCTTGAGGCTCGTTATGGCACGAAGCTTTTCGACCGCATCGGGCGCGGCATTGCGTTGACCGAAGCTGGCCGGCTGTTCCTGCCGGAAGCACGGGCGGTTCTGGCGCGGGTGCGGGCGGCCGAGCAGACTCTTCATGACGCGACGGGTGGCCTGCGCGGAACACTTAATCTGGCCGCCAGCCAAACGGTCGCCAATTTCTGGCTGCCGGAGCGCCTGGCGCGGTTTCATGCCGCCTGTCCCGGCCTGACCCTGGCACTTACGATCGGCAATACCGACCGGGCGGCGGCGAAGGTTTTGAGCGGCGAGGCCGATATTGCCATGGTGGAAGGACAGGTGGATGATCCGCGGCTGGCGGTCACGCCGCTTGACGGCGACCGGCTTGTGCTGATCGCGCCAATGGGCCTCAACCTGCCGCAATCCCTGACGCCGGCGGACTGGGCCGGATTGCGCTTTATCGTCCGCGAACCGGGATCGGGCACACGGCATATCCTGGAAGACCATCTGGCCGCGATGGGATTAAGGCTCAATGCCGGTAATTTGGTCATGGAACTGCCGTCGAACGAAGCGGTGCGCGGCGTGGTCGAGGCCGGACTGGGGGTATCGCTGCAATCCGAACTGGTGGCGCAGCGAGCGATCCGCTCAGGTTTGTTGCAGGGGGTGGATATCGGCCTGTCGCCGCGATCCTTTTACCTGCTTCGGCTGAAGGAACGCAGCGGTACGCGTGCTGAGCAGGCGTTCATGGATATCTGCAAAAGTTAAGGCTGGCGGCGCAGGATGAACTCGTCGTCAAGCGTCTGGCCGACAGGGAACTGGTATTCGCCCACCCGCTCGAAGCCGTAAGACCGGTAAAGCGCCTGCGCCTTGTGGTTCTCGCTCCATACGCCGATCCACTGCGGCGCATCGCCATAGGTCTCGCCCAGCCAGTTCAGGGCAATGGCCATCAGCATCCGACCCAGGCCCTTGCCTTGCTGGCTGGAATGGACATAGAGGCGCTTCAGTTCGCCGGCACGGGCCGGATCGGCATCGGGGTGGGGCAGGCCGACCGGTCCGCATTGCAGATAGGCCACGGCGTCATCGCCGTCATAGACAATGCGCCAGAACTGCGCCGGATCGGCGGTTTCCGCCGCCAGCTTTTCAGGCGCGTAGGATTTTTCCAGAAAGGCGCTGAGGTCTTCCGGCGGATAGAGGGGACCGAACGTCTCGGTAAAGGTATCCCTCGCCAATTGCGACAGGGCGGGGATGTGGTGGGGTTCGACGGGCAGGATGCGCATGAGCGTGTGATAGCCTGTGTGCGCGGCCTAAGCAAGAAACCCCACCACCATCCGGCTTCGCCTAAAGGCTACCCCGGACGGTCCCCCTCCCCAACACAGGTGGGGAGGTATAGTTTAGAATGCCGACTTGCTGGCTTCCAGGAAGGCGCGCAGGGGCTCCGGCTTGCGGCCGGTAAGGGTTTCGACATCGTCAGTCAGAATATCGAAGCCGCCTTCGCGGGTGGTGGTGTCGAAGGAGACCAGCATAGGGATAATCGCTTCTGGAACGCCCGCCGCCTTCATGCCGCCGGCCAGTTGCGCGTCGGTCAGGTCGACGACTGCCAGCGGCTTGCCGATGACTTCCGAGGCCAGGGCGGCGATCTGTTTCGTGGTCAGAAGTTCAGGGCCGGTCAGGGTGAGAATCTGGTTGGCCGAGGACCTGCTCAGGGCCGCCGCCGCTGAACGGGCGACATCTGCGTGGGAGACATGGGATATCTTGCCATCGCCGGCGGAGGTATAGAGCGTGCCTGAGGCAAAGGCGCCCGGCAGGGTCATCAGCAGGTTTTCCTGATACCAGGCGTCGCGCAGGATCGTGTAGGGACGGCCAGTGGCAATGATCGCCTGTTCGGTGCCGGCATGATCGGGGGCGAAGGTGACGGCGGAGCCTTCCGGTTTCGGCATGGAGGTATAGACGATTTCGGCGCCGGCCTCGGCGGCGGCTTTTACGGCATTCAGATGCTGCCTGAGGCGCTGGCCGGTGCCGAGGGAATCGGTCGAAATGATCAGGACGCGGTCGACACCTTTGAAGGCGGCGGCAAGCGAAGCGGGATCGTCGAAGTCGGCGGTGCGGGTTTCCGCGCCTTTGGCGGCCAGATCGGCGATCTTCGCGGTGTCGCGCGAAGCGGCGATGATATGGTCCCGGCCAGCTTCGAGCAGAAGCTGGGTGACATGACGGCCGAGCTTGCCATTGGCGCCCGTAACGAGAAGATTGGACATGATGGTTCCTTTATGATATTTGGTTACTAAATGAGACCATGTGTAAAATAATAGCTTATTGCCGCCTGTAAAGGCGGCAGGTTTTCGGGAGATAGTTACCTTGAAGGAACCAGTAATCACGCCTGCGCTGCGTCAGGCCATGCAGGCCGTCATGGTTCAGGTCGAGGGCCGGGTAGACAGCAGCAAGTGTCCGATACGCGATGTGATGGATCATATCGGCGACAAGTGGTCGAGCCTGCTGATGGTGGCCCTGGGCACCCGGCCGCACCGCTTCGGCGAGTTGAAACGCGCCGTGCCGGATATCTCGCAGCGGATGCTGACCCAGACCCTGCGCGATCTGCAACGCGACGGCCTGGTCAGCCGGCATGTCTTCCCGACCCAGCCGCCTTCGGTCGAATACCGCCTGACGCCGTTGGGCGAATCGATGATGCCGCCCTTGATGGGCCTGATGAAATGGGCGGCCGATCACCACGCGCAGATACGGGAGGCCCGGTCTGATTTCGCCGAGGCGCAGGCAGAACTGGCCTGACCTTATCCGTTTGGCGCGACAACAGACGCTTTACGCGGGCTTGGACTTCCACGACCTCCAACCTAATTGAAAAATTATTCCCGCTGTAATTGACTGATTTCAAGACAGTTTCAGCGAGAGGCCCAGTGAGAGAGGCGGAGACGACAAGCCCGGTTATCAAGACCGGCATAGCAGCATTTGACGATATTCTAGGCGGTGGCCTGACGGCCAACCGGGTCTATCTGCTGCATGGAACACCCGGATCGGGCAAGACAACCCTGTCCTTGCAGTTCCTGCTTGAAGGTGTGCGGCAGGGCGAAAAGGTGCTCTATGTCACCCTGTCCGAAACCCGCATGGAACTGATGGCGGTGGCGAAATCGCACGGCATGGTGCTCGATGAGGTTGAGATTTTCGAGCTGATCGCCGAGGAGCAGGATCTCGATCCGGACAACCAGTACACCATGTTCCAGCCGTCGGAAGTGGAGCTGAGCGTTACCACGCGGCGTATCCAGGATGAGGTTGAGCGCATCAAGCCGAAGCGGGTGGTGATCGACTCCCTGTCGGAGGTCAAGCTGCTGGCCCAGAGCGCTTTGCGGTTTCGCCGCCAGGTCCTGGCGCTCAAGCAGTTTTTCGTCGGGCGGGATTGCACGGTGCTGTTTCTCGATGACAAGACGGCGCGCGGCGAAGACGATCTGCAACTGGAAAGCATCGCCCACGGTGTCATCAGTCTTGAACAGCTATCCCCTGATTACGGCGCCGAACGCCGGCGCTTGAGCATTACCAAACTGCGCGGTCAGCGATATCGCGGCGGTTATCACGACTTCAGCATCCAGCGCGGCGGCCTTGTCGTCTATCCGCGCATCATCGCCAGCGAACATCTCAAGCGCAATGATGTGACCGTCATGCGCAGCGGCATACCTGAAATGGACGCGCTTCTGGGCGGTGGACTGACATCGGGCACCAGTGTGCTCTTGCTGGGGCCGGCGGGGATCGGCAAGTCCAGCCTCGGGGTCCAGTATGCCGCCGAAGCGGCACGCCGCGGCCTGGCCAGCATCCTGTTCTCCTTCGACGAACGCCTCGAAACCCTGTTCCAGCGCGCCGAGGGCATCGGCATTCCGTTGCGCACCTATGTCGACCAGAAGCTGATTGAGGTGCGCGCCATCGACCCGGCGGAAATGTCACCCGGTGAGTTCGCGGACAAGGTGCGTAAGGCGGCCGAAGGCGAAAATGGCAAGCCGGTCAAGATCGTGGTGATCGACAGCCTCAATGGCTATCTCAACGCCATGCCGGAAGAGCGTTTTCTGACCGCCCAGCTTCATGAGCTTCTGACCTATCTCGGTCACCTCGGCATCATCACTTTCCTGGTGGTGGCACAGCACGGCCTGCTTGGCAATGCGATGCAGACCGTGATCGATACCAGTTACCTGGCCGATACGGTCATTCTCTTCCGCTATTTCGAGACCAGGGGCGAGGTCAGGCAACTCATCTCTGTCGTCAAGAAACGCAACGGCCGGCATGAACGTTCCATCCGTGAATTTTCCCTCACCGAGTCAGGAATCCGCATTGGCGAGCCCTTGCGCAGGTTCCATGGCCTGCTGACGGGCACGCCGTTCTCGATGAAATCCGCCGAGCCCCTGACTGTGCAAAACAGCACGATTGAGGAATAGGGGCGTGACGGAAGAGGCCGAAAGCCGCGTTCTGATTCTGCCCCCGACCGCGCGAGACGGCGCCATTACGGCGGACCTGCTCGGCAGGGAAGGGGTAAGCGCCCTGATCTGCCGCGATATCATTCAGTTATGCGCCGAGATGCAGGCCGGTGCCGCGGCCTTGATTCTGGCCCAGGAATATGTGCTGGCCGACCGGGGGAAACGCCTCCAGGACACACTGGAAAAGCAGGAGGACTGGTCGGACATCCCCATTATCCTGCTGACCCCGCCGGGGCAGGATTCGCAGTCTATCCTGAAGGAACTGGAAGCCATAGGGCACATGACCCTGATCAAGCGGCCAGTGCAACTCAGCAATTTCATGTCGACCATCCGGTCGGCCCTGCGTGACCGGGACAGGCAATACGGCATCCGCGATTTCCTGCAGGAGCGGACGCGGCAGGCGGACATCATGAAGGTGGCGACGGAAAAAGCCAATGCCGCCAATGTTGCGAAGTCGGAATTTCTCGCCAATATGAGCCACGAAATCCGCACGCCGATGAACGCCATACTTGGGCTTTCGACCATACTGGCGCGCAGTTCGCCCCTGACCGCCAACCAGCGTAAATATATCGAAACCCTGTCGACCTCCGGCGAAAGCCTGCTGATGCTGATCAATGACCTGCTGGATATTTCCAAGATCGAGGCCAGCGGCATAGAAATCGAAACCGTGCCTTTCCGACTCGATCGCCTGCTGGAGGATATGGTCAGTGTCAGTTCCGTCAAGGCGTCGGAAAAGCACCTTAGCCTGACCGTGAATATCGATAATGTGCGCGGCAAATGGTTTGCTGGCGACCCGACGCGCATCCATCAGGTTTTGAGCAACCTGTGCTCCAACGCCATCAAGTTTACCGATAAGGGCGCGATCGTCATAGAAACCCTGCGTCCGGATGACGGCGGCGACCGGCTGTCGATTACGGTTTCCGATTCCGGCATCGGCATTGCGCCGGAAAAGCTCGAAAAGATCTTCGACAAGTTCACTCAAGCCGACAGCACCATCAGCCGCAAGTTCGGCGGCACCGGGCTTGGCCTCGCTATCAGCAAGACCCTGGCGGAACTGATGGCGGGGAGCCTGACGGTTTACAGCACGCCCGGCGCGGGCTCATGCTTCACCTTCAACCTGGCCCTGCCGGAGGTGGCGCCCGCTGAACCTGCGGCGGTGACCGAGGTCGCTTCGCCCGGCCGATCCGGGAAGGGCCGCGTCCTGCTGGTCGAGGACTATCCGCCCAATGTGCTGGTGGCGAAAACCTTCCTCGAAATGTTTGGTTATGAGGTCGACCTAGCTGTAGACGGCGCCAGCGCCGTCTACATGGCGGACAGCCTGCGCTATGCCATCATCCTGATGGATATCCAGATGCCGGAGATGGACGGGTTCGAAGCCACACGCCTCATCCGCCGGTCCGGCAGGCCCAATGCCGAAACCCCGATCATCGGCATGACGGCCCATGCGCTTGACGGTATCCGCGAAAAATGCCTGGCCGCCGGCATGAATGAATATCTTTCGAAGCCCTTTGCACCCGCCGATCTCGAAAGCCGGCTCGGCCAGTTTACGGCCCAGTCGCTTTGAAACGCAAAGTGGTAACACTTTGAATTTTTATTTTTCGAAGCCTAAGCTGATATAGTTGATTTTGAAACGAGTTTCGACCGCCCGCAGGACAGCCGGAACTGGCAGCGGAGGATGCGATGACAGATTTGTGGATGAAGGTGGAAGCGGGCTGGCCCGCCAAGGTGCTGGGCGTAGTGCTGGCGCTGATCGGCGTGGTCCTGGTCATCGGCGGCATCCAGTTGGCGGTGCTGGGCGGTAGCTGGTATTATCTGCTGGCGGGGGTGGCTCTGGCTGCTTCCGGCGGACTGATCTTTACCGGCCGGGTGCTCGGCGCCTGGATCTATATCGCCACCTTTATCCTGACGGTTCTGTGGGCCTTTACGGAATCCGGGCTGAACGGCTGGGCGCTGGTGCCGCGGATCGTCGCGCCGCTCGTCATGCTGTTGTTCGTGGTCGGTCTCCTGCCATCTCTTCTGCCGGTCGAGGGCAGGAAGCGACGCTTACAGGGATTTGCCGGGATTGCCGCCTTTGTCGTCTTGCTGGGACTGGCGGTCTGGGTCACCAACCGTTCGGGCGTGCAATCCCCTGTGCCGGACGCGGGCGTCACCCTCGCCTTCGATACCGCCGCCGCTGCCGGTGCCGACTGGCCGACCTATGGCGGGGGCTCAAGCGCCCAGCGCTATACCGATCTCAACCAGATCAATCCGGACACCGTCAAAAACCTCAAGGTGGCCTGGACCTATCGTACCGGCAGCCAGCCTGACAAATGGGGCGCCGAGACCACGCCGATCAAGATCGGCGACAGCCTCTATGCCTGCACCGGCATGAACAAGATGTACGCGCTCGATGCCGCCACCGGCAAGGTACGCTGGACCTTCGATCCGAAGGTACCGACCGAATACATCCCCTATACCGCTGCCTGCCGCGGCGTGGCTTATTACAAGGTGCCGACGGCGGCTGTGGGTACGTCATGCGCCGAACGCATTTTCGAGGGCACACTCGATGGCCGCATCATCGCGGTCGATGCGCGCACTGGCCAGCCGTGTCAGGGCTTCGGCACCGGCGGACAGGTTAAGATTACCGACGGCATGGGCCAGGTGATCCCGTCCATGGTGGCCATCACCGCCGCGCCGACGATCGTGCATGGCATCGTCGTCACCGGCCACCAGGTCCAGGACGGCCAGTACAAGTGGGCGCCATCGGGCGTTATCCAGGGCTATGACGCCGTGACGGGCCAGTTGCGCTTTGCTTGGGATATGATGCGCCCGGATCGTAATGGCGCGCCGCCCCCGGGCGAGACCTATACGCGGGGGACGCCGAATATGTGGACCACTGCCACGGGCGATGAAGCGTTGGGTCAGGTCTATCTGCCGATGGGCAATTCAGCGGCGGATTATCTCAGCGGCCAGCGCCGGCCGCCGGAAAAGATGTATTCGTCGGGCCTGGTGGCGCTCAATGTCGATACCGGCAAGCCGGCCTGGGTGTTCCACACGGCGATCAACGATGTCTGGGACTATGACCAGGGTTCCCAGGTCTCGCTAGTCAATTTCCCGGTGAACGGCCAAATGGTGCCGGCCATCCTGCTGCCTACCAAGCAGGGCGATTTCTATGTGCTCGACCGCCGCACCGGCAAGCCCTTGACCGGGGTAGGCCAGATGAAGGTCGAGGTCGGCGGCGTCGAGCCGCAGGAACGCAGCCCGGTTCAGCCATATTCGACCTATCAGAACGTGCGTGACGGCGATATCACCGAACGCCAGATGTGGGGTATGTCGCCGATCGACCAGATGTTCTGCCGCATTCAGTTCCGCAAGGCGCACTATGCCGGCATGTATACCGCGCCGCAACTGGACAAGCCCTATATCCAGTATCCCGGCTATAATGGCGGCTCCGACTGGGGCAGCGCGGCCGTCGATCCGCGCCGCGGCGTTGTGATCGCCAACTATAACCTCACCGCCAATTATGATCAGTTGCTGACCCGCAAGCAGGCGAATGATCGTGGCATTTACGCCGTAGGTGATCCGAAGAACACCGGTAAGGGCGGCGCGGAGGGGGCCGGGCCGCAGGAAGGGGCGCCGTTCGCCATCGACGTCAATGCCGGCTGGGTGATGCCGGTGACGGGGATGCTGTGCAAGCAGCCGCCTTACGGAGGGATTCGCGCCTTCGACCTGAAGACCGGCAAGACCCTGTGGGATCACGCGTTTGGCGATGCCCGGCGTAATGGCCCGTTCGGCCTGCCTTCGCTTCTGCCAATCCGGATCGGCACGCCCAATAATGGCGGACCGGCGGTGACGGCGGGCGGTCTGATCTTTATTGCGGCCACCACGGATAACCAGTTCCGCGCCATCGATATCCGCACCGGCAAGACCCTGTGGCAGGACACTCTGCCCGCGGGCGGCCAGGCCAATCCGATGGTCTACGAGCAGAATGGCCGGCAATATGTGGTGATTATGGCCGGCGGCCACCACTTCATGAAGACACCGGAAGGTGATTACCTGATCGCCTATGCCCTGCCGGAAAAGAAGTAAGCGTAAAGGCCCGCCCGGCAGGTTTCCGGGCGGGCCTTATGGTCTGGTTAACGATTTTTACCGGGGCGTTTACTACTTATGATCTCATTTGTTTAAACATATGATGGCAAGACTGCTGACGGGCGTATTCTTTTACGGGGCCAGTCATGTCTGCAAAATCCGGGCTGTGGAACAGGTTCCAGAGCCATAAGGGCGGAAACGTCGCCATCATCTTTGGTTTGAGCGCCTTGTTCCTGGTGGCGGTCACTGGCGGCGCGGTAGATTTCTCACGCATCAACGATGCGCGCAACAAGATGCAGGATGCGGCCGATATCGCCGTCCTGCGCGGTGCGCTGACGGCCAGCCAGGGTGACACGGTTTCCGAACTGGCGGCGCAGCAGGCGTTTGATGACAATTTTAACGCCAGCGACGTTACCCTGGGGGCGCATAGCCTGAAGAAGACGGTTGTCGATAATATCTCCAAGCTGAACTATACGGCGACGGCGACCATCAAACCCTATTTCCTGGGACTGGTCGGCCTGGGCACCCAGACACTGAATGTCAGTTCTACAGCGCAGTCGGAAGTTAATCCCTTTGAACTGGCTCTGGTGCTTGACGTCACCGGGTCTATGAATTCGAGCAGTAAGCTGACAAACCTCAAATCGAGCGTCACCTCGGTGCTGAATTCCCTGCTCGATGCCAATGGCAAGAACAGCTCCGACGTCAAGGTTGGGGTTGTGCCGTTCAATACTCAAGTGCGGATGCCGACGAGCGCCACCGATGCCTATGTGGACTATACCAAGTGCTCAACCACGGAAAATGGTATCAAAGGGTTATACTACGCCTGCCTGGCCTCATATCAGGTCTATAATGCGATATGCAACGATGCCAAGTCGAGCAACAAGTCCAGTTGCCTGTCAAAGGCGACGTCAAGGATGTATTACAAGCTTAATAATGCCGCCGGCACTTATTCGGCAACAGCTATGGCGTATGAGAAAATATCCAACAACAACTATACACTCTATACCGAAACGGTCATTGTCAGCATCGATCAAACGACGCACAAAATTACATCTACGCCACAATATTCGGTCCAAAAAAACCAATCCGGCTACTCGACCTATACGAACTACGCGCCTTCCGGCTACACGTCATTTTCGCCGATTAAAACCAACTATGCCAGTAGCTGGGCAGGATGCGTGGAGGACCGCGGACAGCCTTACGATACTGTTTCCGACACCTATAATGCTGATATCCCGGACAGCGCCTATCCGGCAGTGGACTGCTCCAGCACGCCTCCGAAGGTGATCCAGGATCTCACCACCAGTATCAGCGACACTAAGACCTATGTTAATGCACTGACCGCCGGCGGCAATACCAACATCACCATCGGGGTGCAGATGGGCATGGAATTGTTGTCTCCGGAAGCGCCTTATACGCAGGGCGTTGCCTTCGGCGATCCGGACATGGACAAGTACATGATCGTCGTCACCGACGGCGACAATACGCAAAACCGCTGGACCAGCACGCAAGCCGATATCGACGCCCGCACGGCCCTGGCTTGCCAGGCGGCGAAGGACAAGGGGGTCACCATTTTCGTGGTCCGCGTGATGGACGGTAACAGCGATATGCTGAAGAAATGCGCCACTAAGACGATCTATTATTACGATCTAAGCTCGGCGTCGCAGTTGAATGCCACCATGGCCGATATCTTCCTGCGTATCGGCAAGCTCAGGCTGGTGCAGTAAACAGATAAAGAAACCGCCGGAAGCTGATGCTTCCGGCGGTTTTTCTATGCCCATTGACCAAGGCCAGTGACTAGATTTTGTGGATGGCTTCCCAGCCTTCGACAAAGGCGCGGGCCTTCTTGTAAACGATCTCCGGTGTGTCGCCCGGCTTGAAGACCGCCGAGCCGATGCCGAAACCGGCCGCGCCGGCCTCGATGAAATCCTTCATATTGTCCGGATTTACGCCGCCGACCGGGAAAACCGGCACGGTTTTCGGCAGCACCGCCTTCATCGCTTTCAGCCCGGTGGTGCCCGCCAGTTCGGCGGGGAACAGCTTGATGGCGTCGGCGCCGGCATCGATGGCCGCAAAGGCTTCGGTCGGGGTAAAGAAGGCGGGGAACGAAATCAGGCCCAGCGCCTTGGCGCGGCGGATGACGTCCGAATTGGCGTTGGGCGAGATGCAGATCTGGCCACCGACGGCATGAAGCGTCTCGACATCAGCGACAGTGAGCACCGTGCCGGCGCCGACAATGGCGCGCTTGCTTAAGCTCTGTGCCAGCAGTTTGATCGAATCGAACGGATCGGGCGAATTGAGCGGCACCTCGACGATGCGAAAACCGGCCTCGACCAGAACTTCGCCGATATCCAGTGCTTCAGAGGGGCGCAGGCCGCGCAGGATCGCCACCAGGGGCAGGGTTTTCAGGGCGTCCTGCCACTGTTCCATCACGGTCATAATACGAGCTTTCCTTGCTGGGCGATGGCCCACAGACCCGCCGCCGCCGCCGCGTCGCCATCATGGATGGTGACATCGGTAAAGCCGGTATGGGTGAGGGCGCGTTTGTAGAGGTTGCTGAGCGTGCCGTCGCCGACAATGCCGACCGGGCGAATGCCATGGCGGATGCTTTCAGCGCGGATTTCCGAACCGATCAAAAGCCCGGACAGATAGGATGACAGGCTCTCCGGCGCGATATGGCCGAACAGGCCCTCGGTGCGGACGGAAAAAACCAGGGACAGGAAGGACTTGTCAGCCATGGCGCGATCGACCCCCAGGGTGAAGGCGGCTTCATCGTCACGGTCGTTATCCATCAGGTCGCCCAGGATCGAGTGGCGTTTCAGCACCTGGAACATTTCGCCGGTCATGTAGGAGCTGAAACCCTCGATGACATTGTTTTCGACGGCCGCCCACTTGGAATGCGTGCCGGGCAGGACGAAAACGCCGTCGCCCAGGGTCGCGGAAAGTCCAAAGAGCTGAGTTTCTTCGCCGCGCATGACATTGAGCAGGCCCTCGTGATCCGCCGGTGCGCGCAGGCCGGGCACGATCTTCACCTTCAGGCGGTCGGACGGCGCATCGACCAGGTGGCTGGCGATGTCCTTCAGGCTCGACGGGCAGGACTGATAAGGCGCCTCCACCCAGCCGGTGCGCGAACCGACCATGCCGGAAAGCAGGATGGGCAGGTCCGGGCGGTCGAAATCGCCCTTCATGACCGACAGAAGGGCCTGCTCGAAGGTCAGGACGCCGAGATTTTTCAGGCCAATATTGGCCGTGTGCTTGGCGATGATACGGCCGTCGGTGCCGAAGAGAAACAGGCGGAAATTGGTGGTGCCCCAATCAGCGGCAAGCAGGGCGGGTGCAGCATAGGTCATGTGATCAATCTTCATGGAATCCGATATTTACGCGGCGGGTTTAGCACCGTGAGGACGCCTTAGCCACCATAGTTTTGCCGCAGGTGCGCGCCCTGGTTCAGAAGGTGTTGCAATCCATTTCCCGCTGTCACGCTTATCCGCCGAATTTCTGCGGTTCCAGCCCGGTATGTCCGCGCAGCAGAGGCGCCGGGATTTCAAACAGGGTACCGCCTTCGCGGTCTTCCGGCAGGTTTTCCGCTGCCGAGGTGACGAAGACGCGGTTAAGATTGTCGCCGGCGAAGCAGAGAGAGGTGATCTGTTTGGCCGGCAAATCGATGGAGAAATCGACCGTGGCATCCGGGTTGAAGCGGGTGACGCGGCCGGGGCCCCAGTGGGCAATCCAGATACCGCCCTGCGCATCTGTCGTCATGCCGTCGGGGCCGCCCCAATCTTCCGGGAAGGTCAGCCAAAGAGTCTTGTTGGCCAGTTCGCCATCGATGACATCGAAGACGTAGATTTCGGATTTGCCGGTATCGGTGTGGTAGACGCGGGCATGGTCAGCCGAGAAGGTCGGGCCATTGGCGATCTTGTACGGCCCGTCGACCTCCTGCCAGGAGAGGTCCGTATTCAGGCGATAGAAGGCGCCGGAAATCTTTTCGATCGGCTTATGCATGGAGCCGGCCCAGATGCGGCCCAGGTCATCGGCCTTGGCGTCGTTCAGGCGGTTTTCCGGCTCGTGAGGATAGGGGGTGGCGATATGTTTGATGGTCAGCGGATCGAGTGTAACCTCGGCGAAGCCCGACATCAGGCCGGCGATGAAGCCGCCCTTTTCGCGTTCGATCACCCAGCCGATGGGTTCGGGGAAATGCCAGGTCTTGCTTTCGCCGCTCAGATAGTAGGCGTGGAGATTGTGCGACAGGATATCCACCCAATAGACGCATTGATCGCGCTTCGACCATAGCGGGCCTTCACCAAGAATGGCGCCTGGGGCGGAACGGCGGAGAATGGCAGTCATGGTTTCCTGATCCTGTTTTGTCTGAGTTAAGGCGTTTTAGGATAAGCGGCTGAAAAAGAAAAGCAAGAAACCCCACCACCACATCTCACCGCTTCGCGGTTCGTGCGGTCCCCCTCCCCAGTAAAACTGGGGAGGTATAAGAAGACGCGGGGCGGGATAACGTGGCGAAAAGGATTAGCTGACGAGAAACGTACCGCAGCGTACTTAAGTACGTGAGGAACGTATCGCAGTCAGATGATGCTTTGCAGCCCGTTAGACCGTCCCGCCTACCACTCGCGCACATAGCCATCCGGGCCGCGCCACGCCGGATTGCGCCAGGGCGGGCAATCCCTGGACATTTCGCGCACCTTGTCCTCGTCGATCTCGACCCCGAGGCCGGGGCCGGTCAGGGCCTCGACATAACCGTCCTTCACATCGAACACTTCCGGGTTCTTCATATAGAACAGCAGGTCATGGCCGTTGGTGTTGTAGTGGATGCCGAGCGACATCTCCTGAATGACGTGGTTGGGCGTCGAAATGCCGATCTGGAAACAGGCGGCCATGGCCAGCGGACCCAGCGGACAGTGCGGCGCGATGGCGACATCATAGGCTTCGGCCATGGCGGCGATGCGCTTCACCTCGGAAATGCCACCGGCGTGGCTGAGATCCGGCTGGATGATGTCGACGCAAGCGCGCTCGAAGAAGGGCTTGAAGTCCCAGCGCGAGTATAGGCGTTCGCCCAGGGCCACCGGTGTGGAGGTCATGTTGGCGAACTGCGCGATGGCTTCCGGATGCTCGGAAAGCAGCGGCTCCTCGATGAACAGCGGGCGCAGCGGCTCCAGCGCGTGGGCGATCTGCTTGGCCATCGGCTTGTGGACGCGGCCGTGGAAATCGAGGCCGACATCGAGACCCAGGGCCTGCACCGAGGTCAGGCGGTCGCAGACACCATCGATGACCTTCGGCGAATCGAGCCAGCCCATGTCTTCGCTGGCGTTCATCTTCACGGCCTTGAAGCCCTGCGCCAGGCGGGCCTTGCCGGCATCCACCACATCCGACGGGCGGTCGCCGCCGATCCAGGCATAGACCTGTACGCGGTCACGCACCCGGCCGCCAAGCAGTTGCCACACGGGCACGCCCAGCCGGCGGGCCTTCAGGTCCCACAGCGCCTGATCGAAGCCGGAAAGGGCCGACATCAGCACCGGGCCGCCGCGATAGAAGCCCAGGCGGTAAAAGACCTGCCACATATCCTCGATTCGATCGGCGTCATGGCCGATAAAGCGTTCGCGAATCTCCGCGAAGGCGGCTTGCGTGGCCTCGGTATGACCTTCCAGCGAGGCTTCGCCCCAGCCAACGGCACCGTCCTCGGTCTCGATGCGCACGAACAGCCAGCGCGGCGGCACAGCGAAGGTTTCTATCTTGCGCAGTTTGGTCTGGGCTGTAACAGTCGAAAGCGGAGCGGCGGTATCCATAAGGTGAGTCCTGTAATTATCTTATAAATGACCTAATCATTTAGCGCGCGTAGGTCAAGATATTGTATGATAATTAGATGCGCGGGCGTGGAATTTCCGCCTGACAGCCGTGATTATTTTTATCGCTTATCTTGACGTTCGCGTAAAGTAAGCGCATCTATGCCTCACCAAGAAATGGCCCAAAGCCAAATGCCTGAACAGAGGAGTCCATCTATGCCCAGCCCTGAAAATTCCGCCTATATCTATGATCACGTGCGGTCGCCGCGCGGTAAGGGCAAGAAGGATGGTTCCCTCCACCAGATCACCGCGCTCGACCTGTCGAAGCAGGTTCTGGAGGCCGTGAAAGACCGTAACAGTCTCGATACATCCTTGGTCGATGACGTGATGTGGGGCTGCGTGACGCCGGCGGGCGAACAGGGCGGGGATATCGCCCGCGCCGCCGTTCTGGCCGCAAAGTACGCCGAAACTACGGGCGGCGTGCAACTCAACCGCTTCTGCGCTTCCGGTCTCGAAGCCGTCAATGTCGCCGCCGCCAAGGTGGTGTCCGGCGAGGCGACTATGGCCATTGGCGGCGGGGTCGAGTGCATGAGCCGCGTGCCGATGGGCTCCGATGGCGGCGCCTGGGCCATCGACGTGGCCGCGGCCTTCCCGACGCATTTTGTGCCGCAGGGCGTCTCGGCCGACATGATCGCCTCCAAGTGGGGCTTTTCGCGCACCGATGTCGACGCCTATTCGGTCGAGAGCCACAAGCGTGCGGCGCAATCCTGGGCCGAAGGGCGCTTCAAGAACGCGATCGTGCCGATCAAGGACCAGATGGGCGTGATCGCCCTGGCGCACGATGAAACCATCCGTCCTGGCACCGACATGCAGACCCTGGCCGGTCTCAATCCGTCCTTCGCCGCCTTCGGCGAAATGGCCTTTGATTCGGTCATCCAGCAGCGCTATCCGGAAGTCGAGCGCGTCAATCACGTCCATACGCCGGGCAATTCGTCCTCGATCGTCGATGGTGCGGCGGCAGTTCTGGTCGGCTCGCAGGAGGCCGGCAGGATCACCGGCCTTAGACCTAAGGCCCGCATTCTGGGCACGGCGTCGATCGGCTCGGAGCCGTCGATCATGCTGACCGGCCCGTCCTATGTCACTGAAAAGCTGCTCAAGCGACTCGGCATGAAGACGACGGACATCGACCTTTACGAACTCAACGAAGCCTTCGCCGCCGTTGTCCTGCGTTACATGCAGGCGCTCGATATCCCGCAAGACAAGATCAATGTCTGTGGCGGCGCCATCGCCATGGGCCATCCGCTGGGCGCCACCGGCGCCATGATCCTCGGCACCTTGGCTGATGAGCTGGAACGTTCGGGTAAATCGACCGGTCTGGCGGTCCTGTGTGTTGGCGGCGGCATGGCCACCGCCACTGTGATCGAGCGCGTTTAAGAAGAGCAGGGAGAGAAAAACATGGAAACCTTCAAGACCGAACTCGACGCCGACGGCATCCTGCTCTGCACCTTCGATGTGCCCGGCAAGTCGATGAACACCTTCACCAAGCAGGCCCTGGCCGACCTGGCGGCTATTGCGGAACAGGCCAAGAGCGATGCCGCCGTCAAGGGCGTGGTCCTGACCTCGGGCAAGACCACCGGCTTCTGCGCCGGCGCCGATCTGGAAGAAATGCTTTCCGGCGCCTGGGAAGCCAAGAACGTGGCGCAGGACGAGCAGTCGATCCTGAAAGCCAATTTCGACGCTGCCTTCGAGATGAACCGCGTCTACCGTCTGCTGGAAACCTGTGGCAAGCCGGTGGCCGTAGCTATCAATGGCCTGGCGCTGGGCGGTGGTCTGGAAGTCTCTCTCGCCTGTCATTACCGCGTGCTGTCCAATGGCCCCAAGGTCCAGGTCGGCCTGCCGGAAGTCAAGATCGGCCTGTTCCCCGGCGGCGGCGGTTCGCAGCGTTTGCCGCGCCTGATCGGCGTGCAGGCGGCGCTTATGGCCATGTCGGAAGGCAAGTCCTTCAAGCCAGCCGAGGCCCTGGCCGCTGGTATCGTCGATGAAGTGGTTGATGACGACAAGGTTGTGGAAGCCGCGAAAAACTGGATCAAGACCAAGGGTGATCCGGTCGCGCGCTGGGACAAGAAGGATTTCAAAATTCCCGGCGGCGGTCCTTACCATCCGGCAGGCGCGCAAATCTTCATCATGGGCAATGCCCTGATCCGCAAGCAATCCTATGGCAACTATCCGGCCGTCATCAATCTGATGCACTCGGTCTATGAAGGCCTGCAGGTACCGTTTGATACGGCGATAAAGATCGAAAGCCGCTTCTTCTGCAAGACCCTCAGCACCCCGCAGGCCAAGTCGATGATCCGCACCTTCTTCATGTCGATGCAGGCCATCGGCAAGGGCTCCGGTCGTCCAGCGGGCGTGCCGAAGACGGATGTGACGCAGGTTGCCGTGATCGGCGCCGGCATGATGGGGGCGGGCATTGCCTATGTCAGTGCGCTCGCCGGCATCAGGACCATCCTGCTCGACCGCGACCAGGCCGCTGCCGACAAGGGCAAGGCGCATTGCGAAGACCTGTTGAAGAAGTCGGTCTCGCGCGGCAAGATGACCCAGGAAAAGGCCCAGAGCATTCTCGATCTGATCACCGCCACGCCGGACTATGCCGCCATCACCGGTTCCGACCTGGTGGTCGAGGCCGTGTTTGAAAACACCGACCTCAAGGAACAGGTGACGAAACAGGCCGAAGCGCCGCTCTATGCCAATGGCAAAGAGGCGCCGATCTTCGGTACCAATACCTCGACCATCCCGATTTCGCTGCTGGCCGGCGCCTCGTCGCACGCCGAAAACTATATCGGCATCCACTTCTTCTCGCCGGTCGACAAGATGATGCTGGTCGAGATCATCCGCGGCGCCAAGACGTCTGACGCCACGGTGGCCAAGGCGATCGACTACGCGCTGAAGATCAAAAAGACCCCGGTCGTGGTCAATGACTCGCGCTTCTTCTTCGCCAATCGCTGTTTCATCCCCTTCACCGCGGAAGGCATGATCATGTGGTCGGAAGGTGTCGCCCCGGCGCTGATCGATAATGCCGGCCGCATGACCGGTATGCCGCGCGGTCCTCTGGAAATGATGGACGATGTGGCGCTCGATCTGCTGACCAAGATCACCTCCGAAACCGCCAAGGCGATGGGCGATGCCTACCAGCCGATCCCCGGCGAAAAGGAAGTGGCCCAGATGGTGGCCGATGGCCGCCTCGGCCGCAAGAATGGCAAGGGTTTCTATGACTATCCGGAAGCCAAGGGCGCGCCCAAGACTCTGTGGTCGGGTACGCTCGATATGTTCCCGGTGACGATGGCGGAAGCCAATCCGGCAGAGGTCGAGGAACTGAAAAAGCGCCTGCTATATGTGCAGGCCGTCACGGCGGCGCGCTGCTTCGAGGAGGGCGTCATTACCAATCCGCGCGAAGCCGATGTCGGTTCGATCCTTGGCTGGGGCTTCGCGCCGTGGTCGGGCGGGATCATCTCGCTGATGGACTCGATCGGTATCGCCAAGTTCGTCGAGGAACTTGATCGGATGACGAAGCTCTATGGCGAGCGCTTCGCCCCACCGCAGTTGCTGCGCGATATGGCCACCAAGGGCGAGACCTTCTACGGCCGGTTTGATAAGAAGGCGGCGAAAGCAGCTTAAATCAAATCCCCGCCCTCATCCGGCGGGGATTTTTTTCTGATCAGCCCCGCTGACCGGTATCCTCAGTTCTTATGGCTTGCGCCGGCGGGCATTTCGCGCTTGAAGAGATCGTATACTGATCCGCCTTTTCGAGTGCTCCGTGATGAAAGAAACCACCCGCCTGACCAGTGCCACGCTGGGCCGCCAGAACTCCCGCCGTGCCGTCAATACGGCTGTGGAGCGGGGCTCGACCGTGTTGTTTGAAAATGCCGAAGTGCTCTACAATGACGATATCAAACCGACCTATGGCACCGATGGCCTGAGCACGCAGAACGAGCTGTGCCGGCTAATTGCCGAGTTGGAAGGGGCGCAGGAAGCTTTTATCCTGCCCTCGGGCCTGGCGGCTCTGACCCTGCCGATGTTTGCCTTTCTCTCGGCGGGTGATGAAATCCTGGTGGTCAATTCCTGCTACCGTCCGGTGCGCCGCTTCCTCGATACCCAGATGAAGCGTTTTGGTGTCGTCACGCGCTATTACGAGCCGCGCCTGACGCCGGAAGAGGTGCTGGCACTGGCCACGCCGCAGACCAGGATGATCTATGTAGAAAGCCCCGGCTCGCTGACCTTTGATATCCAGGACATTCCCGGCATCGCAAAGCTGGCAAAGGCGCGCGGTATCCTGACCCTGTGCGACAATACCTATGGCGCCGGCGTGCTCTTCAAGCCGCTGGCCCATGGCGTCGATCTGTCCATGCAGGCCCTGACCAAGTATGTCGGTGGCCACTCGGATATTCTGATCGGCTCGGTGTCAGTCAATGATCCGAAACTGGCCAAGGGTTTGCACGACGCTATCAAGGCCTGGGGTTTCTTCACCTCGGCCGATGAAAGTTATCTGGCCTCGCGTGGTATCCGTTCACTGCATTTGCGCCTGAAGCAATCCGGCGACAGCGCGCTGAAGGTTGCCAAATGGCTGGAAGGCCGTCCGGAAGTGCTGAAGGTGGTGCATCCGGCGCTGGAAAGCCATCCGGGCCACGAGATTTTCAAACGCGACTTCACCGGTGCCAACGGCCTGTTCATGGCCCTGTTCAAAGGCAATGGCGACAAGGATTCGCAAGCCTTCCTCAATAAGCTCAAGCTGTTCGGCCTGGGGTTCAGTTGGGGCGGCTATGAAAGCCTGGCCACCAATTCCGAACCGCAGATCCGCGGCCGTGCCCGCCTGAGCGATGCGCCAGATCCCTATCTGCAAGGCTCGGCCGTGCGGTTTTATGTCGGGCTGGAAGATCCGGACGACTTGATCGCGGACATCGAGCAGGCATTGAGCGTGTTCGGTTAAGTTTCCTCCTCCCTTGCGAAGCGGGGGAGGTGTCGAGCAAGCGCAGCGCGTCGAGACGGAGGGGGCATAACTGGCGATGGTAGCCCCCTCTGTCAGCGACACCGGCTCGGCGAGCCTCGCGCTGCCACCTCCCCCGCTTCGCAATGGAGGAGAAGGTCTTAAAGACCGTACAGTTTCACCTTGGCGGCGAAGGCTTCGTTAGCGGTATGAAACTCAGTCTTGAGGCGACTGACCAGATCGGCGACCGGCATAACCTCATGGATCGAGCCAACGCCCTGGCCGGCGGACCAGATGGTTTTCCAGGCCTTGGCCTCGCTGCTTAACTCATGGGCCATGTCGATCTTGTGGTGCGGGTCTTTGGCGGCTGCCGGATCGAGGCCGTTGGCGATCAGGGAGGGCGTCAGGAAGTTGGCATTGATGCCGGAAATCGCATCGGTATAGGTGATGTCCTTGGCGCTCGTCTCGATCAGCATCTCCTTGTAGGCTTCGACGGCTCGCGCCTCTTCGGTGGCGATAAAACGCGTGCCCATATAGGCGAGGTCGGCCCCGGCCATCAGGGCGGCCGCCACATCTCCACCGGTCGACATGGCGCCGGAGAGCAGGATTGTCCCGTTGAAGAACTGGCGGATTTCATTGATCAGGGCAAAGGGGTGCTGGCTGCCGGCATGGCCGCCGGCCCCGGCCGACACCAGGATCAGGCCGTCCACGCCCGCATCGGCGGCCTTTTTGGCATGGCGGGCATTGATGACATCGTGAAACACCACGCCGCCATAGGCATGGACACCATCGACGATATCCTTGACCGCACCGAGAGAGGTGATGACCAGCGGCACCTTGTGCTGGGCGGTGATGGCCAGGTCGGCCATCAAGCGCGTATTGGTGTTGTGAACGATCAGGTTGACGCCATACTGGGCATCATCAGGACCAAGCGCGGCCTTGATGGTATTGAGCCATTCCGCATAACCTTCCGAGGTGCGTTGGTTGAGGGCCGGGAAGGTGCCGATCATGCCGGACTTACAGGTGGCGATCACCAGTTCAGGCCCGGAAACGAGGAACATCGGCGCGGCGACGGCCGGAAAACGCAGGTTTTTGGTGAGCGAAGCGGGGACGGCCATGATGTTTCCTCTTGTTTGAGGCAACTCATCATAAATTGACGTTCGCGTAAAGATGGTTTCTCATCCCCTGCAAAGCGGGGGGAGCCGGGCGGCCGGTGCCGTGGCGGGCGAAGTCCCGCCGGAGGGGGCTTTCCCAAGCGCCAAAGAAGCCCCCTCCGTCAGCGACACCGGCTCTTCGAGCCTCGCGCTGACACCTCCCCCGTACGCTTCGCTTCAGGGGAGGATGTGTTAGGCTTGCTTATTTGGCAGCCGCGTCTATATCCAGCTCATGAGCCATTACACCGATAACCTGACCCAACTGGGCGGCGATGCCCGTCCTGTCGATGATCCCGCCAAGGCTGTGCTGGAGCGCGTGCCCAATCCACATGCAGATGTGAACTATGTGGCGCGCTTCACGGCGCCGGAATTCACCTCGCTGTGCCCGGTCACCGGCCAGCCGGATTTCGCTCATCTGGTCATTGATTATGTGCCGGGTGAGTGGCTGGTCGAGTCCAAGTCGCTCAAGCTCTTCCTGACCAGCTTCCGTAATCATGGCGCCTTCCATGAGGACTGCACGGTCTATATCGCCAAGCGCCTGAATGACCTGCTGGCCCCGCGCTGGCTGCGCATCGGCGGTTTCTGGTATCCGCGCGGGGGTATCCCGATCGATGTCTTCTGGCAGACAGCCGAAGCGCCCAAGGGCGTCTATGTTCCGGATTTCGGTGTACCGACCTATCGCGGGCGTGGGTAAGCACGGATGAGGGGGTTTTGGGGAAATTTCTGGGTTAGAGCGCCGTTCACTTTATTCTTGAGCGATATATTGCTCAATATTGGAATATTTGTGTGGAACGCGCGCGACCAGGTTTTAACTATTTATTCTGCCGATCCGATGTTTGCATTTCACTGCTTGATAATCGGAGTGGCTGTAAGTCTTCCGCTCGTGGTCATTTTAGAAGCTGTAAATGCAATGCGTAAGGAGGTAATGCAGCCTATCTTCGCAGTTTTGTTCATTATAACTTTTTTTGCGTCATTGGTGATAATTCAGCGTTATGGGGCTTCCTACGACACTGGATTCCTTGCCGGCATAGATAACATCTGGCTGCAATTTATCTGTGTTTATGTTTTAAGCCTATGCGCCGCAGGAATGGTTCTTTTGGCGGTGATGAGAGTTGCCGCGAAAATTTCTTTGAAGCGCGATCGAATTGATCGACTTTAGTCAGCCTTCCCACCAGCTAACCCGCGACTCATAATCCGGCCGTTCGCGTTCCAGCGGCGCTTCGGTGGGGGTGCCGAGGAAAATCCAGCCAGCGACGTTTTCGCCCTCGGTCAGGCCGAGCAATGCCTTGGCCTCATCATCATAGGAATACCAGTCGGTTATCCAGTTAGCGCCATAACCCAGGGCGCCAGCGGCGATCAGCAGGGTCTGGCAGACGGCGGCAGCGGAAAGCTGCTGCTCCCACAAAGGCTTCTTGTACGGAAAAACCGGGCTGGAGATCACCAGCAGGGCTTCCGGCGGGATGGAGAGCTTTTGCAGGGCGCCCGCGGCCTTGCGGTCATAGCGACTCTCAGCCAGTGTTTTCAGCTTTTCGACCAGCTTAGTCTTGCTATCCGGCGTGAAGCGCACGATCCGCCAGGGGCCGAGCTTGCCATGATCCGGCACGCGGAAACCGATCTTGATCAGCAGGTCCATTTCTTCTTCGGTCGGCGCCGGGAGGCCGAGTGTCGGGGCGGGGGCGCTGCGGCGATGGAACAGGGCATCCAGTACCTCGGTTGATTTCTTTTGCGGTACGGGCTGGCCGAATTCGATGGGGGCGCGATCAAAATCAGGTAAGGTCATGCTAAGGCTTTCAAAAGCGAATCTGCCCTGACCATATAGGTGTCCCGTGCCGGATAAAACAGTCAAACGACCGCCCTGGGATAGCGAAGCTCGCGCCGTTGCCCGTCCGCGCTGGCAGAGTGTGACCTCGCAAACCGTGTTTCATAATCCGTGGATACAGATAGAAAGCCATGATGTTATCGCGCCTACCGGCAATCCGGCGCATTACGGCCTGGTGAAATTCGCCAACCGCGCCATCGCGGTCCTGCCGCTGCATGATGACGGCACCGTTTCCTTGGTCGGACAAGCGCGCTTTGCTGTTAATGCCTATAGCTGGGAACTGCCCGAAGGCGGCGGGCCGCATGACGAAGACCCGCGTGATGCCGCTATCCGCGAACTGCGCGAGGAAACCGGCCTGGTAGCGGCGAACCTGCGCGAAATCCTGTCCTTCGACATGTCCAATTCGGTGACCGACGAGGTCGCCGTCTGCTTTCTGGCCACCGGCCTGAGCCAAAGCGACATCGCGCCGGATGAGACCGAAGCCTTCGAATATGCCCGCGTGCCCTTTAAAGACCTGCTCGACGCGGTGATAAAAGGCCAGGTTCGTGATGGCTTAACGGTTGTCAGTGTATTGCGGGTATACCATATGGCGGTGAGCGGTGATTTGCCGCCGCATCTGCGAGATGCTATACTTGACTAAGTAATTTTGGAGGGCTTTCCATGGCACAGGTTTTCGAGGTCATTACCCCTGATGACAAGCCGATCTGGCTGTGCCTGCGTCAGGAGGCCGGCGACGCCATTGCCGAGGAGCCCGGCCTGGCCTCGATGCTGCATTCCACCATCCTGTCTCATGATGACCTGGCCAGCGCCCTCAGCTACCAGATCGCCCGCAAGCTGGGCGATGATACCTTGCGCGGCATGACCCTGCGCGAACTGGTATCCAAGGCGTATGACGCCGATCCGTCCCTGGTCGAATTTGCCCAAGCTGATTTGCAGGCTGTCTACGAGCGCGACCCGGCCGCCAAGGGCTATCTGCAAACCTTCATGTTCTTCAAGGGCTTCCTCAGCCTGCAAATCCACCGCGTGGCGCATCGCCTGTGGAAGGACGGCCGCCAGACCATGGCGCACTTCCTCCAGAGCCGTGTTTCGGAACTGTTCCAGATCGATATCAATCCGGCGGCGCGCATCGGCAAGGGTGTCTTCCTTGACCACGGCACCGGCATTGTCATCGGTGAAACCGCCGTGGTGGGCGACGACTGCTCGATCCTGCAGGGTGTGACCCTGGGGGGCACTGGCGCTGAGCGCGGCGACCGTCATCCCAAGATCGGCAAGGGCGTGCTGCTGGGCGCCGGCGCCAATGTGCTCGGTAATATCATCATCGGCGACTATGCCAAGATCGCCTCTGGCTCGGTGGTGCTCAAGCCCGTGCCGGCGCACTGCACGGCGGCCGGCGTGCCGGCCAGGCTGGTCAACTGCAAGACCTGCGAGGATCCGGCCCGCCAGATGGATCACACCATGCCGGATATCGACCTCGATTATTCGATCTAAGTCGTGCCGCCTGTGGACAACGGGCCGTTTGCATTTGCGCCGCTTTGCCGCAGGCTTTAAAGTTCGCCACACATAAAATTTATCCTCATGCCCGGCAAATTGTGCTTAAGTTTGCGCACTGTCGGGCGCGAGGATGGCGCCACCCGCAATCTAATATCCGAGGCCAATCATGACTCCCGCCGAAATCGCCAAGGTTCAGGACTATCTTTTCAAGACCTTCAAGACCAAGGGGCTTGAAATCAAGCCGCGCAAGCAGAAGGACTCCGCCGAGGTGTTCATCGATGACGAGTTCGTCGGTGTGGTCTATGTCGACGAAGACGAGGCCGGCTCCTATCTGTTTGAAATGGCCATCTTGAAGGAAGACCTCTAGGTCTTTCGGTCAGCCAATTAAAAAAAGTCCGGCGGATCACCGCCGGGCTTTTTTGTTTTACATGTCCGCGTAAGGGTCGTCATTCCTCTTGCGACGACGCTTGACTACCGGCTCGACATCGGGCGGCGTCGGGTTGGCGGTGCGTTCATATTCGGCGCGGGCCTTGCGCACCTTCGATTCGGCGCGGCGGACCTTATGCAGCTTGAACTCTTCACCCAGCGCGCTGACGATCTGAGAGAACATCGGCAGGTACTGCGGGAAGCGTGTGGCCATGAAGCCGGCCACAATGGCGGCCACCGTGGCCAGGATCGGCGAGGTGGCCGACAGGCTGTCAATCAGGTTGGAAATGCTGCCGACGGTCGATTTCGAGAAGGCTTCGTCGATCAACGACTGGCGGCGTTTTTCCCGGTTATGCGGCAGGGCCTTGATGATCAGGTAAATGACGATCGGCAACAGGAAGATGCCGCCCAGGGCCAGCGGCCCCCACAGATCGCCCAGCAGTTTAACGGCCAGGCTGTAGAGGCCGATACTGACCCAGATCAGTCCGATAATAGCGCTTGCCAGCAGCAGTACCAGCCCGATGATAGAGGATTTCAGGCTTTCAAGCTGGTTAGAGAAATTAAACATCAGGTTTCCGTATGAATCTGCGACACGACCGAATTAATGGCACAACCATATAAAGGCACAATATGAATAAAGCACCCTTTGTTGTGCCGCAATGCGCGTGCTAGAGACAATTCCTGTTCAAAAACAAGGGGGGGACATGCTCTTTCTGCAGGCCGTATGGCATTCCGCCAAGGTGATCTGCGCCGGTCTTTACTGGCTGTTGTCCCTGGCCTTCCTGTGGGGCGGCTTGATGCAACTGGGAAAGGGCGGCGCTGTCGGCCAGATCAGCATCGGCTTTGTTATCTGCCTGTTGTGCCTGCGCTTCGTGCTGGTGAAGCGCTTGGTTTCGGCAGGCGTTTTTAATGTCGCGGCGACGGCCGCTTTTTTTGTCCTGATCGTTGTACTGGACGCAAAAGGGCTGACTGGCGTGGCTTGATTGACACCTCATGCCCAAAAGTGGCGATCCGCTTTTGGGCATGAGGTTAAGCCGTCTCTTTCAGAGCCGCGCGGATGGTTTCGACCATCTGGTCGATGTGCGTCTTTTCCAGGATGAGCGGCGGGGAGAGGGCGATGATGTCGCCGGTGACGCGGATCAGCAGGCCCTTGTCGAAGCAGCGATCGAAGACCTCCAGCGCGCGGGCGGTCGGCGCACCGGGGCGGCTTTCCAGTTCGATGCCGCCGATCAGCCCGAGATTGCGGATGTCGATGATATGCGGCGCGTCGCGTAAGCTATGCACGGCCTCCTGCCAGTAGGGCGCCATGTCGTTGGCGCGGGCAAAAAGGTTTTCCCCGGCATAGACATCGAGCGTGGCTATGCCGGCGGCGCAGGCCAGCGGGTGGCCGGAATAGGTGTAGCCGTGGAACAGCTCTATCGGTGCATCGGCTGTCTGCATGAAGGTATCGTAGATTCGGTTGGAGACAGCCACGGCGCCCATCGGCACGGCGGCATTGGTAATGCCCTTGGCCATGGTCAGGATATCGGGTGTAACGCCGAAATAGTCGGCGCCGAAGGCCGCGCCCAGACGGCCGAAACCGGTTATGACTTCATCAAAAATGAGCAGGATATCGTGCTTGTCGCAAAGGGCGCGCAGGCGCTGAAGGTAGCCCTTTGGCGGCACCAGCACGCCAGTGGACCCGGCCACGGGCTCGACAATGACGGCGGCGATGGTCGAGGCGTCATGCAGGGCGACCAGGCGTTCCAGATTATCGGCCAGATCGGCGCCATGTTCCGGAATGCCTCTGGCGAAAAGGTTGCCGGTGACGCCATGCGTATGCGGAAGGTGATCGACGCCGGTCAGCAGCGAGCCGAAATACATGCGGTTGCGCACGATGCCGCCGACCGAAATGCCGCCAAAGCCGACACCGTGATAGGCGCGTTCGCGGCCGATCAGGCGGGTCTTCGAGGCATGGCCGCGCGTGCGCTGGTAGGCGAGGGCGATCTTCAGCGCCGTATCCGCCGATTCCGAGCCCGAATTGGTGTAGAAGACCTTCTTGAGGTCGCCGGGCAGCATGCCAGCCAGCTTTTCAGCGAATTGAAAGGCCAGCGGATGCGCCATATTGAAGGTGGGGGCGAAATCCATCACCGCCGCCTGTTTCTGGATCGCCTCGGTGATCTTGGCGCGGCCGTGCCCGGCATTGACGCACCACAGGCCGGAGGTGGCGTCCAGTATCTGGCGCCCGTCCACGTCGGTATAGTGCATGTCCTTGGCGCTGGCCAGCAGCTTGGGTTTCGCCTTGAACGTGCGATTGGGCGTGAAGGGCATCCAGAAGTTTTCAAGCGTGGACGGCGTGTTCATGTCAGGTTCACACAGATATCGATAGCGGGTATGGCAGTTTCATTACGAATCCGGAATGAACTGTGTTAGGTTGGGTTTAGGGATCGCTGAAGTGTGATCACAAAATTGGGCTTCATGCAATGGGGCCACGAAGAGGTTTTGGTAAAATGGTCGTTGTCAGTCTGGAAAATGTATCCGGTGGCAGCCTGAACGAGGCGAAGATTCACGATCAGGTCTATGAGGCCCTGTCCGAAGCCCTGATTCAGGGCAAGATTCCGCCGCTCAAGCCGGTTTCCCTGCGCACGCTGGCCCATAATCTCGGTGTGTCGCCCATGCCGGTGCGTGAGGCGGTGCGCCGTCTGATCGCCGAAAAGGCGCTGGAGTTGCAGCCTTCCAACAAGCGCCTGCGCGTGCCGGACCTCACCGAAAAGCGCCTGATGCAATTGATGACGGCCCGTCAGTGGGTCGAGCCGGAACTGGCGCGCCTGGCCACGCCGCATGTGACCAAGGATGTGATCAAACGCCTGCGCGAGGACGATGCGGCCGTGATGACGGCGCTCGGCAAGGGCGACGTGGCGGCTTATATGCAGGCCAATCAGGACTTCCATTTCTCGATCTATCGCCTGGCCGATGCCGATCTTTTTTATGACATGGCGCGGACCCTGTGGTTGCAGGTCGGGCCTTTCATGCGCGTGGTCTTCGGTCGGATGGGCACGGTGCATCTGCCGAAGGACCACCACCAGGACATGATCCGTGCGCTGGAAACCGGCGATGCCGGGACGGTCAAGACCTCGATGGCGGCCGATATCCATGAAGGCATGGAACTGATGCTGGACGCGATCAAGGCCCATGTCGCGCCGGAACCCAAGCGTCGCCGGCGGGGATAGTTTGTAAAGTAAGAAACCCCACCACCACGAGCCATTCTTAGTATGTCGTCCGTTGGTGTTGGCTCGCGGTCCCCCTCCCCACCAGAGGTGGGGAGGTACAACAATTGACGCCCTTCTTGTACCTCCCCGACTTGTCGGGTAGCCGGGCGGCCGGTGCCGGGGACCGCATGAGCCGCGAAGCGGTGAGATGTGGTGGTGGGGCATCTTACTTTTGGGATTGCAAAACTGTGCCTTGACAGTTCTGTGAGTAGCATTGTCTAATTGTGATCACAAAACCGCTTTGAGGTCGCCCCATGCCGATTTCCGCTCCGCTCCGCCCTGCTGATACGCTGGAAGGCGTGCTGGCCGCGTTCAAGGCCCTGAACCTGCCGGACAGGGCGGTGATCGATGGCGCGGAAGTGGCGTCTGTTTCTGGCCGAACCTTCGACAACTATTCCTCGCGCGACGGCAAGCTGATCAACAAGATCGCGGCCTGTGATGCCGCCGATGTCGATCAGGCGGTCAAGTCGGCGCGGACGGCTTTTGAGGATGGCCGCTGGCGCGGGCTGGCGCCGAAGGTGCGCAAGAAGATCCTGCACAAGCTGGCCGACCTTATGACCGAGCATTCGGAAAACCTGGCCCTGCTGGAAAGCCTCGATACCGGCAAGCCGATCGCCAATACGCGCGGTTTCGATATTGGCGCGGCGATTAATACTACGCGCTACTATGCCGAAGCGCTCGACAAGATCTATGGCGAGGTGGCCCCGACCCCGGAAGATCGCCTGTCCTATGTGATCCATGAGCCTCTGGGCGTGATCGGTGCCATCGTGCCGTGGAACTTTCCGCTGCACATGGCGATGTGGAAGGTGGCGCCGGCGCTTGCCATGGGCAATTCGATCGTGCTCAAGCCGGCGGAAAATTCCTCGATGACCGCGCTCTGTACCGCGATGCTGGCGCTGGAAGCCGGTGTGCCGGCGGGCGTGTTCAATGTTGTGCCCGGCCTGGGCGGCGAGGCGGGAGATGCCCTGGCGCATCATATGGATGTCGACATGATCGCCTTTACCGGCTCTGGTCCGGTGGGGCGGATGCTGATGCGCGCCTCGGCTGACAGCAATCTCAAGCGCGTGTCGCTCGAACTCGGCGGCAAGTCGCCGCAGATTGTCTTTGCCGATTGTGACGATCTTGATGGCGCGGCCGCCAATGCCGCCTGGGGTGTGTTCTACAATCAGGGCCAGGTCTGTACCGCCGCCTCGCGCCTGCTGGTCGAGGCATCGATCAAGGACGTGTTTGTCGAGAAGGTCATGGCGATTGCGAAGACCATAAAGGTCGGCGATCCGTTCGATCCGGCCACGCAGTTCGGCGCCATGATCTCGCCGCGCCAGATGAATACGGCGCTCGACTATATCGAGAAGGGCCAGGCCGAGGGCGGCAAGCTGCTGATGGGCGGCGAGCGCGCCCGCGCCGAAAGTGGCGGCGCCTATGTCGAGCCGACCGTGCTCGATATCGCACCGACCAATATTCTGGCGCAGGAAGAGGTCTTCGGGCCGGTGCTTTCGGTACTGACCTTCAGGGATGAGGCGGAAGCTTACCGCATCGCCAATGACACCATCTATGGCCTGGCGTCTGGCGTCTGGACCGCCAATATCGGCAAGGCGATGCGCGCCGCGAAAGCTTTGAAGTCCGGGCTGGTGTGGATCAATGGCTGGGATGCCTGCGACATCACGTCACCGTTTGGCGGTGTAAAACAGTCGGGCTTCGGTCGTGATCGCAGCCTGCACGCCCTATATAAATATGCCGACCTCAAGGCGGTCTCCATCAGTTTCAAGGCATAGATGATGAAGCTCAGTGACTCCCAACGCTCGCTGCTTAGCGGGCTGATTTTTGATACGGCCGCGCCCGATCGTTTCGCGGTTCTAAACCCGGCCGATGGCTCGACCCTCTGTTACGTTCAGGCGCATGGCGCGGCGGAAACGAAGACGGCCATCGATGCCGCCAGCGCCACCTTTCCAGCCTGGTCTGGCCTGACAGCCAAGGCGCGCTCGATCATCCTGAAAAAATGGAATGATCTGGTTCTGGCCCATGCCGAAGACATGGCCATGCTGGTGACTCTGGAGCAGGGGCGACCGATCCGCGAGACGCGCGGCGAAGTCGCTTACGGCGCCTCCTTTATCGAATGGTTCTCAGAAGAAGCCAAGCGCGCCTATGGCCGCACCATTCCGGCCACCATGCCCGGCAAGCATCTCCAGACCATCAAGCAGCCGGTCGGGGTCTGTGCCGCCATCACGCCGTGGAACTTCCCGATCTCGATGATCACCCGCAAGGTGGCGCCGGCCCTGGCCGCCGGTTGCACGGTGGTCATCAAGCCGTCGGAAGAGACGCCGCTTTCGGCCCTGGCGCTCTATGCTTTGGCGCGTCATGCGGGCCTGCCAGACGGCGTGATCAGCATCATCACGAGTGTCCACGCGAAGGAAGTCGGTGAGGTGATGACCTCGGATACGCGCGTCAAGAAGCTGAGCTTCACCGGCTCCACGCCCGTCGGCAAGCTGCTCTATGCGGCCTGCGCGCCGACCATGAAGAAGGTCTCGATGGAACTGGGAGGTAATGCGCCCTTCATCGTATTTGACGACGCCGAACTGGACGCCGCCATCGAAGGCGCACTGGCCTCGAAATACCGTAATTCCGGCCAGACCTGCGTCTGTGCCAACCGTATTCTGGTGCAGGCCGGTATTTATGATCGCTTCGCCAAGGCCCTGGCTGACAAGGTCAAGGCGATGAAGCTTGAACCGGGCTGGCTGGAAGAGACAACGCTTGGGCCGCTCATCAACCAGAAGGCCATCGACAAGGTGGCGCATCTGGTCAGTGACGCCGTGAAGCAGGGCGCACATGTCGTGACCGGCGGGCAGGTCGATGCGCAAGGCGCGCTGTTCTATCAGGGTACGGTACTGACCAATGTGACCCGCGACATGGAAATTTTCGATGTCGAAATCTTCGGGCCGGTGGCGCCTTTGTTCAAATTCGAGACCGAGGAAGAGGCTATTCGGTTGGCCAATGACACGCCGTTCGGGCTGGCGGCTTACGCCTATACCCGCGATATCGGCCGGGCGATGCGCGTCGCCGCCAAGCTGGAATACGGCATGGTCGGCCTGAATGACGGGCTGATCTCGACCGAGGTCACGCCCTTTGGCGGCGTCAAGGAATCCGGTATTGGCCGTGAAGGCGCGATCGAGGGCATGGAGGAGTATCTCAGCGTGAAGTACATCTCCTATGGTGGTCTGGGGGCGATTTGAGCCGATTTTCCCCCCCTCTTCAAAAAAGCATGACGCGTTTTCCGCGCCATGGCGTGCAAGCGCTATACGCTTGCTTAAGCCAAACCTCCAAGAGGGGGAGGTGTTTTCGTAGATCCTCCCCTCTTGGAGGGGAGGTGGCGAAGCCGCTTGCGGCTTTGACGGAGGGGTAAAATGTCCGATCTCCAGTCTTTTCTTGTCCAACAGCGCGAAATTTTCACTGCCAATCATGACGTATCTCGTACATGGGCGCGGAACGCATCTGCCTGGCGCGGCGGCGTGCCTATGCACTGGATGCGGGACTGGGCGGCGCCATTTCCGATCTATGTGCAGTCAGCGAAGGCGGCGACCCTGACCGACGTCGATGGTCATGCCTATGACGACTTCTGCCTCGGTGACACGCCCTCCATGTTCGGCCATGCGAGGCCGGAACTGGCAGCGGCGATTGCGAAACAGGCCAGCGAAGGCGTCGGTTTTATGCTGCCGACTCCTCTGGCCAATGAGGTGGGCGATCTGCTGCGGGCGCGTTTCGGCATGGCGCAATGGCAGGTGGCGACCACGGCTTCCGATGCCAATCGCGCCGTCATCCGCTGGGCGCGCGCCATCACCAAACGCGACAAGATCCTGATCTTTGACGGCTGTTATCACGGCATGGTCGATGACTGTTTCTTGGCGCTGTATGAAGGCCGGCCCGCCAACAAAAAGGGCCTGATCGGCCAGGTGGTCGATCAGACGCGCACCACGAAGGTGATTCCGTTCAATGATTTGCCGGCCCTGAGCCAGGCGCTGGCGGAAGGTGATGTCGCCGCCGTTCTGGCCGAGCCGGTGATGACCAACTGCGGCATGATCCAGCCGATCGAGGGCTTCAACGAGCGCTTGCGCGATCTCTGTACGCAGCATGGAACACTATTGATTCTGGACGAGACCCATACCCTGTCTTCCGGGTCTTCGGGCTACACAGGCGCCCATGACCTCAAGCCGGACATGTTCGTGGTTGGCAAGGCGATCGCCGGCGGCATTCCGGCGGCGGTCTGGGGCGTCACCTCCGAGATCGCCGCGCGTATGGATCAGGCGCAGGCGAAAATCGGCCCCGGCCAGTCCGGCATCGGCACCACGCTTTCAGGCAATGCGCTCGTGATGGCCGCGATCAAAACCATGCTGACCGAGGTCATGACCGAAGAAGGCTACAAGCACATGCTGCGTGGCGCCGCCTATCTGGTGGCCGGCCTGCGCGATGTCATCAAGCGCTATGATCTGCCGTGGTCGGTGGTCCATGTCGGGGCGCGGGCGGAGCTTATCTTTGCGCCGCAACCGCCCAAAAACGCCGAGGCCATGCGCCGGCACCTCGATCATGACCTGCTCGAAGTCTTCCATCTTTATCTGATCAATAAGGGCGTACTGATTGCGCCCTTCCACAATATGATGCTTATCTCTCCGCAGACCGGATTCGACGCGATCGACCGGCTGGTCACGGCGGTAGCCAGCTTTTCACAGGAACTCAACGCATGAGCACTTTCGGCAAATCCAGCGCACCGGCCAAGGGGAAATCAGACCGCAGCCTGCCGCTGTCCGAGCGCGTGGCGACGGTCGAGGAGGCCAGGGCCTTCCTCGATGCCAATCCGCATATCAATTATTTCGAGATCCTGTTCACCTCGATGACCGGCGTGCCGCGCGGCAAGCGCCTGCGCCGTCACGAACTGCTGCCGATCTATGAATATGGCCGCTTCCTGCCGGGCTCGATCCTGGTGGTCGATACCCTCGGCGCCGATTGCGAAGACACCGGTCTCGTCTGGGAAGACGGCGACGCCGATCGCGTGGCGCGGCCGGTGCCAGGCACGCTGGTGCCGGCGCCGTGGCTGGGCGATGATGTCGGCCAGGTCATGCTGTCGCTCTACGAACTGGACGGTACGCCCAATGACCTCGATCCGCGTCATGTGTTGCAGCACGTGCTCGATCGCTACAAGGCCGACGGCCTGACTCCGGTCGTGGCCTGCGAGCTGGAATATTATCTCGTCGATATCGAGCGCGGCCATGACGGCCAGTTGATGCCGGCTACCGGCTTCAATACCGGCGAAAACCCGAAAGGCATCCAGGTCTATGGGCTGCCGGAAATCGAGGCCCACGGCGCGTTCTTCCGCCAACTCTGGGAAACTGCCGACGCGCAGAATATCCCGCTGGAAGGCGCGATCTCGGAATTTGCGCCGGGCCAGGTGGAACTGACCCTGAAGCACAAGCCCGATGCCTTGCGCGCTGCCGATGACGCTGTGATGTACAAGCGTCTGGCCAAGGGCGTGGCGCTGTCGCTCGGCATCGAGGCCACCTTCATGGCCAAGCCATGGGCGGATCGCGCCGGTTCCGGCTTCCACGTCCATATCTCGGTGGCGGACAAGGACGGCAACAATCTCTGCGCCTCGGAAGACCCGCAAGGCTCCAAACTGTTGCACAATATGATCGGCGGCATGAAGGACCATCTGGCCGACGTCATGGGCATACTGGCGCCGGGCGCCAACAGCTATAAGCGCTTCAAGGCCAATTCCTATGCGCCGGTCGGCCTGACCTGGGGCGTCAATAACCGCACCGTCAGCTTGCGCGTCACCGCCGGCCCTGCCCATACCCGCCATGTCGAGCACCGCGTGGCCGGCGCCGACGCCAATCCGTACCTTGTGCTGGCGGCAATACTTGCCTGTGCCCACCACGGCATTACCCACAAGACCAACCCCGGCCCGGCGGTGATCGGCAACGGGTACGCCGTGGCGGCGGAAAGCGGCGCCACCCTGCCGACCAACTGGTTCGCGGCCGTGGATTATCTCGATAAGTCAAAGGTTTTGCGCGACTATCTCGGCGACCGCTTCATCGACATGTACGTCAAGGTCAAGCGCACCGAGCAAGCGCGCTTCTTCGAGGAAATTACCGAACTCGATTACGACTGGTATCTGCGCAACGCATAGATTACCGGCGAGGGATTGCGACGTTTGTGCGACGCAGCGCCAATTATTAACAAATTGGCGACTTGTGATCACATTTTGGGATTGACAGGTCGGCCATCCCGTATTCCTCTGAAGCTTCCGGGGCTTTTATTAGAAGACATCTTCACAGGAGACAGGCTTATGAGTTCGAAAACCTCAAGACGCTCGCTTTTGACCGCGCTGGGCGCTGCCGCCGTGGGGATCAGTTTCGGCGCGGCCGGCTGTTCCAAACCGGCCGGCAAGGGCGCAGCAGCCGGGGCGGAGCCGCCCACGCTGAACTTCTACAACTGGGATACCTATATCGGCGAAACCACCCTGGCGGACTTCAAGACGGCGTCGGGGATCGATGTCAACATGACCCTGTTCGCCACCAATGACGAACTGTTCGCCAAGATGAAGACCGGCAATTCCGGTTATGATGTCATCGTGCCGTCGAACGATTTCGTGACGCGCCTGGCGGATTCCGGCCTGCTGCTGCCGCTCGATCATGCCAAGCTGCCCAACATCAAGAATATCGACCCGGCCTTCATGAATCCGGACTACGATCCGGGCCGCAAGTGGTCGGTGCCCTACACCTGGCTGGTGCTCGGCATCGGCTATCGCAAGTCCAAGATGAAGGACATGGGCGGCGGCAACAAGATTCCCGATTCGTGGAAGTGGGTGTTCGATTCCGACCTGTACAAGGGCAAGATCGCGCTCCTTTCCGAAGCCGGCGACCTGATGCGTCTCGGCGCCAAGTATCTCGGTCACAGTGTCAACGACATCACGCCTGAGACCATCGCCCAGGTCGAGAAGATGCTGACCAAACAGAAGCCCAATGTCCACGCCTTCCATAATGACGATGGCCAGGACATGCTGGTCTCCAAGGAAGTCGATATCGTTATCGAATATAATGGTGACATCGCCCAGGTCATGGCCGAGGACAAGGACCACGACATGGATTTCGTCGTGCCGAAGGAAGGTAGCCAGCTCAATTCCGACACCTGGTGCATCCCGAAGGATTCGCCGCGTCCGGACAATGCCCACAAGTTCCTCAACTACATGATGGACGCCCAGGCCGGCGCCGAAATCTACAAGACCATCATGTACCCGACGCCGAACGCCGCCGCGAAGGCGCTGATGCCGGACAGCTACAAGAACAATCCGGTCATCTTCCCGCCAGCGGATGTCCTGGCCAAGTGCGAATATGCCAAGTTCAATCAGGAACTGGCCTCGCAGTTTGAGGAAGCCGTCACGCGTATGCGCGCGAGCTAAAAGTGTAGAGCGCGCCCTGAGAGATCAGGGCGCGTTTTTTGTTAAGTATCAAAGGGGATAAAATGGAACAGAGCTGGCGGCAGGCAAAAAGCATTTTCCTGACCATGATCAGCGCGCCGCTGTTCTGGCTGGTTTTCTTCTTCTTTCTGCCCCTGGGCATTGTCTGGCTGTACAGCTTCGGTGAAAACCGCGGCCTGATCGATATTGCCTTTACCGGCACCTGGGCCAACTATGCCCATGCGCTCGATGATCCCTATCCCGGCATCTTTTGGAAATCGGCCTGGATCGCGGCCCTGACCACCTTCCTCTGTCTGGTCGTCGGCTTTCCGGTGGCTCTGGCCATTACCTTCGCGCCGGAAAAGGCCAAGTCCTGGCTGCTGCTGGCGGTCATGCTGCCCTTCTGGACCAATCTGCTGATCCGGACCTACGCCCTGATCGCCGTCCTGCGGACAGAGGGCTACGTCAACATGACATATCACTGGTTGTTCGACATGACTAACAAGGTGCTGGGGGGATCGCTCGGCGATTTCACGCCGCTGGCCCTGCTGCATAATAATTTCGCTGTCGTTTTCGGCCTCGTCTTCGTCAACCTGCCCTTCATGATCCTGCCGCTTTATTCGACGCTCGACCGCATGGACCGCTCGCTTCTGGAAGCCTCGCTCGATCTCGGCGCCGGTCATATCGGCACCCTGTTTAATGTCGTGGTGCCGCTGGCGGGGGCGGGCATCATGTCGGGCATCCTGATCACCTTTATCCCGGCACTCGGTTCCTACCTGACGCCGGACCTGCTGGGCGGCCCGGATTCGCAGATGATCGCCAATGTGATCGAGAGCCAGTTCAAGCGCGCCAATAACTGGCCTTTCGGCGCGGCGCTGAGCTTTATCCTGGTCTATCTGACCTTTATCGGCATTGCCCTCCAGGGGATCATTGAACGCAAGGACAAGGGGAGGGCCGCCTGATGACCGCGACGACCGCACCCGTGAAACTGAAAAAGATAGCCCCCAAGACACCACCAGGCCCGCTGGAATATCTGCGCCGCTGGCCGCTGCAATTGTGGCTGGTTCTGGTGGGGCTGTTTCTCTACATCCCTCTGATTACCCTGATGATTTTCAGCTTCAATGACTCGAAGCGCAATATTGTCTGGCAGGGCTTCACCCTGAAATATTATGACAAGGCCCTGCATAATGACAGCCTGATCACCGCTTTTGGCAATTCGATGACGATTGCCCTGTGCTCCACGATCATCTCCGTGATCATCGGCGCCATGGCGGCCATCGTTCTGTGGCGGTTCCGTTTCGTCGGCAAGACGGCCTTCAATGCCGGCCTGGCCATCCCGATCGTCGTGCCGGAAATCTGCATGGGCGTGGGGATGCTGGTCTTCTTCGCCAAGGTGCTGCCGTGGCCGCATGACCTGCCGTGGCCGCTCGATCTCGGCAATATCATCATCGCCCACGTCTCCTTCTCCTTCCCGTTCGTCGCCGTGGTGGTTCGGGCGCGGCTGGGCTCGTTCAACCGCGAACTGGAGGAGGCAGCCAAGGACCTGGGGGCCTCGGAGTTTCGCGCCCTGATGGATGTGGTCATCCCCCATATTCAGCCATCGCTGATCGCCGGTGGCCTGCTGGCTTTCACCCTGTCGCTCGATGATTTCGTCATCACCTTCTTCACGGCCGGACCCGATACGGTCACCTTCCCGGTCAAGGTCTATTCCATGGTGCGCTTCTCGGTAACGCCAGAAGTCAACGCGGCCTCGACCATCCTGATCGTGGTCACCGTCCTGCTCACCTTCCTTGCGCTCAAGTTCCAGGGCTCCAGTGCCCTCACCGCCGGTCACGGCGCCGACGACAAATAGGGTTTCAAATGTCCGGTAATCCGATCATCAGCTTTGAAAACATCACCAAGCGCTTCGGCAAGACGACGGCGGTGGATAATGTTTCCCTGACCATCAATGAGGGCGAATTTTTCTCGCTGCTCGGCCCTTCCGGCTGCGGCAAGACGACCCTGCTGCGGATGCTGGCCGGTTTTGAAATGCCGACCGAGGGGCGCATCCTGATCGACGGCAAGGACGTCTCGACCGTTCCGCCCAACCAGCGCCCGGTCAATATGGTCTTTCAGTCCTATGCCGTCTTCCCGCACATGACCGTGCTGGATAATGTCGCCTATGGCCTGAAGATGGATGGCGTTGGGGCCGCCGAGCGCCGTGAGCGCGCCGAAGAAGCGTTGAAACTGGTGCAACTGGCCGGCTACGGTGTCCGTAAGCCGGATCAGCTTTCCGGCGGTCAGCGGCAACGGGTTGCGCTGGCGCGGGCCCTGGTCAAGAAACCGCGTGTGCTGCTGCTTGATGAACCGCTCTCGGCGCTGGATGCCAAGCTGCGCGACCAGATGCGCAGCGAACTGACCAGCCTTCAGCAGAAGGTTGGGATCACCTTTATCATGGTGACGCATGATCAGGACGAGGCCCTGGCCATGGCCACGCGCTGTGCCGTCATGAACCGCGGCCTGCTGCAACAGGTGGCCACCCCCTCGGATCTTTATGAGTTTCCCAATTCGCGCTTCGTGGCGGATTTCATCGGCAGCGTGAACATGTTCGAGGGTACGCTCGACGTCGACGCCAAGGACCACGCCATCATCAATACCCAGGAAATGGGGCCGGTCTATCTCGACCACGGGGTCACAGGGCCGGAAAAGGGGACGGTGTGGGCGGCGGTGCGTCCGGAAAAGATCGAACTTCACAAGCGCACCGATACGCCGCCGAAGGTCGATGATGCACCGGAAGGCTATAATGTCGCTGCCGGCGTGGTGAAGCACATGGTCTATCTGGGTTCGGAAACCAATTACGAGATCGAGATCGCCGGCGGCCGCCTGATCAAGGTGGTCCGCCCCAACCTGACGCGCTGGGATCAGGAAGATTTCGAACTGGGCGAACAGGTCTGGATCAGCTTCCACGCCTGCTCACCGGCGGTTCTGCTGAGTTAAAGCGGGGGGCAGGGAGCTTGCGGCCTTTACCCCCTCTTGAAAAACGCTTTGCGCGTTTTCCAAGCTCCCCCTGCAACAGGGGGAGAGGATGAAACCCGTTGTCGGCATCATGGCGTGTAATCGCACGGTCGGCGTGGAAAATGCCCATGCCGTGATGGAGCGCTATGTCCGGGCGGCCATCACCTATGGTGATTGCCATGCGCTGCTGATACCCCCCTTGACCGACAACTTCTCGTCGGCCGCTCTGACGACGCGGCTGGATGGGCTGATGCTCACCGGTTCACCCTCCAATGTGCAGTCCAGCCTTTACGGCAGCGAAGGCGGAGAGGGCCCGTTTGATGAAGGCCGCGATGCGGTCTCTCTCGGCATGATCGAGTGCATGATCAATCTGGGCAAGCCGGTCTTCGGTATCTGCCGGGGCTTTCAGGAAATCAATGTGGTGCTGGGCGGTTCCCTGCGGCGCGATGTCGGTTTCGGCGCGGCCAATGGCGCCAACGGCATCAGTCACCATGCGCCGGATGGCACTGAATTCCATGCGCAATTCGAGCATTGCCATGATGTGGTGCTGACCGCGGGTGGTGTGCTTGATAGTGCCTATGGCCGTGATCACTTGCGGGTTAATTCCGTGCATTATCAGGGCGTGGACCGGCTGGGCGAGGGGCTGTCGGTCGAGGCGACGGCGCCTGATGGCCTGATCGAGGCCTTCAGCGCCAATATCAGTGGTTCGCAGGTGCTGGGCGTGCAGTGGCATCCGGAATGGCAGGCGGACAAATATCCCGACAGCCAGGCTTATTTTCGCCTGATGGGGCAGGCCCTGCGCGGGATGCCTTTGCGTTGATGTGGGCGTTGGTTAACGTAAAATTGTGATCACAATATTTGACTTTTGCGGCGTTATCGTCGAAATTGGCAACAATCATATCCGCTGTCGCCGCCCAATTCAGAGCGACCTTCGAGGACACCCAGACATGAACGCGCCTGCCAAACCCACCCTGCGTAATTACGACATGGCCGAGCTGAAGAAGCTCGACATGGCGCACCATCTGCCGGCACAGTCGGATTACAAGCTCCAGCATGAACTGGGCGGTTCGCGCATCATCACCCGCGCCGAGGGCTGCGTGATCACCGATGCCGAGGGCAAGTCGCTGCTCGACGGCATGGCCGGCCTGTGGTGCGTCAATGTCGGTTACGGCCGCGAGGAACTGGCCCGCGTTGCCTATGAGCAGATGCTGGAACTGCCCTATTACAACACCTTCTTCAAGACCGCGACGCCGCCGCCGGTCAGGCTGGCCGCCAAGATCGCCGAGAAGCTGCAGCAATCGAATCCCGACCTGACGCACGTCTTTTTCAACTCGTCCGGATCGGAAGCGAACGATACCATCTTCCGCCTGGTGCGCTATTATTGGGAACTGAAGGGCGAACCCAAGCGTACGGTCTTCATCTCGCGCAAGAATGCCTATCATGGCTCGACGGTTGCCGGTGCCTCGCTGGGCGGCATGACCTTCATGCACGCCCAGGGTGGCCTGCCTATTCCTGGGATCGAGCACGTCGACCAGCCCTATCCGTTCGGCGAAGGCTTTGGCGAAGACCCGGCGGCTTTCGGCGAGCGCGTGGCGCAGACGATAGAGGACCGCATCTTGGCCGTCGGCCCGGAAAACGTCGCCGCCTTTATCGGCGAGCCGGTGCAGGGCGCCGGCGGTGTGATCATTCCGCCCGACAGCTATTGGCCGAAGGTCGAGGCCATCTGCCGCAAATACGGTATCCTGCTGATCGCCGACGAAGTGATCTGCGGGTTCGGCCGCCTCGGCCACTGGTTCGGTCACCAGCAGTGGGGCATCAAGCCGGATCTGGTTGCCATGGCCAAAGGTTTGTCCTCCGGCTATCTGCCGATTTCGGCGGTTGGCGTTTCCAAAAAGATCGTCGATGTCCTGATTGAGAAGGGGGGCGATTTTGTACACGGCTACACCTATTCCGGTCACCCGACCTGCGCCGCCGTGGCCCTGGCCAATATCGAGATCATGGAAAACGAGAACCTGATCGAGCGCACGCGCACAGTCACCGGTCCTTATCTCGCTAAGGCATTGAAACGCCTCGATGCCCATCCGCTGGTGGGCGAGGCGCGGTCGCTGGGCCTGATCGGCGCGGTCGAAATCGTATCTGAAAAAGGCACGAACAAACGCTTCAAGGGGGCGGAAGGCACCGCCGGGCCAATCGTGCGCGATCTGTGCATCAAGAACGGGCTGATGGTGCGCGGCATCCGCGACAGTATCGTCATGTGTCCGCCGCTGATCATCACCGAAGCCGAGATTGACCAACTTGTCGATACGATCGAAAAGTCGCTGAATGAGGCCGAGCCGGTCCTGCGCGCGCTCTAATCCGGCTTCTGGATAATGATGCCATACCAGCCGAGCCCGGCATAGGTCTCGTAGCCGGGGGTACGATGAAAGGCGATCAGGGTACCTGAGGCGTCGGTATAGTTGCCGGAGGCCTTGCCTTCCGTGCGCAGGCGGACGTGTTCCGACAGGATGCCCTTGCCGTCCGATGAGGCGATAATCAGCCCCTGCGCATCGGTCAGCAGCACGCGGGTGCGCAGCCGTTCATCATGCGCCAGTCGAACGCCCTGTGTGATCGCTGCAGCCTGTGGCGCCCAGTCGAAATGGATGCCCAGAATGCCGATCAGTTCGCCATCGGCATCACCATTGCGGCGCACGCCAGTGGCGTAGGTGGCGATCTGGGCATGACCCAGAAGGGGCTCGGTGGTGATATCGGCCACGGCAAAATCGCTGCCGCTTTTCAGGGCGGCGGCGCGGCCGAATCACAGGCGGTCCGATACATTCTGGCCGATCACCGGATGTTTGCCCGGCCGGCCGTTAGCGATAACATTTCCGGATAAATCACAAAGCCACAGATCGATATAGACGGTGTAGGAATCGAGAATGACGCCGAGGCGCTCGCTGGCATAGGCGGCCTTTTGCGGTGAAGGTTCGGCCGCCTGGTTGACCAGGGCGGAATCGGTGGCCCACCAGCGCACATCGCAGGTGCGTTCGTACAGATTGCGGTCGATGATTTCGATGGCATTCAGTGCCAGATCGGTCATGCGGGCGCCGATCGATTCCTGCGCCATGCTCTGGGTAAGGCTCTCCAGCGTTACGATCTCGTTGCCGAGATCCTTGGCCAGGCTTTCGACCTCGCCGGAAATTGCTGCGCACCTCGTCCGCCACCACGGAAAACCCGGCGCCCTTGTCGCCGGCGTGCTTGGCCTCGATCAGGGCATTCAGGGCGAGAATGCGGAGCTTGGAGGTGACCTGGCGGATATCGCGCACCTTGCCGGCGGTAACCGTCTTGGCGCGGGTGGTTTGGGCGATGATATCGGAAAGGGTCACTTCGGCAGGGGATATGCTATCGGTTACGCTACGGGTACAAGGGGCAGTCATGCTGGGGAGAGACATGGAGAGCTACCTTTTTGCGTTGCAATAAAAAGGTATTCGTCAGCCGGGGAGGGTTAATCAGTTCTTAAAAGGAATGCCCCTTTCCCCATCTGGATCGCAAATTGGTATTGTCGCTGTGTCAGTGTCGCACAATTGTGACGCAAGGTCGGTTTTGAAACTATTTCTGAAAAAATTATTGTATATTATATATTTACACGCTTTTCAGAGGCGGCAATCTGGAATTGTATCGTTTAGCCAAGGTCGGTTTTTTGTTGTATGACACCATACCAGCCGAGGCCGTCATAGGTTTCATAGCCCGGCGTGCGATGGAAGGCGGTCACCTCGCCGCGCCCGGAGGCGTAGTGGCCGTTGGCCCGGCCGTCCGTCTTGAGTGTCACGCGTTCGGTCAGTATGCCGCGGCCATCCGAGGCGGCGATCACCAGGCCCTTGGCATCGACCAGCAGGGCACGGGTGCGCTTGCGCTCTTCGTCAGAGAGGCGCACGCCTTCGGTGATGGCCTTCGCCTGGGGCTGCCAGTCGAAATGCACGCCCAGAACGCCAAGCAGGCGGCCTTCGGCGCGGCCGCCTTCGCGCACGCCCGTGGCATAGGTGGCGACCTGGGCGCCTTTCAGCAGGGGCTCGGTCGTGATGTCGGCAACGGCGAAGTCATTGCCGCTGGGCAGTTGCCGGGCCTGACGGAACCAGTCTGCGGCCGCGACATTGGCGCCGCTGACCGGATAGCGGTCTGGCCGACCATTGGCGATGATGTGCCCGTCCAGATCGCACAACCACAGATCGAGGTAGACGGTATAGGCGTCAAGGATCACGCCGAGGCGGGCGGACGCATGGCTGCGAAGACCGGGATCGGGTGTGGCGGCGGCCTCGACCAGGGCGGCATCGGTGGCCCACCAGCGGACATCGCAGGTGCGTTCATAGAGATTGCGGTCGATCAGTTCGATGGCATTATGCGCCAGGTCGACGAGCCGCGCCCCCTGGTTCTGCCGCGCCATGTCCTCTGTCAGTTGTTCCAGCGAAGCGATTTCGCGGCCGAGGTCTTCGGCCATGATATTAGAGATGGATTCGACTTGGGTGGAAATCTGGCGGACTTCATCGGCGACCACGGCGAAACCCGCGCCCATGTCGCCGGCGCGTTTGGCCTCGATCAGGGCATTGAGCGCCAGGATGCGCAGCAGGCTGGTGACGCCTTTGATATCGCGCAGATTGTCCGAGGTGACGGATTTGGCCTTGGCAGTATGTTCAATAATATCACGAACGCTGACCGTCCGTGTGTTGCCCGTTTCTGCGGCCGCTTGCATGAATGCCCCATTTTGTCACGCTTTTCAGACACTTTGGATGGAGCTACGATGGTTAATGTTGCGTTAATTATGCCGCATTGTTTCAGAGTGTTTCAGCCGTTTGATGGCAAATGAAACCTTCGTGACGCAAAGCGCGACACAGGGCCTTGATTGGTCATATATTACAGTCGGTCGCGCAGGGCGTAATAGCTCAGGCCCGCCACCAGGGCCGGCCAGCGCAGGGCGCGTCCACCGAAGAAGGCCGGGGTTGGCAGGCGGCCCAGAAGTTCAACATCGCGCGCATTGCCGGTGATGGCCCGGGCGAGCAGCCTGCCGAAATAGGGCGCCAGAACCACGCCCTGGCCGCTGTAGCCGGCGGCGGTCCAGACATTCGGCGCGAGGTTGCGGACGAAGGGCGCGCGGCTCATGGTGATGGCCAGCGTCCCGCCCCAGCCGTGCGAGATTTTAACGTCAGCCAGTTGCGGATAGACCTTGAGCATGTTGCGGCGGACGAAGGCGCGGATGTCCTTCGGGAACCACGGCACATAGTTCTCGCCGCCGCCAAACAACAGTCGGTTATCCGGTGTCTTGCGCCAGTAATTGACGACAAAGCGCGAATCCGCAGCGGCGTAGTCATGTGGCAGGATAGCCGGGTCATCGAGCGGTTCGGTGGTCAGGATAAAGTTGTTGATCGGCATGACATGGCTGTCGATCTCTTCCGACAGCCCTTCCATATAGCCATTGCCGCAGATGAGCAGACGCTGGCAGGTGACGGTGGCGCCATTTTCGAGATGGATATGTATGCCCTTGGCGATCCTGCGATAGCTGAGGACATGGCTGTTCTCGAAAATCTGCGCGCCCTGCCCGGCGGAGGCACGCGCCATGCCCTGAGCCAGTTTCAGCGGATGCAGGTGGCCGCCGCCGGCATCGAACGAGCCGCCATGATAGACATCCGTGCCAAGTTCGACCGCCACCTGCGCCTTATCGAGCAGCCGGAGTTTGTCATAGCCGTATCGGGCGACGAAATCGACATAGGCGCGGTCATCCGCTTCATAGCCCGGCTTGTGCCAGGCGTGAACCAGGCCGGGTTTCAGTTCGCAGTCGATATGGTGTTCGCTTATGAGGGTGTGGAGGCTGGCCTTGGCATCCTCCGACATATCCCAGAGCTGGCGCGCGGCATCAGCGCCAAGGATGTTTGCCATTTTTTCAGGATCGATGCGCTGGCCGGTGTGGATCTGCCCGCCATTTCGGCCTGAAGCACCGGAACCGATCCGGGCGGAGTCCAGCACGGTGACATGAATGCTCTGCCGCGACAGTTCGATGGCGGCGCCCAGGCCGGTATAGCCGCCGCCTATAATGCAGACATCGGTATGATGCGCGCCATCAAGCACCGGATAGGAAGTGTCTTCAGCCGTGGCGACATACCAGGAATCGGAAGGGTGACCGTTGTTTTTCATGGGATATTCGGCTCGTGGTTCAGCCGTTTTGCCCCTCACCCCAGCCCTCTCCCCGCAAGCCGGGAGAGGGGGCAGTATGGCGCTGTATGCCCCCTCTCTCCCGTGTTAACGGGGAGAGGGCTGGGGTGAGGGGCCTCTGTTACACGTTCAGCAGCAGGAATTCGCGTTCCCACGGGCTGATGGTCTGCATGAAGGTCTCATATTCGTGCAGCTTGACGCGCGAATAGGCGGTGACGAACTGCGGCCCCATGATGTCGATGATCGGCTGGGCGCGTTCCAGCTTGATGATGGCCTGGACCAGCGAATAGGGCAGGTCGCCCTGCGGCAGGGTGGAGGCGTCCTTGTCCACCGGATCGGCGGGGGTCAGTTTTTCGATCATGCCGAGATAGCCGGAGGCCAGCACCGCGGCTATGGCCAGATAGGGATTGGCATCGGAAGACGGGATGCGGTTTTCCAGGCGGCGATTGGCGGGGTTGGACGGCGGCACACGCAGGCCGGCCGTGCGGTTATCATACCCCCATTGCGTATTGACCGGGGCGCCGGACCCCTTGGCCAGGCGGCGGTAGGAATTGACATAGGGCGCCAGCAGGGAGGTGATGGCGGGCATGTATTTCTGCTGGCCGGCGATGAAGTGGAAGAAGGCCGGGGTCGGCTCACCGGTTTCCGGATTGGAGAACAGGTTCTGACCAGTTTCCGCATCGACGATCGATTGGTGGATGTGCATGGCGGAGCCCGGTTCATTGGCCATCGGCTTGGCCATGAAGGTGGCGTAGATGTCGTGCTCCAGCGAGGTCTCCTTGATGGTGCGTTTAAACATCAGCACCTGGTCGGCCAGTTCGAGCGGATCGCCGTGCAGCAGGTTGATTTCCATCTGCGCCACGCCGGATTCGTGGATCAGGGTATCGATTTCCAGCCCCTGGCTTTCCGAATATTCGTACATGTCCTCGAACAGCGCATCAAATTCATTGACCGCGGAAATCGAATAGCCCTGGCGGCCGGTTTCCGGACGGCCGGAGCGACCGATGGGCGGCTTGAGCGGATAATCGGGATCGGTGTTTTTCTCGACGAGATAGAATTCCAGTTCCGGGGCGATGACCGGCTTCCAGCCCTTGGCCTCATAAAAGCCGAGGACGCGGCGCAACACCTGGCGCGGGCTTTCCTCGACCGGGCGGCCATCGGGATGGAAGGCGTCATGGATGACCTGAGCGGTCGGGTCATGCGCCCAGGGCACGGCGGCAAGCGTCCGAAAATCGGGCTTAAGGAAAATGTCGGTATCGGATTGCACCGTGCCCACCACGCCTTCGAGATCGGGATAGTCACCGGTGATGGTCTGGTAGAAGACGGCCAGAGGCAGGTTCATGTAAGGGGTATTGAGGAACTTCTTCGAGGGCATGATCTTGCCACGGGCCACGCCGGCGAGATCGGGCACCATGCACTCGATTTCCTCGATATTCTGGCTGGCCAGCCAGGCGGTGGCTTCCTCAAGATCCTTGGCGCCGCGTTTGGCAAACACGATCTTGCGCTTGTTCTTGGACTTCATATAGCTGTCGTGTGACATGTTGAATCGTCTTTATGGCTTATTGTTCAGTCGGGATCAGACACCGGCCAGAGCGCGAATGGAAATGACAAAAGCGCGACGAGGTCCACAGCCAGTACTCTACGCGGCTGCCGGGGTATTCTGACGAATTGTGATCACAATATGCCGGATTCCGGCCAAAGGCAAGCCGTGTTCACGCAGGGGTGAGGGCAATCGTGAAGGCTGCGGGGTTGACCCGGCGGCCACCGGCTTGTTGACTTAAAGGGGGACGGGCGGAGGACAATGCACAAAAAGGAGCCTCCATGTTCGATTTGCCGATTTACCTGCCCGATGGTTTACGCCTGATGCTGATTGCTGTGGTGGCGGTTATTGCCGGTGCGGTCGCCGGACGCCTGCTGATGAGCCTGGCAAAATGGCTGGCCAAGCGTAACCCGCAGCTATCCCGTCACATCAATCTGGCGCGCCTGGCCACGCCGCTCTATGTCGTCACGCCGGTGCTGGCGGTCTTCATCGCTGTCCGGGCGGTGGCGTCGGACGTCATGCTGACGCCGGTTGTATCCGGTATCGTCAAGGTGGCCAGCGTGGCCCTGCTGTACTGGCTGGCCATGCGCGTCATCGATATCATTACGGTGGCGGTATCCCGGCGCTATGACATAACGGTGGCTGACAATCTGCGCGCACGGCGTATCCGCACCCAGATCGTGGTGGTCAAGAGCATCGCCAATTTCATCGTCTTCCTGCTGGCCCTGGCGGCGGTCTTCCTGATGTTCGATACCCTGCGCGGCCTGGGCGTCAGTCTGCTGGCCTCGGCCGGCGTGGCGGGTCTGGCCATCGGTTTTGCGGCGCAGAAGACGCTCGGCAATCTGCTGGCCGGCATCCAGATTGCCTTCACCCAGCCGATCCGGCTTGAGGATGCTGTGGTGGTGGAAAACGAATGGGGCTGGGTGGAGGAAATCACCCTGACCTATGTCATCATCAGGCTGTGGGATCTGCGCCGGCTGGTACTGCCGATCAGCTATTTCATCGAAAAGCCCTTCCAGAACTGGACCCGGACCTCGGCCAGCATCATCGGCACGGTCGAGCTTTATGCCGACTACACCCTGCCGATCGACCCCTTGCGCGAGAAACTGGTGGCCTTGCTGGAGACGACCAGGCTATGGGATAAGCAGGTTCAGGTCGTGCAGGTGACAGACTGCGACAAGGATGTCATCAAGATACGCATCCTGGTCAGTGCCGCCAATTCGCCGACCGCCTGGGATCTGCGCTGTTTCGTCCGCGAGCAGATGATCCGCTTCATTCAGGATACCTATCCGCAATGCCTGCCCAAGACCCGCGCCGCGCTCGAAAGCCCAGATGATTATAGAGATCAACGATCCGCAGGATTCACGCCTCAACCTGTATCGTAACGTCAAGGACCGCGACCTGACCGGCCGCGACGGCCTGTTCATGGCCGAGGGCAAGGTGGTGCTGGAGCGGTTGTTTACCTCAAGGCTGGCGGAAACGATCAGCGTCCTGACCACGCCGGAACGGTTGGATGGACTGGCGCATCTGCCGGACGTGCCGGTTTATGTGGTGCCGCAGAGCGTTATGGACGCGGTGGCTGGTTTTCCGATCCATCGCGGTTATCTGGCGCTCGGCCGCTATGCGCCGCCTTTGTCGCTCGAAGAGGCGGTAACGGGGGAACGTGCGCGCGTGTTGGTGCTTTCCGGCATCGCCAATACCGACAATATGGGCGGGCTGATGCGCAATGCGGCGGCCTTTGGCGTCGATGCCGTGATTCTGGACGCGACCTGCTGCGATCCGCTCTATCGCAAGGCAATCCGCGTCAGTGTCGGCGGCGTGCTGGAGATGCCTCACTACCGCGTCAATGATTTGATCGGCGCCTTGCACCGGTTCGACCTGACGCCCTATGCCCTCAGTCCGTCAGGCACCGTGACGCTTGATCAGGTACAGCCGGCCGCGCGCTCGGCCCTGCTGTTCGGCGCCGAAGGGCCGGGACTTTGCGATGATATCATGGCCGCCTGCACCACGGTGCGGATCGATATGCACGGCGGGTTCGACAGCCTGAACGTGGCGACGACCTCGGGGATCGTGCTTTACCAGATGTGCCGTCTATAGCCTGACGATCTGACCATCGGCATCGGCGCTTTGATAAATCGCCTGAATGATGCGGATATCGCGCAGGCCCATCTCGCCGGGCGTCTGGTGCGGCTGGTTGGCCGCCGCGGCCATGCAGAAGGCGTCTATCTGGGCACTGAACTGAACCGCCGGATTGCCGGCGCGAAGCGTTACCGGCGTCAGGTCAGCGTGCTGCATCGTTGTGTTGATCTGGTTGTAATCGGAGGCCGGGTCCATGCTGATGCTGCCCTCAGCGCCAAAGAAGCGCTGGCGGGTGGCGTAGGTCCAGCAATAGGAAGAGGCCCCTTGCGCGCTGATGCCCGAAGGAAAACGCAGGCGCCACTCGACGCCACCTTCGACCTCTTTAAATCGCGGATCATTGGCGGGCGTCGAATAGACGGCACTGACGGAGACCGGCGCCTCATCGACGGCCCAGAGCGCCGCATTCAGCGCATAGATGCCGATATCGTACATCGATCCGCCGCCGGCCAGAGCCTTTCGCAGGCGCCATTTGTGCGGCGGATAGTCCGGGTTGGCGACAAAACCCGCTTCGCCGGAAAAGTAGCGCAGGTCGCCGATCTCGCCGGCGCGCAGACGTTTGATGGCGTCCATATTGTTTGGTTCAAAATGGACGCGGTAGGCGATACCAAGTTGACGATTGGCGGCACGGGCGGCGGCGATCATGGCTTCGCATTCGGCGACCGTGGACGCCATAGGCTTTTCGCACAGCACATGCTTACCGGCCTTGAAGGCGCGGATGGTATATTCGGCGTGCAACGCTACCGGCAGGGCGATATAGACGGCGTCTATCTCCTTGTCGTCGGCGATCCGGTCGAAAGTGCTGTAATCATAGAATTTGCTGACGCCATAACGCGCGCCGAGGTCATGCGCCTTATCCGGACTGCCCGAAACAAAGGCCGTCATCCGGGCGTGGCTGGAAGCGACGAAGCCCGGCATCATCTGGCCGACCGCAAAGCTGCCCAGACCGACCACAGCCCAGCGCATTCGTTCTTTCGGCGGATCTGGCAGGTTGAACTTGCCGGCCAGCGGTTGGCCTTGCGCCTTCGGTGTCGCCGCACTGGCGGCCGACGCCATCAGCGGCAGACCGCCGGCGGCAACGAGCAGACTGCGGCGATCAATGCGAAAACCGGTCATGGCCGGACCTCCTTTATTTTTCTGGATCGGGAGCTGTAAAAGGCGAGCAGCACGGTTTGCCGATGGCGTGGAATTCCATGATCTCGGCGCGCGTACCATCCGGATCGATCAGGTTGAGCTGCCACTTGGCGTCTAGGCCGATCTTCGGCGTGCCGTCCTGATCTTTCAGGCGGTCGCCATTCCACAAAACCGTATAGGTATCGCGCGTATTAGGCACGCCAAGCGAAAAGTGGTTGAGCACGCCGGCGGTTTGCTGGCTCATATCAGCAGGGATGCCGGTGGTTTCCGGGCCATCGACCAGCATATATTCCAGCCAGTCGGTACCGTCGGGCACTTGCTGGCTGACCCAGGACGGCTGATCGGCCTTGGTGCCGCCGAACCAGTAAGGACGGAAGCCAAGAATGTCGCGGTAGAAGGCATCCTCGCGCGACCGGTCATGAACGATAAAGCCGACATGGATGATGTGGTTTGACAAAAGGTTGACAGGCACGTCGGCCAGAGCAGCCGGGGCCTGCACGAATTCGATGCGGTTGCCTTCCGGGTCGCTGACGGCAAACCACAGGCCGCCGTCGCTGCCTTTGGTGACCTTTGCCGGGACGGCTATCTTGCGGCTGGCCAGGTATTTGCGCAAGGCTTCCGCATCCGGGGTGGCGAAGGCCACATGGTCGAGCCGGTTTTTCGAGACACCGGCTGGCAGGGGCAGGATTTCGACGAACTGCGCCGGAGAGAAATAATAGCGCGTGCCGTCGGGATTTTCCGGATCGCTGCCCTTGGCGGCACCCAGATCGTGGGCATAAAAGGCGTCGCTGTTGGCGGGATCAGCGGCATAGAGCGCGATATGGGAGATGCCGGTAATCGGCGGCCGAGCCGGTTCAGCCTCCACGACGGACGAGGCCGATAGCAGGCACGCGATCAGGCAGGATAAGGCCCTCATGTGCATTTCCTCATATTGTTATTATGTGTTAGCGCTCACATTAGCACGTAATAACAATAAGGAAAGTGATCAGCCGCGGATAAACGTAAAGCTTTTTGACGCCCCACATTTGTGATAATGTGGGAGGTGTAATGGAGTCGACAATGAGCCGCCTGACAATTGATATGACCGATAAGCAGCATCAAAGCCTGAAAGCACTTGCCGCTTTACAGGGAAAGACCATTAAGCAATATGCCCTTGAGCGCCTGTTGCCAGCGTCAGGCGACGGGGAACAGGCATGGTCCGAATTGAAAGACTTTCTCGACAAGCGCATCAAGCAAGGCTTGAGCGGCAATGTAACGCCTCAGTCGTTTGATCAGGTTGTGGAAGAAGAACTCGGAGAAGGCGACGCTTCTTGACGGTGTCATTCATTCTTACGGATGGGGCAGCCGACGATCTTCGCTCAATTGTCCGATATACACGAAAAACCTGGGGTGAGACGCAGGCGCGCACCTATGCCGAGATATTGCGTAACGGTATTCAACGACTGGTAAACGGCGAGGGCAAATTTAAAATTCTGGATGACATTCACCCATCGTTGCGAGCGGTGCGCTGCGAACACCATTATATTTTCTGTCTGAGGCGTGAAGATGCGCCATCGCTTATCGTTGCGATTTTGCACGAGAGAATGGATTTAGTCGCTCGCATTACGGATCGGCTGGATTGACGGCCGATCCCGGAGCTTAAACGCGGACCGCTGCGGCATGGCGCCCTTCATTGCCGAAGATACGCAGGTAACGGGCGATTTCTGCGGGTTCGCCCGTCGCTTTTTCGGGATTGTCAGACAGCTTGACCGCCGGCCGACCATCCGCTTCCGTTACCTTGCAGACCAGAGAAATGGCATCCAGCCGGTCGGTTTCAAACGGGGCGCAGTCGCGGAAGTCATTGGTCAGGTTGGTGCCCCAGCCGAAGCTCATCCGCACCCGGCCGTGGAAATGGCGGTAGGTGGCCTCGATGCTGTTCACGTCCATGCCGTCGGAAAAGATCAGCAGCTTTGATTTCGGATCGACGCCCTTGGATTGCCACCAGCGGATGATTTGCTCTCCGCCTTCGATTGGCGGGGCACTGTCCGGGCGGAAACCGGTCCACTCCGCCAGCCAATCGGGCGCGCGCTCCAAGAAAGCCGTGGTGCCGAAGGCATCAGGCAGGGCGATCAGCAGATTGCCGTCATAGTGGGCGCGCCAGTCTTCCAGCACGCGATAGGGGGCAGTAGCGAGTTCGTCGTCCGTTTTGGCCAGGGCCGCCAGCACCATCGGCAGCTCATGAGCGTTGGTGCCGATGGCTTCCAGGTCATTATCCATGGCCAGTAGCACGTTCGACGTGCCGATAAAGCGCTTGCCGAGGCCCTCCTTCAGCGCCTCGACGCACCAGCGCTGCCACAGGAAGGAGTGACGGCGGCGGGTGCCGAAATCGGAAATGACGAGGTCTGGCAAGGCTTGCAGGCGCTCGACCTTGCCCCACAGCTTCGCCTTGGCGCGGGCATAGAGCACATCGAGCGCGAAGCGGCCCTGGCCACGCATGGCGGCGCGTGAGCGCAGTTCGTTGATGATGGTAAGCGCGGGGATTTCCCACAAGGTGGTATGCGTCCACGGACCATGGAAATGCAGTTCGTACTGGCCATTGACCTTATGCAGGTCGTATTCCGGCAGTTGGAAGTCCTTCAGCCAGGCGATGAAGTCCGGGCTGAACATCTGAGTCTTGCCATAAAAGGTGTTGCCGGCCAGCCAGATCAGTTCCTTGGGGGTAAAACGCACTGTGCGGGCATGATCGAGCTGGGCGCGCAGTTCGGCCTCATCGATCTCTTCGGCCAGGCGGATACTGTGATTGCGATTGATCACGGAGAAGGTCACCGGCACCTCGGGATAGAGGTGCCGGATCATCTGCAACATTAATAGTTTGTAGAAATCGGTATCGAGCAGACTGCGGACGATCGGGTCGAGCCGCCAGTTGTGGTCATAGGTGCGGGTAGCGATATCGGTGACCGCCATCAGCCTTCGACCGAGGTCTCCGGGCGATCCCCACCATGGGCCAGTTCGTCATGCCAGACACCATCCGTGCCTTCGTAGGAGATGCTGGTGTCGCTGCCGGGCGCGGTCTGTTCACGCGCGGCCTTGCGGGCGGCTTGCAGTGCCAGATCATGGCTGGCGAAGGTCTCCGAGAAAGTGCCGTCGACCGTATAGGCCCAACCACCATCGTGCTGAACAACCTTGTAGATGACTTTGGGCATAACTGCTCGTTCCTGGCGCTATCGAGTTATGGTGCAGGGACCGTGTCCCTGCTAGATTTCCTGGTTGTAGTCGGTGATTTCCGGATACTTGGCCAGGCGCGGCTTCACTTCCTTGCGGAACAGGTCGCGCATATCGTCTTCCGAGCGCAGGCTTTCGACTACGACCACCAGTTCCGGCTTGTTGGAGGAGGCGCGGACCAGCACCCAGGAACCGTCTTCGAGATGGACGCGGGCGCCGTTGACGGTGATGACTTCCGTCACCTTGCGGCCGAGGATCGAACCGCCGGCGGCCAGCAGATCCTCATATTCCTTCACGATCTTTTCCAGGATCTGGTACTTGATCTCGTCGGCGCAGTGCGGCGACATGGTGAGTGAGGTATAGGCCACCGGCAGGGCGTTTTTCAGTTCCGACAGCGATTTGCCCGGATTGCGGTCGAGCATGGCCAGGATGGCCTCTGCCGCCTTCAGGCCGTCGTCATAGCCGCGGCCGATCGGCGGGGCCAGGAAGAAGTGACCCGACTTCTCGAACCCGGCCAGGGCCTTCAGTTCATCGGTCTTGCGCTTGATATAGGAGTGGCCGGTCTTCCAGTAGACGGTCTTGGCGCCGTTCTTCTTAAGTACCTCGTCGGTGGCATAGAGGCCGGTCGATTTCACATCGACGACGAAGGTGGCGTTCTTGTAGATTTCCGACAGGTCGCGGGCCAGCATCAGGCCGATCTTGTCGGCGAAAATCTCATTGCCCTCATTATCTACCACGCCGCAGCGGTCGCCATCCCCATCAAAGCCCAGGGCCACGTCGGCATTATGCTCTTTCACGGCCTTGGCCATGTCGACCAGCATTTCGTGGTCTTCAGGGTTCGGATTGTACTTCGGGAAGGTCGAGTCGAGATTGGTGTCGAGTTCGATGACCTCGGCGCCCATGGCGCGAAGCGTCTGCGGGGCGAAGGCGCCGGCCGTACCATTGCCGCAGGCGCAGATGACCTTCAGCTTGCGCTTCAATTGCAGCTTGGAGGAGATGTCGTCCATATAGCGCTGCTGCACGCCTTCGACACGCTTCAGGCTGCCACCGGGACGCTCGACGCCGAGCCCGCCCAGTACGATTTCCTTCAGGCGACCCATTTCCTCCGGGCCGAAGGTCAGCGGTGCCTGGCAGCCCATCTTCACGCCGGTCCAGCCATTGTCATTGTGCGAGGCGGTGACCATGGCGACACAGGGCGCGTCCTGGTCGAACTGGGCGAAATAGGCGATCGGCGACAGGCACAGGCCGATATCGATGACCTCGATGCCGGCCTGCATCAGGCCGAGGATCAGGGCATTCTTGATATTGGTCGAATAGGAGCGGAAGTCATGGCCGGTCACCAGCTTCGGCGTCACGCCGCGCTCATGGATATAGGTGCCGAGGCCGAGGCCGAGGGCCTGGATGCCGAGCAGGTTGATTTCCTTGCCGAAGACCCAGCGTGCGTCGTATTCGCGGAAACCGGTCGCCTTCACCTTGGCCTGGGTCTCGTATTCATAGGTATTCTCGGCGATATCAGGCTTGGGCAACAGGGTCATTTCAGGCGTGTCCTCGGATATGTCGGCAGGGGAGAGCGCTCCTATGCCACATGAAGAAGTAAAAATTCAAAGTGCCTTGATTAAGGCGAACGCTATTATTGGAAGAAGGGAGTCAGAGCGGCGCGGGCGGCTTCACCCAGTTCGGGGTGTTTCAGGGCCATGGCGACATTGGCGCGCAGCAGGCCGATCTTGTCGCCACAGTCATAGGTGACGCCGTCATATTCCAGCGCATGGAAACCTTGGGTCTCCATCAGGCGGAACATCGAGTCGGTAAGCTGGATTTCGCCGCCGGCGCCCTTTTCCTGTGAGGCCAGCAGTTCGAAGATTTCCGGCTGGAGAATATAGCGGCCCGAAACGATCAGATTGGACGGCGCGGTGCCTGGTGCGGGCTTTTCGACCATGCCGGTCATTTTATTGAGCCGGCCGCCTTTGGCCTCGACGGCGACGACGCCATACTGATGCGTCTGATCGTGCGGCACGGGCTCGACGACGATGATATTGCCACCGACCTCATCATAGGCATTGATCGCCTGCTTGAGCGCCGAAACCTCGGCGTCCATCACCATGTCGGGGAGGATGACCGCGAAAGGCTCATCGCCGATGATATCGCGGGCGCACCAGACCGCGTGGCCGAGGCCATGCGGCTGCATCTGGCGAACGAAGCTCATCTCGCCGGCCTTGGGCAGTTCGGCAAGAAGTTCATTGAGGATCGCCGTTTTCTTCTTGGCAGCGAGTTGCGCTTCAAGCTCGACCTGGTGGTCGAAATAGTCCTCGATGGCGCCTTTCGAGCGGCCGGTCACAAAGACAAAGTGCTCGATACCGGCAGCGCGCGCTTCGGCGACGACATAGGACAGGATCGGACGATCGACGACGTTCAGCAGTTCCTTGGGCACCACCTTGGTGCCGGGCAGTACGCGGGTGCCCAGACCGGCGACGGGGATAACAGCTTTGCGAACACGTTTATGAGTCAAAAGAACCTCAGGAAGAAAGGGGGCTTAATCCATTGCGGATTTGGAAATCAATGATGGGCTCAACGCGCCGAACTATTCGCTCAGGTTTAGAGGTCTGTCCGGTTTACGGCAAGTCTTGTCAGGCAGATTTCCCTACCGTCATAAAAATTTGATGATCTTTCTCTACGTAAAAGGCGTTAAAAAAGAATACACTCGCTCGAATTTACGCCCGCATTCGGTGTGCCGGGATAATAAAATTTGCTTTATTTATTTGAGCCATAATGCTTGCCAATCTGAAAATTGTCATATTTATTCTGGCCCGAATGCGGAGATAACCGCCATAAAGGGAGAGACAGAATGGATATCGAACAGTGTCTGCGCCGGCTTAGACCGATTGTGGTTGCCACACTTCTGCTGACGCCGCTGTGGAGCGGCGTGGCTATGGCACACGAAACGCTTGGCCTGGAAGCCCCCAAGCCCGCCATTGCCCTGACGCCGCCGATGGGGTGGAATTCGTGGAACAAGTTTGCCTGCAACATAGACGAAGCCAAGATTCGTGGCGTGGCCGATGCCATGGCGGCTTCCGGCATGAAGGACGCGGGGTATCAGTATGTGGTGATCGATGACTGCTGGCAGAAGGACCGCACGGCCGATGGTACCATCCAAGCTGATCCGGAACGTTTCCCTTCGGGTATCAAGGCCCTGGCGGATTATGTCCATTCCAAAGGGCTGAAATTCGGCCTCTATTCCGACATCGGCGCCAAGACCTGCGGTGGCCGTCCCGGCAGTCGCGGCTATGAATTCCAGGACGCGCGCACCTGGGCGTCGTGGGGCGTCGATTATGTCAAGGTTGACTGGTGCTATACCGGCTCCAGCGAAGCGAACTCCTCCTACACCATCATGGCCAAGGCGCTGCGGGCATCCGGCCGCGATATCGTTTTTTCCATCTGCGAATGGGGCGACAACAAGCCGGAGGAATGGGCGGCCCCGCTGGGGCATTTGTGGCGCACTACCGGCGATATCCGCGATTCATGGGACAAGGATGAAGGCTACAGCCATTCCTTCCTGTGGATTCTCGATCATAATGCTGATCTCTGGGTCAATTCCGGTCCGAACCACTGGAACGATCCGGACATGCTGGAGGTCGGCAATGGCGGCATGACCGATGTGGAATACCGCTCTCACTTCTCGCTGTGGGCCATGCTGGCGGCGCCGCTAATCGCTGGCAATGACCTGTCGAACATGGACAAGGCAACGCTCGATATACTGACGAACAAGGATGTTATCGCCATCGACCAGGACAAACTGGGCCAGCAGGCGCGCCGTATGGCGCAATCCGGCGATACTGAGGTCTGGGTGCGACCGCTGGCCGGCGGTGACCGTGCGGTCGTTCTGTTCAATCGCGGCGCGGAGGCCAAGACCATTTCGGTGGACTGGGACGCGCTGCAATGGGCGCCGGGTATCAAGGCCAGCGTCAGGGATTTGTGGTCCAAGGCGGTGAAAAAGAGCATCAAGGGCAGCTACAGCGCCGAAGTCGCGCCGCATGGCGTGGTGATGGTGCGGATCAGCCCTACAGTGTGATTACCTTGAAATGATTGCGAAAGGCGCCGGATGTGAAGTCCGGCGCTTTTTTGCTATCGCCTTTGGGTAATGGGAGTGGCCTCCGGGATACGGATATTTTCGAGCAGGGCGGTCATTCCCACCAGACGCCCCGCCGGATCGTAAATGCCCACGGTCGTGCCCGCCGGCAGGTAGGGCCTGACGCGTTTGGACAGATATTCCGAAACGGTCACTGTCCCCGGCATGGAGCGGAAGCGCTCGAAATCCTTGTTTAACTGGGTACGGCCATTCAGGCCGACAGCGACATGCAGGCGGTCAACCGCCTTAATGTACTCAAGCAGATCACGAATATTGGACATTGGCCTCTCCGGGTGTCAACGCGGAACTGGTACGCCTTTACTGTTTACCTGGAGATGGCTGTGTCCGTTTTTAAAGTGGACTTATTGTGCTGGCCGCTCCCTGATCGGAGTAGCCTAGATTTAAAGTGTGAATAATTTGTAGATTTTAACTGTTATTTCTTTGTGCGGTAACGGGTTGCTTTCCGAATACTCAGTCAATATGCTCTATATTTGTACTGGAAATGCGGAAACCGGATATTGCTGGGCATTTCTATGTTTATTGTCGTGGTCGCTTTGGCTTGAGCGGCTTGTTCAACTGCATGGCATGGGCCCTGGCGAGCAGGTTAGCCAGTTCGTCAGCACTGATTGCGGGCAGGCGGACAAGAACGGCGGGGTAGCCGCGGTAATGGGCATCATCGAAGAAGATGTCCGGTGCCGCTTCGATCAGCAGTTCCTTATGGTCGAGGGGGCAGCTTACGGCCAGTACGTCGCGGTTCGGCCAGCGTTTTTGCTTCGGCGTATCGCGCTGCATAAAGGTCCAGGCGAAGCCGCGTCCTCTAACGGAGAAAATGAGGCGTTCGGGGGTGGAGTCATTGATTGCGCCGGGCAGGACAGCGACCAGTTCGTGAACCAGAGCGCTGTCGACCACGGCCTACTCCGCCTGGGCCTTTTCGATAAAGTTCAGCGATTCCAGCAGGATGTCTTCGGACGCCTTGCGGGCGGCGGCCGCATCGCCTTTTTCGATGGCGATCAGTATGGCCTCGTGGGCATGGATATCGGCCATGTGGCCGGAAATCTTGTTGGTGAGCTGGATCGACAGGTGCAGGGCGTTGGTAATCAGCGGCTTCAGGCGCCAGAAGAACGGATTGCCCGACGCCTTCAGTATGGCGACGTGGAAATCGATATCGGCCTGGAGCGCCAGATCGGGCTGGCCGGCGTGATCGATCATCGCCTGCAGACCTTCGCGGATGCCGGCAATGGCGCGCTTGTCCTGGAGTTCGGCGGCCAGCCCTGCGGCGGCCGGTTCTATGGCCAGGCGCATCTGGGCGAATTCGAGGAAAATCTTGTTGGAATAGGGCCGTTCCATCAGCCAGCGCAACACGTCCGGATCAAGCAGGTTCCAGTTTTCGACCGGCTCTACGCGCGTGCCCTGGCGCTGACGCGAACTGATCAGCCCCTTGGCGGAGAGCATCTTGACGGCTTCGCGCATGACGGTGCGGCTGGCGCCGAACCTGGCACAAAGCTCTGCTTCGGTTGGGAAGCCGGTTTTTTCGAACTCGCCGGTGACGATGGATTGGCCAAGGGAGGCGAGGAGCCCGTAGGCGAGGCTGACGCCGAGTTCGGAGCGCATGACGTGTCTTTCTGGTAGGCGTTTGTTAGTCCCTGCGGCGCGTCGCACGATGTCAGAACCTTGAGATTCGCCGCTTCGCCTTAAGAAGCTTACAGAAAAAAATACTATTTAAAACCAGATTCGTCATTTGACGCTTGCCGAAAGGGCGGCCAATATTGTACGACATATTTTATATGTGAGCGCCGACTTCGCAGGTAAAACTTTGCGAAAATAAGCAGGGCGGCGATTTTATGGGAGCGGATACCTTTGAAGAAGACATTCAAGACCTTTGCGTCGCAACAGTTTTTGTTAGCGCTATCAGCGAGTGTGCTGGCTCTTACTGGAGCGGCATCGGCGCAGGCGGCGGCGCCCATTCCGGAATTGGTGCAGAAGAACGGCAAATATGCCCTGATGGTCGATGGCGCGCCGTTCCTTGTTCTGGGCGGCCAGGCCAATAATTCCAGCAATTATGAAGCTGCCCTGCCAAAGGTCTGGCCGGCTATAAAGGACATGCACGCCAATACGCTGACCATGCCGGTGGCCTGGGAGCAGATCGAGCCGGTGGAAGGGAAGTTCGACTTCAGCTTTGTCGACACGCTGGTCAGGCAGGCGCGTGAGAACAATGTCCGCCTGGTCATACTGTGGTTCGCCACCTGGAAGAACACCGGCCCCTCCTATGCGCCGACCTGGGTCAAGACCGACAATAAGCGTTTCCCGCGCCTGACCAACAAGGACGGCACCACCTCTTACGCTCTGTCGCCGCTTTACGATACGACACGCGAGGCCGATAAAAAGGCCTATGTTGAACTGGTGAAGCATATCAGGGCGATCGACGGCGACCAGCATACGGTCATCATGCTTCAGCCGGAGAATGAAACCGGTGTTTATGGCGCGGCCCGCGACTATTCCAAAAAAGCCGATGCCCTGATGGCCAAGCCGGTGCCCGCGGAGCTGCTGAAAAAGTACAACAAGAAGCCCGCAATTGGCCAAAATAACTGGAATGCCGTCTTTGGCAAGGATGCCGATGAGTATTTCCATGCCTGGTCAATCGCCACCTATATCGACGATATTGTGGCGGCGGGCGACGCCATCTATCCGCTGCCGACCTATGTCAATGCCGCGCTGAAAGATCCGCTGAATCCAAATCATTTGGCCGGTGCCTATGCGTCCGGCGGGCCGGTTTACAGCGTGATCGATGTCTGGAAGGCGGCCGCGCCGCATATCGAGCTGCTGGCGCCCGACCTCTATACACCGACTTCGCAAAGCTACGAAAAGACGCTCGAATTGTATGCCCGACACGATAATGCGCTCTATGTCGCCGAGAGCGGAAATTCGCCAGTCTATGCCCGGTACATTTTCTCGGCGCTGGGACGTCAGGGCATTGGCTTCGATCCGTTCGGTTTCGATTATACCGGTTATTCCAACCATCCGCTGGGTACGACCAAAACCGATATCGAAATGGTCAAACCCTTTGCTACGGTCTATAAGCTGTTCGAGGGCATGGACCGAGAATGGGCGAAGCTGAGCTTTGACTCGCAAGTCTGGGGCGTATCGGAACCTGATGATCATTCAGACCAGACGCTCGATCTGGGCGCGAAGTGGAACGCGACGGTCAGCTATCGCGAATGGCAGTTCGGTCTGCGCAAGTGGGACCCGGAAAACAGGAACGGCTATCCGGAGGGGTCTGACGTGCCGAGCGGCGGGGTCGTCGTGGCGAAACTGAGCGACACTGAGTTTCTGGTGGCCGGTCTGAATGCCCGGATTACCTTTGGCGCGGGTAAGGATAACGCCAAAAAGGGCATGTTGGTCGATCGCGTCGAGGAAGGTCACTTTGAAGACGGAAAGTGGGTTTTTGAACGCGTGTGGAATGGTGACCAGACCGATTATGGCCTGAACTTCACCGGACAGCCCGTGATATTGAAGGTCCGCCTAGCGACCTATGAGCAGTAAGTAAAGTAAGATACCCCACCACCAACGGGCAAGAGCCCGTCGGTCCCCCTCCCCAACAAGTTGGGGAGGTATAAGAGAAGGACATCCCTCTTTCTTGTACCTCCCTGGCTATGCCGGGGAGGGGGACCGCACGAAGGCGCGTAGCGGCTGAGATGTGGTGGTGGGGTTTCTTACTTCAAAATAAACAATAAGGGAGAGTTGAGATGAAAGCAGCGAAAATCTGGGCCTCGGTATCAGCCATTGCCCTCGTCATGTCGGCGGGCGCGGCCATGGCCGGTTCCTACGAGAAAACCGCTACCGGTATTGTGGTCAAGCCCGATACGGGCACGGCCAAAGAGGTCCGGCTCGAAGTCATGAGCGATTCCATCATTCATGTGCTGGCCACTGACGATCCGGCCCGCCAGCAGATGCCGTCCCTGATGACCGTGGCGACGCCGGGCGGTGATTTCACCGTTTCCGAAACGAAGAAGAACGTGACGCTCAAGGCCGCAAAGGCTTCGGCCGTTGTCTCTCTGGAGACGGGCCTGGTCACCTTTTATAATGCAGACGGCAAGCCGGTTCTGAGCGAAGCCGCCGCCAGCATCACGCCGGTGACTGTCGAAGGCCAGCCTTACGTCGCCACCCATGCCCAGTTCAACCGCGGCACGACCGAAGGACTTTACGGTCTCGGCCAGCACCAGAACGCCCAGATGGACATGAACGGTGAGGACGTGCTGCTCTCCCAGCACAATATGGACGTGGCCGTGCCGTTCGTGATGTCGGACCAGAATTACGGCCTGCTGTGGGACAACAACTCGATCACTCGCTGGGGCAACCCAACGCCCTATGCCCTGTTCAGCCGCGACCTGAAACTGGCCACTGATGACGGCAAGCCCGGCCTGACGGCCAAATACTATGTCGATGGCAAGCTGGTCCTGACACGCGTTGAAAGCGACATCCGCTACCAGTATCTCAGCGATGTCGCCGCCAACTGGCCCACCGATCCGGCGCTATCCAAGGAGGCGACCGCCGGCAAGAAGGTGCTGGTCGTCTGGGATGGCACCATGACCTCGGACATTTCCGGCGTCCACAAGATGCAGATGTATTCTTCGGACTATGCCGACCTGACCATCGACGGCAAGAAAATCCTCAGCGTCTGGCGGCAGGGCTGGAACCCCTGGTATCACAATTTCGAGCAGAATTTCACCCAGGGCAAGCCGGTGAAATTCCATCTCGAATGGCAGCCTTCGGGCGGCATGATCGCCATTACGCATAACAATCCGCAATCCGCCGCCGACCAGCATTCGCTGCAATTCACCTCGGAAGCCGGCACCGGCCTCAACTATTACTTCATCGCGTCCGACAGCATGGATGGCGTAATCGGTGGTTATCGTCATCTGACCGGCCAGGCGCCGCTGATGCCGAAATGGGCCTATGGCTTCTGGCAGTCGCGCCAGCGCTACGAGACTCAGGATCAGTTGCTCGGTGTCCTCAAGACCTACCGCGACATGCAGATCCCGATCGACAATATGGTGCAGGACTGGTTCTATTGGCCGGAAGACCAGTGGGGCTCACACACCTTCGATCCGGTCCGCTTCCCCGATCCGCAGAAGATGGTCGATGAGGTGCATAAGGAACATGCCCACATCATGATCTCGATCTGGGGCAAGTTCTACGCCAATACCGACAACTACAAAGCCTTTGAAAAGAAAGGCTATATGTGGACGAAGAATGTCGAGGAAGGCCAGCGCGACTGGGTGGGCAAGGGTTATCTCAACAGCCACTATTCGCCCTATAATCAGGAAGCGCGCGACATGTACTACAAGCAGCTTCACGACACCCTGGTCGTGAAGGGCTTTGACGCCTGGTGGATGGATAATACCGAGCCGGATGTGCGCTCCAATACCTCGCCGGAAGAATTCGCCGCCCTGATCACCCCGACCCAGATGGGGCCGGGCGCCATCGTCCATAACCCCTACGCCCTGATGAACACCAAGGCGATGTATGACGGCCTGAAGAAGGACCAGCCGGATACCCGTCAGTTCATCCTGACCCGTTCGGGCTTTGCCGGCGTGCAGCGCAATGCCGCGGCCGTCTGGTCGGGCGATACGGTCGGCCGCTGGAACAACCTATATGACCAGATTGCCGCCGGGGTGAACTTCTCCATGTCGGGCATCCCCAACTGGACGCACGATATCGGCGGCTATGCCCAGGAAACGCGCTTCCAAGGCACGGATGTCGGCGGGCTGCAGGAAAACCGTGCGGCTGGCGGCACAGGTACGGCGGAAGACCTGAAGGAATGGCGTGAGTTGAACCAGCGCTGGTTCCAGTTCGGCGCCTTTTCGCCGCTGTTCCGCTCGCATGGCGAAGGCGTGAAGCGCGAAATCTTCATCATCGCGCCCGAAGGCTCCGAAATGCGCGAAAACATGATTTGGTATGACAAGCTGCGCTACCGTCTCATGCCCTATATCTATGCCACGGCCTCGGATACCTATCATAATTCCGGCACCATCATGCGCGGTCTGGTGATGGATTTCCGCGATCCGAAGGTCAAGGATATCAAGGACGAATACCTGTTCGGCCATGCCTTCCTGGTGGCACCGGTATCCGAATACAAGGCCACCTCGCGCAGTGTTTATCTGCCGGCCGGCGCCGACTGGTATGACTTCTATACCGGTGAACACGTGAACGGCGGCCAGACGATCACGGCCAATGCGCCGCTGAGCCAGATGCCGCTCTACGTCAAGGCGGGGTCGGTGGTGCCGATGGGACCAGTGACGCAGTATGTCGATGAAAAGCCCGACGCGCCGCTGACCTTCATGGTCTATACCGGCGCAGACGGCACGTTCAGCCTCTATGAGGATGACGGCGTCAGCAATGGCTATACGCGCGGGGAGTTCAGCCGCATTCCGCTGAGCTATAATGACAAGACCGGTGAACTGACCATCGGCGCACGCACGGGCAGCTATAAGGGCATGATCGCCAACCGGACCTTCCGCGTGCGGTTCATCACGCCGGGCACTTCGACCAGTGGAAACCTGGACGCCTTTGATAAGGAAGTGGCCTATTCCGGCGCGGCGGTGACGGTAAGAAAGTAACTGCCTTAAATTCTTCGTGAAAAGGCCCGGTCATCATGCCGGGCCTTTTTGCGTTCGGCTTGTTTTCTGTTAACCTGTCCACATCTGAATTGTGCTGCCGGACAGGTCTGCCCGGCACGGCGTACCGTATAAGAGCGTTAACCCACTCTGAGGAAAGGCCACCGTTCATGACCACCGCCATCGATCAGGATTTGCCAGTCTTGAAGGATCAACCGTTCGCCGTGCGCAAGGGGGTTGAAACCCTGCGCAAGGTTTGGACCTTCGGCCGGATGGATGTGGTCTTTCCGGATGGCCGGTCCATGAGGCTTGAGGGGGCGGAGCCTGGGCCTTCGGCCACCCTGCTGGTCAAGGACTTCAATTTCATGAAGCGGGTCATGGCGTCCGGCGATATCGGTTTCTGCGATGGTTACCGCGAAGGGGAGTGGGATACGCCCGATCTGGCGACCCTGCTGACGGTGCTCAGCCTGAACAGCGAGAAACTGGGACAGTTATTCACCGGCAATATTGTGGTGCGGACGTTCAACAATATCGTCCACGCCCTGCGAAAAAACACCAAAAAGGGCAGCCGCCGGAATATTTTCGACCATTACGATCTCGGCAACAATTTCTACGATCAGTGGCTCGATCAGAGCATGACCTATTCGTCGGCCCTGTTCGAGGGCGAACGGTTCCGCGAGCATAAGGATCTCGGCGCGGCGCAGACGGCCAAATATGCCAAGCTGGCGAAGATGGTCGATCTCAAGCCTGGCCAGCATGTGCTGGAAATCGGCTGTGGTTGGGGCGGCTTCGCGCAATATGCCGCCGAGACCATCGGCGCGCGGGTCACCGGCGTCACCATTTCACAGGCGCAAGCTGACTACGCGGTCGAGCGCATGAAGCGGCTGGGGCTGGAGGACCGGGTCGAGATCGTGATGATGGATTACCGCGATATCAAGGGCCAGTTCGACGCCGTGGTGTCTATCGAGATGTTCGAGGCGGTGGGTGAAAGCTACTGGGGCACCTATTTCACCAAGCTGCATGACGTTCTGAAAAAGGGCGGCAAGGCCGGCTTGCAGATCATCACCATCGCCGACGAGATGTTCGAGGACTACAAGTCGCGTGCTGATTTCATTCAGAAATATGTCTTCCCCGGCGGCATGTTGCCCTCGGTGCAGAAACTGCTGGAGCAGACGCAAGGAGCGGGTCTGAAAGCGGTATCCTCCTTCAGGTTCGGCGGCGACTATGCCGAGACGCTCAAACAGTGGGGGCAGCGTTTCGAGGATGCGTGGAAGGAAGGGCGGATCAAGGGCTTCGACGCTCATTTCCGTAAGCTGTGGTTGTTCTACCTGGCCTATTGCGAAGCGGGCTTCCGCACCCAGCGCACAAATGTCGTGCATCTGGAATTGCAGCGGGCGGATTGAACCGCCATTACTGTACATTCCAAGCAAGCCTTTGCGTAGCTTGGCAAGGGCAAGCGCCCGCCGCGCATCTTTGCGCGAGCCTAGCGGCACTTGAGCGGAAAAAATGCCTTGCCGGGCCTCCGCAAGGACGTTACCAACGGCCTCTATCCAATAGCCAGCGGCGAATCTCATCGTGAGTTTCGTCGGTTCGGGGGTCTGTTGCGCGACACGAATATGATCGAACAGGGAAAGTCTGCTGCCGTGAAGGTCGGCGCGATCACCCTTGTCCGCCACGGCGAACCGGCCCTGTCGCGTCGCGTCAAGCTCGACTGGCGCGGTTATGTCGAGTGGTGGGCGAAGTACGATCAGGCCGGCCTGCTGGAAGGCCAGACGCCGCCGCCAATCCTGCACAAGTTCGCCAATGAGGCCCGTTACATCTTTTCCTCGACCCTGCCGCGCTCGATTGAAACGGCAGAAGCTGTTTGTGACGGCAAGGGGTTCACGTCGCTTGAAGCCCTGATTGAGGCGCCTCTTCCGCCGCCGCATCTGCCGTCCTTTATCAGGCTGACGCCGAATTCCTACGCCTGGGGTTTTGTGGCGCGGGTTTGCTGGTGGTATCTTAATATCCACGGTGAGGCCGAAGGCCGCGAAGTCGCCAAGGTCCGCGCCCGCAAGGTGGCCGAGTTCCTTTACGAAAAGGCCAAAGAGGGCGGGGATGTGCTGGTTCTGGCCCACGGTTTCTTCAATCTGATGGTCAGTATCGAGTTGAAGAAAATGGGCTATAGAAAAACCCTGGAGGAGGGGTTTAAATACTGGGGGTGCCGCCGCTACGAACTAAGGACACGCAAATGACCGAAACTGCTGAGCTTTCCTTTGAAGATGCCCTGAAGCAACTGGAAAAGATCGTTTCCGAACTGGAATCCGGCAGTGCGCCGCTCGAAAAGTCATTGGAGCTTTATCAGCGCGGTGCCGAACTGAAGGCGTTGTGTGAAGCCCGCCTGGAAGCGGCGCGTTTGCAGGTCGAGAAGATTTCCCTGAACAAGTCCGGCGCCGTCGAAGGCGTGACCCCGGCTGAGTTTGGTTAGGCCATGACGCCTGTCGCCGCCAATTCCGACCTGCCGCCCCTGCAGGCCCGCATGGCCGAAACGGCCGATCTGGTGACGATGGCGCTGGATGAACTGCTGCCGCGCGGCGAGGGCGCCGAGATGCGCCTGACCGAGGCTATGCGCTATGCGGCCCTGGGGCCCGGCAAACGCCTGCGGCCTTTCTTCGCCCTGGAAGCTGGCCGTCTGTTCGATGCCGATGAAAACGCCGTGCTGCGCGCCGCCTGCGCGCTGGAATGCATCCATGCCTACAGCCTGGTCCATGACGACCTGCCGTGCATGGATGATGACGATATCCGCCGTGGCCGCCTGACGGTTCACCGCGCCTATGACGAGGCGACGGCCGTTCTGGCGGGAGACGCTCTGCAAAGCGTCGCTTTCGAGATTCTGGCGCATGAGGATACCCACGAAGATCCGCAGGTCCGCGTCGAACTGATCCGTATGCTGGCCATCGCTTCCGGTGCGCAGGGCATGGCGGGCGGCCAGATGATCGACCTGATTGGTGTGCCCGATGATCTCGGCGGCGTGGCGCGGATGCAGCGCCTGAAAACTGGCGCGCTGATCGTCTATGCCTTCCAGATACCGCTGATCATCGCCGACGCTTCGGAAAAGGAAGGCATGGCCCTGACGCACTTCGCCCAGGATCTGGGCCTGGCCTATCAGATCGCCGATGATGTGCTCGATGTCGAGGGCGACCCAGAGGAAATGGGCAAGGCGTCGGGCGGTAAGGACGCCGCCATGGGCAAGACCAATTTCGTCACCCTGCTGGGTCTGGAAGAGGCGAAGAGCCGGGTGAAAATACTGGCGGATCAGGCGAAATCACGGCTGGATATTTTCGGCGGGAAAGCCCGTTACCTGCGAGATAGTGTTGACTTTGTACTCAACCGGCGCAACTGAGCCCAATTCTTCTGTCGGGCTGCAAAACCAATGGCTATTTTGTTGCAATGCGCTTAAGACAGGTTTGTATTACGCCAAAATTGCAAAAGATACCGGTTTGCGTTTAGATGCCTGAAACCCCCATCCTCGACAGCCTGACCAATCCCGAATCCATTCGAGACCTGACTGCCTCTCAGGTAAAGGCGCTGGCTGACGAGGTGCGCAGCGAAACCATCGACGTGGTGTCGAAGATCGGCGGCCATCTGGGGTCTTCGCTGGGCGTGGTCGAACTGACGGTGGCCCTGCATCATGTCTTCGAGACGCCGCGCGATATCCTGATCTGGGATGTCGGTCATCAGTGCTATCCGCACAAGATTCTGACCGGCCGGCGCGACCGTATCCGCACCTTACGCCAGGCCGGCGGATTGTCGGGCTTCACCAAGCGCTCCGAAAGCGTCTATGACCCGTTCGGCGCGGCTCATGCCGCCACCTCCATTTCGGCGGCGCTCGGTTTCTGCGCCGCACGCGACCAGAAGGGCGAGGACAACAATGTCATAGCCGTGATCGGTGATGGCTCCATGTCCGCCGGGATGGCCTACGAGGCCATGAACAATGCCGCCGAGACGACCAGGCACCTGACGGTTATCCTCAACGACAACGACATGTCGATCGCGCCGCCGGTGGGGGGCATGAGCGCCTATCTGGCCAATCTGGTGTCGGGCGGGGCCTATCAGTCCCTGCGCCGCTGGGGCAAGAGCGTGGCCGAGCGCCTGCCGCGACCGCTGTTCGAGATGGTGCGCAAATCGGAAGAATTTTCGCGCACCTGGTTCACCGGCGGCACCTTCTTCGAGGAACTGGGCTTCTATTATGTCGGTCCGATCGATGGCCATGACATGGAAAACCTGCTGGCGGTTCTGAAGCGGGTGAAGGAAATCAAGGACCGCCCGGTCCTGGTCCATGTGGTGACCCAGAAGGGCAAGGGCTATGAACCGGCCGAGACATCGCCCGACAAGTATCACGGCGTGGCCAAGTTCGATGTCATCACCGGCGAGCAATCCAAACCCAAGGCCAATGCGCCGAGCTATACCGATGTCTTCGCCTCGGAATTGATCAAGCAGGCGCGCGATGATGACCGTATTGTCGCCATCACCGCCGCCATGCCGTCGGGCACCGGTCTGGACCGTTTCGCCGAGGTCTTTCCGGCGCGCACCTATGATGTCGGCATCGCCGAACAGCACGCCGTCACCTTCGCCGCCGGACTGGCGGCGGACGGCATGAAGCCGTTCTGCACTATTTATTCGACCTTCCTCCAACGCGGCTATGACCAGGTGGCGCATGACGTCAGCTTGCAGAACCTGCCGGTGCGTTTCGCGCTGGATCGCGCCGGGCTGGTGGGGGCGGATGGCGCCACCCATGCCGGTTCCTTCGATATCGGTTATCTCGGTGCCCTGCCGAACATGATGATCATGGCGGCCGCCGATGAAGCCGAACTGGCGGCGATGATCGCCACGGCCGCGGCCTATGATGACGGTCCGTCCGCCTTCCGCTATCCGCGCGGTGAGGCCACAGGCATTGCCATTCCCGAACGGGCCGCGCCTCTGGCGATCGGCAAGGGGCGTATCCTGCGCGAAGGCTCCAAGGTTGCCATCCTTTCGCTGGGCACACGCCTGGGCGATGCGCTAAAGGCGGCCGACATGCTGGCGGCACGCGGTCTTTCGACCACGGTAGCCGATGCCCGTTTCGCCAAGCCGATCGACAAGGATCTGGTGCGGCAACTGGCGAAGCACCACGAATGCCTGATCACAGTGGAAGAGGGCGCTGTCGGCGGCTTCGGCGCCTTTGTCCTGCATTATCTTGCCGGTGAAGGCGCGCTCGATGCCGGTCTGAAAATCCGCACCCTGACCCTGCCGGATACCTATCAGGATCAGGCGTCGCAGGCCCAGCAATATGCCGAGGCCGGGCTTGACGCGGCGGGGATAACCCTTACGGCGCTCCAGGCGCTGGGACTGGATGATGCCGCCCTGGCCAGGGCCATCAACCGCTGATCAAAAACGGCGCCCCTTGCGAGGCGCCGTTCCGGTTTAATATCCGCCGATGATCACCGAGGCGATCAGGCCGGTGGCCACGGCCGCCAGCACGTAGTTGTCGTCGACCCGGCGCCATTCGTAGCCATAGGGCGGACGGCGGAGATGGTGACGGCGATAATCGACATAGTAGCCGCGATGCCAGTCATTGTAAGAGACGTAGCCGCCGCGGCGCCAGTCAGAACGGTCGCGCCAGCCACGATGATAGCCGCGGTCGTACCCGCGATAATAACGGCGGTCGTCATACCGATCGTGTCGGTCATAGCGATCGTGGCGATCATAGCCGCGTTCATAGCCACGATCATGGCCGCGATGCCACGAATCGGCCGAAGCCGCGCCGGCGATGGCAAATGTACCGGCCATTACGGCCAGAGCCGTGGAAATTATAAATCGTTTCATGGCGATTTTCCTCATTCTATCGCCCCCATGAAATCAGATTAGAGGGCTCAGCCTGAACCCAGCATGAATATGTCCGTTATGTAATAATGGGCCGATTACAAACGGTCGGCCGGGATGACAGGAAAGAATAAGGCACCGGAGGGGATGCCAAACCACGGTTCGCCTGCATGTTCTCGCACCTCGCCCATGGCGGCCAGTTCCTGCGCCAGACTGCGAGACAAACGCGCTTCAAGACCATCGCGGACACATATATACGGCCTGAAAGCCTCCGCTTCAGCCTCGAGACGCAAAGGATGCGCCTCATCAGCCGTCACCCGGTCACCGACATTGGTGCGGAAGGTCAGGACGCCCTTGTCAGATGTCATTTCCACGGCGATGAAGGGCACGTCCTCGACCGTGATGCCGACCTTTTCAACCGGCGTGACCAGATAATAGGCATCGTCTTCCCGGCGCAATATCCTGGAAAAAAGCCGGACCATGGCCGGCCGGGTGATGGCGGTGCCGTTATGGAGCCAGACCCCGTCATGCCGGATGCGCATGTCGATATCGCCGCAGAAGGGCGGATTCCATTGCGAGACCGGCGGCAGCGGGCCTTGCGCCTCCGCATCGGCATAGAGATGCGCCAGATCCATCAGGCCGCATCCCGTGCGCGTTCAGGCTCAACGTTGCGCAGCACATCGACCCAGTTTTCGGCGATATTCCGAACCGCTGAGCGGGCTTCATCGACCACGCCCGCAAACAGGTCGAAACCCAGCGGCAGGGTGTCGTAACGGCGGTATAGTGTGGGGTTGCCCGCAGCCTTAAGGCGCCCGGCGAAGGCTTCGCCCTGCCTGGCCAGCGGATCGAGTCCTGCGGATATAATGAAGGTTTTCGGTAGCCCGCCGGGCAGATTTTCCAGAGCGGGAGACAGGCGGGGATCGGTCAGGCTGGTGCCGGCGCCGGCATAGTGGCTGATCATGATAGCCAGGTCGTCCACGCTGATCGGCCACAGGCCGAGGGCGGCCTCCGCCTTGATGGCCGGATCGGCCAGATCGACCAGCGGTGTCAGCAGCATTTGTCCGACGGGGAGGGGACTGTGTTCAAGCCTGAGATCAAGGCTGATCCGCGCCGCCAGGCTGGCGCCGATCAATGATCCGCCCACTGCCACCTGTTCGGAGGCGGCACCCAGACGCACCGCATTGGCCACGGCCCAGTTATAGGCCGCGCGGGCATCTTGCAGCGCCGCCGGAAACCGGTTGAGCGGCGCCAGGCGGTATTCGGGCAGGAAAACTGGGGCGTGCGCTTCGTGCGCCAGCAGGGCAGCGAATGCCCTGCTGAGGTTGGGGCCGCCGATCACGCCGCCGCCCTGGTGGAAAAAGACCAGCAGGGGCGCATCTTCTGATATATGCGCCGGCCGGATCAGCAGTCCGCTGACCTCACCCTCAATAGTTTCATACCTGACACGGATATCATCCGGCAGGCCGAACAGGTCGACGGTTTCCTGCCATTCGCCCCGGACGCTCTCAAGGCTCTTGCCGGTAAGCGACAGGCGCGTGCGTCCGGCCGGATTGGTAAACAGGCCGCGCCACAGGAACTGGATCTGCGCATCAAGCGTCTGGCCCTGGCGATAAACCACGCCGCCGCCAGCGAGAAAACGCAGCACGGCCGCCGGCAGGGTCAGGCCGCGCTTCAGCAGCCAGGTGTTCATATCGGAGGCGCGCATAGACCCTCTGGAATGGTATTGCGGGGGCGGATGAGGCGGGTGCCCCACAGCCCAATTTATCATCTTTCACGCCCGGATCGCAGCGGGTAGTGATAAAAAATCCGCCAAACCGGGATATTTTTGTCAATTTTCCGGTAAAATGCGTGCGAGGCACCCCAAATACGGCGTGTTTTTGTTTGACCGTTTTTAAAACCTGCGTCTTAATATCCCCACAATCCGTTAGTCTGGCTGCCTATGCTAAAGGGATTTGAAGAGTTTCGGCATCCGCCGCAGTCTTTGGTCTCGCCCGCTGCTACCGAGATACACGATTGTCTTGTGAGGGGTAAGAGCCTCACGCCTCGTAACAGCTTGAGACCCAAGGAGAGCATTGATGGCTGAAGGTACGGTGAAGTGGTTCAATACCACGAAGGGTTATGGTTTTATCCAGCCGGCTGAAGGCGGCAACGACGTCTTCGTTCATATTTCGGCTGTGCAGCGCGCCGGCCTGCAAGGTCTGGCCGACGGCCAGAAGGTATCCTACGAACTGCAAAACGAACGCGGCAAGACCGCTGCGGTCGATATTCAGCTTCTGTAAGAGCCTGATCCTTATCTGAGATAGAAAAGCGCAGATGGCGTCAGGCCGTCTGCGCTTTTTTGTGCGTCAATTCCTGGCGGATGCGGTGATCATGGCCCGGATTTCGGCGAGTGTCAGGCCCTCATGGCGGTAATCGCGCAGGGATTTCGAGCCCTTGCGCTTGGCGAGGCGCCGGCCCTGGTCGTCGACCAGCAGGGCATGATGATGGTAGCGCGGAGTCGGCAGGTCAAGCAGGGCCTGCAGCAAGATCTGCGTATGGGTGGCGTCGTAAAGGTCATGGCCGCGGATAATGTCGGTGATCCCCTGCCGGGCGTCATCGATCACCACGGCGAGGTGATAGGCGACGCCGATATCCTTGCGGCCGAGAATGACGTCGCCATTGATCGCCGGATCGGCCTTTTGATGTTCACCTTTTTCCGTGAAGGACAGGCCCTCATAACGCGCGCCGAGGTGTTCGCGTGCCGTCTCCAGCGATAACCGCCAGGCGGGATTGGCGGGTGCTGATGTAGGCGCGGCGTCATCGGCCTGCGGAGCGCTTAAGGCTGCCTCGGCCTCGCCCTTGCGTGTGCGGGCATCGGCATAGAGCAGCCCCATCTCTTTCAGCCTGTCCAGCGCCGCCTGATAATCGGCCAGATGCTCGCTTTGGCGCAGCACAGGTTTTTCCCACTCGATGCCCAGCCAGGTCAGGTCTTCATAAATGGCGGCCTCGAAGTGCGGGCGGCTGCGGGTATGGTCGATATCCTCGATGCGCAGGATAAATTCGCCGTCGTTAGCCCGCGCCGCTTCAAACGCCGTCAGGGCGCTGAAGGCATGGCCGAGGTGCAGGTAACCGGTGGGGGAGGGGGCGAAGCGGGTGCGGTACATGGCTATGGTTTAACGCGATGCCGCAAAAATTTCATAAAAATTTGCCGTTTCCTTTTGCGGGAATCGGGCTCAGAGTAGGCATACAGCCTGATTTATGACTGCCTGCTTTTCATGAGGAGGATACGTCTTCAAACAGTTTGCTACCTGTACCGTGCTTTATGCCGCATGCCATTTCCTGAATCGGGGGCTGACATGCAGGTTCTGAAAAGCCCGCCGTCGGATTGGCGCGCCCTTGTGCTCAATGCCGATTTTCGCCCCCTGTCCTATTACCCGCTTTCCACCAAGCCCTGGCAGGATGTGGTCAAGGCCGTTTTTGAAGATCGTGTCGACGTGGTCTCGACCTACGACATCGAGATTCACTCCCCTTCGATCAAGATGCGCCTGCCGAGCGTGGTGGCGCTCAAGACCTATATCGACCAGAACCGCCCGCCGGCATTTACTCGCTATAATGTCTTTCTGCGCGATGAATTTTCCTGCCAGTATTGCGGCATAGACGAAGACCTGACTTTTGATCATGTTGTGCCGGTCAGCCAGGGCGGCAAGTCGAGTTGGACCAATATCCTGACTGCCTGCGCTCCGTGCAACTTGCGCAAAGGGGGAAAAACTCCCCAGCAGGCACGCATGATGCCGGCAAAAAATCCACACCGGCCGACAATGTATCAGTTGCAGGAACTGGGGCGGCGTTTTCCCCCTAACTATCTTCACGAAAGTTGGATAGACTACCTGTATTGGGATACGCTACTGGAGGGCTGAGCTTCCGGCGTACCGGGGGAATACCGGCTTGGGCGTGGCATAGGATATGTCGTCTGAAAAACCATTACCCGTGCGTTTCGTCATTGATGAACGCCGTTTTGGCCTTGTGTCGTTTCCGCGACCCAGGGGGCGGACCCGTATCCCCCTCGAACCCCTGCAGGGTGCCCTGGAAGCCACGCTCGGCGTGCGGTTTGAGATCAAGCGCGAACGTCTGTTCGGGCCGAAGGTATTGAGTTTCATCTATATGGGCGAGCGTGTGAAGATCCGCCTGCTGGAAACCGGTGACGCCCAGATTGACCTGGCGACGGTCGATGACGATGTGCGCGAAATCATCCTGGAACATCTGCGCCAAAGCCACGATTTCGAGGCGCATTAGGCCGTAAACTCATAAATATATCCGCCATGGTGCGAGACCATTTGTGCGGATACCAGGAGAAAAAGCGAAGGAAATGCCTACATTTTCGAGATTTTTCGACGCCGTAGTCCGTGCAAAGGGGCCGCATCCTTCGGACGGCGAAATGGCTTCATACTGCGGCGTCGATGCGCTTGGTCGTAGGTTAGCTACGGCCAGCGCACATCTCCTGGCATTATCTCGCCATTTCTGCCGCCATGACGAACATATTTATGAGTTCACGGCCTGACATGGACGCGCTTTCTGTCCTGCGGCGTCTGACCGCCTTCAAGCCGCTTCTGATCCTCTTCATGCTGTTCTGCGCCTGGCCGATCGTGGCCGGCATGTACCACATGATCACCCATCATGCCTGGATGATGATGGACATTGACGCGGTGCTCTGCGGCGCCCGGACCCTGGCGGCCGGCCATTCGCCCTATGCTATCCATCCGCCGGTTTGCGCCGGGGTGCGGCCGGCGGCCTATGTCTACGCGCCGCAGGTGGCTTACCTCTTCATGCCGTTCGTTGAGCATTTCGGCATCAATGGGGCTCGTACCCTGTTCCAGTGGGTATTGCTCTATCCGGCGACCCTGTTCCTGCTATGGTTCGCCCTGGTCCGTTCATTCACGCATATCGACGTCCGCTGGCGCTGGCTGGCCTTTTCCGGCCTGACCGCCATGACCTTCCTGTGCGCCAATGTCGGGATCGTCATGCACGCCCTGGTGCTGGCCAGCCTTCTGCTGTTCCGGCGCAAAGACGTTGCGCTGGCCAATATGAGTCAGTCGGATGTCTTTCTGGCGCGCCTGCCCTTTACCGTGACGGTGCTCCTGTGTTCCTGCGTCAAACCGACCTTCCTGGCCTATTTCGTGATCTTCATGCTCGATGATGTGGCTTTGTGGCGGCGGGGTTTCGCCTTTCTGTGGCGGGCGGTGGCAGGTGTTGGCGTCAACCACCTGATGGTGATCACGGATGGTCATTTCGGTAAGGCGTGGCAACGGACGCTTCATTCCGTCACCCTGGCGCGGCAACCCGGCATGGGCTGGTTCGAACTGACCAATCTGGTCTTCCATGTGCCGGGCAAGTCGGACCTGAACTGGCAACTGGCGCTTGGTTTCATGATCGTCATGGGACTTGCGGGCATGGCCATCGCGCAATGGGGCAAGCTTGAAGAAGATGAACGCCTGTTGTTCGGCATGGGACTGGTGCCGCTGATGATCCCGCGCATCCTCGATTACGATATGATCCTGATCGCCCCCTATGCTGCCCTGCTGATGGCGGTGGCCTATCGTATCGGCGGCGGCATATTCCGCTTTATACTGTCGTGGCTCTTTGTCGGCTGGTTGGTCTGGGGCGTGTTCAGTTTTATCCTAGATGTGGATTTCTGGCACCGCACCTCCATGGCCATGCTGCTGTTCGGCTGCCTGACGGTGGTGGTGGCCGGGCGTGTCGTCGTCTCGCGGTTAACTAAGCAAACTGAAAATACAACATAAAACCGGCCGCGGCGATCATCAGCAGAAAAGCCAGTCCGCCCAGGATATTCGACCAGGCGCCATTGGTATATTCCCCCATGACGGCCCGATTGTTCGAGATATGCAGGACAATGGCGATGATCACCGGCGAAGTCAGACCATAGAGAATGGCCGACCAGATCAGGGCCTGTATCGGACTGATGCCGATATAGTTGATCCCCAGCCCCACCAGCAACGACACGACGATCACGCCATAGAAGGCGGGGGCTTCGTGCAGGCGCTTATCCAGACCCTCCTGCCAGCCGAAGGTCTCGGAAATGATGTAGGACAGCGACCCGCTCAGCACCGGAATGGCCAGGAAGCCGGTACCGATAATGCCAATGGCGAACAGGTAATAGGCCCCTTGTCCGGCGATGGGTTCCAGTGCCTTGGCGGCCTCTTCAACCGTATCGATCTGATGGATGCCAGCATTGAAAAGGACGGTGCCGGTGGTCAGGATAATGAAATACATGACGATATTGGAGAACAGCATCCCCATGTCGACATCGAACCCGACCTCCTGGATATAGCGCTTGTCCACCACGACATGGCGGTGTTTGACGGTCTCCACTTCCATGGTGGTCTGCCAGAAGAAGAGATAGGGCGAGATGGTGGTGCCGAGAATAGCGACCAGAACGCTGATATAGTCCTTGTTGAACTGGATGGCGGGGATGAAGGTATGCCGAACCACGCCCGGCCAGTCGGTTTTCACCAGGAAGGGCACGACAAGGTAGACCAGCAATATGGCGCACAGCCATTTCAGCACCGCGGCCATGCGCGCATAGGGCAGGACGATAATGGCGGCCAGCAGCAGGCCGGTGAAAACGACACTGAAAATCAGCGGACTGACGGCCGGAAAGATCAGGTTGGCGACGGCGCCCATGCCGGCGATATCGGCGCCGATATTGAGAACAATGGCCGGAAAGCTGAACAGCACCATCAGCCACAGGACGGGGGCGGGATAGTTTTTGCGCAGGATGCCGGTCAAGCCTTGCGTGGTCACCACGCCGATGCGGGCACACATTTCCTGCACCGCCGCCATCAGCGGGAAGGTGATCAGGGCGGTCCACAGGGTGGTCAGGCCATATTGCGCCCCCGCCTGGGAATAGGTGGCAATGCCGGAGGGATCATCATCACTGGCGCCGGTGATGAGGCCGGGACCGAGCAGGTTCCACAAGGCTTTAAGACCTTTTGGCTTTTCCTTTTGGATATCCGTATCCGGCATAAGGGCTCCGCATGTCTGTAACAGGCTGCGAACACGAGCGTGCCGGTTCGCCTATATTTTTTCGCTGATCTTGATGGCGACCCGGCATCCGGTTTTGATAAGCGCCGAAAGCAGAGGATAGCCGGTGGCTTCCCGCGCGCCCTGGTCGACGGCACGATCGTGATGGCCGATCTCGTCCTGGCGGAACTGGGTCAGGCGCTGCGCCAGCGCCGGATCAGAGGTTTCCAGTTCGGCGATCTGCTCGGCATAATGATCAGCGATAACATCTTCCACGGCTTCGGTGCAGGCATGGGCGGCCTTTTCGCCCAGCAGGGCCGTGCCGACACCAAGTCCCAGCGCCGCCAGGCGCCAGATGGGCGTCATGGCCGTGGGGCGGACCTGTCTCTCACGCAGCAGGCGCTCGAAGGCATCCAGATGCACCTGTTCCTCGCCCTGCATATGGCTGAATTGTTCGCTCAATTCCCGCTTCGGCGTATCGGCAAAGACCATGCTCTGGCCCTTGTAGATCTGCACGGCCGCCAGCTCGCCGGCATGATCGACCCGCAGGATTTCCTCCAGCCGGCGCCGCGTGGAACCGTGGCCGGGGCGGGGAGGGACGGGTTTGGCGGGCGACATCATGGGCACGAACTCAATAGGGCCGGCTGGAGCGGTACTTCGACTTGAAACGCAGCGAGGCCAGCAGACTTAAGGTAGCCAGAACAGCGGATACGATGGCATTATAACCGGCCATCGACAGGCCGAACATGCGCCATTGCGCCACATCGCACATCGGGGCCCGCGAGGCGGCGCCCGCCAGGAAGGCGGCCATCTGGTCGAGGCTGATTTCGGCGCCGGAGGCAGTGCAGCTTTCTGGGCCGCGCCACCATTTCAGTTCGACGCCGGCATGGAAGAAGGCCAGGGCCGCGCCGGTCAGGAAGATGGCGAAGAGAACGAACGAAAAGACGCGTGGCGGTCCCTTGGCGCCGGTAAAAAGGGCCCAGATGCTCGCTACCATGGATACGCCGACGGCGATCCAGTAGATGTCGCGTTGCTTCAGGCACAGATGGCAGGGGGCGAGATGGCCAAACAACTGGAAGGACCAGGCGGTCGCCAGCATGGCCAGGGAAACGACCAGGGCGGTGATGCTCCACCAGCGGCCGAAGGCCAGCATGAACTTCTTGGCGAACCTGTTTGATTTGTGCGCGGTCATGAAGGTTTGTGTCTAATGAGGAATAAATTTGACAGCGAGTATGCCGGCCACCAGAAGCCCGACAACAATGGTGCCGACCAGATAGAAGCGCTTTTCCATCAGTTCGGTGATTTCAGGCCCGAAACGCTTTACCAGGGCCGCGACCGCGAAGAAGCGTAAGGAACGGGTCAGGGCCGAAGCGATAAAGAACCACACGAGGCTGAATTGCGCAAGGCCGGCGGCGATGGTCACCAGCTTGTAGGGGATAGGCGTCAGTCCCTTCATGAAGATGACGCCGACGCCCCATTTGGCGAACCAGGCATGGAACTCTTCCAGGCCCTGCGGATGGCCGAACAGGGACAGAATCCAGTGACCGATGGGCTGGGCGTAATAACCGATGGCGTAGCCCAGAAAACCGCCCGCAACGGAAGCGACCGAACAGATGAAGGCAGTGCGCCAGGCGCGTTCCGGCTTGGCCAGCACCATGGGGATCAGCATGGCATCAGGCGGGATGGGGAAGAAGGACGCTTCGGCGAAGGAGACGACGGCGAGGACTTTTTCGGCGTGTTGGGTGCCGGCCAGTTTCAGCAGCCAGTTATAGAGACGACGCAGCACGGAGGCTCCTTGGATGGGGTCAGGCAGACTGCCTTATCAGGAGTTCGCTGCCTTGTCGCCTGCGTGACGCGTGCCAGGCGCAAAAAAGCGCGCTCACATCGCGTAAAAGCGACATTTTCAATGTGCGGAAGGCTCTGGCATTAGGTTAATTCGACAATGCCTTAACAATAACTCATTTGTAATTGGTGCTGTCACAAGGCACATAGTAGCTTCCCTACGAAGGATTCGTCTTAATGTCTCAAGATTCGCTGCCTCTCGACGAGTATATGCCCTATCGCCTGGCCGTGGCCTCCAGTGCCGTCAGTGCCCTGATCTCGACGGCATATGAGAGTCTCTATGGTCTCAAGATACCGGAATGGCGCCTGATCTTTATTCTGCGCGAAGATGGTCCCACCACACAGCAGGCCCTGGTCAAGCGCGCCGGCATGGACAAGGTGACGATTTCACGCGCCGCCCAGGCCCTGGCCAAGCGCAGGCTGATCACCCGCGCGCCCCACGAACATGACGGCCGGTCGCACCACCTGATCCTGACGGCCGAAGGCGAGCGGCTCTATGCTGATGTGGCGCCGGCCGCCGCCGAATATGAGCGCATCATGCTGGCTGGCTTCACACCGGAAGAGGTGGTGCAGTTCAAGAAACTGCTGCGCCGTGTCGAGGAAGCGGCGCTGAAAGCGCATAATGGCGCCGAAGGCTGATCGCTTCGCAAATTAGGCGTTGTGGACTCGCATCCCCTTTGGCAATCTGTTAACCTTTCGGGGTGAAGACAGGCGCGTGAAAGGGAGGGTTCATAATGCACGGAAATTACGACGCTCCCGATGGGCCGGACCCCGTTGCCCCGCCTAACGACTTTCCATCCGATCCCGTTTTCTACCACGATGCGCCGCTTCTGGCGTTGTTGGTCTGGGGCATCATCATGGCGCTGGTCGTCTGGGGCGTGTACCGCATTGTCCGCCGCAACCAGTGGGAAAGCTTCTTCGCCCACGTCAAAACCGTGAAGCTGGTTGAGACGGCTTCGCGCCTGGCTCAGGCCAGGGCGTATGAAGCGCCGGGGACGCTCAGCCCGGACGTAGTCGGTCTGGTCAATGCCATCAGCGGTGAAACCCGCCGCTGCGGCAAGGAAATCCGTAACGAATACAGCAAGCTTGAAAAGGCCCTGAGCGGTGTGAAGGAAGTCGATGCGCCGGCCGGTTATGGCATAGGCGGCATAGGCGAAAACTCAGGCACCATCATCAATATCGCGGTCAGTAACAGTCCGAACGGTCAACCGGTGGCGGATGCCGTACAGACGGGCGTCCATAACGGGCAGCCGGTCGCCCAGATTGGCGCGCCTTTCGCCCAGCCGCCGGCGCCGCCGCTCAGTCACCAGGCGCGGATATACAAGGCCCTGAACGCTCTGCACGAGGAATGGAAAAGCACGCGCTCCATGGCCGGCCTGTTTGAGAATGCGCGCATCCAGCTTATCGATACCCCCGTCTGGACGCCGCCCCTGCTGCCGCGTGTCGGCGAGCCTGGGGTTCGGGGGTAGATATGGCGCTTTTTCTACTCGATTCGGATTTCAACGGCCCGTTTAATGACGCGCCCCCCGATCCCTATTATGCCGATGTTGGCATAGCCTATTTCGATCCGTTCCTGATTTATGTCTTTCTGGCGCTGATGGTGACAGTGGTCATCGCGGTGGCCATCGGCGCCTATATCGGCCGGCGTCAGGCGGCCATGCGGCTTGACGAGGCCAAGCGCCGTTCGGTCGATCATATCTATGACAGCATCCGCTATCGGCTGAATCAGGCGCTTGAGGCGCGGGGACTGGCGATCATCGAACGCGCGGCCCTGGTGCGGGATGAGGTGCATAACCGTCTCGGCCATGTCATGGCCCTGGTCGACAAGCCCGGCAAGAACCTGGCCGAACTCGAAAAGGCCATGCCGCCGCCGGAACCGCCGAAGCCGGAAAAGCCAAAGCCCAACAAGGTCAAGATTGCCATGTCGGCCGAGGAGCAGATGATTGCGGTGTGGGAAAGCCTTAATGCCTTCCGGGTATTCTGGAGTAACGAGGACTATGTGAAGAGCCTGATCCGCGCCGCCCAGGACGAATTGGCGCGGACGGATTCCCTGGCCTATGTCCGCCAGTTGGAAGCCCAGTACCTGCCTTCCCCCGAACTGGTGCGCTGGCGTCCGGCCTGGCCTCTGGCTCGAAAGAATGGCGCGGCGGCGGTGGTGACCGAGGCGCTGAATGATGCCGACAAGGCGGGCGCCGCGCCTGTAGTTGCGGCCACGCCCGAACCTGACCCGACGCCGCCCCCTGCGCCAAAACCGGACCTCAGGAAGCTGCCGGCGCACAAGCGCAATATGCTGGCATAAAAACGCTCTGTCTGGCTCTTGCGCCATCCGTGAAAAGCCTTTATCAACCCGCTTCCTTCCCTGCGCCCCTGTGGTGGAATTGGTAGACGCGCCGGATTCAAAATCCGGTACCGAGAGGTGTGTCGGTTCGAGTCCGACCGGGGGCACCATTTACGTTTTTGCAAACGCAAAAATATTGAAAAACCTCTTAAAATCTGGTAGTTTATGCGTGTAACAGGCCACGGCTGTCCACCCGTATCCGCTCGCATCCACTGCGATTTTGGGGGTATATGGGGGTATGGCCGCCCGACTGTCGCACGTATGTCGCTCATACGTTCCAGGAGGGAACATGGCACTATCTGATATGGCGGCCCGCAACGCGAGGCCGAAGGCTAAACCGTTCAAGCTCTATGATGAAGACGGTCTTTATCTCTTCATTTCACCGGCCGGTGGCAAGTATTGGCGAGTGAAATATCGCTGGCAGTCGGCTGAGAAAACCTTATCGGTGGGTTCGTACCCCGAGATAACCCTAAAAGAAGCACGAGAAAGGCGAGACGACGCCCGCGTGCTCCTCGCGCATGGGGTCGATCCGTACCAAGAGCGTAAGCGCCTGGAGAAGGCAAAAATTCTGGAAAAGAGCAGCACCTTGCGTGTGGTCGCGGCCGAATTTATCGAGAAAAAGCGAAAGGACGGCTTTTCAAATAAGACCTTATACAAAATGGAATGGTTCTTTTCCCTTGTTGAAAAAGACCTTGGCGATCAGGCGCTGAACGATCTAATGCCTTATGAGATACTTCAGGCCATTCGTAAGGTTGAAGAAAACGGACATTACGAGACTGCCAACCGCATCAGAGGCTTTCTCTCGCGCGTGTTCCGTTACGGTGTCCTTACTGGCAGAGCCGCAACCAATCCTGCGGCGGAGTTGGGCGAAGCGCTTATCAAGCCGAAGGTGCGCCACCACGCCGCCATCGTAGATCCCAGTGCATTTGGTCAGCTCTTGCGGGACATCGATGCCTATAACGGCTTTATCGGCACGCGGCTCGCCCTAAAGCTGGCGCCCCATGTGTTCGTTCGACCGGGCGAACTTCGTAGTGCTGAATGGAAGGATATGGACCGCGACAACTGCGTGTGGAAAATACCCGCCGAAAGAATGAAGATGCGAGAACCTCATTCCGTTCCTCTATCTCGCCAGTCGCTGGCAATTTTAAACCAAGCACATCTCAGGTTCGGTAACTATACGCTAGTGTTTCCGGCGCGCAAAAGTTGGCGAAAACCCATGTCCGACGTCACCTTAAACAAGGCTCTGCGGACAATGGGTTATAGCAACGAGGAAATGGTGTCACATGGCTTCCGTAGTACGGCGAGCACGCTTCTCAATGAATCGAGGCTATGGGCGCCCGAGACAATCGAATTGGCCCTGTCGCATGTGGACGACAGTGTACGCGGTATCTACCAGCGGAGCCAGTTTTGGGACGAGCGAGTCGAAATGGCGCAGTGGTGGTCAGACTATCTTGATCATCTGAAAGCGGGCGTTGATATCCAAACACCGAAGCAATTCGCTCAAAAAAAGAAGGCTGCCACCCGTCCTACTGAGGCAACGGGAAGCTATTCTTCTAATGTGACAATGACTGTCCGTTTTCCTGGACAGAGTTATGGCTAGAGACATCAGTTTGAACTGTCATGTCACATACCCTGCTCAGGTAAGTGTGCGCCGCACAATGTGCGGCCACATTTTACCGTGTGAAAATCGGAACAAAAAAGGTACGGAGTGAAGGCAAGATAAAGGCTCAACTCCTGTTTCGCGTAAGCCTTTGTCTGCACATCGGTTTTCAGGATTTAACGCAAAAATTGGGAGTTAATACATGGTAACGCATTGTTTTTATTTATTTATATTCCCATTTTTGCGTTGCGATAAATTTGTTGAAAATGAGGGTTTTTAGCCTCCCCTGGCCTCTGGACGGCCGGTAAGCTAAAAGCCCTCGTAGGTGGCCTGGAATGCCCGTACAGAGGCGTCAAGAGGTTATGCGTACCAAAGTCGGGAGTCGTTCTTTGGCCGTCCCAGTCCCTCGCTGGTGTCTCTTCAAAGAGTGTCTTCGATGGTATCTTCAAGGCCTGGAGGTGGACCATGGCGACAGAGAGTATAGACAAGATTTCATATCGCATAGATGAGGCGGTGAAGGCTTCGGGCCTGGGCAGGTCATTTCTTTACGAGAAGATGGCCGAAGGCGCTCTGCGTTCAGTGAAGGTTGGCGGACGACGGCTGATCTTACGTCGTGATTTGCTGGCCTTTATCGACGGCGGGAGTTCAGTGAAAGAACCTGCCCCACAGACCTCTCCCGTGGCCCATGAGGCCAAGGTAGCCAGTGGCCAGCGTGGTAGCTGGGCTCAACTTGAATTGCCGCTGCGGGGGCAGAAATAGGCGTATTTTGCCCTTGATTGCCCCTAGCGGAAAAGCGGTAGCTCACGCCCGGTTGCGGTGCTAGACTCGTATTTCGATATAGGAATCTCCATGCTGGCCGATCAGCTCTCGCACCTGCCCGATACCAAACAACGCGAGCTTGAGCACGTGGTGAAGGTGCTGTTCGATACATTCGAAAATGCGACCAAGACGAAGCTCTCCGGCAAGCGTAAGGCCGGGCGCATCCTGAAAGTGATCCTCTTTGGATCATATGCGCGCGGCGGATGGGTGGAAGACCGTCTGTCGGGTTATCGCTCGGACTATGACATCCTCGTCGTGGTCAGCGGTCACGAGTTCACCGATCTGCAAGAATATTGGTCAGGCGCCGACGACACATTTGTCCGTGAATATACTCTTACACATGAGCTGAACACGCCGGTTAGCTTAATCGTCCATAGTCTTCAGGACGTGAATGATCAATTAGCCAAGGGGCGTCCGTTCTTTAGTGACATAGCGCGTGACGGCATCATGCTCTTCGAGGCCGAGGGGCATCCGCTGGCAAAGGCCAAACCACTATCTGCTGATGAGGTCAGGGCCGAGGCACAAGGTTATTACGATCAGTGGATAGCAAACGCAGAGCGACGTTTAGAAACGGCCGACTACCTACTGAACAGATCGCAAACTGATCAGCAATGGACAAAGGATGTCGCTTTCACTTTCCATCAAGTGACAGAGGCTCTCTACCACTGCGTCCTGCTAGTCCTCACACTTTACAGTCCGAAATCTCATCGTCTCAGCTTCTTGAGATCGCAGGCAGAGGGCTTGGACGAGCATCTACGCGACATCTGGCCGGACAGCGATAAATTTGCCAGGCGGTGCTTTGCAAAATTGCAGAGGGCCTATGTTGAAGCACGATATTCGGCTGAATATGAGATTGCCGCCGAGGAGCTAGAATGGCTGCGCGCACGGGTCATCCTTTTGCGGAATGTGACGAAGCAAATTTGCGAAGCAAGACTAGCACTATAATTTCGCCTCTTGGCCCTTAGGAGACATGGGCACACATTCGAGGCATGTAAAAAGCGGAACTAGCTATGAGAAGCCGCTCAAGACTACGGATGTTGTGGCCACATATCATTTCGCCATCAACCGGAAAGCTTCGACTTGCAGCCGACGAATGTGCTCCGTGACACGGCAGGCATGCCGAAGGTAACGTCGGCCCGAAGCGCGGCCTGGGGCACACTGCCGAAACTATCGAGTCCACTGGCCGCGAGGCGATCGAGGGTCTTGCGCTGACCGGGGGCCAGGGCTTCAAACCAGTCGGGATTGAAGAATACGTTTTCGACGTGTTTGACGACGAACTGAAGAAACACCTCGACTTGCCGATCTGGTGCGATGGAGGCGAGCTGATCGGCTATAATCTTTCCGGGCGCACCGGGCTTATCGAGCCATGACACGCAAATGTAGCTTGTCGGGTCTCCGGCGAACGTCGAGATGAACAATTGCTCCAACTGTTCAGTCGAGTTTCCGTCTTGGATGTCGTTGCCGTTGAGGTCGGTGAAAGCCGACCAGGCGCCGGCCGCCATGAATGGCAGAGCGGCGTCGCACTTCAGAACCAGTGAGCGCAGAACCTCCGGCTGTTTCCCCGCGAGCGCTTGCTTCAACGTGCTGAAGGTGGCTCTCAATTCCCGCTGAGACGCTTTAATGCCGACATCCATTGTCTTCAGCCAATGCTGGATCGCAAGCTGTTCTTCAAAGGTCCGGCCCTTGTCGGAGTCGCGCAGCATGTCACGCATATTACCGGATGCGTCCTTGCCGTGGAGTTCCCGGCTCAAGGTTCGGAAGGCCACGGCCAAGAGCTGATCCACGCGACCGGTGAAGGGTTCATTTTCAATGCAAGAAAAGAGCTCACGATCATGTTTTGCGCAGTAGCCGTTGAACGCTGAAGCCTGGCCGATACCGATGAGATCGGGTTTGAGCCGGCCGCCGGTCTTTTCGAAAACAGTGACATTGCCCTTATATTGAATGACCTGGCCGTTTCGAGCGATCTTCGTCAGATTGGGGCCGCGCGAAACCGTATGGGCGTTGATGATCTTCCCTTCACAGGCGCCAAAATCGCCTCCTTCGGCGAAACAGCTCTTTTTTTGAAAGGCCTTCTTATTGATCTCGACCACTTCCCAGGGATTGCCTCTGGGCTGTTCAACGCGATTCAGGTGACATTTCTTATATTTGAGGCCCGAATGGCACCAACAGGGTTCATTTCGGCCGGGCATTTTGAGTGGCATGAATAGATTCGTTCCCCGCCCCTAAAAAGCGGGGCGCTTTCTGTATATTATGCACATCTTGGCCCTTCTCCTCGGTGATGCCAACTGAAGGATTTTTGCGGCTGTTTTATTTCAGTCGGAATGCGCATGATGGTGCCGGAAGGAGACATTAGATGTCGACCAAAGATCTTTGGGATCGGTTTGTTAAAGCTGTCGAGGCGGACCAAGGTGGGTTTCGGGCGCCTCCGCTGGAGATGACTGCCATCGTCGTCCAGATGGAACGCCGCTTGCAGAACTGGAAGGTCAGCACGCTGGCAGATTTTGCTGGCGTTTCGGTATCGACGGTCGAACGGGTAGAGAGGGGTGAGCCGGTATCACGCGAGTCGCTGGATCAGATAGCGGTAGCGCTGGGCCATGAGGTCGGTCATTACACCGAGCCCCGCTGGCCAAGGCCGATGGAAGACGTGCATGCCGAGATGGCAGAGCAGTTTGGGAACATGGAGGTTGTTAAGGTCAAGGTGCTCAAGACCCAGGCCGACGTTCGCCAGATCGCCAATTGCCACGCATGCCTGCCGGTGACCCCACAGTTGCCAGCCGAGTTTCAGGATGAGGTGCTGGGCCTTGTCGAGTGGTTCGACCTGGCGGGTTTCCTCATGTGCGGGGCCCTGAATGGCGGTCACGGCGGGGAGGGCCGCCGTCGTGAGCTGTACTCAGATATTTTGGAGGCTGTAGCGGATTTGGAGCGTAAAGGCCTGACCGTGCTGTGTGGCGTCATGGATGCGCCTCGCCCTGACTTTGAAGACCATAGGGTGGCGGTGTTGTCGGTGTCGCAGAAAGCAACCGATCCGGGCGCTCCCAAGCGCAAGATTATGCTGATCGATCGGCGACTGGCCTATGGTCCGGGGCGATCCCTGTGGGATATTGAAGAGTCTGTGGGTAGCCAAACGGGCGATGAAAAATCCACAACTAATCCTTGCGCGTAGGGTTTCGTTTGACGCAAGTTGGGTTTGAGCGAGATTCGGTGGTGATGGCAAAAGGTCCGAGAAGAGTATCGATAATGGTTTCGTCGACCGTGTATCAGATCGAGCCTATGCTCGATCAGATATTCGCGATGCTGACTGCCTTCGGATACGATGTTTGGATGTCCCACAAAGGCACTATCCCGCTGAATCCAGATTTGAACAACTTCGAGAACTGCCTTATTGCGGTCGAGCGCTGCGATATTTTTTTCGGCATTATTACGACTGCCTACGGTACGGGCGTTGAACAGAAAGGCGAACAGTCGATCACCCACAGGGAATTACTCAAGGCGATTGAACTGGATAAGCCTCGGTTTATGGTTTGCCATAAGAATGTGTACTCCGCGCGTGCGCTCCTGAATACATTGTCATCTGGCGGAAAATCATTGAAAGGCGCGGAAGGGCGTTCGGTGCTGACACTCGATAGCAAGTCTGTTCTGCATGACCTAAAGTGCATCGATATGCTAGAGGCGGCCAATCGAGAAGATGTCAAGGAACTGGCGGACCGGACGAACAACTGGACGCAACCGTTTGATAGCGAGGCGGATGTGTTGCGCTTTGTGACCACGCAATTTGATCCCGAAGGCAATAATGTCGAGCTACTTCGCCGCATTCAGGAAACGAAAGAGGTTGCCGACCACGCGTCCGCTCCCGCTGTTGCGAAAGCCCTTACAGCTGAGAAAGGGCAGGCATCATGATTGATCCGACTGTCTTGAAACGCATTTCTGGTGGTGAAGGCGTAGCGACGGGTATTGTGCGTGGCGCCTTCAGCATGCCGGCGGTGGCGCGGGAAGTGTGCGGGTTTCTCAATTCGGTGACAGGGGGGACTGCCTTTGTTATCCCAGAGCCCAGGCTTGTGGCCGATCAGAAGCGCGGCTTGCTGGAAACGTTCGAGAGTCAACTCAAGGAGCTGATCACCCCGTCCGTCCTGTTTTCGGTCGATTTGGAAGAGGCCGACGACATGCAGGTTTTCGTCGTCAACGTTCCGCCTGGCAGCGATCGTCCGTACGTCGCTGAGGGCGCGATCTGGGTTCGTCAGGGCACGGAAACTCTTCGGGCGAAGGCTGATGACATTCGCGGCATGTTTAGTGCGGATCCGTTGCCGGAACGCTGGGAGCGGCGAATTTCTCCGGCCCTGGAAGAGGTGGATATCGACTACGAGCTTGTCCATGCTGTGCTGTCGCAGGCAAATGAGACCGGTCGCTTTCATTCTTCGGATATGGGTTCACCGAATGCGTTCCTTTCGCAGGTCGGGCTGTGGCGTGCGAGCGGGTATACGAATGCGGCTGACATCCTATTCGCCAGGTTTCCTCAGCAGCGGCATCCGCAGGTGCGGGTGCAGTTGGTGGAATACCGCCGAGATAAGACGGACGACAGTTACGAGCATTATGAGTGGTTTGAAGGGTCCGTGCTCGAAATTGCGGAACGCGTATTCAAAGTGTTGAGTGGCTATATCCGCAGGCGGGCAGAGTTCAGCGAAGGCTCGATCAAACGGGATGAGCGTCAAAATTATGAAGGGTTTGCGCTTCGCGAGGGTATCGTGAACGCCTTGGCTCACCGCGACTATGCGTCGTATTCCGGTGGTGTAAAGGTTTCGGTCTTTCCCGATCGGATTGAATTCTGGAATTCGGGTCGGCTGCCGCGTGAAATCAAAGCCGCCGATTTGCCCCGCGGGCACCAGTCGTACCCGGTTAATCCGGATATCGCCCATCTGTTTTATCTCAATGATATGATGGACAGAACTGGGCGAGGCGCCGAGCGTATTGCCGATAGTGCCAAGAGGCTGGGGGCGCCTCCGCCTAAATGGCGTGATGATGAGGGCGGCGTGACGTTGACCGTGTTCGCGGCGCTGGGACGAGAGGATGCCCGTAACCAGCAATTAAATGTCCGCCAGAAGGCCTATCTCGACGCGGTTGCACCGGGCGAAGTCATGACGTTGGCGGAATACGGGGCGCGGTTTGCTGAAGGTTTGAACCCGCGGCAGGCCAGTCGTGATCTGTCAGAACTGGTGAGCTATCGTTTTGTCCGGAAAGAGGGATCGGCCCGCGCAACCGTATATCGGCGCGTTAGCTGACAAATCTCGACATCGCAGTCGTTAGACTATGCGATAGCCAATTCATTCTGGATGGTGTCCGGGCATTGGCAAGCAAGGTGTTTTAGTCGGCTTCCTCAAGAGTAGGGAGGATAAATCTCGACTTTATGTCGACATACTAGACGTGACGATTTTCGTGTATCTCGACATTATCCCGACGTGCCTGACGTGTGGACGAAAGGAAGTGACGCGCGAGGCAATAGCCGATTTTCAAGAAATTGTCGGCATGAAATGAAAAGAGATCGTCTTTGAATCTCGACATATCTCGACATTAGCGTCGTGGGTGCCACATATTGCTTCGGCCAGTAGGCGGCGCCCCTGTGCGGGGCGCCGCCTACTGGCCGAAGCAATCAATGAGATGGATGAACTCCAATTTTATCAAGATTCGGCATTTTGTCTAGTCTTGAGGGCGAGGCGTTACTCCGGCACAGCGCTCGCCAAGTCGCCGTCGGTGACGCGAGTGACGGCCCAGCCCTTAGGCTGTGCCAGTCTCTGTCCCAGCGTTTCCATGTGTCCGTCGTCAAAGATATTGGGACAAACTCGGTCGCAAAATAGTGGAGGGTTTGGCCTCGGTTTAGGTGGATATTACGCCGCTGTTTTCTGAT
>NZ_FMTS01000014.1 GCF_900100255.1 Asticcacaulis taihuensis | reverse complement strand
CTGGCCGAACTGCCCGAACTGGGGAGGCTCAACCGGCGTCAGATCGCTGCCCTGGCGGGTCTGGCCCCCTTCACTCGGCAATCAGGACAATGGCGCGGCAAGAGCTTTATCGGCGGCGGCCGCAAAAGCGTCCGTTGCGCCCTGTTCGTCAGCGCATTGAGCGCAAAGACCCACAACAAGACTTTCAAGACCTTCTTTGAAAACCTGGTCAAGGCCGGAAAGCCTAAAATGGTCGCCATGATCGCCGTCGCCAGGAAACTACTGACACAGATCAACGCCATGATCAGAGATAACAGGCCGTGGACTGAACAAAAAACTTGACTAATAACACAGTCGCTCCCCATCAGAGATGGGGAGGTACAAGAAGCTTAGAGTTTCGCTTCGATCCGGATGTCGCCCTTGAAGAGCTGCTTGAGCTTGCCGGCGTCTTTTAGCCCGACAATCGGCATCTTGTTGTCGTACAGCTCTTCCTCGATGATGCCCAGGGCCTCGCACTGGTCGAGTACATGGGTCAGCAGGCCGGCGTCATAATCGCGGGCAATACCGAAGGTCTGAAGCCGTGTGGTGTAATCGGGCTTGTCGGACTTGCCGAGCACATGGTCGATCAGCTTCTTGCGGCCGCGCGGCCCGTTCAGCCGATAGAGGGCCGACATCAGCATCTGGGCGGCCTCGGTGACATCGGTAACGCGATTGCGGTTCAGGCAGTTGTCGCATGACCGGCAGGGCTCGCCCGCCTCGTCGCCGAAATACTGCCGGATGGCCTGTTTGCGGCAGTCATGGCCGAGCACCATCTGGAAAAAGTCGCGCGCCTTTTCCTTCTGCACCGATTGATCCGCCGCGCCCTCACTTTCACGCAGGCCCAGACGGCGAATGGCCCATCCCAGATCGCCGGGATTATGGAAACAGATGCCGGCGGCGGGCAGGCCGTCGCGTCCGGCGCGACCGACCTCCTGCCAGTAGGCTTCGGTGGAAGAGGGCGGATCGGCATGGATGACAAAGCGGACATCGGCCTTGTTGATGCCCATACCAAAGGCAATGGTGGCGACCATGATCTTGGACTTGCCCGCCATGAAAGCCTTAAGCCGGTCTTCGCGCACCTGCGCCGGAAGCCCGGCATGATAGGCGGTGGCGGAAAAGCCTTCCTTGGTCAGGTTTTGCGCCAGCTTTTCGGTGCCGTCACGCGAACCGCAATAGATGATGCCGGCATTGCCTTTTTGCCGCCGCAGGATATCGACGATCGATTTCAGCACGGCGCCCTTGCGGCGGACAAAGCGCAGGGAGAGGTTGGGCCGGTCGAACCCGGCCACGATCTCGGCGGCGTCATCGATATGCAGGGCGGCCTTGATATCCCCGCGTGTATGGGCGTCGGCCGTGGCGGTCAGGGCCAGGGTCGGCACGCCGGGCAGCAGGGCCTTGAGCTGGCCGAGCGCGCGGTATTCCGGACGGAAATCATGGCCCCACTGGCTGATGCAGTGCGCTTCGTCGATCGCCATGATGGATGGGCGCAGTTTGACCAGCCGGTCGAGCACGAAGGGCGACAGGGCTTCCGGTGACAGGTAGAGCAGGTCAAGATTGCCGTCGCTAGCATCGTCCCACAGACGGGTGCGATCGTCGAGCGACTGGCTGGAATCGAGCCGTTCGGCGCGCACGCCGCGCGCTTTCAGCGCCATCACCTGATCGCTCATCAGGGCAATCAGCGGGGAGATGACGATGCCGATGCGCCCCCTAAGGAGCGCCGGGATTTGATAACACAGGCTCTTGCCGCCACCGGTCGGCAGGACGGCCAGGGTGTCATGACCGGAAAGGACCGAGGCGATGACCTCGGCCTGCTTGCCGCGAAAGGCCTCGTAGCCGAAAACCGTGCGCAGGATATCTTCGGCGCGAGCCATATCGCTGGCGGGTCGGTTCAGGGTATCGGCAGGGGAGGACATTGATTTAGCGATAGGGTGTTTCGCTCTTCGGGCCAAGAGGTAAAGGTGGAGAGAGGCGCGGATAAACTTACGGCTCAGAGTCCGTGACGCCGGTGACTCTGGCGGCTTATTTTTGCCTGAATAGCCGTGCTATGCTATGGCCGGTGTCGGGGGGTACGCGCGGGTTAACCAATCTTCACGCGACAGCTTCCCTGGATTTGCTATAAGACACTTAAAGACCGCAGCGGGCGATGCGGAACCATGTTCATGAGTGAGGATTGAATGTCTAACGGACGGGGCCCCGATGACGGTATGGGGACGGGGAAAAGAACAGGGCGTCGCTCGCCTCTGCAGGCTGTCTTTTACTGGCTGACCATAGCGGTCATCTGGATCGCTATTTTTGGCGTGGCTTTTGTCGGCGTCATGGCCATCGACCTGCCGGATATTTCGAAGCTCGACAATCCGGACCGGCAGCCCTCCATCACCTATCTCGATCGCTCGGGCGCTCTGATCGCCGTGCGCGGCGGATCGCAGGCATCGGCGCCAGTCAAGATCGAGGAACTGCCCGACTATGTGCCGCTGGCCTTCGTGGCCATCGAAGACCGCCGGTTCTTTACCCATCCGGGTTTCGACCCGGTCGGTATCAGCCGCGCGCTTTTGCGTAATCTCAGCAAGAAAAAAGGCTCTAACCTGGCTGGTGGCTCCACCATCACCCAGCAACTGGCGCGTAATCTCTTCCTCAGCGCCAACCAGAACATGAAGCGCAAGGTTCAGGAACTGATGATCGCGGTGTGGCTTGAGCACAAGTACACCAAGAAGGAAATCCTGGAGATGTACCTCAACCGGGTCTATTTCGGCGCGGGGGCCTATGGCATAGAGGCGGCATCGCAGCGCTATTTCAACAAGGATGCCAAGGACTTAAGCGTGGGTGAGGCTGCCATGCTGGCCGGCCTGATGAAGGCGCCGAACTCCTATTCGCCGCTTTCCGATCAGGAACGCGCCGGCCGCCGCGCCATGATCGTGCTCAATGAAATGGTGCAATCGAAGGTCATTACGCCTGAGCAGCGCGACGAGGCCATCGCCAAGCCGATCAGCGTGTCGAAGACCCTGGCCTCGGCCCATGCGCAGTATTTCATCGACTGGCTGGACAAGGATATCCGCTCGCTGATCGATCCGAAGAACACCGAAGATCTGATCGTCGAGACCACGCTCGACCTGCCGATCCAGACCGACGCCGAGCGCGCCGTCCAGACCATCATGGCGCGAGACGCCAAAAAGGGTGTGCAGCAGGCGGCGGTCGTGTCAGTGGATGGCGAAGGCCGTATCCGCGCCATGATCGGTGGGGTTTCCTATGCCGACTCGCAGTTCAACCGCGCCACCGACGCCCACCGCCAGACCGGATCGTCTTTCAAGCCGTTTGTCTACCTGACGGCGATGGAAAAGGGTTACCAGCCGACCACACCGGTGGTGGATGAGCCCTACAGCATTGGCGATTATTCTCCGGAAAACTACACCCGGAGTTATATGGGCCTGATCGACCTGCAAACCGCCCTGGCCCATTCGATCAATACGGTGGCCGTGCGCCTGGCCAATGATATCGGCCGCGATAATGTCGCGGCGACGGCGCACCGCATGGGACTGACGGCCAAGATCAACACCGATCCGGCCATGGCGCTCGGCACCTCCGAGGCCACGCCGCTGGAAATGGCGCAAGCCTATATTCCGTTCTCAAATGGCGGCATCCGCGCCACCGTGCATGGCGTCATTCGCATCCGCACCGCCACCGGCAAGGTGATGTACCAGTACCGCGATCCGGGCGAGGACGGTGGCCGCGTGCGCGTGGTCAATAATCCGGCCCTGTCCAACATGACCCTGATGATGCGTGGGGTCATGGCGCGCGGTTCCGGCACCGGCGCTAATATTCCCGGCTATGACCTCGCCGGCAAGACCGGCACCACCAGCGACTACCGCGATGCCTGGTTCGACGGCTTCACCGGCGGCTTCGTCACCGTGGTGTGGGTGGGACGCGACGATAACACGCCGATGAAGGGCAAGGTCACCGGCGCCGGTACACCCGCCGCCATCTGGAAGACCTATATGACCTCGGCGCTCAAGCGCATCCAGGTCAGCGCCATTCCGGAAGGCCCGCCGCCGAGCGAGTTAACTCCGGTGGCCGAGGATGCCCTGCGCGACCTGCTGGGCACCCAGGCGGATGCCGTGGCGGCCTCGCAGGCGGCCAATGACAATGGCCAGGGTCAGAATGGTGAGCTGCCGCCGATCGTCACCATGAAGCCGATCCCCAACCCGGAAGAGAAGAAAAAGGACAGTTCGCTGGACGATCTCTTCTCGGAAGCGCAAAGGAAGAACCAGTGAGGCCACGGGCCTCAACCTGAACTGCGACAGAGCTGACCGAGGGGGTAACACGGACGGAATTTACCCCCTCTTGAAAATTGCGAATAGCAATTTCCAAGCTCCCCCTCCAAGAGGGGGAGATATTTACGAACTGTACTTAAACAGTGTATGGCCCTCGGTCTTGAGCCATTTGCGCGCCGGCTTGTAGTCGCCGAACATCGCGGTTACTTCGTTCCAGAAACGATCGGAATGGTCCGGATGCTTCAGGTGCGCGCATTCGTGGGCGACAAGATATTCCAGCACCTTCGGCGGCGCCAGGATCACCCGCCAGCTATAGCGGATGGCCTTGCGCCCCGGCGTGCAGGAGCCCCAGCGGCCGCGGGCGTCGAACAGTGAAATTTTCACGCCGGAAACGCCCAGCATTTTCGCATAGCGGTCGGTCTCGGTCTGGAGTGTCTTAAGCGCCTGTTGACGCAGGTAGCGCTCGATGCGACGGGCGAACAGCTTCTCGTCGCCGCTGGTGACCAACTGCCATGAGCCATCGTCGGTTTGCATGGGGCGGGCCGTGATAACGCCGGCCTTTTCCGCCAGAGTGACGGTATGGCCGCGTATGGCAAGCGCCATACCGGGCGCGAAGGCTTGAGGTGCGTCCTGGTTGCGGCGGTGCTGCAATATCCAGTCATGGCGGCTGCGGGCAAAATCGACGGCATCGGCCAGGTGCTTCGGGCGAGGTGCCGTCACCACGGCTTCACCGCTCCGCGCATCGATGCGCAGGGAAATCCGCCTGGCACGGGCATTGACCTTCAGGCGCAGTTTATATTCGCCGCAATCCAGCAGGTCGCCGGCAGCATAGGTGGCCGTCGGGCGGATCAGCGCCTTAAGCGAGCTTATCATTTTGGGCGATGAAATCGCGGATGCGTGGATAGATGTCTTCGCGGAAGCGGCGGCCGTTAAAGACGCCGTAGTGGCCGGCGCCTTTCTGGACATACAGGAGCTTCCTGTCGTCCGGAATATTGGGACACATGGCGTGTGCCGCCTGGGTCTGGCCGACGCCGGAAATATCGTCCTTCTCGCCTTCCACGGTCATCAGGGCGATATCGGTAATGGCTTTCGTATCGACGGCGCGTCCCTTATGGACCAGTTCCCCCTTCGGCAGGGCGAACTTCTGGAACACCAGGTCGATGGTCTGGAGGTAGAATTCCTCGGTCAGGTCGAGCACCGACAGGTATTCGTCGTAAAATTCCAGGTGCTTGGTTTCGGCGTCGCCGTCATTATCGACCAGCGAATGGAAATAATCCCAGTGCGCATCGGCGTGGCGGGCCTCATTCATGCTCATGAAGCTGTAGAGCTGGACAAAGCCCGGATAGACGCGGCGGCCAAGGCCCGGATAGGGCGGCGGCACGGTGTGGATCATGTTCGATTTGAACCAGGTGAAGGGCTTTTCCTGCGCCAGGTCGTTGGTCACGGTCGGGTTGAAGCGGGCATCGATCGGCGAGCCCATGAAGGTCATCGAGGCCGGGCGGCAGGCGTCCCTGTCTTCCGACATCAGGCAGGCGGCGGCCAGGACCGGCGGCCCCGGCTGGCAGACGGCCACCACATGGGCGCGGCTGCCGATGACGGTCAGCATGTCGCGGATATGATCCATGAAGGAATAGAAGTCGAAACGGCCTTCGAGGATCGGCACCTGGCGGGCATTGACCCAGTCGGTGATATAGACATCGTGATCGAGCAGGAATTCCTGCACCGTGCCGCGCAGCAGGGTGGCGTAGTGGCCCGACAGCGGCGCCACGATCAGGACGGCCGGCGCCGAGGTCTTGCGTTTGGCGCGGCGCAGATCGGACGGATCACGCTGGAAACGCAGCAGGCGGCACCACGGGCTCGACCAGTCCTCGATGATCTGGACCCGGACATCGACATCGTTGATCTTTACGCTGTTGATGCCCCATTCGGGCTTGCCGTAGCGCTTGGTGACGTTGGAAAACAGTTCGGCAGACGCATAGAGCGTGCGGCCGATGGCGGTATCCGAGGCCGGATTGAGCTTCGACCCCCAGAAATCGCGCGTCATCTGCGCCATGGCCCGCAGCGGGGCGGCGGAATAGTAGGCGTATTCATGGAGCGAATAGAGCATGGAGGTCATGTGTACTCTGGTTACCGTTAGCGGTAACCTACATTAGCAAACATGTCCTGCCAATTCATTACGACGCCCGAAAACATAAGTTTACCAGGGTGCGAAGCACCCTGGACCCTTAAGTTTAACAGCGTCTGTGACCGCCAGGGTCTAAGTGGCTGCCTTCATTGAGTCTTTGATCTGTTCGGCGCTTTGCTGGGGGGTAATATCGCTCATCAGCGGCGAATCGAACTGACCCTTCGGGTTCATCAAAAAAATCACGGCTGTGTGATTATAGGTGTAATTATCGCCATCGCCGCTCTTGCTGGCCGTCACGCGATAGGCCTTTTCGACCGATTTGATCTCTTCTGAGCTGCCGGTCAGGCCGATCACGCCCGGTGGAAAGCCGCCACTGGCGAGGTAGGCTTTCATATTGGCCGGCGAATCACGCTCCGGGTCGACCGTGATGAAGACAATCTGAAGCTTGTCGGCATCCTTGCCCAAAGCGGCTTTCGTGCGGGCCAGGGATTGCAGGGTCAACGGGCAGACATCCGGGCAATAGGTGTAGCCGAAGAAGACCGCCGTCCATTTGCCATTGAGGATCGACTGATCGACGCGCTGGCCATCCTGGTTGGTGAGGGTGAAGGGGCCGCCGATGGTCACCGACGGGTCGACCTGCGACGCATACTGCGACCTTGCGCCATTTGCGCCGCCCTTCAGGCTGTTGTACCAGTTGTACCCGGCCAGGCCGATCAGCAGGGCGAAGGCGGCGGCGATGATCGCCAGGCGGAATTTAGTCATCGGAAGCTTTCGAGCCAAAGAATATAATGTTTGTCAGCAAGACCCTAAACCATATCTCGGCCTTTTTAAACGGCGCCGATGTCGCAGCCCCCATCGGCGGTGGGGCCGAGCAGGATCACCTGCGTCTGCGCACCTTGATCATGCTGCGCTGGCTGGCGATTCTCGGCCAGAGCGCCATGATCCTGCTGATCGCCTATGGTTTCAATTACCCGCTTCGCCTGTGGTCATGCCTCAGCATCATCATGGGCAGCGCCTGGCTGAACATCATCCTCAGCCTCGGCCGGCGCAATTCGCGCGTCGCCGGCTGGGAAGCGACCCTGCAACTGAGCTTCGATGCCGTCCAGCTTGGCCTGCTGCTCGGCGTCACCGGCGGGCTGAACAATCCCTTCTGCCTGCTGCTGATCGCCCCGCCCACCGTGGCGGCCGCCAACCTGCCGACGCGTCATGGACTGATCGTGGTGGCGGTATCAATGGCGGCCGCCATTGCTCTGGCTTTCTGGTCGCTGGACCTGCCGTGGAAAGCCGGGGAGGCGTTCGTATTGCCCCAAATGTACCGGCTGGGTTTCCTGGCGGCCATACTGGTCGGCATCGCTTTCACCGCCGGCTATGCCTGGCAGGCGGCGCTGGAAGCGACGCGTATGGCGCAGGCTTTAGCTGCCACACAGGCCGTGCTGGAAAAGGAGACCCGGCTGTCGGCGCTGGGCGGCCTAGCGGCGGCCGCGGCGCACGAACTGGGCACGCCGCTTGGCACGATCCAGGTGGTGGCGCGCGAAATGCTGCATGGCCTCAAGCCGGAAAACCCGCTCTATGAAGATGCCGAACTGCTGGTATCACAGAGCCAGCGCTGCCGCGATATCCTGAAGGCCCTTTCCGCCCGCCCCGAAACACGCGATGCGGTCTACGACCAGGTGCCGCTTAAAACCTTCCTGAGCACGGCCGCCGAGCCCTATCAGAGCGCGCGGGTAGCCATCCATATCGACGTGGAAGCGCGCGGAATCGGCGATGCCGACGGGGGTATCCTGATCCTGCGCCGGCCGGAATGGCTGCACGCCTTTTCCGCCTTTATCGAAAACGCTGTCGATTTCGCCCGTTCGGAGGTGCGCATCAGCGCCGAAGTGACGCGCGGCTATGTGGCGCTGACCATTTCGGACGACGGGCCGGGATTCGCGCCGGACATATTGTCGCGGCTGGGCGAGCCTTATATTTCCTCGCGTTATGATGCCGACGAGGGCGTAAAAGCCGGCAAAAAGCTTGGCGCACAAAGCCATTCCGGCATGGGGCTGGGCTTTTTCATCGCCAAGACCCTGCTGGAACACACCGGCGCCAATGTCACTTTCGGCAACCGCGAGATCGGCGGCGCCTATGTGCGGGCCTTGTGGCAGCGCGATCAAATCGATATCCTGTCGCCTGATGTATAAGGGGTTATGCTCATGGACGCCGATCCTCACGAAGTGCTGAAAACCGCCATTGCCGGCCTGGCCGACAAGACCCTGCTGCTGATGGACGACGACGCGCCGTTTCGCAATCGCTTGGCACGGGCGCTGGAGATGCGCGGCTTCACCGTGGTGTTGGCCGAGGGTGTGCATCAGGCCATGGAGATGATCGAGGCCAGTCCGCCGGCCTTCGCGGTGATGGACATGCGGCTGGAGGACGGTAACGGCCTGCAGGCGGTCGAGGCCCTGCACCGGAAGCGGCCAGAAGCGCGCGCCATCATGCTGACCGGCTACGGCAATATCGCCACGGCGGTGGCGGCGGTGAAATCCGGTGCCATTGATTACCTGTCCAAACCCGCCGATGCCGATGATGTGGTCAAGGCCCTGCTGGCGGTGGAAGATCATGCCCCGCCGCCGCCGGAAAACCCGATGTCGGCCGATCGCGTGCGCTGGGAACATATTCAGCGCGTCTATGCCCTGTGCGGCCAGAATGTTTCCGAAACCGCCCGCCGACTGAACATGCACCGCAGGACGCTGCAACGGATTCTGGCCAAGCGCGCCCCGAAATAATTACCTGTGGTGCGTGCCGCTCTCGTAAGGGTGGGCGGCAGAGGGCAGGATCAGATTATGCGTAATCTGGCTGACTGAGGATATGATGATCTGCACCGACAGGGCGCAGAGGATCAGGCCCAGCACGCGCACGACGACGACCATGCCGACGCGGCCGAAAATCCGCGAGATCGAGTTGGCGAACAGCAGGGTCAGCAGCACGGCAAAAGCGGTAGTGCAGATGGCGGCCACCCCGGTGGCCAGACCCAGAAGGCCCAGTTTCTGCGCTTCGCCGGCCTGGATGACCACGGTCGAGATTGTGCCCGGCCCCACCATCAGCGGAAAGGCGAAGGGCACGACCAGCTTTTCAAAGGCGTTCTTCGCCTTTTCGCGGTGGCCGAGCGGCTGGACGCCGGAGGCCGGATCGCCGCCATGCGCCACCTCATCGGCGCGGGTGAAGGTCTCGATAAAATCGCCGCGCGCCATTTCCAGGCCCATCAGGAAGAGCAGCAGCCCGCCGGCAATTCGGAAGGCATCCATCGAAATGCCGAAGAATTTCAATATGCTGAGGCCGGCGAAGAAGAAGACCGTCAGGATCAGGGCGGTGAAGATCGAGATATAGAGGCTGATCAGGCGGCGCGAGGCCGGGCTCTGGCTCTGAGTGGCGGCGGCAAAGATGGGCACATTGCCGATCGGGTCGATCAGGGCGAAAAGCGTGATGAAAAAGTTGACGTAGAACGAGATCAGAGTCATTTGGCTGCCCACCGATGAATTTGCTTACCACACAGCAATTCGCCCTTTCCCGCAAGCCTGTTGAGATTGTAACCATGCTGAAAGCTGATCCCCGCCTGATCGTTGCCCTCGATGAACCCGATCTGGCCTCGGCCCGCGCATTGGTGAAAACGCTCGGTGAGAACGTCAGTTATTACAAGATCGGCCTGACGCTTCTGGCGCAGGGCGGGCTTGCGCTTTGTGAGGAACTGGCGGCGCAGGGCAAGCAGGTCTTCCAGGACTGGAAGCTGCATGATATCGGCGCGCAGGTGGAAGGTGCCGCCAAGGCCGCGTCCTCCGGCGCCTGTGACCTGCTGACCGTCCATGCCGAGCCGCAGGTGATGAAGGCGGCGATCAGGGGTCGCTCTAATCCGAACACCAAGATCATCGGCGTGACGGTCATGACCTCGCTGACGCAAGGTGATCTTGATGAGATGGGTTATGGCGTGCCGCTGGCTGATCTGGTGCTGCGTCGCGTTGATCAGGCGGTCGAATGCGGCATGGATGGCGTGGTGGCCTCGCCGCATGAGGCGGCGCTGATCCGCGCCCGCGTGCCCGCTGATTTCCTGATCGTGACACCAGGTGTGCGTCCTGTGGGCGCGTCTGTCGATGACCAGCAGCGCATCGCCACGCCGGAAGATGCCTTCCGCAACGGCGCCTCGCATGTGGTGGTGGGGCGCCCGATCACGCGTGTCGCCGACCCGGTCGCGGCCACTCAGGCGATCCTTGAGGCGATTAAAAGCAAATGAAGAAAATCATCCGTTTTTTCGCTCTTTTTGTCATGCTAGCTTTGCTCTGCATGATGCTTTGGCGTGGTATCCTATATGAATCTGTAGGTGACAGATTTAGAGAACCCGCACCAGAACTTGGACGAATCCACCAGTACGACATGAAGGGTAACTTACTGTACCTGGATAAGTTTGATTACTGGAAATTTGTCGGTTTGGATTATGCTGTTCCCGGCGCATTTTTGCTTATCATCGCTATAGCGATCATGGACCGCAGGATAAAATAAGCCAGCAGTTGCGCAGGTGTTTAGAAGTCCACAGCAATCCCCTTACGTTCCCAGTCGCCATAGCGCGTGGGTTCGGGACCGGTCGGGCCGCCTTCCTCAATGGCTTTTGCGATCTCGGCCTCTTCCTTCGCGCGGCGCTCGGCGGCTTCGGCCAGGGCGCGTTTGGCGGCGGGGGAAAGAATCTTGCGCACCTCTAAGGCACTGAGATCGGCGGGTTTTTCAGGCTCAGATGACATTTTCGTAACCGTCTTGCGGGGTTGTGCGCGGATTTCCATATCTAAGCTCCTAAGTTTTGTTTCTCAAGGAGCCTTATCCAAATGAACCCGTTAAAGACCTGGCTGCTGTTGGCTGGCCTGACCGCGCTCTTCGGCGTGATCGGTTTTGCCCTGGCGGGGCCGACGGGCATGTTGATCGCGCTCGGCATTGCCGTGGCGATGAACGTTTTCAGCTACTATAATTCCGACAAGATGGTGCTGCGTATGTATGGGGCGCAACGCATTGACGCCAATGCGCCCAATGCCCTGCTGCGCGACTATTATGCCGATGTCGAAAGTTTGAGCCGCCGGGCCGGTCTGCCCATGCCGGCCGTCTATATCATGGATAGCGACCAGCCGAACGCCTTCGCCACCGGCCGCGATCCGCAGCACGCCGCTGTGGCTGCCACCACGGGTCTTTTACGTATGCTTGAGCGCGAGGAAATCCGCGGCGTCATGGCGCACGAACTGGCGCACGTGAAGAACCGCGACACCCTGACCATGACGATCACGGCGACGCTCGCTGGCGCCATCTCGTCACTGGCCAATTTCGCCATGTTCTTTGGCGGTTCGCGTGATGATGAAGAGGGCGGTAGCAATATTGTCGTCGTGCTGCTGATGGCCGTTCTGGCGCCGATCGCCGCCATGCTGGTCCAGATGGCGATTTCGCGCACCCGAGAATATGCCGCCGACCGCATGGGCGGTGAAATCTCCGGCGATCCGGAAAGTCTGGCGCGCGCTTTGAAAAAGATCGAAGCCTATGCCAAGGGCGGCGTGGTCAATCACGAGGCCGAGCGCAATCCGGCCTCGGCGCACCTGTTCATCATCAATCCCTTGAGCGGTCGCGGCATGGACAATCTGTTCTCGACCCACCCGGCGACGGAAAGCCGCGTCAATGCCCTGATCCAGCTCGGCATGGATATGAAGCGGCGCGGCACCTCTTTCGGCCAGACCAGCGTGCCGAAGGTTCAGTAGGGCAGAGAAAGCAGAAAATACCTCCAAAAGTGGTATTGCGGTAATTAAGGATTGCTGCAATAGTCTGAGTAATAACAAACGCCATGAGACACATGGCAACTCAGGGAGGTATCAATGAAGCGTGTTTTAACCACGGCGCTGGCCGCTGTGTTTCTCGCCGGTCCGGTCATGGCGCAAACCGCCGCACCGGCCGTCACGGAAGATTTCAAGCCGTCATCTGTCAATCAGCCGGGCCAGGCCTATCCGCAGGTCAATTCGCAGGGCTATGTCCGTTTTCGCGTCACCGCGCCCGATGCGCAGGCCGTTATGGTCAGCCTGGGCCTGGGTGGCCGCGGCGGCACCACCCTGACCAAGGGCGCGGATGGCGCCTGGACCGGCACCACGGAAGGCCCGATGGATGAGGGTTTCCACTATTATCACCTGACCGTCGATGGCGGCACCTTCAACGATCCGGGTACGCTGAATTTCTATGGTTCGACCCGCTGGGAAAGCGGCATCGAGGTGCCGGCGCATGACGCCGATTTCTATGCGCTCAAGGATGTGCCGCACGGCAATGTGCAGCAGATTCTGTTCCCCTCGCCCAGCACGGGCACGCAGCGCCGCGCCTTTGTCTATACGCCGCCGGGCTATGACGCCAGCAAGGCCGAGCGCTATCCGGTGCTTTATCTCCAGCACGGCTGGGGCGAGGATGAAACCGCCTGGGCCAATCAGGGCCACGCCAACCTGATCATGGATAATCTGATTGCCGAAGGGAAGGCCAGGCCCTTCATCATCGTGATGACCTACGGCATGACCAATGAGGTCAAGCCCGGCGGTTTGTTCAGCTTCGATATCAAACCGTTCCAGACGGTGCTGGTCAATGAATTGATCCCTTATGTCGACAGCCATTTCCGCACCCTGTCCGATCAGCCGCATCGCGCCATGGCGGGGCTTTCGATGGGCGGTTTCGAGACCAAGCTGATCACCTTCGCCAATATCGATAAATTCGCCTATATCGGTCTGTTGAGCGGCGGCACCATCTCGGTCGATGACGTCAACAAGACGCCGGGCTTTAAGGACAAGGTCAAGCTGGCCTTTGTCAGCTTCGGCAGCCGCGAACTGGAAGGGCCGCGCATGGGGCCGCCGGGCGCACCGCCGCAAGACCCGCGCAAGAACGCTGAAGAGCTCAAAGCCTCGGGCGTCAACAGCGTCTTCTATGTGTCGCCCAATACGGCGCACGAGTTCCTGTCCTGGCGGCGCAGCCTGCATGAACTGGCGCCATTGTTGTTCCGGGATTGATAAGCGTTTTGATGGGAAGAGGCGGTCCTGGCGGGCCGCCTTTTTTATGAGGTGGGGCACTGCGCGACTGATTTCGCTATCGGTCACTGGTCGAATATGGTGTTTTCCCGCACCGCCGGCGCGAAGATCAGTGGGTGCAACCTGCTGAATATTTAAAATCCCTAATTTGAACTAAAAGCCGGTCTTTGTGCATTTCAATCCCAAGGTATAGCCTCGGCGAAAATACATTCCTCAAATTGTTGTATGTCTTCGCTTTTAGCATCAATAATAATGCGATTATAAATTTTATCGCGTTCTTGCCTAAGACTATTCATCTGGTTAGACATCTTTTGGCCTATACGTGATCGTCGGCCAGTGATGTACCGGATCGTACCCATAATTGAAAGCAATGGATCGACACACGATAGTTTCTCTTCTGGAGTGATTGCTTGATAATAAGCTTCCCACAATCCTTTCAATTTCAAGTTATATTTGTTTGGCACTACCAACCTCGCGCCAACTACACCTACACCTGTTATGAACACTGCGCGATTTCCAGTTTGAAATCTAACTTTGTGGCTCTGTAAACCAGCTTGAGCGATGAGTTCTCTTATTTGGACTACCAGATCACCAGGTATTGATGGGCCTGATATAGTCAAATCATCAACCCAAACTGTGTAGTTTAATTGATAAGTTGCGCATAAGGCAGCGATATTATCGAAGAGGCGCCTATGCACAAGCGCTACTAGCACAGGCGTTACCGGCGAACCAAACGAGACAACATTATCGATCGTTACAAGATGCGTCAGCAGATCAGCCACGTCTTCGTACATGCCCAGATCAGCAATCAACCAGCGCCGGACCATGAGGAAACTTGTTGAGGGATAAAATTGTTTTAGATCAATCGTTAGATAGTGGTGTTGATCAAGGTGCTGCAACGCATTTTGTCGCGTCTTCGCACCCTTGCGCGGGCTAAAAAGATAAGGTGGAAGTTTCACCTTATGACCTGCTCCCCATTTCTTGGCCACCCGAAACTGGAATTTCCGGGGGTTAGGGCTCAGGGTGCGGCTGACACTACTGGGCCGGAAACGAGTGAT
>NZ_FMTS01000005.1 GCF_900100255.1 Asticcacaulis taihuensis | reverse complement strand
CGTAGCCCCGGTTGCTGATAACGCTTTTGATACGGTAGCAGGTGCCGGCAATCGGGCAGGTCGGGTTGATGTCGTAGTTGATGGTTATAAGGGTGCCGTCTGGCCGAAGGATGCTTTGAAGCTTGCCAATGAATTGCTCGACCCGTGTCGAGCTATAAGCCGGCGTATCGAGTGCATCGAATGTGTAGATCGCTCCGTCCTTGGAGGTATATATCCAGTTCGAGCCAGATTTGGCGATCGAGTTGCCGGGGCCATTTTCATTGGGACACGCCGTCGCGCAACTGGCATTGGACGGTTGCATATAGAAGGTATCGGTGGAGCCTCCGATTTTTACCCTCAACTGATTCAACGTGACATAGCCGGGACTGCTGGTGCCTGCCTTTTTACCCCAGTATACAATCGCGCCGGCATAGCTATGCGACTGTGGACCTTGATAGTCGACGACAAGACCGCCCGCATTCGGGTCGCCGATGGTCAGGAAGGTCTGCGGCTTCATCAGGTGGAGCCCCAGCAGGTCGACGCCATTCGGGTCAATGGCCACCTTGTCCGGAGCGGTATAAGGAGAGTTGTCGGCAAGGGCTGCCAATGGCGTCAAAACCGCCCCGCAAATCCCCGCAATGCCGACGACAGCCACGCCACGTTTGACACGATGCAATTTACGCATCCGCCCCCTCCAGTGCCACATCCCACCGCTGAAGGTGCTATGAAATAATACCGCCTGACAAGCGAAATTTCTGCTCACTTTGAAAATATATGTCTTGAATTTCACGCCTCTTTAGTTGCATCCTCCCCAACAGCCAATGCTGGGGGATGGTAAATGACAGGTTCACCTAAAAACGTTGTGGATAAAGCGATTGCCGTCTCCACCAGGGTAGCCATTTCGGCCGTTTTGTGCGCCGGAATGCTTTGGGGGACGTCGGCCTCTGCCGGCAATACAACCTATCAGTATGATGCCCTCGGCCGGGTCATCAAGGTCACCTATCCCGATAGTAAGCAAATCTGTTACGCCTACGATTCCGCCGGTAACCGGACGCAGGTCAAACGCCAGGCGACGGGCACCTGCACAGTGACCGGATCGACGCTGAGCAGTTCCCTGACTGCTGAGACGATGCTTACGGCGCAGCAGTCGAGTGCGCTTCAGGCGGACAGTGCGACGGTCTCGACCACTGACAATCAGATTGCAACCTACGCCGTAACGGATACCGCACCGACGGAAGAAACGGCTACAACCAACTAGGCCCGTGATCCGCCAGCCAGGGCTTCGGAGCGTATCGATATGACTGTGCCGGCCTTGTTGGTGTTCAATTCTTTTCCCTCGGTTTTGGGCCGCCGTCTGCGGCGGTGGACCGGTGCCGCCCTCTTCCCGATCATGTCCCGGTTGGACAGCTCATCTCCCTATCAACGCCGAGCGATCGCTATAACGGGCTCAGCATTGCTGCATCTTGGCCTGGTGCTTTTGCTCCTCCCTTCCAACACGGGGCTTAGCGCCAGTATGGGAACCGTAACCGGCCTTGGCACGGTCAATGGCGCCGGCACGGCTGTAACGCTCGTCGACCTGTCTGAGCTGACGCCTCCCAAAGCATCCGAGGAAGCGGGACAAACGGCGACGGCTGAACCGTCTGTGGCGACACCGGAACCTACCGATATCTCCGAAACCCAGGACGAGGCCACCCCAGCGGATCAGCAAGTGTCCCGGGCCGAAAAGCCGGAAGCGCCCGTCAGGCAAGCGCTACAGTCAGACAGCAACGACCTCAAGGACAGCACTGCCGAAGCCACGGCCGGCGCCTTCGGCCAAAACGGTCAAGCCAATCTCGATCTGTGGAATGCTATAGCCCCCTGCTGGAACCGCATCGCCGATGGCGCGACCCTGCCGGCGACACTGAAGATCAGCTTCGATGCCAATGGTGGGCTGGCTTTGCCACCTGAAATCGAACGGGATCCGGATGCGAAAATCACCGATCAGAGTCTGAAGTCCGAGGCGCAGGCGCTCCAGGCCTTGTCTGAATGCGGCGCCTACCCGATGGCGCAAGGTCAGCAGAATGTCGTGGTGCAGTTCCCGACACCGGGACAAATGCCAGCCAGTCCGACAGGCAAGTCAGGTCAAATGGCTGCGGTCGTACGATGAGGATCAGCAGACGATTTTGGAATGGCCCGATGCGGCCCTTAATGATGATGTCTTTACCTGCGAAGAGAGAGTGCGCTTTCGATGTCGTGGCAAGTTAAATTCCTGCTCGTCTTTGCTATCATTGTGATGGGCACGGTCCTCTATCTGAAGCGTCAGCCAGCCATGGATTACGCCAGGGCTGCCATGGCCCATAAGACGAGCGCCGTTGAAGGAGTTGCGGCCGCAACAAATAACCAGGACCAAGCTGCTCATGAGCTGTGGAACGCCATCGCCCCGTGCTGGAGCCGTTTGGCGAACGCTTACACCTTGCCGACCCGCTTGAAGCTGAGTTTCGACGAGCGGGGAGAACTGGCCACGCCACCCGAGATCGAACGCGACCCCAATGAGCGAATCACGGAGCAGACCCTGCAATCGGAAGCCCTAGCTCTTCAGGCCGTGGCCGCTTGCGCGCCCTATCGCATTGGCAGGAACCAGCAGAATGTGGCCGTAACTCTCCCCTCCCCTAATCGACCGGCCACAACGATTTCGGATCGCCGTTAGCCGGGCCTTCACATTGCTTGGGCGTGAGCTTTCGCTCTATCGATCATTTTACCACCTGTTGATGGTCTCCACTTTACCGGAATATCTTTGAACACATTTGAATGCACTTTTAGCGTGCTGAATTCTCTATGTTTTTTCCAAAATGGATATATTTGGAATTGGCTTGGAGGTGCACCATGCCAGCAATTCGTCTCACAAAACGTTCAATCGATGCCATCGAAAGCCCCGCCTCGGGGCAAATCCTGTACCGGGATTCCGATTTAATCGGGTTCGGCCTCCGGGTCGGGACCAAAACCAAAGTGTTTTACGCCGAAGCTCAGGTGAAGAGGCGTACCATCCGCGTCACCATAGGCAAATATGGAACCACAACGCCTGAAGTGGCGCGCAAGCGGGCCATGGAAATTCTCAGTGAAATGGCCAATGGTAATGATCCGCGAAGCGAGGAAATTACTGGCGCTGATCTGACAGTCAAAGGCGCGTTCGATGAATTTTTCAATCGGCGCCCTTTGGCGAAATCCAGCCAGTTCAACTATGAGCGAACCGTCAGGGTCTATCTAAAGGATTGGGCCGACAAACCGATTATCGAAATCAGCCGGCGGATGGTATTGGACCGGCATAAGTGGCTCAGTGACAAGAACGGCGCTTACACCGCCAATACTGTCATGCGGCATTTAAGATCGGTCTATAATTTCACGGCAGCGGCATATGACGACATTCCGCCCAACCCCGTGTCCATCCTGACCCAGGCGCGCGCCTGGAATAAGGAGCGTCGCCGCCGGAGCGTTATCCCCGTACATGGCCTGCCCGACTGGTGGCAAGCCGTCCACGAGGAAGATGATAGTGTGCGCGACTTTCTTATCGTTGCGCTTTTGACCGGTATGCGCCGCTCTGAAATCGCCCGCTTAAGATGGGACTGCATCGACCTTGACGGCCGCATATTGACAGTTCCGAGGACCAAAAATGGCGATCCGCTGCAATTGCCGTTGTCGACATATCTTTATGAGTTGTTGCTATCCCGCCGTGATCAGATGCCAGATGAGGAATGGGTATTCCCCGGTGACGGCGTAACCGGGCATTTGGTTGAGACGAAGCGGTTCTATAATCGAGTCAAGGAAAGGTGCGGCATTGCCTTTACGCTGCATGATCTTCGGCGGACCTTCGTGACTGTAGCGGAAAGCATGGATGTACCGCATTATGCCTTGAAGCGCTTGCTCAATCACCGCAGCGACGGTGATGTGACTGGCGGTTACATTATTATGGACGTCGAGCGGTTGCGTAAGCCGGTCGAAAAAGTGGCGCAGCAGATTTTGGAGTTGGTGGGTGGGCGGTAATAAAATCGAGGACGGGCGAGCATTCCCGGATGATCTCAGAGCGCAAATGGAACAGGACGCTGGTATGGGCGTTTCCGCAGATGCTGAGGAGAGCAGACCAACGACCGATGACGAATTCGACCCACTCAAAGGAATAAGCTTTGGCCCGACTTTGTTAGAACGGTTGGTTTTGTCGTTGATTGATGCGCACCCTTCGGACGATGGGGCGCAGCGGGGCACACGTTTAAAAACGGCGATCCAAGCTATTACTGGAAGGGAATTGTCAGATGCCCCGCTACCTCGAAGAGCCGGCGACAATGGACCTGATAAAGAAAAAGAGGAACAGGTCTTGCTTTGGATGGCAGATCAAGCCCTGCAATATAAAGCCAAAAAGAAAAAAACGATTTCTGTAAATAAGTTGTCCGAATTAGCAGCTAATAAATTCTATTACAGTGTAGACAAAAACAATCTGTATTCAAAAAAAGAACATCTTCGCCATAAATACAATGGGAAAGATGTGATAAATAAAGCCAAAAAACTTAATGAAATACTTCCTGATATGCCAAATACGCTCAAATATCGTATTTCACAACATGACTACTTGAGAGAAAGCATTGAGAACCAAATTTTAATTCGGATTTTGCTTGAATTAAGGCAGGCGGCTGTTCCTGTCTCGCTCCCAGACGAAGAATGAAATGTTGGGGAAATTGGCTGATTTTCTCCCCAACAATTCACGACCGTTCTGAACAATTTTGAAACTCCCTCAATCTGAAGGAGTTTTCAATGAAGGAAATCAATCACCGCAAGCCTCTTCTGCACGAAATGCAGGTGGCTAAAATCATGGGCATTTCGCCCGCCTGGTTGCAGCGTAAGCGCTGGGAAGGGTCTGGGCCACCATATGTCAAATACGGACGGGCGGTCCGGTATGAACCAGACGCATTGGACGCTTGGATACAGGCGCATCGCGTTTCCCCTGAAGGCGGGGTGGCCTGATGACCGATACAGAATTCAAGGGGAATACGAATGAAGCTTTGGAGTTTGCCTCCCTGCTTCATCCTAACGACATCGCCCATTTTGTCACCATAGTCCCTGATGGCTCTATAACCGCGCGTAGTTTTGCACCGACAGACTTACTTGCGATGCGTCAGTTTATTGACCAGAGGCAGGGACGTGAAAATATGTACCTGCACGTCAACATATTGAAGCCCGGCATTCGAAACCGAAAAGCTAAGAAAGAAGACGTCGCCAGTGTAAGGTATTTACACGTCGACATCGATGATCCGGAAGGCTTGGAACGTATTAAGAATTTTCCACTGCCTCCTACCGTCGTCGTTCTCTCAGGCGGTGGGTATAATGTTTATTGGAGACTTAAGCAGGAAACTACTGACATTGCTGGTGTAGAGAACCGTAACCGCTGGTTAGTGGAGCGGCTTGATGGTGACCGAGCGGCCACAGACGTAAGCCGTATTTTACGCCTTCCGGGGACCATAAATATTCCTACCAAGGTTAAGGCTTCAAAAGGGCGAAAGCGCACGCTGTCGCGCATTGTCAGAGAATATACTGACATGTCACGTGCATATGACATTTCTGAATTCGGCGAAGTTTTAGAAATTAGTCCCAGGCATGTTGTCGAGAAAACGAATGCAGTGTCCGTTGCCAACTCGAATCTACGGCCCGCTGAAATTCGCCCAGGGCTCGCCTCTCGAATTGATCAGCTTATTCGTAAAGGAGACGATCCTGAAAACCCTCGTAATTCAGCTAAACCTCGATACCGAAGCAGAAGTGAAACGGTATTCGCGGTCACATGCGCCCTGCATCGAGCCGGCTATAGCGTCGAGGAAGTCGCAGGCATCCTGCTCAATAGCGACTATGGTATTTCCGAATCCATCTTAGAAAAGCGCAATCCACATGCTGAGGCGCTACGTCAGACGCAAAAATCATTGCGTGCAGTCAGTAATGATTGGCCGGACGGTGAAAGTCACGGCATCCCCAAAAGAACGTTCCAAAATACGCAAGTAGGGATAATTCGTCTTCGTATTCGATGTTCGTACAATGTTTTCAAAAACCGTATGTACGTTGAGGGGGAAGCGCTTCAGTCTCACCACGGTGAAATGACTGACAAGGTGTGCCTCCTTGTTAGAGATTTGATTAATAAGCACTTCGGGTTTGATCCCGGCTCGGAAATGACGCGTGATGCTGTCTATCAATTATGCAATGAAAATGCGTATGACCCTTTGCTTGACTATCTCAATTCGCTAGTTTGGGACGGGATTGAGCGCATTGACCGCTGGCTGGTTGATCTCGCTGGTGCAGAAGATAGCCAGTACATCCGGGCTGTTGGTCGCATCGTACTGATTGCCGCTGTACGCCGCGTCCGAAGCCCTGGCGTAAAGTTTGATACCATCTTGGTTCTTGAAGGGCCTCAAGGTTCCGGAAAGTCTTCGGCAATCAAAATTCTCGCAGGAGAAGAATATTTCAGCGATCAAGATTTGCTAGCCTTAGAACCTCGGGCGCAGATGGAGGCGCTGGAAGGGGTATGGCTTTATGAACTTGGGGAATTGGCAGGTATGCGTCATGCCGATGTCAATAAGGTGAAGGCGTTTGCTTCTCGCTCGATTGATCGGGGCCGTGCAGCGTATGGTCGATTTGCTGAAGTTCGTCCTCGTCGAGTGATTCTTATCGGCACGACGAATGATGATCAGTATCTCAAGGATGAAACTGGCAATCGAAGGTTCTGGCCCGTGCGAACCGGGGATATAGACACCGAACTGCTTTCTGTTACCCGAAATCAGCTTTGGGCAGAGGCGGCTTTTCGTGAGGCTAATGGGGAAAGCATCTTGCTCCCAATTGACTTATGGGACGTGGCTGCTTCTGAGCAGGGGCAACGGTTGGAACCCGACCCTTGGGAAGACGTCGTGTTGAGCACCGAGCCCGATGTCTTTAATGGGCGTGAACTTATGTCAAGTGTTTACCTGCTTGAAAACGTCCTGAAGATTTCAGGTGCTCAGCTTCAGAAACATCATTATCGACGCCTTTCAAAGGTCATGAAAGCTCTCGGTTGGAACGGTCCTACAACCATCACCACCGAAGCTGGAAGGAAAATGAAGGGATATTGGCGGCTTACATCGCGCCCCAATTCGCCCATGTGACTACGTCGGTAACGGTTATAACCCACCCCTTTACTACCCTATATGGGTACTAAAGCGGGTGGGCCTTAGGGCTTTTAATCGCTTTTACCGTTATAGGGGTTACGACCGTTACCGACGGTTCTAACCAGACGGAATGGCTTTGTGCATACGCACCTCGCCCACGCCGACCACCATAAGGTTCATTTCGCCCTCGATAGCGGTGAAGATGCTTTGGATGCCAGCAAGCGTCATACCCTTCAATGAGATGCCATTGACTTCGGCGATGACCATTCCCGGTTTGAGCCCTGCTTGATCGGCGGCTCCTTTAGGTGTCACCTTACCAATATAAGCGCCTTCGGGCACGGCCGCAAAATCAATGCCCATGACCGGCTTTGTTATAAGGCTAGTTGCTGGAGCCGGGTGCGAGCTAGCATTGATGGTGATCGGCACTAAATTGCCTGCTTTTACGTCAGCAAGGCACTCATAAGCCGTCCATTGACCATCGCCGGGTGAATCGATTTCTAGGTCCGTGACGGCGCCGTCCTTCAACATTATCAGAAACCACTGCTTGCCTGAGTAGCCGCCCATTCGATTTTTGCTATTGACTGTACCACAGGTAAAATAACCGTAGCGCGTTTTGCCGAAGGGCGCCTTCCTAGAAACTGCAGAAAATTGATATGGCCACTCGATCTTCGTAGAATCCGGATCAACCATCCGATCCTTGATTGCGCGTTCCCCAGTGGAAATCGCTTGGTCCCAGGTTGGAGCGGCTCCTACCACATGTTGTGTAAGCGGGACTTCTCTAGCTGTTGCGTTATTTGCAAACGACATGACGAGCCCACTGATCGCCAGTGCTTCTAGCATATTTCTCATTTCAACCCCTCCAGAAATTTACAAATATGGTTATATATTACCATTTATTCCGCGACGAAATGACTAGGATGCCTTTTGAATGAGCCAGTCTGTTAAACCTGCATTCAATGCCATTTTTGATAAGCGTTCTGGCCCCAAGATCGCCACACCCTTTTCAGCGCAATTCAAAGCACAGCCCTTATCCAAAGTGTGGTAGGCGTAGAACATGCGTGTCTCTGGCCGTGATCCGAACGCCGACAGATATTGATCAAACTCAGATTGATTCGTCGCAGATTTGACTTGCACAAACGCTCGCTCGTTAGTGGAGGGCAGTTCGAGTTCGATATCGACAGTCTTTTGCGTCCCACCCAGGGCACCGGTACGCCGCCACCCGCTGCTGGTGAAGATCAAATCGACAAAGAGTTCGAAATCTTGCCATGAGAGTTTTGCGATAAGACGGACGAGTGCGGTCGATAGGTTGTCCCGTGCCTCAACAGCCTTTGCGATATCAGGCTGCGGTTCGTCATTGAGGCGTGCCAGCAGATAGTCCGTATCGGCGATATTGCATATATTCTGGCGATAGCCCGCTGTGCGTGTCAGGCGACCGCTGAGGGCGCTTATGTGTAAAAGGGCGCCACCAACGCTAAAGCTCGACCAGGGCGTTACACATCGCTTCCAGCGCGCGCCACGGTCGTCTCCGTCTGGTGTCGGCTTGACCTCGGCCATGGCATGGCACCACCAAAGCAAACCGCGCGAAAACGTAATCCAAATCACTGACTCGTCGCCAGCATAGAAGGTCAGCAATTCGCGCGTCTTGTCGCTGGCTTTAGCGGACGATACGCCCAAATCAATGAAGCGCTGGCGGATAGCTTCCCGATCTTTAGTCTGGGCAAGCTCGTGTGGGATTTCGTTATGGCCGAGGCGTAATGTTCCTTCGTTCAGGCACGTGGTTTCCCACGCCCCACCAGGGCCTAACTTTATATAGTAAGCTTTGGAACCCTGGATACGCGGCAATTGATATCCCCATTCTCCATGCTCACTACAACAGGATTTCGCGCAAAGGCAACAAAAATACAGAAAATTTGACTACCGAAAATTCGGGTAGTTCATCCTTCGGTTTAATTGGAGCGCTTGTATCATTTACTGATCAGGCCCCGTGATGCCCAAAACAGTTTTTACAGGACATCATAAGACATTGATCGACCTTCTGATCGAAACGAGAAAGAAGGCAGGTCTTACTCAGACTGAATTAGGCCAACGCCTCGGTAAAACCCAAAAATTCATTTCGCTGGTAGAGTCCTCACAACGGCGGATCGACGTTCTCGAATTTTATGCTATTGCACGAGCAATAGGCGTTACGCCGGAAGCATTATTTCAGGAACTTTCGGCCAGATTACCCCAGAAAATTGACATCTGACGACCGGACTTGGCCGATATTGTTGAAAAAGTCCTCAGTCGCACGGTCTCTTAAATTTCGCTAGCTGAACGCCGATCATTATTCCGACGCAAAACCTCCATTAAATCGAGCCAGGGACGCCGCTGAGTGCCGATGGACAAATTCGCGGCTCCACTCGCGTCAGATTTTCCCATCGATCTCTATGGCCAACTTTTTCTTCAAAATTACTCTAAATCAGACTTTTTCAACAATATCGGCCCTTTGCGGACATTTCGAATGGTCCGGCAGCTTATCAAAGCGGACATTCGGCAACCGCTGTTGAGCAACCCCGAGTTACTTGGACAGAAAACAATACCTGTGATAATGATTCGAGTCGGAGATGCGTATGAGCTGGAAAACGATCTATCTGACTGGCGCGCCTGCAGCTGGGAAAAGCAGCGTAACAAAGAGGCTCTCTGCCTTAAAAGAAGGGCTGGCTGTTTGGGAATATGGGGCTCGTCTCACAGAATATCTCAGCAACCTGGGTTCAGATATCGGTAGCCAGGACGACCTTCGCAGCAAATCCTCAAGGGTTGCAACTGCAGAACACATCTTGGCTCTCGACACACAGCTGTTAAAGTGGGTGGCGCAAAAACGGTCAATTGGACACGTAATAATTGATAGCCATCCTGTAACTAAAGAGCACTATGGTTACCGTGTAACCGCATTCGCGGCGGAGCAAATTCAAGCACTCTTACCGGATGAAATATGGGTATTGTTCACGCCACCCGACATTGCGATATCCCGGATTGCCGCAAATGCGGCAGGACGACCAGCTGTTACTCTTGAAGAGGCTCGGCTTCATACATATTTACAGGGTTCTGTAGCTGTTTCTTACGGGATATCTATAGGCACACCTGTTTACTTTTTCGACTCTAATAAACCCATCGATGACTTAACCCAGGAGTTAGCAGCAAGACTACAATAAGCCGTTTGAACGGAGGGGGCATGCGAGGAAAGATCGACTTAAAAGAGGCGATTAATGCGGTATCGGACGTGATTCAAAATCGCCCTCGACCGCTTAGGCAATTTGACCAAATTCACATGAAAACAGGTGACATGGTCTTGCAAAGTGAAGCCGTCGCTGATTGGGCTGACGGAAAACGCTTAGCATTCATAGGTGATGGAGACGCGATCAGCGTTTGCGTTGCTTATCTTAAGGCCCGAAATGTTTTGGACTTTGGCCCAAGCAGAATAACCGTTTTCGACTTTGACGAACGTGTTGTCCAAGCCGTGATGAGGTTTGCGGACCGCGAGAGGATCGAAAATCTGGATGCTAAGCTTTATAATGTCCTTGATGCATTCCCATCCAGCCAAAAATACGACTGCTTCTATACTAATCCGCCCTGGGGCGCCTCCAATGGTGGCGCGAGCGTTAATGTCTTCGCTCAACGAGGTATGGAAGCAATCGGCTGGCAGGGCGAGGGCATGGTTGTTATCGCTGACGACAACGAATTGGTTTGGCCTCAGCAAGTACTTGCGAGGGTTCAACTTTTTGCGTTGGAGAGCGGATTTTTCGTTTCAAAATTTCAGCCTAAGCTGCACTTGTATCATTTGGATGATGCGCCAGACCTCAAGTCTTGCAATATGTACTTTAAGTCAGTGCCGGGCATCATTCCTAGTGAAATGCCTAGCGAAGCAATAACTGACGCTATTCGCCTCCAAAATTTTTATGGGAGATCCAAAGAGCCACGCGTTCGTTATGTGCGTGAAAAGAAGCGACTCGATTATGGTATGGCGCATGACGACGAGTACGAATTAGAATTTCTGGAGGAAAATAATGGCTAAAATCTTCAAACCTGGGGCAGGCCTCCTCTACATGAAAGTAGGAGTCCATGCGCAGGAAAGCTTGGCCGATATCATCAAGAGAAAATCGAAAGAAATTGATGATGCTGGCTTTGCTATGTGGGGATATGGCGGAAATACCTGCCATCCACTCAAAATGGTTCAGCCATTCGCTGAGAGCATTGCAAAAAAAGATGAGCCAATTTTTTTATGCATGCAGGAGATGGAATCCAATCATTATGCTGAACCGCTCCGAGCGAGTGAGTTTTCAGCAGACGGCGTAAAATGGACCGACATCCCGGCGCCAATTAATGTCCTTGGTTCTCGATACGCATTGGTAATCGATAAGCTTCATGCAGAAGATTTTAGCTTTTACTTGGATCAGACGCGGGTGCCGGTTGGTCCCAGTACAGGCCGGCTGGGCAGCAATTACATTAAAGGCCGAGTAGACAAAGCGTGTCTGGAGGTGCTGGACGCGCCTCAACTTTCGAATGAGGTGCCGCGTTCGGAAGTCAAGATCAATCTAGTAGCGGAGCTCAAACCGCCATACGCAGTTTATCTAAGAGGACAAGGCTGAAAGATCATTCGAAATAATTAAGCTTTCAGGGGAGGTATTTCGGACACTGTTTATGTAACTAGAAAGCCCTGAGAGGGCGCTGTCTTTTTGAGATTCGCCCGATAGACAGGAAAAGCAAATGGATATAGCTTTGTCGGCCACCGCTTCTGTGCAGATTTTAGCACGAAGTGTGTCGAAATCATGCATGCCTATTATTTCCAAAAGTAATTGTTCAAAGCAAGCTATCTTATGTTTAAACTCGAATTTTCCTTTTATGAATTGTTCTATGCCAATAATCGCTCTTTTATCACCCGTTACCATAAGGCGTGAGCCTCTATTCATCAAAATTGCAAGCAGCTGGCTTTCGCCGACGTCTAATTCCAGTAGCATTGTGCGCGCTTGGTCTTCCAAATCCGCAGCCAAACTTATTTCTTTTTCGGTAGGCTCAATCCTATTAAGATGCCCTAATAAAGTCGTGCAGTTTTTTGATATTTGACCCGGGTTACTTAGCTTTTTCTTAGCCGTAACCTGCTTCAAAATTACAAAGGCCGATACGGATAATATATGAGGTGAGCCGTAATTATTAAGGGATTTCACCAATTCATCAGTTATGGAGAACTGTGAAGACTTTATAATGATATCGTTGTCGAGTAAAATTTCACTAGCCATTTGCTACATTCATGATGTTGCTTAAATATTCAGCCGATTCAATCGATATTCTATCCCATTCAATTTGTTGAGCGGCGAAGTTATTTATTGATTCCCATAGGGGAGTGGGTTGTCCATAAATGTGCCGCAGAGCTCCGATCGCGGCTGGCCAGCGTTTAGTTACATAGCCAGCGCAGAGAGCTAATGTGCCAGGCTCAATTTTGTAATGTGGGCCAGCATTTATGACCGATTCTGCAAGCGCCCTCGCCGAAAAGAATTCTATTTCGGTCTGAATATTGGGTTTAGGCGATCCTGTAAGTAGCTCGAGGGCAAATTCATTGGCTTGGACTTCCTGGTTATCGTCTGCATCCCCTTCTCCAGGGTCAGCCATGTCAACCAATGCGGGCGTGTTTGCCAAATGTCCTAAAAGGATATGACCGATCTCGTGGGCCAGCGTAAACGCTAAGGGAGCTGGGTACTTATCGTCCTTGCCTAAGAGAATAGCATATTGGCCCTCGGTCGAAACGACCATGGCGTGCATGTTCTTCGCCGCGAGGGGGAAAACGCGAAGATGAATGATGGGAATACCGATTGACCAGCAAAACGAAATTAAGCTTTTCAAATCGACGTAGTCGGAACTTGAAAGGATGGCTTGCCGAAGGGCACCGGCGGTGATCGAGCTGTGGGATGATTTTTCAAGCGATCGGACTAATATACGGCCGATTGATACGCCGAACGATGACAGCACAGACTGCTGAAGTTTATCTTGTGCCGTCAGGTGTTTGAAACGAGCTTCATCGTTCCAAACAAATTCAACTCTTTCTCCAAGCAGTGGCTTGGGGGAAAGGCCAAGCTTACGAGCTAGCGCAAACCGCAGTTCAGTTCGCGCGGATGGTGAGGACTCTGCATCGTCAGTCCACCAACTTGGCCACGCCGCATCAATTGCCTCCATAGTAAAGCCGGCATTACGCAATTCACTAACCAGATTTTTGGTGTCGGCATTCAATATATTTTGCTCATGATGAACTCGAAAGTTGTAAAATTAGACCGCTTTCTACATAAGATCAAGTTGGAGAGATTTTGGAAACCGTACACTCGCGGGAACTTGGCCCGCGACGGCCTTCATTTTTCTTACGGAATCTAGCCAATCAATTCGATCGGTCGATTTCAGCGCTTTCGTCATGGCCGCGGCGTTGACGTCAACCGGATCTTCGAGCCTGACCCAATAGCTATCATGCAATGTCGCCCGCAAATTAACTTCATAGGAAGAAGAACGGCTTTCTTCGCGGATAGGCTGGAGTAAAGCTGTGACCTGCGATGCCCCGATCGGCTTTCCCATTTCGCCCGTATTCCGATAGGCCCCAGGGTCGAAGGGGCAGCCTCGCTCAATAGCAAGCGGAGCCGCCGAATAGCAGATTAGGGCATAGTGGCTACGCTTGGCGCCTTTAGTGGTATCGCCTCGGCTTGTCACCAAAACGTGGTCGGGCATTTCGCGCTTCAAGCCATCTCGATCAATATAAGTCTGCCACATTACTATCCGGCTTGGCGAAACGTCCCCCGCCTTTGGCTTTGATTTCATAATCGAAAAAACTACTGCGACAGGATGGTGCACCTTGGCTAATGCGGAAGTGATTTTGGCGGGAGGGTTGCCTACTCCCCAAAAGAAAACGCCATTTCCAGACTGGCGTTCAAGCTCTTTGCGCCTTACTATCTCCTCCAAAGCCTGTCCGGCTTCGGCTTGCATCCGTGACCAGCAGACAAATTCGAGGTTGCTACGCAAACTCGCAATCGGTGCGCGGGCGAATTTGTCTGCCATAATATTCATGATACGATCTGACTCACGATTTGGTTAATGCCGCCTTATTTTTGCGGGCGTGCGCAGCCTTTCACCTTTGGATGGATGGTTCTTGTTGTGCAACTGGTGGCGGCCTTGTGCACAAACTTCCCCACAAAAACGAATCACCCTGTTAACAACACCGATTTTACACACATTTGATCCACATGGGAACAAATAGTGAACATTTGTCGCAAAATAAGGTTGCGTGCCGCCGCCTCCCTGAGCCTAGTGCTCGCAGCCGGTTCGGCATTGAAGCACTAAGGCACTATGATGCCAACTTTGTCCGATTTTGGGTTGGCTATGAGATGGTCACCCGCATGTCCGGATTGGGGCGCAAAGCGGCCAAGACAAGGTGGTTAGTGTGTTGATTTTCAAAAGAAAGTGGTGCCGCTTAGGTGACTCGAACACCTGACCCCATCATTACGAATGATGTGCTCTACCGGCTGAGCTAAAGCGGCCCAATTAAAGCAAGGCCCTACTAATGCCCTACTAATTCGGCGTTGTCGCAAATAACTCATTGGTTTTACACGTCAAAAGTAATTAGACCCGCTAATTACGAATGAGGTGCTCTACCGGCTGAGCTAAAGCGGCCCGGAAACAGCGTCGCGGCGCGTGGCGCGCGAGCAGGCGCGTTCATTACACAGGTCTTGGCGGCTTGCCAAGAGCCTAAACGCTATTTCTTTGTGCGCGGCGATGTGCGGCGCGGACGGGCCGTCTTGACCTGGGGCACCGCAATCACATCCAGATTCTGGCCGGTAATCGCCGTATCGTAATCGCCCGGATCGTCCGGCTGTGGAATCGGATTGATCTTGCCGCCGGTCGTTTTGCGCGCCGCCTTGATGAACGGCATGGACGGCACGTAGCGCGACGACAGGTCCGGCACTTCCGGCAGGCCCTTTTCCCCCCGTTCATAGCGCGGATGGGCCAGGGCAGCGTTGCGGGCAAAGGTCAGGATCAGATCGCTCCAGTCCGAGGCGCTATAGGCAAACGCATTGCCTTCAGCATCGATATCCGACCATTCCGGTTCGCCACTGGCCAGGGCCGCCTGCGCCACCCAGGTGCGGGCGGCCTCAAGGTCGCCCAGACCTTGAGCCCCGCGCGACATCAGCCCGCTCACCCGCTTGGTCAGCTTGTCTTCCGTGGCGTCATCGGCCAGGGCCGCCATGGCGGCGGTGATGTCGGGTTTCGATCCGGCCAGCAAGGCGCGTTCCAGTTGCAGCATCCGGCTTTCGCGGTGGTTCTTGTTGCGGTCGATCAGACCCTGAAGGCGGCGCGCGCGCTCCTTCGGCGTCTCGCTGGAAACGAGATCGCGGTAGGTCAGCCAGATGGCCGGATGCGGCTGGGCGCCCCAGGCCGCTTCCAGCACATCCTCGGCGCGGCCCACTTTTTTCGCCTTGTTCAGCAGGCGCGCGGCGATGATCGCCGCCGGCGTGAAGGCCGGTTGCAGCTTGGCCGCGCGCTGCGCGTAATCGAGCGCCTGGTCGCGCATCTGGGCGTCGTCAGAGGTTTCCAGCCGCGCAGCCGAGGCGGCCATCAGCGATGCCTTGGCGCGCTCGGAGAAGATCGGCGAGATCAGCTTGCGGTTCAGGGCGCCATCGATCAGGTCGAGCGCTTCGGCCCACTCACCGGCTTCGAGACGGGCCTCGAACAGGGTCTCAAAGGCCCACATGGCGGGTTTTGACTGGTTGTAGGCTTCAGTGGCCAAACGGACCGCTTCTGTCTTTTCGCCCTGGCCTTTCGCCAGGTGCATCAGTCCCTTGAGGCCGGCCAGTTTCAGTTCGGGCACGTTCAGCATGGCGGAATAGGCCGTCCGGGTTGCCACGTCATCGCCGGACTGTTCGGCGGCCATGGCGGTCAGGATGCGAACGACTGGGACGTTATCGCAGACATCGAGCGCCTTGGCCGCCTGCCGCCGGGCCTCGGCGCCATCGCCATTGGCCACGGCCAGGAAGCCGCGTGTGAGGGTCTCATCCCCCTGTTTGCGGCGCGCGCGGGCGCGGGCGCGTTCGGCACGCTGCGGTGAGCGCGACAGCCACAGGGCGACGTTCCAGAAGCTGACGGCGCAGAAGGCCATGATGCCGACGATGATAATGGCTGCCGACGCCGATGTATCGATGCGATAGCCGAGCCAGACGAGCGACGCCTGCCCGGCATCGCCGATACCGGCAATGGCCAGGGCCACAAGGGCAATGATACCCAGCAGGATGAGAACGGTCCGGGTCACAGGACGCCCCCATTGATCAGCGGCGCGGACGGGCTGCCGGTCATCTGGCTCAGGCGATTGAGTGCGGTTTCCGAAAGGCGTCGCGTGGTGTCATCGACCAGTACGCGGGCGCGGGCTTCCTCCAGCCACGGCGACAGGGCTTTTTGCGCCGCGGGAGAAAGCGTATCGAGATAGGCGACGGCGCCTTTGAGATCGCCGCTGTTCAGCCGGATTTCAGCCCGTTCGAGTATGGCTTCTGCCCCTTGCCCGCCCGGATTGCCAATGCGCCGCACTGAGATGAAGCCGCCGAGTGCGTGACGGATCTTGTCGAGGAGGCCGGTCTTGCCGTCATCGGCATGGGCGGCGATATTGGCGCGGGCGGCGACAGAGGGAAAGGTGACGGCCAGGGCGACCGCGCTTGGCACGCCCTTTTCGGCATAGGGGCGTAAGGCTGCGGCAACAGCCGGATCATTCAGCGCCGGCTCGACCACGGCCAGTTCCGAAAGGAAGGGCTTTTCATCCTGCGCCGCCAGTTGCAGGCTGCGCGCGGCATAGGCGGCGGCCGTGGCCTTGACCAGTTCGCGCTGGGCGGCCTCGACGCGGTCGACACGGGCGGAGAGTTGCGCCAAAGCCGTGGGGTCTGGAGCATAATAGGGCTGCGCGGGAGCCGCAGGAGCGCCTTCAACGGGATGAAACTGGCTCTGCAGGGCCAGAAGCTGGGCTTGCAGTTGCGCGATCTGGGCATCCTTGTCGGTGGCCACGGCCGGGGCGCTGACAGCGGGCACCGGTGCCGCGGTGGCGACGGCCGGTTTCTTCTGATGGGTCAGCCCCCAGAAAACGGCGAAAATGGCGATCAGGACAAACACCGACGGCAGGATGAAGAAGGCCATCAGGCGCGCGATATTTGTGGTTTTCGGATCGGCCCAATCTTGAGTCTCTATGGCCTGGCCCTCGGCATTGATGTCGCTGGTATTTAGCGGGTCGCTCATATCATCCGTCCGTCTCTAACAGTCTCAGCATGGCGGCCTCATCGGGCGTCTCGGCAATGCGCCGATCCAGTCCCGCCGCCACGGCCTTTCTGATTTCCGGCGCGGCGCTTTGGCGCAAACCGGCTTCCACGCCTTGCCATGCCGCTTCAGAAATACAGATAAAGCGGAGATTGGGGAAGCAAAGTTTATCATGCCAGGCGATCAGCGCCTCGGCGATGGCGCGGCCGGCCTTTGGCGATTGCACAAGGATATGGCGGATGCGCGGCAGATCGGCAGGGTTCAGGCGCGGCACCACACTTTGCGTTTCGTAAACTGCCGCTTCACTGACCTGAAAACCATCGGCGCACAGAACCTGACAGAGTGCCGCCGCCGGTTCGGCCGGCGCAGCATAGAAAAGGCGGCTGTGCCGATCGGCGGTCTGGCGAATTAGCGCGACGAGCGCCTTGCTATCAGCGCCGGCGCTGATCACCGGCTGAAAACCTTTCTCGCCTGCCGCCCGGGCGGTGGCGTCACCGACGCACCAGGCCGTCAGCGCGCGGCGGCCACACAAGCTAGAGAAGGCATTCAGCCCATTGCGGCTGGTGAAAATCACCCCGTCAAAACTGTGTGGATCAATGATCGGCTTTAGCGCCTGAATCTTCAGCACCGGCGCGACGAGGGTGTGATAGCCCAAGGCTTCGACCGCGCGGGCGGTCCGGCGGGCGCCTTCGGTGGTGCGCGTAACCCAGACGAGAGGCGCGCGATTTGTCATCCTAGCCGCCGATCTGAATAAGATCAGGCCCCGCCTCGACCTTGATTTCAACGCCCAGCCGCAGGCCCAGATTGCGGGCGCTCAGGGCATTCGGATGGATCAGGGTTTCGCGCCGCTGCCAGCGGGTCTTGCCATCGGCGCTGAGCGCCTCGACAAACAGCGACAGGGTATCGCCGTCGATGGTCGCATAGGCGCCCACCGCCGTGCGGCAGGAGGCTTCGAGCGCTTCGAGCGCGCCGCGCTCGGCCTGGACTGCGAGGAAGGTCGGTTCGTGATGCAGCTTGCGCATCCATTCGGCGCCGAGATCATCGGAGCGGCATTGCACGGCCAGCGCGCCCTGGCCGGGGGCGGAGGCGTGGATATCGGCATCAATATAGGAGCGGATATGCGCGCTCAGCCCCATGCGGTTGAGGCCCGCCGCCGCCAGCAGCATGGCGTCACAATCGCCGGCGGCCAGTTTCGACAGGCGCGTATCGACATTGCCGCGTATCATGACGATTTCGAGATCCGGGCGCAGGCTGAGCATCTGCGCCTGACGCCGCAAACTGGCCGTGCCGAGCCGCGCACCGGCGGGCATGTCTTCCACACGTTCATACTTCAGGCTGATAAAGGCGTCGCGCGGGTCTTCGCGCACCGGTATGGCGCAAAGGCTGAGGCCGGGAATATCGGCCGCCGGCATATCCTTCAGCGAATGAACGGCGACATCGATATCGCCGCGCAGCAGGGCGTCCTCGATTTCCTTGGTGAACAACTGCTTGCCACCGGCCTCGATCAGGCGGCGGTCCTGGATACGGTCACCCTGGGTGGTGATGATGGTCAAGGGGGCAATGTCGTCGGCCTGGGCCGGATCAAAACCCATCAAGGCCACGATCTGCCGCTGCACCCAGCCGCATTGCGTCAGGGCCAGTTTCGATCCACGCGTACCGATTTTCAGCTTGCTCATGGCCCTTCACTAGCACTTTGTCATGCAGGATCAATGCAAAAGACTTGACGTGCGACTATATGGCAGGGTGTTAAGAGCCATCTTTCTTATGTTCTTTGTAGTAAGAAGCCCCACCACCGCATCTAGCGCTTCGCGCGTCGTGCGGTCCCCCTCCCCGGCATAGCCGGGGAGGTATAGTTTTTCCTGTACCTCCCCATCTTTGATGGGGAGGGGGACCGCGCCCGAAGGGCGGGGTGGTGGGGTATCTTGCAAGGGTTGTTATGTCCTCAAGCCTGACCGTTCTGGGTATCGAATCGAGTTGCGACGAAACCGCCGTGGCGGTGGTGCGCCGCGATGATGCGGGCACGCATGTACTGTCATCGGTCATCCACAGCCAGGTGATGCAGCACAAGGCGTTCGGCGGCGTGGTGCCGGAAATCGCCGCGCGCAGCCATGTCGAGACCATTGACGATCTGGCGCGGCAGGCGCTGGCGGAAGCCGGCGATCCGGGGCTTGATCTGGTGGCGGCCACCTCCGGCCCCGGTCTGATCGGCGGTGTGATGGTGGGGCTTTCGTTCGCCAAGGGCTTTGCCCTGGCGCGCGACCTGCCGCTGATCGGTATCAACCATCTGGAAGGCCACGCCCTTTCCGCCCGCCTGACCGAAGATGTCCAGTTTCCCTTCCTGTTGTTGCTGATTTCCGGCGGCCATTGCCAGCTTCTGAGCGTGAAGGGCGTCGGCGATTATGAGCGTCTCGGCACCACCATCGATGACGCGGCGGGCGAGGCTTTCGACAAGATCGCCAAGGTGCTGGGACTGGGCTATCCCGGCGGTCCGGCGCTGGAAGCCTGCGCCAAAACCGGCGACGCCAGCCGCTTTACCCTGCCGCGCGCCCTGCTGGGCCGCAAGGACTGCGACTTTTCCTTTTCGGGCCTGAAGACCGCCGCCGCCCTGATCGCCCATGCCGAAGTGAAGACAGAGCAGGATCGGGCCGACCTCTGCGCCGGTGTGCAGGCGGCGATTGCCCGGCAACTGGTCGAACGCTCCGACCGCGCCATGAAGCTTTTCAGAGAACAAACCACCGTAACCGATCCGGCCTTTGTGGTGGCCGGCGGCGTGGCGGCCAATCTGGCGCTGCGCGCGGCTCTGACCGCCACGGCGGAGAAAAATGGCTTCGTGCTGAAAGCCCCGCCGCTGAAATACTGCACCGATAATGCCGCCATGATCGCCCTGGCGGGGCTTGAACATTATGAAAAGCTGGGCAAGGGTGCGCTCCCCGACACAGAGACGGGCATGAGCACCATCGCGCGGCCGCGCTGGCCGCTCGATGAGACGAGCGCCGCCCATGCGCCGATCCATAAATATTCCGGCCGCAAGGGAGCCAAGGCGTGACGGTTCAGACTTTCAACAAGGTAGGCGTCATCGGCGCGGGCGCCTGGGGCACGGCGCTGGCGCAGGTTTCGACGCTCGGCGGCAATACCGTCATCCTCCACGCCCGCGAACCGGAGGTGGTGGCCTCGATCAATGGCCAGCACGAAAACAGCCTCTATCTCGGCGGGGTCAGGCTTTCGGCCGATATCACCGCCACCAGCGACTTCGCCGACCTGGCGGCGTGCGACCTGATCCTGGCCGTGCCGCCGGCGCAGTTCATGCGCGCCACACTGTCCGCCTTCAAGCCTTATGTCAGAGACGGCCTACCGGTGGTGTTGTGCGCCAAGGGCGTCGAGCGCGGCACGGACGCCCTGATGACCGAGGTGCTGGAAGATGTTCTGCCCGAAGCCAGTCCCGGCGTGCTGGCCGGTCCCAACTTCGCCAGGGAAGTGGCCATGGGACTGCCGTCGGCCGTCACCATCGCCTGCGAGGATGAGGCGCTGGGCGCGCGCATCGCCGCCACCCTGGCCGGCCCCACCTTCCGGCCCTATCAATCGACCGACCTGATCGGCGCCGAGGCTGGTGGCGCGATCAAGAACGTCATCGCCATCGCCTGCGGCATCGCCGAGGGCAAGGGGCTGGGGCGCAATGCCCACGCCGCCCTGATCACGCGTGGCTTCGCCGAGATGTCGCGCATGGCGATTGCGCTAGGCGCGCGCTTCGAGACCATGTCCGGCCTGTGCGGGCTGGGCGATCTGGTGCTCACATGTAGCTCGCCGCAATCACGCAATATGAGCGTCGGCCTGGCGCTTGGTCAGGGGCAGACCCTGGCCCAGTTCCTCGAAGGCAAGGTGTCAGTGGCGGAAGGTGTGCAATCGGCGCCGGCCGTGGTTGATCTCGGCCGCAAACACAAGGTCGAACTGCCGATCTGCGAGGCGGTCAATGCCGTCCTGACCGGCGAGATGGACGTGTCCCGCGCCATCGAGGCCCTGTTGTCACGGCCACTGAAAAGCGAGCGGGCTTAGGCCGAAAGCAAAAATAGGGCGGGGGCATATGAAGATCGAATGGTTTGAGGCTTATACACCGAAAGAACTGGATCGGGCGCAGGATATGTACGGTTTGGTGTTTCCGCCGGACCTGATGGCCTTTCTGAGTGAGCGCCATCCACTTCTGCATTACGATTGGCGATCGGATAATGAGGCAATCAGAACAATGTTGCGTTGGCCTTACGAAGGGCTATTGTTTGATGTTGAAAACAATAGCCTGTGGTTGCCTGATTGGGGAAACCGTCCTGTGACGGCGAAATTACGTGCCAGTGCGCTTAATGAAATTGTTGATGCTGCGCCTAAGCTTATCCCTCTGTGCGGTCACCGCTATCTGCCGTCTGATCCCGCCGAGGCCGACAATCCCGTATTCTCCGTCTATCAATCCGATATTATTTATTACGGGACCAACCTTCACGAATATATTGGCCGGGAAACCCACCTACCGATTACTGTACCTGTTCCCGCCGAATTAAAACCCATACGGTTTTGGTCACAATTCGCTGATCGTACATTTGACTGAATAATCGTATACGATCACAAAATGTTGCAGCGCGATATTTGTTAATGACAGCGCTGTCAATGTGGTGCAGCCTCGGTTTGTCACAGCCACTCCCTCCCCTCTTTTAGGCCGTGACGCGCTATAAACCGCAACCCTAAACTTTGTGAGTGTGTCCCATGATGAAATCCGTCTCCCTCCTCGCCGGCGCCGCCCTGCTGGTCGCTTCCGTTTCCGCTGCCCCGAGCTTTGCCGAAGGCAGCTTCACTAACCCCTCGTCGCATAGCTGCACCACCGCCCAGGAAGAAGCCGTCGGCAAGCCCATCGCCGATGCGGCCGCTGACAAGGTCCGTGACAGCGCCCCCGCCCAGAGCAAGCGCCTGATCAAGGTCGAAGGCTGCAAGGTCAATGACGGCGTGGTCAGCACCTATTTCACTTACAACTACGTTTCGAACAATGTTGCCTACGCCGTTGACGGCAAGGCAAAAGTCGATGCGACCGGCGCGGTCGAACTGGCACAGATCGAAAAGCCAGGCATCGTCTATGCCTCCATCGACAGCAACTATGTCGAATAGGGCCTGACACCGGACGAAATGAAATGGCGCCGGAACTCAGCTACCGGCGCCATTTTTATAACTATGGAAAATTCAGAGAGGCAACTTGCTGACCGCATCGGCATTCGCGCCCACACGATCTGTGCGGCGGCGCGACGGGCGGCTGCCCTGCATCGACCGGCGCATCGACTGCATGACCAGCGGCGCCATGACCAGGGATATGCCGAACGCATCCGCCAGCCAGTCTGGTACATTGCCATCGCGGCCCACCATGGCCTGCACCACCTCGATCAGGCCGCCGATGGCCAGGCAGATCAGGGCCACGTCCCATTTGCGGATTTTCGGCAGGGCCAGCAGGCTTAAGCCCGTCAGGGCATAAAAAGCCAGCACATGCGCTTCCTTGTCGGTGAAGCCGACCTTCTGTTCCAGACCGCCAAACGGCCCGAAGACCAGAATGGCAATGGTCACGGTAAGGACCGCCAGGCAGGTGCGGACAAGCAGGGTCATTTTGGCGGCGCGCGACATTTGGGGCAGCAAGGGAAACTCCATCGATTGAGCCTCCATCCTACGCTGCGGATGCGAAAACGCGGTGAACAGACGTGGTTAAGATGTGGTTTTACCCGGTTCAGTACGGCCAGAGGTTTTTCTGACGACGGCACCTCCATTATCAAACCGCCGCGTGAGCCATTTTCGGACAGGCTCATCGATGGCCAACCCGGCTATCACAGCCAGTAAAATGCTCGCGGCCGAGGCCACCAGCGGAAAGTCCAATTGGAAGGCCAGAGGCGCGTCTGCCCTTATTCCGTGGAGCCAGACCGAAATCAGATTACCAACTGGAATATGCAGACAATAGAGTGGATAGGACAACCAGCCCAAGGCATTTGATATGCCCGCCACAATGCGCCCAGGCGCGGTCATTCCGGATCCGAGCAAAAGAATAAGCGGGCAAAGGACAATCAGCGAAGCCAGATATACCATTCCACGCAGATCATAGGTGATGCACAGCGCAGCTATAGTCAGGATTATCAGCATGACCGGACTTTTGGCAAACAGGCCGAGGCTTGCCCTCATTTTCAGCAGGGCAAGACCGGCCGGCGTTGTCCCTTCCGTCAGTTTATAAATAAGGACTCCGACTGAGAAGCCGAATATGACCCTTGGATAGCCCAGCATCACATTTCCGGACGTATATCCCCCCATTATCTGGAGCGTACGGCTATGCGCAGAAATATTAAGCGCGAGACCCAGAATGAACCAGAACACCAAGGCCAGAACACAAATCATGGCCAGTTCCCTGGGCCTGCGATTTATGAAAGCCATCATGCACAAACTGATGAATGCCTCGAAAAACAATGACCATAGTGCACCGTTTGCCGGCGCTATTGAGCCGATGGCTGGTTGGAGATTGCCGAAATTGTGGATCGATATGGTGTTGATCAAAGGCATGAACAGCGAATTGAAAACGGCGGCGCCCAAAATTTCAAAATTGCTGATCGTCGTATAACCATTGGCGCGCATGACGATCAGCGTCAGGCTGCCCAGAGCCAGGCCGAGCAGGAACATAGGATACAGACGTATGAGGCGTTTCATGATGAGTTGGCTAAAGGTAATCTCACCCCGTTCGACTCGCTGACCGTACGAGGCGCAAATAACAAAGCCGCTCAGCATGAAAAACAGATCGACAGCGACAACGGCGTTCGGAAAATCGGTATGACCGGTAAAATGAAACGCCATGACGGCCAGCGCACATACGCCGCGAACGGCATCCAAAACAACAAAACGATGCTTACTCAACAGACAACCTCTTAAATACCTCTCCTGCTTTTCATGTTCATTACAGGACCGCAATATCCTTGTCCGCCAACCCGGATCAACAATGATTGCAGTCATCAATTTGAGCCAAAATACGAAGAAAACCGTCAGTTTTTATGCTTGCAACCGACCTGCGACGGCGTAGTCTCCAGTGAAACCTTCTGGAGATATCAATGTTCAAGCGCCTGCTCCTGACCGGCACCGCCGCCCTGTTCCTGATCGGGGCCGCGCCCATTACCCAGCAGGGCGGCGCTACCCAGGCATCGCCGCAGGAAGTGCTCGACGCCGCCCCGGCCAGCGCCTGGATGACTGTATCGCCGGATGACCTGGTGGTGATGACCCTGGCCGACGGTCATCAGGTCACCTACCAACTGGCGCCGGATTTCGCACCGGTCCATGTCGCCAATATCCGCCAGCTTGTGCGCTCCGGCTATTTCGACGGCGCCTCGATCCTGCGCGTTCAGGACGCCTATGTCGTGCAATGGGGCCGGCCTGACGAGGACAAGACCGAGGCAAAGGGAATAAACCCCACCCCGCCGGCGGAATATGAATTTGCCCTGCCATCGGGTTTCAAGGCATTGCCATATCGTGACGCCTATGCCGAACAGGCTGGCCATGTGAAGTCCTGGCCGGTGGCGAGCGATGGTCACACCGCCTGGCTGATCCATTGCTATGGCATGATCGGCGTGGCGCGTGATGTAGCGCCCGATACCGGCTCCGGCACACAGCTTTATACCGCGATCGGTCACGCCCCGCGCCATCTCGACCGCAATCTGGCCGTGGTCGGACGCGTGATCAATGGTATGGAGTTCCTGACCGACCGGCCGCGCGGCACGGAAGAGCTGGGCTTTTACAAGGATGACAGCCAGCGCATAAAGATCGTTTCCGCGAAAATGGCCGCTGACCTGCCGCCAGCCGAACGCCCATCCTTTCAGGTAATGGACAGCGACAGCCCGGCCTTTGCCGCGTGGATAAAGGCCCGCGCCAATCGCTCCGGCGCGTTTTTCGTGAGGCCCGCCGGCGCGGTCGATATCTGCAATGCGCAGGCGCCGGTTCGGACAGCACAATAATCAACTTTCGCGCGCCTTCTGCAATCCTGAATTGTTTAAAAATATCTTTAGATGGAATTTTCGCTCATATGGCGAATATAAATCAATGTTCACGGCCAGAGTTTGACGAATATACACGCCATAATTGTTACAGCACGCAAACAATTTAACACCTTCCGCTTTCTACTATCTTTGCATAACATCACGGAGCCGCAAAATTATTTGGCCTTATTTAAATTCTTTATCAGTATTAATTTCCTATACTGAATAAAAAGATCCGTATCCGATATACGAAATAAGTATCCAATACATATTTACACGCCAATAAACTATCCATTAACCCTATACGCCCTAGCCTGATCCAGATTCGGAAGAGTAACCGTTTCAGGGGCGTGAGGCGTATCATGTTTTTCAAAAAGACCAACCACAACGATACCAAGGCCATCATCGACGCCCTCCACGCTTCGCAGGCCGTCATAGAATTCACTCCGTCGGGAGAGATCCTGACCGCCAACAGCAACTTTCTCAACACCGTCGGTTACAGCCTGAGCGAGATTTCCGGCCAGCATCACAGTCTCTTCTGCGATCCGGAATATATAAAAACGCAGGACTATCGCCAATTCTGGCACGATCTCGGCCAGGGGCATTTTGCCTCCAATACCTTCAAGCGTTTCGGCAAGGGCGGACGGGTCATCTGGCTCCAGGCCACTTACAACCCGATCCGCGATGAAGCCGGCAAGGTGACCAAGGTCATCAAGTTTGCCTCCGACATCACACAGTCCCGCCTGCGCGACCTCGATGTCAATGGCAAGATGGAGGCGCTCGATCGCGCCCAGGCCGTCATCGAATTTACGCCATCCGGCACAATTCTCAACGCCAACCCGAACTTCCTTGCGGCTGTCGGGTATAGTCTCGATGAAATCGTCGGCAAGCATCACGCCATGTTCTGCGAACCGGACTATGTGCAATCGAGCGCCTATCGCCAGTTCTGGGATAAGCTGGGGCGCGGCGAATACCAGGCCGCTGAATACCGCCGCCTCGGCAAGGGCGGCCGCGATATCTATATCCAGGCCACCTATAATCCGATCTTTGACGACACCGGCGCCGTGGTGAAGGTTGTCAAGTTTGCCACCGATATCACGGATACGGTACGACGCCGTATCCGCGGCACCGAACTGAACAGCGAACTCGGCGTGGTGGTCGGCAGCATTTCCGAAGCCCATGAAAAGGCCGGCATCGCCGCCAGCGCCTCGACCGAAACCGGCGCCATGATCCACAGCGTGGCCGCGGCATCGGAAGAACTGGCGCAGAGCGTGCGCGACATCTCCAACAGCATGGGCCATGCGCGCGGCAGCGTGGAAGGCGTGTTCAAACATACCGAGGTCGCCAATACTTCGGCCGAATCGCTCAACAAGTCGGCCACCTCCATGACCAATGTGGTGACCCTGATCCAGGACATCGCCGGCCAGATCAACCTGCTGGCACTCAATGCCACCATCGAATCCGCCCGCGCGGGGGAGGCCGGCCGCGGTTTTGCTGTCGTCGCCTCCGAGGTCAAGTCCCTGGCCAACCAGGCGGCGCGCTCCACCCAGACCATCGCCGCCGAAATCGCCAACATGCAGGCCGTCACCGGCGAGGTGGTCGGCGCACTCGGCCTGATTTCAAGTTCGATGAATGAAGTGCTCGGCAATGTCACCTCCGTGGCCGGCACACTGGAGCAGCAGAGTGCCGCCACCAGCGAGATCACCGCCAACATGCAGGCGGCGGTCACGGCGGTCAGCGAAATCAACGAAAGTCTGGAAAATATCAGCCACACCTTTGCCCATGTGGCGGAGGAATCCGGGCGCGTGAAGCAGGAAATGGACAATCTGGCGGCGTAATCACGGCCACTAACCGATTATATACATAACTGCGCTATGGTTGTACCCGCCGCTGTTTGAGGGCGGGAAGACAGGTGCAGGGTATTGGTGTCCGGATTATTGTTTTTTCAGCGTGTGGCGAATGTCTTTCGGGTGCCGACCGGCAATGCGGAGTTGTCGCGTGCGCAGTATGACGCCTTTGCCAAGCAGATCCCCCTGCTTTACTTGCTGCTGACGACCAATACGATTGCCGTGGCCACGAGTTATGTGAATGTGGCGCCCTTCTGGCTGACCGTGGGCCTGCCGGCCGTGCTGTGCCTGATGTGTATTCTGCGCCTGGTCAAGTGGCTCAATCGTTCGCGTAAAATGCCGACGGACGAGATGGTCCTCAAACAATTGCGCCAGACCAACCGACTGGCGATTGTCATTGCCGCCGCCTTCACGGCCTGGGGCCTGATCCTCTATGGATATGGCGATGCCTATGCACATGGCCATGTCGCCTTTTACATGGCCGTGACCGTCATAGGCTGCATCTTCTGCCTGATGCACATGCGGTCCGCGGCGATTATCGTGACACTGATCGTCAACGTCCCCTTCATTATCTTCTTCCTGCTCCAGCCGCAGACGAGCCTGAAAGCCATGGCGCTCAACCTGGTATTCGTCTCCGCCGCCATGATCATCGTCCTTCTGATCTATTCGCGTGATTTCGCGCGGCTGGTGGAATCACGCAGCGAAACACGCCGGCTGGGCGATGAAAATTTCCGTATCGCCAATCTCGACGCCCTGACCGGCCTGGCCAACCGCCGCTGGTTTTTCGCCGAACTGACCAAGCAACACGAACGGGCCCAAACGACCGGCGCGGCCTTCGCCATCGGCATCGTAGATCTCGATGGATTCAAACCGGTCAATGATACCTATGGCCACATGACCGGCGACCGGGTCCTGACCGAGGCCGCGCAACGTTTGAAGGAAGCCTGCGGTGACGACATCATCCTGGCGCGCCTCGGCGGCGACGAATTCGGCTTTATCGTTTCCGGCAACCCGACACGCGACGAACTGCGCTGGCTGGGGGCCGCCATTAGCGACGTCATCCGCCTGCCCTATGCCGTCGGCAGTTCGCAGGCGCTGCTCGGCTCCTCCATCGGCGTGGCCGGCTATCCGCAGTCAGCGAACGACCCGCAGGCCCTGTTTGAGCGCGCCGACTATGCGCTTTACCACGCCAAGCGCCACCAGCGCGGCCAGATGGTCATCTTTTCCACGGAACACGAGGAACAGATCCGCAGCCACAGCGTCATCGAACAGGCCCTGCAAAATGCCGATCTCGACGCCGAACTGTCCATGGTTTTCCAGCCGATCGTCGACATCACCACCGGCCGGGTCCGTGCCTTCGAGGCCCTGGCGCGCTGGCAAAGCCCGACTCTGGGCAATGTCAGCCCCGATCGCTTCATCCCTGTGGCCGAACGCGCCGGACATGTGCGCGGCGTCACCAAGACCCTGCTGAAAAAAGCGCTGGCGGCGCTGGCGCAATGGCCGGCGGACATCCGCATGTCGTTCAACCTGTCGGCGCACGACCTGTCGGATTCGGAAACCGTGGTGCAGATCATCGCCATTATCAACCGCAGCCGGGTCGATCCGAAGCGCATCGATTTCGAAATTACCGAAACCGCCGTCGCGCATGATTTCAAGCAGGCGGTGGCGGCAGTTCAGACCCTCAAGGCGCTGGGCGCCGGCATTTCGCTCGATGATTTCGGCACCGGCTATTCGTCCTTAAGCCATGTCCATCGTCTGCCGCTCGACAAGATCAAGGTCGACCGCAGTTTCATCACCGATATCGGCTCAAACCCGGTCAGCCTCAAGATCGTCAAATCCCTGACCGCCCTTTGCGCCGACATGGGGCTGGACTGCATTATCGAGGGCGTGGAAACGGCGGCGCAACTTGCGACCTTGCGTGATCTCGGCTGCCGCATGGTGCAGGGCTATTATTTCGCCCAACCGATGACGGAAGCGGAAGTGCCGGCATTTCTTGCCTCAGCAGATGAAAAGCGCGCCTGATCAGCCGAAAACCGACTTCAGAATCTGGGTGGTCCGCTTGGCCGGATCGCGGCGGATGGCGGTTTCCTCTCTTCCCACAAAGATGAACAGCCCTTGCAGGGCGAGACCCGTGGCATATTGCCCGAGATAGGTCTTGGCATCGGTCTGGAAATAGGATTTCAGGTTGTTACGCTTTATCGCCCGGTCGAAATAATCAACCGCACCGCTGGCCTGCATGGCGTTTTCCATCGGCGGGGTGAAGGCGGCCGTCAGAGCCGGCGTCGTTTTCTTTTGCAGATAGAGGGTGCCGGCCGTATTGCCGCCCCTGATGATGCCCACCGCGTCATTGATGGTCAGGGTCTGGATGGCATTGACGAACAGGCCGCGCGCCACAGGCGCCGCGTTTTCCGCGGCCCGGTTCATGCGCAGATGCAGGTCATCGAGCAGGCCGGACTGGCCCAACGGCTTCAACAACTTCTGCGCGCTGGCTAAGGATTTCGGCAGGGGGATGCGAATCTGCGGATCACCCCAGTAGCCATTGGTCTGGGAGAGATGCGTCACCGCCGTATCCGCCCCCTGTTTCAGCGCGGCACGCAGTCCCGCTTGCGCATCCGCAATGGAGAGTTTTGCCAAAGCATCACTCGCCAAACTCATTGCCCCCAGGCTAACAATGCCCGTCAGTAAAAACCGCCTGTCCATTCTGCCTCCGTTAGTCTCGTGTCAAATCTACAGCAAATCGGTGACCTGTCGCGCGGCTTTTTCAGCGCATATGCGAGGTATTTAGGTGACACCAGGCGTATTTATGCCGCACCGCCGTTGTGCAACCTCGTACAAAGCATTAACCTTCGCATAGTGGATATTGATTTCGCGGCAGAAAGCTTCGGGGGCGTGGAGTGAAGCGGGGGGCAATCTATTTTTCGGGTCTTGTAGGGCTGATTCTACTGGCCGCTCTCGTTCTGCCCCGCACCAGCCGGGCCATTGAAGCGCACCTGCAATCGGAAATGGACTCCACCCTCGCCGAAAAGGGACTGACCGATATCGAGGTCCATATGGATGGCCAGACGGTCACCTTTACCTGCAGGTCGCAATCCGCAGATGAAATGAAACCCTGCCTGGCCCAGGACCTCAAGCCCGCCATTGAGGCCGCCAAGACCCTGCCCGGTGGCTATGGCCCCCTCCTGGGGCCGGTGACACGGATCAGGATCGCCCCATGATCTACCTGGTCTATGAACTGCGCGGCGCCATAGTCATCGCCCTGTGCCTCGGCATTGCCTGCGGCTTCGCCGAACGCTGGATCAGCCGGAAAAGGCGCCGGCGCCCATGATTTTGCTTATGTTTCAGGGCTTCCTCATCCTGCTCACCGCCTTTGTGATCTGCCTGCCGATCGGCGACTGGCTGGCACGCGGGCTGCGCGACCGGTTGAGGCGGCCGCGACCGGAAACCGAGCGCCTTCTGGGGATGATCACCAGCGCAGCGCCATCAGAAGCGCCGGCGCCAGAACCCGCCCCGGCCCTGACCTATCCGGTTTCCGCCTTCGGCCACACCACCATCTCCCGGCCCTTGCAGACGGATGAGCAGGCGTCCCTTTAGGCCCTACTTCTTCAGTTGCCCCAGATCACGCACGGCACCGGTATCGGCCGAGGTGACAAGCGCCGCATAGGCCTGAAGTGCTTTGGAGACATAGCGCTCGCGGTTCTTCGGTGTGTAGGCATCCGCCCCGCGATGCTCTTCGGCGGCGCGGCGTTCGGCGATCTCACGATCCGACAGCACCAGATGGATGGTGCGGTTCGGGATATCGATCTCGATCAGGTCGCCGTCTTCCACAAGGGCGATCAGCCCACCGGCCGCCGCTTCCGGCGAGGCATGGCCGATGGACAGGCCCGAGGTGCCGCCGGAGAAGCGGCCGTCGGTCAACAAGGCGCAGGCCTTGCCCAACCCCTTGGACTTCAGATAGGTGGTTGGGTAGAGCATTTCCTGCATGCCCGGACCGCCCTTGGGGCCTTCGTAGCGGATGACCACGACATCGCCTTCGACGATCTGGTTGCCGAGGATGGCGGTCGTTGCCGAATCCTGGCTTTCAAACACGCGCGCCTTGCCAGTAAACTTCCAGATAGATTCATCGACCCCGGCGGTTTTCACGATGCAGCCCTTTTCGGCGATATTGCCGTAGAGCACAGCCAGGCCGCCATCCTTGGTGAAGGCGTTCTCGACCGAGCGGATCACACCCGACTGGCGGTTGGTGTCGAGTTCGTCCCAGCGCTTCGATTGTGAGAAGGCCTGCGTGGTGCGCACGCCGCCCGGCGCCGCCTTGAAGAATTCGGCGACCGAGGAATCATTGGAGGATTTGATGTCCCAGTGGGCCAGCGCCGCGGCCAGTGTGGGCGAATGCACGGTCGGCTGTTCGCCATGGATCAGGCCGCCGCGATGCAGTTCGCCCATGATGCCGACAATGCCGCCGGCGCGGTGAACGTCCTCGATATGCACCTCCGAAGAGGCCGGCGCTACCTTGCAGATGCAGGGCGTCTTGCGCGAAATCCGGTCGATGTCCTGCATGGTGAAATCGACACCGGCTTCCTGCGCCGCGGCCAGGATATGCAGCACGGTATTGGTCGAGCCGCCCATGGCGACGTCGAGCGTCATGGCGTTCTCGAAGGCTTCCTTGGTGGCGATGGAGCGCGGCAGCACCGAGGCGTCGTCCTGGCCGTACCAGCGGTCGCACAGGTCGACGATGGTGCGGCCGGCTTCGCAGAACAGGCGCTGACGGTCGGAGTGGGTGGCAAGCGTCGTGCCATTGCCGGGGAGCGACAGGCCGAGCGCTTCGGTCAGGCAGTTCATCGAATTGGCGGTGAACATGCCGGAGCACGAGCCGCAGGTCGGGCAGGCGGCTTCCTCGACGGCCTGGACCTGGGCATCGGAAATGCGGTCATCGCCGGCCTGCATCATGGCATCAACCAGATCGAGCGCATGGGTTTTCGCCTTGCCGCTTTCATCGGGCCAGACCACCTTGCCGGCCTCCATCGGGCCACCGGAGACGAAGATGACGGGGATATTGATGCGCAGGGCGGCATTCAGCATCCCCGGCGTGATCTTGTCGCAGTTCGAGATGCAGACCATGGCGTCGGCGCAGTGGGCATTGACCATATATTCGACGCTGTCGGCGATGATGTCGCGCGACGGCAGTGAATAGAGCATCCCGCCGTGGCCCATGGCGATGCCGTCGTCGACCGCGATGGTGTTGAATTCCTTGGCAACGCCGCCAGCCTTCTCGATCTCGCGCGCCACAAGTTGGCCGAGGTCTTTCAGATGAACGTGGCCCGGCACGAACTGGGTGAAGGAGTTGACGACCGCGATGATCGGCTTGGAGAAATCCTCGTTCTTCATGCCGGTGGCCCGCCAGAGCGCCCGCGCGCCCGCCATGTTGCGGCCGAAGGTGGTGGTGCGGGAACGTAAGGCGGGCATGACAGAGCACTTTCCAAAAAGTGTGACGCACTTTTTGGACTAAAAAGTGCGGTAAAACAAAAACCCGTTACCTATGTAAGCAAATGTAGACGGAACAAGGTTTTGCGGGATGGGCTCTATATAGTCCTCATCCGATTTAAGGCAATGATTTTTGCGATTTCACGAAGGATAAGGTGATCCACAGATTACACAGATTGCACAGATGGTTCGAGCACGTGATAAGTCATAAGACGCGCCGAAGGCGCATAAGAATGGGCTTCATTTCGCGCCTGAATCACAGCCCGCATCAAATCATCTGCGCTTACCTGGCTTAATCTGTGGATTCCTTCCCTTTCTAAAAATCTGCGCAATCTGTGTAATCTGTGGATAGCCTTACTTTCCTTGATCCCGCCACATCCAGCGCAGGATATCCGGCAGCATCGAGCCGCCGTGCTGGTCGGAATGGCCTCCGTCGCCCCAGACATGTTTCAGGTCGTAGCGTGCCGGGCCGAGGTTCCACTTATCGGCATTGGCATTGGCCCATTCGATCGATTTGACCATCTGCTGGCTGGACAGAAACCAGTTGCCATGCTCGTTGTCGAGATCGTTCGAGCCGTCCTGCATGAAAATCCGCAAGGGCCTGATCTTCGATTTGCGGATCAGGCCGGGATAGGTGTCGCCGCCGGGGATAAAGGGCGTGGTCGCCGTCGCCGGATGCATACCGATCGAGGTGAAACTGCCGATCATGCTGATGACATTGCCGAACGCCTCCGGATGATTCCACGCCACGGTAAACGCCGCGATCGCCCCGCTGGAGGTGCCGCCGATAATGCGTTTCTTCGGATCGTCACTGAACCTGTAGCTCTTCGCCACTTCCGGCAGCAGTTCATCGATCAGCATCCGGCTGTAATCGTCGTTCAAGGCGTCGTATTCCTCGGCGCGGTGATCGGGATTACCCATGCCAAGATTATCGGGATAGTGTTCGCTGACATTACCGGGCGTGACGAAAACGCCGAGCGTCGGCGGAATATCGCCCCTGGCGATCAGGTTATCCAGCACGGTATTGATGCGCAGTGGCCCGCCCGGATTGAGCGCCCGCTGGCCATCCTGGAAGACCAAAAGGTTGGGCGGCGTGGCGGCGCTGTAGCCCGCCGGCACGTAGACCCAGTAGCGCCGCACCGTATCGGGGATCGCCCGCGAGTGAAATTCCATGGGCCCGACCACCTGGCCATGTGGCACGGCCTGAACCTGCGAGTCGGCGCCGAGCGGATAATCGCCCGGTTTGCGCAAGTCCTCTGCGAAAGCGGGCATAGCCAGGCAGAGCCCTATGGCGGCGACAGCGAATATCTTCATGGCGGTTCCCCTTATTATAAGCCTATGATAGGCCGCAAATGGCACATGACAAGGGATGCCCTGCCGTTAGGGAATGATGCGATTTATGCAGGGGACAGATTGTTGCGTTTTTTTGCCTTCCGCCTCGCCCTTTTTCGTGATTTCACCCTCAATTTTGAATTTATTTACCCCATATTCCGCGAATTTCGATAAAATCTTTTGCTGCATTGCCGTAATAACTTGAATTGCCGAAAAATTTTTCCAAATTTCCTTTGCAATTTGAAAAGAGTTCTGGCTATATGTGGATAACGCACCCATCCGGGGTAGCGCGGAGTTGAGTTATGACCAAGGCTTCGGCCATCGCCATTGCAAAGAACAAGACGCAAGAGCTTCGCGCTCTGGCGACCTCGTTCGTTATGGCTGTCATTGTACTTGACCTCGTATCGCTGCTTATTGGGGGCGTAGTACGCCCCATGCTTTCGGAGTGGTAGCGCAGGTTTAAACACCCGCACTAAAGAGGATACATCCTCCCGCTCCTGACCTGAGCGGGATTTTTTCGCACATCTCAATATCTGAACCGGAAGAGATTTTATCGTGACCATGCAGAGCCAGATCAACACGCAGACAGCCGCCCCGTTCAAGGGTTCGGCCGCCGTGGTACGCGCTTCGCAAGGCTTCGCTATTCTCCATGGTTCGCTGGCACCTGCTGGCTGCGTCATCCGCCTCGATGGTTTCACAACCGAAGCCTATGACGGTCGTGCCCGCGTCTTCGAATCCGCCGGTGACGCCCTGGCGGCGGTTCATGCCGGCCAGATCCGCGATTGCGACATCGTCATCATCCGCCACGAAGGCGACATGGCCTATCGCGCCGACGATCTCGGCGACATCAGCGCCGCCCTGGAAGGCGCCGGCATCGAGCGCGTCACCCTCATCACCGACGGTCATATTGGCACCTGTTCCGGGTCGGTCATCGGTCAGGTCGCGCCGTCCGCCTCGGCGCGCGGCCCGATCGCCTATATCAATGACGACGACATCATCCACATCGACATCGCGGCGCGCCGCATCGATATCCTCGCCGATATCGACATGCGCCGTGCCGCCAGGATGCAAAAGCCCGGTCAAAAGACCTTCGGCGCCGGCGCCCTGGAAAAATATGCCCGCATGGTGACCTCGGTCACCCGCGACGGTTCCTTTTAATCCTCAATACCCCATACCTTGGAGACTACTGTGAAGATCTACACCAATGACGACGTTTCGCCGGACAGCCTGAAGGGCGAGCGCATCGCCATTATCGGTTACGGCAGCCAGGGCCGCGCCCATGCCCAGAACCTCCGCGATTCCGGCGCCGATGTCATCGTCGGTGTCCGCAAGGGCGGTTCCGGCTACGACAAGGCCACCCATGACGGCCTGCAAACCGCCGAAATCAAGGACGCGATCGCCGACGCCACCATCATCGCCATCCTGACCCCGGACATGTCGCACGCCGAGATCTACAAGGACATCATCGAGCCCTTCGCCCCCAAGGGTGCGGCCCTGCTGTTCGCTCACGGCTTCTCGGTCCTCTATGGCCGCGTCGTGCCGCGCGCCGACATGGATGTCATCCTGGTTGCCCCGAAGGGCCCCGGCGATCTCGTCCGCCGCGAATACCAGCGCGGCCGCGGCGTGCCGTCGCTCTTCGCCGTTGACCGCGACGTCACCGGTACGGCTGCCCGCAAGGCCCTGGGCTATGCCCGCGGCATCGGCGGCACCGTCGGCGGCGTTATCGAAACGACCTTCCGTGAAGAAACCGAAACCGACCTGTTCGGCGAACAGGCCGTTCTCTGCGGCGGCACCACCGAACTGGTCCTGATGGGCTTCGAGACCCTGGTCGAAGCCGGCTATCGTCCGGAAATCGCCTATTTCGAAGTGCTGCACGAACTGAAGCTGATCGTCGACCTGCTGTATGAAGGCGGCTTCGCCAAGATGCACTCCTTCGTTTCGGAAACCTGCAAGTATGGCGACCTGGTCTCCGGCCCGCGCATCATCAACAGCGAAACGCGCGAGCGTATGCGTGAAGTTCTGAAGGACATTCAGGACGCCACCTTCGCCCGTGAATGGATCCTGGAAAACCAGGCCGGCCGGCCGCGCTACAACTCGCTGATGAACACCGACCTGAACCACCCGATCGAAAAGGTCGGCAAGGATCTGCGCGGCCGCATGAGCTGGCTGCAGAACAAGGCCAATGTCGACGCGTAAGCATCGATAAGCATTACCCTGGATTGGACGGGTTCAATCCAGTGGCGGCGGCGGACCTAGGCGGGTCCGCCGCACCCTTTCAAGATTTTCCGAGTTTTACGATGAGCAACCAACCGACAGGCGCACAACTGGTCATCTCCACGCTGAAGGCGCTGGGGGTCGAGACCGTGTTCGGCTATCCCGGCGGCGCCATCATGCCCATCTATGATGCTTTGGCCGGTTCTGGTTTGCAGCATATCCTGGTGCGCCATGAGCAGGGCGCGGCGTTTGCCGCAGACGCCTATGCGCGCGCCACCGGCAAGACCGGCGTCTGCATGGCCACGTCCGGTCCCGGCGCCACCAACCTGATCACCGGCATCGCCAATGCCTATATGGACAGCGTCCCGCTCGTCTGCATCACCGGCCAGGTCGCCACGCACCTGATGGGTACGGACGGCTTCCAGGAAGTCGATATCCTGGGCCTGACCCTGCCGATTGTCAAACATTCGTGGCTGGTCCGTAACGCCGCCGATATCCCCGCCATCCTGTCCGAAGCCTTTGCGATCGCCGCCGAAGGCCGTCCCGGCCCGGTGCTGGTCGATATCCCGAAGGACGTCGCGGCCTCTTACGTCGCCGTTTCCGGTGCCGCCACCTTCCCGGAATGGACCGCGCCCGAACCGGACGCCTCTGCCATCCGGGCGGCTGAAAAACTGATCGAACAATCGAAGCACCCGCTGTTCTATATCGGCGGCGGGGTCGAGATGGCCCACGCTTCCGCCGAATTGCGCGCTCTGGTCGCCCGTACCGGCATTCCCGCCGTCTCTACCCTGAAGGGGCTGGGCACAATCCCGACCACCGATGACCTGTTCCTTGGTATGCTGGGTATGCACGGCACCCGTGCCGCCAATATCGCCGTCCAGGATTCGGACCTGCTGATCGTGCTGGGCGCGCGCTTCGATGACCGCGCCACCGGCAAGCTGAACGCCTTCGCGCCGAACGCCAGGATCATCCACGCCGATATTGATCCGGCCGAGATCAACAAGCTGCGCCGCGCCGATGTCGCCATTGTCGGCAATCTCAAGACCACCATCGAGACCCTGAACCCCAAGGTTCAGGGTATCCAGAAGTGGGTCGAGAAGTGCAAGGCCGACAAGTGGGAATACCGCTTCAAGTACAATGCGCCAGGCAAGGGCATCTATGCGCCGGGCCTGCTGAAATCGCTGTCGGAAAAGGCCGGTGATACCTTCATCGCCGCCTGTGACGTCGGCCAGCACCAGATGTGGGTGGCGCAGCACTGCGAATTCGCCCACAACCGCGGTCACCTGACCTCCGGCGGCTCAGGCGCCATGGGCTACGGCCTGCCGGCCGGGGTCGGCGCCAAGCTGGCCAAGCCCGACCACCACGTCGTCACCATTTCGGGCGATGGCAGCTTCATGATGAATATTCAGGAGATGGCGACGCTCAATCGCTACAATATCCCCCTGAAGATCGTTCTTCTGGACAACTCCTCGCTCGGCCTGGTGCGTCAGTGGCAGGAGCTATTCTACCAGGAAAATTACAGTGAAATCGACCTGTCGGACAATCCCGACTTCGTCGAGGTCGCCCGCGCCTTTGGCCTGTCCGCCTTCCGCATCACTCATCGCCATGAGGTCGAGGGGGCGCTGGACAAGCTGCTGGCCGCCGAGGGGCCAACCCTGTTGCATGTGTTAATTGATCCGCGCGAAAACGTCTGGCCCCTGGTTCCCCCAGGCGCCTCGAATGCGGAAATGATGGAGGAGCGTTGGGATGAGCCACTTGATTCATATTGAGCTGGATCGCCTCGAAGGCAGCCTCCTGCGAATTCTGGGCCTCGTCGAGCGGCGGGGGTTCAACATCGATGGTGCTGAACTCTACGATCTCGGCGAGGACAAGCGCGGCCTGTCCCTGACGGTGCGTCCGCGTGACCCCTCACGCAACACGGATATTCTCGGCCTGCAGATCGATCGTCTTTACGGCATCAAGCGTCTGGCCAGTGATCCGCGCGGCGCTTCTGCGCCGGCAGCGAAGAGCAAGGTCAGCGCATGAGCACGCAGGCGACGGCAGGAAGTCAGGGGATGAGGTATCGGGGCCGTGGTCGCGGCCCCGGCCAAGTATTTGGGTTGTTTTAAGCAAAATCCATCTTTTTGACGCCTGTGAAAAGGCGTACAGAACTCCCCAATACGAACATATCAAGATTGTTGAACATGACAAAACTCGCTGACAAAATCTGGCTGAACGGCCAAATGGTTGCCTGGGAAGACGCCAAGGTCCACGTTCTGACCCACGCCCTGCACTACGGCACCTCCGTCTTCGAAGGCATCCGCGCCTATGACACGCCGAATGGCTCGGTCGGTTTCCGCCTGCGCGACCACCTGATCCGCCTCGAAGATTCCGCCCGTATCTACGGCATCAAAATCCCCTACACGCTGGATCAGATGATCGCGGCCTGTAAGGACACCCTCACCGCCAACGGCCTGAAGAGTGCCTACTGGCGTCCGGTTGCCTTCCTGGGTGAAAACGGCCTCGGCGTCACGCCGAAGGGCGATAACATCAAGGTCGATTTCGCCGTCGCCGCCTTCCCGTGGGGCGCCTATCTCGGTGAAGAGGGCCTGCAAAAGGGCGTGGATGTCTGCATCTCGTCGTGGCAGCGCGCCGCGCCGAACACCATCCCGACCGCCGCGAAGATGGGTGGCAACTATCTGTCGTCCTACCTGATCGGCAAGGAAGCCCGTGGTCGTGGTTATGCTGAAGGTATTGGTTTGGGTACCGACGGCCGTCTGTCGGAAGGCGCGGGTGAAAACCTGTTCCTGATCATGAACGGCAAGATCCACACCCCGCCGGTCGCGGCCTCCATCCTCGGCGGCATCACGCGCGATTCGATCATCAAGCTGGCCAGGGCCGATGGCATCGAAGTCATCGAACAGGCCCTGCCGCGCGAGATGATGTACCTGGCTGACGAAATCTTCATGTGCGGCACGGCGGCGGAAATCACTCCGATCCGTTCGGTCGATGATATCCCCACCCGCGCCGCCGGTCCGGGCAAGGTCACCAAGCGTCTGATGACCCTGTTCCACGGCCTGTTCAACGGCACCACGGAAGACCGCTTCGGTTGGCTGGACCCGATCCAGGCGCCCGTCCCGGCCGAGTAAGACTCTTTTCTCCTCCCCTGCTTGCGGGGGAGGGGGACCACGAAGTGGTGGAGGGGGCCGCCACGAAAGCAAATGCCCCCTCCGTCGCGGACAAGCCGCGACACCTCCCCCGCTTTGCAGGGGAGGAGAAAATGAAACGAACCTAGAGTTATAACCATGGCCCAATCTACCCGACCAAAGTCGCTGTTTGAAAAAGTATGGGACGCGCACGTCGTCGAGCCGGAGGGCGCCAACAGCCCCGCCGTGCTCTATATCGACCTGCACCTGGTCCACGAAGTCACGAGCCCGCAGGCGTTTTCCGAACTGGAGGCACGCGGCCTGAAGGTCCGCCGCCCGGACCGCACCTTCGCCACCCTGGATCACTCGATTCCGACCCTGCGCCCCGATGCGCAAGGCAATCGCCCCTACGTCACCAAGCAGGCGGAAATCCAGGTCCATACGCTCGAACAGAATGCCGCCAAGAACGGCGTGCGCCTCTTCGGCTATGATGCTGAGAACCGCGGCGTCGTCCACGTCATCGGGCCGGAAATGGGCCTGACCCAGCCGGGCTACACGGTCGTCTGCGGCGACTCGCACACCTCGACCCACGGCGCCTTTGGCTGCATCGCCTTCGGCATCGGCACCTCGGAAGTCGGCCACGTCCTGGCCACCCAGTGCCTGGCCCAGCGCAAGCCCAAGACCATGCGCATCACCATCGACGGCAAGCTCCAGCCGGGCGTCACCGGCAAGGACGTTGCCCTGACGGTCATCGCCACCTTGGGATTTTCGGGTGGCACCGGCTACGCGCTGGAATATGCCGGCCCGGTCATCGAGGCGCTGGACATGGAAGGCCGCATGACGGTCTGCAACCTCTCCATCGAAGCCGGCGCCCGCTGCGGCATGATCGCCCCCGACCAGAAGACGGTCGACTGGCTGCGCGGCCGTCAGTATGTGCCGCAAGGCGAGGCCTACGATGCCGCCGCCGCTGAGTGGCTAAAGCTGAAGTCCGACGATGGCGCTACCTTCGACAAGGAAATCCGCATCGACGGCTCGGCCATCGAGCCGATGGCCACCTGGGGCACCAGCCCGGATCAGGGCGCCCCGATCGTCAAGGGCGTGCCCGTGGCCGCCAACGAGGATGAAGAACGCGCCCTGAAGTACATGCACTTCACCGGCGGCGAAAAGCGCGAAGTCGAGAAGGTCGATGTCGTCTTCATCGGCTCGTGCACCAACGGCCGCATGGCCGACCTGCGCGCCGCGGCCGAAATCTTCAAGGGTCGCAAGGTCGCTGAAGGCGTGCGCGCCCTCGTCGTACCGGGTTCGGAATGGGTTCGTGTCGAGGCCGAAAAGGAAGGCCTGGACAAGATCTTCACCGAGGCCGGCGCCGAATGGCGTCTGCCGGGCTGCTCGATGTGCATCGCCATGAATGGTGACTTCGTCCTGCCGGGCCAATTGGCCGTTTCGACCTCGAACCGCAACTTCGAAGGCCGCCAGGGCCCCGGTTCGCGCACCGTACTGGCCTCGCCGGCCACCGCTGCCGCCTCCGCCATCGCCGGCCATGTCGCCGATCCCCGTCAATTCATGGCTCTTGAGGAGGCTTAATCCATGTCCAATCAGGAACCCGTAAACAGCTTCTCGTCGCGCATCGTCGTCCTGCCGGAAGCCAATATCGATACCGACCAGATCATTCCAGCCCGCTTCCTGACCACCACCACCAAGGCCGGTCTCGGCAAGGTGGCGTTCAATGACTGGCGCTACAATGCCGATGGCTCGAACAAGGATTTCATCCTCAACACCATCGACCCGACCGAGCACCGCGTGCTGGTGGCCGGCAACAATCTCGGCTGCGGCTCGTCGCGCGAACACGCCCCGTGGGCGTTAATGGACTATGGCTTCAAGGCCGTGATCTCGACCGAGATCGCCGACATCTTCAAGTCGAACTCGCTCAAGAACGGCCTGGTGCCGATCGTGGTCGATCAGCCGACCTATGACAAGCTGCTCAAGAACCCGCAGCAGCGCGTTACCGTCGATCTGGAAAAATGCGCCCTGACCCTGGAAGACGGCACCGTCTTCACCTTCCAGGTCGAGGAATTCGCCCGCCAGTGCCTGCTGGAAGGCGTGGATGCCATGGGTTGGCTGCAAAAGCGCCTGCCGCAAATTGAAGCTTACGAACAATCCCACGGAAAGGCCGCTTAAATGGGTACTTTTAACATCGTCGTCCTGCCGGGTGACGGCATCGGTCCCGAAGTCGCCGCCGCCGGCGTATCGGCCCTGAAGGTCATCGGCGAGGTCTACGGCCACACCTTCAATTTCGAAGAGAAGCGTATCGGCGGCATCGCCATCGATACCGACAACAATCCGTACCCGGAAGATACCGACAAGGCCTGCCTGGCGGCCGATGCCGTGCTGCTCGGCGCCGTCGGCGGGCCTAAGTGGGACCTCGGCAAGATGCGCCCGGAGCAGGGCCTGCTGGCCGTGCGCAAGTCGATGGGCCTGTTCGCCAATCTTCGCCCGATGGAGGTCAAGGCCTCGCAGATCCACCGTTCGCCGCTGAAGCGTGAAGTGGTCGAAGGCGCCGACATGCTGATCGTCCGTGAACTGACGGGTGGCCTCTATTTCGGCAAGCAGACCCGCACCGAAGATACCGCGATCGACGAATGCGTCTATACGGTCGCGGAAATCGAACGCGTCGCTCGCGTCGCCTTCGAGGCCGCCCGCAAGCGCCGCAACAAGGTGACCAGCGTCGACAAGGCCAATGTCATTGAAACCAGCCGCCTGTGGCGCGAAACCGTCATGAAGCTGCACAAGGCCGAGTATTCCGACGTCGAGCTGGAGCACAACCTTGTCGACTCGATGGCCATGCACCTCGTCACCCGCCCGACGGCGTTCGATGTGATCGTGACCGAGAACATGTTCGGCGACATCCTCTCCGACCTTGCCTCGGTCCTGCCGGGCTCAATCGGCCTGCTGGGCTCGGCCTCGCTGGGCACCTCCGGCAAGGGGCTCTACGAGCCGATCCACGGCTCCGCGCCGGATATCGCCGGCAAGGATCTCGCTAATCCGATCGGCACATTGAAGTCGGTCGCCATGCTGCTGCGCTTCTCGCTCAACCTGCTGACGGAAGCTGACGCACTGGACGCGGCTATTGATGCCATCGTTGAAAAGGGCGTGCTGACCAAGGATCTCGGCGGCACCGCTTCAGGCAGCCAGGTCTCGGCCGCCATCAATGACCAGATTCGCGCTGCCGCCACGGTTGCCGCGTAACAGAGCCACCTCGCAAAGGTGAACTGGCCTCCGGTGCGAAAGTGCCGGGGGCTTTCTTTATGGAAGCAGGCCGGTCAGTTCGCTTTCGTCCAATCCGTCTATCTCGATCTGCTTGAGACGAGCGGTATCGCCGACCACAAGCGACAGGCGCGATTTCGGCAGTTTCAGGGACTTGGCCAGGAAAGCGATCAGGGCCTCGTTGGCGCGCCCTTCGATCGGCGCGGCGCGCACACGAACTTTCAGGAACCGGCGGCCCTTTTCATCCTGGTCCCAACCATCGATACGCTCGACCGAAGATTTCGGCGTCAGGCGGACAAAAAGCCGCATAGCGGTGAATTAACCAATGAGCTGCTGCAAGGTCAGGAAGGCCGGCGGCAACAGATAAATCTTGATGCCCTGAATAACCAGGAAGGCGACGATAAAGCTGATATCCAGCCCGCCCATCGGCGGAATGATGGCACGGAAAGGCGCCAGGATCGGCGTGGTGATCCGGTCCAGCACGTCCAGGATCATATAGACGGCACGATTGCGCGTGTTGATGATATTGAAGGCCACCAGCCAGCTCAGAATGGCCGAAAGCACCAGCGCCAGAATGATAATGCCGAACAGGCCATCGACCACAAAATAAAGAAAACCGGCGATACCGACTGGCATATAGAACCCCTGATCTGACTACGTCTGTGAATATAGGACATTCCCTATCGGTTACAAGTTAAGGACCGCTTGACAGGCGGCAAACTTGCCTTAATAAGACACCCACCGAACGGCACGGGGCTATAGCTCAGTTGGTAGAGCGCCTCGTTCGCAATGAGGAGGCCAGCGGTTCGAATCCGCTTAGCTCCACCACCGTGCCCCTATCCGGCCTCTCCGTCCATCGACAAATGCAATCCAGCCCCGCTTCATGCCGGTCTGGGAAGGCCCTGTTCCTCGACCTTTAAATCTGCACTTTGCAGGATTCAGCTTGCCTTAACAGTGGGCGCGTAAGCTCTGAAAATAAGCGGTGGAAAAGCCGCAACAGAGTAATACGGGGAGTGTCCAGTGACTGAACAGGTGCTGGTTTGTGACTTTTCCAAGGGTGCGCGCGTTAGCTTTGCGCTGGCGGAGATCGGGCGACGCCCCGGCGAAGCCGCCACCTTCATCTGCGCCAGCCGGGCGGATTTTGATGTGGCGCTGGCCCATTTCCTGGACGCTCATGGCCATCCGAAACTGAAGGGCGCCGCCGTTTCCGCCCGCCGATCCGAAGAGAACGGCCGGCTGACACGCCTGGAAGACGGCATGGAAATCACGCGTGAAGACCTGCGGGCGGCGCTTGATATCCAGCGCGTCAACCTGGTCAATTGCTTCGTGGCCCGCGCCCTGGCCATGCCCAAACTGCGCCGCGGCGAACGAATCAGCGTCCAGGAAGGCCAACCGGGCGAAGAGACGGTCATGCTGGTGCTGGGCCCAAATTACGGCCTGGGCAATGCCGCCCTGCTCTCCGATGGCGCCGGCGGCTGGACAGCCCTGCCCGGCGAAGGCGGACATTCCAGTCTGGCGGCCAAAACCGAACGCGAATGGCAGGTCATCAATGGCCTGCGCGACCTGCGCGGCGGCGTGGTGCGCGAAACGGCGATGTCGCAGCAGGGATTCCGCGACCTGTGGACCATACTGAACGCCCTGGATGACCAGACCGCACCCGAACTGTCGCCTGCGGAAATCGTCGAACGCGCCCGCTCGGGCGATGCCACCGCGTGCGAGGTTATCCACCTGACCACGGTCTGGCTGGCCGACATGGCCGCCGATATCGCCCTGATAATGAGTGCCACCAGCGGTATCTATCTGGCCGGCGCCTTGATGGATATCATTGGCGATGCGTTTGATGCCGAGGTCTTTGCCGCACGCTTTACCGAAAATCCGTCCTTCAGCGGTTTCCTCAGCCGAATTCCCGTCTGGCGCACCGCCGTTCCCGATATGGAACTGATCGGTCTGGCGACGCTGTTCGATTAACCGCCAATCGTCAGCGGATGGTTGAACTCGTCCATCGTCTGTTCGAGCCATGCCCTGAAGCCAGCCAGATCGCGGATGCCAGGTGCGGCGTCCCTGCCCTCCTGAGTCCAGCGGGCACCGAAGCGGGAATGGGCGTCGGTGAGTGATTTGAACTGGATAAATAGGGTCTGGCCGTCATTAACCGGCGCACCCGTCACATCACCGGCGCGATAGAAGACCGCCCAGCCTACGCAGTCGGGGCCATGCTCCTGCGGTCCCCAGGCGGCGATATAGGTCCAGTCGCGGGACGCTTGCGGGGTAAAGGTCTGGTCGCCGGGATGAATGGTCAGGCCGGTCACCAGAGGCTCGCCCACCTGATCGGCCTTTACGGTCACTTCGGTGATGACGCTGCCGGCTGTGATGGCATAGGTGGCGTGGATACTGCCCTTACCGCCGCCTATGGTATCGGCATCGACACCGGCTATGGCCGTCACCGGACCATTGGCGATCACGCGGCCAGTAATGGTCGAAGGCCCGATCTGCGTCGCCTTGCCGTCGCGCAGCAGTCCTATGCCACCAACGCCCAGCGACGCCCCGACCTTGAAGATATCCCCGCCCCAGGCGACCGGATACTGATAGTCGTCGAAGCCATGGCCGACATTGGGGAAGATCATGCCTGAGCAATACTTACCGAAGATGTCGGTGACATTACGTTCATCAAGATAGAGGCGATAGGCCACCTTGTCGGATTCCCAGCCGATACCTTCAAAGGCAATCAGGCCGTCATGAATGAAATGATCGGGCGGCGAAGTGAACCGGTCACGCAGATGGAAGGTGCCGCCCTTGATCGCACCGCCTTTATTCGCATCGCCTTCGAGATGGCCGCCATCCTGGATATTCAGCGTCACCAGAACACGCCGGGGCTGTTCAGGCGCGGCGTCAGGCGAAAGCGTCACCATGGTGTCACCAGCTTTCAGCGGCGCGACAAGCCGGAATTTCGCGTTGAGCGCCTGCACTGGATAGGCCGTATCGCCGATCCGGGCGGATTGCACCTTGGCATCCATAGGTGCCGGCAGGTCGATCACAGCACTATCGCGTGCCGGACCGGGATTATGCACGGTCAGGCTTTGCGCCTGTGCGCCGGTGGCCATGAGCGCGAGAGCAACAACGGATATGAAGCGCATCATATTCTCCTATTGCAGCTTGAGATCGGCCACGGCGGTGCCGGCCAGCAGGAAGGCGCCAACGCCGTAGAACTGCGTATCATCGTAGCCGACATTATCCGGGCGATCGCTGACCGGCTGGACGTAGCCCAGCTTGCCATCGGGATGGACCGCCGCCACCAGCGCCGCCCAGCCCTTGCGGACGGCCGGTTCGTATTCGGCGCGCGAAAGCGTACCGTTGCGCACACCCCAGGCCAGGCCGTAGGTATAGAAGGCGGTGCCGCTGGTCTCCGGCAGAGCTGTCTTCGGATCGGCCAGCAGCGAAGGCGCCCAGTAGCCGGTATCCAACTGGATCGCTTTAATCTTCGCCGCCATCTCCCTATAGAGCGCCACAAAGCGCGGATGGTCGACATCATTGGCCGGAAGAACCTCCAGAATACGCGCCAGACCGGCGAAGACCCAGCCATCGCCCCGGCTCCAGAAGACCTTTTCGCCATTCGGTCCGCGGCGGTCGAAGAAGCGGGCATCGCGGTAGAACAGGTGTTCGTCCTTGTCATAGAGAACGTCGTAGGTCGCCCAGAATTCCTTTTTGGCAAACTCGGCATAACGTGGGTCGCCGGTGGCGGCCGAAAGCCCGATCCATGTGGCCGGGGCCATGAAAAGGGCATCGCACCAGCACCAGCGATCGGTGCAGTTGGCATCGCCCTCCGCCGGATAGATCAGAGTGACATCGGCCGGCTTGGCCAGGATCGCGTCGAAACGCGCCTGCATCGGCTTAAGCGCACCGGCGGGTGCGCCGTGCTTCGCCGCCCACAGATAGGACTGGCCGATGACATGATCGTCGGCGTGATACACGCGCTTGCCGAGTTCCCATTTGTTGGCCTCGCCTCTTGCCAGGATCAGATCCTTGTAGATCGGATTGTGGCTATGATCGGCCATGTCGGTCAGGCCGACGAACAGCGCGCCCTGCACCCAGCCCTTCGGGTCTGGCGTATCCCAGGAGGCGTTCGCAGGTATCCAGCCAGCCGCCAGAGTGGCGATCTGATAATCGGCCACCTTTTCGGTCAGGGCGATAACATCCGCCGGCGCGAACGACACCTTTGCCGGCATGGCGCTTACCGTCGGCTTTGCGGCCTGCACCTGCGTCGCCGGCGCCGCCGCCATCAGGCCGCAGATCAGCCAGCTAAGGGCCATTTTGATCCTGAAGATATCCATGTCGCTTCCTGCTTTTTTTGTATCCGACAAACATCAATGGCAGATGGGCTTTTGTCAAACAGGCAGATGCGGCACCTGCTTTTTACAGGCGTGGCAGGGTGGCCAGCACATCGGCACTGAACGGCCGTCCCAAACGCCGCGCCGCATAGAGGGCCGATCCGATGCTGGGCGCATGGAGCGGCTTGCGCAGGTCATAGCGGGGGCTATCTGGCATCCGCGAGAAACTGTTGAGATGCTTGCGGAACGGCTCAAGGATCAGCGCACCGCATTTGAAGACACCGCCGGAATAGGACAGGACCACCGACTCATCCGGCGCGTAGTTCAGCTTACCGCGGATGGCATCCACAATGGCCGCCAGTTCATAGCCTGCTGAACCGAAAATCTTCAATGCCACGCGATCGCCAGCCTCGGCGGATTGCGACACCAGCTTCGACATGGCGGCGATCTTGTCACGCGAGGGCGTTTCGCGGCCAAAGACATACCCGCAGATATCCAGGTCGTTTTTCAGGTCCAGCGCCTGCATGAACACGTCATAGAGCGGCCCTTTTACCAGCCGGCCATCGGCCATGCGCGAAAAGGCATTGAGGCCGGAAATGGCGATCCAGTAGGCAGAGCCTTCGTCGGAAAAGACTTCGCCCCAGCCGCCGCCGCGTGCCGACAGGCCGCCATGCTCGCCATAGCCGATCGAGCCGGTGCCAGCCACGATATTGATGCCGTCGGCACCCGCCAGCGATCCGGCCCAGCCGCAGATCATGTCATTGCCGCAGGCATAACGACGATGCCCCAGCACCGCTTCCGGCACAACATCAAGCATCGGCTCGGCGATAGAATCCTCGCCATAGGCGGGCAGGCCGAAAAAGGCGAAATCGATATCTTCCGGTTTTCCGGAAACCTGAGAAAGCACAGCCTGAACACCTTCGGCCAGCAGTTCATGCAGGCCATCGAAGCCGATCTGGATATAGTAGCACGAACCGCCCTGATAAGTGGCCCGCACATGCCCTTTAGCATCGACCAGGACGAATTCGGTCTTGGTGCCACCACCATCGACGCCTAACAGATACCCCATTATCCGATTTACCCCAGTTCGTGGATACGCACGCCCTGCACGACGCGATTGACCGTGCCCGACGCATTCGGCTTGTCGGGCGTCAGGCCATGGTTCAGGGATTCGTAAAAGGCGAAAACCTGCGGACAGATGATATAGGGGAAAAGCAGGTCGGTGTCGTCGGCCGTTTCCAGCCCCCGGATGCGCACCGTATCGGCCGCCTCGACGCCGACGCCATCCTGCGCCGTGATGGCGATGACGCGGGCGGCGTCATTATCCTTACGCAGCTCGTCTAGCAGATCGCCATCATAGCCGCGGGTATAGGCGTTGTTGGAGAAGAAGACGACCACCAGGGTCTTGCTGTTTACGATGGTCTTCGGGCCATGGCGGAAACCGAGCGGCGAATCGAACATGGTCACCAGACCGCCATTGGTCAGTTCCAGCAGCTTGAGACCGGACTCGCGCGCCAGCCCCTGGAAGATATGACTACCAAGATAGACGATGCGTTCATAGCCTTCCGAGGCCGTCTGCTTCATGGCCGCGGTGTAATCGGTAAGCACACCTTGCGTCGCCGTGGCGATGGCCTCGATACGGCCCTGCATGGCCTCAATGCCGGAAAACGCCGCCAGTGCCGCATAGGTCATGCACGAGAAGCTGGAGGTCATGGCGAAGCTGCGGTCATGCGTCGCTTCCGGCAGCAGGATGGTCAGCCCCCTGGCGCCCTGGCCATAGGCCGCAAGCGCGCCCTCCGCGTTACAGGTGATGACCAGATGATGCAGGTCGATGACGAAGCGATCGGCCAGTTGCGCGGCGGCGACGCTTTCGGGACTGTTGCCAGAACGGCCGAAGGAGACCAGCAGGGTCGGCGTATCCGTTTCGAAATAGAGTTGCGGGGCGCAGGCGAGATCGGTGGTCGGGATGGCCTCAACGCGCGTTTTCAGGCGCGCCGCCAGAGCTGGCGCCAGGCATTCGCCAATAAAGGCCGAGGTGCCGGCGCCGGTCAGGATAATGCGTGCCTTGCGATCAAGCAGCGGCTTGAGAAAGGCTTCGATCGCGTCTTTTTGTGCAGAGAGCAGGCTTTGTGTCTGGCGCAGCATTTCCGGCTGTTGCTCGATTTCGCGCGCCGTCCATAAAGCGCCCAGCCTTTGCAGCTCCGCCTCATCGATACCAAGTTGAGTTACAGGGTCAGGCATCAATCAACTCCAAAATAGGCGTACAGGCGGCCAGATAGGCATCGAGGGTGGCGCCGATATGGGCGATCACCAGGTTTTCAGGTGTCAGTTTCAGGCCACCGGCACGGATAGACGCATAGGCATCCGGCAGATACTGGCTGACCAGGGCCAAAGGCGGTGGCGACTGCGTCAGGTTGCCGAACAGCCTTTCCTGCGCCGCCTGGATCTTGTCATCGGGCCAGTAATAGCGGATGCGGTCGGAGAGGCTGTATTGCAGGTCAAACTGCAGGGCCGCGCCTGTGGCGTGATAATATTTCGCCCAGTTCTTCGGCTCGGCCGTCATGCGATCGATGACCACTTCGCGGAAGCCCGATTGTTTGTCCGGTGCGATCCATTCGCCTTCGATGGCATCGAGCGCCCACAGCGCCTCGCGCAGGGCGAAGGTGACGCCGGGGCCAACCTTGAGGATAGCGAAATGGTCCTCGACCAGTTGCTTCAGCGCCTTCGGCGTCTGGTAATCGGTGGAATGGGCCTCGAAAACAATCGTCGGCAGGCTATCGATGGCGTGGCTGAGTTTGACCGCCTTGGCGCGGCTATAGTCGATGACCTTGTGGTGATCGAACTCGACGCCAGGCTGCACCACCGTTGCGATAACACGCGGCCAGGCAGCGGAAAGCCCCAGTTCGGCAAAGATCGCCATGTGGGTTTCGATGGTGGCCAGTGCGGCTTCGGGCGTGGTGACCTCCAGTTCCGGCAGGTCTTCATGGGCGCCGCCCGGCACCGGCACTTCGGTGCCGATGACATAGACCGGCGGTTCACCACCGACCCTGGCGTGGGTCGCTTCGGCGATAGCGATCAGGCGGGCGGCACGGCGGGCGATGGTCTCTTCCGGCAGGGGCACCGGATCACCGGCGCATGACATCGAGCAATCGGCGTGGATCTTGCGGAAGCCGGCAGCGACATATTGTTCGATCAGCACTTCGGCTTTTTGCATTGCCTCATCAGCGCCAAGATGCGTCCAGGGATTGGGACCAAGGTGATCACCTCCCAGCAGGATGCGCTGGCGAGCAAGACCAACCTTGTCGGCGATGGCATGGACGAAGGCGACGAAATCGGCCGGTTTCATGCCGGTATAGCCGCCGTCCTGATTGACCTGATTGCAGGTCGCCTCGATCAGGGTGACGTCGGATTTTCGCTTCAGCGCGTGAACAAAAGTCGCTTCCACGACCAGTGGGTGCGCCGAGCAGACCGAGGTTATACCGACCGCCTGCCCGGCCTTGTGGCGGGCGACCAGATCGAGCATGGCCTTCATGGAATATCCCTTTAAGTCAGAGTCTGTGTGTTAAAGCGACTCTTACTGCAACAGACGACACAACGCAACCAAAACAATGAAAACGAAACATATAAATTTCGTTTTTATGGTCTTTAGATGAAACGCGAAACAAAAAAGACCGATCCTGAAGGGAACACAGGACCGGCCATCAGTTGAGATAAAATCAGGCCGCCAGGGCCAGCAGGGCCGAAGCGATCACCGCCAGCACCAGGCCGACAATTTTCAGTTCGCCGGGGATGACATTGGCGACGACCAGCGAAATCACCGCCGTTACCAGCGGCGCACCGGCATTGGTCAGGGGCGCCACCACGATCGCCTTGCCATGACGGAAGGCATAGACCAGACACAGGGCGCCGATGGCATTCAGTACCTGGATGGCCGCAGCCAGCCACGGCCCATCCAGTCCCCAGTTGATCGGCTTGCTGAAATCGGTCATCAGCCAGGCCACCGGCACCAGCATCAGGCCGGTGATCATCATGTAGAAGAAGATGCTCTCGGCGCTCATCGAATTATTGGAGAGTTTCATGAAATAGGCCTGGACGCCCCAACACGCCATGATGATCAGGGCGAGCGGAAACCACACCCCGCCATTCATGAAGCTGAACCCCTTATCCGGCGAGAAATCGAACATCGGCAGGGCGATCAGGGCCAGCACCACACCGAGCAGGCCCAGCTTTGTCGTCCGCTCTTTCAGGAAGGCAGCCGACATCAGGATGGTCACCAGCGGCGACAGCGAAATCACCGGAAAGATCAGATAGGCCGGGCCGGTATTGACGGCATAGAACAGCACCATCTGGCCACCGGCGCCCAGCAGGCCGATGATCAGGCCGTAGAGGATGGATTTCGGATCGCGGTCGAGCTTCCAGCCCGCCCTCGCCAGCACATAGAGCGCCGGCAGGATCATGGTCACCGCCCACACGCAATAGGTCAGGGTTTCAGGGAAGCCCTTCTGCGCCGAGATGCCGGTAAAGGCGCCCCAGACGCCCCACAGGGCCACAACGGCCAGCGCAAAGATCAGCCAGCGCTTGCCGGTCGCCGCCACAGGTGTGCCTTCCGGCATCGGTTCATTCATGTAATTCCCCCTTTAAACCGGCGTGGCTTCAATCAGCAGGAAGCGCTCGAATTTTGCCGGAATTCGGTTCCTGGCCGGCGCGATATCACCCAAAGCCTTGTCGTTGAAATAGTCGCGCAGGCGGTAGCGTTTCTTCGTCAATCCGCGCAGCTCCACCTCGCCATCCCACTTGTCAGCATAGAAGGCGTAATAGAACTTGCCGTCCTTTTCGACGGCATGGGCTTCCGGCTTGTCGAAGCCGATATCGTAAAGTTCGCCGCGATACTGGCCGGTGGAAAGCATGTGTGTTTTGTAAAGCCCCACCCACTTGCGCCACATCACCTCGCGCTCCGGCGTCAACTGGAAGTTCTCGCCCTTTTCATGGCCCGGCCCCGGCCAGGTGAACTTGGTCGAGACGATGCCGCCTATGCCGACGGTCGAGGCGAAATCGTCGCCGCCATCGGAAAGCTCGACGTGATCACCGGCATAGGCCGCATCGCGCCCCATCAGGCCCTTCAGTGACTTGCCCTTCAGGCGCACCTGCCACGAGCTGAGCGGATCAGAGGCCGGCACATGATTGGTGTAGGGCAGGTTATGGAAGGCGTAGGACGTGCCGCACGGGCAGAATTCGACCACCGCATTCGGATTGATCTCGCGTGCCGTGTCATAGATCAGCTTCCAGAAATCCTGGAGATGCTCGACAGAGTCTTCCGGTTTGGCGTGATTGTGCGCCGGATTATAACAGGGCGCCACGCCGTTCATGTGCTGACCATCGAGTTTCAGCCCCTCGAAGCCCCACTCGCCGATGATTTTACGGATAAGCTGGCGATAATATTCGCGCGTCGGCTGGTAGGCCGGACACAGATAGAAGGCATTCCACCAGGTGACATTCTGCACCGCGCCGTCCTGATTGAGCAGCAGCATGTCAGTGTGATCGTGCAGCAGGTCGGTGCCCGGATCGACAGCCAAAGGCGCCAGCCACAGGCGCGGCCGCAAGCCCGCCTTTTTGATCGACTGCACAAAGGCGATCATGTCCGCGTCCTTACGCGGAAACTTTTTCGCATCGAGATACCAGTCGCCCTCGGAGGTCTGCCAGCCATCATCGAGCACGGCCCAGCCCAGCCCCACATCTTTCGCCTTGGCAAAGGTGCTTTCGATCTCCTCCACCGTGAAATTGCGCTGATAGCCCCAGGCGCACCAGACGGGCTCGTAGGATTCCGCCGGGGGCTTCGGCGCCGCCAGACCACGATCGGCCATCACCCGGCGGTAGGTATCGAGCGTGGCGTAGTGATCGCGCTGGTGGACACTGATAAAGGTATCGAGCGTGGTCAGGCTGTCGCCGGCTTTCAGTGTGGCGGCATGATCATAGCGGATACCGACACCGGCGCCGGCCGCCGTGGCAATCAGCGGCAGGGAGATCAGCTTGGGCGTGTTTTCGATATGGCCGACCGCCAGACCGGCATCCGGCCGCCAAACATCGACGATCGGCGTGCCGCTGCCATAATCGGAGGCGTTCATGCCCATGAAATTCGGCTGATCGAAACCGGCTTTGACCGGCTGCACCCAATCCCGGCGGTCGTCGTGTGACGAACCGGAAAAGGACCAGAAGGTGGTGCCTTTCAGCATATGGCTGTGCGACGTCCAGGCGGCGACATCGATGTTGGCGCTGCCAGTATTGCGATAGGTGACTTTGGCGATGGCGAAGCCGGGATAGCGGTCATAGAACGCGATCTCGACCGTCTTTTCCAGCCCTTCCGGAGAGACGCCGCGCACGGTGTACAGAATGCCCTTGCCGTGGATATCGCTGAGCGGCTTCTGGCTCTTGTCGGCGAAAGTAAAGCGGTCAATCAGCGTACCATCCTTGAGCGTCACCGTTTCCGACGGCGCGAAATCGGTCAGTTCGACCGCCTTGCCATTTTGTCGGGCGATGATGCGGCTATTCAGGCTCAGGTCGAAATCGATGGCGATGGCGGAATCACCGACCGTGGCGACGGAAGCGCTTTGCGCGCGGCCGGCCGTGGCCATCAGCCCGGAAGCCATAACCGTGCCCGACAATAGCTTGAGCATACCGCGCCGGCTGGTCAGGTTCTGCGTTATCATGGTCGGCGCCTCCCCGCTGTTGCGCATGGTTCATTTTTGATCTTGCATAAGTCAAATTAAAAAGGCAAACAAAAAGACATGAAAACGCAACATTAAATTTCGTTTTCTTTGTTTTCAAAATTTGGGAGCCGGAATATGACCAGACGCCGCCTGTTTTTGAGCCTTCTCGCCACGGCCTCATTGCTCGCCACAGGGGCCTGCGCCGCCGATCCGGGCTATACGGTGGCCGATTTCGCCAAGGTGAAAAAGTTCGACTCCCACGTCCATGTCAATGTCACCGATCCGGCCTTTGTCGACCAGGCGAAGGCAGATGGTTTCGAGCTCTTGAGCATCAACGTCGATTATCCGGAATTTCCGGCCCTCGCCGATCAGGCCGCCGTCGCCCATCACTTCCATAATGCCGATCCGGCGCATTTTCACTTCGCCACCGCCTTCACCATGAAGGGTTTTACCGCGCCCGGCTGGGCGGAAAAGACCAATGCCTGGCTTGATTCCGAATTCAAACAGGGTGCCGTGGCGGTCAAGATCTGGAAAAATGTCGGCCTGATCGAACGCGATACTGACGGCAAGCTGATCTTCATCGACGACCCGCGCTTTGATCCGGTGATCGCCCACATCATTGCCGCCGACAAGGTGCTGATAAATCACCAGGGCGAACCGAAAAACTGCTGGCTGCCGATGGATGAAATGAGCACGGATAATGACCGCTCATATTTCAAGGCGCATCCGGAATACTACATGTACCTGCACCCGGAAATGCCGCGCTACGAAGCGCTGATGGCGACGCGCGACCGCTTCGTGGCCCGTCATCCCGACCTGAAATTCGTCGGCGCTCACTTCGCCAGTCTGGAATGGAGCGTCGATGAAGCGGCGAAATTCCTGGATGCCTATCCCAACGCCAATATCGAACTGGCGGCGCGGATCACGCAGATCCAGGCCCAGTCGGTGCAGGATTACGACAAGGTACGGAATTTCTTTATCAAATACCAGGATCGCATCATGTACGGCACCGACCTGACGCTGAATCCGGGGGAAAACCCCGCGGAATTCAAAAAGGTGGCGCACGACTACTGGCTGTCGGACTGGACCTATCTGGCGACCGGCGAAAGCCAGCACGTCAGCGACATCCACGCCGACGCAAAGGGCCTGGCCCTGCCCAAGGCCGTTATCGATAAGATATATTACCGCAATGCCGTCCGCGAATATCTGAACTGACAGGAAACGCCTTAATGCCCCGCTACAGGACGCTCATCCCTGCCACGCTCGCTATTGCGGCCGCTTTGTTCGCCAGCGGTTCGGCCATGGCTGATACTTTGGACGCGACTGGTCATTTAGAAGTTACCGGCAAATGGACCGCCAAAACTCGTGGCCAGGCGCTGACCCCGCCGATGGGCTGGAATTCGTGGAATGCCTATCGCACCGAAGTCGATGAGGAAAAGGTGCTCGGCGCCGCCCAGGCTTTGGTAGACAGCGGCCTTGCCAAACTCGGCTACAACTACGTCAATATCGATGACGGCTGGTGGCTGAAGCGCCGCACCTCCGATGGACGGATGCTGATCCGCACGCAGATATTTCCGTCGGCAAAATTGAAAGGTGACAGCAGTTTCAAGCCGTTCACCGATCGCATCCACGCCATGGGATTAAAGGCCGGCATCTACAGCGACATGGGCCGCAATGCCTGCTCGCAGCGCTTTGACCTGCATTCGCCCAACCTGCCTGAGGGCACAGCGGCCGAACGCGAGGTCGGGTTATATGGCCATGTCGATCAGGATATCGATCTCTATTTCCGCCAGTGGGGCTTTGACTATATCAAGGTCGATGCCTGCGGCCTGAACTATTACGGCCCAGATGAGCCGGTGGTGAAATCGGAAGGCTACCGCGCCTTCGCGCCGATTATCGATCAGAGCGCCATTAACCGCACCGATATTCCGCAGGTTCGCGCCCTGTATCAAAGCGTCTCTGACGCCCTGGCCAAAAGCAACCCGGATAACGATTACATCCTGTCTCTTTGCAACTGGGGCACGGCCGATGTGCGCCAGTGGGGCCATGACGTCGGGAACATGTGGCGCACCAGCCAGGACATTACGCCGGAATGGACAAGAATGCTGCATACCTTTGACAGTGCCGCCACGCGTGCCCTCTATGCCCATCCTGGCGCGTGGAATGATCCGGACATGCTGTTCGTCGGCCATGGTGATTTCGATGAAAACCACCTGACCGAGGCGCGCTCGCATTTCAGCCTGTGGGCCATTATCAACGCGCCCCTGATCATTGGTTATGACCTGCGCAAGGCGCCGAAATCCCTGCTGGATATCTGGGGCAATGCCGATATTATCCGGCTCAATCAGGACAAGAGCGGCCATCAGGCGGTGCTCGAATATATGTCCGATGATGTCGAGATCTTTGTCAAAACCCTGAGCAATGGCGACAAGGCCGTGGCCATTTTCAATCGCGGACTGGCGCCGGCCGATGTGGCGCTGACGGCTGCCCATCTCAAGATGACCGGCACTATCGCACTTACCGACCTCTGGTCTAAGGCTACGCAAAGCTTCAGCGGCGAAACCCTGCTGAAGGTTGCGCCGCGTGAGACGCTTGTCTTTGAGGCCAGGGGCGCGCGGCAACTGGCCGATGGCCTGTACCTTTCGGAAATACCCGGCAATATCCATGTTGCCGAGGACGGCGTGATCGTGCCGCAACCCGATCCGATGGTCCACCGCATGATCAGTCCGTGGGACAGCAGCCGGGGCGGCGGTTCGCGGGCGGCCTATACCGGCTGGGGCGGGGCGCAGGCCGATTCCACGCCCTATGACCAGAATTTGCAGGTGGCTGGCCATCCCTTCGCCACTGGCATCGGTATACTGGCCGGCTCGCGCATGGAAGTGAAAAATGATGGTTTCACGCGCTTCGAGACGCAGGCCGGGGTGGATGACACCACCCAGAACCTCAAGGACGCGGTGATCTTTCAGGTCTATGGCGACGGCAGACTGCTGACGGAAACCAAAAGCGTTTACGGCGAGCCGGCAAAGACCCTGAACGCCGATATTTCCGGCGTAAAAGTGGTGGAACTGGTGGCCCGTGCCGACAATCGCACAAGTGATCTACCGCTGATCGTCACCTGGGGCGACGCGGCGCTGAAAAAATAATCAGGCCATATGCAGCTTGAAACCGAGGCGGTCGGCAGCCTCCCGAATGAAGTCAGGCGCGTCGGCATCGGTAATCAGGGCGTCGATCTCGCTGATGTCGATAATGCGATGCAGGCAGACCTTGCCGAACTTCGATGAGTCGGTAATGGCGATCACCTGGCGCGCCGTCTCGACCATCTTGCGATTCAGTTGCGCTTCCGGTTCGTGGTGCGTAGTGATGCCGCGCTCGACATCGAAACCATCGACGCCGAGGAACAGCTTGTCGAGCAGTAGGTCATCTAGCGCCGCTACAGTCTGCGCGCCATAAAAGGCCATGTTCTTGCGGCGCAGCTCGCCGCCCAGCATAACGATCTTTATCTTTCGTTTCTGCGCCAGGGCCGACAGCACCTCGAAATCATTGGTGACGACCGTGACATCCTCGTCATCCGGCAGAAAACGGGCGATCTGGAGCGCCGTGGTGCCCGAATCGAGCATGATCGAATCACCCGGCTGCACCATAGATGCGGCGAGGCGGCCGATCCGTTCCTTTTCTTCCGGGTGGCTGGTGCGCTTGGCCTCGATCGGCGGCTCGGCATTGACCGTCACCACTTCCGAGGAAATGGCGCCGCCATAGGCGCGTGTGGCGATGCCGTGCTCTTCCAGATAGTGCAGGTCCTTGCGGATGGTCTGCATGGAGACGCCAAACTGTTCCGACAGGGCCACGACCTGTACGCTGCCTCTCGATTTGAGCATGGCCGTGATCTCGCGCCGGCGCTCTGAGGTATCGCGCGTCAGTTTTACCGCACCTTCGGCCATTTTGTTTCGGTCCCCGGACTCACAGGTTTCGTTTCGATATGCCGCTTATCCCTCAAACACAGCGGAAATTCAACATCGACCATCAGTTTCAGGCTGGCAAAACCCGGCGGCCTGATCAAATATGTGTCAAATTTGCTTCTTTTTTGTTGCGATTAACATATAAAACGAAAGATAATGTAGACAAAACAACAAAAGCGTACATAAATCGCAACATAAGGGAATGAGCGCCGCCACGCGCCATTATATATGGAGACTAGAAATGCCGACCATAGGAATGAAACGCAAATGGCTTGCTTCGGGCGCCGCACTGATTGCGCTTGCGACAGCGCCCCACGTCAGTGCCCAGGAAACCCCAGCCGCCGATCCGGCCACCACTGAAGTCCCCCAGGAAGTTATCGTCGTCGGCGTCCGGGCCAGCGTCGCGCGCGCCGTCAAGCTGAAGCGCGATGCCACCACCGTGCAGGATTCGATCAGTGCCCTGGAACTCGGCATGTTCCCCGACGATAACGTCGCCGACTCGCTCAGCCACATTACCGGCGTGTCGATTTCCCGCACGGCCGGCGGCGAAGGCCAGAAGGTCAGTGTCCGCGGCCTTGGGCCGGAATACACGCTCTCCACCTTCAATGGCCGCATCCTGGCGACCGACGGCGCCGGCCGCGACTTCGCCTATGATGTGCTGCCCTCCGATGTCATCAGCGGCGCCGATGTCATCAAGGGGGCCGAAGCCTCGCTGACGGAAGGCGCGATCGGCGGCCTGATCAACCTGCGTTCGGCCAGCCCGTTCGACAAGCGCGGCCAGCACGGCATCCTGCGCCTGGAAGGCGACCGCAACCAGATGTCCGAACTCGACGGGCAAAAGCTGTCCGGCGTCTACAGCAACACCTTCGCGGACGACAAGCTGGGTGTCCTGTTCGGTGTCGTCCTCGAAAAGCGCGACGACCGCACCGACGTGGCCGGCAATGACGGCGGCTGGACGCGCAACCCCGACCCCACCGATGAAAGCTGGCTGTGGGGCAATGCCTGGGGCGGCAATATCGACCCGAACAACAATGGTGTGCTCGATCCGGAGGAATATGGCCTCATCGGTCCGGGCCAGTTCCGCGTCGGTTCCATCTTGGAGCAGAAGAAGCGCAGCGCTTTCACCGCCAAGGTCGAATGGCGGCCGAACGACAATTTCCGCCTGGTGGTGGATGGTCTGACAACGAAACTCGATTCCCCGCAGGTCGGTTACCAGCAGTCCTTCTATCCGCTGTATGCGCCCGGCCGCTGGTCCAACATGGTGATCCAGAACGGTATCGTCACCAGCTTCGACATGACCAACCCCGATCCGGAGATGCGGCTCAATCCGGAACTGCTCAACCAGACCTCCTACCGCGTTGTCGAAACCGACCTGTTCGGCGCCAATGCCGAATGGCGCGTGAGCGACACCCTGACCCTGACCGGCGATGTCTATCGCTCGACCTCATCGCGTCATTCCGGCGGTCAGGACAGCTATGTCGTGCTGCGAATGAACCAGCCCAATTCGGCTCATATCGAACTGACCGGCGCCTATGTGCCGAGCGTCACCGTCAATTTCGACGACGGCCGTGATCTGTCGAGCGGGCTGGCCAGCGGCGCCTTTACCGACTCCGATTTCAACACCCACTATTTCTCGCTGGCAGGCGACAATATCGACGATGAAATCAACGGCGCCTCGTTCGCCGGCAAGTGGGCGGCCAGTAAGGGATGGCTTGAAAGCCTGCAATTCGGTGTCACCTATACTGACCGCAAGAAGTCGCGCGACCTGATCAACAACTCGCTGACCGGCGGCGCCGACTATTATTCCGGCGACAATGCGATCAATGTCGGCGATCTCGGCAGCAACGTGATTTCGCACAGCTTCACCCTGCCCAACTTCATGAGCGAAGTGCCCGGCAACTTCCCGCGCACCTTCCTGGCGTTTGACGTGCCCGCCTATGAGCAGGCCCTGGCCGCCTATGACGGCCACCTGCGCCCGGATGGCGAGCCCTACACTTATGCCGATGCGGCCCCGGTCTGGAACCCGCTGCAAAGCTATCGCGTCGGTGAAAAGACCTGGGCCGGCTTTGTGCAGGCCAATCTCTCCGGCGAGCGCTGGACGGGCAATGTCGGCCTGCGCGTGGTGCAGACGCAGACAACCGCCCAGGCGTGGGATGCCAAAATCCTCGACATCATCGAGAACGGCGCCTTCAACTACACCGCCGTCTATGCCGATCCGACCTCGGTGACGCAGGACAGCGAATATACCTATTGGCTGCCCTCGGCCAACCTCAACTACCGCCTCACCGAAACCCTGCGCCTGCGCCTGGGCGCCGCCCGCACCATGGCGCGTCCGTCAGTCGAAATGCTGGCCCCGACCAATACCACGGAAAGCGTCTCGTGGGGTGAGTTCACCCAGATCTACGGCGGCAATGCCAACCTGCGGCCCTATTCGGCCGATCAGGTTGACGCCTCTCTGGAATGGTATTTCGGCAAGAACTCGATCTTCAACTTCGCCGCCTTCCACAAGCATATCAAGGACCAGATCACCAGTAGCTGGGAACCGGGCCAGGATATCGGCGTGCCGGGCTATCTGTTCAATGTCAGCCGCCCGATCAATGGCGATTACGCCAAGGTCAGCGGCATTGAAATCGGTCTCCAGCACTTCCTGGAAAACGGCCTGGGCGTGCGCGCGCAATATACCCGCAACTGGTCCACGAGCTTTGTCGGCGACCAGGAGCGACCGCTCGAAGGCATTGCGCCGTCGGTCTACTCGCTCGGCCTCTTCTATGATCATGGTCCGATCTCGCTCAGCCTGACCGGCGACCATACGGACGGCTTCGTCACGGCCACCAATGTGCTCGGCGCCGGCTATAACGAGCAGGCCGATCCGATCACCTGGGTGACGGCGCACGCCTCCTACAAGATCAATGAACACCTGGACATCACCCTGGAAGGCCAGAACCTGCTCGACGAGGCCAATACCTACAGCATCAACGGCAATCCATTGCTGCCGCAGGGCTATTACCGCTATGGCGCTTCTTACAAGCTCGGCATGAGCTACCGCTTCTAGGCTGACTGACCGTTCTCATATCCTGATGCCCGTCCGGCACGACCGGACGGGCATTTTTTGTCTCAGGACTGTTGCCAGGCACACCAATCCCCGGCATGGCTGCGCAGTCAAGAAGGAGCTTCATATGACTATCAAAAGACTCGACCCCGGCAAGCGCATGAGCCAGGCCGTCATCCATAACGGTATCGTCTATCTGGCCGGCCAGGTCGGCGAACCGGGCACCTCGCTCACCGAACAGACCACTGTCGTGCTGGCGCAGATCGATGCCCTGCTGGCCGAGGCCGGCACCGACAAATCGCGCCTGCTCACCGCCACCATCTGGCTGGCCGACATGGCCGATTTCGCCGCCATGAACGCCGTCTGGGACGCCTGGGTCGACCCGGCCAATCCGCCGGCCCGCGCCACCGGCGAAGTCAAACTGGCCGCGCCGGAATACCGCGTCGAGATCATCGTAACGGCGGCGCTTTCCTAAATTTGGTATGAAAGCGCGTGGCCTCCGTCACGCGCTTTTTTGCTTACGCGCTGTTGATGGGCCGTGCCGGAAGCGTGATGTCCATTTTTATGCCCGGTGGTTTATGCTGACGATCCGCATAAGGAGCCCGTCATGACAGAACTCACCGTTCCCGCCCGGCAAACCCCTTTGACAAAACCCGCCCCCTTCCAGCCGCCCTTACATCCGAACGCGCTGGAACCGGAAAGCGAGCACCCCGGCATCTGGGACTGGACGCCGCGCGCGGATGCTGTATGGCAGGCCGCCGAAGCGCGCAATGCCCCGCTGAAGGCCCGGCGCCCGCTCGGCGGTTCAGAAGGCGTTCCCGAAACCCAGCCCGATACCAATGATCTGCTGAACGTGGCCCTGACCGTGATCGCGGGTGTAAGCCTCGGCGTGGTGATCACCACGATCTTGCGGGTGATCCTGCCCCGGGATTAGTTCGGATTTTTCGCCAGGGTCATGGCGACATTATAGAGAAAATCGCTGTTTTCATGCATCCGCTTGTCGGCCAGACGCAGGGCTTCGGCAATGCGCTCCGCCGGCGCCGGATGACGCTCATCCTTCAACCAGCGCTCGATCGAGCTTTCCGACACGCCGGTCGCTTCGGAAATCTGACGCGCCAGCGAACCGCGCGGATCAGTGCGCCATGCCAGATCGGCAATACGGGCGAATTCGAGCGGAGTCAGCAGCGACTTGCGCGTCTCGCGGGCGGGCTTGGTTGGTTCGGTCATATCAAAAAATCTCTTGGTCGTCAGAAATACTGGCCAACGGTTTCACCATGCACCACTTTAGGGGCGTCGGTAAAGAAGGGACCGGCCAGGGCACGCCATTGCTGAAAATTATCGCTGCTGCGGAAAGTGACCATGTGATGATCGACCGTTTCCCACAGAACGCGCAGATTATACAGGCCCGGCGTCTCGATCACCTTTTCCAGCGACATGCCGTGACAGCCTTCGGCGCTTTTAAAGTGCGGCGCGGCAGCCGCCACGGCGGCTTCAAAGTCAGCGGCCCTAGCAGGATCGATGGTCAGGGTGGCGATTTCGGTGATCATGTCGGTTCCTTGGCTATCCGGCATCCGGTGCGGCCTCTATGTCACGCCGCGCGACCGATCTCAAGATGCTTATTACAGCCTTATTTTGACAAGGGATGATCGCCAGCGTGACTTTATCCGTCAGCGCCTAAACTTGAACCTTCACAGGAGGACTCCATGGCCGATTTTGACATCAGGACCGATCAGAACGCGGACGCCCGGACGTGCAGTTCCGGCAGCGGCACACACCCGTCCGACGTGGCGCGCGGGTCGGACCAAAACGACCCCTTCCCCCCCGAAGGTACGGACGAAAAAATCATCTCGCCGGTCAGAACCGGCGAGGATGCGATCAGCGAAGCCGACACCCTCAAGGCGACAAAGAGTGCGCTCGGTCTGGACGCCAGCCACAAGGCCGGAATGATCGATACCGTCACGACCTTCGTAACGGCCTTCCTGACGGGCTTTTTCCGCACGACGCCCCATCGCACGCAATTGCGCCGTGATAAGAAATTGCGCGATAATCTTGATGAAGGTCAGATCGATTCCATGATCGATGACAGCTTTCCGGCCAGCGACCCGCCCAGCAGCTACTGATGCTTACCAACAGAAACGGCCCCGAACATGGGGCCGTTTTCTTACGGTTCAGACAATAAAAAACCAGAGAGGTGAATGGGTTGACATGTGTCAAACGCTTCGTCTCTCTGGCTTTTTTATTGTCATTGAGTTTGACTCTTTGACATTTTCAGTATCTCAAATCATCCGTAAGGAAAAAAAGCAGAAAGGCAGGCACTTTCGTAAAAAAGCCGTAAGCGATGAGACGTAAACCTTCCCGCTGCGGCACAAATACGCGCAAGAACGGGCGTATACGGTTCACCAAATCCTTACATGATGGAAACGGTTAAGCTGTGTTTTCTGATGATTTTCGCGGTTAGATTAGCACTACAAAAATGAGGTGCCGCCATGGACTATATCGACGCCCCCAACACCTACGCCGCCATTCCCGCCAGGGACACGCTAAGCATGAAGGCTGAGCGTCTATTGGAAAACTACCGCAACCTGCCGAAAACGAGCCTGGCCCTGGCCGGACTGGCCGGCGTGGGTGTGCTGGCTATCCTGGGTGGCCTGTGGATGGGAAAGAACAGGCTTTTCCCGCACCACATCGCGGATTGTGAGGACTAGACGCGGCCAGCCGAGGCTTCCGGGCCGGTGCTCTTTATGATGTGCTGCGGTCCGATCAGCTTGCCCATGAGCTTGATTGCCGGATCGTGAAACTCCGCGCCCTTGTCGCTCGCGCACAGGTCTTCCAGCACCCACGGCCGAATATTCAGTTCAAACAGATCAAGCACGCTTTTGAGAATACAGGCTTCGGTGGCGATACCGGCAATAAAGACCTCACGCACGCCCCAGGTTTTCAAACGCACCAACAGGGTTTCGGTGACGCAGCTGTAGAGAGGCCGGCTGATGACCACGGCGTCATCGCGCGGCAGAAGCGCCAGTTCGGTTTCCGGGCTTTTCGGAGGCATCCTGTCATAGCCGAGTATCTTCCGGAACGGCGAGGGCTCCGGATTATAGAACCTGGTGAAAATGACATGATCGAACTCGTACTGAAGGTTTTCCAGCGGGGTTACCACATGCTGCGAATGCGGCGTGATGAAGCCTTCCTGGACATCGATCACGATCAGCACCTGCGGCAATTCTTCCGACATCTTCCCTCCAAAGCCGGCACTATAGTGCCTGTTTATAAGGATTCGACGCCAGAGTGGATCAGTATTTTTAGTCTACTGTGATATTTTTGCGATTTTTGGCGTTTGGCAGATACATTTCCAGGCGCTTTTCGTTCACCAGGTTCAGCAGGGCCGCTGCCGCGCGGGCATCCGCTAGCGCCCGGTGGTGATTGACCAACTCGATATCGAAGGTGCGGCACAGGTTCGCCAGGCCATAGGAAGCCTGGCCAGGATAGTGTTTGCGCATGGCCGCGCAAGTACACAGCTTCGGGTGACGGAAGCGCCGCTCGATCCGGCGAAACTCGCTGGCGATGAACCCATGATCGAATGTCGCATTATGCGCCACAAAAATGGCGCCTTCTATGAAATCGGCGAAGTCATCAGCGATATCAGCGAATTTCGGCGCATCGCGCACCATATCGTTGCTGATGCCTGTCAGTTGGGTGATGAAATGCGGGATGCGCTTTTCCGGATTGATCAGAGACGACCACTCGCCGATGATTTCGCCCTTACGGACCTTGACCGCGCCGATTTCGGTGACCCGGTCATTGGGCGGCCGCCCGCCCGTGGTTTCGACGTCGACCACGACATAGACCTGGTCCGGATCGGTGCGGTAGGTCACGCGGCAGATATCGGCTTCAAAGCCGATATTGCGCAGCAAATTCAGCCGCGCCAACTGGTGACGACGGATTTGGTCGCCTTCGCCCTTGATCTCGACGAAGCGCACCTGCCCGTCACGGATAAGCACCAAATCGGGGAAACCATCGCGCAGGGCATGGAAATCTTCCGCCATTTTTTGCAGCAATACCGCCACGGCTTCGGATGGTGCGGCGGTCAGAAACGAGGTGACCAACGCCTCCAGGCCATCGAACCAGTCAAACAGACCGTTATGTTCGCCCTGTCTTTGCCGGATCGTTTCGCGCAGCATTTTCAGCGCCGTGCCGGACTGCACACGCGCCAGCTTTTCCGCGATCTCATCGGCAAAGCGCGTATGGAAAATCTTGTCCTTCAGGCTTTGCGGGCGTTGGTCAAATTCGGAGGCAAAGCCGGCACCGCTGCCAAACAGCTCCTCCCAGAAGACAAGTCCGAACAATACCGGCCACAGGCCGTTTTCGGTGTGATGCGCGGTCCAGCCCTGCCGGGCATAGACCTGCATGGCGGCAAATTCGGCGTCGCCACGATAAAGCTCATCGACCTCGATCGTCTCCGCCGAACGCAGCAATTGCGTGTAGACTCCAATGCGCTGCTGGCCGAACTTGCGGGCATAAAAATCGCTGGCGAAGATATATTCCTCGTCATGCGCCGGGCTTTCCAGCATGGCTTCCAGCCGGACCTTCGCCTCTTCGGCCGCGCCGATATTATACAGCAGGCGCACACTGCGCTCATGGCTCTCAAAGGCGCCGGACCGCGCATAAACGGCAAGCGCCGAAGCAGCATCTCTCTGTTTTTCAAACGCCAGGCCGATCTGGTGCAGCAGGGTATCACGCAGGCCGATCGCGGGTTCCGCCAGCGGCATCGGCCAGTCATCAAGCGTTTCGGCCAGCGCGCGAAAATCCGCCCCGTCTTTCAGGGCGCGGAGCTGCCGCGTGTAGAAATAACCGGCCCGTGCCTCTTCCAGAGTCTCGAAGCGCGCCTGGTAGCTGTCGCGCGCTTTCACCGACACGACGCCCAGGTCACGCAGGGCGAAGCTGGTCATGTTGTCGCTGAGTTTGCCGAAATAGAGATAGAGCAGGAAGCCCAGCGTCTCCTTATGTTCGGGCACGAAATGATCCGAGTGCAGGAAACCGGATGAAAAGCGCTCGTAAGGCAGGTGTTCATACAGGAAGCCGACCAGTTTCGGCTTGCTCCAGCCGCTTTTCACCTCAAGCTGATGACCGCGCGCCAGGTCGATCAGGTCCGGCTTCGGACGATCGTCCAGACAGGCGCGATAATCACGCACGTCGATCTCGCGGATAAAACCGTGCGCGCGCAACTGGTCAAGCCCGCCCCACAGGTCGCCGATCTCCTGATAGGCCAGGTCGCGCGGCGAAAAAACGGCCTTCTTGCGGTTGCTCATGCGGATATAAAGGCACTGCGCCCATTCATCGAGCGCATCGAAACGCGTGATGAAAGCCCGCTCTTCCGTGCCCAGCATCGCGCCGTAGACCGAGGTGAGGAAGCCGATCATTTCGCGGAAATGATCGCGGTAATAGAGCGGCGGAAGAGTGGTGAATTCGCGGGACATGACCAAAAGTTCTATATATGTTCTCGCAGCAATCCACAAGGACGCATTCGTAAGAGCGGCGATTGTATTCGATTACAATTCGTGCTTATCTGCGACGGATCGCGGCGCAGACCGTGCTTTTACAGGCAGGAAGATACCATGACACAACCCGTCCCCTCGCGCCGCCACATGCTCCTCGGTGCAGGCATATTCAGCCTGACGGCGCTTGCCGGCTGCAAAGCGCCGCCTGCTCCTGCACCTGAAACCAAAGCTAAAAGCGTGCTGGCAACCTGGCCGGTCGGCGTCCAGCTCTATACAGTCAATGCCGAACTGGCGAAGGACATTGCCGGCACCCTGAACGCGGTGAAAAACGCCGGTTATGACGTCGTCGAGACGGCCGGCACGCAAGGCAAGACCGCCGCCGAATACAAAGCCCTGATCGAGTCGGCGGGGCTGAAAGTCCGCAGCGCCCACTCCAACATGCCCAAGCTGATCGACAATCTCGACAAGGAAATAGCCGAGGCCCTGGCGCTCGGCGCCGAATGGCTGGTCTGTTCCTCGCCGAAGACGCCCGCCCCCCTGCCTGCTGGCAGCGACTGGATAACCGGCATGATCAAGGCCATGACTCTGGATGCCTGGAAAATGAATGCCGAACACCTGGCGGCCATCGCGCCGGCCATAAACAAGGCGGGCCTGAAACTGGCCTGGCACAATCACCCGATGGAATTCACCGATCTCGGCAACGGGCAGACCGGCTACGATATCCTGATGGCCGCCGCTCCGGCCGACCAGTTGCGCGCCGAGCTCGACCTCGGCTGGGTGGCGGTGGCCGGCGCCGATCCGGTGGCGATGATGAAGAAATATGCCGATCGTCTCGACCTGCTGCACGTCAAGGACATGATCAAGGACGCGACCATCCCGGCCGGATTCCGTTCGACCGAAATCGGCAAGGGCATGATCGACTGGAAGCCGGTCTTCGCCGCCGCGCAGGAACTGGGCGTGAAGAATTACTTCATCGAACAGGAGCCGCCCTATCTCAAGCCGGTGATCGAGTCGCTCAAGGAAAGCCGTGCCTATATCGCCACGCTTTAACGCCGATAACTCAGGGTTAGCGTGACCATGCGGCTGGTGTCGAAACTGACCGTGCCGTCATTGCTGCGCTGGATCTGGATCGCCGCGTCGAAGGCATTATCGACACGCAGGCCCAGGCTGACCCGCGGCGTAAACGAATAGTCCAGCGCCAGGTTTAAATTGCTGTAGGGCTTCAGCGGCAGGGCATTGAGATCGTCCTCGAAGCTCTGTCCCTCGAACAGCCAGTCGGCACGCCAGCCGAATTTCGCCATCTGCCCTTCGGCGCCGATCGAGGCGCTGTAAGCCGGTGCTTGGGCGGGCCGCTTGCCATTGACCGCTGCGTCTGCCTTGCCGACGCGCGCATGGGTGGCGGTCAGGGCGGCATTGAGCGCCAGGGTATCGCTGATCTGATACTGAGCCTGCGCTTCCAGCCCATAGGCACGGATTTCACCGACATTCCGGCGCTGACGATAGGCGCCGCCTGCGGGAATAAAGCCGGCCACCGGAAAGGTGCCCGGCCCGATACCGAGCGTGACATTGGTGACCGGATCGCTGACGATATTGGAGAAGATATCGGCGTCGAGATGCAGGCGCTGGCCACTGCGCCGCCAGCCGATTTCACCACCGGTCAGGGTCTCCGGCTTCAGGTCGGCATTGGCTTCGGTGACATCATTGCCGACGCGGAATGGCCGGTAGAGTTCATTCAGGCTCGGCGGCCGGAAGCCGCTGTAGATGGCCGCGCGCAGGGCATTTTGTGGCGAGACCTGATATGCCACCCCCAGCCGGCCAGACCCGACGGTCTGCTGTTTGGATGGCAGGTCCAGATCGAGTACGGGCAAACCGGTGGTCAGGTCACGTTCGAAGCGATGCGCGCCCGAGGTCTTCCATTCATCGATGCGCACCGCACCGGTCAGGGTCCAGCGGTCAATGGCGTGTGTGCCCTGCACATAGAGTCCGGCCAGGGCATTCTCGCCGCCGGAGACGCGATACCGTGTCGCCGCACCGGCCATATAGCGGTAATATTCGCGCGACTCCCCCTCGCCGGTACGGGCATCGATGCCGATTTCCCATTCGGAATGGAGGGTCTGGTGGCGGATCGCCGCATTAAAACCATCGCCTGTCGCCGGCGTCTTGACCTGATCATTGGCCAGGGACGTGCCGCTGCGGCCGGGCAGGACTGACATCGAGCGGTTGGAGAGGTCTGAGTCCTTGTGCCAGATTTGCAAACGATAACCGAGCGCCTCAGCGGTCGGCTGGCGCGTCCAGGCCAGGCTGATCTGATCGCCTTTCGATCGCGCCACAGCCCCTTTCAGGCCGGTCTCGCGCATACTGTCATAGCCTCCGGCCAGCAGGGACAGTTCGCCCTCAGCCACCGCCCACTGGCCATTGATCAGCAGGCTGCGGTCCCGGCCGTGTGTCGCCACATCGGCGGCACCGCGCTGGCTGCCGCGCACGGGTATATCACCCTCAAGGGTCCGGTCGGTGAGATGGACGCCGATATGATTGCCCATGGCAAAACCGGCCTGAAGGCCACCACCGTCATGATTATCGATACTGGCCTGGATATAGGGACGTAAAGCCTGCGGCGGTACAAGCGACAGATCGACCACGCCGGTCAGTGCGCCCGCGCCATAGGCCCCGCCGCCAGCGCCGCGTACCACATGGGCGCTGGCGAGTCCGTCCGATGGAATGCCGGCCCAGATCACCCAGCCGCCGAAGGGGTCGTTCTGCGGAATACCATCCATCGTCACCAGTGCCCGCCCGGCGCCGGACGGGGCGATGGCACGCAATGACATACCCTGCACGGTCGGATTGGCGGTCAGGCTGGACGAGCGACGGAACAGGGACGCCTGTGCCGTTTGTTTCAAAACCTGGTCAAGCGAGGCGCCGCCGGTCAGTTGAGTACCGGTCAGATCCACACGGCTGAAAACGGCATCCCCGCTATAGGGGGCGAAACGCTGCCCCTGGACAATGACTTCCGTCGGCGGCTCAGCATGGGCCGACATCGCCACCATTGCCAGCAGGCTCACCCCCAGATATCGAACCGCCACTATCCACCTCCCGCAAATGCGCCGGTACTCTTTTGCGGGAATAAAATAAGAAATCCAGCTAAAAACGTCAGGCGCGTTTCAGTATGGGCGACGTACTGATCAGCCGTCCGAACGCCTCCGCCGGCATGGCCTTGCCGAACAGGTAGCCCTGCATGGTGTGGACACCCGCCGCCTTCAGGTGGCTGTGCTGGCTGATGGTCTCGATCCCTTCGGCCGTGACCCGCATACCGAAAGCGCGACCAATGCCGGTGACCGCCTGGATAATCGCCAGGGCCTCCAGCGCCGCGCGCGGTTCGCCATCCAGTGCCATGACGAATTCCCTATCGATCTTGATCTTGTCGAACGGGAAACGATGCAGGGCCGTCAGAGAGGAATAGCCGACGCCGAAATCATCGAGCGCCAGCTTGATGCCGAGGCTGCGCAGGTCATTGAACAATTGCCGCACGCGATCGGGGTCACCGAGGAAGGCGGTTTCGGTCACTTCCAGCACCAGGCGCTTCGGATCGAAACCGGTCTCATCGAGCAGGGCACGGACGCCGGCCACGAAGCCCGGCTTGTCCAGTTCGATCGGCGATACATTGATCGCCACCGGAATATTCCAGTCGGCCGTGGTTTCCAGCACGCGGCGACGGGCGAAAGTGCCGAGCCGCGTGATCAGGCCCGAACGCTCGGCCACGGGAATAAACACCGCCGGACCGATGGGCGCACGATCACCGCGGCGCCAGCGCATCAGGGCCTCAGCGCTGACGATCGCCTCGCCGGTGCGGTCATAGATCGGCTGATATTCCATCTCGAATGCGCCCGCCTCGATATCGGCCTCGATCTCGCGGACCAGAGCAACCTCCGGATCAACCGTCACGGCCACCGCCGGCGTGGCCTTTTTCTTTTTGGGCTTGGCTGCGGTTTTTGGGTTTTCCGGTGCTGTCGGCTCGTCGCCGATCATCTGCTCCAGTCCGGCGAGCGTGCGTTCCACCCAGGTCGCCGCCATGGCGATCTCGTCGGAGGCGATGGCCCGGTGCTCGACCCGAATGGCGCGTTCGATACCCGCCGCCACGCCGGCAACGGTTTTGGCGCCGATATTGAGGCTCATCGATTTCAGCGCGTGGGCCGCGCGCGCCAGGCGGTCATCGTCGCCCTCGGCGTGGGCGGCCAGCAGGGTAGTGGCCGCTTCCGGCGCATGGCTGCGATAAAGCCCGACGACGCGGCGGACGAAATCACCCCGGCCATTGTGCAGCCCTTCGACCAGTCCGGTGATTACCGCCTTGTCGAACAGATCGCCATCAACTTCCGGCAGGACCGGCGCCGGCACCTCGATTTCGGCCACGCGCGGCAGGGCGGCGGTGCGCAGGTCTTCCCGCAGGTGTGTGCGCAGTATGGCGGCCATGTCGCGCAGCGTGAAGGGCTTGTGCAGCACATCGTCCATGCCGGCCTCCTTCCACGCCTGGGCGGCATGGCCAACCACATGGGCCGTCAGGGCGACAATCGGCAGGCGCTGCCCCTCCGCTTCCAGAGTTCTCCATTGCCGGGTAGCCTCGAAGCCATCCATCACCGGCATGGAGCCATCCATCAGCACCAGGTCGAAATCCTGCACCTGCATCTTTTCCAGAGCATCGGCGCCATCGACCGCCACGGCGGCGGCAATACCGAACCGCGCCAGCGCCTCGATGGCGACCTCACGGTTGACCTCGCCATCATCGACCACCAGCACCCGCGCCTGCGGGTAGGCGGCATCGACGCCTTCGGGATCGGCATCGGTATCATAAAGCACGAAATCGCCACCATCGCGCAGGCGTTCGATCAGCGTGTCGATATCGCGGTGGCGCAGGGGCCGCGAAAGCACGGCGGCGGCGCGGCCATCGCGCACCCACTGTTCGGCATCGGCATCATCAGGATAGGCCAGCAGAACCAGGGCTTCCGGTTTGACATCCAGGTGATCGCGGCTTGCGGCATCCGCCAGGACCAGACGCGGCCTGTCCGGACCGAAGCGGATATTCGCCTCTTTCAGCCGCTCGGCCAGGACTTCGTTTTCGACATCGCCGTGAATGTGGAGATTGACGACCGGCCGCACTAGGTCATGGATCACCGGCGGGGCGCAAGGTGGCGCATAGTCCAGCGCCGGCATCCGCACATGGAATTGCGTGCCTTTTCCCTGTTCGCTGGTAACGGCGATGGCGCCGCCCATGGCCTCGACCAGACGCTTGGAAATGCTCAGGCCCAGGCCAGTACCGCCGAAACGCCGCGTCGTCGTCTGGTCTTCCTGAGTGAAGGCGGAGAAGATGGCGCCCAGCTTGTCACGCGCAATACCGATACCGGTATCCCTGACCACCAGGCGCCAGAAGCCGGGTTTCTTATCCGGTTCGATCGACACCAGCACATGGCCTTTTTCGGTAAATTTCAGGGCATTTGAAACAAGATTCGACACCACCTGCCCCAGCCGGACCGGGTCGGCCGGCGCCAGGCGCGGTGCTTCGGGATGCGCATGGGCCACCAGTTCGATGCCTTTTTCGCGCGCCTTCGCCTGGAACAGGGCCAGGGTGTCATCGACGCAATCAAGGATATCGACCTCACAGATCTCGACCTCCAGCTTGCCGGCCTCGATCTTGGAAAAATCGAGGATATCGTTGATCACAGCCAGAAGCGACCGGCCAGATTTGGCGATGGTACGGGCATGGCGTTTGGCACGTGCCGGCAGGCTTTCGGCGGCCAGAAGTTCGGCCATGACCATGACCCCGTTCATCGGCGTGCGGATTTCGTGACTCATGGTGGCGAGGAAATCCGACTTGGCGGCATTGGCGGAAAGGGCCTCGTCGCGCGCCTTCAGATAGTCGGCCGTGCGGTCCTCGACCTCCTGCTCCAACCCGATCAGATGGGCTTCCAGTTTTTTGTCGCGCACCCGTATGGCGTCTATCATGGTGTTGAAGCCGGTGACCAGAACGCCCAGCTCATCCCGGCTTTTGGTCTCGACCCGGCGGCTAAAATCGCCCTGTTGGGTGATCGCCTCGATGGCGCCGGTCAGATCGGTCAGGGGCCGGATCATCGCCCTTTGCAGGCGGCGCGCCACGAAAAGCGCCAGCCCCAGGGCTATGGCCGCCAGTCCGAAAATGCCCGCCAGCGCCTGCAAAAGGGTGCGGGCAAAATCCTCCGATTTGTGGACCACGACCACCTGACCGATCTGGTGGCCGCTACTCATCACCGGGGCATGAACCTCGATGGTGCGGGTCGAGACCAGGGCCATGATATCGGGATGGCGGTTCTCGGCATCGAGCGTGACATCGCTTTTCAGGCGGGCGCCGGCCCCCATTTCAGCCAGGGCCGAGCCATCATGCGCCTCGACGCGGGCATAGGTGATGCCGGGCGTGCGTGTGACGGCGCGCAGGGCGGTATAGGCGCGGCTGCGGTCACTGACAGCGACCGCATCTTCCGCGCTGGAAGCCAGGACATCGGCCGCAGTCTTCATCACCGACCAGCGGGATTCGGCCTGGCGCGTGGATTCGCGGGCGACAAACAGACCGGCAACTGGCAGGGTTGAAAACAGAACCGATCCAATAACCAGCCAGTTTAAGCGTGTGGAAATAGAGGATTTACTGCGACTGTTTTGGATATCTGCCGGCATTGCGCGTTTATTCACCCTCTATACATAAAACGAAATGAGCTTAAGCGCGCACAACCTTTGCGATAGTCTTGTCTACATTGCGTCGTAAACCAAGTCTAATAAGCAAATCTTAAAATCTCACTGCCATGGTTTAGACTAAGGACAAATCCATGGGCCGGCTGAGACTTCAAACCTATCTGACCTGGGCCTGCCGGCAAATCGGCGGCAATGTCAGCGTGATCGCGGCGCTTTCCGCCGTGCCTGTCATACTGGCCGTGACCGGCGTTCTCGAAATCACCGACATGACCAGCGCGCGTTCAGGCCTTCAGGCCGCCGCCGATGCCGGGGCCCTGGCCGGCGCGGGGCAGCTTGCGGTCGCCACGGTCGGTTCCGCCCAGGTCACACAGACAGCCATAACCGTTGCTCAACAATCAATCGAAACAAGTGGCACCGGCGGCAAGACGACAACGCCCACCTTCACCGCAACGGTAGATAAGCGCGCCGGTTCGGTGACGGTCACCGGAACCGCCGAACACAAACCGCTGATCGGTTTCATGAACTTCGGCGATCAAGCCCTGGCCGCCACCGCCACGGCTGAAAACGTGCAGCGCGTGCCTCTGTGCATCCTGCAAACGGCAAAAGCCGGCGGCATCCAGGTGCAGGGCTCCGCACGCATTCGCGCCACCGGCTGCGCCGTTCATGCCAATGCCGATATCAGGGTGGCCAGCAGCGCACTGATCCAGGCCGAGGCCGCCCAGGCGGTGGGCTCCGTGTCCGGCCCGGTGGAGCCCACCGGCCATTCCGGCGCCCTGCCCATAGATGATCCGTTTGCCGCCATGGACCTGGGCAGCAAGACGCCGTGCAACCTGCTCAAAGGCCCCCTGCTCCCCATACAGCTCGGCTCCGGCACGATGAGCCTGCCGCCCGGCCTGCACTGCCTGCCGATCACTGTCATCGGCAATGGAACGCTCTTTTTGCAGCCCGGCGATCACTATTTCCTGGCGCCGCTGATCATGACCGACAATTCGACACTGCGCGGAGACGATGTGTCGCTGGTCTTCGGCGTTGGCAATGTGTTCAACTTCTCGAAAAACGCCACGGTTCGCCTGACGGCGCGCAAGAGCGGCCCCAATGCCGGCTTCCTGATCGCCACCTCGCGTGACAATCTTGGCACGTTCAGCATCGCCTCAGGCAATGTCAGCCAGTTGCTCGGCACCATCTATATTCCCAACGCCCATCTGGTTGTCGATACGCCGGGCAATGTGGCGCAGGATTCCGCCTGGAGCGTCATCGTCGCCAAGACCCTGACCTTGCGGCAAAATCCGGTCCTGACCATCAACAGCAACTATACCGGTTCGGGGGTGCCCGTACCCGAAGGCGTAGGCCCGATGAAATCCGCACCCAAATTATCCTCATGACCCATTTTGTTGAATTTGAATCTGCCCGCGTTCTGGTGGCCGACGATGATCCCATCCTGCGTGAATTCGCCATGGTTCACCTGGCAACGCCAACAGTCGAGGTCGAGGTGGCGGAAGATGGCCTGGTGGCGCTCGAACGGCTGAACCAGGGCGGCATCGATATTGCCCTGGTCGATCTCGACATGCCGCGCCTGGATGGTTTCGAACTGATCGAACGCATCCGTTGGGACGAGCAATTGAAGCACCTGCCGATCGTGGTGGTGACCGGCCGCGAGGACATGGTGGCGGTCGATCGCGCCTTTGCTCTGGGCGCTACGTCCTTCGTCGTCAAGCCGCTGAACTGGCGGTTGCTGTCGCACCAACTGGCCTATGTGCTGCGCAATGCCCGCGCCGAAGGACAGGTGCGCGGACAACTGGAGGCCCTGAAAAAGGTCAATGAACTCAAGGACCGAATCCTGCGCCTGTCACGCCAGAAGATCACCGGCCCGCTGAACGATATCCTGGAATCGGCGCAGGTCATCGAAACACACAGCGCCCTGCCGCAGATCAGCGAAAGCCTGAACCGGATCGCGGCGGCCTCAATGGCCCTGACGCGCGTCCACGCCGATATGGGCGAGGCGGAAAAACTAACGCCCAATCATTGATACTATACCGGAGGCGGGATAGTCTGATGTCATGCTCAATCCGAAATCACCGCTGGCCGAACTGCTGAACGCACGGATGCGGCCGGGCGTGGTCGATTGGATGGGCGTGCGTCCCATCAGGCGCGGGCCGGTCAGCGTGGTCGACAGCGTGGTTCTGGATACGCAGGCCGGCGTGATCGGCGATCATTACAGCAACCCGAAACGCGGCACGCGCCACGTCACGCTGATCCAGAGCGAAGATATCGCCGCCATAGCCAGCTACCTCGATCAAAAGGTGACGCCCGAACAACTCCGCCGCAATATCGTCATTCGCGGCCTTAACCTGCTGGCCCTGAAGGACAAGCGCTTCCGGCTGGGCGAAGCCCTGCTGGAAATGACCGGTGAATGCCATCCCTGTTCGCGCATGGAGGAAACCTTCGGCACTGGCGGTTACAATGCCGTGCGCGGCCACGGCGGCATAACGGCGCGGGTGCTGAAAAGCGGCTTGGTCAGATTGGGCGATCATCTGACGGTGGCTTGACGATTATCCGTTACCGGCGCAATCATCCTTAAGGCGCGGGGACGGCATCATGACAACGGCGAAAAAAACGGGTCTCCTCGGCATTACCCTCTATGCCGCCGCGATGAATTTCAGCATCCGCTGGCTGGCCACGGGCGCAGCGACCGGACCGGTGGCCCTGCCGATCTGGATCGCCGCCGCCATCCTGTTTCTCATTCCGCTGCTGACGGCCACTTTGGAGCTTTCCGCGCGCTTTCCCGAAGAGGGCGCCATCTATGCCTGGACGCGCGAGACGCAAGGCCCCTTCGCCGGCTTCCTGTGCGGCTGGTTATACTGGGCGTGCAACCTGCCCTATTTCGCCAGCCTGCTGTTCTTCATCGTCAATCTGTTCGGACGGTCCCTGGTCGCCACTGGCTGGGGCGCTCCGCTGGGCTTGATATTCGCGCAGCCGTCGGGCGCTTTCGCCGCCACGTCCCTGCTGGTCATCCTCGTGGCGCTGATGCACGCGCGAGGCTTCGGTGTCGGCAAATGGCTGCCAGTGATCGGCGCCGCCATGTCGATTTCGCTGCTTGTCTTTATCATCGCCACCGGATTTTACCTGAGCGGCCGCGATGGTTCCGCCACCGACTTCGCCGCTGCCAGCTACCTGCCGCCGCTCAATGCCAATGGCGCCATCCTGTGGTCGAGCATGTTGTTCGCCTATGCCGGCGTCGAGGGCGTGGCCCTGATGCGCAATGAGGTGAAGGGCGGCGTCAAAACGGTCGTGCGGGCGCTGGGCCTGCTGGCCATATTGCAGACCCTGGGCTATGCCATCGGCACCGGTGCCATGCTGATGATCGTGCCGCAGAGCCTGGCCTCGCGGCTGGGCGGCCTGCCCGAGGCGATTGGCGCAGCGCTGGACAAACTGCATCTGGCGGCGGCGCAACCCGCCTTTCTGCTGATCATCGGCTTATCCCTGCTGGGCGGCTTGAGCGCCTGGTTCGGCGCGGCGGCGCGCCTGCCCTTCGCCGTCGGCGTCGACCGGATGCTGCCCCCGGCGGTGGGCCGCCTCGATCCGAGGACTGGCGCGCCGGTCGTCGCCATCTGGATACAGGCATTGCTGACCATCGCCGTACTGGCCCTGAGCGCCCTGGGCTCGACCGTGGCCGGCGCCTATGATTTCGTCGTCGCCATGGGCGTCATCACCTTCATGATCCCCTATCTGTGGATGTTCGCCGCCTACTGGATTGTGCAGAAACGCAATGACGGCAGGCTGGATTTTCGCACGCCGGGCGGCAAGCCTTGGGCACTCTTTCTGGCGCTTCTGGGCACCGTCATGGTGCTGAGCGCTATTGCGGGCAGCCTGGTGCCGAGTCCGGAAGAACCGCACCCGCTGATGGCTTTCCTGAAACTGCTGGGGGCCTCCACGGTGATGATCACTGTCGGCGCCCTGATTTATGGCGCGCACATATTGCGCACAAAAGGACAAAAATGATGGACACCGCCGACAGCCCCGCGAAAACCAGCTCGCCTGTTACGGCCCCGGCAAAATGGTATGTCGATCCGGCATTCTGGCCGATCGAGCGCCAGCGGGTCTTTGCCGATCACTGGCAGTTCCTGACACATGAAAGCGCCCTGGCCAAGCCGTGTGACTGGCGGGCGGATATCCTTGCCGGCTATCCCGTGGTCATCGTGCGTGGCGATGACGGGACTTTACGCGCCTTTCACAATGTCTGCCGCCACCGCGCCGGACCGCTGACGCGCGAAGAGTCAGGCACCTGTGACGGCTATCTTACCTGCCAGTATCATGGCTGGCGCTATACGCTGGACGGCCGCCTGCGCGCCGCTCGTGACTTCGGCGCGGCCTCCGATTTCGACCCGCGCGAATACGGTCTCTATCCGATCAAGCTGCAAGTCTGGCGCGGTTTGGTGTTTGCCGGCATCGGTGAAAACCTGCCCGATTTTCAGGCCCAAATGGCGCCGCTCGATGCGCGGCTGAAGGATACCGACTGGTCGAACCTGAAGGTGGGCTTGCGCCGCACCCACCTGCTCGATTGCAACTGGAAGACCTATGTGGAGAACTATCTCGAAGGCTATCATGTGCCGGCCATGCACCCTTCGTTAGATGCGGAGATCATCTCGGAACAGTACAAGGTGACGGTGGAAGGCCACGCGGTGCTGCACGACGCCCCACCGAAATCAGGCGCGGTCTATGACGGCCTGTGGGGCTGGGTGTGGCCCAATATCGGCATCAATGTCTATAATCGCGGCCTGATGATCGAGCGTATGTCGCCAGTGGGGCATAAGCAGACCCAACTCGATTATCTCTACCTGACGCCCGACGGCGAACCGGTGCCGGATGCCACTATCGCCATGTCCGATCAGGTGACGGCCGAAGACAAATGGATCGCCGAGAAGGTGCAGCAAAACCTTGACGCCGGCGTCTACGACACCGGCCGTCTCTCGCCGAAGCATGAGACGGCCGTTGCGGCATTCCAGAATTGGGTCGCGCCGCTGATCGACTGATCACTCGTGACGCAGCGCCTTTCCTGGTTCGGTGCGGGCGGCACCGAAGGCCACGCCCGCCACCGTCACCAGGGCGATCAGCAGCGCCACCACTGATGCCACCGGGAAGATCCACAGCGGCATGGCGATGGCGTCATCGAACTGCATCAGCCAGCGTTGCAGGGCCAGCCAGCCCAGCGGCCAGGCGATCAGGCTGGCCAGGGCCACCGGCAGCAGGAACTGCACCAGCAGCAAGCCGACCACCTGTCCGGCCGAGGCCCCCAGTACCTTGCGTACGCCGATTTCGCGCACGCGCCGTCCGGTATTGAAGGCCGCCATGCCGTAGAGGCCGATACAGCCGATGAGGGCGGCGATCCCGGCACCGATGGTGAACAGGTGCGTGCGGTCGCGTTCGGGCTTGTAATAGGTGTCGAGATTGTCGGCCGCACTCGTGACGTCGAACGGCACGTCCGGCGCGATCTGACGCCACAGCTTGCGGAGTTGCTCGCGCATCTTCGGCTCGGACAGGCCCTGATAGCGCACCATGCCGACGACCGCATAAGAGGCGTGAACATCGAACAGGTAAAGCTTCGGCGGGATAGGCTGGTTCGGATTGTAGAAGCGCATGTCCTCAACGACACCGATGATGCGCACCTGATGGTCATTGAACCTGGCGGGCTGGTTCAGCGCAGCCTGCGGCGAAGCGAAGCCCATGTCTTTCGCGGCACGGCGGCTGATGACGACGCTGTAGACACGGCTTTTGTCTCCCGCGCCGTCGTCGGCCCACTTCTGGTCCTCGCCACGCTGCGCGTCGAAAACGCGACCAACCAGAACCTTTGCGCCAAGCAGTTGGAAGTAATCCTCACCGACAATCGACCAGTTCACCGTTGGCGACAGGGTCGGGCTATCGACCTGACCGGGGCGGACGATATTCGAGCTGTTGCTTGTGCTTTGGTCACCGGGAATCGCATTGGCTATGGCAGCGTGGCTGACGCCGGGCAAGGTGCGGGCAGCGGCGATAAAGCTTTCGCGCTGCGCCTGGCTGACGGCATTGTCGCGTATCGACTGAACGATCATCAGGTTGTCACGCTGGAAGCCGATGTCTGCATTCTGGATATGCTGAATTTGCAGCATGAAGCCCATGATCAGGACAAAGGCCACGGCCACGGCGGCGAACTGCACCATGGCCAGGCCGACGCGCAAAAATCCCGCCATGCGGCCGCCCCCCGGCGTGCGGCTGGACGCCAGGACCTGCGCCGGTTTGAACGCCGCCAGGGCAAAGGCCGGATAAAGGGCTGCCAACAGGCCTGCCGCCAGCACAATACCCAGCACGCTCAAAAGCCAAGTGATATCTGTCTGGTAATCGAGCTTGAGGAACAGGCCGCCGGCGCTGTTGATGAGCGGCAGGCTCAGTTCGACGAGCGACAGCGCCACCAAAAAAGCCAGAAGCATGGTCAACAGAGCTTCGACAAGGAATTGTAGCCGCAGGGTGGCGGGCGGCGCGCCCAGTGTCTTGCGCACGGCCACCTCGCGTGCCCGCAGGCCCGCCCGCGCCGTCGCCAGGTTGACATAGTTGATCAGGGCCAGAACCAGGGCGACGATACCGACCACACCCAGCGAGATAATGGCCGCTTTCAGCTTTGGATCGATCAGATGTTTGTCGGCCCATGGCACCAGAACCAGTTCGAGGATCTTGTGCGGCGTGACATCGGTGCCGAATTTCTGGCCAATCTGACGGTCGGTGAAGGCCGGCAATTGTCGTGCAAAGGCACTGGCGTCCGCCGGAGTTTTAAACCTGAAATAGGCTTCCAGTTGGCCTGAGCCCCAATTATGCCAGGTATAGGGCTCCATCGCCGTGCGTTGCGGCGTCAGCAGGCGCAGCATGTCCAGCTTGGTGTCGGTATTTTTCGGCAGGTCGGCGATGATGGCGCTGACCGTGTAGGTCTTCAGCCCCTCCTCGTCATTCAGGGTCATGATGCGCCCGACGGCGTTGACCGTGCCGAAATATTTACGCGCCATACTGACACTCAGCACCACTTTCGACGGATCGGCCAGCGCCGTCGCCGCGTCGCCATAGAGCATGGGCACGCCGAAAAAAGTCAGGAAGTTTCCGTCAACCAGTTCGATCTGCTCGTTATAGACTTCGGCGCCCTTGTGGACGATCACCGGATTGCTCCAGTCGCGGGTGCTCTCGATCTGCGGATAGGCCGTTTTGATTTCTTCGGTTAGGCCGCCCATGGCGCTCATGAAAACATCCTCGGTCATGCCGGGGAAATGATAGCGCGTACCCATTTCGTAGATATGCGGCCGTTCCGGACTCCAGTTTTCGTAACTGGTTTCAAAGCGGTAAAACAGGCTGAGCGTGATGAAGACGGCGATGCCGAAGCTCAGGCCCAGCAGGTTGAGCAGGGCATAGAGCGGATGGCGGATAAACGATCGGAAAAAGGCGGTGAAGGCGGAGCGCAGCATTACAACACCTTCCTAAAGAACTTGGGCCACAGAGGCGACCAGTTGGCCGTCGAGGATATCGACCTGGCGGCTGGCCTGATCAGCATGGCTTTGCGAGTGAGTGACCATGATGATGGTGGCGCCTGCCTTGTTCAGACTCTTCAAAATCTCCATCACCTGCGCGCCGTTTTCGGTATCGAGATTGCCCGTCGGCTCATCGGCTAGGATCAGGTCAGGCTGGCCCACAATGGCGCGGGCAATGGCGGCGCGCTGCTGCTGGCCGCCGGAAAGCTGGTGCGGAAAGTGGCGGGCACGGTGGGCGATGCCGACCTTGTCCATGGCGCCTTCGATCGCCTGACGGCGGCCGCCCTTGATGCCGCCACGATAGAGCAGGCCCAGTTCGATATTTTCGTAGATGGTCAGGTCATCGACCAAGTTGAAGCTCTGGAAGATGAAGCCCAGGTGGCGGGCGCGGTGCTTCGCCAGGTTTTTCTCGCTCATCTTCGCCAGGTCGGCACCATCAAAGAGATACGCGCCGGCGGTCGGGCGGTCGATGGTGCCGAGGATATTCAGCAGGGTCGATTTCCCGCAGCCCGAAGGCCCCATGATGGCGACGAATTCGCCACGTTTGATATGCAGCGAGATATTATGCAGCGCCGTGGTCTCGACCTCGTCCGAGCGATAGAGGCGGGTGATATTCTGGAGTTCGATCAGGTTGGTCATTTGGCGCTCTTGGTAAGACGAAGGTGTTGGGCCTTGATGAGATTCTGGGTGCCGCCGGTGACGACGCGGTCACCGGGTTTGAGGCCGGAAAGAATTTCGACATATTCCGGATTGCGGCGGCCAACAGTGACGGCACGGCGGCTGGCCTTGTCACCGCTGCTGTTCAGGACGAAAATCGACGCGCCGCCGGTGTCATTCAGCCAGGAGCCGGAGGGCGCCAGAAGCGCCATTTCGGTGGCGCCGAGCGACAGGCGGACATCGACGGTTTCGCCGCGCTTGAGGTCGGCGGGCATCCGGTCGAATTCGAGTTCGACGGTGATCCGGCCATTATTGACCTGCGGAAAGACCTTGCTGATATGCACGGGGGTCTCCTGGCCATGCACACTGGTCGTGGCCTTCAGCCCCACCGACAGGCGGCTGAGATAGAATTCATCGACCTCTGCCTTCAGTTTGTAAGTGCCTTCGGAATCGACCTCACCCAGCGGATCGCCAATCTTCACGGCCTGGCCGGGCTTCAGATTGAAATCGGTCAGGCGGCCGGCCACCGGCGCCGTGAGATTGAGCGCGTTCAGTCCGCGGCGGACCTCATCGCGGCTCTGACGCAGGTCACTGGCGCTGGCGAGAATCTGCTGGCGCTGGCTGATATAGAATTGCGATTGCTGCGCCTGCTGGCTTTTCAGGCCCGCGAGGCGCTGCTTCTGGTAGGCGACTTCATCGACATAGGTCTGGACAGCGGCATCGTTATAGACGCCATGCTCGCGCAGCATCTGGCGCTTGGACAACTCTTCCTCGGCCCTGTGCAGGGCATAGGCGACATCGGCCACGGCCTGCTCATTCGCCTGCTGCTGGGTCTGCAGGTTCATCAACTGGTTATTGGTATCGCTGAGGCGGGCGGAGATATCGGCCTCGCGTGACGAGACCTGAAGCGTCAGGTCCGGATTGCCCAGCATGGCCAGCGGCTGGCCAGGCGTGACCATGATGCCGTCCGATGCCGCGACGCTGATCACCCGGCCACTGGTCTCGGCGGTGATGTAGGTGATATCCAGCGGCTCGACGGCGGCGCGCAGGGCGACATAGTCCTGAAAGGCGGCGCGGGTGACCTCGCCCGTATCGAGGCTGTCGGCGGCGACCGTGACGGTATTGGACGGTGGCAACAGGGCGAAAGCGCCTAGGGTAACCACTACCACCATACCGGCGGCCAGGCCGATCTGGAACGGGCGGCGCCGCCACCACGTTTTGGCGATGATGCGGTCGGCGCGGGCGGATTTAACAGGTGTATCGGGCATGGTAAGAAGCTAACACAGGTTTTTCAATAGGCATAAACCACTATTTTTATTTGACTTTTCAGCATTTTTCACCCCATACTCCCGAAATTGCCCGCCGCAAAGTGTCCGATTCCGAACATGATCAAGCCGCCTCTGACCGCCCTGTTTCTCGATGACGACGCCGATGTTCTCGATGCGGCGGAGCTGGTTTTGTTGCGCCACGGCTTCACCCTGGTCAAGGCGCAGACCCCCGAAGAGGCGCGTGAAAAACTGGCGGTGACGCCGGTCGATATCCTGCTGCTCGACCTCAACTACAGGCGCGGCGATACCTCCGGCGAGGCGGGCCTGAAATTCCTCGCCGAACAGATGGCGCTGACCCCCGCCCTGCCCGTAGTCGTCGTAACCGGCCATTCCGGCATGACCATCGCCATCCAGGCCATGCGCATGGGGGCGCAGGATTTCGTCGTCAAACCGTGGAACAATGACCGCTTCATTGCCTCGATCCGGGCCGCGCTGGAAGCACCGCGCGTTGTCGCCGCGCCGCCGCCCCCGCAGGACCTGAACCTGGAACGCTCCGAGAAGGAACTGATCCGCGAAGCCCTCAACCGCCATCAGTTCAATATCTCGCAGGCGGCGAAGGATCTGGGCGTGACGCGGGCGGCGCTTTACCGGCGGATGGAAAAGCATGGTCTTTAAACGCGCCATACCGCCGGTTGTCTGGCCCCTGACAGCACAGGCAGGCGTCTTCGTTCTGGGCGCCTTCGGGTGGCTGGCCCTGACGCGCGGCCTTTATGCCAGCGCGCTGGTCTGCGGACTGGGAGCCATAACCCTCGCCTGGCTCGGCCTCAGTCACAGCGCGCTTGTCCTCGGCCGCGATCTGCTGAAACGCACCCAGCCGGGTGCCATCTTCACCGCTGAACTCAGCCGCCGGCGTCTGCAGGTATTGCTCGACCAGACGCCTTCCCCGCTCCTGCTGCAACCGGATAACGGCCAGTTGATCGCCGTCAACCGGGCGGCGCGCAATCTGTTCGATGTCTCCTACGCCCTGCCGGTGGCGGCGCGTCGGGCGCTTCTGGGCGATACGTCCGGAGCCGCCCCACTGGGCCTCGCCGGCATGGCGTCACAGATCAAATGGAAAGGCCAGACCTTCGCGGTTCATATCGCCGAAATGGAAGAGGCGGATCATCTGTCGCATCTCGCCGTTCTGACCGATATCTCGGCCGATGTCCGCGCCGCCGAGGCCAATGCCCTGCGCGACCTGCTGAAGGTGCTGAACCACGAACTGATGAACGCCCTGACGCCGGTGGCCTCGATGAGCAAGAGCGCACTCGATCTGCTGGGCGACGACACGCCGGAGTCTCGCGCCGCGGCTGTGAAGGCGCTGGAGCGGGTGGTGGCGCGCACGGAGGGCCTGACCGATTTCATCAACGCCTACCGCGCCCTGACGCGCCTGCCGCCGCCGGTCATCCGGTCTTGCGGCCTGAACCTTTGGCTCGAAGTGCTGTGTGAGAGTTTTGCCGCGCAATGGGGCGACAAGGGCGTCCGCTTCGAGACCGATATCGCCGATAGTGACCTGTCGCTGATGATGGACGAGGACCAGATGTGGCTGGGGGTTTCCAACCTGCTCAATAATGGGGCTCAGGCGGCGCTGGAAAAGCCAGATCCGCGCGTCCGCCTGCGGCTGAAACGCGATGGCGAGGCCGTGCTGTTCGAGATCGAGGACTCCGGCAAGGGCATTCCGGCGGAAAATGCCGACCAGGTCTTCATGCCCTTTTATTCCACCAAGGCGACCGGTACCGGCGTCGGCCTCAGCCTGGCGAAGCAGATTATCGCCGGCCACGGCAGCGCGCTTGTGCTGGCCTCGCCACAGGCACATCGTCCCGATCCGCTCGGCGGCGCCTGTTTCCATTTTCAGATCAGGATCGGCTAACTTTTTACTTTCTTCCGCACTGCGTGGTAAATTTTCAGCCTTGAGTCGAGTAGTAGCCGGCAAGCGCCGCAGGTACACTTGTACCTGCAAGCGTAGACTGCGTACTAATCGGCCAAGGATGGAGATTTACTTGGCTTTGGCGATTTCGCCGAGCACGGCTTCCAGCGTTTCGAGATAGAGCGGCTTGACCAGATGATGATCGAAACCAGCTTCCGCCGTCATTCGGCGATGCTCGGCTTCGCCCCATCCGGTCTGGGCGATGAAGATGGCCTTGCCGATATCCGGGCGTGACTTCAGCTCACGGCACAGGTCGTAGCCATTCATGCCCGGCAAGCCGATATCGATCATGAAGACATCCGGCCTGTACTCCGGATAGGTGGCGATGGCCTCCGGGCCATTGGCCGCCAGCCGGTAATCATAGCCGATCATCTCGACCAGCCAGCCGGTGGTCTGCGCCAGGGCCTCGTTGTCCTCGACGATCATGATGCGCATGGGCCCATTCCCGTTATTTGCCTTACCTGGTCCGTCAGCCATGTTGCGGGTCTCCGGCTTTTGCTGCGGTGAGACGTATATCCGCCAACAATTGCGTCAGCAGGTCAAGACTCACCGGCTTGGTGATATGATGGTCGAAACCGGCCGCAAACGCCTTCTGGCGATCACTTTCCTGGCCCCATCCGGTCTGGGCGATCACGGTTTTGTTTTTCATTTCGGGCATCTGCCGGAGTTGCCGGCAGACCTCATAGCCATCCATGCCCGGCATTCCGATATCCAGCAGCACGACATCGGGTGTCTGCTCACGGGCCATCTCAAGGGCGCGGACGCCCTCGTGCGCCACCATACCCCTGTGCCCCATCAGGTCAAGCATCCACAGACTGGTCTGGGCGGAATCGACATTGTCATCGACGATCAGCACCTTGAGGGGCGCAGCGTCCCTTGTCTGTTTTTTCTGCAACCCCTCACCAGCGAATTCCCCATGCGTATCGGACAGGGGCAGGCTGATCGTAAAGGTACTGCCCTTGCCGGCGCCTTCGCTGACCGCGCGGCTGGTGCCGCCGTGCATCTCCACCAGCTTGCTGACCAGCGCCAGGCCGATACCTAATCCCCCCTGCGAGCGATCGAGATGACGGTCGGCCTGGGTGAACAGCTCGAAGACCCGCGGCAGCATGTCGGGATCGATACCCAGGCCATTATCGGCGACCTCTATATCGGCCTGACCGTCATGTTCACGCATCGTCAGCCGGATTTCACCGCCGGGTGGCGTATATTTGGCGGCATTATTGAGCAGGTTCGATACGACCTGCGCCAGGCGCGTCAGGTCGCCCTCCACCCACAGCGGTGTTTCGGGAATATCGAGGATCAGATTGTGCCGGTTATCCTCGATCAGCGGCCGCGAGGTTTCCAGCGCCGATTGAACGGCTGACTGGAGACTCATCCTGGCCTTGCGCAGATCGATACGGCCGCGCGAGACGCGGGAAACATCAAGCAGGTCATCTATCAGGCGCACCATATGGGTGAGCTGGCGATCCATCATGCCACGCACCTCCTCGGCCCGCGGGCCTTCCGGGGCCATGCGCAGGATCTGCAGACCGTTGCGGATCGGCGCCAGCGGATTGCGCAGCTCATGCGCCAGGGTGGCCAGGAATTCATCCTTGCGGATATCAGCCTCCTTCAGCGCCTGGGCGTTTTCCCGGCTTTCCTTCAGCAGGCGCAGGTTTTCCTCGGCGAAGGCTTTCAGGTTGTCGCGCTGAACGGCCAGTTGGCGACGCTGCAGGTAAAGTTCGGAAAAGACAGCGACCTTGGAGCGCAGGATATCTGCCTCGATCGGTTTTTCGAGAAAATCCACCGCGCCGGCCTCATAGCCGCGGAAGCGCCGCGCCCGGTCGGTGACGCCGGCCGTCAGGAAGATGATCGGGATGCGCCGTGTGCGCTCAGACCCGCGCATGGTCTCGGCCAACTCAAAACCGTCCATCTCCGGCATCTGGACATCCAGCAGGGCGAGCGCCACTTCCTGACGCAGCAGGATTTCCAGCGCCTCGGTGCCGGAGCGTGCCTTGATGAATTCCAGCCCGTCGCGGCGCAGCACGGCCTCAAGCGACAGCAGGTTTTCCGGCAGATCATCGACGATCAGGATCGGTACGGGAATATGGGCGGGGTTCATATTGAGACCGCCTCCCGAAGCTTTTCGGCGATCTGCTCCAGGCTCAGGGCCTCGGCCTGGGGGCTGAATTCGAGCGCGGCTTCCGGCATGGCGCTGGCATAGGACAGATCAGGCCGCTGGACCAGTCCCCGGCCGCCGGCGGCCATCACCGCCTTGAGGCCCGCCGCACCGTCCGGGTTGGCGCCGGTCAGGATGACCCCGATCAGGCCCTCGCCATAGACATCAGCCGCTGTCTCGAACAGCACATCGACCGATGGCCGCGAGAACAGCACCGGCTCCTCCGAAGAGAGCGACAGGCGATGATCGGCCTCGACCAGCAGATGGTAGTCGGGCGGGGCGAAATAGACATGTCCCGGCAGGATATCTTCCTTGTCCTCGGCTTCGCGCACGGTCAGGGCGCATTTTTCATCAAACAGTTCGGCGACCACGCTATTGCGGTCCGGCGGCAGATGGATGACGATCATGACCGGCAGGGGATAATCGGCAGGCAGTTGCGGCAGGATGGCCGACAACGCGTTAAGGCCGCCGGCCGATACGCCGATCACCACCGCCTGCGGTGCCGCTTCCCTGGATGAGGGCTGACTTCTGGCAGATATGCTCATGTCCCATCCCGCTTCTGATAGATGCGCTCGTCATGGGCGAAATCGCTGAAGGCGTCGGCGCTTGAGGAAAAGCGCAGGGTCTCCTTGGAGCCCAGGCCGAGAAAGCCCTTGCGCGTCAGCGAGCCTTTGAAGAGGCTGATGGCGCGGTCCTGCAATTCCCGATCGAAATAGATCAGCACGTTGCGGCAGGAGACCATCTGGGTCTCCGCAAAGACCGCATCGGTGGCCAGGCTGTGATCCGAAAAGACGACATTTTTGCGCAAGGATTTATCGAACGACGCCGCGCCATAGGCGGCATTGTAATAGTCCGACAGCGACCCCTTGCCGCCAGAGAGGCGATGGTTCTCGGTGAACAGCTTGATGCGGTCGAGACTGTAGACGCCGGCCTCGGCCTTTTTCAGCGCGTCGTGATTGATATCGGTGGCGTAGAACAGGGTGCGGTCGAACAGCCCCTCCTCGCGGAACAGAATAGCGAAGGAATAAAGCTCCTCGCCGGTGCTGCATCCGGCGATCCATACCTTGAGCGACGGGTACGTCTTCAGGTGCGGCACCACCTTTTCGCGGACGGCCTTGAAATAGAGCGGGTCACGGAACAGTTCGGAGACCTGTACCGTCAGGTAGGGCAGCATGGCCGTCATCATGCCGGGATCATGCAGGATCAGATCCTGCAGGGCGGAGAAGGTCTGGCAGTGGAAATGTTCGCGCGCCTGGATCAGGCGACGCTTGACCGATGCCATGGCATAGCCGCGGAAATCATAGTGATACCTGCGGAAAATCGCCTCCAGCAGCAGCCGGATTTCGATATCTTCCGTTTTCACGTTCCCAACGGGGGTCACGTCTGTTACCTCGGCATCCATACCCGCACCAGTGAAATAAGCTTTTCGACATCGAGCGGCTTGGCCATGTAATCATTGGCGCCGGCATCGAGGCAGCGCTCCTGGTCGTCCTTCATCGCCTTGGCCGTCAGCATGATGACCGGCAATTTGGCCCAGTCCTTGCGCTTGCGGATTTCGCGCGTGGCGGTCAGGCCGTCCATTTCCGGCATCATCACGTCCATCAGCACCAGGTCTATGGCGCTGTCGCTGTCCTTGCGGTCATTGGTCTTTTCCAGCAGGTCGAGCGCCTCGCGGCCATTGCGGGCGATCGAAACGATGGCGCCCAGGGGCTCGAAGATATTGGTGACGGCATAGACATTGCGCACATCATCCTCGACCACCAGAATGCGGCGGCCCTCCAGCATGGCGTCGCGGTTCTTGGCCTTTTTCAGCAGGGTCTGCTGTTCCGGAGACAGCTCGGAGACCACCTGATGCAGGAAAAGAGTCACCTCATCGAGCAGGCGCTCCGGCGACTTGGCGCCCTTGATGATGATGGAGGACGAATAACGGCGCAGCTTCTGCTCGTCATCGTAAGAGAGGTCGCGGCCGGTATAGACGATGACCGGCGGGAAGGCATAGGCGTCTTCCTGAGACAGGGTTTCCAGCAGCGAATAGCCGGTGGCGTCCGGCAGGGTGAGATCGAGCACCATGCAGTCGAAGGTCTGACTCTTGAGCAGGTCAAGGCATTCCGCCGCAGTGCCTACCGCGATGGTTTCCGTGTCGTTCGATTTCAGCAGTCGGGACACACTGTCGCGCTGGACCTCATCGTCTTCGACAATCAGCACCCGACGCATCTGCTGGCTCAGGCGGTTTTCCAGCGACTTGAAGGCATCGACCAGTTCATCGCGCTTGACCGGTTTCAGCATGTAGCCGACGGCGCCCAGCGACAGGGCCGTATGCTGGTAATCCGAGCCGGAAACGACATGGACCGGAATGTGACGCGTGCGGGTATCGCGCTTCAGGCGATCGAGCACGGACAGACCGGAATGATCCGGCAGGCCGATATCGAGCACCACGGCGGCCGGGGTATATTGCTGCACCATGTCGAGTGCTTCCTCGGCCGAGGTGGCGACGAGGCACTGAAACTCCTGGCCATGCGCCAGCTCATAGAGGATGCCGGCAAAGGACACATCATCCTCCACCACCAGTATGGTGCGGCGTTTCGGATCGAGCCGGTCGCGGTCGTCCTGCACGCGGCCGGGCGGCAAGGGCTTCCTCACCGCCTTGCCCTTGATGACGGGCGGCGCGGTTTCGGCCAGGGCATGATCGTCAGGCTCATGCGCACCGGTCAGGAGGGGCGTGATCAGAGCGGTGGAGACATGCCCCGGATCATAGGCCAGCGGCAGGTTCAGGGCGAAGGTCGAGCCCTTGCCCGGCGTGCTTTTCAGGGCGATGGCGCCACCAAGCAGGCGGGTCAGTTCACGCGAGATCGACAGGCCGAGGCCGGTGCCGCCGTATTTACGGCTGATCGTGCCGTCCGCCTGCCTGAAGGCTTCGAATATCGCGGCCTGGTGGTCCGAGGAAATGCCGATGCCGGTATCGGTGACCGCCATGACCACCTGGTCGTCTCCGTCCTTCGACAGGGCCAGTTCGACCGAACCCTTTTCGGTGAACTTGAAGGCGTTCGACAGCAGGTTCTTCAAGACCTGCTCCAGGCGCTGGCGATCGGTTTCGATGGTGTCCGGCAATCCCCTGGCAATCTTCACATTGAAGGCCAACCCCTTTTGCGCCGCGATCGGCTCGAAGGTGCGCTGCATGTCTTTCACCAGCCGCGCCAGGGACAGGCTTTCGGCGCGGATTTCCATCTGGCCGGCCTCGATCTTCGACAGGTCGAGAATATCATTGATCAGGGCCAGCAGGTCATTGCCGGACGACTGGATGGTCTGGGCGAACTTGACCTGCTCCTCGGTCAGGTTGCCGTCCGGATTATCCCCCAGCAGCTTGGCCAGGATCAGCGACGAATTGAGCGGGGTGCGCAGTTCGTGCGACATATTGGCCAGAAAGTCGGATTTGTAGCGGCTGGCCTGCTCCAGTTCGCGCGCCTTGGCCTCGATCTCCTTCGTCGAACGGGCCAGGTCATCCTTTTGGCGTTCAAGGGCGGCAGTCTGTTCTTCCAGTTGGGAATTGGTCTGTTCCAGCTCGGCCTGCTGCTGTTCGAGGCGGAAGTGCGATTCCTTGAGCGCGCGCCCCTGCTCTTCCAGTTCCTCGTTATTGACGCGCAGTTCCTCGCCCTGGCTTTGCAGTTCCTCAGACTGGCGCTGGGTTTCTTCCAGCAGGTTTTGCAGGTTGGCACGGTAGTTGGCGGTTTGCACGGCGATGCTGATGGATTCGGAGACCCGCGCCATCAAATCAAGCGTCAGGTCGGAAACGGGCTCCACGAAGCCCAGTTCGATGACCGCATCCACCCGGCGTTCCGACTTCGCCGGCGCCACCAGCAGGTGACGCGGGCGCCATTGACCCAGCGCGGCACCGACCGAGAGATGATGGTTCTCATCCGTGGCGGGCAGGTCTCGCAGCATGATCGCCTTGCCTTCGCTGACGGCCTGGCCGAGCAGGCCGTCCTTCGCCGTGAACGTCACCGGCACCGGCGCCTGCTCCGGCACGCCCACAGTTGCGCTGCGCTTATAGGCGCCGTCGGTCAGGGCGTAGAAGGCGCCGGCACTGGCATGGGCATAGTCCGACAGGAAGGCCAGAATGCTGTGGCCCAGTTGATCCAGCCTCTGCTCGCCCATCATGGCCGCGGACAGCCCGACTTGGCCGGCCTGCAACCATTCCTCCCGGCGGCGCATGGCCGAGGCGCGACTGATCATGATAGTAATGACGATTGATAGCAGGACACCGATCAGGGCGGTGACCGAAATACTGGCGACCGCCGTGTCATAGGCGGCATCCATCTCTGCGACACGCACCTGGCGCAGATTACTTTCCGTCGTCTGCATCAAAGCGACCTGGGCCCTGATGGCATCCATGTCTTCCTTGCCGCGATTGGTGGCCACACGCGCCATGGCGGCCTGCACACCTTCGCTGCGGCGCATCTCGATGACCGTGCTCAACTCCTGGAGCTTGGCGGCAATGTGCGATTTCAGAGGGGCGATGCGGCGCTGCTGATCCGGATTGTCACGAGTCAGTTGCTCGATGCGCTGGATCTGCTCATCGATGCCGGTCAGGGCCTCGTTATAGGGCTCAAGATAGCTTTCCTGGCCGGTGATGACAAAGCCGCGCTGGCCGGTCTCGGCATCCTTCATCGTGGACAGCACATTGTTCAGCCCCAGCAGGACTTCATGGGTATGGGCGATCTGCTCGCTGTCGCGGTTCAGGGTCTGAATATTGACGTATGAAATAATCCCGCTGATGAAAAAAAACATGGCGACCACGGACAAGCCAAGCGATACGCTCAGGTCCATTCTGAATTGTTTGCCCAAACGCCCGGCCTTGCCTCTGTTCATTCGTCTTCCATGCCCCCTGTGCCATGCCCCTTGGCGGTCAGGCGGACTGCCTGGCCGTTCATCCGATTGTCAAAAACCCTATAGGGCGCCCGCATAAGCATCCAATAAGGAGCCAGATACGCCTTATAAAAAACCCATAAGGAGAGTTATAATTCAGGCAGTTAGACTCAAAACCCGGCCTTTACACCTGCCGCCCCGGCTTTAAACTGACATATCATGACACCACAACTGGTACTCCTGGCCGGCGGCAAAGGCAAACGCATGGGCGGTAATAAGCCCTTTGCGCCCTATGGCCGTTCTACCCTGATCGAAACCATGATCGCCCGCCTCAAACCGCAGGTGAACGGCCTCGTCATAAATGCCGGCGCAAAGGGCACCCCCCTCGTCCTGCCCCTGTCATGCCTTGGCCTTTCGCTGATCTTCGATGACCCGGCATTGGTCGAGCTGGGCCCGCTGACGGGCGTCCTGAGCGCACTGGAAATGGCAAGAGCGGCGGGTGAAACACAGGTCATCACCGCGCCCTGCGACATGCCCGACCTGCCGGAAGACATGGTAGCGCAGCTTCTGGCGGCCCCGCCCGCCGACGTGGTTTATTTCAAGGGTGTACGAGACTATCCACTGTGCGCCCTGTGGCGGGTGTCGGTCGCCGATGCCCTGCGCGAGGCTCTGCAAAAAGCCGAGGGCGGACTGGCGGTTATGCGCTTCCTGGCCAGCCAGGATGTCCATACAATTGCCGTGTCTGACGACGCGGCCTTTGCCAATATCAACCACCTGTAAGCGACATCGTCCGCGCCGGTGCGTGCGGACGTTCCGGTTGCGCCAGCCCGGCCTCGGCAATGAAAAAATCATGCGCTTTTGGCTTATGCGCCAAAGCTTGCGCCAGCGCCGCCTCAAGGCCGCCATTCGTGGCATCCTCACGCAGGGCCGCGCGAAGATCGACGTGGTCGTCCTGGCCCAGGCACATATAGAGCTGGCCGGTGCAGGTGATGCGCACGCGATTGCAGGTATCACAGAAATTATGGCTGAGCGGCGTAATCAGGCCGAGTTTGCCCCCTGTTTCCGCGATGCGATAATATCGCGCCGGTCCGCCGGTCGTGTCGCTGACGCCCTCGACCTGCCAGAAACTGCGTAGGCTCGACAGCACATCCTTCAGCGACACGAACTGCGCCTCGCGGCCTGAAATCTCATCGCCCAGCGGCATGGTCTCAATCAGGGACACATCCATACCGCGCTTATGGGCGAAGCGGATGATATCGGGAATCTCGGCGCGGTTATCCTCGGCCAGGGCGACGACATTGAGCTTGATATGTATGCCCTCGCCTTGCGCCGCTTCAATGCCCGCCAGCACCTTGCCGAGATCGCCGCCGCGGGTGATGCGGCGATAGACTTCCGGATTCAGGCTGTCACACGACACATTGATGCGCTTTACCCCCGCTTCGGCCAGAACCGGCGCGGCGCCCTCAAGCAAGGTGCCGTTGGTCGTCAGTGTGAGTTCCTTCAGGCGCCCCTCATGCACCTGCTCACCCAACCGGGTGATAAACTCCAGCACCCCCTTGCGTACCAAAGGCTCGCCGCCGGTAATGCGCAGGCGCTCGACGCCACTGTCGATAAGGAACAGGCTGAGGCGCTCCATTTCCTCAAAACTGAGCAGGTCCTTGCGCGGCAGGAAGGTCTGGTGCTCGCTCATGCAATAGGTGCAGCGCAGGTCGCAGCGATCCGTCACCGACAGCCGCACATAGCTGAGGCGGCGGCCAAATCCATCGATCAATGCGGGACGCGAAGACATGAGGTTAATCTAGTCGCGCATCGTCCAAATAACAAGCTGAGGAAATGGGTAGTAGGAGAAGTAAGAAACCCCACCACCACTTCGCTGCGCTCGTGGTCCCCCTCCCCGGCATAGCCGGGGAGGTATAAGAAGGTCGCATTTATCTTTTTATACCTCCCCAACTTGTTGGGAAGCCGGGCGGCCGGTGCCGGGGACCGCACGACCGTAGGGAGACGCGGTGGTGGGGTATCTTATTTAGAGCGACAAGCTTAATTGTTCAGTTTCGTTTTCCGCTCTCTCTCCCAGAGATGAAAGTGTAACTCCCAGAAGCCGTATGCCCTTCGACACCGGAAATACGCCTTCGAGCAACGCCCGCACATACCCTGTCAGTTCGGGCTTGCTCATCACAGGCACAAGTCCTGACCGGCTGCGGGTAATGATGCGAAAATCGGAAAACTTGACCTTGAGCGTGACCGTCCGCCCCTTGATGTCATTGGCCTCGACATAGCGCCACACCTTGTCGATCAACGGATCGAGAAACCCCCAGGCCGTATCGAAATCAGTCGTGTCGGTAAAGAAGGTGTTCTCGGCGCCGATCGACTTGCGCTCGCGGTCGGGCCTGACCTGGCGGTGATCGATGCCGCGCGAAATGCCGTAGTAATACCGCCCCGACACGCCGAAATGCTGCTCCAGGAAATCAAGCGTCTGGTTGCGGATATCCTCGCCCGTATAGAGGCCCAGCCGGTTCATCTTGGCTGCCGTCGCCGGGCCGATGCCGTGGAATTTCTTGACCGGCAATGAGGCGGCAAATACCGGCCCCATGGCCGGCTTGATGACGAACAGGCCGTTGGGCTTGTTCTGATCCGAGGCCAGCTTGGCCAGGAACTTGTTGTAGGAAACGCCAGCCGAGGCGGTCAGTTGCGTCGTCTCCCAGATGCGGGCGCGGATCTCCTCCGCGATTTCCGTGGCGGAGGCCATGCCCTTGCGGTTTTCGGTGACATCGAGATAGGCTTCATCGAGCGACAGCGGCTCGACCAGCGGCGTGTAGTCCTCGAAAATATCCCGGATCTGACGCGACACCTGCTTGTAGACATCGAAGCGATGCCGCACGAAAATCAGGTCCGGGCATTTGCGTTTGGCAGTAACCGACGGCATGGCCGAATGGACGCCATACTTGCGCGCCTCGTAACTGGCCGCCGCCACGACTCCGCGTTCGGAGCCGCCGCCCACGGCCACCGGCTTGCCGCGCAGCTCCGGATGATCACGCTGTTCCACCGACGCGAAAAAGGCATCCATATCGATATGGATGATCTTTCTTTGCCGCATTTCTGGAAGGTCACTATCCATAATCATTGACTCTTGCCACAACAAGAACATAAAGTGAACATGTAAAATACTGCCACATTTTAGATTGGCTTTTTATAGCATAGTTTGGCACCACATCAGAACATGTCAGCAAGGGAAACGGATCGGGTAATCATATGAGCATCAAGGACGCGGTCAGGAGGACCGAGCTGCACGAAGCCGTTATTGATCAGGATCACTCAAAGGTGCGCGATTTAATAACAGCAGGTGTAGCGGTAGATGCTGTAGATCGGGAGGGTTGGACCGCTTTACACTTCGCTGCCCAAAATCAAGATGCGAAATCAATTGGCATGTTGTTGGAAAGTGGCGCTTCTTGCAATATTCAGGATAGTTTCGGCAATACCGCTCTCTTTCGAGCTGTATTTAACTATCGAGGTGCGGGTGAAACAATAGAGCTACTTCTGGCTGCCGGAGCACTGCCTGACTTGGCAAATCAATCGGGTACTTCGCCACACCAACTGGCAAATAGAATTGCGAATTATGACGCAGCAAAATTTTTTATGTAAGGGAGACACGCATGACCATCTATGTCGGTATCGGCGGCTGGACCTATGAAGACTGGCGCGGCCCCTTCTATCCCGAGGGCCTGGCGCAGAAACGCGAGCTTGAATATGCATCCTCCAAGCTGACCTCGATCGAGATCAACGGCACCTATTACGGCGCACAGAAGCCGTCCTCGTTCCAGAAATGGCGGGCGGAGACGCCGGATAATTTTGTCTTCTCTGTCAAGGGCACTCGCTACGCCACCAACCGCAAGAACCTGGCCGAATCGAAGGAGTCGGTCGAGCGCTTTCTGGCTAGCGGCATTACCGAACTGAAGGAGAAGCTGGGGCCGATCAATTGGCAGTTCATGGCCACCAAGAAATTTGATCCTGCCGATTTCGAGAACTTCTTCAAGCTGCTGCCGCCGGAGCAGGATGGCGTTCGCCTGCGCCATGCCGTCGAGGTGCGTCATCCGACGTTCCAGTGCAGGGCATTTGTCGATTTGGCGCGACACTATAATGTGGCCATTATCACCGGCGCCGACAGCGATTTCCCGGTCATCGCCGACCTGACCGCCGATTTCGCCTATGTCCGCATCATGGGCACAAGCGACCAGCATGAAAAAGGCTATAGCGAACAGGCGCTGGATGAATGGGCCTATCGCGCCCGCACGCTCGCCGAGGGCCAGGTGCCCGGCGATCTGGCCACCTATGGTGAAAAACAGTCGCCGAAGCCTCACGACGTCTTCCTGTATGTGATCAGCGGCCATAAGGTGCTGAATCCCGCCGCTGCCATGGCGCTCATCGAGAGACTGAAATAGATGCAAAAGACCGTATGGGGCGTGCTGAGCACGGCAAAGATCGGTGTCAACAAGGTCATCCCGGCGCTGATGCAGAGTGACCTGATCCGCGTGAAGGGGCTGGCGTCACGCAATTTCGACGCTGCAAAAAGCGCTGTCGAAACACTCGGCCTGGAAGCGGCCTACGGATCCTATGAAGACCTGCTGGCCGATCCGGAGATCGAGGTCATCTACAATCCCCTGCCCAACCACCTGCATGTGCCCATGACACTTGCCGCCGCGAGGGCCGGCAAGCATGTGCTGTGCGAAAAACCAATGGCGCTCAATGCTGCCGAGCTCGACCAACTGGCCGAGGTGAGCCACAAGGTTCACATTATGGAAGCCTTTATGGTGCGCCATTCGCTGCAATGGCTGGAGGCGCGCCGGCTGATCCGCGAAGGCGCCATCGGCGCGCCGAAAATAATCCAGTCGTGGTTCAGCTACAACAACATGGACGCCAATAATATCCGCAACAAGGTGGAATGGGGCGGCGGCGGCCTGATGGACATCGGTTGTTATCCGATTGTCGCCGGACGCTTCTTTTTCGAGGCCGAGCCGGTGCGCGTCATGGCTCTGATCAGCAGGGATGCGACCTTCGGCACAGATACCATCACCTCCGGCCTGCTCGATTTCGGTGAGGGGCGCCAACTGACCTTCGCCGTTTCGACCGCGCTTACCCCCGGCCAAGGCGTCACCATCATGGGCGACAAGGCGCGCCTGTCACTGTCCATCCCCTTCAACCAGCCGCCCGATGCCCCGCAGGTCATCACGGTCGATGACGGCCAGAGCTTCAATGGCGCCACGGCGGTGACGCATACCCTGCAACCATCGAACCAGTATACCCTGATGGGCGAAGCCTTTACCTCCGCCGTGCGCGGCGAAAGCCCTCTACCCTATGGCATTGAGGACGCCCGCATCAATATGCGGATCATCGACGCCCTGTTCCGTTCGGAGACTTCAGGACGCTGGGAAGCCGTTTCCCGTTAAGGCGTAGAGCGTCAGTCAACGCTGTATCAGGCGCTGAACGGCACATGAAAACCGCCGGTCTCAAAGAAGACCGGCGGCGATATCAGATCAAGACTGGATAAAGGCCAGCAGGTCCGGATTAATCACATCGGCATGGGTGGTACACATGCCGTGCGGAAAGCCCTCGTAGATTTTCAGCGCGCCGTGCTTGACCAGCTTGACGGCTTCCAGAGCGGCCGCCTTGTAAGGCACGATCTGGTCGTCATCACCGTGCATGATCAGCACCGGCACGTCGATCGCCTTGAGGTCACCGCTCAGGTCGGTTTCGGAGAATGCCTTGATGCCTTCATAGTGCGCCTTGGCACTACCCATCATGCCCTGACGCCACCAGTTGTCGATCACGCCATCGATCGGTTTTGCGCCGTCGCGGTTGAAGCCATAGAAGGGAATGGGCAGATCCTTGTAAAACTGGGTGCGATTACTGGCCGTCTGTTCGCGCAGGCCGTCAAAAACATCGATCGGCGAGCCCAGCGGGAAGGCCTCGGTCTTCAGCATGATCGGCGTGACGGCGCTGATCAGCACGGCCTTGGAAACCCGGCCATTTCCCCCGAATTTCGCCACATAGCGCGCCACCTGGCCGCCGCCGGTCGAGTGACCGATATGGACAGCGTTCTTCAGGTCGAGATGTTCGACCACGGCATTGGCGTCGGCGGCGTAATGATCCATGTCGTGACCTTCACTGATCTGCGAAGACCGGCCATGGCCGCGGCGGTCGTGAGCGACGACGCGGAAACCCTTGCCCAGGAAATACAGCATCTGGGTGTCCCAATCGTCCGATGACAGGGGCCAGCCGTGGTGGAACATGATGACGGGCGCCTCTTTCGCCCCCCAGTCCTTGAAATATATCTCGGCCCCATCGGGCGTGGTGACAAAATGGCTACTGGTCATTGGCGGCTCCTGTGAGCATCTGAGGTTAAGGGTCTGGCCTCGGTAATGACGGCAGTATGTCATCTGGTTGTGACATTTAATCTGCACATTGGGAGTTGAAACCTGTCAGCGGCCGTTATCCGCGTCAAGCATCCATATTGCGACGCAGCATTTTTGCCGTTCAAAATTTCGTGCATTAAAAATCACTTCAAAAATCACGGGCAGAGTCGTGGAATCTGCGCTAGGATCGGGCATGTCTGCTGCCGATCTCGTTATCCAGATCAATCCCGCCGCCCGCGTGCAACTTCGCCATTATGGCGAAGAATTGCACCCGCTCATCGTCATAGACGATGTTCTGCTCAACCCGGAACAGTTGGTTGAAGCCGCCGCGCAAACCTCCTTTTCGGCACCGGAGGCCACCTTCTATCCCGGCCTCAACGCGCCGCTGCCACCGGCCTATCTTCAAACCCTGCTGCCGATCCTGCGTCCCAGCCTGATGCGCGCTTTCGACATCGGTGACGGCCGGCTGCTCTCCCGCGCCTTCTTCGCGCTGTCGACCCTGCCCGCCGAGGAAATGCAGCCGCTGCAAAAGATTCCGCATTATGACCAGCCCGATCCGCGCTGCCTGGCCATGGTGCATTATCTCGGCCGTGACCAGGCCGGCGGCACCGGCTTTTTCCGGCACATACCCACAGGCTTTGAATCGATCGACCGTACCCGCCGCGAAGCCTATATGGCGATGGTTGCCAGCGAACTGGACGCCCTGGGTGACCGCCTGACCGGTTATACCGGGCCAGATACGCCCAATTACGAACTGCTGGAAACAGTCGCGCCAAAATTCAACCGTCTGGTGATTTATTGCAGCCACGTGCTTCACTGCGCCCTGTTCGATGGCGCCCGCCTGACCGATAATCCCCGCACCGGCCGACTGACCGCCAACAGCTTTTTCACACCTGTTCGCGCCGCCTGAGTCACGCAAGTGTGACAGGCCGTTTATTGCGCCGCACCGTGAATCATACTGAATCTTTACAGCCGAACCGCCACTGTCAATCAGAAGCGAGGTAATATCAGCCCCGCCGCCTTCATTCCATCGATGCCCGCAAAGGTTCTTTCAGACGGTTTATCTGTGACTTTTCTGCTGGGCGCCTTTCATCTTCGCGGAGCCCGGACATGCTGCAGGCCAACAGTTTCGAAATTGCCCATGATGCCGAAGTTGAAACGGAAGGTTTGCCGCAAAGCATCGCCACGACGCTGAATGACAGCCTGTCGGGCAAAGATGTCGTCCTGTCCAAAGCCGCGATCATCGGCAATTTCCCGCCGCGCCAGTGCGGCCTGGCCACCTTTACCCGTGACATGTATGCCTGCCTGAGCAAGGCCCTGCCGAATACCGACTGGGACGTCATCGCCATGAATGATCCCGGCGCGACCTACGATTATCCGCTCGAAGTCACGCACCAGATTCCGCAGGATGACATCGCCGCCTACCGCGATCTCGCCGAAACACTCAATGCCGACGGCACGCAGGTGCTTTTCGTACAGCATGAATTCGGCATCTATGGCGGCCCGTCCGGCGCCCATCTGATCGAATGCCTGGAGCGCGTCAATTTCCCGATCGTCACCACCCTGCACACGATCCTGGAAAAGCCGAACGACGAACAGAAGCGGGTCATGCAGGCGCTGATCCGCCTGTCCTCGACCCTGGTCACCATGGCACAGAAAGGCGCTGATATCCTCCAGCGCGTCTATGGCGTCAAACCGGAGCAGATCAGCATCGTCCCGCACGGCGCGCCGTCTCGGCCTCTGCGCGATACCGCCGAATTCAAGCCACACCTGCACCTGGCCGGCAAGAAGACCCTGACCACTTTTGGCCTGTTGTCTCCCAATAAGGGTATTGAAACGGTCATCGCCGCCCTGCCGGACATCCGCAAGACCTGCCCTGACGTGGTTTATCTCGTTATCGGCGCCACGCATCCTCACCTGGTCAGGCACGAAGGCGAGAAATACCGCGACGGCCTGAAAGCCATGGCGCGCGAACTGGGCGTCGAGGACAATATCCGCTTCATCAACCGCTTTATCAGCGACAACGACCTGATCGATATTCTTCAGGCGACGGATGTCTATGTCACGCCCTATCTGACCGAAACCCAGATCACCTCAGGTACACTGTCCTATGCCCTGGCGCTCGGCCGCCCGACAGTTTCGACGCCCTACTGGCACGCGGTGGAGGCTCTGGCCGATGGCGTCGGCATCCTGTGCGACTTCCATGACACTAAGGCGTTCGCCGAAGCGATTACCAAACTGCTGGCCTCCGACAAGATCCGCGCGGACATGTCGATGCGCGCCTATTTGGCCGCCCAGCCCTCGCGCTGGTCCGCCGTGGCCGGCGCCTATGTCGCCCGCGCCACCGATGACGTGGCCCATTATGAAGCCCCGAAGCGCCATGCCGCCGCCCTGCCGGCGCCGCCATCCTGGGCCGCTATCGAACGCATGACCGACGACTGCGGCATTTTCCAGCATGGCAAGTACCGCCTGCCGGATCGCCAGCATGGTTATTGTGCCGATGACAATGCCCGCGCGCTTTCCCTGGTGGCCCGGCAGTCGCGCCTCATGCCACTGACCGCCGGGCAGGTCTCGCTGGCTTATCGGTATGCCGCCTTCCTGAATCACGCCTGGAATGGCGAAAGTTTCCGTAATTTCATGTCCTATGGCCGCGACTGGCTCGATGACGGCGGTTTTGATGACTGCAATGCCCGCTCCTGCGAAGCTCTGGTCGATGTCGCCCGCTCTGGCCTGCCGGAAGACCTGAGGCGGTGGGCCTGCGATCTCGGCACGCAGATCCTGCCAAAGGTCGAAAGCTGGACCAGCCTGCGGTCGCGCGCCGTCATGATCAAGTCGCTGGTCCGCGCCTTCGGCGTGTTCGGCGATGGCCAGGAAATGCAGGTGCTTGTCCGGTATTTCACGCGCGATCTGCACCAGCGCTTCAAAGCTCATGCGCGTGCCGGGCACGAGTGGTTCGAACCTGACCTGGCCTATGACAATGCGCGCATCAGTGAGGGGCTCATTCTGGGCGGCGCCTTCCTGGCCGAGCCGGACATGGTTGAAGACGGCCTGACGGCGCAAAAATGGCTGATGAAAAAGCAGATAAGGGATGGCGTCTTCGTGCCGATCCCCAATTCCAAATTCTCCGACGACGGCCCGGATCACCCACTCTACGACCAGCAGCCGCTGGAGGTTCTGGCCACAATCGACGCATCTTTAAGCGCCTGGCGTATTACCGGCGACCATTCGTGGCGGGAAGAAGCCCTGCGCGCCTTTGCCTGGTTCCATGGCGAAAACACCGCCGGCCTGTCGCTGCTCGATGGCGAAGGCGGCTGCTATGACGGCCTCAATCCCAACGGCCTCAATTTCAACCAGGGCGCGGAATCCATCCTCTCGTATCCGATGAGCTGGGCGGCCCTGAAGGCTGACCTGTAGTCCGCTGGATACAGATATCACAAGTCAGGCGGGTCGCGCAGGCGCCCCGCCATCTGCGTTGCTTAAACTGCCCATCTGAGGGGTTACAAAATGACCGACATGCTGATCAGCCCGACAATGCTGCGCTCCAATCCGGACCGCGTCGTCATCCTGCCGTTTTCGATTTCCGTCAATCCGCGAGACAGCGCCATGGGGGCGATGTCTCGCGTCACCCGCATCTGCAATGCGATCTCGGCCATGTCGCCCGATACAGTCAGGGAGGAGCTTGAAATCGTCAACCGCGACTTTACCGGCCGGCACTGGCAGACGCGCGGTATCTTCCTGGATCGCTTCAAGGCCATGCAGGCCATGCAGGGCGGCATGGAGCACCTGGACGAGGACCATATGGCCCTGATCGGTGCCTATTTCTGCCATGAATACAGCTATCAGGCGGCCGCGGTCATGAACCCCAGCGTGGTGGTGCATCCCGACCAGAGCAATGCCAATGGCGGCACCAATTTCATCATGTCGACGCGCACGGTCGGCGAAGGCCATATCTCGACCATCTCCTTCCGCGAAGGCACCTTTTACAAGGACGGCACGATGGAACTGAAGCCGGAAGCCGATTTTGCCGTCGCCGCCAAGCCTCTTGGCAATGCGCCGCTTGACGGCGCCATCACCGTTCATGGCCATCAGGCGTGCCCGATTTCCGAAACCGTGCTGTTTCCGGTAACGCGCTCGCAGACCAACGGCCTGGAAGACCTGCGCATGGTCAAGTTCATCGATGAAAACGGCGCCTCGGCCATCATGGGCACCTATACGGCCTATAACGGCCGTGAAATTGCCTGCGAATGCTTTGAAACCTCAGATTTCCGCTCGTTCCGCCTGACGCCGTTTCGCGGCGCCGCCTCGCAGCACAAAGGACTGGGCTTCTTTCCGCGCAAGATCAACGGCCGCTGGGCGGCGGTCGGACGGCTCGATCACGAGAGCATCTTCTATCTTGAGAGCGACGATAAATACACCTGGAACAATGGCGACAAGATCCTGGGGCCGGAGGCGCCGTGGGAACTGATCCAGATGGGGAATTGCGGTTCGCCGATCGAACTGGATGAGGGCTGGCTGGTGCTGACCCACGGCGTCGGGCCTGTCAGGCGCTATTCGCTTGGCGCCGCCCTGCTGGACAAGAATGACCCGCGCATCGTCCTGGCGCGCTCAAAGGAGGCTTTATTGTCGCCTTCCGAAGACAATCGTGAAGGCTATGTGCCTAACGTCATCTATACCTGCGGCGCCCTGCGCTGCGGCGAATGGATATTCATGCCCTATGGTGTGGCCGACTCATCGATCCACTTCGCCTCGATCAAGATAAAGGATCTGCTGGCGCACCTGGGCTATGATGCCGCCGCACAGAGGGATGCCGCCGAATAAACATAGAAAAGACCTCTTCCGGCATCCGGGAGAGGTCTTTTCAGATCATACCTTCCGGGCTCAGGAGCCCATATGGTGCTTTTCCTTCTGCGTACCGGGGACCGTCGTCTTCGGCGTTTTGCCGTTTTCAACACGGCCTTCATTGCGCAACTGGCGGCCCTTGTCGGCCATTTTGGCATCACCCAGGGCTTCACCCAGTTCTTCTTCGGCGGCCCCCGTGGTTTCCTTGATACTGGCCTTAACTGTCATGTGGCTTCTCCTTTAAATCAATTTTAAAATCAATGCCGCGGACATCTCCGCAGTCATCATGACCATAGGGTTTCGCCCGTAAAATTGATGCACCGGAGCGCCTGATTACCGGTAAGAATGACGTAAGTCGCTTTACGGCACTAAGCCCGTTTATGGTTTCTTTATTTATGGCTGTCCGCCTGCACATGGCTTCCTTAAAGCCCGGCCTTTAGTCTTCAATCATCACGTTCACATCCGCTTCTCTCAAGCCCTTCTCCGCCCCCCCAGCCCCTGGGTTTCAGACAAGCCTGATGTGAACGTGACCCCCATTCTTCCTCCCCGAAATATCTGTAACGCCGGACTTTCCGGTTACACTCAGTCAGGAGATTACCCCATGCTGTCTTCCGCCACCAAGGCCGCCGCCAATGTCACCAAGAGCCTGGCCGAACATGACATCCGCAGCAGCGCCCGCGAAGCCTCGAATAATGCCCGCGAAGCTGCCCGTGATCTGAATGACCGCGGCCACGACATCCTGAATGATGTCAGCGGCTATGCCAACGAAGCGGGCCAGAAGGTTCGCGGCCTGTTCGACCGCACGCTCGATGGCAGCAAGAATGCGACGCACCGCATCGAAACCGAGATCAAGACCAATCCGGTCCGCTCGTCCGCCATCGCGCTTGGTGCCGGCTTCATCCTGGGCGCCCTACTGACCCGCCGTTAAGATTTCATCCGGATACAGATTGTCAGCTTCAGGAGGTATTCCCGCTCATGTTCTGGGTCACGCGAATCTTTGACCTTCTGTCGGCGACGAAGAAGCTCAACGACTCGAAAACCCATGTCATGAGTGCTGTTTCCAACCTGATGCTGGCAACACTCATGGGTCTGTTCGGCATCATTCTATCCGCCCTCATGATCGCCGGCCTGCTGTATGTGATTTACCTGCAGCTCGTGGCGGCCGGCATTGGCGTTGTGGCGGCCACGCTCTCCACGACGGCCCTGACACTTGTCATTCTGGGGGCATCCGGGTGGGCAGCCGCCGCGCTTTTCGGCCGGGTGCGCAGTGATGTCGAACAGATTTTTCAAAGCCAGGCACCGATCGTCGCGCCCGTCATAAACAAGGTCGGCGATGTGGCCGGCGCCTTTTGGTCCGGCCTGCGCAGATCGCGTGACAAATCGAATGCCAGGGCACAGAAGCCCCCAAAATCCAGTTCACTGTGACGATTTTTGGCTATTTTCTCGCATATCGTCCTTACGCCTTCTTTATATTATCCCCATCCTCGCTTATTGCCCTATTACCGCTCGTGCATTAGCGTGATCACGAGAGAGAGTTTGTGCGTGTAAAAACCGCGGGTTTTACCAATCCCGACAAGGGGTTGATTACTGCGCCGCAGGGGGTTTGGCCGATCCTGATGAAAATGCCGTGGGGACTCAATGTCAAACACCTGTATCTGGCATTTTTCAGCGTCATTTCGATAGCGCTGTGCGCCTTCAGCCTCGTCATCTACGACCAGTACCAGAAGTCGCAAAACCTGAATGATTACATGCGTTATGAGTACGAAAACATCCGGCGCACCAAGAACATATTGATGGATATTGTCGATATGGAAACCGGGGTGCGCGGATATGTGCTGACCGGCGACAAGACCTACCTGAAACCCTATGAAATTGCCTCGGACCGCCTGCCTGGCGAGATCATGGCCCTGCGCCAGGCCACCTATTACGAATCCAACGCCTTCGCTGAAACCAACAGCCTGCTGGATCGCGTGGACAGCCTGCAGAAGCTGCTGGAATCGCAGATGAACTACATGCACGCGCATGGCCGCGGGCAGGTCAGCCAGAACGCCCTCAGCATACAGCGTGCCCAGATGGACGAGGTGGAGACCATCATCGAAGCCAGCATCGCCCACCGTCTGGCCAGCGTGAAGACCCGCCGCGACCTGGTCGAGCCGCGCAAGACCAACTTCTTCTATATTCTTGTCATCGGCACGATCCTCGGTGTCGGTATCGTTCTGTGCGGCACCATCCTGATCATCCGCCTAGAAAGTGAAAACGAAGATATCCGGGCGCTCAACGAAGGTGCCGAAGCGCGTTTCCGCTCCGTGATGAACGGCACAAACGATGGCGTCTTCGAGCTGAACTTCATCAATGAAACCATATATATGTCCAAAGAATTCAAGGCCATGCTCGGCTACGGCGAAGACGAGCTGGATACGGACATGCACACCTTCAGCGCCCTGGTCCATCCGGACGACTTCGACGCCTACATGCAGGTGCGCCACGACTACATCATCAAGCAGACCCCGACCTACAACAACATCTTCCGCCTGAAACACAAGGACGGCACCTGGCGCTGGATGATGGCGCGCGGCGTCGGCGCCTGGGACAAGTTCGGCCAGATCCGCACCATGATCGGCACCCATACCGACATCACCGAGCAGAAAAACCGCGAGGAAGAACTGCGCCAGCTCAATAACGACATGGAAGCCTTCACCTACATCACATCGCACGACATGCGTTCGCCCCTGGTCAATCTCAAGGGCTTCTCGCATGAACTGGCCCTGGCCGTGCAGGAGGTGGACGACCTGCTCGAACCGCAGCAGAAAAAGCTGGGCGCGGAAGCCTGGGCGCGACTGGAGCATATCCTGCGCAAGGACATCCCGGAAGCCCTGGGTTTCATCGGCAATGCCGTCGATCGCATGGATACCCTGACCACCGCCATTCTCGACTTGTCGCGCATCGGCAAGTTCGTCTACCGGGATGAACTGGTCGATGCCCAGGCCGTCTTCGACAAATGCCTGGGCGCCCAGAGCTACGAGATCAGCAGCAAGGCGGTCGAGGTCAATGTCAAACCCCTGCCGAAACTGATCACCGATCCGATCGCGCTCGAACAGGTCTTTTCCAACCTGCTCGATAACGCCGTCAAATATCTTAAGCCCGGCGAGCCGGGGCGCATCGAGATGTCGTGCCAGGAGACGAGCCGCGACTATATCTTCACGCTCCGCGATAATGGCCGGGGCATCGATGCCGAGGATTCCGACCGTGTTTTCAATATCTTCCGCCGCGCCCGCAATACCGGCGATGTGCGCGGCTTAGGTTTAGGCATGGCTTTCGTGAAGGCCACCCTGCGCAAGATGAACGGCGCCATCTGGTTTGACTCCCAATTAGGTGTCGGCACAGCCTTCCATGTCAGCCTGCCGAAGCGGATGCCAGTGACCGCCTCCAATGACCAGACGATAAAGGGTGAGGACGCGGCATGATCAGTACCTTTACCCAGCCCTTTTCAGTGGTCCTGATCGAGGACGACGAAGGCCACGCCAACCTGATCAACCGCAATCTCCAGCGCGCCGGCGTGCTCAACCCGATCACCCGCCTGCGGGACGGTCACGAGGCCCTGACCTATTTCTTCGGCAGCGACGCCCATACCCAGCCGCTCGACCGGACGGTTGTCGTCCTTGATCTCAACCTGCCGGATGTCGACGGATTTGAAATCCTTGGCCGCCTCAAGACCGACGAAACCACCCGGCGCATTCCGGTCATTGTACTGACCACCACCGACAATCCGCGCGACATCGATCGCTGCTATGCGCTCGGCTGCAACGCCTTCATGACCAAGCCGGTGGGTTATAACGATTTTTCCGAGGCCATACAGAAGCTTGGCCTTATGCTGACCATAGTTCGCGTCCCACATACCCGTCCCTGAGTGTGCCTGAACCATGCCTGAAACGCCCGTTTCCAAGACAACGCACCCCGCGATGCAGAATATCCTCTATGTCGAGGACGATGCGGCGCTGGCGCGCCTGCTGCAAAAGCGCATGGAACGGATCGGGCTGAAGGTAGAGACCGTCGTCACCGCCGAGGAAGCGCTGGCGCTGCTGAATCAGCGTGATTTCGATCTGCTGCTGGTCGATTACAACCTGCCGGGCATGAGCGGCCTGCAGATGCTCGACCGCCTGACCCAACTGGCCGTCGTGCCGCCCGCCGTTATCCTGACCGCCGGCGGCGACGAGCGCATTGCCCTGGAAGCGCTGGAAAAGGGCGCGGCCGACTATGCGGTGAAGGACGTCAACCAGACCTATCTCGACCTGCTGCCGGCCATCATGGTGGCCGCCTTCACCAAGGAACGGTTGTTGCGCGAAAATGCGCAGCAAAGCGTCGAGCTTAAACTGGCCAAGGAACGCGCGGAAGCCGCCAACCAGGCCAAGAGCCGTTTCCTGGCCACCATGAGCCACGAAATCCGCACGCCTATGAACGTGGTGACGGGTCTGGCTACGGTTCTGTCACATACGGCACTGGACGATCACCAGCAGAAGATCGTCGAGACCCTACGCACCAATGCCGATTTGCTGCTCAAGCTGATCAACGACCTGCTCGATATCAGCCGCATCGAGGACGACCATATCGAACTGGAAAGCATTCCTTTTCAGGTCTCGGCCATCCTTCACGATATCCGCGTCATGTTCGAGCCGGATATAGAGCGCAAGGGCCTCTCCTTGCGCGTCGAGGATGAATCGGCGGGTCAATGGATGCTCGGCGACCGTTCGCGGCTCCAGCAGGTCTTGATGAACCTGGTCAGCAATGCGCTGAAGTTCACCGACAGCGGCGAAATTGCCATCGAGGCGCATGTCCGGCCGTCTGACGGCGAAACCTGCGGGCTGATGATCCGCGTCCATGACAGCGGCATCGGCATCCCGGCCGACAAGTTGCCACTGATATTCGAGAAATTCACCCAGGCCGATGAAAGCATTACGCGACGCTTCGGCGGATCGGGCCTTGGCCTTTCTATCGCCCGCTCGCTGGTGCAACTGATGGGCGGCGATGTCGTGGTCGAGAGCGATCCGGGCACCGGCTCAAGCTTTACCGTTACCCTCGACCTGCCGTGCGCGCCTGACCCGGAGACGGCCGCACCGGAAAACGCCGCCGAGCCCGCCACAGCTTACCAGGCACCGGTCACGGCGGCAGGCGCAAAGCCGACCGTGTTGATCGTTGAGGACTACGAACCCAATATCATGGTCCTCAACCTGATGCTTGATGAACTGGGTTATGAAACGGTCGCCGCCACATCCGGGCGCGAGGCGCTGGACCTGATCGAGACCTCCCCGCCCTTCCACGCCATCCTGATGGACGTGCAGATGCACGGCATGGACGGCCTCGATACCACCCGCCATATCCGCGAAGGCGAAAAGGCCGGAGACCCGCGCCATACCATTATCGGTGTCACGGCCCATGCCCTGGCCGGTGACCGCGAACGCTGCCTGGCGGCCGGCATGGACGACTATATCTCCAAGCCCGTCCTGCCCGGCATATTGGCGCAGAAGCTCGGCGCCATTCCCGCGCGCCAGCCGGCCTGAGCCCTTTACCGCTCCCTTATCCGCAATGCGAAGCTTAGGCACTGAGCCCTTGCAGGCTTTAGGGTTAGGCTGACCTCCAACCTTATTGCCAGGAGGAGGTGGCCATGCCCGACACACACGTCCGCGACAATTCTGTCCGCACCAGCCCAACCAGCCAGGGTGTGACCGCAAGCGAGGTCAAACGCGCGCCGGCCGGCAGCGCGGCCCTGAATCCGCAGGCCCTTTCCGCGCTCTATGACCACGATCATATCGAATCCGTTCAGAAGATGTCGCATGACCTCAAGCGGCTTCTGTCCGGCTGCGATGCCGCCCGGCTCAAGACCGATGTCAAGCTCCAGGTGGCTAGGTTGAATGACTGGACCACCACCTATCTCAAGGGCCTCGACGCCGCGCAGAAGATCAGTGAAGTCGGCTATGACACCCTGATCGAGGCGCAAAAGGAACTGGCCCTGTCGCTGGATGATTTCCTGCGCTTCGAAGGTGAAGGCGGCAATCTTGCCCCCTCGACCGACCAGGAACGCCGCGTCGAGGAAATGTCGAAGGCGCTACGCCGTATCAGTAGTCTTATTCCAGCGGTCGAGGAAACCTTCGCTTCTGCCGGTGACCCTGAAGTCGAACCCGCTACCCCGGACACAACGCCGCCGCCGGACAATGCACCGGAATACGATCCGCCGGCGCCGGACGGCAATCCGGAACTGCCGTCGGAAATCCCGCCGGTCATGGACCCTAAGATGTAATTTTCCCGATGAAGGAGACAGTCATGAACGCACAGATCATTCCCTTCCCCGCACCGAAACCCACGCCGGTCCGTCAGGTCAGCATCGATGGCGAATATTTCGAGGACGATATTCCCGAGCTGTTCGACATTGATGAGGATTTCGGCGAACTGGCCATCTATGCTCATATCGCTGATACCTGGAATGATTGATCGATGACGGAATATACCCGCGGTTCCGGTTTCGGCCGGTTTGTCCTGATCATCATTCTTCTGCTGATCGTCGCGGTCGCCGGCGTCTGGTATTATAACAAGACGCATGTCGTGACCGCCGGCGATCAGGTCGGCAAGGCGGTCGATGCGCTGCCCGCAGTGGTCAGCAAGGCGGCCGATGAAGCCACCGACAAGGACAATATAGACAAGGTCGGCGATGCGCTGAAGGATACCGGCCAGGCCGCTTCCTCGGCACTGTCAAAGACCGGCAAGGTCACATCCAGCGCGGTGTCGGAAACCTCGACCGACCTGAAGGCCAAAGCCGACAAACAAAAAGCACAAAACGCACAGGACCAAAAAGGATAAGGCATGAAAGGCATATTGCTGTGGCTCGTAGGGGTGCCCATCCCCGTCATTCTTCTGCTCTATCTGTTTGGCGTGATGCGCTGATCTCCGTCATTGCCGAAGCCTCAGTTTTTCCCCTGGCTGACAGGCTTCGGTTCCTGAGGGAGCAAGGTGTAAGGCCTTGCTCCCTTTCTTTGCGCCCTTCCTTTAATACTGCTCAAGTCTGTTTGCGCAACCTGTACATTGTTGGTAAGAAATGGCTATGAAGCCCGAAGATATAAGCTCCCCGACACATGACGAGATTCGTGAATACCTGCATCGCCAAATGCTTTCGTCGGTATCACATGACCTGAAAACCCCGCTGGCCACCATTATCGGCTCGCTGGAGGTCATGACCATGCTTTATGACAAGCTGAGCGAAGAGAAGCGCAGATCGCTGATCAGCTCGGCCCTGACCGAAGCCTTCCGCCTCGATCACTTCATCACAAATATTCTCGATATGGCCAAGTTCGAGGCCGACGCCGTCAGGCCGCGCTTTGAGAGCGCCCGCTTAAGCCAGATGATCAATGACAGCCTGGCGCGCTTAGGCCCGCTCAAGACAAAGGGCGAAATCAAGATTACCGCCATCGGGTCCGCCGATGACCTGGTGACCGATCCGATGCTCGGCAGCCGCGCCATCGGCCTGGTGCTCCACAATGCTTTCAAGTTCGGCGGCCGCAAGACCGCCAATCCGGTGATCGAGGTCGAATACGGCCTGGAAAACGGCGAAGGTTTTGTTCGTATCCGCGACCATGGCGAAGGCATCCCCCTTGAAAAACAGGCGGCGGTCTTTGACAAATATACCCGCCTGCAAAAGACCGACCAGCAGAATGCCTCAACCGGCCTTGGCCTGACCATCAGTCAGTACATCATGCGCCTGCTCGACGGCCGCATCGAACTGCATAACCACCCCGAAGGCGGCGCCATCTTCACCCTTTGGTACGCCAACAAGAAGGCGTAGGAAGATCACGGACAGCCACGAAAAAACCGGCCCCATTACAGGGCCGGTTTTTTCAGGATCAGCACTTCCCAACCGGGTAAGCTATAGCGGTGGATTGGCACTGCGGCCGGTAATCATGCGGTAGACCAGGCTGGCCACAAACAGAACCACAAAGATTACGGCAATGAACTTGGCAATTTCGGCAAAGGTGCCGGCCAGGCCCGTGAAACCAAAGAAGGCCGCGATGACGGCCAGAATAAAGAAAGTGACAATCCAGTTAAGCATAGCGTTCTCCTATACAACCCCGCCCTGAATGGCGCAGATAATTAAGTTTACGGTATGCGACCGGCCATAAATATACAAAGACAACCCACGATTAGAAGATAAGGATGGAATAAATGCGCCATTGTTTCGGAAAGCGGACATAAAAAATCCGGCAGGGACATACCCTGCCGGATTTCTATGCGGGCTGTACGCGAGGACTTAGCTGACCATATCCATGCGGTAACCGATACCGGATTCCGACACGATCGACTTGCCCAGGCCCGGACGGGTCTCCAGCTTGTCGCGCACCTGGCCGATATAGACGCGCAGATACTGCGTATCCTCCAGGTGAGCCGGCCCCCAGACTTCCTTCAGGATCTGCTTGTGCGTCAGCATCCGGCCGCGATTGACCAGGAAGAAGCGCAGCAGGTCATATTCCTTGGGGGTGAAGCCGATACGCTCGTCATCGATGAAGACCTCATGGCGCACCAGGTCCATGCGGATCGGACCATGCACGATTTCCGGATCGCCGACTTCCTTCACCGCCGACTTGCGCAGATTGGCATTGATGCGGGCCAGCAGGACTTCGGCCGAGAACGGCTTGGTGACATAGTCATCGGCGCCGGTATTGAGCGCCGGTGCCGCGTCGGCATCTTCCGAGCGGGCGGTCAACACGACGATCGGCACATTCGACCATTCGCGGATCTTGGTGATGACTTCCTTGCCGTCGATATCGGGCAAACCTAAGTCAAGCAGGATAAGATCGGGACGAACCGAAGCGCTCATGCGCAGGGCCTGCTTGCCTGAATCGCATTCGCACACCTTGAAATCCGCCGCATCGAGAAAGATGCTGAGCATCTTGCGGATTTCTTCTTCGTCATCAACGATCAGAATGGTGTTTTTCTTTTCGAGCATGGGTATTCCGTGATCCTCTAAATATAGACGCCGCCGGACCCCTGAAGACAGGGGATCACTAACTAATGGGTAGAACCAGAACTACGGGCAGAAAAATAAAAATTAAATGCGTGAGTAGCTTATACGCCTGACGCTGCCTGGTCGATCAGCCGGGCCAGCTTAATATCGCTTTTGGTCAGCCCACCGGAATCGTGCGTGGTCAGGCGGATCGAGACGGTATTATAGACATTGGACCATTCCGGATGGTGATCCATGCGGTCGGCCTCTGCAGCGACCCGCGTCATGAAGGCGAATGCCTGTTTGAAGTCGGCGAATTTAAGATGACGCGAAATCGCCTTTCCGCCGTCTTCCAGCGTCCAGTCGGGCAAATCCTGCGGCAGGGCGGATAGGTCATCAGTCGAAAGTAGAGGGCGCATAACGACATCTTGCGCGTCGGCGCGGCATTTGACAAGCGTCGCGGCAAGTCAATTCTGCGGCACCTTGCCACCGGTGTCTTAAGCGGATAGCCTTGGTCAAAACAACAGGTGAGGAAATCGTCATGCGCCGCAACCGGCCCGTTTTTGCATCCATTATCGCAACCTTGATGCTTGCGGCAACACCGCTTTATGCCGCACCGGCCAGCCCCGCCGACAATGCCGCCTATGCCGCTCTGGTGCCAGCCTATGTGCTTGTGAATGCCGATCGGCGTGAGGGCGTCTCGCTGTCCGGCCCCTGGCATTACAGTGTCGATCCCTACCGCGATGGCCAGGCCGATTTTCTCGGCCGACCTTTCAAGGTCAGCCAGACCCGCGGGGCCGATATCAATGTCGAGCAGGCATCGCGTGACAATCCCAACGCGCTTTACGAATACGACCTGGGCCGCGCGCCGCTGGCCGATATCCCCGGTTCGTGGATCGGCTACGATCCGCAGCTACGTTATTATAACGGCCTGATGTGGTATCAGAAGCGCTTCGATGCGCCCGCAGCGGATGGCAAGCGTATCTTCCTGCGCTTCGGCGCGGCGGATTACCGCGCGACGGTCTATCTCAACGGTCAGGTCATCGGCGAGCACGAAGGCGGCTTTACCCCTTTCGCCTTCGACGTGACGGATAAACTGCGCGCTAAGGATAACAATCTCGTTGTCGCGGTCGATTCGACGCGCACGCCCGACACCATTCCGCCGACGGTCACCGACTGGGAAACCTATGGCGGCATCACCCGCGATGTCACGCTCGTCACCACGCCACAGACCTATATCGACGACGATTTCATCCGCCTGACTAAGGATGGCCGCATCGCCGCCGATGTGGCGCTTGAGGGCGCTGATAAGGCCGATCAGGCCGTGGAGGTCAGTGTACCGGCGCTGAAACTGATGCTGAAGGGCACCACCGGCGCCGATGGCCGCGTCAGCCTGTCGGCCAAGGCGCCGGCCGGGCTGAAACGCTGGTCACCCGACACGCCGACCCTCTACGATGTCAGAGTAACCGCGGGTGCCGATTCCTTAAGCGACCGCATCGGCTTTCGCACCATAGAGGTGAAGGGCAGCCAGATCATCCTCAATGGCAAGCCGCTTTTCCTGCGCGGCATCTCCCTGCATGAGGAGGAGTTCGGTCCCGATCCGTCACGCCGCATCACGCCGGAAGCCTCGCGCGCCCTGCTGACCGAGATTAAAACCGGCCTGCACGGCAATTTTGTCAGGCTGGCGCATTATCCGCATTCCGAAGTCACGACCCGCATGGCCGATGAACTGGGCCTCCTGGTCTGGAGCGAAATCCCGGTCTACTGGAGCGCCAATTTCACCCGACCGGAAACGCTCCAGGCGGCACAGAAAATGATCGCCGAAAACATTCTGCGTGACCGCAACCGCGCCGCCGTCGTCATCTGGAGCGTGGGCAACGAAACCCCGATATCAGACGCGCGCAATCACTTCCTCGGCACCCTGGCGCAGGAAGCGCACGATCTTGATGGTTCGCGTCTGATTTCGGCGGCTTTGAACACTGCCACCTCCAACGGCCCCAATGACATTTCGATCAAGGATCCGCTGGCCGCCTATCTCGATGTCATCGGCATCAATACCTATAACGGCTGGTACGGAAACGGCACGCTGGAAGATGTCCGCAAGACGGTCTGGCATTCGGATTATGACAAGCCGATGATCTTCTCCGAATTCGGCGCCGGGGCCAAATACGGTTACCACGATCCGGCTCAGCAGCACCGTTTCAGCGAGGATTATCAGGCAAGCTATTACAAGGCGACGCTGGAAATGGCCGACCATATTCCCTTCCTGGCCGGGATGTCGCCGTGGATCTTAAAGGACTTCCGTTCACCGCGCCGGCAGAATACCTGGCAGCAGGGCTGGAACCGCAAGGGGCTTCTCTCCGAAACCGGTCAACGCAAGCAGGCGTTTTTCGTGCTGGGTGATTATTACCAGAAGAAAGCGGGGGAGAAGTAACTCCTGCTTCTCCTCCCCTGCGATAGCGGGGGAGGTGGCAGCGCGAGGCTCGCAGAGCCGGTGTCGCTGACGGAGGGGGCAAACGGACAGTGGAATTGCCCCCTCCGCCACGGACAAGCCGTGGCACCTCCCCCGCCATCGCAGGGGAGGATAAAAGGATCAACCCTTCAAATTCTGGATACTCGTGGCGATACTCGCCCACGGATCGGCCGGATTGTCATGCTCGACAAAGCCGTATTTGATGCCGAGGTCATTGGCCTTCGCCAATATGGCGGCGAAATCGATCGTGCCCTCGCCGACCGGCGCCATCGAACCATCCGCCGCCTTATCCTTCAGGTGCAGCAGCCGGATGCGGTCGCCATGTTTTTGCAGGATATGCAGCGGATCATGACCGGCGAAACTGGCCCAATAGCAATCGAGCTCGAAGTTCACCAGGGCCGGATCGGTATTTTCCAGCAGCAGATGATAGGGCATCTCGCCCTCGGCGGTTTTGGTGAATTCGAAATCGTGATTGTGATAGGCGAAGCTTAAGCTTCGCGCTTTCGCCAGCGCCCCCCATGTGTTCATTTTTTCGCCGAGCACCTTCCAGTCCTTGCGGTCTTCCGGCGGCATCCAGGCCAGCACGGCATAGTCGGCGCCCAGCGCGGCAAGGTCATCCAGCGCGGCTTCCGGGCGGGTTTGCCAATCATTAAGGCCGATATGAGCTGACGGCGCGGTCAGGCCGATCTCCGCCAGCTTTGCCTTGAGCGCCGCCGGCGCCATGCCGCCATACGATATGGTTTCAATATAATCATAGCCCAGCGCCTTAACCTTTTGCAGGGTGCCGGCCGGATCGGCGGAAAAGGCATCGCGCACGGTGTAAAGCTGAAGGCCGATCTTCTGATAGGGCTGTTTGAGCGCGGCCGCATTGGCGGACAGGCCGACAAGGCCGAGCGCTGAAAAGCCGGCCAGCAAGTGACGACGATGGATGGACATGTGTTTGCTCCCGTTTTGCAACCACAGACCACGGGCGCGACGCGCTGTCAAATCTAGGCCAGCGCCCGGTGATATTCCCCCGTGCCGCGCGTATAGATATGATCGGTTGGCAGGACTTCGGCCAGGCCGTAATCCCGAACGGATTTCAGACGCTCATAGATCGGGCCGAAATCGGTATTGGCCATGTCGAACAGGGTATCGATCGACGGCATGACGAAATAGGTCTCCTGGAATTCGTCGATACGGTAATCCGTGCGCATGACACGCTCCAGATCGAAGCCGATGCGGTTGGGCGAAGGGCTTTCCAGCGCAAACCGGGTTTCGGTAAAGGAGGATAATATGCCGCCACCGAAGATGCGCACATCGTTGTTTTCTGCGATCAGGCCGAATTCGACCGTATACCAGTATAGCCGCGCGATGCGGTCCAGTTCACCCAGCCGCATGGCCTTGAGACCGCCTTCGCCATAGGCCTGCATGAAGTCGGCCATCACCGGATTGACCATCATCGGCACGTGGCCGAAAATATCGTGGAAAACGTCCGGTTCCTGCAGATAGTCGAGCTGGTGGGATTTGCGGATAAACTGCCCGGCCGGGAAGCGACGATTGGCCATGTGGGTGAAGAAGACATCGTTCGGCACCATGCCCGGCACGGCCACCACGCGCCAGCCGGTGCGCTTTTCCAGAACATCGGAGAGGCGCTCGAAATCGGGAATGGCGTCAGCGGTGATCGGCAGATCGGACAGGCCGTCGAGATAGTGCTGCGAAGCGCGGCGGGGGATCAGCTTCATCTGGCGCTCATAGAGCGTCTTCCAGGTGGCGTGTTCTTCGGCCGTATAGAGGTGCCAGTCCTGATCGATGGTCCAGTCGGCGCGCTCGGGCACATAACCGCCCACGATCCCATGCTTTTCATCCAACATTGGCGCCTCCTCTTTTTTGGAAGTGTAGCGCCAAACTGGTTTCCAATGAAATGATTTTTTCGTGAGGGAAAGAAAGCAAGATACCCCACCACCGCATCTCCCTGCGGTCGTGCGGTCCCCTCCCCGACAAGCGGGGAGGTGTAAGGTATATGCCCATCTTCTTTTTTATACCTCCCCACCTATGGTGGGGAGGGGGACCGCGCCATTCTTCATGGCGTGGTGGTGGGGTATCTTTCTTATGCTTCCGAATCCGCGATCAGCTTTCGCATGGCGTCGAGATAGCCGATATAGGCGGCGCGTCCCGTATCGGTCAGGGTCACGGTAGTCTGGGGTTTCTTGCCGACAAACGCCTTCTCGATCAGCACATAGCCCGCCTCTTCAAGCTTGCGCAACTGCACCGACAGATTGCCGTCCGTTGCCTGGAGCCGGCTTTTCAGCAGGGGAAAATCCGCCGAACCAGCCGTCGACAAAAAAGCCATGACGCCTAGTCGCAGGCGGCCATGGATGACGTCATCAATGGCCTCGATATTGAAATCGTCACCCATAGCCTTACGCCTTTTCAGCGCGCATCAGCACGAGGCCCGGCACCATGGCGAAGAGAAACAGGCAGCCGGCATAGGCCAGCATCTGGACCGGCTGCCCGGCCAGGCAGGAAACCGCAGGCGCCGCGACAAAACTGCCCAGGCTGATCAGTTTCAGCCAGCCCAGGCCCGACATCTGGGCGCTGACCCACCAGCCCATGCCGTAAAACAGCAGGATCACCGGGGCGATCAGATAGGAGAGCGGCTCGAAATTCTGGTAGATATTGGCAATCACCGCCACGCTGATCAGAAAGGCGACGATCCCCAGGCCGACCGCCGACCAGGCTGAGGCCGTGGCGCGATTACTGACCGATCCCTTTATGCGCAGGCGGTCAAAACAGAAGACCGTGGCAATGATGCCGAAGATGATACTGGCGCCGAACCAGATAAAAGCCGAGACCGCGCCGGATTTCGGCAGCCAACCCACGATCATGGCATATTGACCGATAGCGGCGAGGCCATAGAGCAGACCGGCCCAAAAGAGGGTGGCGCCGTTTCTGAGCGGCCCCTTGCCACCGGCCTCGGCCAGGGATTTCATGTAATCGATATCGGATTGCAGGTTGGACATGGGGGTTATTCCTTGTTCGGATCAGTTAACGGGACGCAGCAGCAGCGACAGGCCAGGCAGAATGGCAAAGACAAAAAGGGCGGCGGCATAGGCCAGCGACTGTTCGGGCCGCCCAGCCAGCAGCGCCAGGCCGATCGCCGTGCCGAAAGCCCCCAGCGACAGCCATTTCGGCCACGATTTGCCGGTCATCACCCCCGCCACGCGCCAGCCGACGCCATAGACCGACAGGGCGATCGGCGAGATGATGAAGCTGGCATTAGCGGCGGCACCGAACTTGACCATCATGATCATCAGGGCGGCAATCACTACGGCGGCGCCGAGGATCAGCGTACCCCAGACCGCGCGAAAACGCCGGACCGCCGGCTGTTGCAGCATCAGGCGGTCGCTGCCGACCTTGAAGACGATCCCGAACAGCACAAAGGCAATAGCAGCCGCCATCCACAGCACGCCCATCAGGGCCGGATGCGGCAGGGTGATATGACCGGAGAGAATGAGATACTGCACGAAGCTGGCCGTGCCGAAGCTCAGGCCCGCCCAGAAGGTCATGCCGCCTTCCATGACGGCCGGCTGGGAAGCATCGAATGACGTTTCGTTGGTAAGGGACAGGGTGGACATGAACGGCTCCTTTGAAGGTGTCAGCATAAATGACTAAAGAACTTTATTTTGTAAAGTACTTTTTCAAAGGCGATCATGACTCTTTTGTAATCTTGCCCAAGCTTGCCAAGTTGCGGAAAGCCGCTAGTTTCATTCGCAATCTTAAGCGTCTGAAAAAGGTGGCTCCTCCCGATGCAAATTTCCCTGAAATCGCTATGTGTGACAACGGCGCTGTTTGCGCTGCCCCTGTCTCCCTTTACCCTGCACGCAGAGACCATGACCACAGTTGCCAAGGCCGTCGCCGACAATCCCAATACCGCGCCGAAAGATGCGCCCGATCCGCGCGCCTTCCTCGATGAGATCGATGGCGCCGAGGCCATGAAATGGGTGCTGGCGCATAACCAGACCACCATCGACAAACTTTCCAAAGACCCGCGTTTTGCGCAGAATCAGGCGGAGGCCCTCGCTATCCTCCAGGCCACCGACCGCATCGCCTACCCGACCTTCGCCCACAAGGGTCTGGTGCAGAACTTCTGGCAGGATAGCGACCACACCCACGGCATCTGGCGCCAGACGACCTGGGAGTCTTACAAGTCCGCCACGCCGCAGTGGGACACCATCCTCGATATCGACGCGCTCTCCAAGGCCGAAGGCAAGAACTGGGTCTATGAAGGCGCCAACTGCCTGGCGCCGGACTATACGCGCTGCCTGATCGAGTTATCCGACGGCGGCAAGGACGCCACAATCGTGCGCGAGTTCGATATCACGACGAAAAGCTTCATCATCGGCGGTTTCGGACTGCCCGAAGGCAAGCAGAGCGTCACCTGGCGCGATGCCGATACGCTCTATGTCACGCGCGAGTGGACGCCGGGTGATGTTACTGAATCCTCTTACGCCTACATCACCAAGGTGTTGAAGCGCGGCCAGCCGCTCGACCAGGCAGTCGAAATCTATCGCGGCACCAAGCAAGACGTCAGCGCCGGCCGCACCGTGCTGCGCGATGTTGATGGCACATATGTCATGGATTATGCCTATCGCGGCCTCGATTTCTTCCATAGCCAGCAGCTTTTCTACGCCGGTGACAAGGCGGTCGAACTGCCCCTGCCGACATCGTCGAACTTCAATGGCTATATGAAGGGGCAGGCGATCTACAGCCTGAAAGAGGACTGGACCTCGGCCAAGGGCACGGTTTTCAAGACCGGCGCCGTGCTGGTGTTCGATCTGGCGAAGGCACTGACCGATCCGTCGCACCTGGAGCCCACCCTGCTCTTCCAGCCGGACGCCCATCAGTCGGTAGAGAGCATCAGCCAGACGAAAGATCGCTTGATCCTGTCGCTGTTGTCCAACGTCACCGGCGAGGTGTGGAGCTATGACTACAGCGGCAGTAAATGGTCGGCGAAGAAGCTTGACCTGCCGGCCAATTCGGCGCTCGATATCGTCTCGACCGACGACCAGAGCGACCGCGTCCTGGTCAGCGTCTCCTCCTTCCTGATCCCCAACACACTGCTCAATGTCGATGCGGCGGCCGGTACGGTGGAGCAGATCAAGACCTCGCCCGCGCGCTTCAATGCCGATGGCTTGCAGGTGCAGCAATTCTGGGCCATCTCGAAGGACGGCACGAAGGTGCCTTATTTCCTGATCGCGCGGAAGGACATCCCGCTCGACGGAACGACGCCGACCATCCTCAATGCCTATGGTGGTTTCGAAGTCTCTTCGACGCCCTACTATTCCGGCACCATCGGCAAGCTGTGGCTGGAAAAGGGCGGCGCCTTCGTGCTGGCCAATATCCGCGGCGGCGGCGAATTCGGCCCCGCCTGGCACGAAGCCGGCCTGAAGACCAAGCGCCAGAATATCTATAATGACTTCCAGGCCGTGGCCGAGGATCTGATCGCCAAAAAGATCACCACGCCGCGCCACCTCGGCATCATGGGCGGTTCCAATGGCGGGCTTTTGATGGGCGTGCAGCTTACCCAGCGCCCGGACCTGTGGAACGCGGTCGATGTGCAGGTGCCGCTGCTCGATATGGTCAACTATACCAAGATGTCGGCCGGCGCTTCCTGGCAGGGCGAATATGGCGATCCGAACGATCCGGTCGAAGGCGCCTTCCTGCGCGGCATCTCGCCCTATCACAATGTGAAAGCCGGTGTCGCCTATCCGGAACCGCTGTTCGAGACCTCGACCAAGGACGATCGCGTCGGCCCGGTCCATGCCCGGAAGATGGCGGCCCTCTTTGAAGAAATGGGCCTGCCGTTCTACTATTATGAGAACACCGAAGGCGGCCACGCGGCGGCCTCCAACCTGCCGGAACGCGCTCGTCGTTATGCCATCGACTACACCTACTTCATGCAGAAGCTGATGGATAAGTAAGATATCTCCTCCCTTGCGAAGCGGGGGAGGTGGCAGCGCGAGGCTCGCAGAGCCGGTGTCGCTGACGGAGGGGGCAACCACGCGCCGTCATGCCCCCTCCGTCTCGACGCGCTGCGCTTGCTCGACACCTCCCCCGCTTCGCAGGGGAGGAGAAAGTAGTCCTACGCCCGCTGACGCATGGGATCTTTCTTCAGATTGTTGAACAGGCTGGCCTCGAAATCCACGAGCATGTCGGCGAATTCGATATCCTGAAGCGGCTTCGCGCCCTTGCGGTTAAGCCGCGCCATGCGGTATTTCCAGAACGACGAGATATGGTTCAGAATGCCGATCTTGTGGCCCAGTTCGATGAACAGTTCCGAGCCGAACAGCAGGAATTGCCGGAAGGGCTCCGGATCGCGCCGCACCGCCAGGGCGTGATAGACCTGATCATAGTGATCGAGCGTATCGCGGGCGTCATTGATGATCTCGACCACCGCCTTTGCGATACGCGGCCGCGCCTTTTTCAGATACCCCCGCATGGCCTCGTCATAGCTGCCTGAGGTTCGGTAACTGCCCAGCCCGCCCAGAACGTCGCGCAGGCCGCTTTGCAATTCGACGTGACACCATTTGTAATAGAGGAAACCGCGCCAGCACATAATGCCTTCCTGGAACTCCTCGTCGCTCATCTGCAGGGTCATTTGCAGAGGCGCCAGGGTCTTGCTGAGATTGTCCGACAGGATCTTGTTGCCCAGCCGGGTGGCGCCCTTGCTGTTCTTGCCCTGCCCCAGCGCCACATTGACCAGGTTCTCGATTTCGCGCGCCGTAAAGGCGGTCATGGCCTTCAGGTCCTGCGGCGAAATCTGGAAATAGACCCCGGAGGGATTGCAGCCAGCCTTGTCGAGGTGCTCGCGCAGCAGGAAGGGATCGAGCGACGGCAGTTCGTCGATGCAGCGCAGGATTTTCGCATCCCGGTTCTTGCCCATGTCCTCGATGCCGAGATAGGTGCGCATCATCGGTTCGTACTGGGTCTGGCGCACGAAGAACGACCGGCCGCCCAGGCGCAGGTCATAGGGGTCGTAGGGCAGGATGACCTTGGTGACCGTGCGGCGCCCGCCCGGAAAGAGATCGCGTTCGTCGAGCCGCAAGGTGTGCTTGAGGATCAGGGCGCGATTGAGCGCCGAGTGCTCAAACAGGGGCTTGGCGAGATAGTCCTCATTGTCCTTATAGGCCGTATAGATCTTGGCGAGATTGAGCACCCGGCAGGACGACCAGGTGCGGTTCAGATTGGCGAGATTGCGCACCTCGCGCGTGGAGGTAAAGTCGCTGTCCGTGGCGGCGCGGTTCAGACCGTCTGTGAAGGCGAGACTGGTGCCGATCATCCGGCGCCCTCTTCGTCATCCAGCGAGACGACCGACAGCGACTCTTCAAAATCCATCAGGATGTCACCATATTCAAACGGCGTCAGGCGCTGGGTCATCATCGACTGACCCATCCGGTAGCTCCAGAAGGAGGCGATGTGGCTGAGAATGCCGATACTTTCCCCCAGCTCAAAAAACAGGCTCGGCCCATCAAGCAGGAAGCGGCGGAACGGACCGGGATTTTCGCCATGCACGAGGGCATGATAGGCCCGGTCATAGACATTGAGCGTCCGGCCGACGCTGGCGACGGCATTGACGATCCGGCTGGCCAGGCGCGGGCGCACCTCTTTCAGGTAGTCGCGCGTGCCGTCATCGCAGGCGCCGATAGGCTGGTAGGTGGAGAGCCCCTCCAGCACCTTGCGCATTTCGTCCTGCAACTCGATGTGGCGCCATTTGAAATACAGGAAGCCGCGCCAGGAGAAGATACCATCGGAGAACTCATCATCCGCCATGCGCAAGGTCGCTTTCAGCGGCCACAGTTCGGAATCGAGTTCATTAGCGAGAATCTTGCCGGCCAGCTTGATGGCCGACCCGCCGATCGAACCGGAAAAGGCCGTGCGCACCAGCCGCTCTATCTCTTCGTTGGCGAAACCGATCATGCGCTGGATGTCGTAGGGTGAAATCTTCAGATAACAGGCGCCCGGCTTGTGGCCATGGCGCGACAGGTGCTCGCGCACCAGGAAGGGATCGACCGAGGGCAACTGATCGAGCAGACGTAAGGTCTGCACATCGGTATTGGCATTGATGTCATCGCCGAAATAGCCACGGCAGAAGGCGTCGAAACCGACCTGGTTGACCAGGATCGAGCGCCCGCCCAGCTTGAGGTCCGTCGCATCGAAGGGCAGGATGATCTTGGTGGCCGTGCGGCGATAACGGCCGAAAAGCTCGCGTTCATTGGCGCGCAGCGTATGCTTGACCAGTATGGCCTTGTTCATCTGCGAATCGCGGAAGAACGGCCGCAACTGGTAGTCCTTCTCGTGCGCGGAATTGACGTGGACCGCCGACAGGTTGAGGACACGGCTTGTCGAGGCCGTCTCGCCGAGATTGGCGAGGCTGCGCACATCCCGGTTCGACAGGGTGTTGTTGAGGGTTGTGCGGCTGTCCAGAGTGGTGAAAGCGTTCATTGGGTAACCCTGGAAGCAAGCCTGCGGCTGGTTTTGCGTTTGGTGACAAGCACCTTGAGGTGGCGGACGATATTCAGGGCCTCATCGTCATCAGCGTGAGGCGTCTCGTTCAGACGTATGAGCGCATCGAGATGCACGTCAATGACCTCGGTATCGGCGGTTCTGCCGGCCAGCTTCACATACTCGTTCAGGGACTGGGTCGCCTGTTCGACGAGGTGCCGGTGAAAGGCGTGCGCCTGGGCCTGATTCTCCATCAGATGCCTGACGACCTGATTGATATGGTCGATCTCCGGCACCCGGCCGCCGGCGCCCATAAGGCCGCGCAAGGTCTGAAGTCCGGCTTCCGCGGGCGTGTGCTTTGCCCCGCCCTCCGGCCGCCGCAGCAGGCCCGGAAACAGTTGCGCCTTGCGCCGGCGGCGCTCGGGCGAGACGGCCTCCATCAGCGCAGGGCGCTTCCGGGTCAGGGCCGATGATATGGCCTTAAGCAGGGAGCTGGTGGAAAACGGCTTGACGACAAATTCACTGATCCCCGCATCGCGCGCCAGCGCCACATCATTAGCGCGCTGGCGAGCCGTCAGCATGACCACCGGCAGGGCCGGATCAGGGATGCGCACGTCCGGCCGGTGCGCCGCCGCGCGGATCAGGGTCACCAGTTCCAGGCCCGACATGCCCGGCAGGTTCCAGTCCAGCAACATGAGGTCCGGCGCCTGGTTCTGCAGATGATCGAGCGCCTCTTCGGCGTTTCGGGCGAAGCTCAGATTGACGAAGCCGGCGGCGCGCAGCAACTCGATCACCAGGCGGCGCGAGGCATCGTTGTCCTCAACGATCAGCAGACTGACCGCCGGACAGTTGACCTTTCGCAACAGGCGCTGGGTCTGTGAATGAAGCAGGTTCATGAGGTTGAAATTTGTCCGTCGCCCTTTGCCTTTATCAAAAATACCGGGAATCCCTTAATTCTGAGTTGACTTATATCATTGAATTTATGGTAAATTTCATATTTACCTCACATAAACCGGACCTTAACGCCACTGGGTTAGACTGCTGAAATGATCCGCAGACAGTTCCTCGCCCTTGCCGCCGCAACCGGTCTTATCGCACCGGTCGCCTTTGCTTCCGAACCCAAGAAAAAGGGCGGCGGCGAAAACTATACGCAGTTCAAGACAATCAATGTCTTTACCGAGGCCAGCCGCCGGCGGCACGGCACGCTCAGTGTCGACATGGGCCTCTATTGCGAAGACGCCAAGCTGGTCGAACAGATCAAGCTCTATCAGCCGCGCCTCCAGGATGCCTATGTCGCTCGCCTGCAAGCCTATGCCGGCACGCTCAATTCGACCGCCATGGTCAATACCGACTTTATCGCCATGCAGCTCCAGTCCGCCACGGATGCGATCCTCGGCCGCAAGGGCGCCAAGGTTCTTCTGGGCACCATTCTTTTAAATTAAGACAGCGCTTTCCCATCAGTTGTTTTGCATTTGCGCAACTGTGCGAAAACCGCCATAGTTTTGCGTTATTTGGTTGAGAATATACCGCCTTACGGAGGAGACAGCGGACATGACCACCCCCTCGTCCTTTGAGAATGGCCTGCGCCTGATGGCTGACCAGCAGCAGCGCGCCGCGCGCAGCCTGATCAACCTGATCGAGATGATCAGCACCACCTCCCATCGTTATGCCGAAGATACCGCCGCCTTCACCCAGGAAGCCATCGCCCTGATGAACGAGGCATCCGCAAAGCATGATCCCGCCAGCATGGCCGAACTGCAGAAGCGCTGGGCCGCCACCTGCCTGAAATACGGCCAGGACCAGACTCGTGCGACCATGACCTTTGTCGAACAATGCGGCAAGCAGGCGCTCAATGTCGCCTCACACGCACAAGACTCCTCCCCCAAAAAGCCAAAGGAATAAGCTCATGTCTCAAGCTCTCTCCGGCAAGACCGCCCTCATCACAGGCTCCACCAGCGGTATCGGGCTGGCGATAGCGAAGGGGCTGGCGGCGCAGGGGGCGAAGATCATGCTCAACGGTTTCGGCGACGCCGCCGAGATCGAAAAGGTCCGCGCTGATCTGGCGGCCGAACACGGCGTTGAGGTGAGGTTCAACGGCGCCGACCTGACAAAGGCCGACCAGATTGAAGCACTGTTCAAGGACATCAACGACAATCTCGGCGGGGTCGATATCCTTGTCAACAATGCCGGCATCCAGTTCGTTTCGCCGATCGAGGATTTCCCGCCGGAAAAGTGGGACGCCATTATCGGCCTCAACCTGACCTCCAGCTTCCACACCACGCGCCTCGCCTTCCCCGGCATGAAGGCGAAGAAGTGGGGCCGCATCGTCAACATCGCCTCGGCCCATGCGCTGGTGGCATCGCCGTTCAAGTCGGCCTATGTCGCCGCCAAGCACGGCCTGCTCGGCTTTACCAAGACAATTGCGCTCGAAGGCGCCACCTTTGGTATTACTGCCAACGCTATCTGCCCCGGCTATGTCCACACACCGCTGGTCGACAAGCAGATCCCGGACACCATGAAGGCACGCAACATGACGCGCGAGCAGGTGATCAAGGACGTCATCCTGGCCGCCCAACCGACCGGCGAATTTGTCACGGTCGAGGACATCACAGCGCTTGCCGTCTTCCTGTGTTCGGATGCCGGCAAGGCGATCAATGGCGCGCCCCTCAGCATCGACGGTGGCTGGGTGGCGCAGTAACCGTGCGTAAAATCTCTTTATGAGATTTTTATGGAATCTGCCCCGCAGCCACAGCGCTTCCATATGCCCCCTTCGCCATAGTCCTTCACGTCTTGGTGAGAAGGAATCACAATCATGCGCAATACGTTCAAGTTCATCGCTATCGCCGCCGTCGCTGCGGCTTCGCTTTCCGTTGCCGCCTGCTCGAAGCCGGCCGACACGACCACCACAACCGAAACCTCGACCGAGGTTACCTCGCCGGCCGTAGACACCATGGCCCCGGCCTCCGACGCCGCCATGTCGGATGCCGCCATGTCGACCACGACCACAACGACGACCACTTCGTCTTCGATGTAAGCTGCCGCAATAAGCAAAAAAAGCCCCTCGCACCATCTGGCGCGAGGGGCTTTTTTTATTGACCATTTCGCCTTCCCGCGAAGCGGGAAATCCACGCCTCACTTCCCGGCGATAGCGGTAGCGTGGTGCAAGCGCCAGGAAAGCGCTATTCGACTTCCGCAACCACTTTGGCAAGCGTCTCGCGGGCGGCATCGGCGGCGCGCTGACGTTCCCACATCGAGTGATAGATGCCGTTCAGCTTCATCAGGTCGGAATGCTTGCCGCGCTCGGCCACCACGCCATCCTTGAGCACCAGGATTTCATCTGCGCCAACGACGGTTGACAGGCGGTGGGCAATGACCAGTGTCGTGCGGTTCTTAGACACGTCATCGAGCGATGCCTGGATCTCGCGCTCGGTGTGGGTATCGAGCGCCGAGGTCGCCTCATCAAGGATCAGGATCGGCGGCGCTTTCAGAAGGGTACGAGCGATGGCCACACGCTGCTTTTCCCCGCCGGAGAGCTTCAGGCCGCGCTCACCGACTTCAGTCTCATAGCCCTTCGGCAAGGTGCTGATAAAGCCGGCGATCTGGGCGGCCTCGGCGGCGTCCTCGATCTCCTCGCGCGAGGCGCCATAGCGGCCATAACCGATATTATAGCCCACTGTATCGTTAAACAGCACCGTATCCTGCGGCACCATGCCGATGGCCTTGCGCAAGGAGGCCTGGTTGACCTCACGTATATCCTGGCCATCGATCTCGATAGAGCCGCCCTTCACATCATAGAAGCGGAACAACAGGCGCGACAGGGTGGATTTGCCGGCACCGGAAGGTCCGACGACAGCGACCGTTTTGCCGGCCGGAATCTCGAACGAAACGCCCTTCAGGATTTCTCGGTCCGGATCATAGGAGAAGATCACGTCCTTGAACGCCACCTTGCCATCGCTGACCACCAGGTCCGGCGCATCGGCCTTGTCGGTGACTTCGGCGGGTTCGTCCAGCAGCTTGAACATGGCTTCCATGTCGATCAGGCCGGTCGAGATTTCGCGGTAGAGCGTACCGATAAAGTTCAGCGGGATGGAGAGTTGCATCATATAGGCATTGATCATGACCAGGTGGCCGATCGACTGCTTGCCTTGCGACACTTCCCAGGCCGACAGCACCATGACGATGGTCATGCCGATGCCGAAGATCACCGTCTGGCCGATATTGAGCCAGGCCAGGGAGGTATAGGTGCGAATGGCCGCCTTTTCATACATGGCAGTGGCGCGGTCATAACGCGCCGACTCGTGCGCCTCGTTACCGAAATATTTGACGGTCTCGAAATTCAGCAGGGAATCGACCGCCTTGGACATCGAATCCGAGTCCGCCTCGTTCATGTCCTTGCGGATGCTGATCCGCCAGTTGGAGGCGATGATCGAGAACCAGACATAGACGAAAACCGTGGCGGCCACGACGACGACATAGATCCAGCTAAACTGAAAAGCGATGATGACAGCGGTCAGGACAAATTCGACAATCGTCGGGATGCCTACCATCATAGTCAGGCGGATGATGGTCTCGATCCCCGCCTTTCCGCGTTCGATAACGCGCGACAGCCCGCCGGTGCGGCGCTGAAGATGGAAGCGCAGGCTCAGATTATGCAGATGGACGAAGGCGCGGTTGGCCAGGCCGCGCACAGCGTGCTGGCCGACCGCCGCAAACATGGCGTCACGGATATTGTTGAACACATTGAACAAGATACGGGAAATGCCATAGCCGATGACCATCAGCAGCGGCATGGCCAGGATCAGGCTCCAGAAGCCCGGATTCTGCACTTGCGGCGCGTGCGGCCCCAGAGCATTGACGCCCCATTTGAACAGATAGGGCGTGATCACCGTCAACAGCTTGCCGACCAGCATGGCGAGCAATGCCCAGATCACCTGAATTTTCAGGTCGGCGCGATCGGACGGCCAGAGGTATGGCTTCAGAAAGGCGATCGTCTCCGATACCTTGGCTTTTGGCTTCGGCATCGGGGTATTCTGCAAATTGGGAGGACTCATCAGGCGGTCGCTTTCGACTGGGCTCGGAATGGAGGATAAACGGCTATATAGGCCGCGCCTCCCCGTTCGCCAATTGACTCGCCACATTTATTTTATGCGGGATCGCAGCCATCTATGCCCACAGGCATCGCCTTCAACGACCGGATTCTTTTTCGCTTCGGTCTCCGCGGCCTGAAGCGTCTGCAGAAAAGCGGCCACCGGCTGGGCACCCGAAACGGCATATTTGCCATCCACCACCACAAAAGGCACGCCGTGCACGCCGTAGACCTGCGCCTGGCGCTGATCGAGCGCGATGGACATATCGATATCGGACGAGGTGAAAGCCGCATCGATATCCGCGGCGGCCAAGCCAAGCTCCGCGCCGATCTCATGCAGCACGGCGCGGTCGAAGATATTGCGGCCATCGGTGAAATAGGCGCGGTAAAGCCGGTCGACCGCCTCGGTCTGCTTGCCGTGGCCCTGCGCCAAAGCGATCAGGCGGTGGGCATCGGTGGTATCGCCGGCCAGTGTGCCATCGAGATGAAACTCGAGCCCCGCCTGTGCCGCGCGCGCCGTGACCTGCGCCTGATTGGCACTTACCTGCTGCGGACTCATGCCGTATTTCTGCTGCAACATCAGGTCGGTGGGGATCACCGTCTGGCCGGGCGACAGACGAAAGGACCGGTGACTGATATCGGCCTCGCCGCCCCACTGTTTCAGCGCGGTTTCGAGCTCCGCCTTGCCGATATAGCAGAACGGACAGATGACATCGGACCAGATTTCGATTTTCACAGCGGGCACTCCTGAATGACGCCCACTGTATGTAATTCGGTTACAGTTTGATGCAAGAGAAGTGAAGCAAGAAACCCCACCGCCCCGCCCTGCGGACGCGGTTCCCCTCCCCAACAAAGTTGGGGAGGTATGTTTTTTCTTATACCTCCCCGGCTATGCCGGGGAGGGGGACCATCGAGCGTAAGCGAAGATGGTGGTGGGGTATCTTACTTTCCAAAACTACGCCGGTTCGTCCCGCAGCTTATCCCACCAGGTGAACTTCATCACCACCGAGCACAGCACCACCAGCCCCAGCGACAGCCAGAAGCGATCCATCTCACGGATGATCAGGAAGATGGCCGAGGCGGTGATCGCCGTCTGCCACACCACGCCGGTCAGCGAGTTGAACATGTCGCGCCAGAAGTCACGATTAGGCTGAACCTCGGGCTCATCGGTGCGCAGGGCCTCCAGCACCGGCTTCCAGAAACCCCAGGGGCGAGTCTTTTTATAGAACAGCTTAAGCGTCGCCATATCGGTCGGCTTAGTCACATACGAACCGATCACCGCCGCAGCCAGACAGGCCAGCAGCAGCCACGGAAAGGCCGACAGCGCATTGATCGCCTGACCGGTCACCGGGTCTTTCCACACCGCCATCCACATCGCCACGGCCACGCCCAGCGCCATGCTCGCCGCATAGCCGGTGCCATTCAGCCGCCACCAGTACCACTTGATGACATTGGCGACCGTATAGCCGCCATAAAGACCCGTGGTGATCCAGCCGACAATCCCGTCGATCGAGGTCAGTTGCCAGCCGATCAGCGCCCCCAGCACCGCAAAGGTCAGGGAGGTGGCATAGCTCAGATGAACCAGTCGCTTCTGCGGCGCATCGGGGCGGATATATTTGCGGTAGATATCATTGACCACATAGGCTGGCGCCGCATTGAGCGAGGCCGAATAGGTGGCCATGAAGGCCGACAGCATCCCCGCCAGCGCCAGCCCCATCAGGCCCGGCGGCATGTAGTTGCGGATCACCCATGGAAGGATGGAATCGATATCGCCGGTAAAGCTCTGGCCGGACGCCGCGGCGACCGCCTGCATATGCGTCCATTGCGGGCCGATAAAGCACAGGGCCAGCACCGCCATGCCGGCAATCATCAGGTAGCGCGGGAACAGCAGCACCACATTGACGAAGCCGGAAATCTTGGCCGCTTCGGTGGGCGATTTGGCCGACAGCAGGCGCTGCATGTCATAGTTCGGCGCCGGCCCGGACATGGCCTTGAGTACGCCCTGAAACGTCATCAGAATGAAGAAGATGCCGAAGGCCGAATAGCCCTCCTTCGAGATCACCGAGACGGCCGTATCGGCCACCACCTTCTGGTCCGGCGCCGCCGAGCGCGCCAGGCCGGCCCAGTCGAGATCAAGCTTCCAGCCGAACAGGATGTCGTGCCAGCCGGCCGGCACCACGGCGCGGATCATCTCGGGCGTCACCAGCGACATGGCGATCCAGGCGATAGCGATGCAGACAACCAGCTTGATGAAGAATTGCAGGATTTCGGTCATGACCACGGAATACATGCCGCCCTTGACCGAATAGACCGTGGTCAGGGCCACGACGATCAGGCCGTAGATCTTGTCATTGATCATCGGATCGGCGGAAAACCTGTAGGGGATGAACTCGGCCGCCAGCTTGCCAATCCCCAGGAATCCGAAGGCCAGCATCCCCACCACCATGATCAGGGCGAAGACGACATTGATCAGGTGCGAGGCGCGGGCACCGAAATCCTCACCGAAACGGAAGCTGATCCATTCGGCGCCAGTCAGCTTGCCGGAACGCCGGAGCCAGATCGCCAGAAAGGCCATCAGGAAGACCTGGTTGAACACAGGCCACAGCCACGGGATGAAGACCGATTTCAGGCCGTACACCACCAGCAGCCCGACCATCCACATGGTGCCGGCGACATCGAACATCCCTGACGCGTTTGACAGCCCCAGCACCCACCACGGCAGCTTGTTGCCCGCCAGGAAATAGCCCTGGATGCTGCCGGAAGCGAGCTTCGCCACCCAGAAACCGAGCCCGACGGTCAGCAAGAGATAGCCGGCGACGATGGCGAGGTCGATTGGTTGTAAGTTCATTTCCTTGCCCCTTTTATTCTCTTATCCTCCCCTGTTTACGGGGGAGGTGTCAGCGCGTAGTCGCTGACGGAGGGGGCAAACCCCGCCGTCAGTATGCCCCCTCCGGCCAGACAAACTGGCCACCTCCTCCGCTATCGCAGGGGAGGATCAAGGGATTTAGGTCTTCCTCAACTGGCGGGCCACTTCAATCATCGCCCGTCCGTTATGATACGGGCATTTCCATTGGCCCGCCTTATAGATCTTATCTTTTGACGCTGAGGCGGCGTACCAGGTCCATTCGGACACCCCGCCCGCGCCATATTGCGTCTTCGTATAGGCCCAGACCTTTTCGGCGGCCTCCAGCCAGTTCGCCTCGCCGGTCATCTGCCAGGCATTGACGAAACCGACCAGGGCTTCCGCCTGCTCCCACCATTCACCGTCGGGATCGGTATGGCCGTCGAAGCTCTTTTCGTAGCTGAATGCGCCGCCCTCACTCATGCCTTCGCGGCGCGCGGTCCCGGCCAGGGCCAGCACGATAGGCCGGGCGCGTTCGAGCAGGGCCTTATCGTCGAGTGCTTCTGCCGCTTCCCAGATCAGCCAACTGGCCTCGATATCGTGACCATAGGAGATCGACAGCGTCAGGTCGTTCCACGCCATATCGAAGAACAATCGCAGATGGCCATCTGGTGCAACAAAGCGATCGAGAAACACGGTGAGAATACGATACAGGGCCGCGCGCGTGTCCTCTGTCGGCGCTACCCCATGCAGCCGGCTATAGGCTTCCAGCACATGCAGGTGCGTGTTCATGGTCTTGGGCGCATCGAGGTCTTTGTCGGACAGGCGCTGATCCGCCGGCGGATTCCACGCGCGATTAAGCGCTTCGATATAGCCACCGCGTTCGGAGTCCCAGTATTTCGCCTCGATCAGGGCCTGAAGGTCGCGCGCAAAGGTGAGCGCGGCCGCATCGCCGGTGGCGTGATAATATTCGGCAAAGGCATAGACCGCAAATGCTTGGGCATAGGCCTGCTTGCGGGTGTCTTCGGGGCGGCCGTCCGCCTTCAGCAACCAGTAGAGGCCACCCTGTTCGGCATCATGGAAATAGGTCCGGATATAGTCCGCCGCACGCCGGGCCAGCCCCGCCGCACGCGCATCACCCTTTCCCGCCATGGCGCTGAAAAACCACAGCAGGCGTGTATTGAGGATGATACTTTTCGATGCCTCGGGCACCGGCCGGTCATCGGCATCGACCTCGCCGTAAAAGCCGCCGCAGTCATCGACCAGATGGCTGGCCCACCAGTCGAGTAGGCGCAGACCTTCGGCACGGGCGTCTTCGCGCAGCTTCATTTGGCCGCCGTGTAGGCAGCATTGTATGCCTCATTTTTGGCAATCAGATCGATACGCTGCTGCACGCAGGCCGCGGAGGTCAGCGGATCAGCCGGGGTGTTCTGGCAGTAATCGACCAGTTGCGCAACGGTCGAGGTCGCCACATGCAGGCGGGTGTCCGACGAGGCGTAATAGATGAAGACCTTGCCGTCCTCATCGGCGATCCAGCCGTTGGCGAAGGTGACGTTCGACACGTCACCGACACGCTCCGCTCCTTGTGGCGCTATGAAGTGCCCGCCCGGCGCATGGATGATCTTCCAGGGTTCGTCGAGCGCCGTCATGAACATGTAAAGCACATAGCGCAGGCCCGCCGCCGTATTGCGCACACCATGCGCCAGATGCAGCCAGCCTTCCGGCGTTTTGATCGGCGCCGGTCCCTGGCCGTTCTTGATCTCCTTGATGGTGTGGTAGACCTTGTTGTCGACGATCACTTCACGGTCGATCACCGCGTTTGTCATATCATCGGTCAGGCCCCAACCGATGCCGCCGCCGGAACCGACAGAGATAAAGCCATCCTGCGGGCGGGTATAGAGGGCGTACTTGCCGTCGATGAATTCGGGATGCAGCACCACATTGCGTTGCTGGCCGGAATGGGTGATCAGGTCCGGCAGGCGCTCCCAGGTGATCAGATCCTTCGTGCGGGCAATGCCGCACTGCGCCGTCGCCGCCGACAGGTCATCCGGCTGGGTCAAGTCCTTGCGCTCGGTACAGAAGAGGCCGTAAATCCAGCCGTCGGCGTGCTGCGTCAGGCGCATATCATAGACATTGGTGTCGGGATCTTCTGTCTGTGGCAGCACCACCGGTTTCGGCCAGAAGCGGAAGCCATCGATGCCCGTGGCGCTCTCGGCGACGGCGAAGAACGATTTTCGGTCATCGCCCTCGACGCGCACCATAACGATGTACTTCCCCTGCCACTTCATCGCCCCGGCGTTGAAAGTGGCGTTGATGCCCATCCGCTCCATCATGAACGGATTGGTCTCAGGGTTGAAGTCGTAACGCCATTCCAGCGGCACATGGGCGGCTGTAACAACCGGATTTTGCCAGCGCTGATAGATGCCGTTGCTGCGCGGCTGCGGGGCATTGGCTTCCGCAATCAGGGCCTCATATTCGGCGCGCAGGTCCGCCAGCCGCTGTTGCGCGTTCACCATAATCTCGTCTCCCGATGTCCGTGTTGTCCGGATTGGCGCAATAACTAAAATTGATTTATTAAATACGCAAGGTCTTACTTTGGTATCCTGCTCAGTCGATCGACCAGGCCAAAATCTGGCTGATATGGTTCAGGCCATGTCCAGTTTCAGCGCGCCATTCATCCAATATGGTCTGCAAACCGAGAAAAGCTTTTTTCGAGGTCGGCTCGCTGTCGATTACGCTCCAGTGATTCAGCGCCTTCACCACGGTCGGGGTCAGGATCAGGGCATCGACACCCATGCGCCGCATCATGCGCTGGCCGGTTATACCGCCAAGCCGTGACCCACGCGCCTTCAGTTCCAGGCACAGCTCCATATAGCGCCCGGCCGGCCAGTCCGCGAACCAGGCGCCGGCCGAGCCGTGCGTCTGGCCGATATCGGAAATGAAGCGGGCATTTTCGCCGACCGAATGGATCTTCTGCGCATTGGCCACCAGGCCCGGCGTCTTCAGCAGATGGTCGAGATCGTCGTCCGACATAAAGACCCAGCGGGTAATGTCGAAGTTTTCAAAGGCCGTTTCAAACTGCGGCCAGCGTTTGTCGATCAGATCCCAGTTGAACCCGGCCTCGAAAATGCAGCGCGTCATCTGCGACAGCCAACGGTCATCGGGAATGGCGGCGATTTCCTTTGCCGACAGGGGATTATGCAGCAGCGGCACCAGATTCCCTTTGCGTTCAACAGCCCGTTTTTCAATCTCGGCAAAGGCGATCATATCCCCTCCTCATAATTATATTTCGGGCCCACCCTTGCAAAAAGTTACAATATAACATATTTGCATGACCACGGCGTTTCCGCCGGCCCACGGTAACACTGACCATGCCTGACCTGAAGAAAAAATGGCTCGATATCGCCTCGCTGGCGCTTTCCGCCCTGTGCGTGGTGCATTGCCTGGCCCTGCCGTTCCTGGTTGTGCTGCTGCCGGTCCTGACCCCCTTTACCGGAAGCTGGGTCCATGCCGCCCTGGTGCTGACCGCCGCGCCGATCAGCCTGTGGGCCATTCGCGCCTCACACGTCTGGCGCAAATGGCAGATTTCCGCCCCCATCGTCTCCGGCCTGATCCTGCTGGCCCTCGCCGCCTTTATCCCCGCGCTCAGCGATGTGGAAGTGGCCATGAGCGTGATCGGCGCCATGCTGATCGCTGCCGGTCATACCTGCAACTATCTCTATCATCGCCCGGTTCATGTCCATGACCACGCCTGCGGCCACGCTGAAGGATTGGCCGGGGAATAACGCACCCGAACAGAAGCGTGCGGCAAATCGGCGCTTGACGGATAAGCCTCACGGTTTAAGGGAACGGGGTCGTTCGATTTGTTACGAAAAGCCTGCCTAAAGAATTGTCATGATCCGTCACATTGTTATGTTTTCCAGCCCGAATGAAGCGGATCGTGAGGCCATTTATCGCGGCCTGTCCGTCCTGACCCAGATCGAGCACGCCGCCCTGCTGGAAGTGGCCTATAACGAAAAGATCGACCAGATCGCCAACGAGATCGACGTCATCGTTTATGGCGAATTCAATACGATCGAGGACTTCCGCGCCTACAAGGCTCATCCGCTTTACGAGGAATCGATCCGCCAGGTGCGCCACCTGCGCGATGTCCGGGTCGCCGCCGATTACACCGTCTCCAGCGCCACACGCGAACGGGTCGAAGCTTAGGGGGCTTTACCCCGTTCCCTAAGGCCCGCTATAAGTCGGGACTGACTGGGGAGACCACATGGCCGAATTCTACGATCTGAATAGTGAGCGCCCGCCGCTGGCGCCGCAAAAGCCTTTCCTGGGCGATGACAAAAGCCTGATCCGCGCCACCTTCATACTGGGCGCGATCCTGCTGGCCTGGAAATTCTATGTCGCCCTGATCAGCCATGTGATCTGGGAAGAAGGCCATTTCGTCGTCTCTGGCGCCTATCTCGATCTTGGCTATCCCGATATTCCCGCCGGCTTCCCCTGGCTGGCGCGGCTGGTGACAGCGATCTTCGGCTGGCACGTCCTGCCCTTGCGGATCGTCTCGCTGATCATCGCCACGATGATGCCGTTTGCCGTCTATTTCATGGCCACGCCGCTGGTCAGTCACCGCAACGCGTTGTGGGCGGCGATGATCGCCCTGCTCCTGCCGCCCCTGTCGCTCAACGGCACAGTCTTCTATCCCGAAGGCGCACTGCAGGTGCTGATGGCCCTGATGCTCGGCTGCCTGATCCGCGCCATCCAGCAGGATCAGGTCAAGTGGTGGGTGTTGACCGGCGTCTGCGCGGCGGTGGGCCTGCTGGTGCATTTCCGTTTCCTGGCACCGGGCCTGGCTGTCGTCGTCTTCATGCTGGCCAATGCGCAGGGGCGCAAATTATGGACGAAGCCGGGCGTCTGGATCACCGCCGGCGTGGCCCTGCTGGGCCTCCTGCCCTCGCTGATCTATAATGCACTTAATGACTGGCCGGCCATCCAGTTCCATGTGCTCAACCGCCCGCAGTTCAAGCCCGATCCCGGCCGCCTGCTGAGTTATTTTGAGACCCAGTTCGCCATGGGCACCCCCGTCTTCTTCACCGCCATGGTGGTGGCCGCGAAGAACGGCCTTATCCGCGACCGCGACAAGCCGGAAAGCCTGCTGGCCTGGCAGTTTGTCGTCATCCTCGTTTTCTACGGCGTGCAGACCATCTTCAACAAGAAGATCATGCCGCACTGGCCCTTCATGGCCTTTATCCCGCTGCTGCCCTTCGTACCGGACCTGCTGGAAAACTTCATGAGCCGGGCCGTGACACAAGGCCGGCGCTATATGCGCATGGCTGTGATCGCCACGGCGCCGCTGATGGCCCTGGCGGTCGGCATCGCCGGAACCGCCTATCAGTGGGCCTTCGTCCATTCGGCAGAACTGCCCTATGCGCTGCGCGAGCATAACATCCTCAAGAACGAGAACTGGTCGCTTCTGGAGCCCGATATCGCCGCCGCAGATGCCCGCGCGAAGGAACGTTTCGGTCCGGACGTGGCCTGGGCCGCCAATAGCCATATGAGCGCCGTCCATATGGAATTTCCCGGATCAGGCGACAGCCATCGCCGCTTCTATACGCTCGACGATCCGAACGATGAACTGACGCGCTTCGTGGTGGCGCGGCACAAATGGGGGCTGGATATGTCGGCCCTTCTGCAAAAGCAGGCCGGCAAGGGCGTGATGCTGGCCATGCTGGAGCCGTCCTATATCTATCATGAGGCTGACAAGGTGGCGATGTATACCAAGCTTTGCCAGAATTTCGAGGACATCGAGCCATTCCGCATCGTGGCCCTGCCGCCCTACAAGATGGCCGTCGATTTCTACACAGCGCGCGTGCGCACCCATCCGCTGACCGATATTTCCGGCGCACCATGCGCCTTCTTCCCACCGGCCTATATCGCCCATCCGGAACGCGGGGAATTCCTCAGCCGCGACGATACCGGCAATTATCACGGCGCCGCGGCTGATCCGATGGGCGTCACCGCGGTTGATGTGCTGCTGGATGGCAAGGTGGTGACACGGGCGCGCTATGGTCTCGATCCGGAGGCATTCCGCGTACCTGACATGCTGAAATACGATCCCAACTGGCCGAAGCTGCAATATGATTTCAAATTCCCGGCCGGCTCGCTGACATCGGGCGAACACAAGCTGAGCATCCGCGCAACGCGCACTGACGGCACGACCTTCGACAGTGACGCGCGGACGCTGTATGTACACTGACTTATGGGGTTTGGGGCCCGCGGCCCTAAGTCTTCTCTCTTTCCAAAGAAAAACCCGGCCTTTAAAAGGCCGGGTTTTTCTTTGGAATAAGGCAAGGTTTGTGGGGGCACAGCCCCCACGCCCAGGAAATCATCACCCGAAGCGACCACCGATATAATCGCCAGTCTTGTCGACCTTCGGTTTGACGAACAGTTCCTCGGTCGGGCCGAACTCGACCATCTTGCCGAGGAACATGAAACCCGTATAGTTCGACAGGCGCGCCGCCTGTTGCAGGTTGTGCGTCACGATGACGATCGTGTAGTCGCTCTTCAGCTCTTCCAGCGTGTCTTCCAGCTTGGCGGTCGAGATCGGATCGAGCGCCGAGGCCGGCTCATCGAGCAGCAGGATTTCCGGATTGACCGCGATGCCGCGCGCCACGCAGAGACGCTGCTGCTGACCGCCGGAAAGCCCCAGGCCGGACTTGTGCAGCTTGTCCTTCACTTCGTCCCACAGCGCCGCCTTGCGCAGCGAACTTTCCACCAGTTCATCCAGTTCCGCCTTCGACTTCGAACTGTGCAGGCGCACACCGAAGGCGACATTGTCGTAGATCGACATCGGGAACGGGGTCGGCTTCTGGAAGACCATACCGATACGGGCACGCAGGGCGGCCACGTCCACCTTGGGGCCGATCAGGTTTTCACCTTCAAACAGGATCTCGCCCTCGGCGCGCTGGCCGGGATAGAGATCATAGATGCGGTTGATCGTGCGCAGCAGGGTCGATTTCCCGCAGCCCGACGGCCCGATCAGGGCGGTGATGGCGTTCTTCTTCACCGGCAGATCGACACCGAACAGCGCCTGATGCTGGCCATAGAAGAAGTTCAGCTTCCTGATTTCAAGCACCAGGCTGCCTTCGGGCGGCGGAACGATGACGCTTTTGAAATCCGGGGAGGTCGTGTCGGTTGTCATGACTGTTCTCAGTTGATGAGCAATAAGGGATTAATGGCCGGCATTCTTTTCGCGCGCGAGCCAGCGGCCAAGAATATTGACCCCCAGCACGGCGACAGCGACCAGAAGCGCACCAGCCCAGGCCAGCTTGTTGAGGTCTTCATAGGGCGTCAGCGCGAAGTTGAACATGGTGACCGGCAGGCTGGCCATCGGCTGGCTCAGATTGCCGTTGTAGAACTGGTTGCCCAGGGCCGTGAACAGCAGCGGCGCGGTCTCGCCGGAGATACGGGCAAAGCCCAGCAGACCACCGGTGAGCAGACCGGATCCCGCCGCCTTCCAGATGATCGAGCGGATGGTAGTGAACTGCGAGGCGCCCAGCGCCATGCCGGCTTCGCGCAGGGCATTGGGTTGCAGATTAAGGATATCCTCGGTCGTCCGCGTCACGATCGGCGTGGCCAGGATGGCAAGTGAGATGGCACCTGCCCAGCCGGAGAAATGGCCCAGTGACAGCGGGTTGCTCTTGAACACCAGCAGTTCGTAGACGAACAGGCCGATCAGGATGGAGGGCGCCGACAGTAGCACGTCGTTCAGAAAGCGGACGATATGGCCGTAGGTGGTGTCGCCGCCGATTTCAGCCAGCCAGGTGCCGGCCAGGATGCCGACTACCACGGCGATGATCATGCCGACGCCGCACATCAGGATGGAGCCCACGATGGCGTTGCGCAGGCCGCCTTCTGAACCGGCCGCCGGCGTATCCATGGTGAAGATTTTCGGGTTCATCCCACCGATACCCTGTGAAAACAGCGACCACAGGATGAGTGCCAGGGCGCCCAGAGCGATAGCCGTGCCGATGACGCACAGCCCGATAAAGACATAGTTGGCGAGTTTACGACGAAGCGCGCGATCCATTTTTGCCTCTCCTTAGTAACGCTGGGTGGACAGGAGCCAGCGCGCAATCGCCAGCACGGTAAAGGTGATCAGGAAGAGGATCAGGCCAAGCGCCACCAGGGCCGAGGTATGCAGGTCGGAGGTTGCTTCGGCAAATTCGTTGGCGATGGTGGAAGCGATGGTCGAGGATGAGTCGAACAGCGACTTGGGGAAACGGTGTGAATTACCGATGATGAAGGTGACGGCCATGGTCTCGCCGAGCGCGCGGCCGAGGCCCAGCATGATCACGCCGATCATACCCTGCTTTACGTAAGGAATGATGACCGAGGTGGTGACTTCAAATGGTGTGGCGCCGACACCGAAGGCCGCTTCGCGCACCTGCGCGGGAATGGAGCGGAACAGTTCACGGAATACCGAAGCCATGTAGGGCAGCACCATGATGGCCAGGATGATCGAGGCGGTGAAGAGATTGGCACCATTGGGGATCCCGGCCACCAGCTTGGCGCCCCACGAGGTCGGATCCTGCGAGGCCGCGACCATCAGTGGCATCTGGATGGTCTTCGCAAACCACGGAGCGAAAACGAACAGGCCCCACATGCCGTAGACGATCGAGGGGATGCCGGCCAGAAGCTCGACCGCCGTCGACAGGGGCTGGGCCAGCGCCCGCGGGCAGAACTGCGTGAGGAAAACCGCGACGCCGATGGCGATCGGTAAGGCGAACAGCAGGGCCAGGAAGGAGGAGACGATCGTGCCTACGATCGGCGCCGTGGCGCTATAGACATCGGTGACCGGGTTCCATGGCGTATCGATGCAGAAATGACCACCGTGACCGGCCGGACAATCCTTAAACTTCAGAAAGAATTCCAGGCCGAAGGTCGAAAGCGCCGGCCAGCCGCCATAGACCAGAGAGGCGATCAGCCCGCCCAGAACCACCAGCAGCAGGGTGGCGGCGCCGAACGACACCCAGCGAAAGATCGGATCGGTAGGGTCGAAGCGGGGCGACTTGGTTTCAGCAGACATAAATCTCGTCCTGGTTCATCTTCGGGATGCAGCTATAAGGGCTGCGGAGAGCAGAAACAAGAGAAGGCGAGGCATGGCCTTTCAGGTCATCCTCGCCTTCCTTGTCAGGCAGTCCTGATCTTACTTGTTCGGCGAGTTGTAAACAGCAGCGCCGTTCGCTTTAATGTTGGCGGACCATTGCTTGCGGATCATCGACTTCACCGTGGCCGGCAGCGGCACATAGTACAGTTCATTGGCGTTGAAGTCGCCGGTCTTATAGGCATAGTCGAAGAACTTCAGCACTTCGGCGGCCTTGGCGGCATTGGCCTGTTCCTTATACATCAGGATGAAGGTAGCGCCGGTGATCGGCCAGGCATTGGCGCCCGGCTGGTTCAGGATCAGCACGTAGTTGCCGGGGGCGTGAGCCCAGTCGGCGCCGGCGGTCGCGGCCTTGAAGTTTGCGGCGGTCGGCATCGGCCAGGTGGCGTCCTTGGAGGCGACCAGTGCGTAGGCAATGCCGGTCTTCATGACGTAGGCGTATTCGACGTAACCGATCGAGCCGGCCGTCTGGCGAACGAGGGCGGCGACACCGTCGTTACCCTTGCCGCCGACACCGGCGGGCCATTCAACGGCGTCAGAGGCACCGACGTTCTGCTTCCATTCCGGCGAAGCGATGCCAAGATAGGAGGTGAACAGGAAGGTGGTGCCGGAGCCATCCGAACGGTGAACGACGGTGATCGGCAGGGCCGGCAGGTTCAGGCCGGCGTTCCACTTGGTGATGGCCGGATCGTTCCAGGTGGTGATCTTGCCGAGGAAGATATCGGCCAGGACAGCGCCCGGCAGCTTCAGCTTGCCGGTGGGGACGCCCGGAATGTTGATGGCCGGCACAACGCCGCCGACAACGGTCGGGAACTGATACAGGCCGGACGCGTCCAGTTCATCCGGGGTCAGCGGCTTGTCGGAGGCGCCGAAATCGACGGTCTTCGCCTTGATCTGCTTGATGCCGCCGCCGGAACCGATGGCCTGATAGTTCAGCGCGATGCCAGTCGAGCGCTTGTAACCTTCAGCCCACTTGGCGTAGAGCGGGGCCGGGAAGGTGGCGCCGGCGCCGGAAATCGAATCGGCAGCCATGGCAGCCGAACCGACCGAAGCGGTCATCACGGCAGCGGCGAGGGCCACTTTCAGAAACTTGAACATGCGTATCTCCTTGGGAAGGGATGTTTTGCGGGCTGTCCGGATGCTCTATCGCGTTATTACGACAGTTTTGTTACAGCGCGCGGAATTTAAAAAGACAACCGAATGCAAAAGCGGGCCGTGATCACTCAGCGGCCCGCCCGGCAATTCCTAGTAACGAACCTCGGTCCAGATACCGATTTCGTTGGATTCGGTCTTGTGACCGATCGAGGTGATCTCGTCGTGCTTGGCGACGGCGGCGAACTGGATGCCCTTGTAAGCGGTGAAGTTGATGCCGAGGTTGTAGTACTTGTCCTTCTTGGACGGCGAGAGCGTCTTCGAGGGCTTCACTTCTTCGGCGCGGGCGAACACGGTATAGACCGGGGTCAGGCGGTAGGAACCGAAGACCGACACGCCGTCAGCCTTGTCGTCAACACTGGCCGGGCTCTTGACCAGGGCGGCCGAGTAGTCGTTGGCCGAGAAATATTCGACGCCGAAACGGCTGCGGTCGCCGATATAGGCGGCCAGGGCGTTGAAGCGGGTGGCAGTGTTCGGCGTGGCGGCGCCGCCGGCGACTTCCTGACCGAGCTTGCCGGTGTAACCACCGATGGCGAAATTCAGCGTGTCGAACTTGGCGCTCAGGCGGCCTTCAAAGTCCATGCTCTTCGAGCGGCTGGGGTTCTTGTAGCCGGAGCCGTTGATGGCGGCGACAGCGTAGGAGAAGTTGCTGTTCAGCTTGCCGGCAGCGTGCAGGCCCCAGTCCGAAGAGGTGGCGAACTTGGTACGGTCGGCAACGGTGTTTTCAACAAAGCGGAAGCCGTACATGTCTTCGGCGTAAGGCACCCAGGGCAGGTCCGTGGCGCCGACGCGCACGACCAGGGCGTCGGAGAACTTCGCCTGGACGTAAGCCTTCTTCAGGTAGATTTCGGTCGAGCTGATGGCCGAGCTGTACTGGAAGTCGGTCGTCACATTGGCCGAGAACATGTCGGAGAACTTGTGGTCGATGCCGATATACAGGCGCTTGATATCGAAGCCCGTGCCCGTCGGGGCGGCTTCGACGCCATCGACCTTATTGTCGATATTGGTGAAGTCGGCATACATACGGCCGGAGATGGTCGTATCCTGGGCCGAGGCGCCCGAAGCAATGGCGGCCAGCGCGATGGCGGCGACGGCCGTGCCGATGACGAGGGATTTTTTCATGGTGAAATTACCTTGTGCGTGTGCTTGTAATTTTTTGAACCCCGAACAGCCAGGGCCACGCACGGCGCAATAGGCGCGCTTCATGACAGTCGCGTGTAACTGATTTGACACTTATGTGACGACGGTCTTTATGAGGTCTTTACAAACCGGATAGGCACGGGGTGCGTTATAATGGCCACAGTTTCCGGCCTGTAACCCGATGCGGATTTTGAGCGTATAAGTCAGGGTAAGCCTTTTACGGAGTCTCCTATGTTACGCCGTCACTTTCTCTCCCTGGCCGGAATGGGCGCGCTTATGGCCGCCTGTTCGCAAAGCGAGGCCGAAACCGTCGCGCCGCTGAAACTCAGCGATGCCGAGTGGAAGAAGCGCCTCCCGCCTGCCGCCTATAATGTGCTGCGCCATGAGGCGACCGAGCGGCCATTCACCAGTCCGCTGCTCAATGAACACCGCAAAGGCATCTTCGCCTGTCTGGGCTGCGACCTGCCTTTGTTTGATTCTGACACCAAGTATGATTCGGGCACCGGCTGGCCGAGCTTCTTCCGCGCCATCCCCGGCCATCTGCAAACCAAGACCGACTTCGCCATCGGCATTCCGCGCACCGAATATCACTGCGCGCGCTGCGGCGGCCATCACGGCCACCTGTTTGATGACGGCCCCGCCCCCACCGGCAAACGCTATTGCAGCAATGGCGTAGCCCTCAAGTTTATTCCGGCATAGGAGATCAGCATGCTGAGACGACTTTTTGTGACAAGCCTGCTGGCCTTCAGTTTCGCCGGCAATGCCTTGGCGGCTGACGCACAGGTGGCCGTTTTCGCCGGCGGCTGTTTCTGGAGCACCCAGAAAGCCTTCGACCATGTAAAGGGCGTGACCAATACCCGCGCGGGCTTTATGGGGGGCTCGGTAAAAAATCCCTCTTACGAGGACGTGGTCAGCGGCCGCACCGGCCATGTCGAGGCCGTGGAAGTGACCTATGACCCCGACCAGGTCAGCTACCAGCAATTGCTCGATACCTACTGGCACTCGACCGACCCGACGACGAAGGCGCGCGTCATCTGCGATGGCGGCGACAATTACCGCACGGCCATCTTCACCTTTTCGGATGCGCAATATAATGCGGCCGTGGCCTCGAAACAGGCGGTCGGCCGGCAACTGAACAAGCCGATCTATACGCTGATCGTCAAATCGACCAATACCGGTCTGCCCTTCTATCCGGCAGAGGACTATCACCAGCACTACTGGCAGACCCACGCCGCGCACTATAACGCCTATTATGTCGGCTGCGGTCGCGGTCCGGCGTTGAAGAAGCTGTGGGGTGATCAGGCGGGGTGATTGCCGCCGGTTGTTACCCCTCCGTCTCGACGCGCTGCGCTTGCTCGCCACCTCCCCTCCAAGAGGGGAGGAGCCATTAAAAAATCCTCCCCTCTTGGAGGGGAGGTGGCGCGGCGTAAGTCCGCGACGGAGGGGTAATTGACGACGACTGTTAAGCCGACTTCAGCATGACCTTACCGCCGGCTAACCCATCCGCCGTGGCAGTGACGGTGATGCCGCCCGCCCCCGTCACCTGCACGATAGCGCAACACAGGCCATTGAACGCCTTGCGCTCGGACGCCTTGTCGGCTTCGTGACTGTTCGGGTTACCATTGCCGACGCCGATGACCGCGCCCGGACCGGACACAGCAAACTTGATCAGGTTATCCGCCCTCGGCACCGGACGCCCCCTGGCGTCAAAGACCTCGGCCCTGATCACCGTGCAATCCATGCCGTCATTGGCAAGCGCTGTGCGATCGGTGGTCAGGACGATCTTCGCCGGCACACCCGCCGTCTCACGCTTGTCTTTCAGGATAACCTTGCCGGCTTTATAGGCGAAGGCTTCGATCCTGCCCGGCTGGTAAGGCACAGTCCATTCGACGTGGAAATCCTTTGTGACGGTTTTGCGACCGGCCGACTTGCCGTTGACGAACAGTTCGACCTCATCGGCATTGCTGTGCGCCCAGACGGAAATGTCCTTGCCTTCCCGGCCCTCCCAATTCCAGTGCGGGAAGAGGTGCAGCAGCGGCTCCGGCCGCCACCAGGCGCGGTAATAATAGTAGTTGTCCTTCGGGAAGCCGCAGGTATCAAGCGCACCGAACTGCGATGAAATCGACGGCCATTCGCTGTAGGGCGTCGGCTCGCCGCGATAATCAAAGCCGGTCCAGATAAAGCCACCCGCGATATAGGGCTTGGCATCGAAATGCGGCCACCAGCCCTCGGCCGTGGTCGCCCACCACGGCGCGGCGGTATCATAGGCCGGCACGATATGGGCGGCGTCATTCTTCACATATTCGCCTCGTGTCGAAACCGTCGAGGCGGTTTCCGTGCCGATAATCGGCTTGTCGGGGAACTTGTCGTGGAAGCCGTCGATCAACTGATCGCGGTAGTTGAAACCGATGACATCGATCACCTCGGTAATGCCCTCGCCGTAACCGTTATCCATCGCCGCCGTGATCAGGCGGGTCGGGTCCAGGTCATTGCACAGGCGCTTCATGGTGCGGGCGATATGGGCGCCGCGTTCGGTGCCCTGCTGCGGTTCCTCATTGCCGATCGACCACAGGATGACCGAGGGGTGATTGCGATCGCGCTTGATCAGGGTTTCAAGCTGCGCCAGCCCTTCCGGCGAGGAGGTCATCATGCGCGTTTCGTCGATGACCAGAATGCCCATCTCGTCGCACAGGTCGAGCAGTTCCGGCGTCGGCGGATTGTGCGAGGCGCGATAGGCGTTGCAGCCCATGTCTTTCAGTTGCTGCAACCGCCAGCGTTGCAGGGCATCGGGAATGGCGGCACCGACACCGGCATGGTCCTGGTGATTGCAGGTGCCCTTCAGTTTGACGGATTGGCCATTGAGGAAGAAGCCGCTCTCGGCGTCGAAGCGGATATCGCGGAAGCCGAAGCGGGTAGTGACGGAATCCCGCAATTGATTTTCAGCAAAAATTTGAATGCTTAAATTATACAGGTACGGATCTTCAAGGGACCAAAGGTGCGGTGAAGTGACTTTCAGAGATTGACGTATTTCTACAGATTCCCAAGGTACAAGATGCAAATTTTTGGCAGGATGAATAGTGTTTGGTGATGACGTAATCGGCAGAATCATAACGTCCTGAGCCTGATCACTATCATTCCGCACCGTCGTAATGACCTCTACCGTGCCGTCTGCCTTTGCTCTAATGCAGACACCATATTGCGGGATATGCACCGGATCGGTCTTCACCAGCCAGACATGGCGGTAGATGCCCGCACCTTCATAGAACCAGCCCTCGCCCAGTGAGGCATCGACGCGCACCAGCACCGTATTGGGTGTGTTGTCCGTATTGAGGAAGTCGTTCAGCTCGACGCGGAAGGGCGTATAGCCGCTGTCATTGCGCTTCACGATATAGCCGTTGATCACCACCATGGCGTCGCGGAAGACACCGTCGAATTCCAGCGAAATGCGCTTGCCTTTATCGGCGGCATCGAGCGTGAAGACTTTCCGATACCAGCCAACGCTGGTTTCCGGATAGTCGCGCCCAAGCGGCTTGTAGCCATGATTGGCGGCCGGGTCCCAGACCGCGCCATGATCATCGGGCTTAAGGGGTGTTTTCGGCTCTTTATGAACGAACGGCAGTTCCACCGCCCAGTCGTGCGGCAGGGTGACGGGCCGCCACTGAGAGTCATCGTAATCCGCCTTGGCCACCGGTGTAGCGTCCGGTCCCTGCTTGGCATAGGTGCGCTGGTCGGCCCCATAGCCGAAATCCTTTTCCGCGTCGTAGAGGTGACCAAAGGCAAACCGCCAGCCGGTATCGAAGCGCGTGCGGCGATCGTCTTGTCTGATCGTTTCGGTCTGCGCCTGCGATGTACTTGCCTGAACGGCGACGAAGGTGGCGGCGGTGCCTGCCAGCAGATGGCGGCGGTTCAGGTCAAGCATGACGGCGGTTCCTCTTAGGTTTGCAGATACAATGATGGCCAGCCCCTGATGAGGTCAAGGGCTGGCCATGGGAATTGAATTTAAGAAAGCAAGAAACCCCACCACCGCATCTAGCGCTATCGCGCTTCGTGCGGTCCCCCTCCCCACCATAGGTGGGGAGGTACAAGCTAGGTGCTTCCTTTCTTATGCCTCCCCGACTTGTTCGGGGAGGGGGACCGCGCCCATTCTTCATGGGCGTGGTGGTGGGGTTTCTTACTTAACGCCCTTTAGTACTTCAGCGTAAAGTCGAGCAGGTAGCGCTTGCCATAAAGGTCATAGCGGCCCAGACGGTCCTTTACGTTGTCGTTATAGGTGCGCAGCGGCGTATCCAGCAGGTTGTTGGCCTGGAAGCGGACCTGGACGATCGGGTTGATCTGGTAGCTGATCGAGAAATCCATGGTCGTTTCCGGACGGACGCGGATCAGTTGCGCATCATTCCAGCCATAGATGGCCGTGTAGGTGTCGTGATACTTGGTGCCCAGGCGCGCATCGATGCCGTGATCGGAGTACCAGAAATCCAGCGTCCCGGTGTTCTTGGCCAGGCCATTCAGCGGCAGCCCCGCCGACATTTCCGTCAGGTCGGAATCGACATAGGCATAGTTGGAATAGATGCCGAAGTGGTCAAGACCGATAAAGCCGAACGATGACTGGTAGGTCAGTTCCACGCCATCGATACGGCCGCCCTTGTCAGAGTTGACCGGCGAGGTCAGGGTATAGACATTGCCGTCGATCGTTTCCTGACGCGACGCGTAGCCGACAAAGTTATCGACCTGCTTGTGATAGACGCTGACCGCAAACAGGGCGTCCTTGTTGAAGTAGTTCTCGTAAGAGATATCCAGTTGCGTGGCCTCGAACGGCTTCAGATACGGATTGCCCGAAGAGCCGGTATAGGGCGCGCTGGAGGATATCTGGCGGGTAATGATCATGTCGTTCAGCGGCGGACGCGAGATCACCTTGGCGGCCGAAAGCTTCAGGTACTGGCCATTGCCGAAATCGAGACGCGCCGTGGCCGAGGGCAGAACCTTGGAATAGCTGGCGCCGCCGGTGACCGGTGTGGTGACCATGGTCTGTACCCAGTTGCCGGGCGTGGCTTCATACCAGGCACCGGCGACGGTCGAGGTGCCGGCCGAGGTGGCATCGACATCGACGACGCGGACGCCGATATTGCCATCCACCGGAATGCCGCCGATCGTGGTGGCATAGGTGCCTTCGAGATAGGCTTCGGAGACCTTTTCCTTGACCCGGTCGGTGATCGGCGTGGTCTTCGGATCGATGTCGAACGAGGTGCCGTAGAGATGCGTCGCCAGGGCGCCGAAATCACCGGTCAGGATGGTCGGGATATTGAAGTTCTTGAAGCTGTAGCCCGACAGCAGATAATCCGGCACGGCGCCGATAATCGGCGAGACCGTGCTGTTCAGCGAGCCCAGCGCCTTGGTGCGGTCCGAGGCGCGTACCCCGAACAGGATGCTCTTGAAAAAGCCGCTGTCGAGGTGACGCTCGAAATCGAGATGCACGGCGCCCAGTTCATCGGTAACGGCGCCCAGCGAGGTCTGGCCGGTCTGCGCGGTCTGGGTGTTATCTTCCGGCGCAGAGGAAACGGTGATGACCGGCTTGTCGCGGAAATCATAGGTCATCAGGCTGGGCCAGTAGGCGAGTTCGTTGGCGGCCCACAGGTTATAGCGCTGCGCCTTGGAATAGGAGGCATCGGCCGACACCGTCCAGTGCTCGCTGGTCCACTTGCCGTTCAGGCCCTGGACGATGAGGGTCTTGTCCTCGGTATAGCGCGCCACGACCGACTTATCGCCGGCCCAGGCGACGCTTGCCGCCACCACATCGCCATTGCTGTTGATGACCGGCGCCTGACCGGACGCCGTGGCGCCGTCGGTATAGTTGCCATAATTGCCGCCGTCCCAGTTGCCCCAGGCGCCATCGCCATACCAGGCCTGGTCCTGCAATTCGTGGATCTTGATGTCGGAATAGAGCAGGTCATAGCTGAGCTGGAAATTATCGGTCGGCTTGAACTGCAAACCGAGCGAAGCCCCGAAGCGCGATTCCTTCAGGCGCTTCGCCTCGGCCTGCGCCCCCCAGGGCGTATTATATTTGGTGGCGTCGCCGGCCACGACCGGACCGTTATCGGCGCCGGAATTATAGCCCCAGCCCTGCACGGATTCGTAGCCGTTCTTCTGGACCTGCGAGGTCAGGCCGAGAACCGCCGCGAAGCTGTTCGAGAAGCGATGGACGAAAGAGGCCGAGGCGCGATAGCCCAGGCCGTCATAGTTCGGGAAGGCAGATCCGCCATCATAATAGACCGGGCCGGCGCGCAGCACGAAGGACGGCCCCTTGTAATCGAGCGGACGGATGGTTTGCAGGTCGACCGTGCCGGAAATGCCGCCGGAGATCAGCCTGGCTTCCGAAGATTTGTAGACCGCCGCACCGGAGACAACTTCCGACGGATAGACTTCCCAGCGTACATTGCGGTCGGGCTCCGATGAGGCGACTTCGCGGCCATTGACCGTGCCCAGCACCATGCGGGCGCCCAGGCCCCGGATCGATGCCTGGCTGTCATTGCCGCGGTCGCGCGTGGCGGTGATGCCCGGCAGGCGGTTCAGCGTCTCGGCGATGGTGACATCCGGCAGGGCGCCGATATCCTTCGAGGAAATGGCTTCGACAATGCCGGTATTGCGGCGCTTGACATCGAGGGCATCGCGCAACGACTTACGCACGCCGACCACGACCACTTCCTGCGGATCGGCCGGGGCTTCGGCGGCGGCCTCGCTGGCCACGGCATCGGCAGCGGCGGCGCGTACGATCACGGCGGAGGCGCCATCATTGGTCTTCACGGCCAGGCCGGTATTGGCGACGAGTTGGCTCAGCGCCGCATCGTTGCTCAGGCTGCCAGAAACCGCATTGGTGCGGATGCCCTGCAGATCGGCGGCCGTGGCCAGCACCTGCAGGCCGGATTGTTTGACAAAGGCCGGTATACCGGTGGCGGCGTCCTGCGCCGGAATGTTGAAAGTCTTTGTTTGGGCGGCGGCCGGATGCGCCACCATGACGACCGCGGCGACCGAGCCCATAAGCGCCGCGCGGAAGGCGGCATTATTCCAATGTGACATATGATGTTCCCTGACTACTTTGTGCTTGCATCTTGTTGTCGAGGCGCATTTTTTCGCGCCTTCTGAAACCAAGATGTCCGGCTGGTTTTTTTCCGCCGAATTGTACGACTTTTTTATAAGGAAGCGCTGGCTGTGCCAATTATGATACGGTCGTCGGTCTCGCTGACCGGCACATTGAGCGCCGTCTGCACGGCGCGGGCAAAGGTTTCCGGCTGATCGACATGGAAGCCACCCACCAGTTTCTGCTCACCCAGGGCTGGATCAGCAATGACGATCCGGCGGCTGTTATAGCGGTTGAATTCGGCCACCGCCTCGGCCAGGGTTTCGGAATTGAGGACGATCTCGCGCTCCCGCCAGGCCAGCCGGCGCTCGACCTCTTCGGGGCGGTAGGTCACTTCGACCGTTTCCGCCTTCACCGGCACGAAGGCTTCATGGCCGGCCGTCAGCGTGACGCGCTTATTCTTGTCATTGACGTTCCATGCCTCGACCGTGCCTTCGGTGACCAGCACATCGGCGCCGCCCTCGCGCCGGCGCACACTGAAGGCCGTGCCGACCGCGCGCACGCGGATATCACCAGCGGAGACGACAAACGGCACCGCTGGATTCTTCGTCACCTCGAACCAGGCTTCGCCCTTCACCAGGGCGACATGGCGGATCTGCGGTGTCATATCGACATCGATCTGGCTGTCGGTGTTGACAGAGGCGATCGAGCGATCCTTGAGGGGGATACTGCGCAATTCGCCGACACCGGTGGCAACACTTAAGCGATTGGCCAGCACATAGCCTACCGCCACCGCGCCCGTCAGCGATGCCGCCACCGCCCCGCCCATGACATAGCGGCGGCTGACGGAAGCGCGATGCCGCTTCAGCTTTTCCGCCAGCGCCCGGCGGGCCAGCAGGGTGTCGCCATGCGTGAGAACCTCGGCGCGATCGAGCATTGTCCAGGCTGCCTCAGCGCGCAGATAGGCGCCCTGGTGGCGCGGGTCCGCATCATGCCAGGCGTCAAATTCCGCCCTCACATCGGCACCGACCTCATGACTCAACCGGGCGACCCAACGCGTCGCTTCTTCATCAATCCGCGACATAAATCCTCTTGTGTCCGGCATTGGCTTTAAGCGCCGTCACCACACCCGATCCGGCATCCGCCATATGGCGCAGGATGAGGCCCAGCCCTTTGGCCGTTTCCTTCTCGACAATATTCTCGCTGAGACGCAGCGCTTTCGCCGTTTCGGCCTGGGAGAGACCATGCACCTTGCGCAGTTCAAACACCTGGCGGCAGCGCTCTGGCAGCCCTTCGATCAGGCCCAGCACCCGGACCAGTTCGGCGCGCGACGAGGCGGCGCTTTCCGGGTTCGGTCCCAGATCGGCCACGCCCAGTTCATCGAGATTCTGCACGGTCATGATCGACACCACCTTGCTGCGCCGCACCTGCTCCAGAAGGACGTTGCGCGCGCAGCGGAAGAGATAGGCGCGCGGATCCTCGATATGATCGAAGCGCTCAAGCCGCAACAGGCGGCAATAAACGTCCTGGACGATATCATCAAGTTCATGCGCCTTCACACCCAGTCGCAACAGCCAATGACGCAGATCCGCCTCATGCGGTAATATCTGCGCGCCCACAAAAGCCAGCAACGTTTTACGCGCTTCCCCAGATGGCCCCGTATGTACGATGTTTGACATCGGAATTTCCGCCGCTCCCCGTGTGTTTTTATCCGCCGTTTTAAGGCTTTTACGGATTTATAACACAATAACGACGATCTTCCAGATAATTGTACTACAATATTATGGCTGTGGCCTTCCCAACACAACCGACCCGCCGGATGCCGGCACCGTCACGTCCAGCGCCTCTGCATCGCCCAGCGCGTCTGCATTTTCCGCCGTGCCGACCAACACATGACCGCCCGGCCGCAGCCAGGCGGTATAGGTGAATTGCCCACCTACTTTCTGCATGGCCACAGCTATACCGCCGGTGAAATCACCGCCGAGATATTGCGCCGCCTGACCATGATCCGGCACCGTGAAGGTGACCGCCACCGGCCAGACATATGAGGCTTTCGGCCATTCCAGCGCCGGCAGGGCCTTGCCCTTATAGTCGAAGAAGGCGGCGTTTTCCCAGTCTGACCCTTGCGCCCAGCGCGTGCGGCACTTGGTCGACACCCAGGCCGGCTCCCAGTAGACGACGCCGATCCCGCCGGCATCGAGCGTCTGCTGCATCAGGTCGTGCATGTATTTTGCCTGCCCGGACACCGAGACCGGATAGTCCTTCAGGGCATAGGCAGAACCCAGCAGATTATTGGCACTGTCGGCCGGCATGTCGGTGAAGGCATAGCCGGTCTCGACCACCACCACCTCCTTGCCGAATTTGTAGTGAATCCGGCGAATGGTCTCGGCCAGGCCATTCATGTCTTCCTTCGACCAGCGGCTGTAATAGCTCATGCCGATGATGTCATAGCCGGTGACGCCGGCCTTCGTGGCGGCATCGAACCACGGCTCGATATTTTCCGGCTGGGCGATGTGCAGCATGATTTCCGGCTTTATGGAACTATCTGCCGAAGCATCGCGTACGCCCCTGATCCCGGCATTGAACAGCTTCGCATTGCGCGCCCAGTTGATGGCGACATGCTCTTCCGGCTGGGTGCGCAGAATCTCACCATTGGTCTCGTTGCCCACCTGCACCATTTCCGGCATCAGCCCCTTGGCTTTCAGCGCATTCAGCGTATTGAGCGTATATTGATAGAGCGCCTTCGCCTGATCGTCCTCGGAGAGACCGGCCCAGGCGGCCGGCACCAGTTGCTTGCCGCCATCGGCCCAGTCATCGGAATAGTGGAAATCGAGCAGCACCTTCTGCCCCTGCGCTTTCGCGGCGGCGATGGTTGTTTCGACATCGGCCAGGTTGGAATAGGGCGTCCATTTGGCATCGACCCAGATACGGACGCGAACGAGATTATGGCCCGACTGCGCGAAGATCCTGTAGGCGTCGGTCTCGCCCTTGTAATCGTACTTTGCACCGCAAGCCTTCATCTCGTTGACATAGGAAAGATCGGCACCGAACCAGTAGTCGCGGGCGTCAGCGGCGGTTCCGGCTAACAGGGCGATGGCGGGCAAAAGGGAAATCAGTCTGTGCATTTTCATAAAACCTAAGATGCGCCAGATCGGATTTTCCGCCTAATTTTCCGCCAGTCTACCCCCAGCTTTCGCTGAACCCTTTGCGCTTGCCGACCACCAGCGGCTTCGGCGTGTCGATCTGTGGCTTCGGCTTGCCGAACAGATAGCCCTGGCCATAGCCTATGCCCATTTCCTGGCATAGCGCCGCCATGGCGTCATCTTCGATCATTTCGGCCACTACCTCGGTATGCAGATCACGGCACAGATGACTGACCGAGCGCACCAGGGCGCGCTGACGGGGATTGTCGCGGGCCTCCTTGAGGAAAGGCCCGTCGATCTTGACGAAATCGACATCGAAATGACGCAGATAGGTATAGGTGGCCGCGCCGGCGCCGAAATCATCGAGGCAGACCCGGTAGCCCGTGCGCTGCAGCCAGCGCAGGAAGGTGGCGGCAGCCTCGATATCCTCGATGGCGTTGGATTCGGTCAATTCGAACATCAGCCTCTGGCTCACACCGCCGGCGCCACCCAGCAACTGGCGCAGATGCTCGCGGAACTGGTCGCCCTGGATCGACAGGCCGGAAAGGTTGATGGCGATGGTCGCGCCCTCATGCCGTCCCAGGGTCTCGATCGCCTTCCTGGCCACCGCCAGGTCGAAATCCTGCACCAGCCCCAGTTGCTCGGACAGGCGGATGGTATCGAAGGGCGCCCGGCCGTCGGCGAAGCGCAGCAGGGCCTCGTAATGGTGCGTCGTGCGATCGGCCAGGCATACCACCGGCTGATAGAACAAAGTGTATTTGTCGCCGTCGATCAGGGCGCGGATGCTGTCGAAATGCTGGACCGTTTCGGCCATGGCCGATTTCAGACCCTGCGCCAGCGAACTGATCGGGCTGCGCTCTGGCCGGCAGAAATCGCTCAGGACATATTGCAGGGCCTTGGCGATGCTGTCCTGATCCAGATTGCCGGTGGAGAGTTCGAGATTGAGTACAGAGGGGGAAAGACTGTTTTCCGGCAGGCCCGCGGCCACGGCCGCCGCGCGGATATCGCGCGAAATGACTTCAGGCGAGGCCCCTTGCCCCTTGGCGGAAGGGATGTAGCTGAAGGCTTCGTCTGATAACCGCGCCGCCGCGCTGCCGCCCACGGCCTGGGCGCGCAGGACCGAACTGATCTCGCCCATCAGCAGGTCTGTCTGATCCTTCGGCAACTGGCGCATGGCCTGGGAAAGGCCGGCGACGCGCACCAGCTTCATATCCTTCGGCGCGGTCTCCCCCCTGACGCCGATCTTCCGCGTGGCGAATCCGAGATAGGCATCGAGATCAAGCAGACCGGCTTGCCCGTCCGCCGTGGTTTGCGCCACCACGCCATCCGACAGAACAGTCAGGCTGATAAAGGTGCTGCCCTCGCCGGTGCCGAGGTAACAGGCCCCCATATTGACCAGCAGGGGCGGGCCTTCTGCCTGTTGCAGATTCAGGCCGCAGGGTTCGATGCGGCCGATCGTTTTGGCGCGATTGAACAGGTGGCGGGCAAAGGCGCGATCGATCGGGATAAAGATATCAGAGACGTCTCGCCCGACCACGCTTTCGCCCAGTCCGCTCAGCAGGGCCTGGGTGGCGCCGATCGTCCTGATGATACGAAAGTCGCTGTCCGCCTCGATCAGCAGATCCGCGGCCGCCAGGGAAAAGGCGATATAGCGGTCGCGTTGCGTCTTGAGATCGTCGGTCATTCCCGTCCCCGAAAGGCTGCTTATTTTGCAGCCGGTCGCGGTCAGGCTACTGACTAAGTCTTAAAATACAACTTACCCGCAAGATTAACAGGGTTATTGCAGGTCGAGCTTCATATCCGCCAACAGGGCGCGCAGATATTCGCGGTTGATGCGGTCTTCATCTACCGGCGCATGTTTTGTTGGCGCAGACGGCACGGCGTCGATACGCGGCCGGGGCGGCGCATAGGCCGGAGGGGACTGAGGCGTGTCAAAAGTCTGTCGCCTCAAGGTACGCGGTACGGGCACGGCTTTCGGATCGGGTTTCATCTCGGGCGCATCCACCCAGTCGATGGGGATTTCAAACCACACATTGGTGCCTTCGCCTGGCCGCGACACCACGCCGATATAACCGCCGAGACTTTCGACGATCGCCTGGGCGACGGACAGCCCCAGGCCATGCTTCTTCTTGCCGCCACTGAAGAGAGTGCGCGCCTGTGCTTCCTCCATGCCGATGCCGCTATCGCGAACACTGACATGCAGGCGGATTTCCGGTTTCAGTGTCTGCGGATTTTCCGCCGTCACCTGGCTGGCGGTGACGCTGATGACGCCGCCCTGTGTGAATTTACAGGCATTGGCGATCAGGTTTTGCAGCACCTGCCGCACCCGCATATCGTCGAGACGCGCCTGCTTGCGGGTGAAATCGACAAAATGGGCGCTCAGCCGGGTTTGTGCAGCCTGGGCCTGAGGCGTGAAGGCTTCGACAGCCTCACTGATCATCGCGGCGACATCGATTATCTCGTTGTCTTTCTCACTGGACGCGGCCGGTTCATGGCTCAGCGCATCACCGATCAGCGTCTTCATTGCCTGCGCGGAGGTTTGCAGATGGCGGGCAAAATCGGCGATTTCGCTGCCGGAAACCGGCCGCGTTTCGATCATTCGGGCATAGCTGACGATCTCGTTGAGCGGCGCGCGCAGTTCGTCGGCAATATGGCCAAGGAAGCCTTCCTCGGCCGGGGTCGGGGCCGTCGCTTCGGTGACATCGCGCACCACAGCACACAGCCGGACCGGCGCGCCATCGCCATCATATTCGACCCCGCCTTTTGTGCGGATCAGGCGCGCGGTCTTGTCCCGGCGGCGAATAATGCGCAATTCGAAATCGAAATCCTCACCGGCATTGACGGCGCGCTGAAAGTGCTCAATCACGACCGGACGATCCTCCGGCTGATAGATATCGAGCTGCGTGGCCACCTGCGGCCGGTATGTCTTTTGATTCAGGCCCAGCAGGCCATACATTTCCCTGGACCAGACAACCTCACGGCTGACCAGATCTATCGTCCAGTAACCGAAGCCGGCCAGTTCCGCAGCGCGGTCCAGACGTTTTTGCTGCATGTGCAATATCCCCTGCATGTCACTGCCCGCGCCTTGCACCAGGGCCAGCAGGGTGGCCGCCTGGTCGGCGAATTTTGTCAGCACGGCCTGTTTCGTCGCCGGGAAATCCGTACGCGGCGCGGCATCGGCCAGGGCGAGAACGCCGATGATCCCGCCGTCATGCACCAGCGGCATATCGGCATAGAAACGGATATATGGGGCGCGCAGGACGGCGCTTTCCAGGAAATAGCGGGCATCGCGCGCGGCGTCTTCTATGCTCAGCCCCTCGCCGGCAATCAACGGACGTTCGGTAAAGGCAATGTCGTCCAGCACATCGATATTGGGGATGCCAAAGGCGGAGGTGGGCGTCAGGCCCTCCCCCTCACGCAGGCTTAAGGCAGCCATCGGTACATCGAAGATCGCCGCGGCCAGTTCACAGACGCCGGCGCATATCCGGTCGAAATCCGCCGCCCGGCGTTGTTTGCGCAGCAAAGCCTGCGCGTTCGGGCGAACATCAAAAGGCGTTGATTCGTCTGTTGTTTTGGCCATGTGAAACCCTTTGCTTAACGGACGTTAACCAAAAAGGTTTACACTTTGGTAAACACTTAGCCGGCGGACTTCGAACCGTAATAGGCCATGAAGATATCGACCGCCAGGTCGACCTGACGCGACAGATGCGCCTCGGTCGGCTGTGCCGCCAGGTTCATGATGCGCTTGAAGTGGCAGTCGCCGAAGATCAGGCTTTTCAGCACCATGGCCGCTTCCTGGCTGTTGGGCGCATTGATCTGGCCGCGCGCGTGGGCCGCCTGCAACAGATTGACCAGGTTGGAACCGCCCTGGCTCTGGATGACATTATGAAACATCTCGGCCAGTTGCGGATTGCGGTGGCTTTCCTCGACAATGAGCTGAAAGGTGCGGACCGCCTCATCCGACATGATCGCCGTCAGCAGTTCACGGCCCATGACCGCGAGCGTTGCGCGCAAGTCGTCCGTGCCGGTATGGGCCAGGAACAGGTCGGCAATCTGGCCGCACTGCTCGCGGATAATGGCCTCAAACAGGTCTTCCTTGCTGTTGAAATAGGCATAGAGGGTCGCCTTCGAACCGCCAAGGCGGCTCGATATCATCGACATGCTGGCGCCGGCATAACCGACTTCGTAAAATACGCTGCGCGCCACCTGGATGATGCGTTCGCGGCGTTGATCCTTAAAAGTAGGGGCTTCCTTGAAAGTTGCGGCGCCCTTCAAGGTTTTTGTTGGCATTTCCATAAAAATTTGTACCATACTGTACAGTTAGAGCTTGACTTGATTTGCATCTTAGCGCAAATAAACCGAACTGTACAGTACGGTTCACCTTTTTGTGTTTCAGGACCTCCTCCAGATGCCCTCCCCCCATAAATTTGAAGCGCCGGTTTTCTCGCGCGCCTTCCTGACGAAAGCGGCCAGCCTGAGCGCACTTGCAGCCGCCACCGCGCTGCTGGCCAACTGCGCGTCCGTGCCGGATTCCCATACTATTGCCCCACGCTCCGACCTTGCCGCCACGCAGAGCCTGCCGGCTGAATCGGGGGCCTGGCCGACGCAGGACTGGTGGAAAGGTTTCAACGATGCGCAGCTCGATGCCCTGATCGACGAAGCCTTCGCCAATTCGCCCGATATCCAGACCGCCGATGCCCGCCTGCAAAAGGCCGTGGCCTCCAGCGAACAGATTACCGAGGCCCTGAAACCCAGCCTGTCGCTCAACGGCTCGATCACCGAGACCCAACAGAGCCTGAACATGGGTTATCCGGCGGCCTTCCGCGACTTCCTGCCCAAGGGCTATCATCCGCTGACCCGCGCCACGATCGGCGCCAACTACGATCTGGGCCTGTGGGGCAAGGCGAAAGCGGCCCGCAAGGGCGCCTTCGCGCAAGGCAAGGCGGCGGAGGTCGAAAGCATCGCCGCCCGGCAGGATATCGCCGTGGCCGTGACCCGCGCCTATGTCGAGCTTGACCGGCTTTACCAGCAGCGCGACGACCTCGCCGCCGTCAAGGCCAACAGCGACTCCCGCCTGCAACTGATGCAGGCCCGCGCCGCGCACAACCTGGAACCGAAGGACTCGGTGCTGAATAATGCTGACGAGCAGGCCCGCCTGGCCGCCCGCCTTTCCGGCGCCGAAGCCGCCATCAAGCTGCAGAACAACCTGATCGCCGCCCTGGTCGGTGCCGGTCCGGATCGCGGCCTGACCATCCAGCGCCCCGCCCTCGCCCCGGTCGAATTTGCGTCCCTGCCTGCCGATGCCAGCCTGAATCTGCTCGGCCGTCGCCCGGATGTCGAAGCCGCCCGCCTGATGGTGGAAGCGCAAGGCCAGAACATCAAATATACCAGGGCCGACTTCTATCCCGATGTGAAGTTCAGCGCCGAATGGGGCCTCCAGGCGCTCGACTGGGATGGCCTGACCCGCCATGATTCCACAATCGGCAGCATCGGCCCGGCCATAAGCCTGCCCCTGTTTGCTGAAGGTCGCCTGCGCGCCCAGTATCGCGGCGCCGAAGCCGACTACAATTCGGCCGTCGCCAACTATAACAAGACGCTGGTGACCGCCCTGCGCCAGGTTTCCGACGCGGCGATCAGCACCAAATCGACCGCAGACCAGATCGCCGAAGCGAAGACCCGCGTCGACAGCGCGCAACAGGCTTATGACCTGGTCAATCTGCGCGTCCAGCGCAACCTGTCCAGCAAGCTCGACCTGATCGACGCCCAGGTCAAGCTGACCTCCGCCGAACTCGACCTGTCCGACCTGACCGCCCAGGCCTATAATAATCGCATCAGCCTCATCGCCGCCCTCGGCGGCGGCTTTCAATCGCATTAAGCACACACGAAGTTAGCATCATGCCCGATCAATCCTCCCCCTCGGCAACCCTGGACACCGCCGCTCCCGCCAGGCCCGTCAATTCCAAAGCCCGCGGCCCACTCTTTCTCATCTTCGGCGGCGTGGTTGCCGTGGCCGCTCTCGGCTTCGGCGCCTACACCCTGATCGAGGGCGGCAAGTCGGTCGAAACCGACAACGCCTATGTCGACGCCTCCACGGCCTCCATCACCCCACTGGTCTCGGCGCCGGTCAAGGTCGCCGACATCTACGAGACCAAGCCGGTCAAGGCCGGCGACGTGCTGGTGGTGCTCGACGACACCGACGCCAGGCTGGCGCTCGCCGCCGCCCAGGCCCAGCTCGATCAGGCCACCCGCCAGATCGGCACCTATTATGAAAACGACGCCACCCTGAAGGCCCAGGCCGATGCCAGTGCCGCCCAGGTCAATAACGCCCAGGCGACCTACGACAATGCTGTGAAATCCTATAACGACCGCAAGGCTCTGGCCGCCAGCGGCGCCGTTTCCGGCGAAGACGTGCAGAACGCCAAAACCGCCATGGACCAGGCCCAGGCGGCGCTCGCCACCGCAAAGGCCCAGGCCGCGGCCGCCGTCGGTCAGCGCGCCTCCAACACCGCCCTGATTTCCGGCGTCGGCGTCACCGAGAACCCGCAGGTCGTCGCGGCCCGCGTCAAGGTGGAGCAGGCCCAGCTCGATCTCGACCGCACCGTCATCCGTTCGCCGATCGACGGCATCGTTTCGCGCAATACCGTCGAGGTCGGCCAGCGCGTCCAGGTCGGACAGGCCCTGATGAGCATCGTGCCGATCCAGAGCGCCTATGTGAACGCCAATTTCAAGGAAGTGCAGCTCAAGAAGGTCAAGGTTGGCCAGCCGGTTGAACTGACCGCTGACGTTTATGGCGGCAGCGTCAAGTATCACGGCAAGGTCGCCGGCCTTTCCGGCGGCACCGGCTCCTCCATGGCCATTATCCCGGCCCAGAACGCCACCGGCAACTGGATCAAGGTGGTCCAGCGCGTGCCGGTCCGCATCTCGCTCAACCCGACGGAGCTGAAGCAACACCCGCTTCGTGTCGGCATGAGCATGAAGGCCAAGATCAGCGTTATCGAGTAAATACGACTAAAGCCCCCCTACCGTCAGCCCTTCGGGCTGCCACCTCCCCTAAAACTGGGGGAGTTACAAGGAAAATAGATGCCCTTATACCTCCCCAGTTTACTGGGGAGGGGGACCGCGCCCTTAAGGGCGTTGTGGTGGGGTCTCTTGCTTTCAATATGTGAGCCAAAATCCTATTTTGGAAAGTTGCGACCCATGTCCGCCACCACCGCCGACACAACCTACAAAGAACCCGTGCCGCTGACCGGCCTCACGCTCTGGCTCTGCGGCATCCTGCTGGCCATGGCTAATTTCGTCGCCATTCTCGACGTGTCCATCGCCAATGTCTCGGTGCCCAATATCGCCGGCGCGCTCGGCGTCTCCACCTCGCAGGGCACCTGGGTCATCACCTCCTACGCCGTGGCCGAGGCCATCGCCGTGCCGCTGACCGGCTGGCTGGCCTCGCGCTTCGGCACGGTCCGCGTCTTTTCCGTATCCCTGATCGGCTTCGGCATTGCCTCCTTCCTGTGCGGCATCTCGCCATCTCTGGAAATCCTGGTCATGGCGCGCATCCTGCAGGGTTTCTGCGGCGGCCCGCTGATGCCCCTGTCGCAAACCCTGCTGCTGACCATCTTCCCCAAGAAGCTGCAACCGGCCGCCATGGGCATCTGGGCCATCACCACCCTGGTGGCGCCCGTCGCCGGCCCGATGCTCGGCGGCACCCTGTGCGACAACTTCGGCTGGGGCTCGATCTTCCTCGTCAACGTGCCCGTCGCTATCGGCGCCGGCTTCCTCGTCTGGCGCGTTCTGTTCAGCCAGGAAACCCGGACCACGAAGGCCCGCGTCGATACGGTCGGCCTCGGCCTTCTGATCCTGTGGGTCGGCGCACTGCAACTGATGCTCGACCTCGGCAAGGAAAACGAATGGTTCGCCTCGCCCTTCATCATCACCCTGGCCCTCATCGCCGCGCTCGGTTTCATCTCCTTCCTGATATGGGAACTGACCGACGCCAACCCGATCGTCGACCTGCGCGTCTTCCGACACAGGGGGTTCTCCATCGCCATGGTCTGTATGGCGCTGATGATCGGCTCCTTCTTCGCCATCAATGTCATCGGCCCGTTATGGCTGCAAAATAACCTCGGCTGGACGGCCTCCTGGGCCGGCAACGCCACCGGCATGGTGGGTGTACTCGCCATTTTCGCCGCGCCGATTGCCGCGCAACTGGCCGTCCGGGTCGATCCGCGCCGCCTGATCTTCTTAGGCGTCGGCTGGCTGGCCATCATTACCTTCATCCGCGGCCTTTCCACCATGGAGATGAGCTTCGGTCAGATCGCTTTCCTGATCTTCCTGACCGGCGTCGGTATGCCCTTCTTCTTCATGCCTCTGCTGCAAATTTCGATGGGTTCCGTCAAGCCGGAAGAAACCGCCAATGCCGCCGGCCTGCAGAATTTCATCCGCACCATGTCGGGCGCCGTCGCCACTTCATTCGTCACCACCATCTGGGAAAACAACGCCACGAAAAACCATGAAGGCATTGTCGACAGCCTGAAGGGCATTCAGGCGTTCATCGATTCGCTGATGCAGGGCGGCATGTCACGCGAAGCCGCTATTGCGACGGCCGACCGGTTGGTGAACGCACAAGCCCTGATGATTTCGACCAATGGTGTCTTTATGGGCGCCGCCGTTCTGTTCCTCATCTGCGCCCTGCTGGTCTGGACCGTGCCGCGCCCAAAGGGACCGGTCGATATGTCCAACGTGCATTGATTATCACGTAATTTCACCTTTCTAGGCCGGTATTCCATACCCCCCAACCGGCCTTGAAAACGGCGGAGCGGCTCCCCTGACCGCTCCGCCTTCTTTTTGTGCGCCTGGCAGTGGCTTACCGGCCATGCCGAAGTCCCTTATTAATCCTTTATTAATTTGCCCTCTTTCCGTCTTTTTTTCCCGCTTATAGAGAATTTCAGGCCAACTCAGAGGCCCGCTTTTCATTCAATAGGTTCTTTATGATACGTTTCAAATCCATGGCGCTTCTGACGGCAATGCCGCTTATGATCGCGGTTTCCGGTTGCGCCAGCCATAAATATGTCGATGAAAAAATCACCACCGTGAACGGCCGCATCGACCAGAACGACGCACACCTGTCGCAACTCGACAAGACCACCCAGGATGCGCTCGACCGCGCCACGGCCGCTGGCAAGCTGGCCGAAGGCAAGTTCGTCTACTCCATTGTCCTCAGTGATGACTCGGCCCGCTTCGATACCGACAAGGCCGTCCTCTCGGAAGAGACCAAGGCAAAGCTGAGCCAGCTCGCCGAGCAACTCAAGACCGACAACAAGAACGTCTATCTCGAAATCCAGGGCTATACCGACGCCACGGGCACGGATGACATCAACTACCGCCTCGGTCAGGCGCGCGCTGACAGCGTCCGCCGCTTCCTGAACCAGCAGGGCGTGGCACTGAACCGCATGTCGGCCATCTCCTACGGCTCGGAACAGCCAGTGGCCCCGAACAATACCCGCGAAGGCCGCGCCGCCAACCGCCGCGTCGTCGTGGTGGTTCTGTCGTAAGGCTTAAGGGTGAGCCGGGGCCAGCCTAGGCTCACCCATCAAAAACCAGGCGCGCGCGATCAGGCTGTCTTCGATCTCATAGATGCCGATGACATCGACCTGACCGACGCCTTCTGGGAAATTGCGCGTCACCAGTTCGGTATCGACGACGCGATTGCCCATGACAATCCGGCTGACCAGATGCGCAAAGAGGTCCGGCTCCTGAAAGCGCAGGACATGCCGGGCGCGGATATCGGCATGGCCCCGCGCCAGCAGCACATCCGGATGCGCGAATATCTCGGCATTCTCCGCCCAGCAGGACATGAAGCCATAGATATCCTTCGCATTATAGGCATCTAACTGCCGGGCAACGATATCCTCAGCGCGCATGTTCCGCCACCAGGGCATTGGACGCAGTCTCCAGCCTTTCCTTCATCTGCGCCATCAGTTCACCGCGCTTCAGGCCGGCCGGCAGGGGCGGCAGGAACTCGAACACGACTGTACCCGGTTTACGGTCGATGCCGTGGCCGGGCCAGAACTGGCCGCTGTTGGTCGCCAGCAGGTGACAGGGCACTTCGAGATCACGATAAAGCGCCGCCACGCCCGGTTTGTAGACCGGATCGTCACCGACATCCGACCGCGTGCCTTCCGGGAAAATAAGGATCTGGCGCCCCTCATTCAAACGCGCGCGGCAGGCCGAAACCATGAGTTTCAGTGCCTTGGCAGCATCTTCGCGGCGGATGGCGACCATCTTGGTTCTCAGGGCGTACCAGCCCAGAAACGGCAGATAGATCAGCGAGTGTTTGAGCACGTAGGCCGGCCGCTTCAGCACAACGAAAGGCGCAATAGTATCGAGCATACTCAGGTGCTTGCCGGCGATCAGGGCCGGGCCATCCGGCCGGTGCTCCAGGCCGCGAAACTCGACCTTCACCCCCACGATCCAGCGCGCCCCGAAGAGCACTGACCCGGCCCACCAGCGGATAACAGCCATGGCGGCGGGTATCGGGAAAAGCAGCAGCGGCGAACAGAGAATACCAAAAAAGGCCATGGTTCCATAGAGCCACAGCATGAACAACAGAGACCGAATACGCGTAATCAGAAAACTCACGAAGCCGAACTCGCAGCCATGGCGTCTTCGGTGCCCGCCTTCGGCTCCGGCGCGCCGCCCTTGTCACCGAACTTGCGCGATATGCTCAATATGGCGTCACGGCCGAGAATGGCCATGTATTTGCAGTATTCAAGCACGATGATGCGCTGGCCCTTGCGCGATTTCCACCAGCCGCGTGCGTCGAGGTCCGGCGTGGCGACGGGATAGGGAATAAGGGTGGCCCCCGGCATATCGGCCTTCAGCTCCAGCAGCGAGCGCGGCATGTGATAATCCGAGGTGACGACGATCAGGGTATAGAAGTCGTGACCCCGCGCCCAGTCAGCGATTTCATGGGCATTGCCGACGGTATTTTCCGCCTGATAGCCGAGATCGACGCAGCATTCATAAAGCCGCTTCGAGCCTTCGGTCACCGCCATCAGTTCCGGCCGCTTGACCTCCGGATTGACCCCCGAAATGAACATGCGCGCGCCCTTACGGCGTTCCAGCAGGCGCATTCCGGCCTTGAGGCGCAGGTCAGATGCGCCCGTCAGCACGACTATGGCGTCCGCCGGTTCGGCGGGTTCGACGGCGGGGGTTGAATCGATGACGCGGTCGGCGAACGCGAACAGGCCGGCCGTCCACAGCAGGATAACCACGAACAGGGCGATCAGGGTGCGCATATGTTTGATAATATCAGCCTCCCCCTCAATACAGTTCAGTCATGCTGCGCCAGCAGCCGCAAGGTTACCATACGCGCGGTCAGGGCGCCGATCAACGCAACCAGGAACGGACATGGAATTAATATTAACAGGTCGGACCATGAAAAGGGAAGGGCTATGGCAAAGCTTTGTGAGGAACCTGTGGCTTTTATGAGCGCCATGACCGCACCCGCCAGACCCGCGCCCAGCAGGCCGGATTCAAACGCCATGCGGGCAAAGCGCCACTGGAAGCGTTCGGCGATGAAGATATCGCTGGCGCCGCACAAGGACAGCACATCGACGATATCGGCGCGGGCGGTCAGGCCGGCGCGGGTGGCAAACCCCACCACGGCGCCGGTGGCCGAGAATATGATGAAAAATATCCCCAGCGAAATCAGTCGGATGGTCAGGGCGCTTTGCTCGACATCCTTCAGCCAGGTCGAATGATCATCGATGCTGGCATCGATACTGGCATCAGTCAGGGCATTCATCATGGCCTGGGTCGTGGCCGGGTGGCGCTGGTCGAGCGTGACCTCCACCAGGTTGGGGATCGGCAGATCATCGAGCACGGCATCGCCCAGCCAGGGCTTGATCAGATCCTTGGCCTTTTCCGGTTCCAGCGCCGTCACCTGCCCCACCCCCTTGACGCCGGCCAGCACCTCCGCCGCCTTGGCCGCCGCGATGGAGCCGCTTTCCAGGCCGGTCGGACGCACCTGAACGGTTACCTCGGCGCGGATATCGCGTGACCAGCCGTGGGCGGCGCGATCGGATGCCATGACCACCATGGCCGCCATGCAGGCCAGGAAACACAAAACGCCGATGACATAATGCAGGGCCACCTCGCGCTGGTCCTGCTGCGGCAACAGCTTGCCGGCCTTCAAAACCCCGAGTTTTGCAACGATCGGCCCGATCATCGCACGCCCTCCGAAACGTCCCGCTGAAATAACTGCCCCTGGCGCAGTTCGAGCACCGGCATACCGGACGCCTTCACCAGACCTTCATCATGGGTGGCGATCAGCACAGTGGCGCCCAGGCGGTTCAGCTCGATGAACAGGCGCATGATGCGCAGGCCCATGGCGTAATCTATATTGCCGGTCGGTTCGTCCGCCAGGATCAGGGTTGGACGCGTCACCACGGCACGGGCGATGGCCAGGCGCTGCTTCTCGCCACCGGAAAGCACATTCGGCATGGCATCGAGCCGGTTTTTCAGCCCCACCCAGTTGAGCAGTTCGGTGACATCATCATGATATTCGTGGAAATGCGCGCCATGAACAAACAGCGGCAGGGCCGCATTATCAAACACATTCAGATGCTCAAGCAGGCGGAAATCCTGGAAAATGATGCCGAGGCGGCGGCGCAGGCCGGCGGTCTGGGCACGGTCATGCGGCCGGATGGTTTCGCCGAACAGCTCGATCACGCCGGTGGTCGGTTTCTGCGCCAGATAGATCATCTTCAGCAGCGAGGTCTTGCCCGAACCCGACGGCCCGGTCAGGAAATGAAACGACCCGGCCGGCAGCTCGAAATTGAGATTTTTCAGGATCAGGTCGTCTTCGTTCAGCCCGGCGGCCAGTGTCTTTGGCATCCCCAGGTCATAACCCAGCGACACGCCATGGAAGGCCACAACAGCCTCCGGTTCCGCGTGGCGGCGCGGCTGGCGATCGGTGTCTGATGGCGGGGTCGTCATATCAGCTTTGCGGGGCCCTGGCTTGATCAGTTGTTAAGACTTTTGGGGACATAAGGTTAAGAACCCGTATGTGGTTAACGGGTTTATGTACTGATTCGGTGCCGTTCGACTTAACTGATCATGATCCTGAGCTGTCCTAACTGCGCGACGAAATACACGCTCAACGAATCCCAACTGGGCGTTCGCGGACGGACTGTGCGCTGCGCGGCCTGTAAGACCACCTGGCACGCCGAACGCCCGGAAAAGCCGATCGATCTCTCCTTCAGCGACGTCAAGAAGTCCGAGAAGGAAACGGTCGAGGATCTGCATACGGTCAAGGCCAAGAAGCTGCCGCTGAAATACCGCGCCATCCTCGAAGACAAGAAGCGGATGAAGGCCCTGGCGGCGCAGGGCATGGTCTGGGGCGGCATGGCGGCCGCCTTTGCGCTGATCCTGGCGCTGGGCTTCTTCCTGCGCGTCGATATCGTCCGCGCCTTCCCGCGCATCGCCGGCGCCTATGCCATGGTCGGCATGAAGGTCAATGGCACGCATCTCGTCTTCGGCGACAAGAACGCGGATGCCGCCTTCAAGGGCGGACGCTTCGTGGTGACGGTCAAGGCACAGATAAAGAACACCAGTGACAAGCCGGTGCCGGTGCCGCCGGTCCGCGTCAAGCTGCTCGATTCTACCCTGCAGGAGTTCAATTCAGTGCTGATGCCGTCGGACGGCCTCGTCGTGGCGCCCCATGCCACGCGCACCCTGGTCTTCGATGTCGCCGACCCAAAGAACCTGACCTCGTCGCTCGACCTCGATTTCGACCTGGTGGCGATGAAGAAGATGAAGACCGCCGGCCCCGACCTGCGCGTCACGCCGGTGAGCGGCCATGACGAAGGCGCCGGTCACGAAGTGGCTGACGAAACGGCGTCCAAACCAGCGCACGAAACGGCCGCACCGCCGGAGGCCGCACCTGCCCATGCCGAGGCGGCCGATGAACCGGCGCATGACCAGCCGGAGCCGGCCCTGCGCTCAAGCCTGCCTCATGAGGCTGCCGACACCCACGGCGCGTCCCACTAGCTTACCGAGTATACGCATGACCGATCACCGACCTGCCGCTCTGCTCAGTGAAGACGAGGTTCAGGGCCGCGTCACCGCGCTGGCCGATCTGATGATCGACTATATAAAGCCGGACTGCGTCGGGGTCTGCCTGCTGACCGGCGGCATCTGGTTCGCCGCCGATCTCAGCCGCGCCCTCAATCGTGCGGGCAAGGATATCGCCTTTGATGCCCTGTGGCTGTCCTCCTACGCCGACAGTCACGAAAGCGGCGCCATGCTGATCCGTGCGCCCTTGCAGCGCTCGGTCGAAGGCCGGCAGGTGCTGATCATGGACGATGTGCTCGATACCGGCGCCTCACTGAAAATCGCCTGCGAGATCGCTCGGGAAGCCGGTGCTTCGGAAGTACTGACCGCCGTTTTCGCCCGCAAGCCCGATCCGATGAAGGACAGCAAGATGCGTGAGATGGAGGTCGATTTCTGTGCCTGGGAAGCGCCGGCGCGCTATCTCGTCGGCTACGGACTGGATGATGGCGGCAAATATCGCGCCCTGCCCTACATCGGGGTTCTGGATTAGGTTTAATAAGCAAGAAACCCCACCACTGCATCTAGCGCTTTGCGCGTCGTGCGGTCCCCCTCCCCACCAGAGGTGGGGAGGTATAGGAAGGCGCTTTGTCTTATACCTCCCCAACTTGTTGGGGAGGGGGACCATGAGCCGAAGGCGAAATGGTGGTGGGGTTTCTTACTTAAGACTTACGGCTGCAAAACTCTGCACATTATTTCCCAGTGGCACAAATCCGCTCGCCACCCGCTCAACCGATACCGGCCCCTGGATCAGGAAACCCAGTATCGCCGCCGCCAAGGCCACATAGCGCAGGGCAAACGGATCGGAGGCCGCGATGCCCGCCTTAGCTTTGCCGACCTTCAAAGGCGGTTGGTTTTTCTCATGACGCATGGCCAGCAAACGGTCCGGGCGAAGGCCATTATCCAGCGCCAGACGGGTATTGATTTCGGTGAAGGTCGGCATCCGAAAGCGTAAAATTGTGCGCACCGCGGCAATGATGCAGAGGATCAGCCCAACCACCAGCACGGCAATATGCGCCGCTTTCGGCAGCCCCCCAAACAGCCCCCACTGCCCCGCCACCGCGATCAGCAGGGCCAGAAGCACGAATGGGAACAGGAATGGCAGCAGCAGACGCTCCCAGATCATCGTCGCTTTCGTGAAGAACAATCCGCGATTGAGCGGCGCCAACGGTGATTGATTGCTCTGCTGCATAGCCCCCCCTATTCCAAATCAAGCCGTTTTGACGCGTGGTGACGGTGACAGCCAGGCCGGAATCGGCTCCCGCGCCATCATCTCTTCATAACTTGGCCGAGGACGCACGACAGACCAGTCAGCGTCACGCACCAACACCTCCGGCGCGAGTGGCCGCGAATTATATTCGCTTCCCATGACCGCGCCATAGGCCCCGGCGCTCATGAAGGACACCAGTTCACCCGCCTGCATCACAGGCATCTCCCGCCCGCGCGTGAAGGTATCGCCGGTCTCGCAGATCGGCCCGACCACATCATAGGTCGCCGTCTCGTTGCCGGGGCGTGCCACGGGGCGGATATCATGAAAGGCATCGTAAAGCGCCGGACGGATCAGGTCGTTCATCGCCGCGTCGATCACCAGGAACTGCTGGCCGGAATCGGCGCGCTCATGGACATGCACCACCTTCGAGATCAGCACACCGGCATTGGCGGCGATCAGGCGGCCCGGCTCGAAGGTATAGCGTACACCCAGATTACCGGCGGCCAGGGCCGTCATTTCGGCATAGTCGGCCACGCTGGCCGGCTCCTTCTGGTTGAAATAGGGCACGCCGAGCCCGCCACCAAGATCGAGGCGCTCAACGCTCAGGCCCTCAGCGCGCAATTGCTCGACCCAGCCGCGCATCCTGGTGAAGGCTTCCTGCAACGGCTTGAGATCGAGAATCTGGCTGCCGATATGACAGGCAATGCCCATGGGCGCGAGATTGGGGTGACCGGCCGCGGCGGCGTAAAGCGACAAGGCTTCCGCCGCCGAGATGCCGAACTTGTCTTTCGCCCCGCCCGTGGTGATCTTTTCATGACCACCGGCGCCGACGCCCGGATTGATGCGGATGACAAAGGGCGCCACCATGTCGAGTTCGGCGGCCACGCGGGCCAGGCGTTCCAGTTCGGGGCGTGACTCGACATTGAGCTGATAGATGCCCGCTTTCAGCGCGAATGCCATTTCCGCATCGGTCTTGCCGACGCCGGAAAAGACGATGCGATCCGCCGGAATGCCCGCTTTCAGCGCCTTGCGGATTTCCCCTTCCGAAACCGTATCAGCCCCGCAGCCCTGTGCCGCCAGAGTGGCCAGCACGCCCAGGTTGGAATTGGCCTTGGTGGCATAGGCCACCAGCGGCGCCTCACCCTTGGGGCTGCGCAGTTCCGGCTTCGACGACAGGGCATCGGCGAAGACATTATAATGCCGCTCAAGGGTCGCCGAGGAATAGACATATAGCGGTGTGCCGACGGTATCGGCCAGTTCGCGCAAAGAGACCTGTTCGCAGTAAAGTTCGCCGTCGTGGTACTCGAAATGGTTCATCTACGTATTGGACTTACTTGTTCGGGGCGTCGCGGAAGCCGTTATTGCTGCCCGTGCCTTCCAGCGGCGCATCCTGGATGCGCTTGTTGACGGCATAGGGGTTTTCCATACTGTTCTTGGCATCGGCGTCCGGCGTTGCTTTTTCCGTGGCGCGAGACGTCGAGGAATCGGTCGTGGTGGTCACGCCGCCATCTGGGTTCTGCGAGGTCGACCATTCGGCGGCCGCCTTCTTGTTCATCATCGGCGGCGCGCGCTCGAGATCGCCCAGCTTGCCACAGGCCGACAGCAGGGAGGCAGCCAGCGCGGCACCCAGCACGATCGTCATGGCAAGGCGGGTGTTTTTAGGCGTCATCATGAGCGTTGATCCTTCCAGCGCTGGATTTGAATGCGAACCTGATCGGGCGCCGTGCCGCCGTAGCTTTGACGGCTGGCGCAACTGGCCTCAGGCGTTAACACCTTATACACATCATCCGTGATCCTGGCTTCCAGATTTTGCAGATCGCCAAGGCTTAGTTGCGCCAAATCCACACCCTGCGCTTCCGCCAGCTTGACCGCAGCGCCGGTAATATGGTGCGCATCGCGGAAGGGAATGCCTAAGTTCCGCACCAGCCAGTCGGCCAGGTCGGTCGCGGTCGAGAAACCGGCGCCCGCGGCGGCGGCCATCTTCTCGGTATTGGCCTGGAGATCGAGCACCATGCCGGTCATGGCGCGGATGGCGAGATCGAGGGCATCGAAGGCTTCGAAGACCGGCGGCTTGTCTTCCTGCATGTCCTTGGAATAGGCCAGCGGCAGGCCCTTCATTACCGTGGTCAGGGCGATCAGCGCGCCATTGATGCGGCCGGTCTTGGCGCGCACCAGTTCGGCTGCATCCGGGTTGCGCTTCTGCGGCATGATGGAGGAGCCGGTCGAGAACGCATCCGACAGGCGGATGAAGCCGAAATAGGGCGTCGTCCAGATGACGATCTCTTCGGCCAGGCGCGACAGGTGTCCGGCGCAGATGGCGGCGTGGCTTAAGGATTCAAGCGCGAAATCACGATCCGACACGCCATCGAGCGAATTACCGGTGGGGCGGTCAAAACCCAACGCCTGGGCCGTCATGTGGCGGTCGATCGGGAAGGGCGAACCGGCCAGTGCTGCCGAACCCAGCGGGTTCTCGTTCATGCGGGCGCGCGCATCGATAAAGCGCGTCCGGTCGCGGCCGATCATCTCGACATAGGCCATCAGGTGGTGACCAAAAGTCACCGGTTGCGCGGGCTGCAAATGGGTAAAGCCCGGCATCAGGGCATCGGCATAGTCTTCGGCGCGCTTGAGCAGTGCGCCCTGCAGGTCATAAAGCTGCTGGATGGTGAGATCGACCTGGTCGCGCACCCACAGGCGGAAATCGGTCGCCACCTGATCATTGCGCGAACGGGCGGTATGCAGGCGGCCGGCTGTGGCGCCGATCAGTTCGCGCAGACGCGCCTCGACATTCATGTGAATGTCTTCGAACTCGGCGCGGAAAGGGAAGGTTCCGGCCTCGATCTCGGCGGTTATGGTTTCCAGCCCGTTCAGGATGATTTGGGAGTCTTCCGAACTTATGATACCTTGTTTGGCCAGCATGACGCAGTGGGCTTTCGAACCCGCAAGGTCTTGCTGCCAAAGGCGTTTATCGACATCGATGGAGACATTGATGGCTTGCATAATCTCATCGGGTCGGGCAGTAAAACGACCGCCCCACATTTTCTGGCCCTGTTGAGGGGCCTGCGCGTTCGGGGCTTTTTGGGCGGATGGATCGGTCATGACGGAACCCAGGTTGAATGAGGACGAAGCAACGCCCTCAACGGAATCTGAAATTCAGGGCGAGCCTTCTGTCGCCCCGGCGGTCATGCCTATAGCGGAGGACGCCGCGGAACCCAAGGCCGCAAACACGCCCAGGGTCAGAAAAATGAAACGCCCGCCGGCGGCGGTGATTGCCGTTGTAACCATAGTGGTTCTGGCGCTCGTCGCGCTGGTAACCTGGCGTCTGGTGGCAAAGCCGGCCGGCACGGTACCGGGCACCGAAATCGCGGCCACAAACGCGCCCGCCGTCGCCCAGGCCAAGGGGCCACTCGCCGTCTATGCCAAGGGCGCGCTGGCCAAGCTGGTAACGAACGAGGCGCCTGTCACAATAGCGGATATCAGCTTTATCGATCGTAACCAGAAGCCTGTAAAACTGAGCGACTTCAAGGGCCAGGTCGTGGTGCTGAATGTCTGGGCGACGTGGTGCGCGCCCTGCCGGTTCGAGATGCCGACCCTGGCCAAGCTTCAGGAACACTATGCCGGCAAGGGCGTGAAAGTGTTGCCGCTCAGCGTTGATACCGAGGACAAGTTTGCCGATGTCAAATCCTTCATGGATGTGCAGCAGCCGCTGGAGGTCTATGCCGACCAGGAATTCCAGGCGCCATCGAAATACAATATCACCGGAATGCCCGGCACCCTGATCCTCGACAAACAGGGCCGTCAGGTGGCGCGCCTGGATGGTGAGGCCAAGTGGGATACGCCGGAAGTCCAGGCCCTGCTGGATAGGCTATTGGCGGAATAGGTTAAGCAAGAAGCCCCACCACCACGCCATAAAGAATGGCGCGGTCCCCCTCCCCGACAAGTCGGGGAGGTACAAGAGTTTGGTTTCTTGTACCTCCCCAGTTTACTGGGGAGGGGGACCGACGCGCCCTTGCGCGTTGGTGGTGGGGTATCTTACTTTAAAATCGGCATCCAGCGCTGGTAAGTCAGACACCGCCAGCCCCATTCGAACGGCCCGTAACGGAAGACCGACATCCAGATTGTGCTGACAACCAACTGACCGATCCAGATGGTCGCGACGACCGGCACCAGCGCCGCATGGTTCATTTCACCAAACCAGTCCGGGCCGCGTCCGCCATAGAACACCCCCGTCATGATCAGGGACTGCGTCAGATAGTTGGTGAAGGCCATCCTTCCGGCACAGGCCAGTGGATATAACAGCACCGCACCCACTGATGTCCGCCCGAGCAACACCAATACGCTGACATAGCCCAGCGCCACCGGCAGGCACAAAAGATCATTGGCCAGGGCATAAAGCCCAAATATCTCCGGATAGGGAAAACCGGCCGCCAGTGTCACCCGCGCCTGCCAGCCGATCAGCATCAGGCTCACCGCCCCCGCCGCCATCAGCCAGAGATAGGTCCGCATCGGCGCTTCGCCACGCAAAAGGCCGGTCTTGAAGAGGCTTAAGCCCACCATCATCAAGCCCAGGGTGGTCGGCATATAACCGAGCACTTCCGATACAATGGTCTCGCTCCAGACCGTGGCATTCTGCGCCATCGAGATCAGGAAGGGACCGCGCATCCGGGCGACCAGTTCAGCAAGATCACCGTAATCCGGCGTGACGTGCTCACCCTGCAGGGTCGTGGCGATATTGGGGCCAAGCATCACCACCGCACCGGCGATAAACAGGCCGAGGCCCCAGACCAGCAGCTTGCGCGCCGAGGCGTCCTGCCATCGCCAAAAAATGAAGCCGGTCAGGGCATAGGACAGCAGGATATCGCCATGCCAGATCAGGGCACCGTGGATCAGGCCGAACACCACAAGCCAGGCCAGCCGGCGAAACAGCGGCGTGCGATAGAGCGGATCGGCGGGATTTCGATCACGCCCGACCAGATACACGCTCACCCCGAACAGCAGGGTAAAGCAGGTGATGAATTTTTCCTTGAAAAAGGTCTCGATCACCCACCAGATGGTCAGATCAGCCTTGGTCAGCGGCAGGGGCGATATATTCGGCTGGCTGTAGACCGCGAAGGGTTGGGCGAAGGCGATGGCATTGACCAGCAATATGCCCAGAATACTCAGGCCGCGCACATGATCCAGTGTGCGGATGCGGGCGGTCATCCGGCGGCTGAATTACGTTTCAAGGCGATTGCCTGCAACAGAATGGCCGAGGGCACGGCCAGGCAGAGCTGCATCAGAAGCAGCAGGAGGCTGGCAAGGCCCAGCGTCTTCATCACGCTGTTCAAAGTGTAGTGCTGGATAAATACGAGATTGGCGATGGCGAAAACCGAGCCGATGCCACAGACAAACAGGGCGCAGGCCAGCACCGTCATGACGGCGTGCAGACGCGAGGGCGAGGGGGCGATCTTCCAGATGATCAGGGTGCCGATCATCCAGAACAGGGCCAGCATCACCTGCCGTTGCACTTCGGCAAACGCGCCCGAATGGCCGTTCAGCATAATGGCGCCCAGCCAGCACAGGCCGTGCAGGCATAGCGCCGCCACGCCGGCGATCGCCATCCAGCGCAGTTCGGGCTGTCGATAGCTGAGCCCCGGATTTGGCATCTAGCGCGTCGGGACCGGCTTTTCGCCGCGATAATCGTAGAAGCCGCGGCCCGTCTTGCGGCCATACCAGCCGGCCTCGACATATTTCACCAGCAGCGGGCACGGGCGGTATTTCGAATCCGACAGACCTTCATAAAGCACGTTCATGATGGCCAAGACGGTATCCAGACCGATGAAATCGGCCAGTTCGAGCGGCCCCATCGGGTGGTTGGTGCCCAGTTTCATACCGGTATCGATGGCCTCGACCGTGCCGACCCCTTCATAAAGCGTGTAGATGGCCTCGTTGATCATCGGGATAAGGATGCGGTTGACGATGAAGGCCGGGAAATCTTCGGAATTAGCGGTGATCTTGCCGAGCGACTGGGCAAAGGCGACCGCCGTTTCGTAGGTCGCGGCGTCGGTGGCGATGCCCCGGATGATTTCGACCAGTTTCATGATCGGCACCGGGTTCATGAAGTGCAGGCCGATGAACTTGCCGGGTCGGTCGGTGGCGGCGGCGAGGCGCGTGATCGAGATCGACGAGGTGTTGGAGGCCAGAAGGGCTTCGGGCTTTAGGTGTTCGCAGACCGACTTGAAAATGGCGTTCTTGACCTCTTCCTTTTCGGTGGCGGCCTCAATAACCAGGTCGCAGTCCTTCAGTTCCGAAACGGACGCCGCCGGCATCAGCTTCTTCAAAGCGTCCGTCGCCTGCTCAGTCGTGATCGCTTCCTTTTCGACCAGGCGGGCAAGGCCCTTTTCAATGCGGCCGACAGCGGCCTTCACCGCATCGGCCGAAGCATCATACAGCGCGACCTCATACCCGCCCTGCGCGCAGACCTGGGCGATCCCCGCCCCCATCTGGCCTGCACCAATAATGCCTACGGTCCTGATCGTGGTCATGCTGTCCGCCTTGTAGAATTTGTATCTTTTTACGGAGATAAAGCGCGCTTTGCGGCAAGGCAATAGCCCGGAAAAAATTGTCCCTCCCCGAAGGTTCGGGGAGGGACAAAATGAGCTTAGCCTAGGGCCTTCATCAGGTCGGGGATGGCGGTCTTGTAATCCGCCACCAGTCCATAATCAGCCACCGAGAAGATCGGCGCTTCCGGATCTTTGTTGATGGCCACGATGACCTTGGAATCCTTCATGCCGGCGAGGTGCTGGATGGCCCCCGAAATACCGACGGCGATGTAGAGCTCCGGCGCCACCACCTTGCCGGTTTGGCCAACCTGGTAGTCGTTCGGAGCATAGCCGGCATCGACAGCGGCTCTGCTAGCCCCGACAGCGGCGCCCAGCTTATCAGCCAGCGGATCGATCACGGCGTCGAACTCTTCTTTCGAACCGAGCGCACGGCCACCGGAAACGATGATCTTCGCGGCGCCCAGTTCGGGACGATCCGAGGTGACCTTCTCTTCCGAAATAAAGCGCGTACCGGCCTTGGTTGCCGGCGCGGTGACGGTTTCGACCGAAGCCGAACCGCCCTCAGCGGCAGCCTTGAAGGCCGTGGTGCGGACGGTCAGCACCTTCTTGGCTTCCGAAGTCTGGACGGTTTCCAGCGCGTTGCCGGCATAGATCGGACGCACAAAGGTTGAACCATCGACCACTTCGATCACGTCCGACAGCAACGACACATCGAGTGCGGCAGCGATGCGCGGGGCGAAGTTCTTGCCTGAGGCCGAGGCCGGGATGGCGACGGCATCATAATTGACCGCCAGGCCGGTGATCAGGGCAGCGACGTCTTCGGCGATATCCTGCTTCAGGTCGGCGGATTCAGCGACCAGCACCTTGCGGACACCGGCGATCTTCGACGCGGCCTCAGCCACGGTTTTCACGCCTTCGCCATAGACCAGCACGTCGACATCGGACGACAGGGCCAGGGCGGCAGTGACGGTCTTGTGGGTGGTATCGCGCAGGTGGGCGCCATCATGATCGGCAATAACGAGAGCGGCCATCTTACAGAACTCCTGCGGACTTGAGGTTGGCGACCAGTTCGGCGGCATCGGCCAACTTTTTACCCGCCGAACGCTTGGGCGGCTCGGTGACCTTGAGAACTTTCAGGCGTGGCGTGACATCGACGCCGTAATCGGCGACGGTCTTTGTCTCCAGCGGCTTCTTCTTCGCCTTCATGATATTGGGCAGCGAGGCATAGCGCGGCTCATTGAGGCGCAGGTCGGTGGTAATGACTGCCGGCAGCTTGACGCCGAGTGTCTGCAGGCCGCCATCGACTTCGCGCGTCACTTGCGCTTCACCGTTTTCGACCACGACCTTGGAAGCGAAGGTGGCCTGGGGCCAATCGAGCAGGGTGGAAAGCATCTGACCGGTGGCGTTGTTATCGCCATCGATCGCCTGCTTGCCCATGATGATCAGGTCGGGCTTTTCGGTCTCGGCTACGGCTTTCAGCAGCTTGGCGACGGCCAGCGGCTCAACGTCCTGGTCGGTCTGGATCAGGATGCCGCGATCGGCGCCTATGGTCAGCGCCGTGATGATGGTATCCTTCGCCTGCGCCGGCCCGATGGAGACGGCGACGATCTCAGTGGCCACGCCTTTTTCCTTCAGGCGGGTGGCTTCCTCGACGGCGATTTCATCGAACGGGTTCATCGACATCTTGACGTTCGCCAGATCGACGCCCGACTGGTCGGACTTGACCCGGACCTTGACGTTGTAATCCAGCACCCGCTTGACGGGGACCAAAATCTTCATGGCTTCTAACCTTTTTCAGTTCGTTTCCTGATGCCTTTGCCGGGCATGTCGGCCAGGGATTCATATGGGGCTTCACATGACGACCAACGTCCGCAAAGTCAATTCCTGTTTGGCGTTTTAGCGGACGTTTTCCATTGCCCCACCGCCTTAATTGGCGCATAAAGGAATAACCACATGTTTACGTTCACGTCAAGTTACGCCTTCGGAAAACCCTGCCCATGCCCAGCCAGATCGGCAAACTGAAATACGTCTTCATCATCCTGCTCGGCCTGTGCAGCGCGGGTATTGTTGGATATGGCTGGCTCTACGACATCCCGAAGAAGAAGTGCGAAAGCGCCCAGGGCTGGTATTCCTGGAAGGCGCACAAGTGCTATGCGCCGATCGCGCTCTCGACCATCACTGGCCGCAAAGACGGCGAAAAAGCCACCATCGATTATCATGACGATGCGCTGAAGGCGAGCAATGCCAGAGCGGTGAATGGTGCGGTCAACAGCGCCGCCTCGAAATAATCAGTCGTTCGCGGGAATATCGCACTTCAGGACCGGCGGCTTGCTGCGCGCCATTTCCAGCCGGTCGCGGTAATAGCTGCATCGCACCTGATTGTCCTCGTTGCTGTCAGGCGTGATGCTGTACCCATCGACCAGCACCATGACGTCCCCATCGACAATATCCGAAAGCCCCTTCTGGTTAAGGCCGCCGCCCGGCATATGCACCTTCGCCACATTGGGCAGCACGCCCACCCGCTCCTGCCCCAGGTCTATCTGATGCAGACCATTGGCTTTCGAGCGCGCGGCTTCGGTGGGGTAGCCGTAATAGGCGACATCGACCACCAGGGTATCCCCGGTTGCCTTGAAGCGCGCCGCGGCGGCCGGCGTCATTTCGATCGCCACGTCAAAAGCCACCGCCGGATTTTCAGCATTCCCCCTGCCGGCCGCCTTCTCGACAGCGTCGCACTGCGTCAGCAGCAAACAAGGCAGGATAAGCGCAATGGCGGTAAAAGCTTTCGACATCATCTTCTCTCGGCGGCTATTTCGACGGCACCCACAAGACGTCGGCGCGGCCCTGATCGTTAGCATGGCGCGCCAGAACGAACAACAGATCGGACAGACGGTTGAGGTATTTCAATGCTTCTGGATTGACCGCTTCGCCATCGATCCGGGCCAGGGCAACGGCATCGCGCTCGGCTCGCCGGGCCACGGTGCGCGCCAAGTGCAGATGGGCGCTCAAGGGCGATCCAGCCGGCAGGATGAAGGAGGTCAGGGGCGCAATCGGCGCGTTGAAGCCATCCAGCGCCGCTTCCAGCGCCAAGACCTGATGCGCCTTGATGCGTAAAGGCGTCCACGAAACCTCATCAGACGGCGTGGCCAGGTCGGCGCCGAGATCGAACAATTCGTTCTGAATGCGCGCTAGCAGGGTATCCAGCGCCGGATCGCCTGCGCTGTTCAGCCGCACCAGTCCCAGGGCCGCATTGGTTTCGTCAACGCTGCCGATGGCGACCAGACGCGGATCGTCCTTTGGCCGGCGCGAGCCATCAGCCAGGCCGGTGGTGCCGTCATCACCGGTGCGGGTGTAGATTTTATTGAGCTTGACCATATAGTCCCCGCAGCAGGATACCGTATCTCCAAATCTCATTCATTGAGATTTGGCAAGGGCGACGGCCCGCCGCGCACGTTTGCGCGTAAGCCTCGCGGCGCTTGAGCGGCTAAGAAGAATGGTGCATGGCCCAGGCAAGGATAACCAGCAACACAATGGCGATGGCCTGAAACAGGACGCGCAGGCGCATCAGCTTGTTCGACCAGTTTTCGCGGAAGGTGCCGCCACGCACCAGGCTGAATATGCCGGCGCCCAGCACCACCAGCACGGCGAACATGGCGATAAGCGCCAGATAGAAAAGTATTTTGGTCATGAGACAAAATCGCCTTTTTATAGCCAAAAGTCGAGTTATTTATCCTTGTACAGCGACGGATTTTCTGATGCCGCGCGTACAATTTGCTGTTCATGTGCGTACTGAAAAGTGACGCACAGAATAACGGCGTCATCCTTGTAATGGGAAGACGGCCATACTAAATAGGGCAAATCCGACGAGAATTCTTCCCCGAAGGTAAACTTCATTTTTGTGTGCGAGTAACGCGTTATGTACGATCCCCACCATCCCACCGATCCTGTAAGTGAGACTGCCATCGCCAGCGACAAACCCGTTCCGGCCGGCAATCGCGCCAAGTCGAAAGAACGTAACCGCCTGAAGATTCTCGAATCGGCTGCGACCCTTTTCCGTGAGCGCGGCTTCGAAGCGGCCACCCTGCGCGATATCGCCCGCGCCGCCGGGCTTTCCACCGGCGCCCTGTTCGCCAACTTCGCGGACAAGAACGAAATCTTCCTGACCGTTTTGGAAAGCGAAAATAGTCGCGTGATCCGTACCATGCGCGACGCGCTTGACGAAAAGCTTGATCTGGTCAGCCGCCTGCATACGCAACTGATGCGCGGCTATGAGGCCACCCAGCACAATGCCCGCATCGTGCTCTCCGCCTTTGTGATGAAATGGAGCCAGGGCCAGACACCGGTCAATCAGGTCGGGCAGATGAGCGACCTGATCCGTTTCGTCCTGCTCGATACGCTGAAGGCGGCGCAGGCGCGCAATGAAGTGCCGCAGTCCGTCAATGTCGAATGCGCGTCCGAAGTGCTGGAAGACCTGTGCCTCGCCAATCTGCGCCGTGCCTATCAGGGCAGCGACGACAGCGGCGCCTTCGATATGGAGCGGCTGGCGAAAAGCCTGAACGCCCAGATCGCGCTTGTCGTCGCCGGACTGAAAGCGGCTTGACCGCGCGTTTCGTGCCTCAAACAAAAGGCCTTCAGTCATCCGATTGAAGGCTTTTTGTTTAACTCGTCCACTTCAAGGTCGTCGGCTTGACCGGATTGACGAAGGGCCGCTTCTCGGCCCTCGCCTGCATCCATTCCTTTTTAAGCTGCTGATACCATTTGGCCTGGGTATCGGCATCGTCGATCCAGATCAGGGCCGGATCATATTTCAGCCCCTCATTTTGCAGATTGACCATGTCGCCATCCTGCTTGAGGAAGGCTTTCGCACCAAAGCGGAACAACGGCGCGATGAAACGGAAGAGGCCGTGATCCGACCAGAAAACTTGCGTGATGCGGGTTTTATTGTCATCGATCGGGGTCAGGCAGGTCAGGCCGAGAACCTGCTGGCTGCCGATCTCGATATGCTCGTAACGGATACCCGGCAGACGGAAAGTGATTTCGGTGGCCGGTGCGCCACCGAGGATCTTGTAGGCGCGGCTGTTGGAAGACGGCGCGTGGCGCACCATCGAGAAGCCGTATTCGCGCGGCTCGAATTGCTTGATCTTGGAAAGCTGCTTCTTGGCCGAGCGCCACCACCATTGCTGATGCACATAAGGACCGTGCGCCGGGTCCATCAGACCGACCACGGCATGATCGATATGGCTGTCGAAATCCATGGTTTCGACGATGATGGGCCTAATATCGTTTTTATGGCCGCCCACCACACCCGGCAGGATCGGCGGTTCGTGATCGGGTTCAGTCGGGCGGCGTGGATCGGCGGTGATGTAGATCCAGATGATGCCCTGCTGTTCGCGGATTTCGTAAGAACGGACCTTGATTTTCTCCACGTCCATCGGTTGGTCGGCGGTAAGCGACGGGATGCTCTTGCAGGTGCCCTCAGTATCGAAGGTCCAGCCGTGATAGCAGCACTGCACCACGCAGGCCCCGCCCCTGCCATCGCGAATCATCTCACCGGCGGAAAGCGGGGCGGCGCGGTGCGGGCAGATATCGCGCATGGCAAAGGCGCGGCCGTCGAGATCACGCGCCAGCAGGACAGGTTCGCCCAGGATGACATAGCGCTGCAGCTTGCCTGCCACCAGATCGCCGGAGAGCGCGGCAAACCACCAGCAATCCTTCAGGAAGCCCTGTCCGAAGACGATTTTGGTATTGGCGGCAGGGGCGGATTGATCAGGCATGGGGAAACTTCGGCTGTGAGCGTGTCAGCAATATAGATAGCTTAGCGCGATCCGGCAAATAATGCGACATTTCCGCGCTGCAGCAAGGAAAGTAAGATACCCCACCACCATTGCGCTTCGCTTATGGTCCCCGGCACCGGCCGCCCGGCTCCCCGACAAGCGGGGAGGTATAAGAAGGATGATTTTTATATCTTATACCTCCCCAACTTGTTGGGGAGGGGAACCATTGCGAAGCAATGGTGGTGGGGCTTCTTGCTTACTGTCTTTGAGCCGCGAACTTGCCCAGCGCTTCGATCACCGCCTGATTTTCCTCATCTTTACCGATGGTGATGCGCAGGCATTGCGGCAGGCCGTAATTGGCAACATGACGCACGATCAGACCTTGCGTCATCAGGAACTCGTTGGCGCGCGCCGCTTCCTCCGCATCGCGGAAATAGACCAGCACGAAATTGCCTGTCCCCTTGCGGATATCGAAGCCCAGACCGGCAATGGCCTGACGCATCCGCGGCTGCCAGTTCAGCACCTGCTGGCGCGACGCCTCGATATGGACCTTATCCTGCAAGGCGGCCACGGCGGCATATTGCGCCGGAAGATTGGCATTGAAGGGCAGGCGGATACGGTCAATCGCAGCGATGACCTCAACCGGACAATAGCCGAAACCGATACGCAGGCCCGCGAGGCCGTGAATCTTGGAAAAGGTGCGCGTGACGACCATATTATTCAGGCCGCGCGCCATCGGAAACGCCGTCTCCCAGGTCGGTTCGTCGACAAATTCGGCATAGGCTTCATCGATGCACAGCAGGATGGACGGATCGAGCCGCGCCCGCAGGTCGGCGATTTCTTCCGGCGTATTCCAGGTGCCGGTCGGATTGGCCGGATTAGAGATGTAGACAATCTTCGTCCGATCATCGACCAGTTCGAGCAGTTTGTCGATGCTGATACGCTGATCCGGCTCCTCGGCCAGCTTCACCTCGGCCTGACAGGCGAGCGCCGAAATGCGATAGGCCAGGAAGCCGTGCTCGCCGGTGACAATATTGTCGCCGGCTTCAAGATAGACCTGGTTCAGCAGGGCGAAGACCTCGTCAGAGCCATTGCCGAAGACCAGGCGCTCCGGTTCCAGACCATGATATTCCGCGACGGCGGCGCGCAAGGGGGCGGCATGGCCATCCGGATAGCGAAAGAGCTTTTCCCTTGCCTTTTCATAGGCTTCGATGGCAAGCGCCGAACAACCCAGCGCATTTTCATTGGAAGACAGCTTGATCGGTTCGGCCACGCCCTCGATCTTCGACTTGCCGCCGACATAGGGGGCGATATCCAGTATGCCCGCTTTAGGCGCGGGTACGGTCTTGGTCATTTCGATATCTCTTTAAATGCGTGGCGCGGCGCCGATAATGCCTGACAGGCTGCCAAGCGTCTTGGTCGCCAGCCGCTCGTCATGTTCCTGCACATAGCCCATCAGGCCGAACAGCTTCAAGCCCTGGGCGGTGCAAAGCCATTCGGCGGCGAAGCCCCGCTGGCCAAGCGCTTCGATGATCTTGTTTTCGTGTTCGGCGGAATCGCTGACCCAGAAGGTCATGTCGTCTCCCGTGGGTTCCGGCGCGATAGCCGCCAGCGCCACGGCGTGCGGCCGGGCAGTCGAGAGTTCGGGGAGCGCAGCGATAATCCGCACCTTCGGTTCGGCCAGCAGACGCGCCCACCAGGCGCCGCCACGCGGATCGAGGCTCAAAACGGAGATATGACGCACATCGCGCGCCGCCTGGATGGCCGCTGTCGCATCATTGACATAGCCGAAGCTCGGCGCAATGCCGAAACGTTCGCGTGCCCACACCAGCACTTCCTTCGAGTGTTCGGCGGCGCTCAGATTCAAATGAAGGCCCCCATTACTGGCGGCCCCCTGAATGCGCAGGTTTTCGGAAATGAGTTCACGCCAGATGCGCACGACCACGCCATCGCTGGCAGCCTGGCGCGGCATGGCCAGCAGCTTGCGGATCAGCATGGCTTCGCGGTCCGGACGCAGCAGCGATACCTGAATGTTGGCCGGCTCTTCCTTTGCCTTGGCCTCGCCGATGGCCTTACCCAGCGCCGCACGGGCATCAACGAGACGCAGTAATTCCGCATCCAGGGCGTCAATCTGCGTGCGGAGGTCGGCAAGCGTACTCAATAAACCACATCCTATTAGGCGACAGGAAGTCCTGACTTTAGGCTTCCATCACCCGCATCACAAGTCTTGTTTGGCAAAATGTCAGTATAAAAGCCTAGTAGGGCAGTATAGGTGCATCTGAAACTTTCAAAGGCCCAATCCAGGCGCCGCCATCATGAAATTCGACGGCGAATTTCTGCGCCCCCTGCGTCGCCAGGGTCATGTTGAGCAAGGGCCGGGCAATGGTCATGTTTTCCTGAGAGATGAGGTTCAGCGCGACCAGCACATCGATAGGGTTGAACGTGCCCGACATCTCTATATTCAGCTTGCCATTGACGCGCCCCGCCGCATCCGGGGTCAAAAGATCGCTGCTGGCGCAGACATTGAGATCGCCGGCACTGGCCGCCTTGCAGTCCGTGGTAAAGATATTGGCCGGCAGGGGCGCAAGCCCGCCCTGCACCAGCTTCAGGCGAAAGGCCGAGACCTGCCCGCCCTTCGCCGCCCAGGCGCCGGAAGCACCGGTATCACGCAGGGTCGAGACATGGCTGATCGCACCCTCGACCTGCAGGGACAGCGCCTTGCTGGCACCGAAATCACCGGCCAGGCTCTTCGGCTGTCCCTGCGCACCGGTGAAATTCAGCATAAAATCGGCGCTGTCGGGCACATTGTTGGTAGGTCGCAGATGCGCTTCAAGCGTTTTCGCCGTGGTGAACGGCAGTGGGTAACCCGCATCCGAAGCGGCCAGCACCAGGTTATCGCCTTCGATGGCAACGGTCGGGACCGGCTTCGACAGGTTGAAGGCGCTGGCCCGCAAGCCGTTGCCCATGACCGAGACCTTGCCGCGATCGATGCCGCCGGTCCGTCCGCGATAGAGGGTCAGGCCTTGCGGCGCCGCCGCTACCCAGTTATCCAGTGCATAGGCATTGGCCTCGGCACGCAGTTCCGGTGCGGAAAAGCCCTTTCCGTTTGGCGAGATGATGTTGAGGCGATGGAAATCGATCACCATGCGATAGGGAAAACCGGTAACCTTGATCGGATCGAAACTGGCCTGATAACCGGCGGCGATCAGTGCCTTCTGGTGTTGCAGCACCTGCGCCTGGATGCGGCCGGCGGTATAGAACCAGTAACCGCTCCAGGCCGCGCAGATCAGAGCCAGCAGCATTACGGGACCGAACAGCCCCCAGCGGCTGGCCTTCTTTTGCGGCTTGGCAGGTAAGGTCAGGTCGTCGGTCACGGTAAGCCCCTCGGATTAAGCCGTTAACCAAACACGCCGCCCTGAACAAAGTCAATCGGGATAGAGGAACTTCTCGATAGCGGTAATCGCTTCCGCCAGTGTGCATCTCTGCACCAGAACGCCTTCCGGCAGACCGGAAAACAGGCGCGTCGGCGCGGCGGAATCGAGCATGACAAACACGCCGCGATCGTCCTTGCGGCGGATCAGACGCCCGAACGCCTGGGCCAGCTTGGCGCGCGTGAGCGCATCATCATAAAGCCTGGCGCCGAAATGCTGACGACGGGCGCGGTGAAGCGTATCCGGCCGCGGCCACGGAATGCGGTCAAAGGCGATCAGCCGAAGGGCCTGGCCGGGCACATCGACGCCGTCACGGATGGCATCCGTGCCCAGCAGGCAGGAATGATGTTCGGCGCGGAAGACGCTGATCAGGTCGGAGACATCGAGCGGATCGACATGCTGGGCGTAAAGCGACAGCCCCTGCTCGCTCAGCGGCTTGTTGATCTGCTCATAGACCGCTTTCAGGCGACGAATGGCGGTGAAAAGCCCCAGGGCCCCGCCTTTCGCTGCCACGAACAGGGCCTGCATGGCCGCACCCACCGAGCGCGCATCCTCGCGGCTGACATCGGTGACGACAAACAGACGCGCCTGAGCGGCATAATCGAACGGCGAGGCGACGCGGATGGCTTTCGCGCCCATGACCAGATGATTGGCACCGGTGCGCTGGCGGGCCAGGGCAAAAATGTCCCGGCTCTCCCCTTCTTCCACCTTAATGCCGTCGCTCAGGGTGGCGGAGGCCACCAGCACGCCATGCGCCGGCTTGAGGACATATTCGGCCAGCGGCAGGGAGGGATCGACATAATGGCGGTTGAGGCAGACATCGACGACCCGGCCGCGGATCACTTCGGTCGAGAACCAGTCGATGGTCTGTGCGCCCTCAGGTGTCGGCTCATCATCCAGCGTCAATTGCTGCAACAAAGCCCGCCACGCCGGCAGCAGCATCCGCGCCCGCCGTTCCAATCCACGCAGGGCGCCTTCGATGCGGATGCGATCGGCCGGCTCAATATCTTCCTTGCCGCTACTCAAGCGGTCTTCCAGCGCCCGCACCAGGGCCAGCAGCGGGGCTTCAATGGCGGCCAGGGCTCGCGCCGCGGTCTTCGCAGCCAGAGCCACGCCCTCCAGACACGGATGCGCCTCGCATTCGCCCCCCTGCTCGCCATCGGCCGAAAAACGGGAGCGAAGGCGCGCTTCGCCTTGCCGGATATCAATCTGCCCGTAGACCTCCACCAGCAGGGCCTCGATTGGCCCCACCGGATCAAGGCCGCCGCCGCTTTGCGTGCGCACGGTAATGCGCTGGGAAAACCCTTCCGCCGGCAGGACGACGGCGGCGCGCATCAGTTCCTGCATGGCCTGTTTCGAGGCGTCATCGCCGGAAAGCAGGTCGCCCAGACGCGCCTCCAGCCCCCGCCCGCGACGCGAACGGCCTTCATTGCCGCGTATCCAGCGGCGCAGCTCAAAAGCCTCCAGCCCGGAAAGCCGCGTGGCGAAGGCGCTGTCCGCCGCCTCGAAGACATGGTGGCCTTCGTCGAAGATCAGCCGCGACAGGGCAGACGTCGCCACCTCATCCTGCATATCCTCGCCGTTCAGCTCGGCTTCCATTTCAGCCCGCGCCACATCGCGCAGGTCATAGGCGGCCTGCGCCATGACGAGGGCGTGGTTGGCAATGACCAGGGTGGCCGATTTCGCCTTGCGCACCGACTTTTCGATGAAGCAGACCCGGTAATGCGGACAGGCGGCATAGGTGCATTCACCGCGCCGATCCACGAGCGCCGATGGTGTCAGGGTCTGGAAAACGTGCGCCGGCGATGAGGGCGGCAGCAGCGACGGCAGCCAGGTTGGAAAGTCACCGCTCATGATGTCGCCATCGCGGCTGTAGAGCACCCAGCGCGCCATCAGCACGGCCATGATGATTTCGGGTTGGCTGTGGGCGCCGTTCAGGCGCTCCTGGAAATTGAGCAGGCAGAGATAATTTTCCCGGCCTTTACGCACCACCACCTGTTCGGCGCGCTCATGCGGGCTGTCGAACAGGGCGCGGGTGTCGTTATAGATCTGCTTCTGCAGCGCCTTGGTATAGGTCGAAACCCAGACCTGCCCCTGCGCCTTCCTCGCCCAGGCATGAGCCGGCGCCAGGTAGCCCAGCGTCTTGCCGACGCCGGTGCCCGCCTCGGCCAGCAGCATATTGGGCTGGTCCTTCATGAATTTCGGCGCGAAGATGTCACGGGCCTTCTGGGCGAATTCGCGCTGTTCCGGCCGGCGTTCATCCAGTCCGGCGCGGGCGAGATTGGCATCCAGCGCCGCACCGACCTCCTCTTCAGTCAGCGAAACGGCGCGCGCCTGGCCTTCCGGCGGCTGGTCTTCCCATTCCTCCAGCAGGGTCCAGACATCGAGCGCCGGCGGCGGCACGTAATCGGCGGGTATCTGGCTTTCGTCCAGCACCGCCTGGAGCAGGGGCGCCCACGGCCAGCCCTGCTTTTCCATCAGCCGCACGCCCGATTGCGCCACCAGCCGGAAGCCGAGCGGCGCGGCCTTCAGGTCTTCGCACAGGCGGGTGATGACATCGAACAACACCTGCGCCTGAGCCTCCGGCGTCTGTGGTTCGGCATAGCCGCAGGCCAGGGCCAGCCCGGCCACGGAAGGCGCGCAGAACTGCGCCGGGCGGATGAAGGCAAAGAGTTCCAGCACATCGAAATGGCGCGCCTCGCGGTGCTGGCGATTGCCGAACAGGCGCGTCCGGACCAGGGCCGCATTGGCGACAATCAGGGGTTCACGGCCCCACAGTTCGCGCAATTCATTGACGGAAAGCGCGCGGGCGTCCTCCCCCGCGATAAAGGCGCGCGCCGGCGAATATCCCAGCGCCGCTTTCGGCGCGTGGTCACGCCACCAGACCGGCGTTTCAGGAGGCTTCAGGGTTACGTCTTCACTCACAACCAAAGCTTAACGTGCGCCGGGGACATGGCCAAGATGAAAAGGAACAAAATGTGAAACAGAATTCCCGTCGTCCGTAATGCGAATCTAAGGACTAAATTACGAAGAAAAAAGCCGCGCGCTAATCGCATTTTACCGGGAAAAGCGTTTGCCGGCTTTACCCGGTCTCAGGCGCATATTAGGTTTTCGCCAGGGAGGGAACCACATGAAAAAATTTGCCATATTCGCCGCCGCGGGTTTTTTCGCCGGATGCCTGGTGGTAGGGGCTGTTGGCGCCGGGTCCGGTCCGGCCGCAAATGCCGCCACCTACACCAGGGGCGGCGCCTGCGAAGCGGTCGCGAACACGCCCAATGATGGCGTGGTCAAGCAGGCCACCGATCCGCGACTGCGGGCGCGTGAAGACGTATTTTTCAACAACGATGACGAACTGACCGCGCTCCTGGAAGACTGCGTCGATATCAATTCGCGCGATTCTTCCGGCAATACGCTGCTGCATACCGCGATCGACGGCAACAAGCTCAGCGCGGTCAAGATCCTGCTGGCGCACGGCGCGCGGCTGGATATCAAGAACACATCCGGCAAGACACCGGCGCAATATGCCTATGACAGCACCATGAAGGCTTATCTCGCCAGCCTGCCGCCGCAACCGCCCGCGGCGCCCAAGGCGAAGCCCGCGCCAGTCAGTCCAGCAATCACCCCGGCGTCCAGCCAGGGCACGAGTCTGGCCCCTCATCAGGGCACGGATGAGATGGGATATTGCGAACGCGCAGCGACGGCCACCACGAATGACGGTCGCACGCCGCAGAACCGCGCCCGCCTGCGTGCCCGTGACGCCATCTGGTACAATCATCCGGATGAATTGACCGCCTATATCGAAAACTGCGTCGGGGTGAACGACAAGGACAATACCGGCTCGACCCTTCTGCACACCGCCGCCGAACGCGACCGGGTGGAAATGGCAAAAATCCTCGTCGCCCACGGCGCCAGTCTTTCGGCCACGGACACTTTCGGCAAGAATCCCGCCAGCTATGCCACCTCCCCCGAAATGAAGGCCCTGCTGGGCACGCCCAAAGCGGTTCAGGCCGCGGGCGATAATCCCAACAAACTGCAATGCGCCCAGAAGCACCAGGCCGATGCCGCCCTGTGTTCGGATACAGCCTGCCGGATGCGCGCCAACAGTCACTGGCAAAAGTGCCTCAAAACAGGCAGCTACTGGTAACAGAAAGGCCGCGCTGTGAGGGCGCGGCCTTTAAAAGATTTATGAGTCAATCGATTAACCGGCCGATTCCGAACCGGCCGCCACCGGCCCGCCGTCGCTGATGGGCGTGAACCGCGCCACGGCGTCATCGGCACGGGCGCGCTGTTCGTCGCTCAGTTGCGACCCAAGGTCAGCGGCGTAAGCCTTGGCGCCATCGGCGCCATTATTGGCGGCGATCTTCATCCACTTGTAGGCTTCGCTCGGATTGAGCGGCACGCCCTTGCCGCTCTGGTAGAGCTGGGCCAGATTATACTGGCCATCGACGACGCCGCGCTCCGCCGCCTTGCGGAACCACAGCGCCGCCGTCGGGCGATCCTGCGCGCCGCCTTCGCCATTATAGAACATGTAACCGTATTCGTTCATGGCTGCGGGAACGCCACCTTCAGCCGCGCGCTTCATCCACGTGCGTGCCTCGGCCTTGTCAGGCGTGACCAGCGTGCCGCCCTTATAGAGGATACCAAGCTGGTACTGGGCCGGCGCATAGCCCTGGTTGGCCACCATCTTCATCAGGTCAATCGATTTCGGATCGCGGGCCTGCAAAGCCTGCAAGGCCAGGTCATAGCGTGTTTTGAGGGCCTGCTGATCCTGAACCGCCGGCGCACTGACCGTCAGGGCCGAAGCCGCGATGGGCGTGGGCGCCTTCTGCTCATTGGCCAGCTTGTTGACAACAACCCAGCCGGCCGTGCCGACCGCGACCAGGCCCATGGCCACCGACGACGCCTTTACGGCATTCAGGAAGGTGCTGCCGCCCTTGTTTTTTGCAGCGGCTTCCGGCTTGACGCCCTTGGCCTTTGACGGACCGGCCCGCAGGAGCCCCAGACCCAGGCCGCCCGACTTGCGGTCGTCATTGCCTTCGATGCTGGCGCGCACCGCCGCCCGCGCCGCTGCCAGGGCATCGCGCGTCGAGACCGAAACCGGAGCGGCATCAAAATCGCCTTCGTCCTCATCATCGAATGGACTGCGCGCGGTTTCGGCCGACACCTCGGCATGGATCATCGGCTGCTGCGGAATGCTTTCCATATGCACGGCCTGGCGCGGGGCCGTCTTGCGCGACACCTCGATATCGGCGAACGGGTCGCTGTCGTCATCATCTTCCAGAGTCGAAAGCGGCGTCTGAACCTGCGGCGCCAATGGCGCAGCAGCGGCCGTCAGAGGTTCGTTCATCACCAGATCGGCTTCCAGATCCTCTTCCTCGAACGGATCGAAATCCGGCTTGAACTGCGGTTCGCCGAAATCAAGCAAACGACCGGTCAGGTCGATGGTTTCCTCTTCGGCCGATGCAGACGATATCGGCGCCTCGGCCTCCGCCTGCGAATGCTGCGGCGCGCTTATGAACGGGTTGGGCAGTCCGCCGTCCATATCGTCATCGTGCGTGACGGGCCGTGTTGCCGGCTTTGCCTCGGCTTCCGCCAGCAGGCTTTCCGTCTGCACCTTGGCAAGGCGCGAATCGATACGGGCGCGCGTTTCTTCCAGCAGCTTCGCTGTGCGCTCCTCACTGGCGCGGATGCGGTCGGACAACTCAGTGCGCTGGCGCTCGAACTGCTCGCCCACAGCCCCGACGACTTCCGCGGCACGGCGTTCGGAGTCCGCCATCTTGCCGGTCAGACGTTCGGAAATACGGGCGATCTCGCCGCCGAGACGTTCCAGCGCCTGGGCATGGCTGCCTTCAATGCGGTTGAAGCGGCCATCGACCGTATCGGCGATGCGCTGGACATCACGGCTGACGCGGGTCAGGCCGTCATGATTGCTGGTCTCTACCCCCGCCATGCGGCGGTTGAGATTATCGGCGATGCGCAGCACGTCCTGGCCCATGCGCTCTATGGCGCCGGCGGAGCGTTTTTCCGACTGCTCGATGCGCTCACCCACGACCTTGACCGCCAGCTCGATGGTTTCCTGCTTGCCGGTCTGCAAGGCGCTGAACAGATCCTGGCGCGATTCCTCGACGCGTCGTGACAGGTCGGCCGCCAGCCCGCTCAGCGACTTCATGGTTTCCGGATCGGTGACATCGCCACCCGCTTCCACCTGGTTCAGGCGGCCTTCAAGCGCCTTGAACGCCTGTTCGAGCGTGCGGATGGCGCCGGTGGTATTGGCTTCGGCGGCATCGAGGCGGTGCGCCAGTTGCGCCACCACCTTGTCGATCAGCCCTTGCGCCGCACGGTCGGGATCACGCAGTTCCATTTGCGACAGGCGATGCGACAGGCCGACCATATCTTCGCGCACGCCGGTCAGGCTGTCGCGGGTACGGGCTTCGCCCTCGTAAAGCTGGTTGGCCAGCTTACCGAGCGTGGCCTCAACGGCCCGGACTGTTTCGTTCGCTTGCGGCGAGGCCAGTTCCTGCTCGATTTTCGCGGCACGTTCGCGCGCTTCGCGGACATGAGTGGACAGACCTTCAAGGCGCTCGGCCTGAGCATCGATCAGGCGCTCCGCCTGCTCCAGGCGCTCGGCGAACAGGCCGTGGTCTTCCTCGGTACGGGCCAAACGCTCGAACGATGACACGACGGCTTCGGACTGCTCTTCGATCCGCCCCTGAACCTCGGCGTGCGCGGCTTCGTTGCGCTCCAGCCGGCTCAGGACCGACTCGACGGCATGGGAGACGCCACGCACGGCGCTGGCAGAACGCGCTTCCGAATTTTCCATGCGCGCGCCCAGAGATTCAAGCGCGCGGGCCACCCGGCTGAGGTCACTGGAGGCGGCCTCATAGCGCGCCTCTTCGGCGGCATAACCGTCATCATAGGCCGGCCGTTCGTCAAAGATCGACCGGCGGCGCAAATCACGCGAACTGAGGGGCTGAGCGGCGGATGAATAGGGCGTGGCCGGCTTGCGCGGCGCATCCTTGTGTCTCTGGGCCATACGCCCTCCCGTTTCGGGTTCGTTATAGGGATCACGGTAAACAGGGCGTTCAACACGAGCACTTTCGCGGCTGATCAGCGCCCCGACATCCTCGCCTTCGAGAATCATCTGATTGAGCCATTCGCCGAGAGTCAGACCGGAGCGGCGCGCCAGATCCTTGGCGACTTCGCGCGCCCTGGCGTCAATACCCTTCACACTCCACGGTGCGTTCGCGCTCATGCGATTCCCCTAACTTCGTCAGGTGGCGAGCGTAGACAACATTATGTGGGGTGTAAACACCTTGTTAACCACTATATATGGCAGGACGTTAATCTTCTGGGGAAAACTGGCGAGATCAATAACCGGATGCGGGAAATGCCACAGTCAGGCGGAAATACGCGATTAAATCGCTCCGCGACCTTGCCCGAAATGCCGTTCCACGACATATGCGACGGATGGAACTGACCTTATCCCTTACCGTGATTCTCACGATTGTCAGCGGGCTTTTTACCGCATTGTTCGGTTATCTCGGCGCACGGCCGATGGACCCGAACAAGGGGCCGCGCATGGTGCCCTGGCGCTTCCTGATGCTGCTGACCTTTACGGTGGCCCTGCTGCTGGTCGTGCATCTGCTGAACCTGATCGGCATACAGACCAAGCCGCCGGAACAGTTCCCGCATCCTTAAAGACACGGAGCCCTTTTAGCCGTCAGCCTTGAGCCGAGTAGCAGGCGGCGAGCGCCGCAGGTACGCTTGTACCTGCAAGCGCTGCCAACGCACTAATCGGCCAAGGATGGCGTGCTAAAACACCAGGCCAGGATGGCTTTTTGAGCATGTATCCGGTTTTCGGCCTCGTCCCAGATCACCGACTGCGGACCGTCGATGACATCTTCGGTCACTTCCTCACCGCGGTGAGCCGGCAGGCAGTGCAGGAACAGGGCATTGTCCTTGGCCAGTTTCATCAGGCCGGCATTGACCTGGTAGGGCTGGAAAGCCGCCAGGCGCTCGTCATGATCGAGATCGCCCATGCTGACCCAGGTATCGGCCAGCACGACATCGGCGCCACGAACTGCTTCTTGCGGATCCTGCGTGACCGTGACATGGGCGCGCGATTCTGAGGCAAAGACCATCGCGGCCTGAGAGGGCTTGTAGGCCGCCGGGCAGGCGATTTTCAGGGTAAAGCCGAAACGCGCCGCCGCATGGATCAGGCTGTTGCAGACATTATTGCCGTCGCTGATCCAGGCAAGTGTCTTGCCCTCGATAGCGCCGCGATGCTCCTCGATCGTCTGGATATCGGCGATGATCTGGCACGGATGCGAGGCGTTGGTCAGGCCGTTTATGACCGGCACGGTGGAGGCGGCCGCCAGGCGCACCACGTCATCATGCTCATTGGCGCGGATCATGATGGCGTCGACCATGCGCGACAGGACTTTCGCGGTGTCTTCGATCGGCTCACCCCGGCCAAGCTGCATGTCGTTCGAGGTCGAGATGATGGCCTGGCCGCCGAGCTGACGAATGGCCGCATCGAACGAAAAGCGCGTGCGCGTTGAGTTCTTCTGGAAGATCATGGCCAGCACACGATCCTTCGCCGGCGCATCGGCATCGGGTTTGCCCTTCGGCCAGTCGCGGCGCAGGCGCTTGCGGGCGTGGGCGTCATCGACGATGGCGCGCAGCTCTTCGGTGGTCAGGTCGCAGATATCGAGAAAATGACGGGTCATGGAGGACTCCCCCTTGGGGGCCACTTCATGACCCCAATCTTGAACTTACGCGGTTTCTTTGGCTTTTTCGCGGGCAGCGACGAACGTCTTTTCCAGACGCTCCAGCGCCTCGCGGGCATCGGCCTCGGTGAGGTTCAGCGCCGGCAGCATACGGATGCAGTTTTCACCACCGCCGGCCACCAGCAGACCGTTATCCCGCGCCAGGGCCATCATTTCGCGGTTATTGGGCTTCAGCTTGATGCCGATCAGAAGCCCCTTGCCGCGCACGTCCGCTATCATGTCAGGATATGTCTGCTTCAGGCCCTCAAGCTGCTGCTTGAGATAGCCCGATACCTTGACGACGTTTTCCAGCAGTTCCGGCTTCGAGATCTCATCGAAAGCGGCGATCCCGACCGCCATGGCGAGCGGATTACCGCCAAAGGTCGAGCCATGCGAACCGACGACCATGCCGGACGCCGCCTCACGCGTGGCCAGGCAGGCACCGATAGGGAAGCCGCCGCCGAGCGCCTTGGCGATACACATGACATCGGGCGTGACGCCGGAATGTTCATAGGCCCACAGCTTGCCGCTCCGGCCCATGCCGCACTGAATTTCATCGAAGATCAGCAGCAGACCGTTGGCATCACACAGATCGCGCAACATTTGCAGTTCGGGGTCGGTCAGGGCGCGCGCCCCGCCTTCGCCCTGAACCGGCTCAACCAGGATGGCCGCAGCGGTCGGCGCTTCGGCCGCAGCGCGCAGCGCGTCATGATCATCGAGCGACACATTGACGAAGCCCGGCAGACGCGGACCGAAGCCTTCGAGATAGGTCTGGTTGCCGGCAGCGGTCACGGCGGCGTAGGTGCGGCCGTGGAAAGCGCCCTGGAAGCCGATGATGTCGATGCGCTCGTCATGGCCTTTCGAGGCATGGTATTTGCGCGCCAGCTTCAGGGCGCATTCGACCGCCTCGGTGCCGGAATTGGTGAAGAACACCTGGTCGGCAAAGGACGACGCGCACAGCTTGCCCGCCAGTTCGTCCTGGCCGGGAATGCGGAAGATATTGGAGACGTGCCACAGCTTCTGCGCCTGAGCGTTCAGGGCGTCGATCAGAACCGGATTGGCGTGGCCCAGGCCATTGACGGCGATGCCCTGGACGAAATCGAGATATTCGCGGCCCGATCGGTCATACAGTCGGCTGCCTTCACCACGTTCCACCTCGATAGGCGCCCGCGCATACACACCGAACAAATGATCCTCAGACTGAGTCATGGCAATACCCCAAAAACGGCGAAAAACCCTGCGTACCTCACGCAAGGGAAAGAAGGCGTCTAAGCTGTTGGGGGCTTAGGCGGGCCTTTTGTCGAATAATCACCGCAATGTCAACGATATTCACAGGGCGGAACGGGGCGTCAATTCAGCCCGCCACCACCGGTTTGGTCACGGAATCAAGCCGTGTCACCGCATAGCCGCTCCGACGCAGTTGCGCCACAAGCCCATCCGGGCCGATCAGGTGCGCGGCCCCCACCGTGACGAAGGTCGTCCCTTTTTCATTCAGCGCCTTTTCGATGGTCGGCAGCCAGGTCTGGTTGCGCTTCACGATCAGGGCATCGTAGCCCGCCGGATCGGCCTCGGCCAACAGGGCCAGGGTGTCGGTCAGAGACTTCTGGTCGCCGGTGCGCCAGGCTTCGACTGGCAGCACAAAACCGTCATCGGTCACGCCCTCGGCGGTGACGCGTCCGGCTTCGGATGCGCCCTTATCAAGCCCGACGGTCATCTTTCGCATCGCGTCCGCACGGTGATAAAGCGCTGCGTCAGGGCGCAGTGTCACCACGTCGGCCGGCAGGACATCGGGATAGGCGCCGACCTCGAACAGGGTGGTATCGGCATTATCAAAGGCCGTGAACAGGCGCCGGTCCATCCAGCCGGATGCGATATCGCCCGAACTGCTGAATCCGCCGAACAGATAGACCGTGGAATCGCCGGCCTTCATGACCCACAACAGGGGCGATCCCGTGGGTCCGGCCCCAGCCTCGGCCGTATCCGGATCGGCGGCCGGCGTAAAGGCCACGGTGACCGCGTCCGGATTGTGCGAGCGGTGCCACCACATGCCGAGCGGCGGCACGACGACGGCAATGCCCACGGCCGCCCCCATGATGATCCCGGCTTCCACCAGCCAGCGGGTTGACCGCTTTCTCTTTTTGAAAAAGACACCGTCCGCGTAATTGACCGCCCGCATTTCCGACCTCCGGTTTTTATATTCCGGTGGAACCGCTGCAAGCTTTGGGCCAAGGTCAGATCGGGACAGTCAGTAGGCTACACGCTCCGCCGTTATGCCGTGCTGTTTCAGCATGGCGATGACACTGTCCGGCCCGACCAGGTGCCCGGCGCCGACCGTAATGAAAACCGTGCCCTTGCCAGCCAGTATCTGCTCGATCTGCGGTTCCCAGGCGGCGTTGCGCTCGACGATCAGGCGCTGGTAGCTCTTCGGGTCTTCCGCCTGCATCTTGTCGATCATCAGACGGGTCAGGGCCTCGGTATCGCCCTGCTTCCAGGCGCTGAACAGATCGTCGACATCCTTCGGCCTGACTTCAAAATCGTATAGCGTCGCGCGCAAGCCAGCAAGTTCGTCGGCCTCGGTTTCCGGCACGAGCGCCTGCATCTGCGATTCCATTGTCTCGAAGCCGTGAACGCCCTTGCCGGCCTCACGCGCCTGCTTCATCAGGGTCACATCGACGCCCGTGTCCGTCACGTAACCGAGCTTTTTAACCTGCTGCATTGTGATGAGCAGCCCTACTGCCCATTTTCGGTAGTAATCGATTTGCAATGTTCTGTAATCCAGCGGCTCAAGCAACTCAGCAATAATCTCAAGCTCTTCCGGCATTAAGCCCGCAGCCATCCGCCCGGTTGGATCGATCATATATTTTTGCGCGATCGGCTTGGCGGTATCGGCGTCATCAAGATCGGGAATCTCGAACCACACATCCTGCGCGTTGTCGAAACGGCTCTGGATATCAGGCGTCAGCCAGGGTGTCTCCGGTTTCATGACGTGGATCGATCCCAGTAAGTAAATGGTTGAATCCGCATCACTGATCACCCAAATGGCCGGCTTGACCGTAGCGGGCGCTTCGGCCTGGGCGGTCTTAACATGGGTCAGTGCTTCGGCCTGAGCCATCGGCGCGAAAGCGCAGCCAAGGAGAGCGGTGACAGCCAGCAGGCCGGTTTTCAATCTGGAAAGCATGAATCCCCCAAGCGCCTCAAATGGCCATAAATATATCTTCTATCCGCAAGGCGAACAGGTCCGCAATTTTAAAAGCCAACGGCAGGGATGGATCGTACTTTTCCGTCTCGATGGCATTGATCGTCTGGCGCGATACGGCCAGCCGATCGGCCAGGTCGGCCTGCGACCAGTTGCGTTCGGCGCGCAGGATTTTCAGGCGGTTTTTCATCAGCGGTATTTCAGCCAGGCATTGACCTGTCCGATCAGCAGCCCCAGCACAAACGGCGCCATACCGGATACGCGCCCGATCAGGAAGCCATCATTCGCGCCATCCATGCTGGCGATGAACCAGCGATAGAGGTCCGGCAAAAAGATCGGAAACAGGCCAGTGATCAGGAACAGCACGAAACCGATCATGAAGCCGCTCTGCGCAGCATAGCGCTTCTTGGCGATACTGAATTCATCGCTCGTGGCCGCCTTCAGTTTACGCACATAAAGGATCAGCATGATCAGGACCGGAACGGCGCAGACATCTATGATCAGGCCATAAAGCGGAAACGATGGCTCCCGGCTCCAGCTCATATTGAACCCGCCCAACAGCCCACCGATCAATGCCGCCACAGCCACCCCGCCGGCAAACTTCCATTTCGAACCTGTCATGACCAACCTCCCATGAAATGACAAGGACGCTTTACATGGCTGATTTCAATATGTCAAGTATACTTGTCATTACGTCAAGAATTTTTGTCATCTCGCCCATGCCTTAAAGACCGTTAAGCCTGCTGCCATACCTGAAATTTACCCTTTTGTGGCAGTGTCCGCTTGGCCCGGACCTTGCGGTTCGCGACTTTCCGATCTCTTTACGTCCCGAAGGCGTCCATTACCTCCATGCCCGACAGCAGTCCGCACGCCCTTATGTCCCGGAACACCGAGAGCGATCTGGCGCGCGTCTGCGTCATCATCCCGACCTTCCGCCGGCCACAGGGACTGGAAACGGCGATGCGCTCGATTCTCACCCAGAAGGACGCGCCGCCGCTCAGCCTGATTGTCTGCGACAACAGCCCGGAAGCCTCAGCGCGGGCGCAGGTCGAAGCTTTTGCTGCGCCCTTCCCGGTCACCTATATCCACGAGCCTAAAACCGGCGTCGCCAATGCCCGCAACAGCGCCGTGGCCCTATGCAACAGTGATTTCATCGCCTTTCTCGATGACGACGAAGAAGCGCCCGCCAACTGGCTGAACCGCCTGATGGCGGCGCAAAGGCAATTCGATGCCGATGTCGTTTTCGGACCGGTCACAGCCCGCCTACCTGCCGATACCCGCCATAATCGTCCCTATTACGAACATTTTTTCTCGCGCTTCGGACCGGCGCAATCGGAAATCCTGCCGCACTATTATGGCTGCGGCAATTCGCTGCTGAAGACCGCCGCGCTCACCTCGAAGACGCCTTTCAGCACCCTGCAGAACGAAATGGGCGGCGAGGACGACATCCTCTTCACCGCCATGAAGGCGGAGGGTCGGATCATGGCCTGGGCCGCCGATGCCCCGGTTTTTGAAGATGTGCCGCCCACGCGCGCTACGCTGGCCTATACTCTGAAACGCGGCTTCGCCTACGGCCAAGGCCCCAGCCATTCGAGCGGCGTCAATGGCCGGTTCCTCGCCTGCGCCGGCTGGATGGCACAGGGCCTGGTTCAGGCCGGGATATTCGGAATCGCCAGCCTTTTCCTGTTCGCAATGCGCCATCCGCGCCGGGCCTTCGTGCTCGACAAGGCGGCGCGCGGCCTCGGCAAGACCCTGTGGTTTCCGCCCTTCAAGATGAAATTTTATGGGCAGGTATTGCTCAAAAAAGACGCAAAGACAAAGACATGACCCTGATCAACTGGACACCGGAAACACAGCGTGCCTTCACCAGGGAAAACCTGCTCTTCACGCACAACATTGCCGACAGCGACCTGTTCAGCGAGGAGGCGCTGATCGCCCTGATCGACCGCTATCCGCGTGACAGCGTCGAGGTCTTCACCATGGGCTATGACCCGACGGTTTTCGGCGAATGGTATCTCGGCCGCAAAACGGCGAAGGACGGCACCGAACTGGATGGTCGCGCCCTGATGGAAGCCGTGAAGCACGGCCGCCTGTGGCTCAACCTGCGCCGCGTCAATCATGCCGATCCCGCCGTAGCCGACCTGTGCGACCGCATCTTCGCCGAGGTGGCGGAAAAGACCGGCACGCATAACCTCAAGACCGATCTCGGCCTGCTGATCTCCTCACCCAATGCCCATGTCGTCTACCATCTCGACATGCCGATGGTGATGTTGTGGCAGGTGCGCGGCGTGAAAAAAGTCTATCTCTATCCGGCCGATGCCGGCTTCTTCACTGATCGCCAGATCGAGGGCATTGCCCTGCGCGAAAGCGATGAAAACCTGCCCTATGATCCCGCCTTCGACGACAGGGCAATGATCCACGATCTCAAGCCAGGCGAGATGCTGACCTGGCCGCAGAACGCGCCGCACCGCATCGTCAATGGTGACATGGTCAATGTATCGCTGTCGATCGAGTTCATGACACCGCGCGCCCTGTGGCACGCCAATATCATCTATGCCAACGGCTTGCTGCGCCGCCTGTTTGGTCTTAATCCGAGCCTCGCCAGATCACCGAAGATCCTGGAACCGTTGAAGATCGTCTTCGCCCGCGCCTACAAGCTCATGAGTGGCGGCTTCAAGGGCCACAAGAGCCCGCTGACCCCGGCCTTCTCGCTCGATCCGCAGCGACCCGGCACAATCATCTATGATGACGGCGTCACGCCATTTGTCCCGCCGGCAAGCCAGAAACCTGGAAAAGCCGCCTGATAATTTGTTCTTGATTTGTTCACTTTTCGGCGTAGGGTGCGGCCATGCCCGCGCCTCCACCAGATACACGCACAAAAAGTGATGACGCCCTGCCCGACCTGCCGCGCAAGGGACGCGGTTCCGTCTCCAACCGACCCAGTCACCGCTTCGGCGTGGCCGACCGTTACGATATCGATGACGGCTGGAGCGACCATGAGCGTGAGGACTGGGCGAAGGCCCGCCGCAAGACGATATTGGGCGTCGATACGGTCAGGCGGGTTATCAGCCGCAACAGCTCGCCCGATGTCGGGTTTGATCGTTCGATAAACCCCTATAAAGGCTGCGAACACGGTTGCATCTACTGCTTTGCCAGGCCAACGCACGCCTGGCTCGATCTCTCACCCGGCATGGATTTCGAGACGCGCATCTTTCGCAAACCCGATGCCGCCCAGGCCCTGCGCCAGGAACTGTCAGCGCGGAGCTACACCCCCGCGCCGATTGCACTCGGCATCAATACCGACGCCTACCAGCCGACCGAAAAATCGGAGAGACTGACGCGCGGAATCCTTGAGGTGCTGTATGAATTCCGCCATCCCGTCCATATCATCACAAAGTCGGCCCTGATCCAGCGCGATATCGATATCCTGGCCGCGATGGCGGACCTCAACCTCTTCAAGGCCGCCCTGTCGATCACCACGCTGGACCGCGACCTGGCGCGCGTTATGGAACCGCGCGCCGCCACCCCGTCACGCCGTCTCGATACGGTCCGCGCCCTGACCGACGCTGGCATCCCGACCAGCGTCCTGATGGCGCCAGTCATTCCCGGCCTGACCGACCATGAGATCGAAAAGGTCATGGAAGCGGCGGCCCATGCCGGCGCCACGCGGGCCGGCGGCGTGCTGATCCGCCTGCCGCATGAAATCAAGGGGCTGTTCGAGGAATGGCTGCGCGCCCATTTCCCCGATCGTGCCGACAAGGTGCTCAATCACATCCGCGAATGCCGGGGCGGCAAGCTTTACAATGCCCAATTCGGCAGCCGGATGCGCGGTGAAGGCGTCTATGCCGACCTGATCCAGAACCGCCTGAAGATGGCCGTCAAACGCTACGGACTGGACAAGCCCGGACAGCCGCTCGACAGCACACAGTTTCGCGGCGGTGATCCGCAGATGTGTTTGTTCTGAAAGATAAGGACGTCCGCTCGCCCTATCGCTTGACGTCGAAACCATCGTCGCTGAGGAAAGCGTCGAGATCGGCCGGCGTGGCCAGGCTAGCGTCGCCCGGCTGAGCGTGTTTCAGGCAGGCGCAGGCAATGCCGTAATCGAGCGCCTTTTCATCATCGGCGCCAGTCAGCAGGCCGTGCATGACGCCGGCGGCGAAGGCATCCCCGCCGCCGATGCGGTCGATGATGCGTTCGATATTGTGCGTGTCGGTTTCCAGAGACTGGTCGCGCGTATACATCAGGCCGGTCAGGCGGTTATGATCGACATTGACCTGTTCGCGGCGGGTACAGACCAGGCGTTGCAGATGCGGGAAGGTGGCAAACGCATAATCCGCCGCCGCGCGCTCATCATTAAAACGATGGCCGCTGACCAGTTCGATATCGCGGTAACCGCCGAAGATCAGGTCGGCCTGTTGCATTAATTGAGTGATATAGGCGGGTGCGTCGGCGCTCCATTCGGCCCACAGTTTTGGGCGGTAATTGCAGTCGAAAGATACCTTCACGCCCAGTTTGCGGGCCGTTTTCATGGCGGTGAGGGCTGCGGTCACGCAATTTTCGCCGAGCGCGGCCGTAACGCCGGAGACATGCAGCCAGCCGGCGTCTTTCAGCAATTTGGGCCAGTCGAGCGCGCTGAAATCGGCCAGAGCGAAGGCCGAACCGGCACGGTCATAGACGATATCCGACGGGCGATGAATGGCGCCCGGCGTCAGGAAATAGAGCCCCATGCGCTGCGGGGCCTTCGTCACGGCAGAGGTATCGACCCCCCAGCGACGCAATTCATTGACCGCCGCCACGCCCAGGGCATTATCGGCCACCACGCTGACCATGCGCGTTTCATGGCCCAGGCGCGCCAGCCCGACCGCCACATTGGCTTCCGCCCCGCCCACGACCGGTTGCAGCGGCGCCAGACTTTCCAGCAGATGACCGCCGGTGACGGTCAGGCGGATCAGCAGTTCGCCGAAACAGACGAATGGGGCGGTCGATGGCATGGGGGTTCCTGCGTGTCTTGTGATATTGCTTTAGGCGATCTCTGGCGCGCCGGCGGTCAGCGGCACTGCATTCAGCTCTATTACCACATCCGCGACACCGCTGAAGGTAATAACCGAGCTCTGGCCGGGCAGGATGCGATGGACGCCGGTGGTCTGGCCGGTCGAAATCAGCAGGCCGCGCGTCAGCGGACGGCCGCGCCGGGCCAGATGCCCCGCCAGCCAGGCCAGGGCTTGGAAAGGGCCGCCCGGCATGACGAACAGTCCGCCTTCGCCGACCACCTGGCCGTCGATTTCGGTCTTCGACCTGTAGTTTTTCAGGGCCTCGGGCCCCACCGTATCGAGGGTGGTGTCGGAATCGATTTCCAGCAGGCGCGGCCCGAGGATTTCACCGAAATTATTGCCGAAATCGGAGGCGGTAACCGTGGGGCCCAGTTCATTGATCCTGGGGAAGGGCGAACCAGCCACTTCCACGCCGGCATAAAGGCCGTCGCACAGGCGCAGGGCCTCTTCTTCCGTATATTCAGTCTTTTCCGGATCGGCATCGTGGTCGATGCGCAGGACGAACTCGGCCTCGACCGCGCCAAAACCGTCGCTGAAAATCGGATAGGTCAGGGGCTCGCCCCGGTATTCATGGAAGCTGTTGGCGAAGATCGGCCCGGCCAGGCGCTCGCCGTGCCGCGCCTGAAAATCGGGGTGAATGCGGGCGATTTTCCAGCCGACGAGTTTCTGGTGCCACTGGTCGATGGCCGCATCCTGGATGGCGTAGGCATCGGCCATGCCGGCCGGCAGCTCGCCTGGATAATCCGGCAGAGCCGTCGCCGTGCGTCTGGCGGCAGTAAAGCGGTCGGCAATGGACTTATGGGACATGGTATTGAGCTTCCTTCCGGGCCGCGAACCTAAAAGATACCGGTGTCATGTTCAATCGAAATGCGGCTTTCTGCGAAAAAAATGCCCGTCATGTCACAGCGGCGACGGCTGACTCGTCATACTGGCAGACCCTAACCAAAGGAGACTGCCATGACCCATTTCAACCGCCTGAACCTCGCCTCTCTGGCCGCCGATGGCTATAACGGCCTGATAGCCACTGAAACCTATCTGCACGGCGCGCTTGACCTCAAGCTGCTCAGCCTGGTCAAGCTGCGCGTCTCGCAGATCAATGGCTGCGCCTTCTGCCTGCACATGCACTATGAGGAGGCCCTCAAGGCCGGCGACACCCCTGCCCGCCTGAACCTGCTGCCCGCCTGGGAGGAATCGCGCATGTTCACGGAAAAAGAACGCGCGGCGCTGCTGTGGGCGGAGAGCCTGACCCATATCGATGTCGATCGCGCCGAAGACGAGACCTATGCCGAGGTCAAGGCGCAGTTCAGCGACAAGGAAATGGCCGATTTGACACTGGCCATAGCCATGATCAATGCCTGGAACCGGCTGGCTGTTTCGATGCGCTTCCTCCATGCCAATGATAAACCGGCTTCCTAAGCCTAAGATATCCACAGATAAGCCAGAGAAGCGGAGATAGGATTTATGCGTGGAAACATCTGTGCTTATCTGGCTTATCTGTGGATCAAACTTGCTTGAAAAATCACTATGATCCCTCACTCCGATATCCAATGGTTTGAAGACGAGCGGCGCTATCTGCAAGGCGTGGCCTACCGGATGCTGGGCACGGTCAGCGAGGCGGAGGACGCCGTGCAGGACGCCTTTCTGCGCGTCCGCGAAACCGCTCCTGAAACCATCGACAACAAGCGCGCCTATCTCACTCGGATCGTGACACGCCTCTGTCTCGATATCCTGAAATCGGCGCACAAAAAACGTGTCGACTATGTTGGCCCGTGGCTGCCCGAACCGCTGCACGATGTCAGCGATTTTACCGGTTCGCCGGCGGCGGCCACAGAGTTGGCCGACGATCTCTCCATCGGCCTGCTTTATGCTCTGGAGCGTCTGACACCGCTGGAGCGCGCCAGCTTCCTGCTGCATGATGTCTTCGATATCGGCTATGATGAAATCGCCCGCACGCTGGAGCGCTCCGAAGACAGTTGCCGGCAACTGGCGGCACGTGCTCGCCAGCATGTCCGGGCATCCCGGCCGCGTTTCAAGGTGACGCCCGATGATGAGCGACGCTATCTCGAAGCCTTTGTGGTGGCCTCGCAAAAGGGCGACATGGCGGCGCTGGAAGCCCTGCTGGCCGATGATGTAAAGCTCTACAGCGACGGTGGCGGCAAGATATCGGCGGCAATCAATATTCTGGATGGTAAGCGCCGGGTCGGCGCCTTCATGGCCGGCATCTACCAGAAGTTCCGCAACCACACCACGGCGGCCCTGCGCTATGAACGCGTCAATGGTGTGCTGTCACTGCTGACCACACATACGGACGACTATACCGATGTGCTGAGCGTGGAAATCACTGACGGCAAGATTACCGCCGTCTGGTTCCAGCGCAATCCGGACAAGCTGACAAGGCTTCACTAATTTTATCCTCCCCCGCTTCGCAGGGGAGGATAAAATCACAGCTTATACGCCGCTTTCGGCAGGTTGTAGGTCAGGTCCTGGATCACCTGGGCGGCATCTTCGATCGGCAGTCTGTGCTCAGCCACCAGACGCGCCAGGAAGGCCGAGTCGATGCGGCGGGCGACATCGTGGCGCGCGGGGATCGACAGGAAGGCGCGGGTATCGTCATTGAAGCCGACCGTATTGTAGAAACCGGCCGTCTCGGTCACCTGCTCGCGGAAGCGCATCATGCCTTCGGATGAATCGTGGAACCACCACGACGGGCCAAGCTTCAGCACGGGGTAATGACCGGCCAGCGGCGCCAGTTCACGGGCATAGTTGGTCTCATCAAGCGTGAATAGGATGATCGTCAGATTCTTCTCGTTACCGAACGCATCGAGTAGCGGCTTAAGCGCATGGACATAACCGGTCGGCATGGGGATATCGGCGCCCTTGTCGCGGCCATATGTATCAAACACCCTGGCATTATGATTGCGGTAGGCACCGGGGTGGATCTGCATGGTCAGGCCGTCATCGAGCGACATACGCGCCATCTCGGTCAGCATCTGGGCGCGGAAAAGCTCAGCGTCTTCGGCCGAGACATGCTTTTTGAGCACACGATGGAACAGGTCCTTGGCATCCGAATGCGACAGATTGGCGGTCTGCGCCGTCGGGTGGCCGTGATCGGTCGAGGTGGCCCCGTGCGCCATGAAGACATCGCGGCGCTTGCGGTGAGCGCTAAGATAGCCCTTCCAGCTATGGACATCCTCGCCGGTCAGGTCGGCGAAGAGGGCCAGCTTGTCGTGGAAGTCCTCGTGCTCCGGATCGATGACCGGATCGGGACGATAGGCCGTGACCACGCGCCCCTTCCAGCCGGACGCCTTGATTTTCGCATGATGCTCCAACGTATCGGTCGGGCCTTCGGTCGTGGCCAGAAGCTCGATATTGAAGCGATCGAACAAAGCGCGCGGGCGATAGGCGTCCGAAGCCAGCAATTCGCCGATGCGGTCGAAATAGAAATCAGCCGTGGTTTCATCAAGCGCCACCTCGAAGCCCATGATCTCGCCGAAAACGTGGCTCATCCACATGAAGCTGGGCGTGCCGCGGAACAGGTGCTGGTTGGCGGCATAGATACGCCAGGCGGCACGCGCGTCGGCGGAGGACGGCCCGGCTTTCGAACCGACACCGACCGAATCCATATCGATGCCCTGGCTGTAAAGCATCCGGTAGATATAGTGGTCTGGTGCCAGGAACAGTTCGGTGGCGTTTTCGAAGGGCTGGTTGTCGGCAAACCATGACGGATCGGTATGGCCGTGCGGCGACAGGATCGGCAGGCCCTTCACGCTGGCATAGAGATCACGCGCAATGGCGCGCTGGGCCGGATCGCTGGAGAACAGGCGGTCGGCATGAAGGAAAAGCGGCTTGGACATGTTATTGACCTTGGGGATCGACCCTGAGAGATATTTTCCGCCATAGGTAACCGGTGTCATTACGTTTGACAACAGGCTTTTTTGCAAGCCCTACAGACGGGCCGTCGATTCGCGCACAACCAGACCGGATTCAAAGATGATTTCGTCCCGGCGGTCGTCTTCATCGGTCAGCAGGGTCATGGCGGCCGCCTTCGCCATGTCACGACTCGGCAGGTTGACCGTGGTGAGAGGCGGCGAAACGCGCAGAGCCATGGGGCTGTCGTCATAGCCGCAGATGCTGAGATCGGCCGGGATGCGCAGGCCCAGCTCAAAGGCCGCCTTATAGGCGCCGATGGCCATTTCATCATTACTGGCGAAGATGGCGGTCGGGCGGTTGGGCCGGTCGAGAATTTTAAGGGCGGCGGCATGGCCGGACTCGAAGGTATAGGCGCCTTGCGCCTCCAGTTCCCAGTTTATATCCAGTCCGTGGGCCTGTAGCCCCTCGCGGAAACCGGCGCGCCGCTCGATGGCCGAAACATAGCCTTCAGGGCCCGTTATAAAACCGATCTGTTTGTGGCCCAGTTGCGCCAGATGCTCGCCAGCGGCGCGGCAGCCGATGCGCTCTTTTGACAGGACCGCGTAACCACCGGTCGTCGTGGTCGGCTGCACGGCGGACACCCGGACATAATCGACGTCCAGTTCCTCCAGCAGGGCCAGCAGGCGCTTGTCCTCGGAAATCGGCGGCAGGATGATCACCCCGGCCAGACGCTGCAATTCTATGAAATCGCGGATATCCTCGATGAAGCGCTCACTGTGGCGGTCGCACGGGTGGACCACCAGTTCGCTGCCGGACCCGCGCAGGGCATCGAGCGCGCCCATCTGCATGTTGACGACATATTGAGCATTGGGATTGTCGTAGATCAGTCCGATCAGGAACGACCGGCGGAAGGCCAGGCCGCGCGCCTGTGGATCAGGCCGGAAGCCAATGCGCTCGATAATGGCATTGACTCTGTCACGCGTTTCGGCCCGAACGCTGGGCGACTTGTTAATAACCCGCGACACCGTCTTTTTCGACACGCGCGCCAGCCGCGCCACATCATTGATCGTCGCCTTCTTGCGGCGCTGGATGAATTCCTCGATAGCGTCTTCGGACATGGAGTATGGGGCCTGATCGTCTTGTTGGGCTATGGGTAGCGGGCTTCGCGGCGGCTGAACAGTTATTTTCTTGAAATGCCCGGTTGAAAAGGTTGGGCTCTAGGTTTATGACACCGGTATCATTATTTGTAAAACTGATACTGGAGTCTAAGTTCATGGCGGATGATCCGGCCGGCTTATCACTGCCCTGGCTGCGGGTCAGCGCGGGCGATTCGGTCGCAGTGGCTCTCCAGGACCTGGCGGCGGGCTATGTCATTGGCATCGACGGACGTGAGATTGTTCTGCGCAGCGATGTGCCGAAGGGCCACAAGATCGCGCTGAAAGATATCCAGGCGGGCGATGAGATCATCAAGCTCGGTTTCAGCATTGGCCGCGCCTCGCAGGATATCGCCGCCGGTGAGCATGTTCATGCCCATAACCTGGTGACGGGCTTAAGCGGACTTGAGGCTTACAGCTACCAGCCGACGTCCGTTACAACGCCGCCAGCCCTTATGGAAGCCACTTTCGAAGGTTACCGCCGTGCAGATGGCCAGGTCGGGATTCGCAACGAAATCTGGATTTTATGCACGGTCGGCTGCGTGGCCAAAACCTCGGAAAAGCTGGCGCGCGTCGCTTCCGAACGCTTCAGGGGCCGCGTTGACGGCATCCATGCCCTGACCCATCCGCTCGGCTGTTCGCAACTGGGTGACGATCTCGATCATACGCGCAAACTGCTGGCGTCACTGGCCATGCACCCCAATGCCGGCGGCGTGCTGATCGTTGGCCTGGGCTGCGAGAACAACCAGCTTTCGGCCCTGATCAGGGAGATAGACCGCCCCGCCGACCGCCTGAAATATTTCGCGGCGCAGATGGTCGAGGACGAACACGAGGCCGGTCTGGAAGCGCTGGAAGCGCTGGTCGCCGTCGTCGAGAAGGACCGGCGCGAAACCTGTTCCGTCCGTGACCTGACGATCGGCGTCAAATGCGGCGGATCGGATGCCTTTTCCGGCCTGACCGCCAATCCGCTGGTCGGGCTGATCGCCGACCGCGTGGCCTTTGCCGGCGGCCGTGCGATCATGACAGAGATTCCGGAGGTTTTCGGCGCCGAACGCGGCCTGATGAACCGCGCAAAGGACGAGAAGGTTTTTCATGACGTCGTTGAAGTGGTCAATGATTTCAAAACCTATTTCATCGAACACAAACAGCCGGTCTTTGAAAACCCGTCGCCGGGCAACAAGGCCGGCGGCATTACCACGCTTGAAGAAAAATCGCTCGGCGCGGTTCAGAAGGGCGGTCACAGCCCCCTCAACGCCGTCATGCGTTATGGCGAACGCGCCCACGAACGGGGCCTCTCCCTGCTGGAAGCGCCCGGCAATGACGCGGTATCGAGCACGGCCCTGACGGCGGCGGGCGCGGTGATCGTGCTCTTCACCACCGGCCGCGGCACGCCGCTCGGCTTCCCGGCGCCGACGCTGAAAATCGCCTCCAATTCGGCCCTGGCGGCCCGCAAGCCTGGCTGGATCGACTTCAATGCCGGTCAGGTGCTGGAAGGGCGCACTCTGGAACAGACCGCCGACGACCTGATGGATCTGATTATCAAAACCGCTTCGGGCCGGCCGGCTTGCAATGAAACAAACGATGAGCGAGAAATCGCCATCTGGAAAAATGGGGTTACGCTTTAAATGCGCCTTACACTTGATACACTCGCCACCGCCAATGCCACAAAACCCGCCTATGATACTGCGGCGCTCGACATCGGCGTGGTTCATTTCGGCCCCGGCGCCTTTCATCGCGCCCATCAGGCGGCGTATTTTGATGCGCTGGCAGCGAAAGGCCCGCGCTGGGGCATTTGCGGCGTGTCACTGCATTCGGCCGGCGTGCGCGACGCCCTGAAGCCGCAGGACGGCCTTTATACCTTGGCCATTCTCGACGCGGAAATCAGCTACCGCATCATCGGCTCTATGCGCGAGGTTCTGGTCGGCCCGGAGGATATCGAGGCCGTTTTCGAGCGGGTGACGCGGCCTTCGGTCGAACTGGTGACCTCGACGGTGACGGAAAAGGGCTATTGCCTGGCGCCGGATTTTTCGCTCGATCTTCAGCACCCGGACATTGTCCATGATCTGGCCAATCCCCGGACGCCGAAATCCTTTATCGGCTATATCGCGGAAGGCTTGCGTCGTCGCAGACAGGCCGGCCTGAAGCCCTTCGTGCTGATCCCGTGCGATAACCTGCCCAAGAACGGCAAACGTCTTAAGGAGGCCGTAACCGTTTTCGCCGGACAGTCTGATCACGACCTCGCGCGCTGGATACACGATACCCTGCAATGCCCGTCGACCATGGTCGATTCCATCACCCCGGCCACCGATGATGCCCTGCGGACCCGCGTCAAAGGCACCACCGGTCTTGAAGACGCCTGGCCGATCCAGCGCGAAGCCTTCACCCAGTGGGTGATCGAAAAGCACACACATGAAGACGGTCCCGACTGGCAGGGCGTCGGCGTGACCCTCACCGATAATGTACCGGCCTATGAACGCGCCAAGCTGCGCCTGCTCAACGGCCCGCATTCGACCCTGGCCTATATGGGCCTGCATCGCGGTTACGAAAGCGTGTCCGAAGCCATGAAGGATGCCGAACTGGCCGATATCGTCCGTAAGCTGATGATAGAGGACGTGGTGCCGCTGCTGGAGGCGCCGGAAGGACTCGACCTTGTCGCCTACAGCGAGGCTATCCTCGCCCGTTTCCGTAATCCGGCCATCGTCCACAAGCTGGCCCAGATTGCCTGGGACGGGTCGCAGAAACTGCCGATCCGTATTCTGAGCAGTCTTGGCGAGGCGCTCGATCGCGGCCAGGATATCCGCCGCCTGTGCCTGCCTCTGGCGGCGTGGATGCGGTTTGTGCGCCGGAAAGCGATCACCGGCGAGGCGATCACCGATCCGCTGGCGGATGATCTCATTGCACTTGGCAAGACCTGTGACGACACGGTGGCGGATACCGGCCGGTTCCTCGCCTTGCGCGCCGTTTTTCCGGAAGCACTGGTGACGGATGCCACGGTGATTGCGGGACTTGAGGCGGCCTATGCCGAACTGCTCAGGCGCGAAGCCGTTTTCGCTTGAGATCAGAAGGCCGCCAGCCTAAACCGTAGAAAAACGGAGACCGGCATGAGCGAGATTACGGAAACGGACAAGAGTTTTCTGGGTGGTGGCCGCATAGACGAAATGCGGCCCTTCCGGCCGGTCAGCCTGGCCGTCCTGACCATTTCCGACACGCGCGACGAGGAAAGCGATACGTCCGGCGATGTGTTGGTCAAACGCATCGAGGCCGCCGGTCACAGCGTCGTGCGCCGCAATATTGTGCGCGATGATATCGATGCTATCCGCGCCAAGGTGATGAAATGGGTCAATACCGGCGAGATCGACGCCATCGTCACCACTGGCGGCACCGGCATTACCGGCCGCGATGTCACGCCGGAAGCCATTGAGCCGCTGCTGACCAAGCGCATCGAGGGCTTCTCGACCATCTTCCACATGCTGAGCTACCAGACGGTCGGCCTCTCCACCCTGCAATCACGGGCGCTGGCGGGGATCATCGACGGTGTGTTCATCTTCTGCCTGCCGGGCTCGAATGGGGCGGTCAAGGACGGCTGGGACAAGGTCATCCGCTGGCAGCTCGATAGCCGTCACGGCCCATGCAACATGGTCGAGCTGATGCCCAGACTTAAGGAAAAATGATGAAAAACGTTGCGGTCGATGTGGCACTCGCAGCGGTCAGGCAGGGCGCGATTTCCCCGGTGGCAGAGCCTGTGCCCCTAGCCAAGGCCATGGGTCGCGTCCTGGCCGAAGCCGTTTTGGCCGGGCGCGATCAGCCGCCCTTCAACGCCTCGGCCATGGATGGCTATGCCGTCCGCAGGGACTCGCTGAAAACGAAAGCCAAACAGGTCACCCTGCATGTGGTCGGCGAAAGTGCGGCGGGCCGTGCCTACGCAGGTAGGGTAGCCGCGGGCGAGGCCGTGCGTATCTTCACCGGTGCGCCGGTGCCCGCCGATTGCGATGCCGTCGTCATTCAGGAAAATGTCGTGCGTCAGGCGGACGTGATCGATGTCCTGCCCGACGGCTGCAAGCCCGACGGACCGTCCCACATTCGCAAGGCCGGCCAGGATTTCAAAGCCGGCGACACCCTGCTGGAGCCCGGCCAGCGGCTCGATCCGTGGCGGCTCTCTCTGGTTGCCGCGGCGGGGCTCGACACTGTGCCAGTACGCAAGCGGCCACGGATAGCCGTCCTGTGTACCGGCGATGAACTGGTGCTGCCCGGCCAGACGCCGAAGCCGGACCAGATTTATGAATCGGCCTCTCATGCGCTCATGGCCCTGATCAAACAGTGGGGCGGCAAGGCCAGCTATCTCGGCGTAGAAGGCGACGACGCCAGGGCCCTGCACAAGGCGCTGAAAAAGACAAAGGCCGACCTGATCGTCACGGTCGGCGGGGCCAGTGTCGGCGATTACGACCTCGTGCGGCCGGCGCTGGAAAAGCTCGGCCTGGCGCTCGATTTCGCCTCTGTTGCGGTCAAACCCGGCAAGCCGACCAGTTTCGGCCGGCTGACCGATGGCACGCGGATATTGAGCCTGCCGGGCAACCCGGCCTCGGCCTTCGTGACGGCGCAACTGTTCCTGAAAGCCTGGATCGAGGCGTCACTGGGGATGCCGGAAACAAGCCCGTTCATCACCGCCGTGACGCAAGGCCCGCTCTCCGCCGCCGGCCCGCGCGAATCCTATCTGCGGGCAAAGATCGGCAGTTCCCTTCAGGGCCAGTTGCAGGTGACGGCTTTCGACGATCAGGATTCCTCGCTGGTCAGTGTGTTTGCCCGCGCCGATGCCCTGATCCGGCTGCCCGCCAACACCCTGCCGCAAAATGCCGGCGCGCGGGTCGAGGTTCTGCCGCTCGACCGGCTGTAAGAAAAAAGTCACGCCGCGTCGCTTAAATATACCGCCCTCTGGACGAACGCGGTTCGCACATGCACACATAGGGCATGACGCCCCCAATGACCCCGACACAAAATGCCTCCAGGCTCGATATCGCCGCCGGTTTCGCCAGCGATATCGGCAAGCGCGAAGAAAACCAGGATTTCGCCGCCCTCTGCCTGGAGGATGGCCAGCGTCATCACGGCGCCGTCGCCGCATTGGCCGATGGCGTCGGCGGCCGCAAGGGCGGGCGCGTGGCCGCCGAGCTGTCCGTGCGTACCTTCATCGATGATTATCTTGGCCAGTCGGAACTGCTGTCGCCGCAAAAGACGGCGGCGCGGGCGCTGGAAAGCATCAATTACTGGCTCTTCCGCGAGGGCCAGAAGAACGAAAACCTGAAAGGCATGTGTGCCGCCTTTACCGGCATTGTCATCAAGGGACGGCGGCTGCACAGCTTCCATGCCGGCGATACCCGCCTCTATCGCCTGCGCGCCGGCCAGCTCGAACAACTGACGCAAGACCATAAGCCGGAAGGCCCCGATGGCAGCCCCTTCATCACCCGCGCAGTCGGGGCTGAGGAAGCCATCCGCATCGATTACGGCGCGCACGACATCTTCCCGCATGACCGGCTGATGCTCTGTTCCGATGGCGTCCACGGCTTTGTCGGCCAGGCACAGATATTGAGCCTGCTCGATGGCCGTACCGCGCCGGAAGAAACCGCCCAGCGGCTGGTCAGCGCCGCCATCGCCCATGGCGGCGACGATAACGCCACCGCCCTGGTGATCGATGTCATCGACCTGCCCCCGGCCACGATCGAAGACCTGAACCTCGCCATCGCCCGGCTGCCGATCATCGAACCGCCCCATGTCGGCGATCTGATCGACGGCTTCAAACTGGAGCGGCAACTGGCCGACGGCATCTACAGCCGCGTTTTCAGGGCGCGTGACATGCGCGAATTCCGCACCGGCATCAGCCCCCATGTCGTGCTGAAATTCCCCAAGCCCCACACCATCGGTTCGGAAACCTCGGCGCGCTCGGCCTTCATGCGCGAAGCCTGGGTGGCCAGCCGCGTCCAGCATATGTGGATCGGCTCGGTGCTCGATATCGCGCCCGGCCGCCAGACCTGTCTCTATGTCGCCCAACCCTATTATGTCGGCGAGACTCTCGAACACCGCCTCCTGCGCGCGCCGAAAATCACGCTCAAGGAAGGCGTCGGCATCGCCACCAAGCTGGCCAAGGCGCTGGGTTCGCTGCACCGCGCCGGCATCATCCACCGCGACGTCAAGCCGGAAAACATCATCCTGACGGCCGATGGCGGCTTCAAGCTGGTCGATCTCGGCGTGGCGCGCATTCCCGGCATCGACAAGGACAGCCTGTTCGTGCCGGGCACGCCCAGCTACAAGGCGCCGGAGCTTTTTGACGGCAAACCGGGTGATGAGCGCTCGGACATTTTCGCCATGGGGGTGACGATATACCGGATGTTCACCGGCGGCGCCTATCCCTTCGGCGAAATCGAGAGCGGCCAGACGCCGCGGTTCAACAAGCCGGAAAGCCTCGCCAGCCGGCGCCGCGACCTGCCCGCCTGGCTCGACAGCGTGATCCTCCAGGCCCTGGCGCCCAATCCGGCCGATCGCTTCCAGGATGGCTTCGAGATGGCCTTCAAGCTGGAGACCGGCTCCCACGGCGCCGAGCCTGATTTCTTTCGCAAGCATTCCTGGCTGGCGCGCAATCAGGTCGGCATCTGGCGTGGCGTCAGCCTGTTCCTGGCCGGCTGCCTGGCGGTTTCCATCATGACGGCGAAGACCGGCATTCCTCTGCCGCCGTGGGCTCAGACGGCCCTGTCGGAACTGGCCAAACGCATCTTCGGCTAGCCCTTGCTTTATCCTTTACCGGCGCCGGTAACGATCTCGCGGTGATGCGGCGCCATGGCGGCCAGCAATCTGTTCTGCGCCCGGAAGGGGACATGGTTCTTGTCCATGGCCTTTTGCAGGCTTTCGACCAGGGCCGTGAAATCCTCTTCGCGGATGCCAAGCTGCGAATGGGCCTCGGTCATGTTCTTGCCGGTATAGGTGCAGCCACCGCCCATGACATGGCAGAAAATCTGGATCAGGCCCGTCTTGATCTGATCGCGCTTGGCGGCGACGAAAAAGTCATGTGTGCGCGGATCAGCCAGCAGATTGACCATCAGGTCATCGGTGATGCGCACCAGCCCCTCATGGCCGCCGAACGCCTGGTAGAGGCTGCCATCGGGCGATATCACCGGGAACGGATCAGCGGTTTGCGTTTCGGCAAGGGCCGGCGTGGCGATAAGAAGAGCGGCCAAGGCGAGATATTTCATGATCATTTCCTAAAAACCGACTTGCAAGGAACCATAGAGCCCGCTCTGGTGTCGCGTGACGATATTGCCGAGATCGGCATAGGCAAGGGTCAGTGAGAGATGCTTGTTCAGGGCATAGGCGGCAAAGATATCCACGCCTGCGCCTTCCTTGGCCACGGCCAGATTGTCCGGTTTGGTGCGGACCTCGGCACCGACAGCGAGACGGCGATTGACCAGATAGGCCAGCGAGCCCTCGAACTGGAGATGATAATCGTTATCGATGCCGCCGTAACCCAGAATGCCGAACTGGTTGGCCTTCGTGGCACGCAATGTGCCGTTCAGCAGAAGGCCGTGCGCCAGATAGAGTTTGGTGGCGCTGACATAATAATCCGTAGACTGATCATCCCGTGCGCCCAGTGCCTTGACGAGGGCGCCGTTCCTGTTGTGCTTAACCTGCGCCCCGGCCGAGACCTGCGGCCACCAGTGATCCTGGTCGAGAATGGCATCGCCAAGCAGGCGCACCTTTACCCCGACCGTCTCCTGCGAAATCGTGTAGCCATAACCCAGGTCGAGGGCGGCGCCGACGCCTTGGGTGTCAAAATCCTGCCGCGCATAGGAAAACTCGACACGGTTATAGAGCCCGACCAGCGCCCCTTGCGAGGTAATGCGATAATCCTGTGTATCGACAGAGGTATAGAAGGCGTTGGCGCCGATCTGATCCTTCGTTTCATAACCGCCAATGACGGCCCAGGGTGTCAGACCGCCGCCGGCCGCGCCTTCCACCTGCGATACGCCGCCGGTCAGCAGCAGTTTCCCGCTGGCATAGGTGAAGATCGACTCAGCCCTGGCGGCCGGGACACCGGCAAGCAATGAAAGCGCCAGCAGGGCGCCTGACAGGTGATGCTTCAAAATGACTCCCTTGAACTCTGGTCCGGTTCAATGAAGGCATTCAGCCGCAACTTCTTTAAGGCTTGCTTTATTAGCCCGCATTTCTGAAGAAAACGCGCGCATTGCGGCCTTTTTGCCACGTCTGGGACGCCCAGGCATTACAAAAACTTAATGTGCAGCCGCCGGAGGCCATGCTAACCCTGCCGACTGGTTACATTCTCAATTATCGCGCCGCATCCAGGGGTCGCCTAACTCCGCGTCGCGTTTACAAACCCGGATATCACATGCGCCCACTGCTTTTCGCCGCCAGCCTGCTCCTTGCCTCGACCGCGCTCACACCCGTGGTAGCTCTGGCCGCACCCGCCGCCACCGCCATTGTCGCCGATGCCAATGCCCCGAAGGGCAAGCTGCCTGACGCCGCCACGCCGCTCGCCTACAGTCTCAACCTGACGATCGTGCCCTCCAAGCCGCGCTTTTCCGGCCATGTCGAGATCGATGTCAATGTGAAGGCCGAAACGAAATCGCTCTACCTGCATGGCCGCGATCTGAAGATGTCCAAGGTCGTCGCCATGGTGGGCGGCAAGCCGGTCAACGCCAAATATACCCAGGTCGACGACCTCGGCGTCGCCCGCCTCGATTTCGCCAAGGCTATTCCCGCCGGGCGCACCACACTGGTATTCGATTATGACGCGCCTTTCACCAATGATGCGGCCGGGCTTTACCGCGTCCAGGTCGGCGGCGAGTGGTATGTCTGGTCGCAGTTCGAATCGATCGATGCCCGCGGCGCCTTCCCGTCGTTCGACGAACCGGGCTTCAAGACGCCGTTCAAGGTGCAGATCACCACGGAAAAGGGTCTGGTGGCCCTCAGCAATGGCCCGGAAGATGGCTCGACCACGGCGGGCTCGATGATCACCCACTCCTTCTATCGCACGGAAAAGCTGCCCACCTATCTGGTCGCCTTCGCGGTCGGGCCCTTCGCCGTGGCCGAAGGCGTGGCCCCGCCCAACCAGTACCGCAACTACGCCCTGCCGATCCGCATCGTCGCTACCAAGCCGAACGCCGCCAAGCTGAAATATGCGCTCGACGAAACGCCGTCGATCGTTTCGCACCTGGAAAACTATTTCGGCCAGGCCTTCCCCTTCCCGAAGCTGGATCAGGTCGCTTCGCCGATCATGCCGGGCGCCATGGAAAACGCCGGCATCGATATCTACGGCGACAACATCCTGCTGCTCGATTCCGGCGCTTCGACCGTCCAGAAGCAGGAATTCGGCATGGTGGTGGCTCACGAGCTGTCGCACCAGTGGTTCGGCGATTATGTCACCCCGGCGTGGTGGGATGATATCTGGCTCAATGAGAGCTTCGCCAACTGGATGGGCTATCGCATCGGCAATGAATGGCGCCCGGAACTAAATATCGGTGTCGGCGCCATCGACGAAGCGTTCGGTGCCATGGATACCGACGCCCTGAAGGTGGGCCGTCCGATTCACGAAAAGATCACCAATAACGGCGACATCGATTCCGCCTTCGACTCCATCACCTATGGCAAGGGGGGGCAGGTCGTAGCCATGGTAGCCGGCTATCTGGGCGACGAGACCTTCAAGCGCGGCGTACGCCTGCATATGTCGCGTCATCCGTATGGCAATGCCACCTCCGATGAATTTTTCGGTGCCCTGGCCGATGCGGCGCAGGAACCGGGTGTGCTCGACGCCATGAAGAGCTTCGTCAACCAGCAGGGTTTCCCGACGGTCGATTTCAGCCATCAGGGCGGCTGGCTGGTGGCGACGCAATCGCGCTATGCACGCCTGGGCACCACGCTCGATCCGCAAAGTTGGACCATCCCGCTCTGCCTGCGTCAGGGCGAGGAACGCAAGTGCTTCCTGATGGCACAGCCGCAGGGCACGCTCGGCGCCGATGCGCCCGGCGCGCTGATGCCAAATGCCGGCGGCACCGGCTATTACCGCTTCACCCTGACGCCGGAAGACTGGTCAACCCTGATCGCCACCGGCGACAAACTGCCCGCCGGCGAGGGCCTGGCGGCGCTCGACAGCCTGTGGGGCCAGTTCTATGCCGGCAAGCTGGCCGCGCCACAACTGATCGAAGCGGCCAAGGTCTTCGTCAACAACAAGGACTCCAACGTCGCCACCGGCAGCGCTGACCAGTTCAACGAACTGGTGACGCGCGGCATTATCCCCGAAGCCGGCCTGCCAGACTATCGCCGGGTGATGGATGAAATCTATGCGCCGCGACTGGCCGCCATCGGCTTCAATCCGAAGGCCGGCGCGCATCTCTCCGACGATCCCGACACCCAGAAGCTTCGCCAGCGCCTGGTAGTCGCGGTCTCCGATGCCGGCCGTGATCCGGCGGTGCGCAAGCAACTGCTCGACGCCGCCAATGCCTATCTGGGCGGCGACAAGACGGCGCTAGACCAGGCGTTCCTGGCGCGCGGCTTCAAGATCTATGTCGAGGAAGGCCACCAGCCGGCGGCCAAGGCCCTGTTCGACCGGATGCTGACCGAACAGGACGAAGTCGTCCGTTCGGCGGTGCGCGGCGCCATTACCTCCGACGCCGACGCCGCTACGGCGACCTGGCTTCTGGGTGCGCTGAACGAGCCCCGCCTGCGCGTGCCGGACAAGCTGGCCCTGGTCGGCGGCCTGATGAACAATGCCGCTACACGCGACATGACCTATGACTGGCTGAAAGCCAATTATGATAGCTTCTCGGCGGGCGCCGGCATCTTCTCCGCCGGCCGCATCGCTTCGCTCCCGCATAATTACTGCGATGCCGGCAAGGCGGATGAGATCGAGCGTATCATGCGGCCGAAGGTCGTCGCTGCCGGCCGCGGCGAACTGTCCTTCAACCGGATGCTGGAAGACATCCGCTCATGCAGCGTTCTGAAAGACGCCAAGAGCGCGGAAGTCGTCACGGCGCTGAAAGACGCGAAGTAATTTCTGGTCCCCTCCCCCCATCACAATGGGGAGAGGGGGATTCAAACCCTCCGGCGCGAAATCGCCGGAGGGTTTTTTCTCGACCAAGGCTAATCCCTTGCCGATACGCCGCGCCTGTGCCATTTCTGTTTTCAAACAGACAAAAGTCACATCCGGTAATCGGGTGCACAGGCAAAGCAAGGGGTTGAGACGTTATGGGCGAAACGGCGCATAAAAAACAAAGCATGGCTCTGGTGATCGGAGCGTCATCGCTCGGCACCATCTTCGAATGGTTCGATTTCTACATTTTCGGCACGCTGGCCGCCATCATGGGGGCGCAGTTCTTCGAGGTGAAGGGCATCAACCCGACCACCTCCTTCATCTTCGCGCTTCTGGCTCTTGCCGCCGGCTTCATCGTCCGGCCCTTCGGCGCCATGGTCTTCGGCGGCATGGGCGACAAGGTGGGCCGCAAGCACACCTTCCTGATCACCATGATCATCATGGGCCTCTCCACCTTCCTGGTCGGCGTCCTGCCCACCTATCACCAGATCGGCATAGCCGCCCCCATCATCCTGATCGGCCTGCGGCTGGTGCAAGGCCTGGCCATGGGCGGCGAATATGGCGGCGCCGCCACCTACGTGGCCGAGCACTCACCGGATAACAAGCGCGGCCAGATGACCGCCTGGATTCAGACTACCGCCACGCTCGGCCTGCTGCTGGCCCTGGTCGCTATCGGCGTGACCCAACACTATGTCTCCGAAGCAGATTTCAAGGAGTGGGGCTGGCGGCTACCGTTCCTGTTCTCTATCGTGCTACTGCTGGTCTCGATCTGGATCCGCATGAAGCTCAATGAAAGCCCGGTTTTCCAGGCCATGAAGGAAGAAGGCCGCACGGCGAAATCGCCGCTTTCCGAAGCCTTCCTGAAATGGTCGAACCTGAAGATCGTGCTGATCGCCCTGTTCGGCCTCGTCATGGGGCAAGGTGTGGTATGGTATACCGGCCAGTTTTACGCCCTGTTCTTCCTGCAGAAAATGCTGCATGTCGATCTCGCCACCTCCTACTGGCTGATCGGCGCGGCCCTGGTCATCGCCACCCCCTTCTTCATCTTCTTCGGCTGGCTGTCAGATCGCATCGGCCGTAAGCCGATCATCCTGGCCGGCCTGGCTCTGGCGGCGATCGGCTATTTCCCGCTGTTCCAGATGCTGACCGGCGCCGTCAGCCCGGCGCTCGAGCACGCACAGAAAGCGTCGCCGGTCGTGGTCGTGGCCGATCAGGCGGCCTGCGCCGTGCAGTTCGATCCAGTCGGCAAGGCGAAGTTCCTGCAATCGTGCGATATCGCCAAGTCGTATCTCGCCAAGGGCGGCATCAGCTACACCAATGAAGCCGCCCCCGCAGGCACAGTCGCCAGCGTGCGTATCGGCCAGACGGTCATCCCCGCCTTCGAGGGCCGGGGGCTGGCCGCCGACGCGCTGAAAGCCGGGCAGGCCGATTTCGCCGAACAGGTGGGCGCGGCCCTGAAAACCGCCGGTTATCCGGCCAAGGCCGACACCGCGCAGATCGATTTCCCGAAAACCATCGGCATCCTGACCCTGCTGGTCGTTCTGGTGACTATGGTCTATGCGCCGATGGCGGCGGCCCTGGTGGAAATGTTCCCGGCGCGTATCCGCTACAGCGCCATGTCATTGCCCTATCACTTCGGCAATGGCTGGTTCGGCGGGCTGCTGCCCTTCATCACCTTCACCATCGTGGCAGCGACCGGCGGCATCTATGACGGCCTGTGGTATCCGGTGGGTATCGCCGCCCTGACAGTCCTGATCGGCCTGTTCACTATCAGGGACAACCGGCATATCGATTTCAAGGAATGATGACTTCACGAAAACGTTGAAACGAAAGGGCCTCCGGTTGATTGACCGGGGGTTCTTTTTTGGCCATGCTCGCCTTATTGGGGCAAAATCTGACTGCGCCCCGCCAGTGCCAGCGTATTTATTATCCACTGACAGGGCGATCCCACACCATGACCGACGACTCCGTTCCCCCCGTGCAAGCGCCGGACCCCAATCCTTACGCCAATCCGAAAAACCCGAACAATCTGATCGAACGGGTGCAGGCCATCCTACTGAAACCCTCGCCAACCTGGGACGTGATCGAGCGCGAAACACCGACGGTCCAGCAGCTCTATACCAGCTATATCATGCCACTGGCCGCCATAGGCCCGATAGCCAGCGCCATTGGTGGCGTGGTATTTGGCATTGGCGCGTTCGGCATTTCCTACCATACACCTCTGCTGATGGCGATTGTCGGCGCGATATTGAGCTATGTGCTGTCGCTGATCATGATCTATGTCGTGGCGCTCGTCATCGATGGGCTGGCGCCCAGTTTCAACGGCCAGAAAAACTTCATCCAGGCGCTCAAGCTTGCCGCCTATGCGTCTACGGCCGGCTGGGTGGCTTCCATCTTCGGCCTGTTTCCGATGCTCGGCATACTGACCCTGCTTGGCGCACTCTACGGCATATACCTCTTCTATCTCGGCCTGCCGAAACTGATGAAGAACCCCGCCGATAAAACCGTGGTCTACATGATCGTTGTGGCGATTGTTTATATCGTCCTGGCCATGATCATAGGCGCTGTTGCCGGTGCCGTTACCAGCGCCGGCATGATGGCCACTGGCGGGATGGGGCACATGGGTGGCTTCGCGTTCAATAATCACGCGATCGTCGCGCCCAATGTCTCCAAGATGGAAGAGGCCGCCAATCAGATGGAAGCCGCGGCCAACCAGATGGCGGCGCAAGCCTCGGCCGCCCAGACGGGCCAGTCGGTGGTCAAGCTGGCCGACGCCTCGGCGCTGCTGGCCCTGCTGCCACCGTCCTATAACGGTGCCGCACGCACCGATGACAATACCAGTTCCGGCGGCGCGGGCGGCATCGCTGTCTCCACCGCAAAGGGCACCTATCATATTGGCGACGGCACGGTGAATGTCACGGTCACTGACATGGGCACGGTGGCCGGCATCGGCGCCATGGCGGCGGCGATGAACCTGAACTCGTCAAGCAGCAGCGCTACAGGCTATGAGAAGGTCACCACCGAAAACGGCCGCATGGTCACGGAGAAATGGGACAATGCGGCCAAGCACGGTGAATACGCCATTGTTTCCGATGGCCGCATCAGCGTGGCGGCAGAAGGCGATAATGTCGATATGGGCACCCTGAAAGCGGTGGTCGCCAGCGTCGATGTCGGCCGCGCCAAGGCACTCACCCAATAACTATTTCCTGATCACCAGCGCCGGATCGATATCTGTCTCCGGCAACCCCAGAAACTTCCAATAATGAGGATAAACACCGTCACGGGTCAGGGTATTATGCTCTGACCCGTGCATTCGCACGAATACCTTCGGCTGATTGGCCAGGGCATACAGGCGTTCGCCCTCCTGGAAGGGAATGACGCTGTCCTTGTCGCCATGAGCGATCAGCACCGGCATATGGACATCCCTGATGCGCTCGCGGTTCAGGAATTTGTCCTTCATCAGAAATGATACCGGAATGAGTGGATAGCGCTCGGCCCCGACATCGCTGGCGGCGGTAAAGGGCGCTTCCAGAATAAGAGCGCGCGCAGGCCGCTGGGTGGCGACGTAGGTAGCGACGCCGGTGCCCAGGCTGTGGCCATGGATGACGATATCGGAATCGCGGAAACCTTTTGCCTTCAGCCAGTCATAGGCGGCCAGGCCATCGATCAGCAGCCCCTTTTCCGATGGCGTGCCGGTGGAGCCGGAATAGCCGCGATAAGCGAGCGCCAGATAACCCACCCCCTGTTTGTGCATCCGGATATAGCGCCACTTGCCCATCATCAAGGTGCCGCTTTGGCCGTGCAGGAACAGGATGACCGGCTGGCCCGGCCGGGGCGCTTCATAAAGCGCCTGCAGGGTTTCGCCATCGGGCGTATGGATGCGCACATCCTGCAAGGCCAGGCCCTTTATGGCGAGGGCTTCGGTCTCCGGTTCGGGAAAGAAAAGCAGGTGGCGCTGCTCGATATACAGATACCCGACCGCCAGGAGCCACGCGGCCAGACAGGTACCGGCCAAACCAAGGCCGGCAAGGCGCAGAAGCCGCCAGGCGAAGGCCGGGCTGCGTGATTTTTTATCGATTGCGTCGTTCATACCCGCCCCTTTTCACATGATTTATCGAAGCTTTGATGACGACAGGCAATCTTGAAATTGATAAACTGGTTTACATTTCAAACTTGTTGATATATCTGTGCCGCTATTGGGGCAATCGGCCCTGACGGGAGGTCATTATGTCTGAGACAGCCAATATGTCTGTGAGTACCCATTCCGAGCGTTTTCACGATCTCGATGCCGTGCGGGCCGGCGCGCTTCTGCTCGGCGTCGCTCTGCACACCACCATGTCCTTTATCGAGCCCCAGGTCTGGCTCATCAAGGATGCCAATTCCTCGACGGGACTAGCCGTGCTGTTCTACGTCATCCACATGTTCCGCATGATGACCTTCTTCGTCATGGCCGGGTTCTTCGCCCATATGCTGATGAGCAAGCGCGGCCTGGGTGGCTTCATCAAAAACCGGCTGATCCGCGTCGGCGCGCCGCTGGCCATCTTCTGGCCGATCGTCTTTGCCTCGATCATTGCCATCATGATCATCGCCTTTGCGCCACCGCCGGGCGCACCGGCCGTCCCCGCCGCCCCGCCGCCGCCATTATCGGCCAAGACCTTTCCTCTGACCCATCTGTGGTTCCTCTATGCCCTGCTGTGGCTCTACGGCGGCGCTGTCGTTCTCAAGCTTGTGACGGACGTGCTGCATATCGGCAAAGGGCTGGGACGGATGTTGGACGCCGTCGTCGGTTTCCTGACCCGCACCGATCTGATCGGCGCCGTGCTGATCCTGCCGGCCTTTGCCGCCCTCTATGCCAATCCGGCCTGGCTGATATGGTTCGGCATCCCGACCCCGGATGCGGGCGTGGTAATCAATACGTCCGCCCTCTCTGGTTTCGCTACGGCCTTTGCCTTTGGTTGGTTCCTGCACCGCTCACCGGACCTGCTGGCCCATCTGGCCAGGCGCTGGTGGGCGCATCTGTCTGCGGCGGTGATCGGCACGGTCATCTGCCTGAATATGGTCGGTATTACTGCCGTTATAACGCCCGCAAAAGGCAGCGACCATCCGATCTATCTGGCGCTTTACCTGCTGACCGGCTGGTCGTGGACGCTTGGCCTGATCGGCGCCGCCCATGCTTTTCTGAAACGCGAAAACCCGGTGCTACGCTATCTGTCGGATGCCTCCTACTGGATCTACATCCTGCACATTCCGGTGGTAATGGGCCTGCAACTGGCGGTGCGCAACCTGCCCGGGCCGGCCGAGCTGAAATTCGGCGGGGTTTTGCTGGCCACCGTGATGATCGGGCTTCTCACCTATCAAATTATGGTACGCTATACCTTCATCGGGGCGATTCTCAACGGCCGTCGCCGCAAGGTGAAACGCGCAGGCCATGGCCAGGAGGCTTTGTTAGGAGATGGGGCATGACTGAACCGGGCGAGGACGTCCATAAAGACCTTGCCTTCCTGAAGGCCCTCGTCAGCGAGGGCCCGAAGGCGCAAGGGGCGGCCGGCATCGTCTTCCTGACTGCCGGGCTGGCCTATGGCCTCGATTGCCTGGCCTATTGGGCGCAAGGCGCGTTCGGCTGGCCGCAGAGCGCGCTGATAAATTGGACTCTGATCCTGTTCCCCATTGTCGTGTCTGTCCCGGTTATCATCTACGTCTCCTGGCAAAGCCGAAAGAACGGAGAACAAGGCGTCGCCACGCGGGCGCTCAATGCCGCCTATGGCTCCGCGGGCCTCGCCAATCTCGCCATTGCCATCGTCTTCGGCTATGTCGCCAGCACGCAGAAAAACATGCTGATCTGGCTGCTTTATCCGGTGGTCATCTGCGCCTTTCTGGGTGCGGTCTGGTATGTCGCCTATATGATCCGGCGCAAATTGTGGCTGGTGGGCGTTTCCGCCGGCTGGTTCGTCACCACCGTGACGCTGGGGCTGCTAATCCGCCAGACCCAAACCTACCTGCTCATTCTCGGCATCGCCCTGATCCTGCTGATGGGTGGTTCGGGCTGGATGATGATGGCGCTGGATCGCCGCCAGAAGGGAGGCGACGCATGAGCAAGGATATTCAGGCCGATCTGGCCTTTGTAAAGGCACTGGTCAGCGAAGGCGCGCGGGTGCGGATTTCCGGCGGCGCGCTCTATTTGGCCGGCGGCGTATGCTATGGCCTGCAATGCCTGGTGCAGTGGGTGCATCTGGCGGGTATCGTCAATATCGGCATGTGGGGCAATTTGATTGCCGGCATATTGCCGACTGTGGTCTTTCTAGCGGTGATGTGCGTCATCCTGTGGCGCGATCGCAAGGTGCCGAAGAACGGCGTGGCGACGCGGGCGCTCAATGCCGCCTTCAGCAGCGCGGGGCTGGCCAATCTCTTCATGGTTGGTGTGTTTGCCTACACCGCCATCACCGAAAAGAGCATTCTGATCTGGCTGCTGTATCCGATCACGGTCTGCGCCTTTCAGGGCGCCGTGTGGTTCACCGCCTACATGATCCGCCGGGAAGCCTGGCTGGCGATCATCTCCATCGGCTGGTTCATCACCACCTTCGCCCTGGGTCTGCTGATCGGCAGCCCGCACTATGTGCTGGTGCTGGGTCTGGCCCTGTCCGTCATTATGGGCGGCGGCGGCTGGTACATGATGCGGCAGGCGCGGAAATAATGTCTGGTTTCGACATCATTTTTCTCGCTCAAGCGCCGCGAAGGCTCGCCGCATCAGCGGCGGCGCGATTTGTGCTCAAGCAGCGAAGCGTTAGCACGCTTCTATGGCGCGCTTGCCAAATGCCTAAGCATTTGGAGAACTGAGTATGGCCGGCTTTGATATAAACAAGCTGGACGATGCCATTCACGGACGTCTGCGTCTGGGCATAATGGCCTATCTGATGGACGCCGAAGCCGCTGATTTCAATGAGCTAAAGGCGGTGCTGGAAGCGACCCAAGGTAATCTGTCGGTCCATCTGCGCAAGCTGGAGGAGGCTGGCTATGTCGAGATCATCAAGAGCTTCCAGGGCCGCAAGCCGCTGACCCGCGTCCATATCACACCCGCCGGCCGTAAGGCATTTGCTGATTACCTGGAAGCCCTGTCAAACCTGGTCGCGCGGCGCTAATCCACGAAACCAGAAGCGATATCCGCCCGATTTTTCCGCTTCACCATCGGGGGCTTTCGGCTTGAAGATCAGCGTCACTGTCACAAAGCTGATGATCAGCAAAAGCCCCCAGGCGCCCATCTTCTGGATCGACACCAGATGCCACGCCTTGCCGGGGTAGCTCCAGGTGTGAGTGAAGGTGCCGATGTTTTCCGCCAGCCACAGGAAGAAGGCCGTCAGGGTGCCGGCCAGCAGATAGGGCATGGAATGGACGGCCCGGTCGATGCGGAAGAAGACAAAGCAGCGGAAATAGATCACGAAAATCGCCGCGAAGATCAGGTAGCGGAAATCGAACAGGAAATGATGCGTGAAGAAGTTCACATAGATCACCAGGGCCAGCGCATAGGTCACCCAGGGTTTCGGGTAGTGTGAAAAGCGCATGTCGAAGACGCGGACGGCGCGGGCGATGAACGAGCCGACGCTGCCATACATGAAGCCGGTGAACAGCGGCACCCCGCCGATATGGAAAATCGACGGCTCCGGATAGGTCCACGAACCCATATGGGTCTTGAAGATTTCCATGATCGTGCCGGTGATATGGTATAGGAAAATCACCTTCACTTCGTCGAAGGTTTCCAGTCGCGTCCATAGCAGCAGGCATTGAATGGCGATAGCGGCCGCCAGCAGGAAATCATAACGATAGATCGGACTATGAACTGGCCAGACCAGGTGCGTGACGATCATCAGGCCCAGCATCCCGGCGCCGAACAGGCACGACCACGCCATCTTCAACCCGAACAGCACGAACTCGCGCACTGGCCCCGGCAGGACAAGCAGGGTGCGCCTGATCCAGCGCCGGACCGGCTGCAGAAAAGGGGCAAGGGGATGAATGGGCGGTGAGGCGGACGGTTGCATGGATAATACTTCTATGGCTAGCGACTGACACGCTAGTGGCATAAAGCTCACTCGTTTTAGCTTTTATTATCGGGGTCACAAGCCACAAAGCGATTCATGTTCAGGTCGTACTTCGAAACTCCATCTGTTACGCGCTCGACGCCGATGTCATCCACATAACGAATGCGCCATCCAGCGTATATTTGCATTGTGCTGTCGAAGTCTTTGTTGCCGGTAGCTCTATACGCTCTGGCTGTATCGATCAAACTTATGGCTTCCGGCGTGATATCCGCGTCCATAACAAAATTCTGTTCTTGGCCGGGCAGTAAGACCTGTGGCTGCCCGGCATTGTCTAGATAAGGCATCTCTAAAGAAAGCGGCGGCGGCAAAGGAATGCTTCCATCCCCATATTCGCAGCGTAGAGCGATGCCAATTACCTTACATCTGGAAATGCCAATGTTTCTTACTGCGCATTGAATTTTAGGCGCATCTGGCGGATTGAAAATCAAAAGTTCCAGTTTTCGGAAGTTTAATTCGGGTGGAAAGCTGGCTAGATATTCTCTGCGGGAATGGTCGATAGAATCTTTGGCTGCTTGCCCCGCTTTCGCGGCTTCTAAAGCTGCCCAACCGGTAAATACAAGTCCTAGTGTCGAAAGCACCGCTTGTATGACGGCAACGGATATTCCCCAGAAAGTAAGATCATTTGTAAAGGCTGTCAGGCAGTTAGAGAATGAATTAGTGCCGGCTTCTTTAGAGCAAGCTTGTGCTAATACATCATCCTGCCACAGCAAACGGACACCTAAATAGATTAGAATGGCTCCAAATATGGCAATAAATGCAATGATCAATCCGCCAATGCCCACGGCGACTTTTGAGATTTTCATGAATTCTGCCCCTTTAAATATGATGCAATACTAGGTGAAGTCCTTGTGAGGAGCAATCTGCGCATTTGGATTGTCCCCCCTTGCCAACCTTGCTAAGAGGGGCGCGCGCACCATATGGATTGACTATGACCTTAAGCCCGCCCTCCGAAATCAACAGCCGCACCGAGATTCTCGCTACCGGCGCGCGGGTGATGCGCACCGAGGGCGAGGCCCTGCTGCTGTTTGCCGGTTCGCTGTCGGAATCGTTCGTGCGGGCGGTTGAGGTGATGTACGCCGTCAAGGGGCGGGTGATCCTCTCCGGCATGGGCAAGTCGGGCCATATCGCAGCCAAGATCACCGCGACGCTCGCCTCCACCGGCACGCCGGCGCAGTTCGTCCACCCGGCTGAAGCCTCGCACGGCGATCTCGGCATGATCACGCCCGATGATGTGGTCGTGGTGCTGAGCAATTCCGGTGAGACCTCGGAACTGAGCGATATTATCCACCATACCCGCCGCTTCCAGATCCCGCTGATCGGCGTGGCCTCGCGCCCGGACTCGACCCTGCTCAAGGCGGCCGATATCGCGCTCGTCCTGCCCAATGCGCCGGAAGCCTGCGCGATCGGCATGGCGCCGACCACCTCCACCACCATGACCCTGGCGCTCGGTGATGCTTTGGCCGTGGCGATCATGGAAAAGCGCGGTTTCCAGCCGACCGATTTCAAGACCTTCCATCCCGGCGGCAAACTGGGTGCGCAACTGCTGCCGGTTTCCGGCCTGATGCACACCGGTGACGCCCTGCCGCTGGTGGCTGAGCAAACGCCGATGGGCGACGCCCTGCTGGTCATGACCGCCAAGAGCTTCGGCGTGGTCGGGATCACCGATGTCAACGGCAAGCTGACCGGCATCATCACCGACGGCGACCTGCGCCGCAATATGTCCGGCCTGATGGACAAGACCGCCAAGCAGGTGATGCACGTCGGTCCGCGCACCATCCGCCCCGATGCCCTGGCCGCTGAGGCGCTGGGCATCATGAACGACAGGAAGATCACCTGCCTGTTCGCGGTCGATGACCACAGCAAGCCGGTCGGCCTGATCCATATCCACGATTGCCTGCGCGCCGGGGTAGCCTAAGAAAGTGTCGCTTAAATGAAGACCATCATTCTCATTCCCGCGCGCTATGCCTCCACGCGCTATCCCGGCAAGCCGCTGGTCAAGCTGACTGGTAAAGACGGCGTGGCCAAGTCGCTGATCCAGCGTTCCTGGGAAGCGGCCAGCGCCGTCGAAGGCGTGGCAAGCGTCTATGTCTGCACCGATGATGACCGTATCCGCGATGCCGCCGAGGCCTTCGGCGCGCAGGTGATCATGACCTCGGAAACCTGCGCCAACGGTACGGAGCGCTGCGCCGAGGCCATGCACAAGCTGAAAGAGTCGGCTGATCTCTATGTCAACCTGCAAGGGGATGCGCCACTGACCCCGGCCTGGTTCGTCGAAGACCTGATCCGCGAGATGAAGACCTATCCCGACGCCCAGATGGCCACGCCTGTCCTGCGCTGCGACGCCCAGACCTATGCCAATTTCGTCGAGGACCGTCAGAATGGCCGCGTCGGCGGCACCACGGCGGTGTTTGATCGCCACATGAACGCCCTTTATTTCTCCAAGGAAGTCATTCCCTATACGGGCAAGACGTTCAGCGAGGGCGACACCATCCCGGTCTTCCACCATGTCGGCGTCTATGCCTATCGCGGCGAGGCGCTGAACAGCTATCTCAAATGGCCGGTCGGCCCGCTGGAAACCTATGAAGGCCTGGAGCAACTGCGTTTCCTCGAAAACGGCATGTCGATCCGCTGCGTCGAGGTCGATGGCCGTGGCCGCGTGTTCTGGGAACTGAACAACCCCGTCGATGTCGCCCGCATTGAACAAGTAATTTAGGCAAGTGATTTAAGGAAGCATACCCATGTCGATCCAGCCGCAGCACGTCAAAACGAAGACCTTCGAAATCGGTGATTTCGGCCAGCCGAAGATCACGGTCGGCGGCGATGAACCCTTCGTCCTGATCGCCGGGCCCTGCCAGATCGAGAGCCTCGATCACGCCCTGATGATGGCCGAGAAGATCGCCGAAGCCTGCGCGCCTTCCGGCACCAAGTTCATCTACAAGTCGAGCTATGATAAAGCCAACCGCTCCAGCATCGGGACGGCGCGGGGTATCGGCATGGATGAGGGCCTCGATATCCTGGCCGCCGTGCGGGAGAAGTTCGGCTGCCCGGTGCTGACCGACGTACATGATGCCGGCCAGTGCGAGCCGGTGGGCAAGCAGGTCGATGTCATCCAGATACCGGCCTTCCTGTGCCGCCAGACCGATCTGCTGCTGGCCGCCGGCGCCACTGGTCGCACAATCAATGTCAAGAAGGGTCAGTTCCTGGCGCCGTGGGACATGAAGAACGTCGCCAACAAGATCGCCAGCACGGGCAATGAGCGCATCCTGCTGTGCGATCGCGGGACATCTTTTGGTTACAACACCCTGGTCAGCGATTTCCGCGGCCTGCCGATCATGGCCCAGACCGGCTATCCGGTGATGTTCGACGCCACCCACAGCGTGCAGCAACCCGGCGGCCAGGGCACCACCTCCGGCGGTCAGCGTGAGTTCGCGCCGGTGCTGGCCCGCGCCGCCTGCGCGGTCGGGGTCTCGGCGGTGTTTATCGAAACCCACGAAGACCCGGATCATGCGCCTTCCGATGGCCCCAATATGATCTATATCGACAAGATGCAGGAACTGATCACCACACTCCGCGCCTTCGATGATCTGGCCAAGGGGAAATAAGGATCAGGTAGGAGTTCGTCATGAAGCATTTTCCTTACCTCCTGCGCTAGAAACGACTTTCACAGTCCGCCATCCGTGCCTAGATACCGGCATGAGCAAACTGATCATCCACGCTACGTCCTTAAGCCTGCATATCGGTCAGGCGTGGCGCGGCGTATTGATCATGGGGCCATCCGGCAGCGGCAAGAGCGACCTGGCCCTGCGCCTGATCGAAGCGGCCGGATATACCGGCTGTGCCCTGGTGAGCGACGATTACAGCGTTCTGTGGACTTCCGGCGGGCAGCTTTATGCCGGCGCGCCGGAAACCATCGAAGGCCGCATGGAGATTCGCGGACTGGGCATCATGACGGCGGAAACGCGCAAGATGACGCGCATCCACCTGGCCGTCCTGGCACAGTCCGATCCGATCGAGCGCCTGCCCGAAAACGAAATTACGCCCATTCTGGGACAGGCCATCCCGACGATCCGCCTCAATCCGCGCGAAGCTTCCAGTGTCAGCAAACTCCTTCACCGCTTGAAAATTGCTTAAAAAGACTTACCTAAAGGTCAGCTCTCGGGCTCATTCATACCCTGTAAATACGGCCTCTGGCATATTTGGCACACCGGATCTGTTGCGGCGCAAAATTTGCTGGACACACATAATCTCGTTTTGCAGTGCGATGAAATCGGGACTAGTATGACGGGCTACCCCGCTTAATGGTGACAAGCCCAAGGCGTTAGTAAGGATGTTGCTTTAATGATCGGACTGGTCATCGTGACTCACGGCAAGCTGGCTGACGAGTTCGTATCGGCGATGGAACATGTGGTTGGCCCGCAGACCCAGGTGGCTGCCATCTGTATCGGGCCCGAGGACGATGTCGCCCAGCGCCGCAAGGATATTCTGGAGGCCACCTTTGCCAACGATTCCGGTGATGGCGTCATCTTGCTGACCGATATGTTCGGCGGCACCCCCTCCAATCTCGCCATTTCGGTCATGGAACAGACCAAGGCCGAGGTCATTGCCGGCCTCAACCTGCCGATGCTGATCAAACTGGCCTCCTTACGCAAAAACGAAGACCTCGGCGCCTGCGTCTGCCATGCCCAGGAAGCCGGCCGCAAATACGTCACCGTCGCCTCTTACGTGCTTTCCGGCGATAACTGACCCTTCCTTTTTTCTGGACTAAAACCCCGAACGCCCGCATTCTCCGGCGCGACAAGCCCTGACTGAAGGGGGGATGCGAGTGAGCGAGACTGAGCCCGGCGTGCGTACTGAGGTCGAAATCTGCAACATGAAGGGTCTGCACGCGCGGGCCTCCGCCAAGTTCGTCAAGCTGGCTTCGGCGTTTGACGCCCAGACCTATGTCATCAAGGACGATACCCGCGTCGATGCTCAGTCGATCATGGGCCTCCTGATGCTGGGTGCCGGCATCGGCACCGTTATCGGCATCGAGGCCGAGGGCCCGCAGGCCGAAGAGGCCGTGGCCGCCCTGGCCGAACTGGTCAATAATCGTTTCGATGAGGACGCCTGATGGAGGGAGGCATGAGACCGGCGCTCAAGCTTTGCCTAGCGCTAATGGCGGCCTCGGCGCTCTGTGTTTCAGGTCTGGCCCATGCCGAAGGTACGCCCTACGACGAAAACGCACCCGCGCCGAAGCCCGTGGTCAAGCGCAAAAAAGTCGCCGCCAAACCGGCGCCGGTATTGACGACGCCGGCCACCCCCATCCCCTATGCCACCACGCTCAGCCCCGACATGGCGAAAGCCCTGACACCGGATCATCCGGCTGCGCTCGAACCCCTGTCGCCGCCGGTCGCCATAGCGCCGGCGCCCATCACCATGCAGCCGATTGTCGATCCACCGCCGCCGGCGCCGGTTGTGGCACCATCGTCGCGCCCCTTGCCGCCAGCGGACCAGATCAGCCTGAAATGCGAAACCCAGGTCACCGAAGGCAAGCGCTTCATCTCGCAGGGCGTCTTCTATATCGATCTCTTCCCATCGCCGGTTTTCCCGGATGAACACGCCGATTTCAAATTCCTGCGCGTCGATCCGACGCATCCATCGCTGATCCGCCAGTCGATCTGCCTGGATGTCTTGTGCCCGGCTGATGTCACCGGCTCGGCCTATTATCTCGTCAACCGCGTGACGAAACACGGCTCGGCCCTGCGCATCACGCTCGATCGCTCCAGCGGCGCCTTCTATGCCGAGGAGATCGACAACAAACGCATCGGCAAGGACGCGCACCGCGGCGAAACCGGTTACTGCACGCCGCAAAAGCGGCCGGATACCCTTTTCTAAACCCGCACGATCCTGACCGCCATCCATGGCTGGCCAGGCAGGGCAATGACCGGCCGCGCTGGATCGTGGAAACTGTAGCCATCCTTCTTTTGCATGGTGAAAACACCCTCGACCGGCGTGACCTTCATGTTCCAGGTATCTATCAGCTCGACACGGAACTGTTCGCCGCCGCTGAGTTCCTGTTTCGGCAGTTCGAGCGGCCATTCCGAGAGCATCTGATCACCGAAATAGCGCAGGTAATACTGCCCGGCCTGGCCGCCGATATGGCGGTCCCACCATTTATCGACCGGATCGACACCCGGCTTCGGTCCGGCTTCCATCACCGTCTTCAGGAAGGCCAGACGCGACGCGCTGGTACCGAGCAGCCGCCCGCCGATACCGCTCCAGCCGCCATCCGGGCTCAGGTTTTCAGCGGTCAGCACCTCGCCATGGCCGACATAGGTGCCGGCGATCAGGCCATGCCAGAAGCGCGACACCATCTCCTCGCCGGTCAGATTGCCCCAGCGCAGGTCTGACTTGCCCTCATAACAGATCTCATCGAAGACCACCGGCTTTTCCCAGACACTGCGGTAGATTTCGGCGCGGGTATCATCCTTCACCGACATACCGTTCTGGATGCTGGAATGCGTCACCCACGGCTTGCGGTTATCAAAAAACGCCTTGCAGTTATGGATTGAGCGCAGGCGCTGATGCGGATCGCTGTCGGCCACGAATTGCCCGATATGGTCCCAGTCAGCCGGGGTTTTCGCCTTCACCAGATCGAACTCATTGGCCATGGACCACCAGACATTGCGGTAGGCGCCAAGCCGGGCGATGACATAATGCAGGTAACGCTCATCATCGGGGCGGGCCATTTCGCCATAGCCATGCACCTTGTCATAGGGGTGGTAGAGGATGATATCGGCCTCTATGCCCAGCGCCTGAAGCTTTGCCACGCGGTCTTCGAAGCGGCGGAAGAAGGCGGGATTGAACCGTTTTGCGTCCCAATCCTTCGGGCGTGTGCCGGTATAGGCAAAGGGTTCGATCGGCTCGGCCTTCACATTGGCATAGACGCACATGCGGATCTTGTTGAATGGCGCGGTTTTCAGCGTTTGCAGTGTCAGGGCACATTGCGCGTCCGACTGCTGCGCCCAGGCATAGGCCGTGGTGCCGATCTGGCGGAAGGGCGTGCCATCGGCGTAGGCGAAGTGATAGCCATCGGGCGTGACGCGCACCGGACCATGATTGTCACCACTGGCCGGCCGCGCGGTAAAGCCGCCGGTGCGGCCATCGAGCGCTTTCGCATTGCTCATGGTGCGCCATTGCCAGGCGCCTTCGGTTTCCGGGCTGAAACGGATGCGATAGACGCCGTCGCCATCATAAAACCCCGGCATACGCACGGTCTGCGCGCCATTGCGGAATTCCGCCGACAGGCTGACTTCGGTGAAGGGATTGCCGGTTTTCGGGCCATCGAGGATGATTTCATACAACCCCCAGCGTTCGGTATCTGCGATTTGTGCCTTGGCTGCCCCCGCCAGAGACAACGCTCCGCCCAGCACCATGACACCGCGCCGCGTCAGTTTCGACATGAAAACCTCCCAATATATTTGTCAGTCATCATACAATTATAAGGATGGCAAAATCAAGCCGGACAAACGGCCTTATGTCTTCCTTATGTTGCAGCGCCGCTCAAGCGTCGAAAATTTAGGCTTCCACTGCCTATAGTGAGTCAATCAACATAACTCATTGATTTCAGGAGATTATCGAATGAACAACGACCGAATGCAGGGCAGTTGGGAGCAGGTCAAGGGCAATGTCCAGAAGATGTGGGGCAAGCTCACCAATGACGATCTCGACGTGATCGAAGGCGATCGCAAACTGCTGGCCGGCAAGATTCAGGAACGCTACGGCATTGCCCAGGATGAAGCCGACAAGCAGATCGACGAGTGGAATCGCCGGCACTAATCAGGTACTCAAGCGCCGGGAGCCTCGCGCAAACGTGGGCGACAGCCATTTTTACCAGGCTTGGCGGCCTTGCTAAACCCTGAAGGGTTTGGAGCCATAAATCAAAGAGATTGTCGCTTCTTTCCCGCCGGATGGTTGCGACGATAACGGGCGGAAAGGCGTTTCCTCAGATGCGTCTTTCCGCTCTATTTTTTGGGCCGCTCCGTTTTTTAGCCGCCGCCTATTTCGACCTGAGCGTACCCGGATCGAAAATCTGAATCTCGCTGCCCATGTCGTAATAGATGACCTTTTTCAGATCATCGGCCATCACCTTGAAGAAGCGATCGCCCGCCGGGCCGATGCCGAGATCGCCACACGGATTTGCTTGCGGTTCGATGGCGTTGGCGGCGTCATAGGCGGCTTTTTCGGCGTCGGTCGGCTCCAGCACATACACCTCGCCCCAGTCACCATAGGCCGTTTTGACCAGCGCACATGACGCCTGATGCTTGCCGGTGGCGGCCAGCACCTCCGGCAGAACCGATTCCAGCGGCGCGCCCTTCGCTTTCGGGAAGGTGCGGATCACATCGTATCCCAGCAAATGATTGGTGCCATCGTTAGAAATGACCATAAACCCGCCGACCTTGTCGTCAGGCGCCAATTTTACAGCACCGGCGTCAGGCGGACAGGCATAGCTCCAGATTGACAGGGCCTTGCCCTCGACCTTGCCCCAAGTGCATTGCGAGAAGGTGTCCTTCATGACCTGTGAGGGTTGCCGCGGCGGCGCTATGCAGCCAGCCAGTGCGAAAAGGCCAAGTGTCAGGATCAGTGGTGCGCGCATGATATCTCCCCGGTTCGGGTCATATCAGCGCCAATTCGCCGGGATTGTCCAGAAGTAGAACCAGGGACCGGCCGGGCATGGGACGGTGGTGCGTCACGACGCCTTAAGGCCGGCCCTGATCCGAGGGGAATAAAGGGCCCAGGCGCGGCGCCGGCATAAACCCGCCATACACCCCGCCTGAGCCTTGAACCCGCCGGGTGTCCCGAAATAGGGTCTTCAGCGGCTAGGATCAGCTTATGGAGCGATGGGTAAGAATGATGTGTGAGAGAGGCCGGGCAACATAAGAAGCCGGTAAATCGCCAATAGCCAGCCAGATGATTTGACCCAGCGGCCGTCTTGATAAGGATAAATTACGGAAACAGGAAGCTCGTCGTCGCGTCTACAATCTTCTGCAAATCTTCGCGGCTGGCACCGGCGCGGGCGCGGACGGCCAGGCTGGAGGTCAACGAGGTGATCATCTGCGACATCACCTTCGGATCCTGGTTGGAACCGATATGGCCCAGTTCCTGCGCCTTCGTGAAGAAGCGCTCGAAACGCGCGTCGAACTCCTCGATCGTGCCCTGCAGGACGCTCATGATCGATTCGTGGCGCGGCGCCTCGTTAAGCGCCGTGCACATGAAGGCGCACCCCAGGCATTCTTCCGTCTCACTGGCCTCGGTCTCGCCAGTATAGGACGAGATCATCACATCAAAATAGCGATTGATGATATCCCGCAAACTGCCGTCCCGGCCAGTGCATTGCAGCACCGTATCCAGCTTGGTCGATATACCATTGCGGTAGCGTTCCATCGCCTTGAGATAAAGCGCTTCCTTGTCGCCGAACGTGGCGGCCAGAGATGGCCGGCTTACCCCGGTAGCGGCGGAGATATCATCGAGCGAGGTATTGGCGAAACCGCGCATCCAGAACATTTCCAGCACCGTTTCCAGCACGGCATCCGGATCAAAGGCGCGCGGACGGCCACGCTTGCGCGGCGCCTCGCAGGCGCAGGCTTGCGGATCGGCCGCCTGCCCGCCGCATGTCACGTCAGGCAGGTCTATCGTCTTCAGGTCATCCAAGACACAGCACTCCTTACCAGAATCTGGCAGTTGCCAGTTTCTGGCAGACTGTCAGTCTAAGCATTTTTCCCTGCCGCGCAAAGCCCAAAACGCTGGGGCAAATGGTCGCTTGCCGGCACATTAACATATTTATTTGCGATGTCGCATAAAAATATGTTTACAAAATGACGGGGCGGGACTATTTAACTGCGACGCCGCATTAAATTAGCCGAAGCGACCGAGAAACGCCAGCCCGATTTTTTTGCCCAACCGTATGCGTTCCCCCTCCCATTCCTTTACTCCCCAAAGGATATCGTCATGTTCGATCCCGTTGTCTCCTCCCTGAAGCTTGAGCGTTATCGCAAGATGCTCGTCGCCGGCGCCGTGTCGCTGACCGTCCTGGCCGCCGTCGGTATCGGCACCGCTCTGAGCACACAAGCCGCCAACCAGCCCGCCGCCAGCGCGCCCACGCCCGTCACCGTTTCCGTCGTCAGTCTGCAAAACGTCGCCCAGTGGACCGACTTTTCCGGCCACCTCGAAGCCGTCGATCGCGTCGAGATCCGTCCGCGCGTTGCCGGCGCCATCAAGGCCATCCACTTCCGCGAAGGCGCGCTGGTCAAGGCCGGCGATCTGCTGGTGACCATCGACCCCGCCCCCTTCCAGGCCGAGGCCGCGCGTGCGCAGGCCGAGGTTTCCGCCGCCTCCGCCCGTCTGACCCTGGCCACCTCCGAACAGGCCCGCGCCCAGCGCCTGTGGGCCGATCACGCCATCGCCCAATCCGAACTGGAAAGCCGCACCAATGACCTTAAGGCGGCGCAGGCCAATCTCGACGCCGCCCGTGCCTCGCTGCAATCGGCCAACCTTAACCTCAGCTATACCCAGGTGCGGGCACCGGTTTCCGGTCGTGTCGGCCGCATCGAGGTGACCGTCGGCAATCTCGTCGGCTCCGGCCCGCAGGCGGCGATCCTGACCACGCTGGTTTCGGTCAGCCCGATCTATGCCAGCTTCGATGCCGACGAAGAGGTTATCCATACCACTATCTCCGATCTGGGCTCTACCTCGCTGGAAACCATTCCGGTGACCGTGGAAGCCGATGGCGGTGAGTCGATCTCCGGCCACCTGCAACTGATCGACAACCAGTTCGACGGAACGAGCGGGACTTTGCGCGCCCGCGCCGTCTTTCAGAACCCGGAAGGCAAGCTGATCCCCGGCCAGTTCGTCCGTGTCCATATGGGCGCGGCGCAGGAAAAGCCGGCCCTGCTGGTGTCGGAACTGGCGGTCGGCACCGACCAGAGCAAGCGCTTCGTCTATGTGGTCGATAAGGATCACAAGGTGGCCTATCGTGAAGTGACGCTCGGCGGCACCGCCAATGGCCTGCGCATCGTCACCTCCGGCCTGAAGGATGGTGAGCGCATCATCGTCAGCGGCATCCAGCATGTCGGCCCCGGCTCGGTGGTTTCCGAAACCGTCGCCGCCATGGACGCAAAAGCCAAGCCGGAAGCCTAAGTTTAGTCAGCAATCACCCTTTCGTACCTCCCCGCTTGTCGGGGAGGGGGACCATTGGCGAAGCCGATGGTGGTGGGGTTTCTTGCTTCAAATTCAGCCCAAAGGGCCCCCTCATGAACCTCTCCAAATTCTTTATCGACAGGCCGATCTTCGCCGGCGTGCTGTCCCTGCTCTTCCTCGTGGCAGGCCTGCTTAGCTTACGCGTCCTGCCCGTTTCCGAATATCCGGAAGTGGTGCCGCCGCAGGTGGTGGTCCACGCCATGTATCCCGGCGCCTCGCCCGCCGTCATCGCCGAAACCGTCGCCTCGCCCATCGAAGAGTCGGTCAACGGCGTCGAGAACATGCTCTACATGTCCTCGCAGGCGACCGCCGACGGCCAGATGACCCTGACGATCACCTTCAAGCTTGGCACCAATGCCGACCTGGCCCAGCAGATGGTGCAGAACCGCGTCTCCCAGGCCGAAGCCCGGCTGCCGGCCGATGTGCGCGCGCTTGGTATCACCACGCAGAAGTCGCAGTCCTCGTTGCCGCTGGTCGTCCACCTGACCTCGCCCAACGGCCGCTATGACGTCAACTATCTGCGCAACTACGCCCTGCTGCACGTCAAGGACCGCCTCCAGGCCATCAAGGGCGTGGGGCCGATCCAGATGTTCGGCGGCGGTGAGTACGCCATGCGTGTCTGGCTCGATCCGCAGAAGGTCGCCGAACGCGGCCTGTCGCCGTCCGATGTCGCCGACGCCATCCGTTCTGAAAACGTCCAGGCCGCGGCCGGCGTCATCGGCGGCTCGCCCGGCATCCCCGACCTGACCCTGCAACTGTCGGTCAATGCCCAGGGCCGCCTCTCCACCGAGGAAGACTTCCGCAACATCATCGTCAAGACCGGCACTGATGGCGCTGTCACCCGCCTGGGCGATATCGCCCGCGTCGAAATGGGCGCCGCTGATTATTCGCTGCGCTCCCTGCTCGACAACAAAAACGCCGTCGGCATCCCCATCTTTGAGACGGCCGGCGCCAATTCGCTCCAGCTCTCCAGGGACGTCCACGAGACGATGGAAGAGCTGAAGAAGGCCATGCCGGAAGGCGTCTCCTACGAGATCGCCTACGACACCTCCGAATACGTCCATGAATCGATCGACTCGGTCATCCACACCCTGCTGGAAGCCATCGCGCTGGTCGTCATCGTCGTCATCCTGTTCCTGCAAACCTGGCGCGCCTCGCTGATCCCGCTACTGGCCGTGCCGGTCTCGGTCATCGGCACTTTCGCGGTGATGCACGTCTTTGGCTTCACCATAAATGCGCTCACCCTGTTCGGCCTTGTGCTGGCCATCGGGATCGTGGTCGATGACGCCATCGTCGTCGTCGAAAACGTCGAGCGCAATATCGAAGCCGGCAAGTCCCCGCGTGACGCCACTCTTCAGGCCATGCGCGAAGTCTCCGGCCCGATCATCGCCATTGCCCTCGTTCTGGTCGCCGTCTTCGTGCCGCTGGCCTTCATCACCGGCCTCAGCGGCCAGTTCTACCGCCAGTTCTCGCTCACCATCGCCATCTCGACCGTGATTTCGGCGATCAACTCCCTGACCCTTTCCCCCGCCCTGGCCGCTTTGCTGCTGAAGGGGCACAACGCCCCGAAAGACGGCCTGACCCGTTTTATGGATAAATGGCTGGGGGGCTTCTTCAGCGTCTTCAACCGCACCTTCAAGCGCTCGTCTGAGTCCTACGGCAAGAGCGTCGGCAAGATCGCTGGCCGCAAGGGGCTGATGCTGGGCGTCTATGGCGCCTTGGCGGCCCTGGCCTTCGTCATGTTCCAGGTCGTTCCCGGCGGCTTTATCCCGCAACAGGACAAGGCCTATCTGATCGGTATGGTCAAGCTGCCCGATGGCGCCACCCTGGACCGCACCGAGGCCGTGGCCCGCAAGGTCTCCGAGATCGCCATGCAGACACCCGGCGTTTCCCACGCCCTGGCCTTCCCCGGCCTGTCGATCAACGGTTTCACCATCGCCCCCAATGAAGCGGTCGTCTTCATGCCACTGAAGCCCTTCGCAGAACGTCATGGCGCGGCCCTCTCCGCTGGCGCCATCGCCATGCAACTCAACGGCAAGCTGGCCGGCATCCAGGAAGGCTACTCTGTCATGTTCCCGCCACCGCCGCTTCTCGGCTTAGGTACCACAGGCGGTTTCAAGCTCCAGCTCGAAGATCGCGCCGGCCTCGGCTACCAGAAGCTCGACGAAGCCACCAAGACCTTCGTCGCCAAAGCGGCGCAGACCAAGGAACTGGCCGGTGTGTTCTCTGGCTACAATATCAATACGCCGCAGCTGTTCGCCGATATCGACCGCACCCGCGCCCGTCAGTTGGGTGTATCGGTCAGCGATATCTTCTCGACCATGCAGATCTATCTCGGCTCGCAATATGTCAATGACTTCAACCGCTTCGGCCGCACCTACAGCGTCCGGGTCCAGGCCGACGCGCCTTACCGCGCCCGTGCCGAGGACATTGGCTCGCTGAAGGTCCGCTCGAAGACTGGCGAAATGGTGCCGCTGGCCGCCGTGCTGAAGGTCGATCCGGTCTCCGGCCCGGTCACCGCCAGCCGCTATAATGGCTACCTCGCCGCCGATATCTCCGGCGGCCCGGCCCCCGGCTATTCTTCTGGCCAGGCACAGGACGCCATCAAGCGCATCGCCGCCGAGACCCTGCCCCAGGGCATCGACTACGAATGGACCGAACTGACCTACCAGCAGATCCTGGCCGGTGACTCGTCCAACCTCGTCTTCGGACTGGTCATCCTGCTCGTCTTCCTCGTTCTGGCCGCCCAGTATGAAAGCGTCGTCCTGCCGCTGTCGATCATCCTGATCGTGCCGATGGGGCTGATGTCGGCCATGATCGGCGTCTTCCTCATGCACGGCGACAACAACATCTTCACCCAGATCGGCCTGTTCGTTCTGGTGGGGTTGTCGGCGAAAAACGCCATCCTGATCGTCGAATTCGCCCGCGAACTCGAACTGACCGGCTTAAGTCCGCTGGAGGCCGCCATCCGCGCCAGTCGCCTGCGTCTGCGCCCGATCCTGATGACCTCGATCGCCTTCATCATGGGTGTGCTGCCGCTCGTCGTCAGCCAAGGCGCCGGTTCGGAAATGCGCCGCGCCATGGGCCTGGCTGTCTTCTCCGGCATGATCGGCGCCACCGCTATCGGCCTGTTCATGACGCCTTTCTTCTACGTCCTGCTGCGTGCCCTGTCCGGCAATCGTCCCCTGAAGTCGCACACCTCGACGCTGGAGGGCGAAGGCGAACCCGAAGAGGCCCCGCATGTTCAATATATCGACTAGAAAATTATCCGATCAAAATGATCGTCAAATTTTCGTCGTTTCCTTGTTTTCACGCGCTTTCTTAGGAAAGCGCTTTGGGGAGGCACACATGCCCCGTTTCGCTACCTTAAGTCTGGCCGCTCTCCTTCTGACCGGCTGCGCCACCGCCCCGCTGGCAAAGGCATCTTTTGAGACGCCTGCCGCTTTTGCCGGTACTACACCGGCCATCACACCCGCGCCTTCTCAGGGCACGGCCTGGTGGCTGGTCTTCGATGATGCGGTGCTCAACGACCTGACCGCCCGCGCCATGACCCGCAACAACACCATCAAGCTGGCCGCGGCGCATCTGGAACAGGCCCAGGCCCTGATCCGCTCGTCCAAGGCGGACCTGTGGCCGCAGGCCGGCATCGGCTATCAGGCCACCACCGGCGCCAATACCGCCACGCTCAGTCCCGGTTCGCAGAAGCCGGCATCGGCGCATGGTCTCGGCCTCGATCTCAGCTATGAGGTCGATTTGTCGGGCCGCCTGTCGAAGGCTGCCTTGGCCGCCAAACTGGATGCGCAGGCACAGGACGCCTTGCTGAAGGATACGCAACTTCTCATCCAGTCGCGCGTCGCCGAAAGCTATTTTGCCCTGCGCGCGCTTGATGAAGACCGCGCCATCGTCCGCGATACGCTGGCCGCCTATCGCGGCAGCCTCGATGTCACCCAGCGCCGCTTTGAGGAAGGCGATGTCGCCGAAATCGACGTGGCGCGGATGCAGGCCGAGGTCGCCTCCACAGAGGCGCAGGCCGCCGCGCTCGATCAGCAGCGCGCACAGGTGGCTCACGCTTTGGCCGTTCTGGTCGGTGAGCCCGCCAGCGATTTCGATATCGCCACCGTGGCGTGGTCGAGCGAGCCCTGGGCCAGCGCCGTGCCGGTGATCCCCGCCGGCATCCCCGCAGATGTGCTGCAACGCCGCCCTGATGTCACCGCATCTTACGCCTCATTGCTGGCGGCGCAAAAACGCGTCGGCATTGCGAAAGCCGCGTGGCTGCCGACCCTCAGCCTGACCGCGTCCGGCGGTTACGCTTCGGGCGACCTCGGCAACCTATTCGAAGACACGGCAAAGAACTGGTCGCTGACCGGCATACTGTCGCAGGCCATCTTCGATGGCGGCCGCCGCAACGCCGGCATCGACTATGCGAAAGGCGGCCTCGATGCCGCCTTCGCCGACTACCAGCAAAGCACGCTTGTGGCGCTCTCGGATGTCGAGGACCAACTCTCGGACCTGACCTACCTCAGACAACAGCAGACGGCACAGGACCAGGCGGTTTCCGCCGCCAGCCGGGCCCTGGCCATGTCTCAATCACGCTATACCAATGGCTCGTCATCGCAGTTGGAGGTGCTCGATGCCCAGCGGCAACTGCTCGCCATCCGTCGGCAGGCGCTGAAGGTCCGTGCGGCACAGTACCAGTCCACGGTCGGCCTGATCCGAGCATTGGGTGGTGGCTGGACGAGCTGAGTTCTAAAAGTCCGGCATGGTTTCCCCTGCCGGACTTTTTTAGGCATCGATATCCGTTGACGCTAACGCCTGTCTTATGGCACTAGCACCTTACCTTGTGATTGCGGGTGTAGCTCAATGGTAGAGCAGCAGCTTCCCAAGCTGAATACGAGGGTTCGATTCCCTTCACCCGCTCCAAACGTGTCGGCCGACACATAAGGCTGGACTCCGACGCAAATAATTGGACCGATTTGGTTCCGTTGAGTTGCCAGAAATAAATCGCAGTAGTGCGCCCAATTATTGGCCAATTCGGACATCAAACCGCATCAGCGTTCCGCGAAAGCGGACATCCGATATTCGCAGCGCCCTACACTCCCCAAGCTAGCGGAATAAGGAAGTCCTCGTCATTTCGCCAATTACCAGCTTCCGCCAAATTCTCTCTCCAGGCTCTTTTGTCGGCGTGATCGAGAACGATGATTTGTAATTGATTTTTAAAAGCCTTCTGACCACGAACAAGCGTTCTGAATATTTGCTTCGTGCTTTCTAGGTCATCCAAATGACGACGGCCGCGTCGAGATTTGGATTTTTCTTCGAGATCGACCTTTCCATCAATGACATCTTCAAATGTATCGCTCGGGAAATAGACCTGGCTGGGTGAGCTGCTGCCGGTTTGACGGACACCGAGAAAAGGGTGTTCATCGAACTGGAGGTTCATATGGAAAAGAGAAAGTTCAGCCGCGAGTTTAAGATTGAGGCTGTCAGATTAATCACCGAGCGTGGCGTATCGGTTGCCCAGGCATCCCGTGACCTGGATGTTCACGCGACGGTTCTGCGCAAATGGGTGAAGGCATTTTCAGTCGACCCGAAAGACGCCTTTCCCGGCAAGGGGCAAATGAAGCCGGAGCAGCTTGAGATCGACCGCCTGCGCAAGGAGGTAGCCAAACTCAAAGCTGAGCGTGACATATTTAAAAAAGCCGCAGCCTACTTCGCGAGGGACTCCATATGAAGTTCGGATTCATTGCGAAGCACCGAGGGATCTGGCCGGTTTCCTGGCTCTGCGAGGCGCTCGGTGTCTCGCGCAGTGGCTTTCACGGTTGGCTCGTCCGGCCTCCCAGCCAGCGTTCGATAAGCGATGAAGCTGTCGGTGCAAAAGTCAGGGCCAGCTTTCTAACCAGCTTCAGGACCTACGGCAGCCGCCGTGTCTGACATGATCTGCTCGCCGAGGGCATCGCCTGTGGTTTGCATCGTGTCGAGCGCCTTATGCAGTTGCAGGGGCTGAAGGCTCGCCCACGCCGGCGCGGGTTGCCTAAAGATGCTGGCGAGCGCTCAACTGCCGCACCGAACGTTCTTGATCGCCAGTTTGCCGCCGATAAGCCGAACCAGAAGTGGGTTGCAGACTTTACCTATATCTGGACGGCGGAAGGGTGGCTGTATTTTGCGGCCGTCATCGACCTGTTCTCTCGCCGGGTCATAGGCTGGTCCATGAGCACAAACATGACAGCGCAACTGGTAACACGCGGAGCACTAGACGAAGCCTATTTTAATATGAGCCTTCACGGACCAATTCAGTATGATCCGCTCACCTACGGGATAAAATGGTATGGTCGTAGCCGGCTTCTGCAAAACTGGGCGTCGGTGAAGACTGAAGTTTATTTCGATTTTGGAAAATCTAATCTTTTCCGGCTTCTGACGTATGATCCGGTGAAGAAAGTGGGCACTGTAGGGATTGTTCTGAAGGCTGCGTTGATTGAGGATCTGATCCATGGGCGCCGAATGAGCGGGGCAGCGGCTCGACAACCTTCATGACTTGTGACGCAAATGGACAAAGAGAAATTTAAGCAAGCTGAGATCCGTGCAAAAGCGGCGGAAATTTATGTCAGAGAGCTTCTGCCTCAGATCGTCCGTGCACGGACCGAATATTTCAAGAACCCGTCACCGGAAAACAAGTCCACTCTCGAACAGGTAGAAGGTGAAGGTGCGCGTCGGCTTGAAGCTTTCAATGCTATTGGCGCCGAAATGGAAGAAGCCCTTGGTATTCCAGCTGAAGTGCTCGACGCACTTACTAAGCAGAGCGAGACCTTATGGCGGTCATGCGCAATGGTCGTGTCACATCGTCGGAAACGATGGTTTCCACCGTCTGCTGATACAGTCTGCTGCTACAGTCAGGAAGCTGTCTAACCGTTGTGTGGAAACGGTTTGCGGACGATTGAAGACGATACCGCTGTAACAGAGTGCTGCTACGGTAGTTGAGCCTGATAGTGAGGGATTTTTCTAAAGTCTTGTCTTGTAACGGATATTTCTCGTTACAAACCCAGATGGTGCCCAGGAAAGGACGGGAGCCGTCCTTTCCTGGGGCAGAGTGAGGAGCCGGTTCGAGTCCGTTTTGCCCCTCACTGATATCGTTGGATTCTTCGTCTTGCTGATCTGTTTTAAGTTCGAGTGTCAGGAAAGGACTCGTGTAATTCGAATAATTAATTGAAATGTATACATTTATTTAAAGTGTCGAGAATAACGACCCCCAATGTGACCCCCAACGCAGTCGATTTGGAAACGTACCCGTTCGCTCACTCGTATAAATGCTAGAGGCTGGTCAGCAACTGATCTACGCCTCCTGCTTAACTCATAAAAATGTTCTGTCGATGATAGTTCAAGTAAGTAAGCTGATCGTTCAAGAACACTTTTCCCTTCGGAGCTGTAACACTCGAAAAATTTAGCTTTGCGATGTCGGCGCTGGACACGGCTTTTGAAAATATGGGCTGACCGTCGTCAGAAAATGTCAAGAAGCCGCGGTCGAAAAGTAGGTCAGCAGTAGGGGTCAAAAGCAGCCCATTGCAGCCATCAAGCCGTTCATGGGATGTGCTGCAGAGCCGCCACGGCTTTATATGACTGGCGACCAAAAACCTCTGATTATTAATCGATGTTAATCGGCATGCGTTTTCGAAGCGCAAGAGGTTACGACGAAAAACCCCCTGGCCCTTCCTCGCAAGAACTAGCTGTGACTTCTCGGTTGCAGAGAGTCCTCCGTCGTTGGCGATGCGGCTCTGGACGCCGTCTTCAACTGCACTTATTAACGCTGATATGGGTGGAGGGTCTAAATCAAACCTTGTTAATGCGTCATTGCTGTTGCTTAAATTTACTGCTGCTTCAAAAGCTTCTGCGCTGATTTCCGAAAGATATGCCTTTTGCGCACCTCGTCCATTCCGGTCGAATGGCGAGTATCTCAACGGCAACAGAGGTAACAATTTGCCTATAAAGTCCTCTACATTTTTTCTCTGAAAATTGGTGGACCAGGCAACGGGGAGAAGCCAACCGTCGTCATTCCACAAATTGCTTTTCGCTCCGAATTCATCCGGGATCGGTGATGAAGTAGCAAAATCTGTGACGCGACCAATACCAGAGATATTTCTGTTGGCGTAAGAAATGACAAAATCCCCAGGCCGAGCTTCGCGAAGGTTGTCGTAGAACTGACTTCTTCGACCGTCTCTCTCGCGCTTTGGTGACCATAAATAGCCACCCCCAAGTTCTTGGGTAAAAGTTTGCTTATGATTGACCCACCAATATCTCAGCATTGACGCTCAAACCTCGGATTCACGAAAATTGACCACCAAAAATTAAAAATATACTCGTCAGTCTAGCTTCTTGCATATTCATATTGTTAGCAAAGAACGCAGACTATCCAACTTTCGTGTCTTTACGCGCTGTTCCCGCGCAGATGTGATCGCTGGCTTCAGATAGTCGATTAGAAAGCGACCAAGCTCGACAGGCACCGCATTGCCGATTTGCTGGCCGGCAGCCATAAGTCCACCTAAAAAAATGAAGGAGTCCGGAAAAGTTTGAATGCGTGCTGCTTGACGGACTGTAATGCCATGATTTTCAGTCGGGTGCACAAACCTTCCTTTGGAGGGGTTGACGCATGCGGTCGTCATAGTTGGCGCAACTTCGAACGGATTGATCCGCCCGTAAACATCCTTATGTCCATCGTGGTCTTTGTGGCAAGGAAGCATTCTGCCGGAATCTTTTCTACTGCCTCCGTTAATTGGAGTGTTGGCGAACGCTTCTACTAAGTCATGACCGTGTTTCATATGCACGTCATTCTCGTCGCCCTTGTCTGCTGGTGAGAATGCATAAGAGCAGTTCTCCCACTGCTTTAAGTGAGGGTTTGTCAATCGAGCCTTAGCGTTCCCGTGCGTTGGTAGAGGCGGCCAGGATAAATTTGCGTCCAGATCGTTCGCGACACCAAGTATAAAAACGCGCTTACGTCGCTGCCCGATGCCGAAGTCGCAGGCGTCTAAGACCGCGGGGGGGAAAACGGTGTATCCTGCGTCTTGGCCTTCTTTATAAAATGCCTCAAGGTAATCCGAGTGCCTTGGCCAAAGCATTCCCGGAACGTTTTCCATTAGAAAGAATGAGGGTCTGAATTCCCTGACGAACGAAAAATAAGTGAGTATCAAATTGTTTCTCGGATCGTTTACGCCAGCACCTTTGATCCGATGGGTGGAGAACCCCTGACAAGGAGGCCCGCCTAGCAAAAGGTCGCAGACTTCGTCTGGCTGATACACATCCGCTTTTATGGCTTCGGGAGATAGAGTAGTGATGTCCGCACCGAAAATAATAGGGGATTGCTCGTCACGGCCTAAGTTGTGCTTGTACGTTTGAACGGCATTTTTATTGTATTCGATTGCTAATTTAACAGTAAATCCGGCCTGAATTGCGCCGAGGGAAAAGCCTCCTGCCCCAGAAAACAAATCAACGCAATTAAGGTGTTCGATATACATGTTAATTCTTAAAAAAACTGGAAATTGGTAATATGTATTCTATTACGTGAGAAGCTTTGAAAAATATCCAACAGTGGAATCATTTTGACTTCCAATTGCCATCACCCTGTCGAGTAACAAATTTCCCTCTTCACAACTTGTTTCAGGTAACAGGCCGCAGGCATGGCAAGACGCCAAATTTAAGCTAAATAAGCCTTGGCCGTTACTTTCGATGCACAGTGGGTCCGATGAACATATGGCTGCGTTGTGCATTGCGGCCCTCATTGTAAGTTCTAATCGGCCGGGCAATCCCTGGCGAACAAGCCCCCCTAATGTACCTTCTGCATCCCCACTTGCTGTGTATAACAGCAATCCGGCCATAGGATTGTCAGCGGCGGACGAAACATAAAGGCGTTCACGAATGCTAGAAGAGTCGTAGCCAGACTCGAACGCCATCTGTCGAATAAGTAGGTGAGAAAGACTATGAACAAGGACCGACTGAGGGGTAAGCACTCTGGTGGGTGTGCCACGCTGCTGCGCCAAGTTGGAAAGCCTTTCTTGGAGAAGAGCGGTTCTTTGTAGGACTGCGCTTTTTTTCAACCATTCGGATACGGCCAGTTGGTTCAAAGTTAGGAAAATGCCCTCTCCGCGCACGGAAAATCCTGGCAACCACTCCTTCGGCTCCAAGGACAACGATGCGGGCGGGGCGTTCGATGCCTCAGCCGGCATAAGGCGCGAAAATCCCGTTAAAACGCGTGTTTCCCTAAGCTTTCTTACCAGCACAACGTTGTCGAACAGTCCGGCAAAATCTTGACCGTACTCCCCGGCGGCATGTTGGCTGGTATCGAAATCCTGTCTCTCGGATTTGGGTGGACGCGGCCCGAGGAACGCTTTGTATTCGTCATGACGATATTTTTCTTCGCTCTTTTCTTCGACTTTTAAAGTGTTACCTTGCGGCGTTTCAAGTCTTTCGTAGATGGCACCAATAAAGGCTTCAGGATCAACGCCAAGATTCTCTGCCTTCTTGCGTAACCAGGGTTCATGGAGCTTTCCATCGAAGAGCGGCGAAACCTCAATTTCGCCCCACACGTCGGGTCGGTCCAATAACTGTTGAATTTTGGCCGAATAAGGCGGGATCAAAATAGAGCTTACGACCTTTGCAAAATACGCGTTAGATGCCCCCCTCTGAATTGTTTGTGGTGTATGATTACAGTTTGTTTCCTTGCCGTCAGGCCCCAACCACGGCCGGTGACCGGGACAGGCACCATTGTATATGTCAGAGAGTACGTCTTGACGAAAAGCTCCGGCCATTGAATTCGAGTTGCCACATTTTACGCAGCCAACTCTGATACCGGCTAGGCCGGCCGCAGGGGTGGAGTATAAATACAGGTCCCCAACTGAGGCCAGACAAGAAGGGTTCGCTTTGTGAGCCCATCTGTCCCATGGAAAGTCCATTATATGTCCGGCTTCGCAAGCCGCGACGAAACGGACCGGCGACATCGAGGGGCGCCGATTTTTTTTTAGGTTCCCACAGGGCTCGCCACTACCGTCGACTCGACGGCCAAAATTCGAGCATTTCATAGAGTCTGCTGCTGACTGGCTGTTCCACGGAATCTGTTTTAAAACCCGGCAGCGTGGACAGAAGTACCAATTTGGAAAGCGAACAAACGGCATATATGCAGTGTCCGGCTTAACCTGCGCTCCAAAAGCGTGCCTTTCAGGTGCCTGCGCTGGAGTTAGGAAATAGCGTATTTTCCGACCAAGTTCCTGAGTAAGCCTTGCTGCAAGTCTCGAGTCTACAACTTGGCAAGCATTTAGCAACGCTACACGAGTTTCTCCGACTGCTTGTTCGGACGGCCACATGTCCAGGCCAGCGGACATCAGGGCCTCCTCTGGAAAATCGATAATGGCGCCCACGCCAAAGGGAACCACCCCTTGGGATTTTCTAAACTCTTGGCGTACAGCCATTACTGTTCCCCCTGTGGCATACCGGCCATCGAATAGATGTTCAAGACTCTGGCTTCCGAAGTTCCGTCGACATTTCGCATTGAAGTCATGACTGGCCAAGCCTCGCGCTGAAACGCCGGATCTTGGTATCCTCCAAATGGATAGGCCAGCGTTGATTCCTCAACCTTGCCTGCCATTCTTCCATATTCTGGTGGCGAATATCTCCGCCAATCTTCTAGCCAATCCGACAATTCATCGTCCGTTTCAATCGCTTCGCCCTCATCAATCGAACTGACCCGGTCTAATATGGCCGCGACCTCGTTTTCAACTTCTTGTTGACGATCTCGCAACTGGTTCGGATGCGCCACGCCAGCAAGTTGTCGGGCCAATGCGATCAACACTCCGCGCATCCCTCGATCCCGTGACTGCGGGGAGAATGGCGTTACGCTGGTAGGTTCTACGTGACGGTATAGGCTTTGATGGTAAGCCATAAATCGCTCATAGTGGGACCTGTCCCTACTTTTTGTCTGTGTATAGACAGTCAAAACCAAGCCGGGGTGCGATCGGCCCACACGACTTGTAGCTTGGATATATTCAGATGTGCTTTTGGGTTGGCCGGACATGACAATTAATCCAAGACGAGGCACGTCCATGCCAACCGCAATCATGTTGGTAGCCAGAAGTATGTCGACTGGGTTTCCTTGCGCCCTCATCCGCCAGGGGATTGCAAGCTGCTGCAATATGCCTGGAATCTCCTCGGCATTCAGCCGGCTCGTCAACTCGGGAATCTCTCGAAGGTATCTGCTTTGGTCAAACGGTATTCGAAGTCTATGGCGCAAACCCTTCAAGAACTCTGGAATGTCACCCATGCACAGGGTTGCGGCATGACCAAGCTCTCGTAGTGAATTAAAATACCAAACCATTGTTCCATAGGGATCTACGATGCTGTTCTTTCTCTCATCGTCCCCAGTAGGAACACAAACGGCCTGCAAAAGCGGTGAACAAGCACGTACCAGTGCTGTCTGGTGAGATTTAACTGCCGTGCCCATGAAGCCGACATATAAACGGCCTGAGGATTCGTTATCTTCGCGAGCGAAATAAGATTCACCTGCCCGAATTGCCTGAGGCGGAAATTCGAACGATTCTCTTGCGTACAAGTTTCTGCATTGCTCTTCAGCTCGACGAATCGTAGCCGTAGATGCCACGATCTTGTGAATGTGGCCGTCTCGCTGGCATAGTCGATCAATGGCCGTTTCATACAAACCGACGATAGTCCCCAGAGGGCCAGAAATAAGGTGGAGTTCGTCTTGGATAACTAGCGCGGGAGGTGGGGCGCCATTTCCAATACCGAATAGACGTCCCACTCGATCGTCCCATGCAATTTGAGCGAATTTGTCTACTGTTCCAATTAATATTGTCGGCGGATTGTCATAAAGGTCGTCGTCAATGACCAAAATTGGTAGCCCACCACTCTCTTTGCCGAAAGCACAGGCGTCGTCGGGGCAGATAAAGCGAACTGTACGCTCATTGGAATTCAAACTTCGGAACGATTGATATCCCGATGGCTTTGAACGGAAATCAACCCCGCACCACGGACATTGCAAAACTTGGAAAGGATTTTGCGCATGCCTATCATTCTGCAATCTAGTCAATGCGGCAGTTGCATCGGTCCGCTTGTTCGGTGAGAGCCCTTGGCCAACCCAGAGGCCAATGGAAATTTCCACGTCGCCCAAGTTTGCCCCTAGCTCCTCATTTCTACGCAAAAGCTCCAATGCGAGGACCAGCGCCGAGGCTCGCTGGAACTGTTGGGCTGTCAGAAGGCGTAGGGTGTATCGCATCAACACCGTAACGCCGGGAATTGCACCTCGCATGCGTTCAATGCAAATTGTGAAAGCCGCAAGACCTAAGTAAGCTTCCGTCTTGCCACCGCCGGTCGGAAACCAAATTAAATCGACCAGTCCCCTCTCGGGTTCTGTATACGAACTCATGCTGGCAATATTCATTAAGATAAAGGCAAGCTGAAATGGTCTCCACTTCCTCTCTCTGGGAAGATTTTTATAATCCTTAGGAATATCAGGATATGGCGTCCCGACCTCTCGAAATGTTATTGATGACGAGTGAAACTGTTGAATAAGCATTGCCTTATTCATCAGCCGAAACGCCAACATCGCAGAAGCATTAGTCTTTAGAACATCGATGCCAGCTTTGATTCGTGATAAACAAATTTTGCACTTATTAATGTTTTTTTCGGCTGCAGTTTGAAAGTGCGGTTCAAGCTTCGAAGCGCTGGAAATCGTAATTTTGATCCAATTTTCATAGTCCGTGGCAAGCCGATTAAGTGCCGTAATAATTTCTTCTTCTGCACGGGAATGACCATTGGCGTCGAAAAAGAAACTCATTGATAGCTGTAAATCCTCATGCTCAAAGCCTTTTTCTCGAGGTAATATTGGCTTTAGTTCATATGAGGGAACCGCGGCAGTACGAACCATATTGGTCCTGCCGTTTAGGGACATGGTCTCATCGACATTCCAATCGCCAGCTACGCCATGGCCCAGTGCAAAAGCTCGTCGGTGACGATACAGGAGTTCCAACGAACGAAGTTCATCATCGTCTACGTCTCCGGCATCTCGGTCAATTGGAAGGAATATTGCCGCGCCTATTTCCTCAACAACTGCCAACGCCACTTGGAAATAAGCCATATCATTTGTGCAAGCGGCGCCAGCCGGTGAAGTTCGGCAGTTAACCACCATCGCCGAGATAACTGCTGTATTATCTGAGCGCCTTCTAACCGTTAGGTAGAGTTTCAATCCGCCATTCGAACTATCGATCTCTAGCGGTTCAAGAGCGCCGCTTTTGCCCATTAAGTTGACAGCAATTTCGATCGAGTGGTGTCTTCTCTGATATGCTGGAATTTCTCTCGTCTCTGGAATAGCGCTTCCATCCGCGTTCAATTTTCCCGCCCTAGGGTGTTCGTCTTTGATAGTCGTCGCTGAGTAGGTTCCGAATGTAATGGATATTTTGAGTGATCGTAGTTCGGCGACTCTAAATGAAATCCCACAGGCTGATGGGCTGAATTCATTCGCCATATTAAGGGGCTCACGCTCTGTAGAGTGATCTTCATCTTCCGAAAGCCGCCCTGTATTCCCTTTTATTTCGTTGATTCCGATATCCAAGAGGTCGCCGCTAACGCCCTCGGATATTTCGCCAGGCTGCAACTCCTCGCTAGACTCGAGAAATTCCTGGACCATACGCTGCGGAAAGAGAACGCCTGTAGCGTATAGCTGTAAGGGGGAAACGGTCAGCAGCTCTTTTAGCTCAGCATCACCATCTTCTTCCGTGGGACCGAATACCTGCCGGCGCAATGTTTGTGCCAGCATAGATCGAAAGCTCGTTTTGCTCGCAAATATTCCGGGTGCTTCTTCTTCAACGGGTTCGGACATCATAGAATTCCTGGTTAACTAGCGCGAACAGTTTTGACCTTGCTCTGGTCATGCCGACGTAAAAAATCGACTTGGCCCAGGCATCCATCAGATCGAGAGATGGCATGTCAGTCAGTATAATGAATTCACTCTCCAGGCCTTTAAATGCCGAGACAGAGGAGCAGAATATTGATTCCGGCACCCGATAAACATTTTCAGGATCAAGGTAAGTTATTGGTTTCCCAACCTTAGGGGGAAAGCGGATAATACAAGCATTCTCGCGCTTTCTTGCAGAAAGAACACAAATATCGCTAGGGGCGACGCCCTCCATCAGCAGATTCGAAATTGTGGTTTTCAATTTCTCGCCTTGGTCCGCCTCGTTCCTCCAAACTGCATATTCAACTTTAGACACCAGTTGGCGCCTGCAAATAGGCTCTGCCAACCCTGTCAAAGTGCACATCTCGACAACGATGGCTTTTGGATTTCTAAAATTTTCCGTGAGAGTGAAAGTGAATGGCTGATACTGTTCGAGAGCAGTTGTCAGCCCAACATCCAACCTCCCGTACACATCGGACTGGACGCCGCTATCCAGAAAGAACATCCAGCGGCCGGAAGCGATACCTCGATCAAGTACTAAGTCGACGCAGTTCAGTATCGGCAACGTAAGTATGTCTTGCGCTTCATCGATTATGACGACGTCGAATTGAGGAAGCTCATCACAGTCAAACAGGCTGGCAGCAGCATCTTCAAAAAGTCTTGGATATGCGGTCTGAAAGAAAGCATTTTCTGACAAGCTTTCCCGTGCAGTTGAGAGCTCACCAGCTAAACCTGCCTTCTTTATTATTTCTCCAATAAATCTGTGAATCGTCGAAATTTGCGGTTTCGTACCTTCGTCGAAATTACCCGCTGAAAGGAAACGAGCTAAGTTGTCATTGTAGCAAAGGAATAGAACCTTGTTGCCTTTTTTTGCCAATCTCCTCGCAGCTTCGACGGCAATCAACGTTTTTCCTGTTCCCGCAGCCCCTTCGCAAATCATTCGTGGGTTTTTGTCATTTAAACAATAGTCCAAAACCACAAATTGGTCGCGACTCAGCCGAATTAGCTCCTCTTGACTTTCCGCCATTAGGCCAAGGATTGAAGGAATAATTTCGAAATCCCCTCGCAAGGAGTCAACGATTTCTCTCACACGGGCGGCACCTAGCCTTTGAGGCTGAGGTTTGCCCGTATCTTTTAGTCGTTGTCGAAAATAATGCTCGAGACGATCTACGAATAAACCAAAGGATCGTGTCTTATCCCGTTGATCGAAAATTAGATCTTGATCCCATTCAGGATCAGTTTCGGTGAAAATAATATCGGGGAATGCAACTCCCCAACCTAAAAGGATTTCGTTTCTATATTTCGTTCCAAAATTCGCCCCCAAATAATCATACAGTGCCCATCTGGTTCCTTCAGATTGAACGAATGGACCTTCCTTCGAATTATAGGTTTTCCCCTTTGGCCAGCCGATTGTCCAAGTTCCGGCGTTCCTAACGACATGTCCTCCCTTCACCTCAAGGCAAAAAACTCCATGCGGGCCGATAAAGACCAGGTCGGCTTCCGCGTAACTTTTTCGCCGGTGCCGAGCTATTCCCAGAGAATGCAAACAAAAGCAATCGTCTAAGCCTTTTGCATCCCGAATTAACTCGAACATTGCAATTTCCGCCTGAGGCGCGTCGCGGGGCAGGCTGTCAGGTAACATTGTGGTCAATTTCTTAGCCCCCTAAATGCTTCGCCGCGGGCGACGTGAGGGCGGATTAAGTATTGCACAACTCCTAACCGCTCAGTCTGCACTGGCCGGGCTAGACCAAGACTCTTGATTTTATGCAAGGCGTAGCCGACACTTCGACCGTTTAATTGAAATGTGAGCTCTTCGGCCTCGGTATCAATCTCACCAGAAAGCAATGAATGTACGATGCTTTCGGCCGCCAGCGACCTTGCCTTATAAATTAAGTCTATTGCTCTTACAGTTGCAGAAATTCCACCTTTAAGATCGTCGTCATCAGTTAGTAATGCTAGGAGAGGTATCAGGGTTTTGTAGTTCTTCGGAGCGACCGAATGAGTGTTATTAGCCCAGGCTTTTACCGTCTGAGGATCACGGGGCTCCCCGCTGTTCGCCAAACGCCTTGAAAAGGCCGAATAGCTTTCGTTTGTTCGCGCAAAATGACGTTTTAATGCTGTTTTCCACGAACTAGCCTGCACACGAACAGATGACGCATTCTTGATAAATTCATCAGCGCGGCTATCAACCAGATCCCTATCTCCGCCCTGCGGAAACGCCAAGACCATGCCGGGTTGAAGTGACGACACTAGTCTGAAAAGGCGACTCTCTGCGCTAGCGCTGGTCTGGTCGCTTAGTTGTCGGTCGTTGTCCGCTAAGACAATCACTTTGCCGTGAGGAGGGAGGAAGGTATAGGACGAATCTCGCTCAAACAGAACTAACTTGCCAATAGACAAATTGGACTTTTCTTGCTCCTGAGAAATCGATTTTTCAAGTAAAGCTATAGCCTCTGCTTCATAGTCCTCAAATTCCAAAGTACCAAATTCGACTGCGTTGTAATCAACTGATGTATCTGAACTATTCAGCCTATCAACTACTTGCTTTTGCCATATCCCGCCCTTAGAATTAATTATTTGGGAAAAAACAGGATTGCTTCGAAAGTTAGAGATAGTCTTTTTCTCAAGCTGACGCTCCCAGCGATTACCTGCCTTTATCGAAGTATTGTACCATTTTTTCTCAAACGGAAATAAAATCAGCTCAACGCTAACACTGTAACCAGTTTGTGCGAGCTCGCGCATTCCCATTTTGTCCAGCCATCCGGGAACTATAATCCGATCGTATGGAGCGTTCTTTCTTACTCCCTCCAAGTTCATGAAGTTCACATTTGGGAACTTAACATCCTTCGAAAAGGCAGTTTGACAACTCCTGGCCACACGATCCGATCGGCAAACTATCGCTACATTTTGATCGCTTTGATAAGAATGTAGGATGTTTGCAAGCAATTCCCGTTTGTCAATTTCACCCAATGTCTCCCGGCGCCAGGACTGAAAGATGCTAAAAAGATGCGATGCTCTTTCCTCGTAGGGCGCAAGTACGCTCGCATGTGAGATAATTCGGCGAACGCTGGCTTCGATCTCAGCATCAAATATTTCATCTCGGATTGGCGATGAGGTCGCCTTCTGTATAAACGATGAAACTTCAAATTCTAGCGGCTGTAGGGCGCCTCCGTCGCTACCCTCATTCCTCTGCGAGAGCCAATCCGCAGCCCTTTCCAAGAAGCTAGACCTCACTTCATCAACTCGGGTAGAGCGAAGCCAATGCAAATTTTGGCGCCCTACAGCCCTAGTTAAAGCGTCTCCACTACTATCGGGGGGAGACAGTGGTGCGGGCTCGACATCTTGATCTTCCAAATACCACACTGCAGCACCACCCTGAATAAGATCGTCGGCAGCTTCACGATCCCTAAGGTCGCCAATAATGCAGATGTTGCATTGAATCTTATTCGCAGCCGCTTCCATAGAAGCCAGAAAGTTTCTGCCAGCCGTAGCGCCATCGATGACTACCTTCCATTCACTAACGTGCTTAGGGCGCGCAGTGAGCAATTCTATTGCAGCAGAAACGTCACTGCAGGCGTAGATTAAGGGCGCATCGCACGGTTCTCCATCAAAATCCTGTTGTACCCCATCGGCGCCCACGTATTTGACACCTACCAATTTTGAGGCAGTCATTCCAAATGGATGAATGCACGTAAAGTAATCGAAAAATTTAGACTTTGGCCCCAGGAAAAGGACTGTCTTACGTTCCTGTACCCGTTGTCTGCTGTATCCGGTTAGAGTGGCCATCGGGTCCAAATGACGTTCCTTCAGCCAGGTTGATAACTCTGCTCCATCACATAATATTTTGTGTGAAGCACTGGCCGCAGCTATGTAAGGAGCCACGTCTGAGCCGACCGTGATGCTGCCGTTATTTCGAACACCAATCCGATATTTTTTTTTGCTCCCAATCAGCTCGACGCCTTTAAAAACAGCTTTGAACTGTTTTACGCCATCAGAAATGACTACGTTCTGATTAATTGGCCATGACGCAATATCTTGCTCAACGGTCTGTGCCTCATCAGATGCACACTCTATTGCACCAAAAAAGGCGGCCAATGTTCCAAACGCAGAAACATCTCGGAGCACTAAGAGAGTCCGCTTATTCTGTGAAAAGAGTGAGTACAGTGCTGCTACACAGACATATTGCCCGAATCTGCTCAATGGCATTTTGGGGCTACCGTATATAGCCAAATCTGCCACATAGGGCCACCGGGCTGTGAGCGCTTCCAGGATCGGCAAACATTGTGTTTGTCCCTCTACGACCGAGTAGGCCCAGTCGATCACATAAACGTCGTCCACCAATCCAAGGACACCTGAGCCGTCTGGTACGATATCATCTTCGTCGGCGAGGTATAGTAACGCTGAGCGCGCGGCGGCACCAATTTTGTCGGCTTTACCCGTTGCCGCAAACAATGCTTCGATTTTGTTCGGCACCGCTGTTAGTCGGTCGCTGGAGCTGAATGCCTCCAAATTTCTAATCTGCGACTCTACGCGCCGACGGACAGATGTTACATCAAACGGAGCGCCAGCCAGCCTTAGTAAGCGTGCTTCAATTGCCATCAGCTCCCCAGAGCTTAACCCAGCACGGTTAATTTGAGAGGCTCCGATTGGGCTGATTTTAGTTACTGTTGATGCAAGTACCCAATTTAGATCCTGGACTTCACTGGATCCAATCGATCCTTTTTGAACAATCTTTCCGAGAAAATTTAATGCAGCTCCTATTATTGTCGCCATGGGGTCGGCCGCCTCAGCAAGCAGTCTAAATTGCGACGCAAGCCAAACCCACTGACCAATCTGATAGACGGGAAACTCTGGCAGTGAACTCGCGAGCTCCAGTGTTCGGGATATATCAGGCAGCAACGAACGAAAGTGCTGCATTTGATAACTCGCCACCTGTTCAAGTTGTCCCAGGTCACGTGTTATGGCGTCGACCCTGGATTGAGCTGGATACCAGTATGTCAAAATTATTTCGCCCCCGCGCCGCTAGATTTTCTCCACTATAAGCTGATCTTGAATCGCCATACAATGAGTTTGTTCGCCGCTTCGCTTCTGCGGAGGCGGCTGGCTATCATTTTGTGAGATTGCGAAATTTGTGCCAGCACCATTCAATTTTGAACTAGATCATTTTACCGTTTCGCCATATAGTTGTCGGCGGAGCCGTCACATGCGACTCCGGGGCCGTAGTAAGCCTGTTCTGTAAGTGGTTTGATGCCGGCCATCTCCGGCACGAAGTCCTTTGACCTCTGTTTGGTCGGGGAGCCTATGGCGCATGCAATAGGCCCCGGCTAAAGGCCATAGGGACCGTCTTACAGCGGTTTACTAACTCCCCGATCACCAAAGGTTCGAAGCTCTCCAGGCGGTTTGTCCGCTTGGCGATCTCGACAGGCAAAGGAGTTAGACATGCGTAAAACGGTTCGCCGGGATGCCGGCTCAATTTCTTCAAATGTACCAAATCCTGTGGACGCTCGGCTGGGCGCCCTCATGCGAGACCGCCGCCGGCACGTCGGCCTTTCGCGTAAGGGCCTGGCGGCCCAGCTCGGTCTCTCCGGACGTGAGGTCAGGCAATATGAAGCTGGCCATCTGCACTTTGGGATGGATATGGTGGCCCTGCTGCGCATAGCACTCAGGGTCCGCATCGGCTTCTTCGCAGACCCTATCACACCATTGGTTCGGAAGATGGGAGTGGCGCGCCATGCAAGACACTGACACCCTTTGGCTGAATATCCGTAAGGCTCAGGAGAAAAATGCTTCTGACTTCGCATTTGAACGGCGTCGATTGCAGCAGGCTGAAGACTTGCTTACCTCGGAGATATCTGACGACCTGCTCTTAAATCTGCATCTGTTTGCAATGGATTTTGAGATGGAGAACGCCTGTTACGCCGTCTTGAAACGTCAGACCGAAGACCTGCTACTTGAGAGAATGGCAGGCGGTAAAGATGACAGCTATCCGCCATCTGATTTCATTGGCGCAAAGGATGGCGAAGCTAAGAGAGCCCTTGAGGCGGCGATATCCAATACGCTACCGAACAGGGAGCTTCTCGGCCTATTTTTGTACGCGGAATGTCTCCGGTTCATGGATGACAACGGACCTACGTGGCAAGCTGTATTCGATCTCACCCGCTTGCAAATTCTTCGCCGTATGCAAGGCTTCCGTATCGATACTGACACTATGAGCGTGTCCAACACCCCCGATGATGCGACCATGTTATCGTCAACTTCGCGGGCCAGGTGTGTGCGTTATGGATAAGTTTGCTACACACAATCCGGCGTTTGATTCAGGCGCACTGGGGTTAGAGATCAACAATCTAGCCTGGCTGGAAGATGAATGGGATGACGAGCATCTGGCCAGAATTGAAGGCGGTGAACTGGGCTATGCCCGTGAAGAACTGAGACTGGCCGAGACGCTTTTCAGTCGTCACCTTCCGGATGACATACTGCTTCGTCTATACCTCTTTGTCATGAGCCATGGCGACGACGAGCCGGGTATCTGGAGCCTCATCCGTGACAAAACCAAGCGCCTGATTTTGTCACGACTTTCCGGCGGCCCAAAGAAGCGGGCTGCCAAATACAAGCGGGGTTTCGATCCAAAAGATCATCAGCTCGCTGTCGAAGCCATTTCCAAAAACGCCCTCCCTTACCGCGATCTTTTAAGCCTGTATGACATTGCTTCGATCAATCAGGGGATAGACGAAGATTGGAATGATGACGCGGTATTCGCCGCTCATTGGGAGGCAATATTCGATTTGCTGGGGGAGAAAATCCTGACATTGATGGCGGCGCATAGAGCGGATATTCAGGGAGTCTTCAATCAAAAATCGTCCGGGTTGAATGATGCCGCTATGCCGCGAATTGGTTCAGGAGATGCGTAATGACAGTCGACGATTATGCCTGGATGGACCATCTTCCGAACGCGGATGATGAGGTGTTCGGAGATGCGCGACTTGATCTTCAGCATGCGGAAAATACGTTCAGGGCTGATATGCCTGATCGGCTTCTTTTGAGGCTGTACGGCTTCCTTTTGATCCGGGAACAGGAGGCTATATGGCTGCCGTTACTCCATCTCTGTGCCGGTCTGATACTGCTCCGAATGCTTGGCCCGATGTTCTGTCCGGAAAAATATAAAGTCGACTTCGGCCCTAGGGAGTGCGACTTGGCCGAAGAAGCGAGCCGGTCTGGAAGCCTGCCAAATAGAGACTTGCTCAGCCTGTATTTCACCGCTGAGGACCACGCCGGGATGGCGCCTGGACCAAAGCCGGCGCCGCACTGGGCGTGGAAATGGAAGCCAATATACGAGCTGGCAACAGAGCAGGTGCTCTCCAGAATGGAAATGACCAGATCGATAGCACTCAGAACGCTTCCCTCCCTCAATTGCGTATTTCAACGAGAGACCGTCGCCGATACGGGAGCGGATGATGAGGCGCTGGGCGTGATCGGAAGTCAGTAGAGGGTTTTTTCGCGGTGAATTTTGAAGGCAAGATGAAAGGAATGGCGCCAAATCCCTGCGGGCTCTGGCTAATTCGTTGTCTTTGTTCTGGATTCTGGACGCCTATGTGGCGCCATCACCGGCGAGCGTAGCGCCAACCTGTACACCTTGCCAAACCTTTTGAATTGCTTGCTAATTTTGCAGGCAATCGGAGGAATTTCGATGGTGAAAAATAGAGAGGTAACCCCTAAGCTGGGCCGTATACGTGCCCGATCAGGTGAGATTTCGCATGGTCGGGCATATCTGAACAAGGTCATCAAAGCCACGAACCTGGCACGGGGCGGCGGTGCGATGAAGCCGGTCGTTTCGCGCTTCACTGGCAGCCGCATTAGCAGAGGCAAGGGGGTAGCTTCAGTGCTGGCGACCAGGGCCAGCGTCGCGTCATTCAGACAGAGGCGCGTCGTTGTAAAATCACGCATCGTCAGGCTTGCCGGAAAGGGGCGCGCAGCGGCCGCAGCACACATGCGTTATATCCAGCGCGATGGCGTCACGAAGGAAGGCTTGAAAGGCGAGCTTTACAATGCGCGGGATGATCGCGCCGACGGTCGGGAATTCTTCGCCCGAAGTGAGGGCGACCGCCATCAGTTCCGCTTCATCGTATCCCCTGAAGACGGTGTGCAATACGACGACCTGAAGTCCGTCACCCGGCGCCTATTGGGCAGCATGGAACAGGATTTGGGCACGAAACTCGATTGGGTCGCAGTGGACCACTTCAACACCGGCCATCCGCACACGCATGTCCTGATTCGCGGCAAGGATGACCGGGGCAAGGATCTGGTTATTGCGCCTGAATATATCACATCCGGTGTGCGGGAGCGTGCGATTGAAATAGTCAGCCTTGATCTGGGGCCACGAACCCAGCGCGAAATACATGCGAGCCTTCAGGCGGAGGTGACCCAGGAGCGTTTCACCAGCATCGACAGGGAACTGCTAGGCCGTCAAGATGCGCAGGGCCTGGTGCGGCCGGTCGACGGTAACACGTTCCGCCAATCCCTCCTCGCCGGTCGCCTGCATATGCTTGGTCGCCTTGGCCTGGCCCAGCTAACGGGACCGAGCGAATGGCAGCTCAGGGACGATATGCAACCGGTCCTGAGGCGCCTAGGCGAGCGTGGCGATATTATCAAACAACTTGCCCACGACATGAAGGCACTGGGCCGCGACGATGTGCTGTCCGACTTTCTGGTTCACGATCAGGACCCGGCTAAACGCACCGACGAGAATGTGCCGCCACGCCTGACCGGCGCTCTTATCCGCCGCGGCTTGAGTGACGAACTCAATGACCGTCACTACGTGGTGATTGACGGTCTGGACGGTCATGTTCACGTCGTGGATATTGGTCGGGGAGATCGAACGTCATTTATCGAGCCGAACTCGATACTAACAATTGAAGCCAGGGTGCCCTCGATACGGCAAAGCGATATCACAATTGCCAAGGTCGCATCACACAGTGACGGCTTTTATAACGTGGCCAACCATCTGGCCTTTGACAGGTCGGCCAGTGTCGATTTTGCCGAGGCTCACCGGCGGCGACTGCAGGCCATTGAACGTGTGACAAAGAAGATCGAGAAGGCGCCGGCGGGAAGCTTCAGGATCGGCAAGGATTATCTCGATGCCGCCCTTGCCTACGAAAAGAGACTGGTGAGCGACTCCCCGGCCAGGATAGACGTTGAGACCTCAATTGCCCTCGATCGACAACCTGCCCACAACGGCCCGACCTGGCTTGATAAGCGGCTTCTATCTGGCGAAGCCGTAGAGGAACCCGCAAATGGGTTTGGGGCGGCCGTTACCAATGCCCTTAAGCAAAGGCAGCAGTGGCTCATCGAGGAAGGCCTGGCTGAATCTGGGCCAGACGGCAGTGTGATTTATGGCCGCGATATGACCCAGAAACTGGCCCAACGTCAGTTGAACCAAGTGGCCGTCCAACTGTCGGAGGACTTGGGGCTGGCGTACAGGCCCAGCCAACAGTCGGAGCGAGTTGAAGGCCGATTAAGCCGGATGATAATGTCGGTCGACACGAAGTATGCCGTCGTTGAACGCTCTAAGGAGTTTACTTTGGTCCCATGGCGGAAAGAACTGGAGCGCGAGATTGGGAAACAGGTTTCCGTTATTGATCGCGGCAGTGGCATCCAATGGGAAACGGGCCGAAACAAAGGTATGGGCAGGTAGGGACTGCGGAGGTCTAGTGACGCCTGACCGTCCCCAGTGCGGCAGGATGCGGTAGGACCGTACAGAAGGGGGATGTAGAAGTGGGCTGTGCAGTGGCATCATGGCGCTTTCTTTTTGGGAAAGCGCGCCATGAAGCCAAAGCACCACCTTTACCTCGACCAAGACCTGAGTGACGAGCTTGAGCGGCTGGCAGCAGCGCCAGGCACCACCAAATCCGCGATTGCCTGCGAGGCCTTGCGAAAGTTCTTCAAACACAAAGGCAGTGGTGAGCACGATGCGGCGATACGTATGCGGCTGGACCGGCTGAGCCGTGCGCACGAGCGACTTGCTAGGGATGTTGAGGTGATCCTTGAGAGCCTGACTGTCTATGTCAAATACGACTTTATGCTGACAGCGCATTTGCCTGAGCCAGACAAGGTTTCCGCTGCCAAAGGCCGAGAACGATTTGATCGCTTCACACACACGGTCGGCAATAGTCTGGCGCAGGCACACCGGCAGAATGAGCCCGCGCAACTGGCAAATGAGGAAGATGTATACCGTCCAGGAGATCAAAAATGACTGTGCCGACGGAACTTACAAAGCTTGCCTATCGTATCGATGAAGCGGTCAAGGTCAGTGGCTTGGGGCGGACTTTTCTTTATGAGCGGATGGCATTAGGCGAGTTGAAATCGATCAAGATCGGCGGCCGGCGGCTGATCCTACATTCAGACCTCGTTGCCTTTCTAACGACCTCCGATAGCGGCTACATGCTGAACTGAATCGGGCTTCGCGCGCTCTTGAAAAACCAAAGGCCCAGGATAAATCCGAGGCCCTAGCATTTGACTCCCTTTCGGGCGGCGAAGGCTTACGCCCCGCAAATATTAACATTTTAAACAGTTTCACTAATGGCGAGAGAAATTCCATCAGGGATGTTTTCTTCGGCTCTCTTGGCTGATCCATTTGCATCGACCGCTCCGTAAATCATACGTTCCAGTTCATGCCGGCGCGGGTCATTTTCGTTTTCCCATAGAGAAAGGATCGCTTGGTCATCCAATCCAGCGAGGACTTGAAACTCAGCGATAGCTTCCGCCGCCTTTTCTTCATCCGTATAATCATAAAGCCGGTCAGCTATATCAACTTGGACTGTCATATTGGAGCACTCCGTTCCTTGTCAGAATATACCACAGAAGAGCCGTTGCGCTAAGCGATTTTACCACCTTTGAATGGTAGCACTTTGGCGCCTGACTTCAGTTGGTCGAGGTAGTCTGACCACCATTGCGCCATACGCACTCTTTCCTCCCAATGCCTTCCGCGATGATAGATTGCGCGCACATTATCGCCGCCCTTATGAGCCAAGGCACGTTCTATGGCGTCGGAAGACCATTTACCCGATTCATTGAGAAGCGTGCTGGCTGTACTTCGGAAACCGTGCGAGGTCATTTCATCCGACGAATAGCCTAGACGCCTGAGAGCAACATTCAGGGTATTCTCCGACATCGGCTTTAACCCGGAACTCACCGACGGAAAAACGTATTTGCTCTTTAACGGATACGCTTTCGCTTCACGTAAAATCTCTAAGGCCTGGTTGGATAGGGGCACGGCATGGTCTTCCCGCATTTTCATCTTCTCTGCGGGAATGCGCCAAACGGCTTTATCGAGATCGAATTCGCTCCATTCCGCGTGGCGAAGTTCGCCAGGACGAACGAAAACGTGCGGTGCGAGTTTCAAAGCCAGCGGGCTTAAACCATGACCCTTGTACCCCTCAATCGCCCTGAGCAAACCTCCAACGTCTTCCGGCTCGATGAGCGCGGCGTGATGCTTTACCTTTGGGGCGACAAGTGCTTCTCCAAGGTCGGCGGCGGGATTGAAGCGGCATCGGCCGGTAATGACAGCGTAGCGAAACACTCTTGCGGCGAAGGCACGGACCCGCTTTGCAGTTTCATTGTTGCCAGCGCGTTCGATCTTCTTAATGGCGTTCAATAATTCAACAGGTTCGATGTCCGACACCGGCCTTGTGCCCATGTCCTTTTCTAACAATGACGCAAACCACCGGAGCTTGATCATTGTAGCTTCCGCCATGCCGTCGCGCTGCCGCTTATCGACGAACTCCGCTGCGATCGCCCCAAAGGTGTTGGACGCTGCAATCTCAGCGGCGATCGCCTTTCGCTTTCTTTCGGCTCCGGGATCTATGCCTTCTGCCAAGAGTGCACGCGCTTCGTCATGCCGCGTTCTGGCCGCCTTCAACCCGACGTCGGGATATGTGCCGAAGGATAGCTGCTGCTCTTTACCGGCGAAGCGGTACTTAAAGCGCCAAAGCTTTCCGCCTGAAGGTCTGACAATGACGAATAAGCCGCCATCATCATGAAGTTTGTACTGAGTTTGGCGAGGCTTTGCATTTCGCAAAGTCGTGTCCGAAAGTGCCACTGTGCCCGTCCCTTTGAAAGGACCGAACCGTCAAGAGTGACCCCCAAAGTGACCCCCAAAATGCGGGGATGCGGGCGAACTCCGGCGGACGGAGATGAACTCAACGCCTTATAACTAGCACATTTTAAAGGGATTTTCAAGGAAATCCGGACGTTGCCGGATAGCCTAATGGTGCCCAGGAAAGGACTCGAACCTTCACGGCCGTTAAGCCACTGGCACCTGAAGCCAGCGCGTCTACCAATTCCGCCACCTGGGCACTTACTTAGGTGGTAGTCTCCGCCGATTTCTCCGCGAAGGCGGCGACCTATAGGGGCAAACTTTTCGCCGGTCAACGCCTTTGATGACGATTTGCACAAAAGTTTTCACACTTTCCGTCTTAACCAATTCCTTATTTCTCAAACCGTGAACCCTATCGGTTTTTTGCGCCCGCAGTTTTCTTCTGTTACCGCCCCCGGACCGTTGGAGATCGCCATGCTGCAAAGATATCTTCACACCCTTATTCAGCAAGGCAGGCTGACCGTTCGGATCAATCCCGGCAAGACCTATGCCTTCGGCAATTCAATACCGGACAGGCCCGATCTGGATGTTGCCATCTGGATCAATAGCCCGTGGACGGCCTTCAAGATCGGCTTTCACCCTTATCTCTATTTCGGTGAGGCGGTCATGGAGGCTGATCTGATTGTTGAAAAGGGCAGTCTGTGGAACCTGATGGAACTGATTGGTCTGAACCTGCAGAACGCGCCGGATCGAGGCTGGCTGTCACGCCTGCTGCATGGCATCAAGCGCTTCCTGCCGGCGCATTCGCTCAATGCCTCACGCGCCAATGTGGCGCACCATTATGACCTGTCGGAAAAGCTCTATCGCCTGTTTCTCGATGAGGATATGCAGTATTCCTGCGCCTATTTTCAATCGCCACAGGCCTCGCTGGAAGAGGCGCAGATCGCCAAGAAGGACCATATTGCGGACAAGCTTTACCTCTCGCCGGGCCAGAGCGTGCTCGATATTGGCTGCGGCTGGGGCGGCATGGCCCTGCATCTGGCGAAGCAGGCCGGCGTCAATGTCACCGGCGTGACCCTTTCGACTGAACAACTGGCCGTGGCCGAACAGCGCGCCCTGGCGCCCAGTGTCAATGCGCGGGTACGTTTTGAACTGTGTGATTACCGCGAGGTCAGTGGGCTGTTCGATCGCATTGTCAGTGTCGGCATGTTCGAGCACGTCGGGTTGGCGGGCTTCGATGGTTATTTCCAGACCGTGGCCGACCGGCTGAAGGAGGACGGCGTAGCGCTGATCCATACAATCGGCCGGCGTGGCAAGACCGGCGGGCGTTCGGCCTGGCTCAACAAATTTATCTTCCCCGGCGGTTATATTCCGAGTTTGTCGGAAATAACGGATTCAGTGGAAAAATCCGGCCTGTTCATCACTGATATCGAGCCCCTGCGTCTGCACTATGCCGAAACCCTGCGTCACTGGCGCGCGCGCTTCCTGGCGCACCGCGAGGAGATCGCCGCCCTCTATGACGAGCGTTTCTGCCGCATGTGGGAGTTTTATCTCTGCTGGTGCGAACTGGGTTTCCGCTATGGCGATCTGATGGTTTTCCAGGTGCAACTGGCCAAGCGGCTCGATACCCTGCCGATCACCCGCGACTACATGATGCCGCAAGCCTCAGCCCGCGTGGCCGAAGAAGCCGCCAGCGAAACGCTGAAAGGCTTTGCCCGCGCCGGTCAGGCGATCCGGCAAGGCGAAGCGGGGTAAGAACAGCGCCACGGTACGGCGCGGATTGAAATCGCGCATGGGTATCCGCACGACATCGGGCGACTGGTAGCTTTCCGGCATGACGGTGATGCCGACACCGGCGCCAACCATGCTGAGCGCGCGCTCGTCCTGCGCCGTGCGATAGACCAGCGGTGGACGGACATTGCGATCGGTAAAGTGCCGGCTGGTTTCGCTGAGCACCTCGCAGCGCGAGCGGACGATCATCGAGTCATTGGCCAGGTCTTCGCCGCGTATGACGGCCTCGCCCGCCAGACAGTGCGTGACAGGCAGGGCCAACTTGTAGCCTTCCTCAAATAGCGGCAGGCTGCTATCGTCATCTACTCGGCGCAGGGAAAGCGCATAGTCCAGGCCGCGTTCATCCAGGCGATTGAGCAGTTCCTGTTCGCTGCCATCATAAAGATCGAAGCGGATGCCGGGATGCGCCGCCGAGAAACCGGCCAGCAATCGCGCCACCAGGGCCGCCGGCAGGGTTTGCAGCACGCCCAGCCGCAACACATCGGCGGTCTCGGTCCGCGCGATCTCGGCCGCGGCCATATTAACCTCATGCAGGATCGCCTTGGCACGCGGCAGGAAGCGCGTACCCGCCGTGGTCAGGAAAACGCGTTTGTTGTTGCGAACGAACAGACCGACGCCCAATTGCTCTTCCAGCCGCTTGATGCCGGCCGAAAGCGTCGGCTGGGTGATCAAGCAAGCGGCCGCCGCCTTGGTGAAACTGCCGGTTTCGACCACGGCCAGAAAATAGCGCAGAAGGTACAGTTCCATTTTATCGTTCAGTCGCCACTAAGGCTCTCCTCGCATCAGCTCGGGCGAGCAGTCGCCCTTGCCATATTGCCTTCGTCAATATGGAAGCGTCTATTCATAGATATTGTCTATGCACAGAATTGTGACTATCAATTTTTCCAATTGAGGTCAGGCGCGTACTATCCTCCCCTGAAAACGTGAGACAGGGATCATATGACCGCCTTCAGGAACGAGATCGACACAGGCTCGGATGAGTTTCGCGCCAATGCCGCGCGGATGCAGACGCTGGTGGATGACCTGCGAAGCCTGACCGCGCAAATCGCCCAAGGCGGATCGCCATCGGCACGCGAGAAACACACGGCGCGCGGCAAGCTTCTGCCCCGCGATCGTGTTGCCGGACTGATCGATCCGGGCTCGTCGTTTCTCGAATTTTCCGCCCTGGCAGCGCACAGGGTTTACGATGACGAGGTGCCGGCAGCGGGCCTGATCACCGGCATTGGCCGCATCAGCGGCACGGAATGCGTTATTGTCTGCAACGACGCCACGGTGAAGGGGGGCACCTATTATCCGCTGACGGTCAAAAAGCACCTGCGGGCGCAGGAGATCGCGCAGACCAACAACCTGCCCTGCGTCTATCTGGTTGATTCCGGCGGCGCCAACCTGCCCAACCAGGACGAGGTCTTTCCGGACAAGGACGATTTCGGCCGCATCTTCTTCAATCAGGCGCAAATGTCGGCCAGCGATATCCCGCAGATCGCCGTGGTCATGGGCTCCTGCACTGCCGGCGGGGCCTATGTGCCGGCCATGTCGGATGAATCCATCATCGTCCGGAATCAGGGCACCATCTTCCTCGCCGGACCGCCGCTGGTAAAGGCGGCCACCGGGGAAGTGGTGAGCGCCGAAGACCTCGGCGGCGGCGATGTCCATGCCCGCGTCTCCGGTGTGGTCGATCACCTGGCGGCCGATGATGCCGATGCCCTGCGCATTGCCCGCCGCATTGTCGGCCATCTCAATCGCCCGAAACAGGTATCGCTGGCGACACGGCCGGTGGTTGAACCGCTTCACGAGGCCGAGGAAATCTACGGCATCATTCCGGCCGATACACGCCAGCCCTTCGATGTGCGCGAAATCATTGCCCGCCTGGTGGATGGCTCCGAATTCGATGAGTTCAAGAAGCTGTATGGCGAGACGCTCGTCTGTGGTTTCGCTCATCTCTACGGCTATCCGGTCGGCATCATCGCCAATAACGGCGTGCTGTTTTCCGAAAGCGCGCTGAAAGGCGCGCATTTCATAGAACTGTGCTGCCAGCGCGGTATCCCGCTAATTTTCCTGCAAAATATCACCGGCTTCATGGTCGGCCGCCAATATGAGAACGAAGGCATTGCCCGCCATGGCGCCAAGATGGTCACGGCGGTGGCCTGCGCCAATGTGCCGAAACTGACCGTCATCATCGGCGGATCTTATGGCGCCGGAAACTACGGTATGTGCGGCCGCGCCTACGATCCGCGGTTCCTGTGGATGTGGCCCAATGCGCGGATTTCGGTCATGGGTGGCGAACAGGCGTCCAATGTGCTGGCCACAGTCAAGCGCGACGGCATCGAGGCGAAGGGCGGCGAATGGAGCGCCGAGGACGAGGCCGCCTTCAAGGCGCCGATCCGCGAAACCTACGAGGCGCAGGGGCATCCCTATTACGCTTCCGCCCGGCTGTGGGACGACGGCGTCATCGACCCCGCGGATACCCGCCGCGTACTGGGCCTGGGACTATCCGCCGCATTGAATGCTCCGATTGCCCCCACCAGGTTTGGTGTCTTCAGGATGTAACCGCCGAATGACAAAGGAGCCCACCATGCAGGATATCACCGTAGAGGCCGACGAACGCGGCGTAGTCCGCGTCACCCTCAACCGCCCCGCCGTTCATAATGCCTTCAATGAAGGCATGATCGGCGAACTGACCGACGCTTTCGCCGATCTGGGCAAGCAGGATGGTGTTCGCGTCATCGTCCTGGCCGGCAATGGCGCCAGTTTCAGCGCCGGCGCCGATCTCAACTGGATGAAGCGTGCCGCCGAACAGGACGAATATGCCAACCGCGAGGACGCCCTGGCCCTGGCGAAGATGTTCGACACCCTCAATACCTGCCCGAAGCCGGTGGTCGGACTGGTCCACGGCGCGACACTCGGCGGCGGCGTCGGGCTGGTCGCCTGTTGTGATGTCGTGATCGCTCAGCCGGAGGTCAGTTTCGGCATGACCGAGGTACGGCTGGGCCTTATCCCGGCGGTGATCTCGCCCTTCGTCATTGCCAAGGTGGGACAGTCGGCGGCACGGCGCTACATGCTGACAGGCGAGCGCTTCACCGCTGCCGAGGCCCTGCGTATCGGTCTGATCCACGAGGTGAGCCCTGCCCTGGAAGCCGAGGGCGCCAAGGTGGTCGAAGCCTTGCTGGCCGGCGGTCCGGAAGCCATTGCCGATGCCAAGGATCTGATCGCCGATATCACGAAGATGGACGACAAGGGAGAACTGACCGCTCACCGCATCGCCACGCGCCGGGCCTCGGATGAAGGCCGCGAAGGCATTGCCGCTTTCCTCGGCAAACGCAAACCCCACTGGACGACCTGATGTTCAAACGCATTCTGATCGCCAATCGCGGGGAAATCGCCCGACGTATTATCCGTAGCTGTAAACGGATGAATGTAGAGACCGTCGCGGTCTATTCCGATGCCGATGCCCGTGCGGCATTTGTGCGCGAGGCAGATCGCGCCGTATTGATCGGGCCGGCGGCGGCCAGTGACAGCTATCTGCGTGGCGACCGGATCATCGCCGCGGCGCTGGAAACCGGCGCCGAAGCCATCCACCCCGGTTACGGCTTCCTGTCGGAAAACGCCGAATTCGCGGAAGCCTGCGAGGATGCCGGGCTGGTCTTTATCGGTCCGCGGCCGGATGCCATCCGCGCCATGGCCCTGAAAGGCGCTGCCAAGGCCCTGATGACCGTCGCCGGCGTGCCGGTAACGCCCGGCTATCATGGCGATGATCAGAACGCGGAGCATCTGGCAGCGGAGGCCGCGCGCATCGGCTATCCCGTGTTGATCAAGGCGGTGGCCGGTGGCGGCGGCAAGGGGATGCGGCGGGTCGATCGGGCCGAGGATTTCGCCGATGCCCTGATATCGGCGCAACGCGAGGGGCTGAATGCCTTTTCCGATCCCAAGGTGCTGATCGAGAAATATATCGAGGTGCCGCGCCATATCGAGATTCAGCTGTTTGCAGACGAACATGGGAGCGTCGTCCATCTGTTCGAGCGCGACTGTTCGCTGCAACGCCGCCACCAGAAGGTCATCGAGGAAGCCCCGGCGCCGGGCCTGCCGGAAGCCATGCGCCGCGCCATGGGGGAGGCGGCGGTAAAGGCGGCACAGGCCATCAAATATAGAGGGGCCGGGACGGTGGAGTTCATCGTCGATGTCTCGAAAGGCATTGAAGGTGCGCCCTTCTATTTCATGGAGATGAACACGCGACTTCAGGTCGAGCATCCGGTGACCGAGGAAATCACCGGGCTTGATCTGGTCGAATGGCAGTTGCGCGTGGCGGCGGGCGAGCTCCTGCCGAGGACGCAAGCTGAACTGGCCATCACCGGCCATGCCATCGAGGCGCGGCTCTATGCCGAAGATCCGCAGAACGATTTCCTGCCCGCCATCGGCACGCTCGAACGGCTCGATTTTCCGGCGGCGGCGCGCATTGAATCGGCCGTCGAGGCTGGCGATACTGTCAGCCCGTTTTATGATCCGATGATCGCCAAGATCGTGGTTCACGGCAAGGACCGAAAACAGGCCCTGGACCGGATGCGCGAAGCCCTGATCGAGACGAAACTGCGCGGCCTGGCGACAAACCTGAGCTTCCTGCGCCGGGTGGTTTCCGACGCGGCGTTTGCGGCGGCGGAGATCGATACCGGCTTTATCGCCCGCCATCAGGATCGCCTGCTCCTGCCCTGGCCCGACAGCGAGATAATGCCCTCGGCGGCCGATCCGACCTCGCCATGGAACGACATCACCGGCTGGCGGCTCAATCTGCCGCCGCAGGTGCCGCTGAACCTGAAGTCGGAAGCCGGTGAGGCAGCCGTGGTTTCCGGCGACATCAAGGCGCCCATGCCGGGCAAGCTGATCGATGTGTTCGTGTCCGTGGGTGAGGCGGTGGAGAAGGGCCAGAAGCTGCTGATCATGGGCGCCATGAAGATTGAACACACCATGAAGGCGCCGATGGCGGGCGTGGTCCGGGCGGTCCATGCGGCGGCTGGTGATCAGGTGGCCGACAAGGCTCTGCTGGTAGAGATAGAGTAAGGGAAGGGAATCCACAGATTACACAGATTAACACAGATTAAGGAGAGCGCTACCGCGCTCAAGAGAGCAAGTGAACTGGCGAATGGGAAGACAATAAGGCTCTGAAAAATCTGTGTTAATCTGTGTAATCTGTGGATTCCCTTCCTTCAGGTAAGAAACCCCACCACCATCCGTCTCCGCCTAAAGGCTGCGCCGGATGGTCCCCCTCCCCAACAAGTTGGGGAGGTATAAGGAGGAATAATGATCGATTTTCCGCATCTGCAATTCGGCCATGGCGAGGACATAGACTCCTTGCGCGAAGGCGTGCGCAAGTTCGCCGAAATCGAGATCGCGCCGCTGGCCGAGGCCGCAGACCGTGACGACCAGTTTCCCATGCCCCTGTGGCGCAAGATAGGCGAGATGGGCGTGCTCGGCCTGACGGCACCGGAAGCCTATGGCGGCGCGAACATGGGCTATCTCGCCCACACCATCGCCATGGAAGAAATCTCCCGCGCCTCGGCCTCGATCGGGCTTTCCTATGGCGCGCATTCCAACCTGTGCGTCAACCAGATCACCCGGAACGGTACGGAGACGCAGAAGGCGAAATACCTGCCGAAACTGATCTCCGGCGAACATGTCGGGGCGCTGGCCATGTCGGAAACCGGCGCGGGCTCGGATGTGGTGTCGATGAAACTGCGCGCCGACAAGCGCGGCGACCGCTATATCCTAAATGGCAGCAAGATGTGGATCACCAATGGTCCGGACGCGGACATTCTGGTCGTCTATGCCAAGACCGACCCTGCCGCCGGCTCGAAAGGCATGACCGCTTTCCTGATCGAAAAGGGTTTTGCCGGCTTCTCGGTGGCGCAGAAGCTCGACAAGTTGGGGATGCGCGGCTCGCATACCGGCGAACTGGTCTTCGCCGACTGCGAGGTGCCGGCCGAGAATGTGCTGGGTACGGAAGGGCGTGGCGCAGGCGTGCTGATGTCGGGCCTCGATTACGAGCGCGTGGTGCTGTCCGGCGGACCGCTCGGCATCATGCGGGCCTGTCTCGATGTGGTCATTCCCTATATTCATGAGCGCGAACAGTTCGGTAGTCCCATCGGCACCTTCCAGTTGATGCAGGGCAAGCTGGCCGACATGTATTCAACCTGGGCCGCCTGCCGCGCCTACGTTTATGCCGTCGCCGCGGCCTGCGATCGCGGCGAGACGACGCGCAAGGACGCCGCCGGTTGCATCCTCTATGCCGCCGAAAAGGCGACCTGGATGGCCGGTGAAGCCATCCAGTGCCTGGGCGGCAACGGCTACACCAATGATTTTCCGGTCGGGCGGCTGTGGCGCGACGCCAAGCTCTATGAGATCGGCGCCGGTACTTCAGAAATCCGGCGGATGCTGATCGGGCGCGAATTGTTTGAGGAAACCAAGTGATGGTGGATATGAAAGCCCCCTCCGTCAGCGACACCAGCCCTGAAGGGCTTCGCGCTGACACCTCCCCCGCTTCGCAGGGGAGGATCGTTTACCTCCTTCCCAGTAGCGTGGCGTGCGGGGGAGGTATTGCGGCTAAGTCCGCGACAGAGGAGGCACTTAAGCTATGACACGCCCCAGGCACGTCACCCTTTATGAGGTCGGCCCGCGCGATGGCTTGCAGGCGGAAGCGGAGGGTGTTTCGACCGTCGACAAGATTGCGCTGATCGATCAATTGTCCGCCTCCGGATTGACACATATCGAGGCCACCAGTTTCGTTTCGTCGAAATGGGTGCCGCAGATGGCCGATGCGGCCGAGGTCATGGCCGGTATCACCCGCGCGCCAGGCGTGACCTATCCGGTCCTGACGCCCAATCTGAAAGGCTATGAAGCCGCGCGGGATGCTAACGCTCAGGTCGTGGCTATTTTTGGCGCCGCGTCGGAAGCCTTCAGTCAGAAGAATATCAACTGTTCGATAGAGGAAAGCCTGGAACGCTTTGGCTTCGTGATGGAGTCGGCAGCGCGCGACCATATTCGGGTGCGCGGCTATGTCTCGACTGTCATCGCCTGTCCCTATGAAGGGCCGGTCCAGCCCGAAGCCGTGGTGCGGGTGGCGGAACGGATGCTCGACATGGGCTGCTATGAAATTTCGCTGGGTGATACGATCGGTGTCGGGACGCCTGGAGATGTGGCGCGCCTGCTCGATACGGTGCTGAAGGTCATACCGGCGGACAAACTGGCCGTGCATTTCCATGATACCTACGGCCAGGCCCTGGCCAATATCCTGACCAGCCTGGATTACGGTATTGCCACCATCGATTCCTCGGTGGGCGGTCTGGGCGGCTGCCCCTATGCGCCGGGCGCATCAGGCAATGTGGCGACCGAGGATGTGCTCTATATGCTGAATGGACTGGGCATTGAGACCGGTGTTGATCTCGATGCCATCGTACCGGCGGCCTGGCAGATATCGGATGTGCTGGGCCGTCCGCCGCGCTCGAAGGTGGCGGTGGCGAAAGGCCGGCCTAAAGTCTGAGCTTCAGGAGCTTAAGCACGCCCGCTGTCAGCAGCGCCGTGGTCAGGGTGATAACCATACCCCAGGCCATATCGATCAGGCTCAGGCGCAGCGGCCAGTCCCGGATCACCGCCAGGGCCGTCAGGTCATAGGTGCCGTAAGCTGCCAGGCCGAACAGGGCGGACTTTATCGACAGATCGATGAGAGAGGGGCGGCCGCGGCCACCGAAAAGCACCGGAAACAGGACCAGCCAGGTCAGGCTAACGCCGTAAAGCCCGTAAAAGGCCGCCGCCGGAACAAGATCGGGCTTTGCACGCATCAGGCCGGCCATGTTGGGGCGGTAAAGGGATTCGGCCGTCAGGCTGAGCCAGGCAAAATCCAGGGCCAGCATGATGACCAGCACGAGTAAGAGCGTGACCATAAAAGCTCGGATCATGGCCTAGATCCTCGCAATGGGCTTCAGCAGCCAGCCCAGCCAGGTCTTGGGGATGATCGCGGCTTCCTGCGCCACCAGGCACAGGCAATCGACATCACCCATCATGACTGGCATATGGCGGTCATCAGCCTCGTCGCACTGGGTGAAATCGCCGCGCTGGTAAAGCCCCTTGTGGTCCCGGTATTGCCCCTGGAGCATGACGGTAATTTCCCGTCCGCGATGGGTATGCTCGGGCATTTCCATGCCGGCTTTTACGCACATCAGATAGGTCTTCGCCGCTCTGGGCTCACCCGGCAAGGCGATGGGCGCCATCCAGACACCGGGCGCCACAAAATAACGGCCACGGATTTCGGCGCTTTGCAGCGAGGGCGGCAACTCGAAGCCTTCGAGAAACGCCGGCCGCCTGGCCGGGGCGGGCGCATCGCTCACTTCCGGAAGGTCGACCGGTCTTTCAATCCGGGCCAGGGCCAGGTCCAGCGCATTATCCGACATCGCCACGCCTTCCGTCGTTTCCAGCAGGGCGCCGCCGATCGCTGTGAAGACCCGCAGGTCATCCCGGCACTGCGGGCAAAGGTCGAGGTGTGTGCTGACGCTCAGGCGCAGGCCGGGCGCCAGCGCGCCGCGGAAATAGTCCCACAAAAGGTCTTCACCCGGATGGTGAATGGCACTCATGATTTTACTCCGGTACTCTTGCCGTCCATGGCGGTGCGCAGGCGCGTCATGGCCAGGCGCAGGCGGGATTTAACGGTTCCCAGCGGAATGGACAGGGTCTTGGCGATATCGCTTTGCGACAGGTCTTCATAGAAGGACAAGCGCAGGATATCCTTCTGTTCGGGCGGCAGGGCATCCAGCATCTTCTTAATAATCTGCGCCGATTGCGTGTCGACAATCTGCTCGTCGGCCGCCTTGTCGCCATCGCCTTGCCACAGGTCTTCGGGCAGTTCCCTGACCCGTTTGGCCTTGCGCGCGGCATCGATTCGCAGGTTGCGGGCAATGGAATAGATCCATGTCACCGCCGAGGCTTTGGAGGCGTCGAACATGTGCGCCTTGCGCCAGACATTGAGCAGAGCTTCCTGCGCCAGGTCTTCGGCCTCCTGCGCCGTCATCCCCTGGCCCATGACAAAGGCCTTGATCCGGGGCGCGAAACGGGTGAACAGGGTGGCATAGGCGGCGCGGTCCCTTGTGCCGGCAATGCGCGTGATGAGCGCTTCGGGCGTTTCGGCGCAGTTTTTCGAGTCCGGCGATATCATGCGGACAGAAGAGCCGATTGTGAGGGCGCGGTCAAAGTGCATTTTGTCCGTTTCAGGAATTCAGCTATCAGGCGGGTTGTTTTCGCGTATCTGCTGCTTCTACGGCGCGTCACAGGGACTGGATCACACCCCGGTGATCCATGCGGCCGGGGCGGGCGTAAACCCTGCATATCAAAAGCAAGCACAACGGCAGTTCAATGGTTACCCCCGCGAAGTCCAAAATCGCCATTATCGGCACCGGTATTGCCGGCCTGTCAGCGGCCTGGATGCTGAATGACACCTGCGATATCACCGTTTTTGAAAGCGAGGCCGAGGTCGGTGGCCACAGCCATTCCGTCAATGTCGGCACGGCGGATAATCCGCTGTGGGTGGATATGGGGTTTATCGTTTTCAATGAGCCCTGCTATCCTAATCTCGTGCAATTGTTCAAACATCTGGATGTGCCGCACCAGCTTTCCGACATGTCGTTCGGCGTCTCGATCGACAAGGGCCGGCTGGAATATTCGAGCCTGGGCCTGAAAGGGCTGTTCGCCCAGACGCGCAACCTGTTCCGTCCACGCTTCCTCTCCCTGCTGCTCGACATTATGCGCTTCTACCGTGAGGCGCCGAAAGACCATGCGGCCCGCGCCCGCGAGAACTACCGGCTGGGCGATTACCTAAAGGACCGCAATTACGGCCGCGCCTTTATCGACGATCACCTGTTGCCGCAGGCCGCCGCCATCTGGTCGACCTCGGCCAGTCAGATCATGGACTACCCGTTCCGCGCCTTTATCGCCTTTTTCGAGAACCACGGCCTGTTGCAGATCATGGATCGCATCCTGTGGCGCAGCGTCATCGGCGGTGCGCAAGCCTATGTGACAAAACTGGTCGCGCCGTTTGCTGATCGTATCCGCACCCAGACGGCCATCAGGCGCGTGACGCGCGGCCCGAAAGGCGTGGTGCTTCACGATCAGAATGGCGTCAGTCATCTGTTCGACCAGGTGGTTTTCGCCACCCATGCCGATGTCACGCTGAAAATGCTGGCCGATGCCACGGCAGATGAGAGCGAAACCCTCGGCGCCTTTACCTATACCCCCAACGAGGTAGTGCTGCACACCGATGCCGCCTTCATGCCACGGCGCCGGGCGGCCTGGTCGAGCTGGAACTATATGGGCGAACGTTCGGCGTCCAATGAGCAGCAGCTTTGCGTCACCTACTGGATGAACCTGTTGCAGGTGCTGAAAACCGACCGAAACTATTTCGTTACCCTCAACCCGACACACGCGGTAGACCCGGCGAAAGTCATCAAGCGCATCGTGTTCGAGCATCCGCTGTTCAATGCCCGCGCAATAGCGGCACAAAGTCGGCTGGGGGATTTGCAGGGCCATAACCATAGCTGGTTCTGCGGCGCCTATTTCGGCTCCGGCTTCCATGAGGACGGCCTGCAATCGGGCCTGGCCGTTGCCGAGGCGATCACGGGTAAACGCCGGCCGTGGGATTTCGACTGGCGCCAGAGCCGCATTGCCTACAATCCGTGGGAAGAACCGGTGCGTGAGGCGGCAGAATAGTGAAAAGTGGGATTTACACAGGTGAGGTCATCCATCAGCGGTTTGTGCCGAAGGCCCACCGCCTGAGCTACCGCATTTTCCAGATGCTGATCGATCTCGATGAGCCCAAAGAGACGCGTTTCTTCTCCCATAATCGCTTCAACCTGTTCAGCTTTCATGACCGCAACCATGGGCCGGACAAGGCGCAGGCCCGGACAGCGCCGCTGCGTGATCGGGTGGCGAAGTTATTATCCGGACACGGACTATATGCTCGCGGTGACCGGTTGTTCCTGATGGCCATGCCGCGCGTGCTCGGTTTTGTCTTCAATCCGATCAGCCTCTATTTCCTGCAATCAGGCGATGGTGTCATGAAGGCGGTGGTTTATGAGGTCAATAACACCTTTGGCGACCGCCATTCCTATGTCCTGCCGGTCCGGCAGGCGGGTAAGCGCATCCGCCAGGCCAGTGAAAAGCGACTGCATGTCTCGCCCTTCATGGATATGGACATGGCCTACAGCTTCGACCTGATCGAACCGGCCGAGACCTTCGCATTGAAAATTGACCTGAAAAAAGGCGATCAGCAAGTTCTGTTCGCCGGTTTTACAGCCTTGCGAAAACCACTGCGTGACCAAACCCTGCTGTATCTCTTTTTTACCATGCCGCTGATGACGCTCGGTGTTGTCTGGGGCATTCACTGGGAGGCGTTGTTGCTGTTCCTCAAGGGTATGCGCCTGCGGCCGAAGCCGCCGACCGAAAAATCCAGCGTCAGTTTAAATGCCTGAGCGCATGGCCAGACGTTCCCTGCTCGCCGTGCTGGGCCTCGCGCCGCTTCTGGCCGCCTGCAACACCCTGTCCCTGTTCAACACCTTCACGCCGAAGGACGAGGCCACGCGTGTGGCGCGCGATGTGCCGTTTGGCGACGATCCACGGCAAAAGCTGGATATCTATGCGCCGAAAGGCAGCGGTCATGATCTGCCGGTGCTGGTCTTCTTCTATGGCGGCGGCTGGAATTCAGGCTCGAAAGCCGACTATGTGTGGATGGGGCATTCCCTGGCAGCCCTGGGCTATCTGGTGGTCATCCCGGATTACCGTCTGGTGCCGCAGGTGCTTTACCCGGTCTTCCTCGAAGACAATGCCCTGGCCATGAAGCATGTCATAGCTCACGCCGGCGCCTATGGCGGTAATATCCGGCGTCTGGCCGTGATCGGCCATTCCGCTGGTGGCTATGAAGCGGCCATGATGGTGCTCGATCCGCGTTACCTGGGCGAACCGTCACCTGTGAAAGCGTGCGTCGGGATTGCCGGGCCCTACGATTTCTATCCGTTCGATGTGCCGGCCTCAAAAGAGGCCTTCGGCCAGTGGCCGAGACCGGAGGAGACGCAACCTGTGACTTATGCGCGCAAGCTGGATACGCGCTTCCTGCTGATGCAGAGCCGCGCCGACACGGTGGTCGGCGTCCACAATGCGGTCAATCTCGATACCCGACTGAAGACGGCCGGCACCGACGTGACGCTCAGGCTCTACGACAACCTGACCCATCCGGATACAGCGGCGGTCTTCTCCGTGCCCTTCCGTAAAAAGGCGCCGCTGCGCGCCGATGCGGCCGATTGGCTTAAGGCCAATCTTTAAACGGTAGTGGCTGCGCAGTGGCGCGCGATAAACGCATCGTGCGACGGCATGGCCGTCACGGCCTTGTCCATGGCCATCTTCATGCCGCTCATGAAACTGGCTAGCGCCTCCTGCCCCACGGTTTCTGTCAGCGGCGAGGCCGCCTTCGGCATGATGCCCTGGCCGATCAGCACCTGCACCCAGCTATCCTCACGGAACAGATCGCCCTCCTCGACCAGCAGCCGCCCGTGTTGCCGGAAATAGTCCATCTTGTGCGCCAGCGAGTCCGGTATGGCCATGGTGCGGCAGTCGCGCCAGAAGGGTTCGTCGCGTTCGTTGGCGTGGTAGTGCAGCACCAGGAAGTCGCGGATATATTCGTATTCCCGACGGCAACGGCGATTGAACTCCTCGATCTCGACCGGATTGAAGTCCTTGTCCGGGAAGAAGTCGAGAAAGCGCGTCATGACCGACTGGACCAGATGGATGGAGGTCGATTCCAGCGGCTCCATGAAGCCGGAAGCCAGGCCCAGCGCGACACAATTCTTGACCCAGGTCGCCTTGCGCCGTCCGGTGCGGAAACCGATGACGCGCGGGTCGGCCAGCGGTTCGCCATCGAGGTTTTCCAGCAGGATGCGCGTGGCTTCGTCATTAGTCATGGCGCCAGAGCAGAAGACATGACCATTGCCGGTGCGGTGCTGCAACGGAATGCGCCATTGCCAGCCCGCCACATGGGCCGTGGAGCGCGTATAGGGCAGGATTCCGACAGATTTATCCGCTGGCAAAGTGCAGGGCACGGCCACCGCGCGGTCGCAGGGCAGCCAGTGCGTCCAGTCCTCATAACCGGCCTTCAGCGCGCCCTCGATCAGGACGCCGACAAAGCCGGAGCAGTCAATGAACATATCGCCGGCAATGACTTCGCCGCTGTCCAGGGTCAGGCTCTCGATAAAGCCGTCTTCCGGCCGCAGGTTGACGCCGGAGACCTTGCCCTCGTGCCGCACCACGCCCGATGCCTCGCAACCGCGGCGCATGAACTGCGCCAGCAGGCCGGCATCGAAATGGAAGGCGCGTTCCGGCCCCGGCAGATTGCCTTCGATCCGTGGCTCGCGCGACATTTTCCCGGCATAGGAAACCTGCGTATTCAGGCTGTAATCCCACAGAGACCCGCAGTCCTCGCCGGCTAGATGACGGCGCAGCCAGTACTGATAAAAGGGGACGATGCCGATGGGGGCGCCCGGCGTACCGAAGGAATGCATGTAGCTTTCGCCCTTGCGCCGCCAGCCGTCGAATTCGATGCCGAACTTGAACGTGCCCTGGATATTTCGCAGGGTCACGTCTTCATCGAGTCCTAAGAACCGCAGCAGCTTGATCAGGGGCGGGATGGTCGCTTCCCCGACCCCGACCGTGCCTATGGCCTCGGATTCGACCAGGGTGATGTTGAGGCGCTTGCCCCAGGTCCGTGAGGCCATGGCCGCCGCCATCCAGCCGGCCGTGCCGCCGCCCAGAATGACGAGTTTTCGGATGGGTTCTGCTGGCATGGATATCCCCGTTTTTTTCGTAGATTACACACTTCCCAAACAAAAACATCCGCCGATCCGAAGACCGGCGGATGCGTTCTGACATGGGTCAGGTTTTAGTAGCGGTAGTTGACACCGAAGAGGTAGGTGCTGCCATATTTTTCCTCGCGGATGGTATGGTCGCGCTGGCCCTTGCCCTGATAGAGGGTGAAGGGTTCGTTGGTGATGTTCTGCGCCGAGAGCGACAGCGAGAAGCCCTTGAGCGGACCATTCTCGAAGGCATAGCCGAGCTGGGCATCATACACCGTTTCGCCATGCACCCACTGGTTTTCCAGGGTGTTGGTGTAGTTCGGCACCTCGCCCAGGAAGTCGGCACGGTTGCGGCCGCTGATACGGGCGGAGAAGCCGTACTTTTCATAGTAGAGCGTGGCATTGATCACGCGCTTGGAAAGGCCCGGCACATCCATATTGGCATGGCCGGTCGGGTTGATGCTCGAATCGTTGAACGAACCCGATACGATCACGCCGAAGCCATCGAGCGGCGCCCACAGCAGTTCGCCGGGGACGGAGGCCGACAATTCCAGGCCCTTGATGTAACCACCCTGGCCGTTGGCCTGGGCCGTCGTCAGGCCGATGCGGTTTGCGTCGGCATTGTTACACACGAAGGTCGTTGTTGTGCCGCTGGTCACCGTACAGTAGCTCGGCAGTGGTACGCCGGTATAGTCGTGGATGATCGACTGGTTGAAAATGAAGGTGGTCAGGTCTTTGTAGAAGACTGCTGCCGACACATAACCCTTGCGGCCGAAATATTTTTCCAGCGACAGGTCGTAGTTGTTCGACTTCCACGGCTTGATGTTCGGGTTGCCGCCGCCGCCGGTCCAGTAAACAGGCTGGCCGTTGATCGTGCTGCCCGAGGTATTGCCGTCGGTCACCACGCTGAAGCCGGTGCCCGCCGCCATGTCGTCCATGCGCGGACGGGCAATGGTGGTGCCGGCGCCGAAGCGCAGGGTGGTGTCGTCCGCCACGGCGAAGTTCAGCGAGAGCGACGGCAGGAGGTCGGTATAGTTCGTACCGCCGGTGACGGGCGCGGAATCGCCGCCGCCGGTGGTATAGAGCGACACGGCCTTCTGGTCGGCGTGTTCAGACATGACGCCGATATTGCCGGTCACCGGGATATTGAACAGGGTGGTGTCGATATCGGCACGAATATAGGCGTAGTCGATCTTTTCCGTCACCGACCAGGTCTTCTGCAGCGAGGCCGTGGTGGTGTCTTCCTTGAAGGCGAAGAAGCCGGATTCGTAGAGGCCAAGGGCATCATAGGAGATCATGCCGCTGTTGTTGCCGAGGAAGTTCGCATCGGTGGTGCCGGTGCGGTAGGCTTCCGGAACCACGGCGTAGGCGGCGCCCTTGATGCCGATATAGCCTTCAACCCCGACCTTGGCCTTGGTGTGTTCGGTGTGGTTGAAACCGAAGGTGACGCCGCTCAGGAAGCCGTTGTCGAATTTGCGCGACGCCGCGACCTTGGCCGCCTTGATTTCGTCGGTGATGTGCGGCGTCTTGACATAGCCGGCGCGGTTGGCCAGCGGACCGCCCCAGCCACCGGGATCCGTCAGGAAGACCGTGTCGAAATCGCTGTAGTCGACCACGCCAGAGATAGTGGTCAGGCCATAGGCGCCCTGGTCGAAAGTGATGGTGTCGGTCGCGCCCGAACCGCTGGGGCCGGTGCCGGCGGTGGATTCGATCAGGGCGTCGTCACGCACCACCTTGGAGGTGCTGAGATCGGCCATCAGCGACCAGTGATCGTTCAGGTCGTAATTGACATTGGCACCGAACGAATCGAGCTTGGACTTGCGCTGGTTGATGTAGTTTTCAACCACGGTCTTGACGCCGGTGAAGACGCCATGAGTGACGAACTCGTCATTGGTCGTGTAGCCGGGCTGAAGCTGGTTGGCGCCCCAGGCCAGCGGATATTCGAGGCGGGCGATACGCTGCAACTCGTTGAAATCCGAGTGATAGGCATCGAGGGTAACGTGCAACTGGTCATTCGGCTTGAATTCCAGGACGCCCATATAGCCGTCACGCTTCAGGTTCGACGAATCGACGGCATCCTTTTCACCGCCGGTAATCAACAGCGACTGATCCGCCGGCAGACAGGCCGAGCAGGACGGGAAGCCCCAGGATTCCTTCTTCTGGGTCTGGTAAGGCGAGTCGGTGTGTGCATAGCCGAGCGCCAGGCCGATGGTCTTGTTGGCGAACTGGTCGATATACATCGCCGAGAAGCGGTTGCCGGTATTCTTCATGCCGCCGATGGCCGCATCTTCCGAGTTCATTTCACCGCGCAGGTTGACGGCGAAGGCTTTCTTGCCATAGGCCAGCGGGCGCACGGTCTGCAGGTCGGCGGTGCCGGACAACCCTTGCGCCACCATGCCGGCGTTCGGTGTCTTGTAGACCACGACCTGGCTGATCAGTTCGGACGGATACTGGTCGAATTCGACCGAGCGGTTGTCGTTGGTAGACACCTGCTCGCGGCCATTCAACGTGGTCAGGGTGAAGTCCGGGCCAAGGCCGCGGATGCTGAGCGTCTGGGCGCGGCCATTGGTGCGCTGGGCGGCGATGCCCGGCAGGCGGGCGATCGATTCAGCGATCGAGGCGTCCGGCAGCTTGCCGATGTCTTCGGCCGAAACGGCTTCAACGATTTGGGATGACTTCTTCTTGGCCGAGATGGCGTCCTGGATGCCGCGGCGGATACCGGTGACCACGATCGTGGTGGTATCTTCAGCAGGTGCGGGGGCGGCGGCCGTATCCTGGGCCATAACGGGGACGGCGAAAGCGCAGGCCGTTGCAATGGCCGCGGTGGCGCCACAGGTCAGCAGGCGCGTACGCAGCGCTGCATTTTGACCCTTGGAATTACGCATAAGGTTTCCTCCTGGTGTTGCGTTTCGATCTTCAACGCTTGCCCTGTTCTCAATGCAGGACATTCGCCTTTAGACATCTCAACCCTCACGGCACTCTGACGGCGCCTGTTGAACGTGAGTATCTATACAACGCGGTTCTTTTTGCAATGCCTTGCAAAATTTTGCAGACGGAAACCTGTACATTTCGTAATCATGTGGCTTTCAAGATACGAAATTGAGAAATTTGGGGCATATTTAGGCGAAAATATCGTATAATATCCCGATTATTACGCTATATGCGGGCGGAAGTCTGTCGATTTGTTTTTGACGAAAATCGCAAAAAATTGCAAAAATATGCAAAAGATAGCGCTAACATCCTACGGGTCATGACAGCGTTTACCGCTGACGGAACGAATGTGAGATGTCAGCCGCCGCAGGATTCGCGGACAACCAGCTCCGTGGAGACGATTTCCGAATGGCTCTCATCATTGGAAATGGAGCCGATCAGCTTGGAGACCATCAGCTTGCCGGCGCGCGCCAGATCCTGGGATATGGTGGTCAGAGACGGATGGGTGAGGCTGGCCAGGGTGATATTGTCATACCCCACCACGGAGACATCTTCCGGTACGCGCAGGCCGGCGCGCATCAGGCCGCGGATAGCGCCGAAGGCGATGATATCGGAGCAGGCGAAGAGGCCGTCGAATTTGATCCCCTTGTTGATCAGGTTAAGGACGGCGGCCTCGGCGGAGGCGATTTCGAAATGGGTCGAAACAACCAGGCGCGGATCGGGCGCCAGGTCATTCTCCGACAGGACATTGAGGTAGCCCTGATAGCGCAGCTTCATCTCCACGCCTTCCGTCTCGCCGAAATAGGCGATACGTTTGCGCCCCAGGCGTACCAGGTGGGAGGTGGCGCGCGTGCCGCCCTGAAGGTTATTGGAACCAACCGTGCAGTATTTCTGGCCGGGGATTTCCTGACCCCAGACAATAAACTTGTTGGTTGAGTTGGCCAGGTGATTGAAGCGGTCGTGCAGGTAGCTCTGGCCAAGGAAGATGACGCCGTCGGCCTTGATATTGGCCATCAGGGTGGCGAGGTCGTTCTGGCTTCTCGGCGTCAGGTGTGACAGCAGGAGGTCGCAGCCCATATCGCGCGCGGCCTCGCCCACCGCCGAAATCAGTTCCTGATAGAAGGGATCGGAAAACCGGCCTTCGCGGCCATGCGGCGGCGGGATGACAATGGCGATGGTGGCCTGCGAGCCGGACATCGACATCGGCATGTCCTGGTTCAGGACGTAATTGTGGTCGCGGGCGATCTTCCAGACACGCCGTTTGGTGACGCGGTTGACGGCGGGGGAATCGTTCAGGGCGCGCGAAACCGTGGCGACCGATACGCCGGCGATCCGTGCGATATCTTCAAGCCTGACCTTGCCTGATATGGTGTCCATCATCCCTAAATCCCCGTCCGCTTAAGCGGATTTCCGTTTAGAGAACACAATTTTCCTTGCGAAAGCAAGCGCTTTCAATCTTTTGAAAAAAATGCGCTACGCTAAAACTGGCTAAACCACGATGTTGAGGTAAGAGCCGGGCCGGCGCAGAGGCTGGCTGGTGTCCTGCGCGACGGGCGGCTGCGCCGGCGCAGGGGAGGCACTTCCGGTGGCCTTGGCGACATCGGCCGCCGTATAGGTGGCGGGCGTGATTTTGGGCGCGCTAACCTGCTGAAAAAAGGCTTTCTGCGCCTGGAGCGCGTTGGCAAATCCGGTTGCGGCCGGCGCCGGTTTTGCGGCTGCGGGTGGCTGCGGATTCAGCATTTGGGCAAGGGAGGGCCGGATGGGTGTGGTCATGCCTGAACCCTACACAGAATCAGGTATTTAAATGGTTAACGCATTTTAAGGCCGGGTTAATTATCTGCGGCTTAGGGGCCCTGCTATCGACCCTAAATTTTTACGTTTTTCTGCGCATATGGCGGTCAATTCTTTCCGTCGCAGGTGTCATGTCCAGTCTCCAAAGTCTTTTTGTTACTGCACGACAAAGGGTTTCCGGCCGGCCTTATTTGTGGGTCTTTATTGTCCTGCTGCTCTGGACGCTGATCGTGCGCCTGCCTTTTTTGCATGTGATCCACGACGATGAGGCGTTCTACAGCGTGGTTGCCTCGCGCTGGCTCAACGGAGAGCCGCCCTATATCGCCAGTTATGACATTAAGGCACCTGGCATATTCGCAATACTGGCGGGCTTTCAGGTCTTGTTTGGTGCCCATCTGATCGTCATCAAAGCGGTTGAGATGCTCACTACGCTGTGGGGGGCGTTTGGGCTGTTCAGGCTGGTCGCCCACGCCAGCTCAAGGCGGCTGGCCCTGCTTGTGGCTGCCCTTTACCCGCTCTATTCCCTTTTCCTGATGGGCGTATCCTCGCCCACGCAACTGATTGAGGCGGCCTTCACCATCGAAGCCTTTGCCCAGATTGGCAGGGTCGAGGGGGAGGTTTACCGAAAGCACCTCATTGCGCTGGCCCTGGCCGCTCTCATGATGGGGGGCGCCGTTATGGTCAAGCAGACAGCGGCCTTTACAGCCCTTGGCTTGTTCGGCTGGGTGGCCTGGCATTCATGGCGCCAAAGGGATTTTAAATCTCTTGCCCTTTTCTGTGTCATGGGGGCAGTGCCAACTATTGCCTTTGGCCTCTATTTTGCGGCAATCGGACACTTTAGAGACGCTTTCGATACCGTCGTTTTGACGGCGCTTGACCGGTCCCAGGTCGATATGTCCGAAAAGCCTGACACCCTGCACCTGGGCTTCCTGCTTCGGCTCTGGCATTTTCCCGCTTTTTACAAGCCCATGCTGGTCATCACGGTGGGGGCTTTGCTGGCGGTAATGCGCTTGCCGCGACTGAAAACGGCTCTGTCTTCCTCATTCATACATTTGATCATAATCTGGTATGTGACCGCTGTGGCGGGCATATTGGTCAATCAGTCACTGGTCATCTGGTACGGCTTTACACTTGTGCCGCCGACCCTGATTCTGTTCTGCGCCGTATTGTATCACGGAATAGGCTTCAAGGCGCAGTGGCGCGTCATCGGGATAGGGCTCTATCTATTGGCCGCTGTCATTCAGCCCTTCGTTGTCGAGGGTTACACGCTTTTCAATCCTGGGCCCTTCGGCCCGCCGGATTATCGTGGCAATGTGCGCGCGGCCGAAAGTCTGAAGGCAAACGGCCTGAAGCCGGGCGACAATCTGCTGGTCACCGGTCGAGGTCATTACGTCTATCTTATGGCGGGCGCCTTGCCGAAAGCAAAATATTTCAATGCCATGCACCTGATGTGTACCTTTCCGACGCCCGACAAGGATCCGCTGGCGGTGGCTTTTTCCACGCAGCCGGATTTCTTGGTGGTCTCAGACAGGGGCTTTTTCATGGGCTGCCGGTTGCCCGAGCGCGAGGCCGCGATTACCGACGAACTGGCCCGACATTACCGGGCCGTGTCGCGCGTATCGGGGGACTGGGACAATTTCACAATCTATCGCCGCAAGCCGTAGCGAGGCGCTTTTAGATGGCGAAACGCAAAAATTGAGTGAGACCCTGAGTTCAATGATCTCCATCGACCATAACCCATAAACGCAAAACGTCAGAGAGACCCTGATGGGGCGCAATGGTCCAAAAACGCAAAACGTTAGCGAGACCCTGATGGGACGCAACGGTCACGACCATTGCCGCATACGCTAAACGCAAAACGGAGACCATTGGGGGGCAATGGTCTCCGTCGCATGCCACCGGTTTCGAGGGGGGGGATGATCCCGGTGACGAACTTATAGCTATCAGGCAGTAAAGCCTGCTCATATTATGAGTTATAGCTTCGAACCCTTACTTAATACTTTATGCGGAAAATGCTAGTGCGATGCACAAAATATCTCCGCATTTTATTGGATAATCTCCCGGTCTCACGCTTTTTTGAACAGAATATTGCGTGAGGCCGGAATCGCCTCTTAAGCGAACAGTTTCGCCCAGCGCGGCTTTTCACGGCCCTGCCAGGCGCCGCGGTGATAGGCGTCGGAACCGATCAGCGGCACAACGGTGGTGGCTTCGGCGAAGACCATCTGCTCATAGGTGGTCGAGACCTTGCCCCACGAGGCGGCTTCCTTCAGCGTCGAGGACGAGCAGGCGCCGTCACGAACATCGGCCACGGTGATCTGCACGGCATATTTGTGCATGTCGGCTTCGACCCCCAAAATCTCGGCACAAACGACGGTGTCCTGGGCGAAGTTCTTCGGCACGCCGCCGCCGACCATGAACAGGCCGGTGGTGCCGGCGGCGATCTTGATGTCGGTCAACTCGCGGAAATCGGCCACGGCATCGATGGTCAGGTAGGGTTGCTTGGCGGCGATGCGTTCCTTCTGGTGCTTGACCAGGCCGAAACCGGCGGAGGAATCGACGAAGGCCGGGCAGAAGATCGGCACGCCATTCTCATAGGCGGTCTGGATCAGCGAGCCTTCCTTCTTGGCATTGCCGGCGGCCAGCCACTTGCCCATCTCCCAGATGAATTCGCGCGACGAATAGGGGCGCGGTTCCAACTGGTTGCAGATTTCCAGGATCGTGTGGTCGCAGTTCTGCAGTTCTTCTTCGTCGATATAGGTGTCGTAGATGCGGTCGATATAGTTGTCGCGCAGCACATTGTCGTCCACCGGACCGGCGGCCTGATAGTGCTTGAAGCCGAGCGCTTCAAAGAAATCCATGTCGACGATCGAGGCGCCGGTGGCGACCACGGCGTCGATCATGCCGAACTTCACCATGTCACGGTAGACGTGCATACAGCCGCCGGCCGAGGTGGAGCCGGCCAGGATCAGCCAGGTCGAGCAACCCTTGTCAGCCAGGGCCATGTTGAAGATGTCGGCGGCGCGGGCTGTATCGCGCGACGAGAACGACATCTTGCGCATCGAGTCGATGATCGGACGGGCGTCATACGAAGTGATATCGACGTGCTCGACCGTTTCGGCCAGCAGCGATGCCTTCATGTTGGATTGGGGAGTGGTATCTGCGCTCATGTTTGCGTTCCTTTGAGAAGCGCCCCGGTGCGGGGTGGATAAAGGTGGACGCCCGTCATTTACCCGCTATCCCCCAGACGGTGCGATGGGGAGGGTATTCAGAAGTGGCGGCCTATAGACCATAGCCGGCTGTTTTGCAATTCTTGTGACATATGTTTGTGGCGTCGGTGTGATCGACGCGGTCGGGCAATGCGGTCCTACTTTATAAGGAAATGGTAAGTCATTATCTTGCCTCAAGCCGGGCGTATAAGTTGGCGTTAAAACAGTGTGATCGTCTTTATTTGAGTGAATTTAATATATATAAGAAATGTCAGACGAAATTTGGATAAACGCATTCGTTTTATGGATAATTTAGGAAAATTGCTTTAAATTACGATCGTAGATCGAATTGTACTTAATGGTGCTGTGGATTATTCCGGAAGACTAGACGTTTTTTTCGGAATACGGCCTTCCCGGTTTATTATCGGATAGCCGTTCCCTTTCAAGGGAGGTTCTTTTGATTTACTTCCATATCGATTCTTTCTGGCGAGGTGCCAGATGACAGATTACGGGCTGGAACGAAACCGCATGCAGGGCAATCCTTTGGATTCCATTGAGACCTGGCAATGCGAAGGCAGTGACTTCGACAGCTTCCAGAAAAGTATCTGCAAGTTCTTCGACTGGAGCTGCGCGCGCGATCTGGATGGTCCCGATTTCACCTGGCAGATGTATCTGGGCGTGCTCAAGCCGCATGACACCGGGGCGGCTGCCCACGCCATCATGGCGCGGCTGATTTCAAGCTCCGGCTTTGTCCAGTTGCAGAGCGAGGCCAGCTATGACGTGGTGATCGTCATGCCGGTCAAAGGCGCCTTATCGCTGCAACACAAGGACGCGGCGGTGCAGAAGATAGCGCCCGGTCATGCCATCATCTATCAGCCGATGACCGAGACGCGCATTTCTCATGCCGCCGATGGCGAGACCTGCGAGGTCTACCTCATCAAGCTGTCCTATGCGTGGGTCCAGCGTTTCCTGTTCGATATCCTTCAGTTGCCGGTCGAGCGTGATCTGCACCTGGGTCCGGTGATCGACCTGGCCACGCCAAAGGCGCGGGTTCTGTCGCGGCTGGTGGAGACCCTGTGTTCGGATGCCTTCACAGCCCAGAGCCGCGACCTGTCGGGGTCGTTGCAGCATCGCCTGGTCGAAACCTTCAGTCACCTGCTGCTTGAAAGCATTCCGCATCGCTACAGCGAACGTATGCAGGCCAATAAGGGCGGTCCGATGCCGAACTATCTGCGACTGGCGCGAGATTTCATGCACCGCGAGGCGCGCAGCAATCCGAGCATGGTGGCTGTGGCGCGGGCGGCGAATATCAGCGTCCGCACGCTGGAAACCAGCTTCCGCCAGCATATGGATGTGACGCCGCACGCCTACCTGCGCACCCTGCGCCTGAAAATGGCGCGCGAGGCGCTGAGCGATCCGAATGATACGCGGCCGATTGCCGAGGTGGCGGCGGATCACGGTTTTCCGCACGCTGGCCGCTTTGCGCAGTATTATACGCAGTTGTTCGGGGAGTCGCCCTCGCAGACGCGGCGCAAGGGGCCTGGCGCCGGCTGACTTATGGGGCGTGGGGCCTATGGCCCCACATCTTCTTCTATCCATTAAAAAAGCCCCGCCCTAAAGGCGAGGCTTTTTTAATGGGCAGGACAGGACTTGGGGTCACGGACCCCAAACCCCATAAGTTATGCCTTCGCCTTGACGCGCTTCTTGCCGCGCTTGCCGCCTTTCGGGCGGTTGAGGCGGACGACCTTGTTGTCGTCGGATTCCATGAAGCCGCGCGGATTGGTCAGGCTGCGCGGCCCCAGGCCGAACAGCGAGGCCATCGGCGCGTCATCGAGGAAGACGGTTTCCGTCTCACCATAGCCATTGAAACGCGTGCCCATGGTGACGCCGTAGGCGCCCAACATGCCGATCTCGACATAGTCGCCTTCATTGACATCCGCCGGCAGCCAGAACGGACCCGGCATGGAATCGATGGAATCACAGGTCGGGCCGTAAAAGCGGAAGGGCTTCAACTGCTCGTCATCATGCGTCTCATCAGGCCGATGCAGGCGTACCGGGAAGGGCCACTTGGCGTGGGTGGCGTCGAACAGATTGCCGTAGGAGCCGTCATTGAGATAGAGCGCGTCGCCCTTGCGCAGTTCCACCTTGGTCAGGACCGAGGTCGATTCCGCCACGAGGGCGCGGCCGGGCTCGGCCCAGAGCTGGGTTTCCTCATGCACCTTCATCTCGTTGAAGGCGCGGTTGATGGTGTCCATATATTCCGAAAGCGCGGGCGGGATCATGCCGGGATAGACTGACGGGAAGCCACCGCCGACATCGACGATATCAGCAAACACACCCGCGCGGACCAGCGACCGCGAGGCGGCGGCCATGGCGGCGGCATAGGCGGTAGGGCGCATACATTGCGAGCCGACGTGGAAGGAGATGCCCATCATGTCCTGCGTCGCCTGGCGGGTGGCCAGCAGCAGGGATGGCGCTTCGTGCGTCTGAGCGCCAAACTTGTTGGTGAGTGGCAGGTTCGAGCCTTCGCCGGAGGTGGCGAGGCGGACAACCAGGTTCAGATCCTTGGCATTGCCCGTGGCCTCCAGGATCTTGGCCAGTTCTTCGTGCGTATCCAGTGAAAAGGTGCGGACGCCGAAATCGAAATAGGCGCGGGCGATCGACACGCGGCTCTTGACCGGGTGCATGAAGGCCAGGCGCGCCGCCGGCAGGGTGGAGCGGACGAGTTCGACTTCCTGGATCGAGGCGACATCGAAGGAACGCACACCGGCGGCCCACAGGGTTTCCAGAACCCAGACGGACGGATTGGCCTTTACGGCGTAGAACACATCGCCTTTGAAATTTGCCTGAAACCATTGCGCGGCAACTGTGACGGGCGCGCGTCGCACGAGGGCGACGGGACGTTCCGGAGGCTGCTTGCGGACCAGGTCCAGGGCTGTTTGGTAGTTTTCCACCAGCATACCCTTAGATAAGTTAAACCCAGACCGGCGTTAGCAGCGATGCCTGAGCCTCAATTCTCTCAAAGATACAATATCTTTGCGAAGGAAATGAGGCAGGACCATTTGAACTCGGGGTCCGCCGGAAGTGGCGCATAAAATAGTGGAATAGTTGCGCATGTAAAGGGATAAACCCGACCCGGATGTAAAATTTGCACCGGACCGGCCGCACGCCCATCAAACCGGTTGCCAGCAGGGTAAGATGCCCCATATGATTCCGGGGGCGATCTAATTCGGGCCGGTCAGGTTTCAAACGGGAGGGGGATGGCGGTTCATGACCTTGTACGCTTTATCACATAAGGCCCTGGCGGGCGCGCTGATCACGGCGTGCCTTGGCCTGTCCGCGTGCGAGCGTCTGGGAAACGGCATCGAAGCCCGCCGCGAAATCGCCTTTTCCGTCCTCTCCAGCGATGACGTGCGAACCCAGGCCCTGTGGGCGCCCGTCGTGGCGGACCTTCAAAAACAGACCGGTCTGAAGGTGAAAATTGTCCCTTCCGCCAATTACGACGCCCAGGTGCTGACGTTCCAGACGAAAAAGGCCCAGGCGGGCTGGTTCACCAACCTGAGCGGCGCCGAGGTGCTGGGGCGCGGCCATGGCGCTGTTTTCGCCGGAGCGGAAGGGATCACCGCCTACCAGAGCCTGATCATTGTGCCGGCCGCCTCGAAGTTGAAGGCGGAAGACCTGCTGAAATGCAATCGCAAGCTCACCCTTGGCCTTGGTGAACGCCGGGCCGCCGCTTCGGGACAGGCGCCGCTCTACTATTTCTTCCAGCCGAACCGGATCAATATGAAGACCTGCTTCAAGGCTGTGATGACCGGCACGGCGGATGAAAACATCGACGGCGTGATATCCGGCAAGCTGAATGCCGTGGCCGTCGATACCGATATCCTCCAGGCCCTGCGGAAAAACGCCCCAGAGCGCTTTGCCAGGGTGAAGGTCATCTGGGCGTCAGAGGCCCTGCCGGAAGACGTGCTGATCTATCGGGATGATCTCGACCCGGTAACACGTGAAAAGCTGCGTTCCTTCTTCCTGAGCTATGGCCGGTCGCCGGGCGCGGAAGGCGACCGGCAGCGCAATATCCTGAAAGCGCTGGAACTGGGGGGCTTCGCGCCGGAGGACGACGACCACTTCATTCCCATCCGGCTGATGAAGGCGTCGGTCGAGCTGATGCAGGCCGAGCGGGCCGAAAACAAGGCGCTGATCGCCAGGGCAAAAGAGCGGCTGGAAAAAGCCCGCGCTGACAAACGCGCCGCGGACGCCGCCACCGCCCCGCAGGCACCCGCCGATGCGCGGCCGGCCTCTTTATCTGCGAACTGAGGCTAAGCCATCGAGGTCAGTGTGCCCCCTGGTGGCCGTTCGCCACAGAAGAGCGCAAGCAAATCACCGGTGCAAAGGCGTTCACCTTTGCACCGGTCCATGCCGGCTTAGTAACGGTAGTGATCCGGCTTGAACGGGCCATCGACCGGCACGCCGATATAGTCGGCCTGTTCCTGGTTCAGCACGGTCAGTTTCGCACCCAGCTTGGCCAGGTGCAGCAGGGCCACCTTTTCATCGAGGTGCTTCGGCAGGGTATAGACCGACTTGTCATAGGTCTTGCCGTTCACCCACAGCTCGATCTGCGCCAAGGTCTGGTTGGTGAACGAAGCCGACATCACGAAGGACGGATGGCCGGTGGCATTGCCCAGGTTCACGAGGCGGCCTTCGGAGAGCACGATGATCTTCTTGCCATCCGGGAATTCGACATGGTGGACCTGCGGCTTGATCTCGTCCCACTTGAAATTGCGCAGGGCGGCGATCTGGATTTCCGAGTCGAAGTGACCGATGTTGCAGACGATGGCGTTGTGCTTCATTTCGCGCATATGTTCCAGGCGCAGCACGTCCTTGTTGCCGGTGCAGGTGACAAAGATATCGGCAGTTGAGGCCACCTCTTCAACCGTGCGGACCTCATAGCCTTCCATCGCGGCCTGCAGTGCGCAGATGGGGTCGACTTCGGTGACGATGACGCGGGCGCCGCCATTGCGCAACGAAGCGGCTGAGCCCTTGCCGACATCGCCATAGCCGAGCACCACGGCGACCTTGCCGGCGAGCATGACATCGGTGGCGCGGCGGATAGCGTCGACCAGGGATTCGCGGCAGCCATAGAGGTTGTCGAACTTCGACTTGGTGACCGAGTCATTGACATTGATGGCCGGGAACGGCAGGTCGCCCTTCTGCGCCATGGCATAGAGGCGGTGAACGCCCGTGGTGGTTTCCTCGGAAACGCCCTTGATGGCGTCACGGATGGCCGAATAGAAGCCCGGCTTTTCCTTCAGGTAGCGCTTCATGACCTTGTAGAGCGCTTCCTCTTCCTCGTTCTGCGGATTGTCCAGCAGGGCCGGGTTCTGTTCGGCCTTCGGGCCCAAAACGCAGAGAAGCGTGGCGTCGCCGCCGTCATCGAGGATAAGGTTGGGATAGCCGCCGTCGTGCCATTCAAAGATCTTGTGCGCATAGTCCCAGTATTCTTCAAGGGTTTCACCCTTGATGGCGAAGACCGGCGTACCTTTGGCGGCGATGGCGGCGGCGGCATGGTCCTGCGTCGAGAAGATGTTGCACGAGGCCCAGCGCACTTCGGCGCCCAAGGCCTGCAGGGTTTCGATCAGCACGGCGGTCTGGATCGTCATGTGCAGCGAACCGGCGATGCGCGCGCCCTTCAGCGGCTTGTCCTTGCCGAACTCCTCGCGCGTGGCCATCAGGCCCGGCATTTCGCCCTCGGCGATGTCGATTTCCTTGCGGCCAAAGGCGGCGAGCGAGAGGTCTTTTACAATAAAGTCGGCCATGATCGGATTCCGTTTCAAGAGATATGAGACGGCTTATAGCGATCCGGCAGCGAATTGGCAATAAACATATAAAGATATCTTTATATGTGCCCGGCAGAAGGGGCCAGCCACAGCTTTCCGGCCGGCACATCCCAGTAGGTATGCAGGCGGCGCAGCACATCGAGCCCGACCGTGACATCATGTTCCAGCACATTGTCGGAAATTTCCGCAGTGAGATCATGGAAGGCTGTGCCGCCAATCTGGATATTGCGCACCGGGCTAAGGATCAGTTCACGCAGGCCATTGACATCGCCGCCCAGGGTCGTCGATTGCGGGCGCCCCGCCAGCAGGCCGTGACGCTCGGCCCAGTCGCGTTTTAAGATCAGGGGAGCACTGACCCCGGTATCGAGGCTGGCGCGGACCGGACGGCCCTCCAATTCCATATCCACCACAAGGGCGCCGTTCGGACTCCGCGACAGGTCAAGGCCCCTCATGCCGACGGCGGGCCGCGGGCGGCGGAAACTGGCCCGGCGTGCGGGGCCATCAAGATCGAGCGGATAGTGGTTCAGAATATCGCGGCCGATCAGCATGTCCGAAGTGAGGCCTGCCTGTTTCATCGGCAGGATCATGACCGGCACGGTATAGGCGGCATCGCCGGCACGAATAACCACGGGCGCACTTTCTCCGGCGGTGATCTGACCATAGACCGCTTGCCCGCGGCGTTCACTGACAGCGATCAGGCCCAGTTTTTCAGCGACGCCGGCATCCATCAGGGTGGCGCTGGCCCCACAATCGAGGATACCCCGTAAGGGTTGCCTGCGGACCATTACCGGCATGACCAGCCCCTCATTGGTCAGGCGCAGATTAAAGCCCAGTTCCTCGGCGCGAACCGCAGGCGCCATAAAACCAATGGCTGTAAGGGTGGTCAGAATTTGGCGGCGATCGAGGGTCATGACAGCAGGTTATCGACGGAAATGAGCAGAATTTGGGTGCCGGCATGGCGCAATTGGACTAATCAAGGCGCAAAGCTAAGGATTTGATGATGAACGCACCCGCTTTTACACTCCGCCACGATTGGTCCAAGGACGAGATCGCTGCCCTTTTCGACCTGCCTTTCATGGAACTGGTCTTCCAGGCGGCAAGCGTGCATCGCCAGAGTTTCGATCCATCGGAAGTTCAGTTGTCGCAACTGCTTTCGGTGAAAACCGGCGGCTGCGCCGAAAACTGCGGCTACTGTTCGCAATCGGCCCATTTCGATACCGGCCTGAAAGCCGGCAAGCTGATGGCGGTCGAGAAGGTACTATCCGAAGCGCGGACCGCGAAAGAGGGTGGCGCACAGCGCTTCTGCATGGGTGCGGCGTGGCGCGACCTGAAGGACCGCGATGTGCCGGCGCTCGCCGCCATGATCGGCGGAGTCAAGGCAATGGGTCTGGAGACCTGCGCCACGCTCGGCATGATCACCCCGGATCAGGCACGTGCCCTGAAAGAGGCTGGGCTCGACTATTACAACCACAATCTCGATACCTCGCCGGAATACTACGATCAGGTGGTCACCACCCGCACCTATCAGGAACGGCTGGATACGCTTCAGGCGGTTTCCGATGTCGGCATGAAGACCTGCTGCGGTGGCATCATGGGGATGGGCGAGGCGCGCGCGGACCGGGTGTCGTTCCTGCATCAACTGGCCACGCTGCCTCACCATCCGGATTCCATTCCGATCAATAACCTGGTTGCCATTTCGGGTACACCTCTGGGGGATAAGGTCGGCAACGATGGTGGCATTTCCGGCATCGAGTTTGTCCGCACCATCGCTGTGGCGCGTATTCTCTGCCCGAAGTCTATGGTGCGCCTTTCGGCCGGTCGCAACGAAATGAGCGAGGAACTTCAGGCCCTGTGTTTCCTGGCCGGCGCCAACTCGATCTTTATCGGTGACACCCTCCTGACCACGCCCAATCCGCAGCCCGGCACCGACGCCCATTTGCTGCAGGTGCTCAATCTCAAGCCAATGAGAATGGCTACAAATGCGAATATTTCATAGCATTTGATTCGCAGATGGAGCTACTTACCAAGCGCACCAAGTGGTCAGGAGCCTCCAATGGCTACTCAAATAAAAACATCAAATCAAAGCGAAATTGGAAGTAAAGTTGCTCGCTTTATAGAGATGCAAACTGCTGTCTTTGACGGCTACCGAACTCTTTACGAATGGGTAAGGAGAAGCTTAGCTGGGGCGAATGATCAAACAAGCTACGAAGTGGCTAAGCGTATATTTAAAGATGTTAGCGCGTTCACAGGTCAGTTTGACGAATTTGATGTCGCTTTCTGGAATTATCTATCTGATATTGATAATGCTCGTGAAAAAGTGGATCATATTGTCGCCAAGCATGGATACAGCGATCATAAAGAGTACTTTTTCTCAAAAATTGAAACCTGCGTATCTACTTTGAATGAAGTCATTACTGAGTTAAACGCTTCAGGTATAGTTTTAAATATTTTTGATTCAAATGAATCTATATTAGATTCAGGCGCTTCGTTTTTAGAAAATTTAGAAGATTCATTAGAAGCGTTGTTCGATATCGCCGAGGAACTAATTGAAATCGATGTGACTGAACTCCAAGTAGGCGAGTTATCAGAATTACTTCAGACTCTTCCGCCACAACGGCCAGCTCCGCTCGAAGTAGTTGCGACTAAACATGCATTCAAGCGCAAAGTACCAGCAAGGTTTCAATCTCGCGTTAGCAATGCCTCAATTACTGACGCCGCATCGGCACTGGGTGAAGTTTTAACCGACACATTGGAGGAATTGAATCGCTCCAACTGCGATAAACGTGTGCTAAAAGCCTTCGAAAAGTGCGTGAATGAAATATCTAAGGAGTCGACGACATTTTCACCGATCCGATTCGGGGTGTATGTAGGGGTTGCGGAATCCTTTAAGGATGCAATTTCAGAAGAGTTCGGGGCTTTCTTGTCGCGACAAGTTGTTAGCGCGATTCTACAATGCGAAATTTTTCTAAGAAATTTTGAAGCTTGGCAGCAATATGCTGAATCTGCTGAAATTGAGCAAATAAAAGATAGTACGGAGATTCTTGAGGTATTTTATGGGCTTTTGGAAGTGCCGCTGTTCGATCATGATATTCTTGAATTACTCGACGAGTTAAAAGCGGATAAGCGAGATTTAGGCAATTCAAGCAAACTAGATTACGGTATCTTTCAAGGCATTTCCAATGTTATATCAGAGGTTTGCCGCCAGGGACTTAGGTACATTTCATCGGTTCCGCGAAAGGCCGCTTCCTTGTTTGGAGAAATTGCTAAAGATGGCATGAAAAGTACTATTGGCATTTTGGCGCTGAGTTGGCTGATAAATAACAGTGCGACTATAATTGCTTTCAGTGAAAAATATGCCTTTCTATATTGGATCAAACCAATCATCGACTTCGTTATGAAGTTGAGCGCTCAGTGAGTCTATTATAAAGTGAAATTAGCCGTCAAGCTGAGACTCTTTCTTCCTGATTATTTTATCAAATAGTGCCCTGCACCGACGTCCATTTGCTGCGCGAACTGCGCCTGCGGCCGATGGGCGTCATAGAAAATTGACGTTCGGCGTGCTATGCAAAAGGCATGAAAAAAGAAAAGAAAACGACTACGCCGCAGACTTCCCCCCAAATCGCTGCAAGCGAAATTGTCCGCCAGTTGCGCCAGATCTATGACGAGGCCGTGGCCGCCCTCCAGGCCGACCTGCAAGCCTATCTCGCCACCCGCCAGAAGCCTTCGCGGCCCTTACGCGATGCCGGGCGTTACTGCTATCCCAAGCTGGCCATCGTCTGGAAGGGTGTACTCGATGACGAAGACGAGGCGCTGGTCATGGCCAACCGCCATCCGGAGGTCAACAGGGCCTATGCCCGTTTCTCGCGTCCCGGCACCTATTCCTCCTCGATCACCCGCCCGGATATTTTCGGCGACTATATCGAGGAACAGCTCGATCTTTTGATCCGCGACTATGGCGCCGAATGCACAGTTTCGCTGTCCGATCAGGAAATCCCCTATCCGTATGTGCTCGATGGCGCCGGACTCGATCTCAACAGCGTCTCGGCCATTGACCTCTCCCGCCATTTCCCGGCCACCGAACTGGCCCTGATCGGCAATGAGGTAGCCGACGGCATTTCGTTTATCGACGCCGAAGGCCACCATCCGCTGGTGCTGTTCGACGGCCTGCGCAGCGACTTTTCCATCGCCCGCCTGAAGCATTATACCGGCACCCCGGCCGAGCACACCCAGGGCTATATCCTGCTGACCAACTATAACCGCTATGTCGATGTCTTCGTCGCCTACGCGCTGGAGCAGTTGAAAAAACCAGACAGCCCCTATACCGCGCTCTCCTGCTGCGGCAATTTCACCATCACCAGGGACACGCCCGATCCGGAGGCCCTGATCGCCAGCTCCTCGTGGCGCAAGCACCAGATGCCGGCCTATCACCTGATGGCGCCTGGCCGGCAGGGCATTTCGCTGGTCAATATCGGCGTTGGCCCGTCCAACGCCAAGAACATCACCGATCATCTGGCCGTCATGCGTCCGCACGCCTGGCTCATGATCGGCCATTGCGGGGGCCTGCGTGCCTCACAGAGCATCGGCGACTATGTGCTGGCCCACGCTTACTTGCGCGACGATCATGTGATGGACGATGTGTTGCCGATCGAAATTCCCATCCCACCGATCGCCGAAGTGCAACAAGCCTTCCATCAGGCGGCGGTGCGCGTCACCGGTCAGGATGGCGAAGACCTGAAAAAGCGCCTGCGCACCGGCACCGTCGTCACTACCGATGACCGGAACTGGGAACTGAAATATTCGCTGTCGGCCCGGCGGTTTTCGCAGTCACGCGCCATCGCCATCGACATGGAATCGGCCACATTGGCGGCGCAGGGCTATCGCTTCCGTGTCCCCTACGGCACGCTTCTCTGCGTGTCCGACAAACCGCTGCATGGCGAACTGAAGCTGCCGGGCCAGGCCAATCATTTCTATGAGCGCGCAATCGCCGAACATATCCGGATCGGTATCGAGACGGTCGGCATATTGCGCGATTTCGGCCCGAAGCTGCACAGCCGCAAGCTCAGGGCCTTCGACGAGCCGCCGTTCAGGTAATTTCATTAAGCTCCTCCCCTCTTGGAGGGGAGGGGGACCGCGAAGCGGTGGAGGGGTAAACAACAGGCAACGGCATTTGTGGTTTTACCCCTCCGTCTCGACTTAGCTAACGCTTGCTCGACACCTCCCCTCCAAGAGGGGAGGATCAAAAGAAAAAGGAGCGGGTTGCTGTTAAGGCAAACCGCTCCAGTCAGATCAATGGACCTCCATCCATAGGACTTAACCGGTGCGGGCGGGCGTCATCTGACGCGGGCTTGTCGACAGGGGTTAAATCCTGATATCATTGTGCGCCTTCTGGCCCTCACTATCGAATCAAGTTGCTGTGAATGTTGCCGTTTTCGGCCGTCTCCCTTTCTATTGCTGCGCAAAAAAACCTGCCTTACGAGGCGGTGAGCGCACGGCTGGAAGGCTGGCTGGAGCACGCCTTTGCGGCCGGCTTCCTGTCCGATGGCGGTGCCCTCGGCCGGTACAGCTACCTGGTGGCACAACCCGCTGCGAAGTGGCAGCTCGCACATGACGATCCGCGCGAAACGGCTGAGTTTCTGCGCGAAGCGACCGCCCCCATCACGGCCGATCTCTACCGGAGTGATCTGCCGCCGTTTTCCGGCGGTCTGGTCGGCATGGCCTCCTTCGAGTTGGGCCTGCGGCTGGAGGGCATGAAGCGCCGGCCGTTCCGCATCGAAGGCCGCCAGCCGTGGCCCGAACTGATCATGCTGTGCTATCCGGCGGTTCTGGCTTTCGATCATCATGAACGCACCCTGACCGCTATCGGACGCGGCGCCACACTGGCCGACGCCGAAGCCGCGCGCGACGCCCTGGCGGCGCTTTATGCCGCAACACCCGCATCCGATCCGCACACTGCGCCTTTTACCGAAAGACCGCTCGATCTTGAAACGCCGGACGAGGTGCATGAAGACAAGGTGGCGGCGCTGGTGCGGCAGATACATGCCGGCGACCTGTTCCAGGCCAACCTGGCGCGTGGCTGGAGCGGCCGGCTGGCCCGCAACGCCACACCTGGACGGTTGATGGCGGCGCTGCATAACCGGGGCGCAGCCCCTTTCGGCGGTTTTGTGACCCTCGGTGATCGGGCGGTCCTGTCCAACAGCCCGGAACGCTTTATCGCGCTGGATGCGTTGGGCCATATGGAAACCCGCCCGATCAAGGGCACCCGCCCGCGCGGCAAAACGCCGGATGAAGACACGGCCCTCGCCCGCGAACTGACCGCCAGCGCAAAAGACCGTGCCGAAAACCTGATGATCGTCGACCTGATGCGCCATGATCTCTCCAAGGTAGCCGAGATCGGCAGCGTAAAGGTCACCGCGCTGAACGCGCTGGAGTCCTATCCCAATGTCCACCATCTCGTCTCGACCGTCACGGCACAACTTCAGCCCGGAAAGACGGCGGCGGATGTGTTGTGCGCCACCTTCCCGCCCGGCTCTATTTCCGGCGCGCCCAAGGTGCAGGCCATGAAGGTGATCTGCGAGATGGAGGCGGCGCGTGGCCCCTATTGCGGATCGCTGTTCTTTATCGACGCCGGCGGCGCGATGGATTCAAACGTGCTGATCCGCACCCTGGCTCTGGAAAAGGACGATGCGGGCTGGCATTTTCGCGCGGCGGCCGGGGGCGGCATAGTGGCTGACAGCGATCCGATAGCCGAACGCATCGAGACCGAAACCAAGTTGTCCCTGATCAGGTCGGTTCTTGAAAGTTAGGGACACAACGGGCAGGTGACCTCCGAGCCATTGCGCGGATGGTGCATGAAGGTGTCCTTGAAGACGGTGCCCGTTTTGAAGAAATTGCCGATGGGTGAATCGTAATCGTATTCCACCTCGGTCAGGATCAGGCTTTCACCGACCGCAATCTGATCAGTTGTTATATCCGTGATCGCCTTGTCACTGTTGGTATGCTTGGTCCAGTTGGAAGGCTCGCTCCAGTCCACCGTCGCCTTTTTCGTGCTTTGCATGGTTACCGATGTCAGGCGGATTCTCAAGGAAGTGCCGCTGGTCGGGAAAGGATCCAGCATGTTGGCGCCGATCGCCCACAGATCGGTGATATTGGTCGGCGTCAGGGTCTGCGACTGCGCCGCTAGGTCGCCCACCGTGGCTGCCAGATGCGAGACGCGGCGTGCAGCCATCATGCCCAGCGTCAGTTCGGCCATGCCAAGATAAAGCAGGATCAGGACCGGTGCGACCAGGGCGAATTCAATGGCTGACACACCCTTGCCATCGCCGGCAAAGCGCTTGCCGAAGGCTTTCAGCGTGACGATACGGTTGAGGCGGCGCAGGGAGAGCATGTTAAAACGGCTCGTTTCTGAAAACGGCTTTGGCGGAGACAACCGCATCGTTATTACCCAGCTTGGAAAGGGCGCCATCGAGCATGGGCGTGATCAGCGGCCATTCATAATAGACCCGCACCATCTGGATTCTGGAGCCCGGACCGATGTTGAAGTTGAAACTGGATGCCTTGAACTTGCCGTCCTCGATCGGCGGCGGCGCATTCGACAGGTCGGCGAAGCTGCTGTAGGTCTGAACGTCGACCTGAAGGCTGCTGATGCAGTTGCCGCCCAGCCAGCTCATATTGTCGCATATCTTCTGCTTGAACTGTTCAACGCTGGTATTGGCATTGGTGGTCAGGCCGGTGCGGATATCCCGCGAGGCCCTGTCCGTGGCATTATCGAGCGTCACCGACACCAGGAAGATCAGCGCCAGTTCGGCACAGGCACAGATCAGGAAGATCAGTGGACCGGCCACGAGCGCGAATTCCACGGCGGTGGAACCGCGCGTGTCTTTCAGGCCCCGAATGGCCCTACAAAGGTCCGCAAGCCTGGCTCGCATAATGGTTTTCGCGCCCCTGTTCTCAATAGTCGCGCCCAGATTACAGGGTCTCGGTCAATAGTCCGTTAAAACCGGTTTACAATTGTCACCGATTGGGGAGACAGGACTTACGGCGTAACGCCCGTTGCCGCCGCGATCGTGCCGAACGCAACCGGCGAGGTGGCGCCGGCATTGCTGCTGCCGCCCTCTTCAGAGGTACAGATCGTCGAGCAGACCATCAATGACGGGGTCAACCCCTTATAAACGGTGATGGCTCCCTTTTGCGAAGCGGTGACCACCACCTCGCCATCGAACAGCGGCCGGCCCATCTGGTCGGTAATGATGACGCTGGAATTACCGAAGCCCTTGCCGACAATATATACAGTGCGGGAATCGATGACATTGACATCGGCAATATCCGGATTGGCGACAATGACCGAACCCGCCGCACCACTCAGCGATATGCGTGCCGAATGGTTTTTCTCGACCACCAGGCGCTGGGCGGCGGAAGCGTTCGAAGCCATGCCCAAACAGAGGAAAGCGGCGGCCAATACCAAAGCCATCATGCCAGTCGATTTGATATTCATGTGTCTCATTATCCAAATGGCTCGTTTTTCGCAGGTCGCCCGAAACCGTTTCGGTCCTTTGAGTGTCTTTATAAGGATCATGCGTAAGGCCCGCGTTAGGAAACAGGCTAAATAAGATTTGTTTAAATTTGCTAAACGTAATATTAATGCGAAAAAATTCCCGTTAATACAACGATAAATATCGTTAAATCAAATTAAGGTTAATTCAATTTAATAGTAACTGCAGATTAACTATAGAATAATTTTATTTTCATTTGATTGTTTACTTCACTTTAATCATGGCTTGCTAATTTGATCTCGTGTTCGGGGGCAAATGAGCCGTTTACTCGGTACCCGATACGAAATGGTTCACTTGCTTTAAAATCTATCCAGGAGAAATCACATGACCAAGTTCTTCAATCGCTTTGCCAAGGACGAATCCGGCGCCACCGCCATCGAGTATGGCCTGATCGCCGCTCTGATCGCCGTCGCCCTGATCACCGTTCTGGGCGCTGTCGGCTCCAACCTCGGCGTGACATTCGACAAGATTTCGACCAAGGTCACAAATGCAAACGCTGCAGCCTAAGCTTAAGCGTTTTACTAGGTCGATCCAGATGGATTAACCGACGCAGGCCGCAGACGAGCAATTGTCTGCGGCCTGTTCTTTTAGCCCCTACACTTGCAGGTGCAGACCGATGTTCAAGCAATTCCTGGCGGATGAAAGTGGCGCAACAGCAATCGAATACGGCCTGATCGCCGGCCTGATCTTTCTGGCCATTGTCACGACCATACATCACTATACCGAGGCCACGGGGATCTTATATAACAAGATCGGTGATACCGTCGCCACCGCTACACAAGCTGCCAAATAAGCACATCCTTAACCCGGAGCTGCTACTCATACACGGCCACCCAACCCGTTCGAGGTATTGTCCGTGTCAATAACTATACTGCTGGCCTGTCTGTATCCGATCGCGCTATTCTGGGCTGCGGTATCTGATCTCACCACCATGACCATTCCCAACCGCCTGACCCTTGGCCTGGCGGTGCTTTTCGTGCCGGTCGGCCTGCTGGCCCATCTCAGCCTGTCGCAATGGGGTATCCATCTCGGCCTTGGTCTCGCCGGGCTGGTGCTTGGCATGACGCTTTTCGCCCTGCGCTTCATGGGCGGCGGCGACGCCAAGCTGATCGCGGCGGCCTCTTTGTGGCTTGGCCTTCACGGCTTTGTCGCCCTGCTTCTCTATACGGCGATCTTCGGCGGCGTCCTGACCCTGGGCCTGCTGGCCCTGCGTCAGTTCTTTTCGCTGTACGCCCCCAAACTGCCGCACTGGCTCGGTCAGCACCTGGAGCCAAAAGGCGGCATCCCCTATGGCATCGCCATCTGTGTCGGCGGCATCGCCGCCCTGTGGCAGAGCGATTTCATGAGCGGCCTGCTGCCGCTGCCAACGCTCTAAGGTGTGACGATTTTGGATAGGTCTCTTGATCCTCCCCTGCGAAGCGGGGGAGGTGTCACGGCCATGCTCTTTTCATGGCCGTGACGGAGGGGGCAAGCCGGCGGGAGATTGCCCGCTCCGTCGGCGACTTCGCGCCGCCACCTCCCCCGTTCGCTGCGCGACAGGGGAGGATCAAGAATGAGCGAACTCAAAATCATCAGATGTTAGATTTCTGTCCCGGATGCCAAAATCCGGGAATCTCCATGAATCTAAAGAATTATGCCCCCGCACACTTTCTTTAGGCGGACGTTAACTAACCTTAAGCGAAGATTCCTTAAGTTCAATTTCGCAGATGATTTGGCCCGCATGGCGCGGATTGCCGGATTTTCTCAGAGTCAGATTTTCTCAGGGGATATGGGGTCAATGAAGACGTCACGCTACGCCGTTATCGGTCTCGCGGCCATCGCGGCGCTGATCCTGGCCTTTCTGGTGCGCGGCATGATGGCCGGCAACGGATCGCACAAGGCCGAAGCCTCCGTCCAGGCGCCACCGGCGCAACCGACCGTCCGTGTGCTCGTCGCCGCCCGCGATCTGCCCGCCGGCGCCCGCATCACCGAGGCCGATCTCAACTGGCAGGACTGGCCGGTCAATACCCTGAACCCCGCCTATATTGTCGATGGCGGCGCGCCCGCCGCGACCCCGGCTGCCGGCAGCGAAGATGCGGCGGCCAAGAAGGGCGCCCCTAAGGATGGCCCGGTCGCCGTCAAGAAGCCCGGCAGTGAACTGGTTCAGGCTGTTGCCGACAAGGTAGCGCCGTCTCCCACCAAGGAAGCCTATGTTGGCGGTGTGACGCGCGAAGCCATTCTCGCCAATGAGCCGATCATCGACGCCAAGATCGTCCGCGCCGACGAGGGCGGCTATATGGCCGTCATGCTCAGCCCCGGTATGCGCGCCCTGGCCGTGCCGGTGAGCGTCGATAATACCGCCGGCGGCTTCATCCTGCCCGGCGACCGCGTCGATATCCTGGTCACCCACCAGACGCCGCGCACGACGGGCGGCGGCACGATCGATTCGGTCCAGCCGGTCCTGCGCAATATCCGCGTGCTGGCCATCGATCAGCAGGTCAATGTTGAGGAAGGCAAGCAGAGCGTCATCGGCGCCACCGCCACGCTCGAAGTATCGCCCTCGGACGGCCAGGTCGTCACCCTGGCCAAGGCGTCCGGCACCCTGTCCCTTATGCTGCGCTCCTATGCCGATGCCGCCGGTCCCTCCGGTGCGGTGGCCGCTGCGCCCACCGGCGCCGGCGACAAGTCGGTGCGCGTCTTCCGACCCGACCAGACCACAGAGGTAATGGTGTCACGATGAGATATCCGTGGAAAAAGAGCGAATCCCCTTCATCCTCCCCTGCGCAGCGGGGGAGGTGTCACGGCTTGTCCGTGACGGAGGGGGCAAATCGACGGTGGAAAGCCCCCCTCCGTCTCGACGCGCTTCGCTTGCTCGACACCTCCTTCGGAACGAAGGTTCCCGCTGCGCAGGGGAGGATCAAGACTGTCCTTACTAGCCTCATCCTTGGCACGGCCCTCTTCGGCATGGCCTTACCTGGCATGGCCGCGGCGGCGTCCGCCGGCGGCCTTCAGGTCCATACCCAAACCGCTTCGGTCAAGACGCAGGTTCTGAACCTCTCCAAAGGCCGGTCGGCGGTCATCGACCTGCCGGTCGACGCCAGCGATGTCTTCGTCTCCAATCCCGCCGTCGCCGATGCCGTGCTGCGCACGCCGCGCCGCATCTTCGTGCTGGGTGTGGCCAATGGCCAGTCCGACGCCATCTTCTTCGACGGCATGGGCCGCCAGATCCTCAACCTCTCGATCATAGTCGATGCCCCGACCGACGGCCTGGCCGACGCGGTCCAGCGCCTCTTCCCCGGCACCCATGTCGAGGTCCAGAGCGTCAATGGCCATGTCGTCCTGTCGGGCATTGCGCATGATGCCGGCGAATCCGACCAGATCGGCCGCCTGGCCGCCAGTTTCGCCGGCTCTCCGGATAATGTGCTCAACCTGATGACCATAGCCGGCAAGGATCAGGTGACGCTCAAGGTGCGTATTGTCGAGGTCAACCGCTCCTCGATCAAGCAACTGGGCTTGTCCAGTTCCATTACCTATAATGACGGCACCAAATCCTATTCCTTTGGCCGTTCCAATTCCTATGGCGCCAATGGCGGTTATCAGGGCAGCAAGGGCCTTTGCTATGGACAGGCCAAGACGGCGACCCTTGACGGCTCTACGACCACCACAACCACGAACGGCGGCACGACCACCACGGTTACCAATGCCGGCAAACTGAACTATGGCACCAGCAGCAATGCCTGCCTCGAAGCGTTTGAACATGCCGGTTTGGCCCGCACCCTGGCCGAACCCAATCTGACGGCGGTTTCCGGCGAATCGGCCAAGTTCCTGGCCGGCGGTGAATTCCCCGTGCCGACCGGCGAAGACGACCAGGGCCGCGTCAGTATCGAATTTAAGCCGTTTGGTGTCGGTCTCGGCTTTACACCGGTCGTGCTTTCTGGCGGCCGCATCTCGCTCAAGATATCAACCGAGGTTTCCGAACTGACCAATACCGGCGCCTTCACCGTTTCCGGCGGCGTCACCGTTCCGGCGCTCAGCGTCCGGCGCGCGGAAACCAGCGTCGAAATGCAGTCGGGGTCTTCCCTGATGATCGCCGGTCTGCTGCAATCGAAATTCAAGGAAAGCCTCGATTCCCTGCCGGGCATGACCTCCCTGCCGGTTCTGGGCTCGCTGTTCCGTTCGCGTGACTTCCTCAATGACGAAACCGAAATGGTCGTGCTGGTCACGCCCTATATCGTCGACCCCACCAACCCCGACGCCATGCAGACCCCGGCCGACAACCTGCAGGCCGCCGGCGACATGAGCGCCACCTTCATGGGCACGCTCAACAAGATCGTCAAACCGGCCGCCGTTGCTTCCGGGCAGGCACCCGAACCTTATCAGGCGCCCGTCGGCTACGTGATTGAATAGGACACAGACATGACACATCTTTTACGTTCTTTGGTCTTACGTCCTTTAGCCTTATCGCTCACCGCCTCACTGGCGGTTCTGTCGCTGACCGGCTGCGCCACCGATTCCGGCACGGCGGGCGGCATGGCCCTGACGGCGCCGACGCCCACCGAGCAGTATCCGCTCCAAGCGCAGACGATGACAAAGACCATCAATCTGCGCATCAATCCGAACGGCCTGTCGGGCAACCAGCGCACGGCGCTCGACCAGATCGCCCAAAAGGCAGGCTGGACCTCCGGCGCGCCGGTAAATGTCGAAATCATCACCAGTGGCGATCCGGCCGCTATCGCCGCCGGACGCACGGTCGGCGATTATCTGGTCGATCACGATGTCGCCGCAACCAGCTTGTCGCAACTGAGCCAGGCGGGCCAAGCCGCCGATATTGTCACAGTCAATATCGTCGATTACCGCGCCCGCACCTATGCCTGCGGTCAGACCTGGGAAAACCTGGCGGCCACGCGCAACAACACGCCTTACCAGAACTTCGGCTGCGCCGTTTCTTCCAACCTGGCCGCCCAGATCGCCGATCCGCGCGATCTTCAGACACCGAGGGCCGCCACATCGGCGGACATGGGACGTCGCTCCGTGGTGTTCGACAAGTACCGCAAGGGCGACGTCACGTCTTCGGCGAAGGATGACAACGCCACGGGCGCCATTTCCAACGCGATCAAGTAGAGCAAGGCAGATCATGGCAAATCCCGCCAAACATAATGACCCCTTCGACAGCCTTGATGACCTCGACGACGAGTTCGTCGACTACAAGGCCAGGCTCGATGCCGAGGACGACTATGCCGTGGACAGCTACGCGGCCTCGTATGCGGCGGAAACCCCGGCGCGCGATCCGTTCGCCGACGCGTTCGATGACGAGCCGGAAGCGCTGCCTGCCGATCTGCAACGCCAGGCTTTCGCGGCCCCGGCCTCCGGGTCAGCCGCCCCTTTGAGCCTGCGCGAGCCGGCCGGCCTGCATTTCAGCCATGATGACGAGGATATCGGCGCGATTTCCATTCCGCGCATCGCCATTCATTTCTTCCCGGACAATGAAGCCTCGGTCGCGGCCTGTGACGCGGCGGCACTCGACCGCCGCATGACACGCGCCCAGTCACTGGTCCGGCGCGGCGGCATTGCCGAGGCGATCGAAACCTATCGCCACGAACCCACGCCCTCGCTGATCTTCGTCGAAAGCGCCGCGCGCGGCCGCGACCTGCTCGATCAGTTGGGCCAGCTTGCCGAGGTGTGCGACGCCAATACCAAGGTGGTGGTCATCGGCGCACACAACGACATTTCCCTATACCGCGAACTGATCCGCCAGGGCGTCAGCGACTATCTGGTTGCACCTGTCCAGCCGATGCAACTGATCAAGTCGATCGCCACCCTTTTCAACGATCCGGAAACGCCCTTCGTCGGCCGCACCATCGCCTTTGTCGGCGCGCGCGGCGGCGCTGGTTCTTCCTCCATCGCCCACAACTTCGCCTACAATCTCAGCGAACAGATGCAGTCGAATACGGTCATCGTCGATTACGACCTGCCGTTCGGCACCGCCGGCCTCGATTTCAACCAGGACCCGCTGCAGGGCATGGCCGAGGCGCTGAACGAACCGGATCGTCTCGATTCCGTGCTGCTCGACCGGATGCTCGCTAAATGCACCGACCGCCTGTCGCTGTTCTCGGCGCCGGCCGCCCTCGACCAGGACTACACCGCCGACCAGGACGCCTATGACGAGGTGACGCGCAAGGTGCGCTCGGCCGCGCCCTATATCGTCATGGACCTGCCGCACCTGTGGTCACCCTGGCTGAAAGCGAATCTGATCGCCGCCGATGAGGTCGTCATCGTGGCCACGCCGGACCTGGCGAGCTTGCGCAATGCCAAGAACATCATCGACCTGCTCAAGCATTCGCGCCCCAATGACGCCGCGCCGAAACTGGTGCTGAACCAGACCGAGATGCCGGGCCGTCCGGAAATTCCGGTCAAGGATTTCACCGCCGCGCTCGGTATCGAGCCCTGCGCCCTGATTCCCTTCGATGCCAAGCTGTTCGGCCAGGCGTCGAACAACGGCCAGATGCTGAGCGAGGTGGCGCCCGCCGGCAAGGTGGCCGACGCCATGGCGCAACTGACGGCCCGCATCACCGGCCGCAATCCGGAACCTAAAACCAAGAAATCGTCCTCCTTCCTGGGCAATCTGTTTAAGAAGTGAGGTTCTGAACGTGTTTGGTAAACGTCCGACCGAAGGGGCTCAAGGGGCAGGCACGCGCGCCCTCGCCGATGCGGCCCGGTCCGGCCCGTCGCAGCTGGAGATCCGCGCCCAGGCTCTGAGTGCGGCCCCGCCGCCCGCCTCGGCCCGGTCGGATATCGCCACGCGCCCGCAGACCCTGGATGGCAAGACGCCCGCCCAGAATACCGCCACGCCGCGCACCGCCCTGCCCGAACTCAGTCAGGAAAAACGTGTCGGTGCGGATACTGGCGCTGCGGCCGCCAAGGCAAAACTCGCCCCCAACAAACTGAGCAAGGGCCTGGAGCAGATGCACCAGGCGCAGGCGGTCACCGAAATCGTCCGTGAGCAGTCTGACTATTACCACGCCACCAAGACGGCGATCTTCAATGCCCTGCTTAATACCATCGATCTGAGCCAGCTTGCCTCGCTCGATCACAAGGCGGCTTCCGAGGAAATCCGCGATATCGTTGCCGAACTGGTGGCGATCAAGAACGTCTCCATGTCGGTGGCCGAACAGGACAATCTCGTCCAGGACATCATCAACGACGTTCTGGGCTACGGCCCGCTGGAACCGCTTCTGGCGCGCGACGACATCGCCGACATCATGGTCAATGGCGCCACACGCGTCTTCATCGAAGTCGGCGGCAAGGTGCAGCTCACCAATGTGCGCTTCCGCGACAACCAGCAACTGATGAATATCTGCCAGCGCATCGTGTCGCAGGTCGGCCGTCGCGTCGATGAAAGTTCGCCGGTGTGTGACGCCCGTCTGCCCGATGGTTCCCGCGTCAACGTCATCGCGCCGCCGCTGGCGCTCGATGGCCCCACGCTCACCATCCGGAAGTTCAAGAAAGACAAGCTGACCATGCGCAACCTGGTGGAGTTCGCCTCCATCAGCCCGGAAGGGGCGCGCGTGCTGGGCGTCATCGGCGCCTCGCGCTGCAATGTGCTGATTTCCGGCGGTACGGGCTCCGGCAAGACCACCCTGCTCAATACCCTGACCGCCTTCATCGATCCGACCGAACGCGTCATCACCTGCGAAGACGCCGCCGAACTCCAGCTCCAGCAGCCGCATGTGGTGCGTCTGGAAACGCGCCCTCCCAATCTCGAAGGCCAGGGCACGATCACCATGCGCGACCTGGTCAAGAACTGTCTGCGGATGCGCCCCGAACGCATCATCGTCGGCGAAGTCCGCGGCCCGGAAGCCTTTGACCTGCTCCAGGCCATGAATACCGGCCACGACGGCTCGATGGGCACGCTGCACGCCAACTCCCCGCGCGAAGCCGTATCGCGTCTGGAATCGATGATCACCATGGGCGGCTACGGCCTGCCCTCGCGCACCATCCGCGAGATGATTGTCGGCTCGATCGATGTCATCGTCCAGGCCGCCCGCCTGCGCGACGGCTCGCGCCGCATCACCCACATCACTGAGGTACTGGGCCTGGAAGGCGATGTCATCGTTACCCAGGATCTGTTCGTCTATGAAATCGAGGGCGAGGACAAGCAGGGCAAGATCATCGGTCGCCACCGCTCCACCGGCATCGGCCGCCCGCGCTTCTGGGACCGCGCCAAATATTACGGCCTTGAGCGTGAACTGGCCGAAGCCTTGGATGCATCGGAATAGCCCATGCTCATGACCATCCTGATCGCCTTTCTGGGCTTCGTGATCATCGCCAGCCTCGGCTTCGCCTTCACCGGCGGGGGCGGAGGTTCGGCGGCACTGACCAAACGAACCCAGACTATCGGCCTCGGCAGCAATACCCGCACCAAACAGCGCCAGAAGGCCCAGGCCAAGACACCCGAAGAGCGCCGCCGGCAGATCACCGAGCAGCTCAAGGAAGCCGACAAGCGCGAACGCAAGGCGCGCCTGACCCTGCGCGCGCGGATGCTGCACGCCGGTGTGAGCCCGGATATTACCAAGTTCTGGCTCTACAGCGGCATCCTCGGCGCCGTGGCCTTCGTCATTCCGCTGCTGGCGCTGGGGCACATGCCTTTCCTGCTGCGCCTGCTGATCGCCTGCGGCGCCGCTTTCGCCGCCTGCTATGGCCTGCCGCGCTGGGTGCTCGGCATGATGGCGGCGCGACGCATCAAGAAATTCACCGAAGAATTTCCCAACGCCATGGATATCATTACCCGCGGCATCAAGTCCGGCCTGCCGGTCAACGACGGCCTGAAGCTGGTGGCCAAGGAATGCAGCGCGCCGCTTGGCCCGGAATTCCAGCGCCTGGTCGAAAATGTCGGTGTCGGCATGTCGCTTGACGGCGCGCTTGAAAAGATGAGCGAGCATATTCCCGCGCCGGAACTGCGCTTCTTCACCATCGTCATCGCTATCCAGGCGAAGACAGGCGGCAACCTCTCCGAAGCGCTCGGCAACCTGTCGGCCGTGCTGCGCGCCCGCAAGATGATGCGTGAAAAGATCAAGGCACTCTCCTCCGAAGCCATTGCCTCGGCCTCGATCATCGGTGTGCTGCCACCGGGCGTCGGCATCATGATCTCGGTCGTGCGTCCGGAATATATTGCGCCGATGTTTACCGATACGCGCGGGCAACTGATGCTGCTCGGCGGCGCGACCTGGATGTTCATGGGCATCATGATGATGCGCAAGATGATCAACTTCAAATTCTAGGGCGGGCACACACATGACCGATTTCGCCGCCTTTATCATGACGCCGGGCAACCTGGTCTTCGGTTTCGTCGCCGTCCTCGCCTTTTTTAGCCTGCTGACGCTCGGCCAGAGCCTGACCTCTGGCGACCAGCTCGATAAGCGCATGAAGTCCGTGGCCACCCGCCGCGACGAACTGCGCCGCCTCTCGCGCCAAACCGTCAAGGAAGGTTCCAGCCTGCGCCATACCGACACCAGCCCGTATCGCGCCCTGGTCGAGAAGCTGAACCTCAAGACTCTGCTGGAAGATCCCAAGGTGGTCGATAACCTGGCCACGGCCGGTTTTCGCGGTCCCAAGCCGGTCTCGACCTTCTACTTCTTCCGCTTCGCCATGCCGTTCGTGCTGGGCGCCATCGCCGCCTTTGAGATGTTCGTGATTGATATCGGTCACTATCCGGTACAGATCAAGCTGCTGATTACGGTCGGCGCCTTCGTCATCGGCTATTATGCGCCGAATATCTATATCAAGAACCTGGCCACCAAGCGCCGGACCTCGATCATGCAGGCGTTTCCCGATTCGCTCGACCTGCTGCTGATTTCGGTCGAAGCCGGCATGTCGATCGAAACCGCCCTGCAAAAGGTGGCCGCCGAAATGGGGCCGTCCTCCATCGAACTGGCCGAGGAACTCTCCCTGCTGGTGGCCGAACTCTCTTACCTGCCGGAACGCCGGATGGCCTATGAGGGGCTGTCCAAACGCACCAACCACCCCGGCATCAAGGCCGTGTGTACCGCCATGGTCCAGGCCGAGAAATACGGCACCCCACTAGGCACCGCCCTGCGCGTCATGGCCAAGGAAAACCGCGAAATGCGCCTTTCGGCGGCGGAGAAGAAAGCCGCCGCCCTGCCGGCCCAGCTGACCGTGCCGATGATCGTCTTCTTCCTGCCGGTGCTGTTCCTGGTCATTCTGGGCCCTGTCGTCCTGCGCATTACCGACATGCAGAAGAAAGATCATGCCGCGCCGATGATCGGCGACCGCCCGGCAGCCGAGCAGAAGAAATAAGACGTGGGGCCACAGGCCCCACACCCCGTAAGTCGACCAAGTCTGGATCGTCTATGCAATTCAATAAAAAAGGGCCTCATTTGGAGGCCCTTTTTTATTGAATTATAAAGTTGGATCAAGCTCTGACTGGCCTACGGGGTGCGGGGTCCGTGACCCCGCGTCTTTCAACTTACTGGCAGGCCAGGCATTCCTCATAGTCCGTCTTCGGCGTGTCCATCTTTTCGACGGCTTCCTTGGTGTCGCTGCCGGCGTGCGAGGCGCGCTGGACTGACTTGGAGCGCAGATAATAGAGCGACTTGACGCCCTGCTCCCACGCCGTCCAGTGCAGCATATGCAGATCCCACTTGTCGACATCGCCGGGCAGGAAGATGTTCAGCGACTGCGACTGGCAGATTTCCGGCGTGCGGTCGGCGGCCAGTTCAACTACCCAGCGCTGATCGATTTCAAAGGCGGTCTTGAAGACGTCCTTTTCATCCTGCGACAGGGCGTCCAGGTGCTGGACGGAACCTTCGTGCTGGACGATCGAATCCCACACCTCCGAAGTATTCAGGCCCTTTTCTTCCAGCAGATCGACCAGATACGGATTCTTGACGGCGAAGGAGCCGGAGAGCGTCTTGTGGGTATAGATATTGGCCGGGATTGGCTCGATGCCGGCCGAGGTGCCGCCGCAGATGATCGAGATCGAGGCGGTCGGGGCGATGGCCAGCTTGTGCGAGAAGCGCTCCATGACGCCGCGCTCTTCGGCATCCATGCAGGCGCCGCGCTCTTCGGCCAGCTTGACCGACGCCTTGTCGGCTTCGCGGCGCAGGTGCTTGAACAGGCGCATGTTCCACGACTTGGCCATGGCCGATTCAAAGGCCACGCCTTGGCTTTGCAGGAAGGAGTGGAAGCCCATCAGGCCGAGACCGACCGAGCGTTCGCGCATGGCGGAATAGACGGCGTTGTCCATCGAGGACGGCGCGCACTGGATGAAATCCTCCAGCACGTTATCGAGGAAGCGCATGATGTCTTCGACGAAGCCCGGCTGGTCGCGCCATTCCAGGAAGGTCTCGGCATTGACCGACGACAGGCAGCAGACGGCGGTACGGTCGCGGCCCTTGTGGTCGATGCCGGTATGCAGCATGATTTCCGAGCACAGGTTCGACTGACGGACCTTCAGCCCCAGCTCACGCTGGTGCGCCGGCATGGCGCGGTTCACGGTGTCAGAGAAGATCAGGTAGGGCTCACCGGTCTGCAGGCGGATTTCCAGAATTTTCTGCCACAGCGAACGGGCGTCGATAAAGCGGACGATTTCGTTGTTCTTGGGTGAGCGCAGGCCGAACTGGGCGCCATCACGCACGGCTTCCATGAATTCATCGGTGATGCCGATGCCGTGGTGCAGGTTCAGCGATTTGCGGTTGAAGTCACCCGATGCCTTGCGGATTTCGAGGAACTCTTCGATTTCCGGGTGGAAGACGTCGATATACACGGCGGCAGACCCGCGGCGCAGGGAACCCTGCGAAATGGCGAGGGTCAGCGAATCCATGACGCGGATGAAGGGGATGATGCCGGAGGTCTGGCCGGCGCCCTTGACCTTTTCACCGATCGAGCGGACGCCGCCCCAGTAGGTGCCAATGCCGCCGCCGTTAGAGGCCAGGGCAACGTTTTCGTTCCACACCGAGACGATGCCTTCGAGATTATCGGGCACGGCGTTGAGGAAGCACGAGATCGGCAGGCCGCGCTTGGCGCCGCCATTGGAGAGCACCGGCGTGGCAGGCATGAACCACAGGCGCGAGATATAATCATAGATGCGCTGGGCGTGATCGGCGTCGTCGGCATAGGTGGTGGCGACGCGGGCGAACATGTCCTGGTAGGTTTCACCCGGCATCAGGTAACGGTCATCGAGCGTGGTCTTGCCGAAGTCGGTCAGCAGCGCATCGCGCGACGGATCGGTGACAACCTTGGTGACCAGCTTGAACTCGGCGCGCTCCTTCGGGCGGACAGCCATGTTAACCTTACCGGCGGCCACTGTTTCACGCTTGACTGCTTCGTTCGCTGACATTGTCACTCTACCCTTGAAATCTCGAAATCGCTCCGGACCCGGAGCTACCCATATGGGAGACGTTAACAACTATATCTAGTGTCTGCGTCAGCCCGCCCGTCTATATAAGGGGCCATAGGCCAGAGTTTTCGTCAAGGATCAAGTCGATGTTTTGGCGAACTTTTTCGTTAATGAGAAGTTAAATTTCGGCTTTTTCCATACCGCTCAAGGGCTTGCGAAAGCCGGACGCTTTTTCGCCTCATTCACGATTCCTGTGGGAGAATCGTATGCGGCGTTTCTGACAGATAGCGGTCAAGTCTGTTGTGCCTGTCGACGAGCACGACATTGGGGATAATCGGCTTGTCCGACAGTTCGAACCCCATGATGATGATCTGTTCCGACTCATTGATCAGATGTGCCGCCGCCCCGTTCATGGCTATGACGCCGGAATCGCGCTCCCCCCGGATGACATAGGTCTCCAGTCGGTGACCGGAGGTATTGGAAACCACCAGAACGCGCTCGCCTTCCCACAGCCCGGCCGCCTCCATCAGGGCCTCATCTATGGTGATGGAGCCGATATAGGCGAGGTTGGCTTCGGTGACGTAGGCATTGTGGATCTTGGAACGCAGGACGTGACGCATGATAAACACTCGACAGTGACAGGACTGCCGCGCTTATGCGCGCCCCAACCCCGCGGGGTCAAGTTTCTCGGGGTTGGGGCGCGCATAATCATCGTCAGTGCATACGCGTCATTTCAGCCGGGGAATCGGCAATGCCGGATTCGGCAATGAGGGTCTGCTCGGCAAAGGTAGGAACACCCTCCGCCTTCAGTTCTTCCTTGCGCGCCGCCATCTCGGCGCCCAGGGCGTCATAATCGATATCCAGCTTGCGCGCCTGCGGGAACATCTCGCCCTCTTCTTCCTTTACATGGTGCAGGACGTTTTCGGACAGGACGGTGAACTTGGCTTCCCAGTGATCGTCGGATGCCTTCATGGTGCCCAGTTCGGCGATAAGCAACTTGGCGACATGGTGCTCTTCATCGGCTTCGTCCATCAGGCTGGTCGCCTCTGCTTTGCCGATGGCCTTGTTCAGCGCCTTGCGCACGGCCGGGTAGAAGAGTTCCTCCTCGATCTGGGTGTGGATCTTCAGTTCGGTCATAGCCTGGGTGGCGAGTTTGGCTTTTTCCCGCTTCGTCTCGGCTTTTTCGAACTGCTCGAACAGTTCCTTGACGGCGCGGTGATCGGCTTTCAGCATTGCGATGGCGTCGGTTGTGCTCATGGTATGTGGCTCCCAATGTAAGGTGAAGCCCGGACCCTACGCCTTCATGTGTTGGAAAGCGGTGGGGCATATGAACGCCGATTATAATTTTCCGGTGAGGGCTATTCGCCCCACAGATCGGTGACGTCGCCCTTCCGGTTGAGCATATGGATCGCGCGCTTGATCACGGTCAGCACGTTCTCGATCCGCGCCTCATTTTCATAGGTCAGGGCGGCGCGGTGCATTCCATCGAGGGCAAAGCGGGCCAGGTCGCGGCTGGCCTGGAAGCGGGCATCATTGCCGGCCATGATAAAGCCCGGCGTGGCGCGGCCCATGGCGGCATTATCGAAGGCTTCCTGCGCCGGTTTGATCGCCTTGGCGACATCGGCATCCTGGCGGCCGGCACGCTCAAGCGCCAGGAAGGCGGCAAAGGGCACGGAATCGAGCAGGCGCCAATAGGCGTCGATCGCGCCATCAAGCGCGTCCTGTCCGGGTTTCAGCTTCTTGGCCTCGGCCTCGAAAGCGGCTTCGCGCGCGGCATGGATATGCCAGGCGGCGGCTTCGACAAGGTCTTCGCGTGTCGGGAAATGGTAGAGCATGGCGCCGCGTGTCAAGCCGCAGGCTTCGGCAATGGCGGCATTGCCGGCGCGATCATAGCCTAGCTCGGCGAAGAGGCGCATGGCGGTTTCCAGGATCTGGATGCGCGTGCGCCGTGATTTGGGCGTATCCTTGGCGCCCCCATCCTTATCTCGCACCTGCGTTGTTCTTGCTCGCTCTGCCATGATTGCCTGTTTTTTCCGCCCCATGCACCACTTTGAATTATCCGGCGCCCTGAGGGGGTTCCTGACTTTAAAAATAAAGCTTTTTGACCTTTAGGCAAGCGGCAAACGATCAATTCCCTTATCGCTTCCTTACAATTCGCGTTTGTGCGCCGCACAAATGCAAAATTCGCCTTCGCGTGACGACAATCCGGTCGCCGCCGGCTTTGGTCTTGCCAAACAGCGAGACAACCGGCATTGAAGGCGGAACATCCGAAACGCCCTGAGGACTGACGAATTGCGTATCTTGCTGGCAACCGATGCATGGGAACCCCAGGTCAATGGCGTGGTGACGACGCTTAGGCGGACCATCGAGGAGTGCGAAAAGCTCGGCCACGAGTTCCACATCATCGACTACAACCAGTTCAAGACTGTGTCCTGGCCGGACTATCCGGAGGTCAAGCTGGCGCTCGGCTGCTATGAAGAGGTGCGCGAAATCATCCTCGATTACGAGCCGGACGCCATTCATATAGCCACCGAGGGCTTTGTTGGCATGGCGGCCCGGCGCGTCTGCCAGGAATTCAAGCTGCCCTTCACCACCAGCTATCACACCAAGTTCCCGGAATACGTTTCGGCGCGCCTGCCTATACCTTTAAGCGTCGGCTATGCCTTCATGCGCTGGTTCCACAAGCCCTCCGGCCGGGTGATGGTGGCGACGCCGACCCTGCAAAAAGACCTGGAATCGCGCGGCTTCACCAATATCTCGCCATGGACGCGCGGCGTCGATACGGTCACCTTCCGTCCGAACCTGGAGCCGATCTTCGGCGATTTGCCGCGCCCGATCATGACCTATATCGGCCGCGTGGCGGTGGAAAAGAACATCGAAGCCTTCCTGAAGCTCGACCTGCCCGGCACCAAGGTGATTGTCGGCAAAGGCCCGCAACTGGAAGAACTGAAGGCGAAATATCCGGAGGTGGTCTTTACCGGCCCGCGCTTTGGCGAAGACCTGGCGCGCTCCTATGCCGACTCGGATGTCTTCGTCTTTCCGTCTCTGACCGATACGTTCGGCCTGGTGATTACCGAGGCCATGGCCGCCGGCACGCCGGTGGCGGCCTTCCCGGCGCATGGCCCCATCGACCTCATTCCGGGTTCCGGCGCCGGCGCCATCAATGACGACCTGAAGGTGGCGATCGAAGAGGCGTTGCAGATCGACCGCAAGGCGGTGCGCGCCTATGCCGAGAAGTTTTCGTGGCCGGAATGCGCCGCGGAATTTATCCGCAATCTCGAACCCTATCCGGAACCGGCAAAGACCAAGCTTTGGACGAAGCTGCGCCAGTTGCCGCGTAAAATCCGCCGCAAGAAGACAAACGCCGCCTGATTCAGGGCTGTTTCGCTTTAGTGTTGGCTTTCTTTAGTGTTGGTTCTCTGGCATCCGCACGATCAGGCCATCGAGCGCATCCGACACGATGATCTGGCATGACAGGCGCGAGGTCGGTTGCAGGTCGTTGGCGAAATCGAGCATGGATTCTTCCATAACCGAAGCCGTGCCGGTCTTGTCGGCCCATTCCGGATCTACATAGACGTGGCAGGTGGCGCAGGCGCAGGCGCCGCCGCAATCGGCATCGATGCCGGGGATATTGTTCTTGACCGCGCCTTCCATGACGCTCTGGCCCGGCTTGACCTCGATGATGTGTTCTTTGCCGTCGTGTTCGATATAGGTGATCTTGGCCATGATAGTCACTTCAAATAAATAGAGCCGAAGCCTGGCTTCGGCTCTTAAAGCAAAATGCAAAAATTTTCGACGGGCCGCCCCGAGAAAATTTTTTCCACATCGCAAAGGGGGTACATGGGGGAAAGATCGTTTCCCCCATGCCTTACTTCGCGGGCATCATCTTCTTGATTTCGGCGATCGCCTTGGCGGGGTTGAGCCCCTTCGGGCAGACCTGCGCGCAGTTCATGATGGTGTGGCAGCGATAGAGCTTGAACGGGTCTTCGAGCGACTCCAGGCGCGCCTTGGTGTTTTCGTCGCGCGAGTCGGCGATCCAGCGATAGGCTTGCAGCAGGGCCGCCGGCCCGAGATACTTGTCCTGGTTCCACCAGTAGCTGGGGCACGAGGTTGAGCAGCAGGCGCACAGGATACACTCATAAAGGCCGTCGAGCTTGTCGCGGTTCGCCGGGGTTTGCAGGCGTTCCTTTTCCGGGTCCGGGGTCTTCGATTCCAGCCACGGCTCGATCGAGGCGTACTGGTTATAGAAACCCGACAGGTCGGGGATCAGGTCCTTGACCACCGGCATGTGCGGCAGCGGGGCTATGGTGATATCGCCGGAGAATTCATCGTGGCCCTTGGTGCAGGCCAGGGTGTTGCGGCCGCCGATATTCATGGCGCACGAGCCGCAGATGCCTTCGCGGCATGAGCGGCGGAAAGCCAGGGTCGAGTCGATGTTGTTCTTGATGTAGATCAGGCTGTCGAGCAGCATCGGGCCGTGATCGGCCGAGTCGACCTCATAGGTATCCCAGCGCGGGTTCTCGCCGGCATCCGGATCGAAGCGATAGATCTTGTAGGTGCGCGTCGTTTTGGTCTTCTTCGCGGCCTTGAAGCGCTTGCCTTGTTTGATCTTGGAATCGCGGGGAAGTGTCAGTTCAACCATTTCTCATACGCTCCTAGTACACGCGCGCTTTAGGCTGGATATAGGCGATATCATTCGTCATGGTGTAGGTATGGACCGGACGGAAGTCCGTCTTCACCTGACCGGTATCGGTATCGATCCACATCAGGGTGTGCTTCATCCACTTTTCGTCGTCGCGGTTCGGGAAGTCCTCGCGGGCGTGGGCGCCACGGCTTTCCTCACGGTTGACGGCCGAATTGACCGTGACGACCGCCTGATTGATCAGGTTGTCATATTCCAGCGCCTCGACCAGATCGGTGTTCCAGATCAGGCCGCGATCCTTGATGCCGATGTCCTTCGAGGCGGCATGGATTTCAGCCAGGCGGGCGACGCCTTCCTTGAGGGTTTCGCCGGTCCGGAAGACGGCGGCGTCCTTCTGCATGGCTTCCTGCATGGACAGGCGCAGTTTGGCAGTGGGGGTGGCGCCCGAGGCATTGCGGAACTTATCGAGGCGGGCCAGGTGTTTGTCGACCTGCGCCGTGCCGATATCCTTGTGGGCGACGCCCGGCTGCACCAGTTCCTTGGCGCGCAGGCCGGCGGCGCGGCCAAAGACCACGAGGTCAATCAGCGAGTTGGAGCCGAGGCGGTTGGCGCCGTGCACCGACACGCAGGCCGCTTCGCCGACAGCCATCAGGCCCGGCACGACCGTATCGGGATTGCCGTCCTTCAGGGTCAGGACTTCGCCGTGATAATTGGTCGGGATGCCGCCCATATTGTAGTGGACGGTCGGGATAACCGGGATCGGTTCCTTGGTCACATCGACGCCGGCGAAGATCTTGGCCGATTCCGAGATGCCTGGCAGGCGCTTGTGCAGGATTTCCGGCGGCAGGTGATCGAGGTGCAGGAAGATATGGTCCTTCTTCGGGCCGACGCCGCGGCCTTCGCGGATTTCCATGGTCATCGAGCGCGACACGACATCGCGCGAGGCCAGGTCCTTGGCGGAGGGGGCGTAGCGTTCCATGAAGCGCTCGCCCGCCGAATTGGTCAGGTAGCCACCTTCGCCGCGCGCGCCTTCGGTGATCAGGCAGCCGGAGCCGTAGATGCCGGTGGGGTGGAACTGCACGAATTCCATGTCCTGGAGCGGCAGGCCGGCGCGCAGCACCATGGCATTGCCGTCACCGGTGCAGGTGTGGGCCGAGGTGGCCGAGAAATAGGCACGACCATAGCCGCCGGTGGCCAGAATGACGAGGTGGGCGCGGAAGACGTGGATGTCGCCGTTATCGAGCTGCCAGGTGGTCACGCCGCGACACACACCGTCGTCCATGATCAGATCAAGCGCGAAATGCTCGATGAAGAATTCGACATTGTTGCGCACGGATTGGCCGTAAAGCGTGTGCAGCATGGCGTGGCCGGTGCGGTCGGCGGCGGCGCAGGTACGCTGCACCGGGCCTTCGCCGTAGTTGCGGGTCATGCCGCCGAACGGACGCTGATAGATCTTGCCCTCTTCGGTGCGCGAGAAGGGCACGCCCCAGTGTTCCAGTTCGTAGACGGCCTTGGGCGCGTTACGCACCAGGTATTCGATGGCGTCCTGATCGCCCAGCCAGTCCGACCCCTTCACGGTGTCGTACATGTGCCATTCCCACTTGTCCTCGCCCATATTGCCTAAGCTCGCGGCGACGCCACCTTGGGCGGCCACGGTGTGGGAGCGGGTCGGGAAAACCTTGGTGATACAGGCGGTTTTCAGACCGGCCTGACCGGCGCCAAGCGCGGCCCGCAGGCCGGACCCACCGGCGCCGACCACGACCACATCATAGTCGTGATTGATAATGTTGTACGGTTTGGCCATGAGTTAAGCCCCCTGGTGCAGAACGAAGAGCGCGTAGCCGGTGGCAATCAGGAGAGCCGCACTCAGGAGAATATTGAGGAACAGTGTGAAGCCGCGCAGGCCGCCTTGCAGGTAGTCATCGATAATGACCTTAATGCCCATATACATGTGCCACACCGAGATCAGCATGGTCAGGCCGATCAGGCCGGCATTAAGGGGGACGCGGGCAAAGGCCACGGCCGCATCAAAACCGCCGCCGGCGACAGTGAAGGCCGCGTAAGCCGCCCACAGGGTCAGCGGGATCAGGACCAGCGAGGTGCCGCGTTCGGCCAGCCATTCTCCGGCGCCATGATGGGCCGATTGTTTCCATGATTTGACGCTCTTGGCGCCGACATTACGATCGGTAGTCATCAGAGGGTCACCTTGCCGGTGGTGAAGAGGACCGCCCAGAAGGCGAGGGTGAGGATGACGCCGAGGATCATGGTCCACAGGGCGATCTGGTCGGCCTTCTTAGGCTCGAAGCCGGCGCCCGTATCCCAGATCAGATGGCGCAGGCCGCCGGTCAGGTGAACGAAGCCGGCGAGCGACAGGCCGAACCAGACCAGCAGACCGAGCGGCGACGAGGCCAGCGTCAGGAAGCAGGTATAGTGTTCGCGCCCCACGGCGAGCGCGACCAGCCAGGCGGCGACCAGGATCGCGCCGGCGACCGAAGCCGAGCCGGTAACGCGGTGCATGATCGAACTGAACATGGTGATATGCCAGCGCCAGACCTGCAAATGGGGTGACAAAGGTCTTGGTGGCGTTTGGGGAGGAGTCTGAGACATATGATGTGGCCTTAACCAATGTCTTGTACGGGACGGCAGAATAGCCGTAGCCGGAAACGTTACACTTGCCGGTCTTTTAGACCCTGAAAGCGCTGTGTCAATCAAGCTTTGAATACGAAAAGTCGTTTTTTGCAGATCATTTACGCAAACGCTTCGCATCCGCATTAACAGGCTTCACGACGATGTGATTCCCCTTTCGCCCCAGCTTGGACAAATTTTTATGGTTTGCTTATCTGATGAATAACTTCTTAAGTTGCGCCTGATTAGCTCATCCTGAACCGCGCACAGCTTCCCCCTTCCGACATTGCCGCAGTAAGAGAGTACAGCCTAGTGATTTCCGCCCTGATCCTTTCCGCCGCCCTGATGACGCCGAGCGCCGCCCAGGACGATCTTCTGCCGGATACCCAGCCCGCAGCCACCACGGTGGAGCAGGCCCTGACCCCACAGGCCCCGGCCGTAGCGAACGCAACACCCCCGGCCCCAACGCAGCAGACCTCGATGTCCAGCGCGGCCGTCAGTGTTGATGCTTACCGCCGCAACTACGAAGGCCCAAAGGATTCGCGCGAACTGAGCTACGATTCCGGCCTGCTTTCGGCCCTGCGCTCAAAGGAAAGCCAGATCGGCAATATGGAAGGCTCGTGGGTGGTGGCCGGTGCCGATGGCCAGAAGCTGCTTGGCCTCGAACTGCGCAGTGAAAACGCCGTCAGCGGCCGGATCGAAGGGGCGTGGCGCTCCATGCTGGCGGGCTTCGGCATGAACAGTTCCGGCTTTGTGTCGGACATCAACATGACCGGCCGCGACATGGAGGTCACCTATTATGCCGGCGGTGCGCGCTCGCCCACGCTCCTGCACCTGACCCAGGGCGGCGATGCGCTGTGGCGCGGCTATTTGCTTGATCCCAAGGGCATAAAGACGCCGGTGACCATGTCTCAGGTCCGGATGGGGAACTGATTTCAAGTAAGACACCCCACCACCACGCCTTCGGCGCGGTCCCCCTTGTAAGTTATTTCCATCTGTTCTTTTGTGGACAGCGCTGGAAGCGGTAGGCAGACCGTGTCCCCCTTGGGGTTTCATCCCGTTAGGAGCCAGGTCGCCTTCCGTTTTCCATCAACCCCGAACAGTCGCCAGGGACGGCCTTGCCGATCCCGATTATGCAAGGATGGGTCAGGATGGAAACGCTTATATATGTTGGTATCGATGTGTCCAAGGATCGTCTGGATGTTCACCTGCGTCCCTTGGGTGAGAGTTTTACCTGCGGTCAGTCTGCGCCTGAGATCGATGGTCTGGTCGTCCGCTTACAGGC
>NZ_FMTS01000003.1 GCF_900100255.1 Asticcacaulis taihuensis | reverse complement strand
ACCGGACGGATGCCGACGATTTCGACTTCTTCACCGACCTTCACGATACCGCGCTCGACGCGGCCGGTCACAACCGTACCACGGCCCGAGATCGAGAACACGTCTTCGACCGGCATCAGGAAGGGCTGGTCGATCGGGCGTTCCGGCTGCGGGATGTATTCGTCAACCGTCTTCATCAGGGCCAGGATCGACTGTTCGCCGATTTCCGGGTTGACGCCGTCGGTCGCGGCCTTGGCCGAACCCTTGGTGATGGGGATATCGTCGCCGGGGAACTGGTAGGACGACAGAAGTTCACGGACTTCCATTTCGACCAGTTCCAGCAGTTCTTCGTCGTCCACCAGGTCGACCTTGTTCATGTAGACGACCAGGGCCGGCACGCCGACCTGACGGGCCAGCAGGATGTGCTCGCGCGTTTGCGGCATCGGGCCGTCAGCGGCCGAAACGACCAGGATCGCGCCGTCCATCTGGGCAGCGCCGGTGATCATGTTCTTCACGTAGTCGGCGTGGCCCGGGCAGTCGACGTGGGCGTAGTGGCGGTTCTCGGTTTCGTACTCGACGTGCGCCGTGTTGATCGTGATGCCGCGCGCCTTTTCTTCAGGGGCAGCGTCGATGTCGGCGTAGTTCTTCGCGGTCGCGCCGCCCGACTTCGCCAGAGTGATCGTGATCGCCGCCGTCAGAGTCGTCTTGCCATGGTCAACGTGACCAATGGTGCCGATGTTGCAGTGAGGCTTCGAGCGGTTGAATTTTTCCTTGGCCATAGGTCTAAGGCTCCAATTTGCCCTGAAGGGCTAAGGTTGAAAAACGTCAGTGTAGTTTGGAGCGGGTAGACGGGATCGAACCGACATCCTCAGCTTGGAAGGCTGCTGCACTACCATTGTGCTATACCCGCATTTTTCCGCTCAAGCGCCGCGAGAGGCTCCTCGCATAAGCTCGGACGGGCGGTCGCCCTTGCCGGGACAGGCGTCCCGGAAATTCTTACCACTAACTTCTTTTTTGATTGGAGACCGTCTGGCTGACTATGAGTGATGGTGGGGGAAGCAGGACTCGAACCTGCGAAGCTTACGCAGGGGATTTACAGTCCCCCCCCTTTGCCGCTCGGGACATTCCCCCAAACACTCACAAAGTCTTAGCCGGACGCCTTAAAGCCGAGCTTCCGAAAAAGCTCAAGCCCTAAAATGAAAAAAAACTTTTTGATTCACAGGCTTTGGTCGTAAAGACCGTCCGGATCAGTCAAAAAGCCTTTCTCAGGCCTCAAATCGGAGCGCGTCTTATAGTGTCCTCTTTTCGTGAACGCAACGACCGTAAATCGCAATCAGGTAAAAACAGGTCACAAAATTTTGTGGACAAGCCCAAAGGCCACGCCGCGAAGCCGGCGCCGGAGGGGCGGCGTGACAACAAACCTCAATTTAAACAGAAACCTAAGGCTAATTACGACGGCTGGCTATGGGGCGCTCATGCGGTTGAGGCAGCGCTGAAAAATTCTGCGCGCCAGGGTCTGATCAGGTTGTTTTTGAGCGAGGAACGGACGAAATCGGCCCCGCCGGCCTTGTTTAAACGGCAAGAAATCAAGATCAGTACCCTGCCGATGAGCGAGATTTCCCGCCTCGTGCCGCCCGACGCCGTCCACCAGGGCATGGCCCTGCACGCGCCCGTGCTGGAAGGCGAATCGCTCGATGACCTGATCGAACGCGATGCGAGAAACGGGCTCCATGTCATCCTGATGCTCGATCAGGTGACCGATCCGCAGAATATCGGCGCCATTTTCCGCTCGGCTGCGGCCTTCGGAGTCAAGGGCCTGATCATGCAGGACCGCCACTCCCCCCCCCTGCAAGGCGTATTGGCCAAGACGGCCGTGGGCGCCGTCGATGTCGTGCCCTTCGCCCGTGTCACCAATCTGTCGCGCGCATTGGAGACACTAAGCGAGAACGGTTATGTCAGCATCGGCCTGGCCGGCGAAGGCGAATTCAACCTACATGAACTCCTGGCGCAGCAAGGCTGGGGCGAAAGCCTGAAAAAGCTGGTGCTGGTACTGGGCGCCGAAGGCGAAGGTATCCGCCGGCTGGTGGCCGAACATTGCGATCATCTGGCGCGCATCCCCATGCCCGGCGGCTTCGAGAGCCTCAATGTCAGCCACGCCGCGTCTATCTCCCTGTACGAGTCCTGTGCGCGGCGATAAGACTGGCCATAAGAATTGACATGAAACACCGGTAGCTTATCTAGGGTTAACCGTACCCCTTCCAGGTGATCCCGTGGCGCTTGAGACCTCGTTCCTGAACATCGATCCCGTCCTGCTGTCTCAGGGTCTGGCCCTGGTGCAGGTCGTCTTCATCGATATCGTCATGGCCGGTGATAATGCCGTGGCCGTCGGCATCGCCGCTGCCGGCCTGGCGCCCGACAAGCGCCGACTGGCCATTCTCTACGGGCTGATCGGCGCGGTAATTCTGCGTATTGGCTTCGTCCTCATCACCGTGGAACTCCTGGCATTGGTCGGCCTGCTGCTGGCCGGCGGCATATTATTGTTGTGGGTCTGCTGGAAAATGTGGCGCGAACTGCATGAGCACCACGAAACCGTGGCCGCAGAAGCCGCTGCGGAAGCCGCCAAAAGCACGGGCCTGCATGACCCGGAAGCCGCCGCCCGTGTGGCCGCGGCGGAAGCCAGGGCTAAAAACGGCAAGACCAAGACGCTGCTGTCGGCGACCATACAAATCCTGGCGGCCGATATCTCGATGTCGCTCGATAATGTGCTGGCCGTGGCCGGCGCCGCCTCTCACCATGTGTCGATCCTGGTGTTCGGCCTGCTGCTGTCCATCGCCGCCATGGGCGTGGCCGCCAACCTGATCGCCAACATTCTGCACAAATTCCGCTGGATCGCCTATGCCGGCGTGGCGGTCGTGCTGTTCGTGGCACTGAAGATGATCTGGGAAGGCGGCCATCAGATCTGGGAATTCGGCCATTGCGATGCCACGCTGAAATGCCTGCCAGTTATGGCCAACGATACCGTGACGTGGTGGCGCAATACCTTCACCAACCTGCTGTCACATAAATAGAGGGGAACTCATATGTCTGACCTGCACGCCAAACTGGCCCAGTCCGGCGACCATCATCACAGCCACGGCATTATCCATATGATGATCGAAGGCGCCCTGATCGGCGGCGTTACCGCCCTGCTGGCACATCTGGTTTCCAATGGCCTCAGCCATGTGGTCGACAAGTGGCAGGACGGCGAACATCACGCCATTGATGCCGATAAACTCAAGTCGATCCTTGGCGCCGATAAACTGGCTGCCATTGCCGAAAAGACCGGACTGTCGGTCGATGACGCGGCGAAGTACCTGTCGCAGCACCTGCCTGGCGCGGCGAAGAAGCATTTCGGCGGTTAATAAGGAAATGGCGGGAAGGTTCAAACCTTCCCGCCATTTTATCAGAAAACGTCCGGTGCGGCGCCGATGCCCTTGGGTGACGGGCCATATCTGTTGGGGCCTTGCGTGCCATCAAGGCAACCGCATTCGACGAATGCCCAAATGCCGCCTATAATGGGCACGAACGCGATCAGAACCCACCAACCCGATTTGTCGCGGTCATGCCAGCGCTTGATTTGCAGGCATATACCGATCCACGTCGCCGGAATGAGCATGATCAGATAAACGATCCAGAAAGTTGCCGGAAAGGTTCCGGTTTCAGCCATGCTGCGACCGACGCCCAGTACGGCCATCAGGATATTTATGATGATGGCAAAAGCGATGCCCATGCAGATGGCCCAAAGCCAGTAGTCACGGCGCCGGATGCGGCCCTGGGCACTGAACAGCATCATCTTCCAGTTACTAAAATCCATAAGAAACCCTTCATTATGTTTGAAATGAACGCCTTACCGGCTTCAGCTAAACACGAATCAGAGCGTCTTCATAGCCCTACTATCAAAGCCCCTTCGGCGACGGCCCGTATTTGTTCGGGCCTTGCGTCCCGTCCATAAAGCCGCATTCGATCAGTTGCCAAAGCCAGCCGATAAACGGGATCAGGGTGATCAGTATCCACCAGCCGGACTTGTCGCGGTCGTGCCAGCGCTTGACGATAACCGCCAGCTTCATCCAGATCGCCACGATTCCCAAAAGGCCGAAGCCAGGATTGTGCTCAATGAACCAGAAGCCAGGACCATACCAGTCATGGCGGCCATTGGCCCAGCCGCTGCCGTAATCGACATGGATATGGCCGAACTGCCAGAAGATACCGCCGTAAAGCACGGACAGAACAAGAAAAAACAGCCATAGATGCAGGCGGCGCACGCGCCCCTGGAAGCTGAACAGGAACTGGACGAGATTCATGACATACCCCCGATCATTTGCGATGACGGGAGTATAGGCAATAAGGCCGTTCAGGCTACTGAATTCGCTGTAACCTTACGCCTCGCTGCCGCCGAAGCGCGCCGCCCATTCGGCGATCATGTCGTCATCGATCTTCCTGAACAGCACCTCGCCGGATTGCACCTTCTGGCCGGCCGGCAACTGGTTCAGTTCAGCCTCTGCATCCATTGAAGGCCACGCCAACGGCAATTGAACGCCAACACAATCGGCAATGCTCTGCGCGGCGAACGGAATGATCGGTTGGGCCAGAACGGCATAGAGACGTACCAGGTTCAGGCCGTGGCGCACGATCACGCCGGCACGTTCGACATCGGTCTTGAAGGCCGTCCAGGGCGCGGCTTCCTGCAGATACTCGTTACCCAATACCCATATGCGACGCACTGCCTGCGCGGCCTTGCGCATTTCCATGACCTCGAAGGCTTCGGTTGCTTCCGTCAGCAGGGCCGAGATGTCGGCATAGAGCTTGTCTTCCAACGGACCAGCCTCGCCGCCCGCTGGTACGACGCCATCGAACTTCGACTCGGTGAACTTCAGGATGCGGTTGACGAAATTGCCGAGCACATCGGCCAGGTCCTTATTGATCGTCGCCTGGAACTGCTCCCAGGTGAATGAAGAGTCCGAACTTTCCGGCGCATTGGCGATCAGATACCAGCGCCAGTAATCGGCCGGCAGGATTTCCAGTGCCTGGTCCATGAAAACACCGCGGTTCATCGAGGTCGAGAACTTGCCGCCGTACCAGTTGAGCCAGTTGAACGCCTTCAGCGTATCGACCATCTTCCACGGCTCACCGGAGCCCAGAATGGTGGCCGGGAAGCTGACCGTATGGAAGGCGACATTGTCCTTGCCCATGAATTCTACATAACGGACATCATCGGCGCCTTGGTCAAGGCGCCACCACTTTTGCCAGCCGTCGGGATCGCCCTGAGCGCTGAAATATTCCTTGGTAGAGCCAATATATTCGATCGGCGCATCGAACCAGACATAGAAGACCTTGTCCTCGAAGCCGGGACGCGGCTTGCCGTCCTTCGTCACCGGCACGCCCCATTTCAGGTCGCGCGTGATGCCGCGATCGATCAGTCCCTCCTCGAGATGCTTGTTGGCGATGGAGAGCGCCAATGGTGGCCACTCAGACTTACCAGCGATCCACTCTCGCAGTTGCGGCTCGACCTTGGTTTGCAGCAAATAAAGGTGGCGCGTGTCGCGGACTTCGAGATTGCGCGAGCCAGAAACGGCCGAATAGGGATTGATCAGGTCGGTCGGGTCGAGCAGACGCCCACAGTTGTCGCACTGGTCGCCGCGCGCCTTGTCGTAACCGCAGTGCGGACAGGTGCCTTCGACATAACGGTCCGGCAGGAAGCGGCCGTCATCGATGGAGAAGACCATCTTGTCGACGCGTTCCTCGATCAGGCCGTTCTTGTCCAGCGCCTCGCAGAACTTCTGCGTCAGTTCGCGGTTTTCCGGTGAGGACGAGCGGCCAAACCAGTCATAGCTCAGGCCGAAGGCTTCGCCGGCGTTCTTCTGGATCAGGTGCTGCTCGTCGCAATAGGTGCGCACGTCCTGCCCGGCTTTGGCGGCGGCCAGTTCAGCGGGCGTGCCGTGCTCGTCGGTGGCGCAGATATAGAGCACCTCATGACCGCGCGCCCGCTGAAACCGGGCAAACACGTCCGCCGGCAGCATCGAACCAGCCAGGTTGCCAAGGTGCTTGATGCCATTGATATAGGGAAGCGCGGAGGTGATCAGGATGCGGGACATGTGGGTCTTTCAGCTCTCTAATGATGAGAAGGCCGTGGTCATAAACCATTTCGGCGGCTGAAATATAGGGATGATGCGCAAATGAGCAAAAAAATCCGCGCATGAGATATGGACAAGGCGCGCGGCCATCGGCATAAGACCCCTCCTCGGACCTGACGGTTCGGAGCGTGTGCGCCGGTTTAGCTCAGATGGTAGAGCAGTTGTTTTGTAAACATCAGGTCGCGGGTTCGATTCCTGCAACCGGCACCAGCACCCCACCTTTCCTGATGCATTCATTTCCTGCATGAACCCGCGAGTCTGATCTTTTGTTTGCGGACGCAAACGGGGGTTCGATTCCTGCAACCGGCACCACTTCATCTTCCCTGATTTGGCCCGAAAACATGACCGTTGGGCCTGAATAGCGGCTGTAACCTCACCGGTTATCGCGCTAGAATCGGCTGATGGACCCAAAACCCGCCAAGTACGCCCCGAAATCCGACGCCGATATTCTCGATATCGTCACCCGCCATCCCTTTGCCTGGATCGTCTCGGCCGCCGGCGGATTCGGCGCGACCCAGCTTCCGGTTCGCCCATATATGGAAGACGGCCGGCTGACCGGCCTGATCGGGCATTTCGGGCGCAACAATCCCCAGATCGAGCATCTGCGTGACCAGCCCCGCGCGCTTCTGCTGCTCACCGGCCCGCACGGCTATATCTCGCCCTCCTGGCTGACCGACCGTACCCAGGCCCCGACCTGGAACTATGCCAGCATCGCTTTCGATTGCGACATCCGCCTGATTGAAGACTCAGCAGGCATTGAGGCACTTTTGCGCGACCTTATCGATACCATGGAGGCCGACCGCGACAATGCCTGGTCGCTGGACAATATGGGAGAACGCGCGGCACGGCTCGCGCAGGGCGTAGTAGGCTTTCACGCGCGGATTATCGATGTGCAGGCGGCCTTCAAGATGGGGCAGGACGAAGCCGCGCAGGAATACGGTGAAATCCTGACGGCGCTGGACCGCGCGGGCGAAACGGACCTGGCGGCGGCTATGCGCCGGCAAAATCCGGACCGCTGATCAGCTTCCAGCAACCGGCTTTGCGAGCTGGCTGAAATACTGGCTGGGCGGGGTGCCGAAGGCGCGCTGGAACATGGTGCCGAACGCGCTGGGGCTGTTATACCCGACCTCGTAGGCAACGGTCGTCACCGACTTGCCCGATGCCAGCATGGATACCGCCTCAGCCAGTCTGACCTGCTGCCGCCACTCCGAAAAGGTGATGCCTGTTTCCCGGCGGAAAGCGCGCGTGAAGGTGCGGCGCCCCATGCAGGCCACCGCCGCCCAGTGATCGAGATCGTCCTCCGCTGCCGGATCATCCATGATTTTCCGGCATATGCGCGAAAGGCGCGGATCCTTCGGCATCGGTATGTTGAGCGCCGAAGCCGGATGCTCGACCGCCTCGGCGATCTCATCGAGAATCAGTTCCATGATGCGCGCCTCGCGTCCATTGAGGCTGTACTCGATCGGCAGATTACCGGCCTCGATAATCAACTCACGCAGCAAAGGCGATATTTTCAGCGTCTGGCAGCGCTTCGGCATCCGGCTGTCGGCATCCGCCTCGACATAAAGCGTGCGCAGCGACACATGCCCCCGGCAATGGGCCTCATGACGGACACCGGCCGGCATCCACACGCCGCGCTGGGGCGGAATGGTAAAACTCACCTCATCGGTTATGACCGACATTACGCCAGATGTGGCGTACAGCAACTGGGCACGTTCGTGACTATGTGGCGGATCGACATGATCCGGCGAATATTCGTCAATCAGCACGGCGATCGGGCGATTGACCTTCTGATAATCTTCACCATGCGTGCTGCGTGCCATCATGTGGCCCGTTATAGATGATTTGCGCTCCATTAACTGTAGCGCGCCAGACACAGCGCGTTAAAAATTATCCGAATACTATATGTCCGAGAATCCTGCCGCCTTTACATACAGCCCCAGCACCGGAGCCAATCATGCCTGCCAGACTGTTCGCCCGAAAATCCATTGAGGCCCTGCAGGCTGAAGAACATCCCCTGCACCGGACGCTGGGCGGCCTCCAACTCATGCTGCTGGGCATCGGCTGCATTGTCGGGGCCGGTGTCTATGTCATGACGGGCACGGCCGCCGCCCATTTCGCCGGACCGGCCGTCATGCTGTCCTTCCTGCTGGCCGCGACCGCCTGCGGCTTCACCGCCCTGTGCTATGCCGAACTGGCATCCACCATTCCGGTCTCCGGCTCGTCCTATACCTATGCCTATGCCACCCTGGGCCAGGTCGTGGCCTGGGGGCTGAGCTGGCTCCTGATGCTGGAATATGGCCTTGCCGGCTCTGCTCTCGCCGTCGGCTTTTCCAGTTACCTGGTCAGCCTGCTCACTGATTTCGGTGTCCATATCCCGGCCTGGCTCTCCACGCCTTCGGTCGTCTCCACGGTCGTGGACGGACGGACCAGCTTTTCGCTGAGCGGCGGCGTTAACCTGATTGCTGCCATCGCGCTGCTGGTCAGCGCCGTGATCCTGTCGGCGGGCGTTTCCAAGTCCACCCTCGTCACCACCATACTCGTCTTCATCAAGATATCCGTGCTGGTCGCCTTCGTGGCGGTCGGCATCGGCGCAGTGGACCCGGCCAACTGGACGCCGTTCATCCCGGCCAATGAAGGCGGCTTTGCCTTCGGCTGGCAGGGCATCGTCCGCGGCGCTTCCATCCTGTTCTTTGCCTATCTGGGCTTTGAAACCGTATCGACCGCCGCCAGCGAAACGAGAAACCCGCAAAGGAACATGCCGATTGGCATACTGGGTGCCCTCTTTGTCTGCACGGCCCTTTACATTGCGGTGGCTGCCGTCCTGACCGGCCTCGTGCCCTATAAGCAACTTGGCGTCGCCGATCCCATCGCCGTGGCTGTCGATCGTATTGGTCAGCCGGCCTTTGCCTTCATCATCAAGATCGGCGCCCTGACCGGACTGGCCTCCGTCCTGCTGGTCAATGGTTACGGCCACTCGCGAATCTGCTATGCCATGGGGCGCGACGGCCTGATCCCGCCGCTGTTCTCCAAAATCCATTCACGCTTGCGGACACCCGTCTGGGGCACAATCACCGTCTGCCTCACATCGGCGGTCATCGCGGCCTTTCTGCCCATTTCCGTGCTGGGCGACATGGTCAGCTTCGGGACGGCACTCGCTTTTTCGATCGTTGCCTTCAGCCTGATCTGGCTGCGCAATCGCCGTCCCGACCTGCCCCGCCCCTTCCGCGTACCGTTCGGCGGTTTCACGGTCGGCAAGGTGTGGATCGGTTATGTGCCCCTGCTGGCCATCGTGCTGTGTTTTGGCATGGTTATACCCGTCGGCATGGATATCCTTTCGCAGGCCGGGCGCGGCGACGTTCTGCCCGCCATTTTTCTCGGTCTCTATCTGCTGACCGGTGTGCTGATCTACGCCTTCTATGGCTATCGCAACGCCCGCCGGCCTGACACTGAATAAACCGGAGACGAACCATGCCGATCAGGACCATACACCGTTATGTCAGTCTCGTTCTTGCCGCGCTCTGGGTCTTTCAGGCAGCCACCGGCTGCCTGATCGTGTTCCGTTGGGATATTGACGACGCCGGTGTTGCCGGCTCCCGCGCTGCTTTCCAGGCCGAACGCCTGGGCGCTCGGCTGGACAGCCTGGTTCTGGAGCCGGATACGCATGTCTCATCCGTCTGGTCGGCCAATAACAGCGCCAGCCGTTTCGATATCTTCTATAGTCGTGCCGATACGGACCGTACCCTGCGTGTCGATGGACAGGGCGACCCCTTGCGAGACCAACGCAATGATACGCTTTCCGACGGCAATATCTTCGACCGCCTGAGCGACCTCCACATGGCCCTGATGCTGGGGGATGCCGGCCGGGCCTTTCTTGGCATCAGCGGCCTCCTGCTCCTGACGAATATTGGCCTCGGCCTGAAACTCGCCTGGCCGCGCGCCGGACAATGGCTGAAAGCACTGGGTCGCCCGAAAGGCAAGGCCGCCCTTCCCCTGCTCCACGGATGGCACCGGATGCTCGGCCTGTGGATCGCCTTGCCCGCCTTTATCACCATTTCCGCCGGCGTCCTGCTGGCCTTTGACGATGGCCTTGAAGGGCTTTTCAAAGCCGAGATCCCGACGCCCGCCATAACCGCACCCTCCATGGGAGACCAGATAAAACCGTCCGTCGCCCTGGCGGCAGCTTTGGCGCCCTATCCCGGCGCCACTCTTTCAGGTTTCTCCCTGCCTGGCGAAGATACGCCCTGGTACAACGTCCGCCTGCGGGCGAAGGGTGAAATGCCGCGCATATGGGGGCTGACAACCGTGTATATAGATGCGCATGACGGCCGGGTTTTAAGCGCGTATGATGCCCGTCAGGCGCATGGCCCGGTGCGGCTCGTGCTCGATACGATTTACCCGCTTCATACCGGCCAGATCGGCGGGATTGCAGGCCGGATTTTGCAGTTGCTCATTGGAGTCTGGCTGATGGCCATGGCCGGATTGGGAATCAGCCTGTGGTGGACACGCAAACGCCTTACAAACAAAAAGTCTGCGTCTTGATTTCTGTACGCGTCTCAAATATATTGCGCCGCACAAAAAACGATCTCATCGAACGCTTTTTTTCGTCCAAATCGTCCGAAACTGAAGCACTTTAGCAACATAAGATCCCACATCCACTTTACGCGGCCTGATCGCAAGATAAACTGTCCTAAGTTAGACATCGGGCCTCAAAAAAAGAGAGTTACAGTTTCGTCACGTTACCAAGACATTTTCTTGTCATGGGCAATTCAATAAGGAGCGGAATTGAAATGCTGACCCAACGGACTTCTATAAACAAGACCATTACACGGGCCCTGCTGATGGCAACCGTGGCCACCGCCTGTATCGGGGGCGCCGCTATGGCGCAGCAGGACGACACCGGCGACGGCCTCAAAACCACCAAGGAAACCGTTGACGGCTCGACCGTCGTCATCATCCGGTCGAAGCGCTTTGTCCCGAGCGGCGCCATGTCGGCCAACAAGACCGACATCCCCCTGATCCGGACGCCGCAATCGGTTTCCGTCATCAACCGCGACCAGATCGACCTGCTGGGCTTTACCGACCTGCAACAGGCGGTACGCTACACCTCAGGCGCCTTTGGTGAAAACTATGGCCCCGACCTGCGTTACGATTTCGTCACTATGCGTGGCTTTACCCCCAAGCAGTATGTCGACGGCCTGGCCGCTCCGGTCACCACCACCATCTTCTCAACCGGCGTTGATCTCTACGCCTTCGATTCGGCCAGCATCATCAAGGGCCCGGCTGCCACGCTTTACGGCAACTCGCCTCCGGGGGGCCTCTATAATGAAACCAGCCGCCGCGCCAGCCGCAATTTTGGCGGTGAAATCCAGGGCAAGCTCGGCAGCTATGACTACAAGTCGATTGCCGGCACGGTCACCGGTGCGCTCTCCAGCAATGTCTCGGCCCGCCTAACCGGTCTCTATCTCGACCGCGGCGCGGAACGCGACGGCGTCTCGGCCAAGCGCGACCTGATCGCCCCGACCATCACCTGGAAGATCACCGACAACGACACCCTGACCGGTCTCGCCTATCTGCAGGACGACGAGGTTGACGGCGATACCAACGGCTTCCTGCCGGTACTCGGCACCCTGCAGCCGAACCCGAATGGCGGGGTGAGCGAATCGACCAATCTCGGCGAGCCGGATTACAATATCTACAAGCGCAACCAGTGGGCGGTCGGTTACGACTACAAGCACACCTTCAGCAATAACCTGTCCTTCTCGTCAAATGCCAAGTACAGCAAGTATCGCGAGAACAGCAAGGTGATCTATGGCGCGGCGCTTGAGGCCGACAACCGCACGGTCGACCGCTACAGCTTCCCCTACATGGAAAATGTCGAGAGCTTTGCCATTGACAATCGCCTGGACGGCACCTTTACCGCCGGCAGCGTGACGCACAAGGTTCTGGCCGGTATCGACTACCGCGATGTCAAGAACTTCGCCCAGTACGGCTTTGCCATGGCTTCATCGATCGACCTGTATAATCCGGTCTACAGCGACGCCTCTACAATCGTTACGCCCCCCTGGAATCCTTACAACGACCAGGACCTGAAGCAGACTGGCCTCTATGTTCAGGATCAGATCGGCATCAACAAGTTGTTCATCACGCTTGGCGGCCGTTATGACGAGGACAAGATCGTCACCAAGACCTATCTGCCGGCCACGACGACGAAGGACAGCAAGTTCACCTACCGTGTCGGCGCCAACTACCTGTTCGACAATGGCGTCGCCCCCTATGCCAGCTATTCGACTTCGTTCGAGCCAGTCATCGGCACCGGCTTCCGTCCGACCGAAGGTGAGCAGTCGGAAATCGGCGTGAAGTATGACGGCCGCACACTGGACAATGGCGTGAAACTCTTCGCCACCGCCGCCCTCTACGACATCAAGCAGACCAACGTCGTCTCGACCGTCTATTACCCGACCTTCATCAGCACCCAGATTGGGGAAGTCGAAGTCAAGGGCTTCGAGACCGAGTTCGTGGCTCGTATCAACGAGCAGTTCTCGATCAACGGCTCCTATACCTATACGGACAGCGAAGTCCTGGCTTCCAACAACACTGCCGAAATCGGCGGCCCAATGCCGACGACTCCGAAGGACAAGGTCTCACTGTTCGCCGACTATACGCTGAAATCCGGCAGCCTCGGCGGTCTCGGTTTCGGCCTCGGCGTTCGCTATAACTCAAAGAGCCTGGGCTCCTATGGCGCCGGCATCTGGGGCCAGCAATCGACCCTGTTCGATGCGGCTATCCACTATGATACCCCGGACTGGCGCATCGCTCTGAATGGCAGCAACATCACTGATGTGAAATATGTTGCCCGCTGCTCCGGTTCGGTCGGCTGTACCTACGGCGCCGGCCAGAACTGGACCGCAACGCTGACGCGGAAGTTCTGATCCACAGAGGCCCGTTTCCGGTATCCGGAGGCGGGCCTTTGCCATATATTTCATAAGCGTAAACTGACGACACAGGGGCTGTTGCGATGAAGGGTTCATTTTCCAGGGTCTGGCTGCCCGTCATTGCCCTGTCCCTCTTTTGCCCCGCGACCTGGGCCGCCGCGCCGCACCGCGCGCCGTACCGCCCGCCTGTAGTGCGCGACGAAAAGCCAAAGCCTGATTTTGCCGCTGATAAAGCACAGGCACATCCCATCCCCTTCCTGCTCGGCACCAATCCGAGTACCTACAAGCCCCTGCCCCGCCAGGACGTGCTGATCACACACGCCACCGTGCTCGATGGTGCCGGCCATCGTTTTGACGATGCCGATGTGCTGAGCCGCGACGGCAGGATCGTCGTCATCGGCCAGCATCTCGACGGTGGAAGCTCCCGTGTAATCGACGCGAAGGGGCGCTGGGTCACGCCCGGCCTGATCGATCCGCACAGCCACGACGGCACCTATTCGATGCCGCTGACCTCGATCGACAGCGACTCGTCCGATGTTTCGGAGCTGAGTTCGCCCATCGCCGCCGACACCTGGATCGAGCACGCCATCAATACCCAGGACGCCAGCTTCCTTTATGCTCTGCAAGGTGGCGTCACCACGCTCCAGATCCTGCCGGGCTCCACGCCGCAAATCGGCGGCCGGGCGGTGACGCTCCACCCGATTCCAGCTACCAATGTCGCCGCCATGAAGTTCCCCGATGCGCCCACCGGCCTGAAGATGTCGTGCGGCGAGAACGCCAAGGGCTATTATGGCGGCAAGGGCATGAGGCCGAACAGCCGGCAGGGGGAAATGGCCAATTTCCGGGACATTTTCAGTCAGGCCCAAGCCTACCGTGACCAGTGGAACCATTATCACGCCGATCCGCACGGCCCGCCGCCATCGCGCGACCTGAAACTCGATACACTGGCGGCTGTTCTGAATGGCGACCTGCGGGTCAATATCCATTGTTACCGTGCAGATGACATGGCCGAAATGCAGGCCCTGGCCACGGAATTCGATTTCAAAATCACCGCCTTCCACCACACGGTCGAAGGCTACAAGAACCCGGAGCTTTTCACGAAAACCGGCACATGCGCCATTGTCTGGCCGGACTGGTGGGGGTTCAAGATGGAGGCCAATGACGGCATCCGCGAGAACGCCGCCATTCTCGACGCCGCCGGCGCCTGCGTCACCGTTCATTCGGATTCGCCGGTTATCGGTCAGAGGCTGAACATCGAAGCCGCCAAGGCTGCTGCCGCCGGCCGGCACATGGGCCTGCCGGAAGCACCGGAGCACATCATCAAATGGATCACCAGCAATCCGGCCAAGGTTCTGGGGCTCGAAGACAGGGTCGGCACCCTGGCTCCCGGCTACAATGCCGATATCGTTATCTGGTCGGGCGATCCGTTCAGCATCTATACCAAGGCCGATACCGTCATGATCGACGGCGCCATCGCCTATGACCGCCACGATCCGGCCTACCAACCACTGAGTGACTTCCAGCTTGGCCGCAAGGCGGGAGTGATGCAATGATCCGCTCTCTGGCTATCGCCCTCATGCTGTTGCCGGCTCTCGCCTCGGCGCAGGATCTGGCCATCACCCATGCCGAAGCCTGGACCATGATTGGCTCTGGGACCGGCGCCGGCAAGGTGTCCGACGCCACCATCGTCGTCCATGACGGCCGCATCGTCTCGGTCACGTCTTCAGGCGCGGTGCCTGCCGGCGCGACTGTGATCGATGTCGGCGGCCGGATGGTCACGCCCGGCCTGATGAACGCCGCCACCCAGCTTGGTTTGGTCGAGACGGGTTCGGCCGACGAGACCAACGACAAATCAAGCAGCAACACCACGCTTGGCGCCTCGTTCGATATTCAATATGCACTCAATAGCAACAGCGTGCTGCTGCCCGTAGCCCGCGCCGATGGCCTGACCCGTGCGGTCAGCTATCCCGGTGCGGCCGGCACGGCCCCTTTCATGGGCCAGGCCGCCACCATCCACCTGACTGAGACCGGCGACATCCTGGAACGCCCGCAGGTCGCCATGTATGTCCAGATCGGCAGTGCCACGCTTTCGGCCGCCGGTGGATCGCGCAGCGCCCAGTGGCAACTCCTGCGCAACGCCCTGACCGAGGCCGGCCGCTACCAGCCCGGGAAACCCGATCAGCCGATCAGCCGCCTCGACGCTGAAGCCCTACAAAAGGTGCTCAAGGGCCAGCTTCTGGTCATCCTCACCCAGCGCGAATCCGATATCCGGCAAGCCATTGCCCTGGCCAAGGACTTCAGGCTGCGCGTCGCCGTCATGGGCGCGGATGAGGCGTGGCGCTGCGCCGACGCGCTGGCGGCCGCGAAAATTCCGGTCATCCTCGATCCGATGGACAACCTGCCGATCAGCTTCGACCAAATTGGCGCACGGCTCGACAATGCTGCCATTCTCGGCAAGGCGGGCGTGCGGATGGCCTTCTATGCCTCCGGCAACACCATCTATCTTAGCTACGACGCCGGTGAAGCCATGCGCGAAGTGGCCGGCCTGGCCGTCGCCAACGGCCTGCCCTATGATCAGGCGCTGGCCGCCATGACGCAAGGACCGGCCACCATCTTCGGCCTCAGCGACCACTATGGCACCCTCGCCAAGGATCAGGACGCCGACCTTGTTATCTGGGATGGCGACCCGCTGGAGCCTGGCACCTATCCGTGGAAGGTCTTCGTGCAGGGCCGCGAAGCCTCACTGGAAACGCGACAGACCCTGCTGCGCGACCGCTACGCCAAACCTGCTGCCCTGCCTCCGGTCTACCAAAAATGAAGAATCTGGCAGAAATGAAATCCCTACCCCTCGTCGCGCTTGTGGCGCTGTTCGCTGCGACCACCGTTCATGCCCATGATGAAGACCTGCCCGTGCCCTTCGGCAATGCCGTCGGCTGGATCAAGGACGGCGCCGGCGCGGTCGATAACATCCGACCTCGTCAGGCGAAAGGCCAGATCCTGCCGCTGAAACCGACCCGCAAAATCAGTTTCGATACCAGTGAAGGCACCTGGATGTCACTGGGTGTCTCGCCCGATGGCAAGACACTCGTTTTCGACATGCTGGGTGATATCTACACGATGGATGCCAAGGGTGGTGTAGCCAAGCCTTTGCGCACCGGCCTGCCGTTCGAGTCTCAACCAGTGTTTTCGCCCGATGGCAAGCAGATCGCCTTTATCAGCGACGCCTCCGGCGCCGACAATCTCTGGGTCATGAAGGCCGACGGCACCGGCGCGCGTCAGGTCAGTTTCGGCGATGATGATACCGTGCTGGTGTCGCCCGAATGGGCGCCGGACGGCCAGACGGTGTATCTCAGCCGCTATCGCCCCAGCTATAATGCCTATGAGCTGTGGCAATATAGCCTGGATGGCGCAGAGAAGCTCGTCATCCCGACCAAGGCCACTGCCGATCAGGCTCGCGATGCCTGGCTAAGCACCCTGGGTGCCACGCCGTCACCTGACGGCAGGTCGCTTTATATGGCCCGCCATGTCGGCCCGGTCGATCCCGACCAGCGCGACGAATGGACCATCATTAAACGCGACCTCGCCACTGGCGCAGAAACCGCGATTATCGCCGAGCCAAATGGCTCCGGCCACAGCCGCAATCCCGGCGCCTATTTCCGCCCGGCCGTGTCGCCGGATGGCCGTTACCTCGCCTATGCCACGCGCTTTGATAACCAGACCGGCCTGCGCCTGCGCGACCTGCAAACCGGCGAAGACAAGTGGCTGGCCTTCCCGGTAACGCACGACCAGCTCCAGGCCAATAGTTGGCTGGACCTCCTGCCGCGCTATACCTTCGCGCCGGATAGCCGCTCGATCTTGATTACGGTCGGCGGCAAGTTCCAGCGTATCGCGCTCGATGGCACTGCCACGCCGATCCCCTTCACGGCCCATGTGCAGCTAGCGTTGGGCGCCCTCAGTCGGCAAAAAATCACCGAAGACACCGGCCCGATCCACGCCCACATCATCCAGACGCCCCAGATGTCACCGGATGGGTCGCAACTGGCCTTCTCGGCGCTCGGCAAGGTCTATGTCATGCCGCTCACGGGCGACGCGAAACCGAATGAGATCGCCGATGGCTGGCAGCCGTCGTGGTCGCCTGATGGCAAGGCGCTCACCTTCGTCACCTGGTCGGCACGCCAGGCCGGCGATGTCTGGACAGTGGCCCTCGATGGCTCTGCGCCCAAGAAGATCAGCCTGCGTCCAGACTACTACACCTACCCGGTCTTCACGCCCGACGGCACGCAGGTGTTGGCCGAGCGCTCGCCCCAGCGCGACCGTTTGCGGCTTTACATGGAATATGGCGCTACGCGTGAGGCGACCCTGGTCAGCCTGCCCGTGAATGGCTCAGCACCGCGCGATATCGTGACAACCTATATGGGACAACGCCCGACCTTCACGAATGAGCCCGATACCGCCTACCTGCAAACCGGCGCCGGCCTGTCGCGCATCGACCTCAAAACCGGCGCCCAGTCCGACATCGTTTCGGTCAACGGTCCCGGCTGGTATTTTCAGGATGGTCCGGTGCCGGTGGATGCCGTCCGTCTGTCACCCGATGGCAAGTGGATCGCCGCCATCATCGGCCAGCAGTTGCACGTCATCGAACGTCCGGCAGCCGATGTGAAACAGGTCGACCTGTCCGATCCGAAGGTGAAGCACCGCCGCATCACCGATGTCGGCGCCGACTTCATGGAATGGTCGGCGGATGGCAAGACCCTGACCTATGCCCTGGGCTCGACCTTCTACAAGCGCTCGCTCGACAGCATCACCTTTGACGATCAGCCGAACTGGTCGGCTGATCCAGGCAAGCCGGACCGCTTCCATGCCGATGTCATCGTACCGCGTGATGAACCGAAGGGCTTGCTGCTGCTGCGCGGCGCCACGGCCCTGCCGATGGATGCGCCGGCCGTCCCTGATGCCGATATCCTGATCGACGGCAATCGCATCGCCAAAATCGGCCCACGCGGCAGTTTCACCGTTCCGGCCGATGTGACCATGCGCGATGTCACTGGCAAGACGATCATGCCCGGCTTTATCGACACTCACGACCATATCGGCACGGTGCGCCGCGAGGTGCTCGATACAGAAGACTGGTCTTTGCGCGAACGTCTGGCTTACGGCGTGACCACCAGTTTCGACCCCTCGACCCTGACCGTTGACGAGATCGCCTACAAGGACATGCTCGACGCCGGCCTGATGACAGGTCCGCGCCTGCCTTCGACCGGCATGGCGCTGTTCAGCTTCAATCGCTTCTCATCGCTGGAAGAAACGAAGAAGGTTCTGAGCCGCTTCCATGCCGACTATGGCCTGAGCAATATCAAGTCCTACCGCGTCGGCTCCCGCAAGGTGCGCGAATGGGTGCAGATGGCGGCGCTGGCCGAAGACCTGCAACCAACTACAGAAGGCGCCCTGTCGCTCAAGCTCGACCTCAGCCAGATCATGGACGGCTATTCCGGCAACGAACACGCCCTCGTCGCCCTGCCGATCTACAAGGACGTCATCCAGCTTCTGGCGCAGAGCCGGACGAGCTATACGACCACCTTGCAGATCACCAATGGCGGCGCCACAGGTCAGGACTATTTTATCGCCCGTGACAACCCATCATCGAGCGAGAAGTACCGCTATTACACACCGCATTTCGCCCTGGCGCAGATGACCACGCGCCTCGACCAGTGGCTGCCCTTGTCAGAATATGCCTTCCCGACCGTGGCCAAGGGGGCGGCGGATATCCAGCGCGCCGGCGGACTGGTGGGCATCGGCGCCCACGGCAATACGCCGGGCGTTGGCTTCCACTGGGAGCTGGAAGCGCACGTCATGGGTGGCCCAAATATCACTGGAATGACGCCGGAAGAAGCCCTGCACGCCGGCACGCTCGGTTCGGCCGAAACCATCGGCCGTGTTGGTGAAATCGGCAGCCTGACGCCTGGCAAGTTTGCCGACCTGCTGATCCTCGACGCCGATCCGCGCACCGACATCACTAATGCCTTGAAGATCGACCAGGTTATGAAAAACGGCCGTCTTTATGATGCCGCTGATTTGAGCCAGGTGTGGCCAGATAAGCTCCCCGCCGTCACGCCATGGTTCGCCGATGAATATCCCGCCACCGGAGCCCGCAAATGATCAAATCCATTCTTATCGCCGCCGGTCTCCTGACGGCCGTCACGCCTGCCTTCGCCAAACCCAAAACACCCACAATCAGTCCCGCCATTGCGCCTGCCCCCGCCCCCACGCCGGTGCCTCTGACTCAGGTTGAAATTTACCGCATTGCCCCCGGTCAGCATCAGGCCTTTCTCGAATTCATCGCCAAATGCGACGAGGCCAACAAACTCGCCGGCCTGCCTCCGCGCCAGCTGTACGTCCACAGCGACGGTGCCGACTGGGATTTCATGCTTATCCAGCCGGCCCACACCCCGCCGGAAAAAGCCGCGGCGCTTGATGCTGCCTGGGACAAGGTCGGCCTGCCGTCCGGTTCGAACTTCTTCTTCGAGATCCGCAAATATATAGCCGAACACACCGACACCGCCGCGAAAGGCCCGACGACCGCCGCCGATTATCTGGCGACCGCCAGCCGGTAACCGGTCCTTTGGCCCGTTCGGAACATTAATTGATCCGCACATCGTAGTCCGGTCAGACCTCGCGCCGCTAAAAGATCATTGATCTCGCGTTACAGGATTCAATTGTGCTCAATACGACTTCACCCCAGACCACCCCGAAACTCGATCCCGGCGTGCGCGATTTTATCCGGATCACCGGTGAAGCCTATGTCACGCATGGCGCCGGTCTGGAGAAAAATGCCGTCAATGCCCGTCTGGTGGCTGAAAAGGTGCGCGCGCCATGGGTAGCCGGCGGACCAGTCATGTTTTCCACAATTGAACACAGTGTCCCGACGCCGCACGGCGACGTTCGCATCCGCGTCTATAACCCGGACAGCACCGCGAACAAGCCCGCCATGATCTATGTCCATGGCGGCGGCTGGGTGATGTTCAGCCTCGACACGCATGACCGCATCATGCGTGAATATGCGGCGCGTGCGGGCATCTGCGTCATCGGTGTCGATTATTCACTGTCGCCCGAAGCACGTTTCCCTGTGGCGCTTGAACAGGTCGTCGCTGTCGTGCGCCATGTGCATGAACACGCGCCCTCTCTCGATATCAATGCCGACCGGCTGGCCCTGGGCGGTGATTCCGCTGGCGCCAACCTGTCCTTGAGCGCAGCGCTTTCTCTGCGCGATACCGGAGCCGGCAATAGACTGCGCGCACTGGTATTCAACTACGGCGCTTTCGGCATCGACCTTTCGGCGGACGACGTCCGCAAGTATGGCGGGCCGGACTATATGCTGACGGCCGAAGAAATGGCCTATTTCTGGTCTCAATACCTCGCTGGCGACCCGGACCGTTCAAACCCGCTGGCCGTGCCCCTGCTGGCGGACCTGTATGACCTGCCGCCCGCCTTCCTGTGCGTGCCGCAATGCGACGTGCTAACCACACAAAGCCTGCTTCTGGACGGCCGCCTGCGCAGCGCCGGCGTCGAGACCCGCGCCGTCATTTATGAAGGCGCCACGCACAGTTTTCTTGAAGCCGTCTCGATTTCCGCGGTTGCCGAAAAAGCCTTCAGCGATACGTCGGCCTGGTTACGCGAACATTTGTAATCGACCGCGCTTCTACGGATGATCGGGCAAGGTGAAAAGCACGGTCATCACCTGACGCAGAGCTGCAAGCAGCGCCTGGCGGTCGCTCTGCGGATTTGAGATCGCCCGGATCATCATGCCGTCGAAAATCATGCTGATAATTTCGCCGCGCGCCTCAAGCTGGCCCTGATTTCGGCCGGGTGAAATCCGGCGGTACAGCGAGCGCCCCAGGTCACGCTCCTGCACATCGGCCCTTTCGACAATGGCCGCCACACGCGGATTGCGCGCCGCTTCGGCCAGGACTTCGAGCGCCAGGCCGGCATTATTCAGCGTGTATTTATGCTCGATCGCCCGCTCCAGCGTATCCAGCAAGGTATCCAGCAAGGCGTCGTCAGGCACGCTTTCCCATTCGGCGAACATGGCGCGCATTTCCGCCAGATCGTTGGCGACGATGGCCTCGACAATGGCTTCCTTGTTGGCGAAGTAGCGATAGATCACGCCGACGCTCATCTTCGCCTCTGAAGCAATATCGGACATGCTGGCGCCATGGAAACCCGAACGCCTGACACAGCGCAGAGCCGCATTCAGTATGTGCTGCTGACGTTCCTCACGGCTCTGGCGCGGCATTGGTATAGCGCCGCTTTCTGTAACAGGGTTACTCATTCTTTTACGCAAATTCCTTGCCGACACAGGGATCTGAACATTTTTTAATGTGGCGGTGCAATTGACTTACACCCAAAAGCCGCTTACTGCCAGAAAAATGAGAATGATCGTTCACTCTCACGCCATTTGTGACTATGCTGACGCTTATTTGTCAGTCTGCACTGCAAAATAGTTCCGCATATCTGCTGCACTACCCTCTGAAGCCCGACAGACCGGAGACTTTCCGCATGAAACCGCCCCATTCCTCTCTGAAAACCGGCGCTGTGTCCGTGGCGGTCCTGCTGGCGCTCAGCCTCGGCGTTACGGCCTGCGGCAAGAAACCGGCGGCCATGCCCATGGGCGGCGCTACCGATGTCGGCGTCGTCGTGGTCAGTTCTGGCCCGGTCAGCATGACCGCGGAACTCTCCGGGCGCACGTCGGCTTATCTGGACTCCGAAGTTCGCCCGCAGGTCGGCGGCATCATCAAGTCGCGCCTCTTCATCGAAGGCGGCTATGTCAAACAAGGCCAGTCGCTCTACCAGATCGATCCGGCGCCCTTCCAGGCCCAATATGCCAGCGCCCAGGCGGCGGTGGCTCAGGCGAAGGCGGCACAGACGACGGCCAAACTCAAGGCCGAACGCTATGCCGAGCTGGTCAAAATCAACGCGGTGTCCAAACAGGATAACGACGACGCGCAGGCTGCGCTGGCCCAAGCCGATGCCTCCGTCGCCTCTGCCAATGCCGCCCTGCAAACGGCCGGCATCAATCTGCAATATACCAAGGTGATCGCACCGATTTCCGGCGTCATCAGCAAGTCGTCGGTCACGCCCGGCGCACTGGTTACCGCCTCGCAGGCCACGGAACTGGCGAAGATACAGAATATCGACCAGATCTATCTCGACATCAATCAATCGGTAAACGATGTGATGGCGCTTCAGCGCGCCGCCGCTTCGGGCACGGTTGGCGAGGCCAATACGGCCGATGTCGAACTGATCCTGCAGGACGGCACGGTCTACCCGCTGAAAGGCAAGCTCCAGTTTTCCGGCGTATCGGTTGACGAAGCCACCGGCACTGTGACCCTGCGCGCCCTGTTCCCCAATCCGAACCGCACCCTGCTGCCCGGCATGTTCGCCAAGGCGCGCATCGTCTCCGGCGTGGTCAATAACGGCATACTGGTGCCGCAGCCGGCCGTGACCCGCGATCCCAAGGGCAATGCCCTGGTCATGGTGGTGACGAAGGACAACAAGGCCGCCGTTCGCCCCATCCAGGTGGCGCAGACCGTGGGTGACAAGTGGCTCGTCACCGGCGGTCTCCAGCCCGGAGAACGCGTGATAGTCGAAGGTCTGCAAAAGGTGCAGCCCGATGCGCCGGTCAAGCCGGCCATCATGGGCGCGGCCGCTGAAAAGTAATTACGGACAACCTGTCCAATCTGAACCCGTCCGTCACGGACACCGCCCTCTGAGACGGGCCCCGATACGGCCTCAAGGATACCGGCATGATTTCGCGCTTCTTTATTCATCGCCCCATCTTCGCCTGGGTCGTCGCCATCGTCATCATGATGGCCGGTCTGCTGTCGATCGCCAACCTGCCGGTGGCGCAATATCCGCAGATCGCCCTGCCCCAGGTGTCGGTCAGCGCCTTCTATCCGGGCGCCTCGGCCAAGACGGTCGAAGATTCGGTAACCCAGATCGTCGAGCAGCAGATGAAGGGCATTGACGGCCTGCTCTATATGAACTCGACCTCGGATTCGAGCGGCGCGGCCAGCGTCACCCTGACCTTCAAGGCCGGCACGGACCCCGATATTGCCCAGGTTCAGGTTCAGAACAAGCTCCAGTCGGCAGTGCCGCTCCTGCCGCAGGAAGTGCAACAGCAGGGCCTGACCGTCGCCAAGGCGACGAGCGGCTTCCTGATGGTTATCGGCCTCTATTCCGACGACAAGGCGGTCAGCGACACAGACCTCGGCGACTATATGTCCTCCACCCTGGTCGACCAGATCAGCCGCGTCGACGGCGTCGGCACCATTCAGAACTTCGGCGCGCAATACGCCATGCGCATCTGGCTCGATCCCGCCAAGCTGACCAGCTACAGCCTGACGCCGACGGATGTCATTGCCGCCATCCGCGCCCAGAACACCCAGGTGTCCGCCGGTCAGTTGGGCGGGCTGCCCGCGGTCAAGGGCACCGCGCTTAACGCCACCATCACGGCCCAGTCCCGCCTGACCAATATCGATCAGTTCCGCCGGATCATTGTCAAGGATTCTGCTAATGGCGCCGTCGTACATCTTGAGGACGTCGCGCGCATCGAACTGGGCGCCCAGCAGTATGGCGGTACAGTCAAGTACGATGGCCGTCCGGCCACCGGCGTCGCCATCAGCCTGGCCACCGGCGCCAACGCCCTGGATACCGCCAAGGCCGTCAAGGCCAAGATGGATGAACTGTCGAAGCAGTTCCCCAAGGGCTACCACTATGTCGTGCCGTTCGACACCACGCCCTTTATCAATCTGTCGATCCATGAGGTCGTCAAGACGCTGATCGAGGCCGTCGTGCTCGTCTTCTTCGTCATGTTCCTCTTCCTGCAGAACTGGCGGGCCACGCTGATCCCGACCATCGCCGTGCCGGTGGTCCTGCTCGGCACCTTCGGTGTGCTGGCCGCCTTCGGCTATTCGATCAACACCCTGACCCTGTTCGGACTGGTGCTGGCCATCGGCCTGCTGGTCGATGACGCCATTGTCGTGGTCGAAAATGTCGAGCGCGTCATGCACGAGGAAAAGCTGCCACCTCTGGCCGCCACCATCAAGTCGATGGAGGAGATCACCGGCGCCTTGATCGGGATCGCGCTCGTCCTGTCAGCGGTGTTTGTTCCGATGGCCTTCTTCGGCGGGTCGCAAGGCGTCATCTACCGCCAGTTCTCCATCACCCTGGTGTCGGCCATGGCGCTCTCCGTCGTCGTCGCCCTGGTCCTGACTCCGGCCCTGTGCGCCACCCTGCTGCGCGCTTCCGATGCCGAACATCAGCAAAAGAAGGGTTTCTTCGGCTGGTTCAACCGCAATTTCGACCGCGCCGCCTCTGGTTATCGCAACATCGTTCGCAAGATACTGGGGCAGTCGGCACGCTACATGACTGTCTTCGCCGTCATTGTCGGCGTCATGGTGCTTTTGTTCACGCGCATCCCCTCCTCCTTCCTGCCGGACGAGGACCAGGGCATCCTGTTCACCATCGTCCAGTTGCCGCCCGGCGCCACCGAAGAGCGCACCAATGTCGTGCTCGATCAGATTGCCGATCACTTCAAGAAAGACCCGGCCGTCGAATCCGCCTTCACTGTATCCGGTTTCTCCTTCTCCGGTCCCGGCCAGAACGCCGGCATGGCCTTCGTACGCCTGAAGGATTTCGAGAAACGCCACAAACCTGAGCTTAAGGCGCCCGCCGTCGCCGGTCGCGCCATGGGCGCTTTCAGCCAGTTTCGTGACGCCATGGCGTTCGCCATCGTGCCGCCGGCCGTGACCGAACTGGGCAATTCGTCCGGTTTCGACCTCCAGCTCAAGGATGTCGGCGGCCTTGGTCACGCGGCCCTGCTCAATGCCCGCAACCAGGTGCTGGGCATGGCCGCGCAAAATCCGAACCTGATGGCCGTCCGCCCGAACGGCATGGAAGATACGCCCGAACTCAAGCTGGAGATCGATCAGGCCGCGGCCGGCGCAATGGGCGTCAGCCTGTCCGACATCAATGCCACCCTGTCGGCGGCCATGGGCGGCGCCTATGTCAATGACTTCATCGATCGCAACCGCGTCAAGAAGGTCTTCGTCCAGGCCGATGCGCCCTTCCGCATGAAACCGGAAGATCTCAGCCAGTGGTATGTCCGTAACGACAAGGGCCAGATGGTGCCGTTCACGGCCTTTGCCACCTCGCATTGGGAATATGGCTCGCCGCGTCTCGAACGCTATAACGGCGCGCCCTCGATGAATCTCCAGGGCATGGCGGCGCCCGGCAAGTCCTCCGGCCAGGCCATGGCCGAGATGGAGAAGCTCATCGCCACCCTGCCGCCGGGCATTTCCTACGAATGGACCGGCCTGTCGCTCCAGGAAAAGCAGTCCGGTGCCGAGGCCCCAATGCTTTACGCCCTGTCGATCTTCGTGGTCTTCATCCTGCTGGCGGCGCTCTATGAAAGCTGGTCGATCCCCGTCGCCATTGTCATGGTCATCCCGCTGGGCGTGCTCGGCGCCCTGCTGGCCACCATGCTGCGCGGCCTGACCAACGATATCTATCTTCAGGTGGCCCTGCTGACCATTATCGGCCTCAGCTCGAAGAACGCCATCCTTATCGTGGAATTCGCCAAGCACAACCACGAGAACGGCATGAACCTGATCGACGCCACGCTGGAGGCCGTCCGTATCCGCCTGCGGCCCATCATCATGACGTCGCTGGCCTTTACCTTCGGCATCCTGCCCCTGTTCTTCGCCAATGGTGCGGGATCGGGCAGCCAGAACGCCATCGGCACCGGGCTGGTCGGCGGCATCCTGTCCGCCACCCTGCTGGCCATCTTCTTCATTCCCCTGTTCTTCGTCATCATTGAAAAGATATTCAAGGCCGATGAAAAACACCTCCAGAAGCTGGCGCTGGAACGCGAGGCCATGGCCCTGCTCGATAAATCCGACACCGACAATACGGGACACTAAGGATGACGTCTTTCCTCAAACTCACCCTGCTCGCCGCCGGCCTCGTGGCTTTAAGTGCCTGCACCATGGCCCCCCGTTATGAACGCGCCGCCCTGCCCGTACCTGACCAGTTCCCCACTGCGGCTACCGCGCAAGGCCAATCGGCGGAAACCCTGCCGTGGCGTCAGGTCTTTCTGGACGAACGCCTGCAAGGCGTCATCGAACAGGCTCTCGCCAATAATCGCGACCTGCGTGTGGCGGTGCTGAACGTCGAAAAGGCGCGGTCGCAATACCGCATCCAGCGTGCCAGCCTGTTCCCGGCGGTCAACGGCACGGTTTCCGGCACACGCGGCAATACCGGCGAGGTCGATTCAACCGGCACGCCGATCGGCACGACCGAACTTTACAGCGCCAATATCGGTGCCTCGTGGGAGCTTGACCTGTTCGGCCGGGTTCGCTCGCTCAGCCAGGCGGCCCTGCAAAACTATTTCGCCGTGGCGGAAAACCGCAAGGCGGCGCAGATCAGCCTGATCTCCGCCGTCGCTTCGGCCTGGATGAACCTGGCCGCCGACCAGGATCAGTTGCGCCTGTCGGCCGAGACCCTGCGCCTGCGTGAGGAAAGCCTCAGCCTGACTCAGAAACGTTTCGATCTCGGCAGCACTGACCAGATGACCCTGCGCCAGAGCCAGGTTCTGACGGAACAGGCGCGCGCCGATGTTGCCGCCCTGACGGCCACCGTGCAACAGGACAGGAACGCCCTGCGCCTGCTTGTGGGGGATGACATCGCGCCCGATCGTCTGCCAGACAGCTTCCCGGATCACGCCATCCTGGCCGATCTGCCGGCCGGCCAGCCCTCTGACATCCTGCTGAAACGCCCCGACGTCATGGCGGCGGAATACAGCCTGAAAGCCGCCAATGCCGATATCGGAGCGGCCCGTGCCGCCTTCTTCCCGCGCATCTCGCTCACCGGAAGCGTTGGCAAGGCATCGACCGACCTGGGCAACCTGTTCGACGGCACCGATACATGGACCTTCTCTCCGTCCATTTCCGTGCCGATCTTTGCCGGCGGCGCCAATACAGCCAATCTGGCGGCAAGCAAGGCCAGCCGCGACATCGCGCTCGCCCAATATGAAGGCGCCATCCAGTCGGCCTTCCGCGATGTCGCGGATCAACTGGCCACGCGGTCTACCATCGACGACCGTCTGGCGGCGCAGACAAATGTGGTTACCGCCGCGGCGGACAGCCGTACACTCGCCCAGGCGCGCTTCGATCGCGGGATCGATTCCCGCCTGCCCCTGACCGATGCCGAGCGCACGCTTTACGGCGCGCAGCAACAGCTTATCGCTGTCCGGCTGGTGCGGTCGCTGAACCTGATCAACCTCTATGCCGCCCTGGGCGGCGGTTACCTGGCCGAATAAAAAAAGCCCTTGCTTCATCGGCAAGGGCTTTTCCTTTGGATACATGGCTCCAATCAGCCGTAGGACTGACGCACCGTGGTTGCTGTCTGCGTCTGTTCCTGCGGCAGCAGACCCTGCATAATGATGCGGTTGACATCGATCAGCGGCCCGAAGTCTTCCTTGTTGCGCATAACCAGCGAGGTATGCTTGTTCACCCAGATCGACAGCGAAATGATATTGGCGCGCAACTGCTCCGGCAGGCCGTTGGTGGCCAGCGAGCAATCCGCCCCCAGCATCGACCACATACGGCGGTTCCAGTCCAGGGCATCCATGCGCTCGCGGATGAAGCTCCGGTCGAGTTGTTCCGCTTCCATCAGCGCGCGGGTCACCTGGCCGAACAAACGATATTCCGTCTGGCGAGGATCTTCTGCGCGGGCAGCCGTGGTCTGGTACGCCTTAAGCGACATGTCCTAATCTTTCGTCTTCGTACTCTATCAGCCGGCGGCAACTCATCAGCGCCTTGTAGTATTCCCGCGCCATTAGGCTTTTGGAAATAGCGACGCATTCCGCCAGGATAACCGGATTGGAGATCACACTCATGAATTCCGACATGCGGCGCAGGAATTCATCGTAATATTTGTCAGCGCCCGCCTCGTCGAGATACATCATCATCACCGGGAAATAGACGTGACGCGCCGGCGTGTTGACGTCCTCCTGCTGCATGATGTCTTTTTCGCGGAGCACCGAAGCCTTGTTCTGCAGGACCAGCGAACAGCGGCGGTCGCCGTTTTGCACGACGGCGCCATTCAGAACGAACTTTTCCCCGGGCTTCAAGGACAGTTTTAAGGGCATTTTTTTTCCTTCGGGTCTGCCGAAACGCACAGGCCCGTACCGCAAGCCTATAGCGCATGTCGAGTTAACAGCAGGTTTCAACTAAAGTTAATATGCCGGGAATTTGATCTCCCTCAAGATGGCGCACCCATATTTCTTTAGGGAGTTTTAAGCGAATCTCTGTCTACAGAATGGCACGTCAGTGCCCTCGGAGCTAGTCATGTCGCTCAGCGTAAAACAGCAAAAAAAATCAAACACAAAGACCCCATCGGGCCTTTTGCTGTTCGGCGCGGCGCCAGAGGCACCATCACCCTTTACACCGCCCGCCGTGCCTGCCGCCGCTGAGGCCCCGATCTTCAAGCCCGTGGAAGTATTCAATCCGGCCGCCCAGATTCTGGGCGATTCGGGCTCGTCCGAGGCCCTGAAAATCCTGCTCAGCGCCACGGAACACATCAAGCGCACCGACACGCTGAAACTGCTGCGGGAGGCACTCGATCTTTTTCGCAAGGACGACTGGCAGGGCGGCGGCGAATGCGCTCTGAAGGCCCTGCATATTGATGAGAAAAGCGGGGAAGCCTGGCATATCCTCGCCGTCTCGCGCGACAAATGCAACGATTTCGCCAGCGCCATCACCTGTTACGAAACGGCGCTGAGGCTGCAACCGGAAAACCCGGCCATTGCCAATGACCTCGGTCGCCTGGCCTACAAGATGGGTCTGAACGAACTGGCGGAGAAGTTCTTCCGCTTCTTCCTGAACAAGAGCCCCGGCCACGTCGAGGCGATCAACAACCTGGCCAGCGCCCTGCGCGAACTGAACCGCCTGGACGACGCCGTCGACCTGCTGCGCGACGCCATCGGCGCCAATCCGACCAATGTGCAGTTATGGAATGCGCTGGGCACGGTGGTCAACGCCCAGGGCGACCTGCACAATGCTGTCATCTTCTATGAAGAGGGCCTGCGGCATGATCCGAAACATGTCCATGCCCGCTACAATCTCGGCAATGCCAAGGCGTCGGTAGGCCGGGTCGAGGAAGGGCTGGAAGACCTGATGGCCGCCCTGCCGCTGTTCACCGATCCGCTCAATATCCACACCTGCAAGCTCAGCATCGCCTTCTGCCATTTGCACCTCGGCAATTACGAGGAAGGCTGGAAATGGTATGAAGCGCGCGACAAGGATAATACTTCGGAAAAGGTGCATTACCTAATCAACCGGCCCCGCTGGACACCGGATCAGCCTCTGGAAGGCAAGCGCGTCTTCGTCTCCGCCGAGCAGGGCCTGGGTGATGAGATCATGTTCTCCAATGTCCTGCCCGATCTGCAGCGCGAACTCGGCCCCGACGGGTATCTCGGTATAGGTGTCGAACCGCGGCTCGTTCCCATCTTCCAGAAAGCCTTTCCGCAAGCCACCGTCGTCAAGCACCACACCACCAAGCACAAGAACCTGCCGGTGCGGCTGTTCCCCGATGTCACCAACTGGGAAAGCTATGATTACTGGGCCATCACGGGTGATTTCCTCGGCCGCTATCGCAAAAACATTGAGGACTTTCCACGCTTTGAAGATGGCAAGCCGCACAGTTGGCTGAGGCCCGATCCGGAGCGCATTTCCTACTGGAAAGGCGTTCTGGGTGAACTTAACGACAAGCCGAAGGTCGGCCTACTGTGGAAATCGCTGATCAAGCACTCGCGGCGGGACCGCTACTACTCGCCCTTCGCGCAATGGGAGGATATCCTGCGCATCGAGGGCATCCAGTTCGTCAACCTGCAATATGGCGACACCTCCGAGGAACTGGCCCTGGCGAGGGAAATGGGGCTGGATATCTGGACGCCGCCCGGCATCAACCTGAAGAACGATCTCGATGACCTGTCGGCCCTGTGCGTCGCTATGGACTGCATCCTGTGCCCGGCCAATGCCACCAGCAATATCGCCGGCGCCGCCGGCGCTCCCGTCTGGCTGATCACGCCGAAGGATGCCTGGATCTGCCTCGGCACGGACTATTTCCCGTGGTATCCATCGACACGCGTCTTCTTCTCGGACTCCCTGATCGACTGGGCGCCGGTAATGGGCCGCATTAAGGACGCCCTGATCGAGACCTTCATCAATGTCGGTTGATGCCCTGGTCGCAAAGGCGGCCGAAGCCGAGGCCAATCTCGACCTGGTCAAGGCGCTCGATACCTACGAGGACGCCTTGAGACTGGCGCCGGACTCGCTCGAAATCGCCGGACGTCTGGCGGTGCTCGCTTTCCGTCTCAACATGTGGCCGATGGCGGAGAAATTCTACGCCCACCTGATCACCCACGGCATCCACGAGATGGCGATCATCACCGGCTACGCCGCTGCCTTGCGCGAACAGTCGAAATATGACGAAGCCGTTGATGTGCTGAAAACCGTGTTGAATCAGCGACCGGAAGAAGCCTCACTATGGGAAGGTCTCGGCAACGTCATGGCGGCGCAGGGCGATACGGATAATGCCCTGACCTTCTTTAACGAGGCCCTGCGTCTTGAGCCCGATAACCTGCACGCCCGTTTCAACCGCGGCTGCGCCCTGATCGACCGGGGAAACGAAACCGCCGGCCTCGAAGACCTGGCCGCCTGCGCGAACGCCTTCGACGATCCGGATAACCTGGCCTCGGCCCAGATTGCCTATGCCCAGGCGCTGCTGGCATCGGGGCAACTGGAAGCCGGCTGGCGTGCCTATGAAGGCCGCGAGCGCTACGGCACGGCCCGGCAGGTTCACTATTCGCTATGGTCCCGGCGCTGGCGCGAAGACCAAAACCTTGCAAACAGCAAGCTTCTGGTCATCGGCGAGCAGGGGCTTGGCGATGAAGTGCTTTTTGCCTCCATACTGCCTGATTTGATAAGGGATATCGGCCCGGAAGGCGCGTTGTGGCTGGCCGTCGAGCCGCGCCTGAAAGCGCTTTTCGAGCGCAGCTTTCCGGAGACGCGTGTCATCGCGCACCGCACCCAGTCAATCGATGGCATTTTGCAACGCAGTTTCCCCGAACTGGAAAATAGCGCCACCGATGGCTGGGCCGTCACGGGTGATTTCCTGCCGCTTTATCGCCGGCAGGTCAGCGATTTCCCAACAGAAAACGCCTTTCTCAAGCCTGATCCGGCGCGGGTCACTTACTGGCGGGAACAATTGGCCGCCATCAGCGACAAACCCAAGGTCGGCATTCTGTGGAAAAGCCTGAAATCCGGCGCCCAGCGTGATCGTTATTTTCCCGCTTTTGAAGATTGGACAGACCTGCTCAGACTGGATGGCGTCACCTTCGTCAACCTGCAATATGGTGACAGCGATGCCGAAATGACGTGGGCGGCCGAAAATGACCTTAAAATCCACACGCCAGTAGGCATCGATCTGAAAGATGACCTGGACGACCTCGCCGCGCTATGTTCGGCCATGGACATCATCCTGTCGCCCTCAAACGCCACCAGCAATATCGCCGCTGCCTGCGGTGTGCCCACCTGGTTTCTGAGCCCTGCCAGAGGCTGGCTGCAACTAGGTCAGGATCATTATCCCTGGTATCCGAGCGTGCGCCTGTTTGCGCCATCATCGCTGATGAACTGGAAATCGGCGCTCGACCGCGCCCGCGACGCGCTGACAGACACATTCCACTTACAGGAGCGCTAAGATGACACAGGCCGCCCCCCTTCTGCCCGTGGCCCTTGGAAACCTCGATTTCAACGACATGGAGGTGCAGACATGGTTGAAGATCCACGCCGAGCGCAAGGCGACGCGCGATGTCCTGAAGCATCCGTTGATCCTGCTGGGGGCCGGGTCCGTCCTGGCCCAGCCTTTCGTCAACTACACTATCGCCCACGGCAAGGTCCTGGCCCTGATCGATAATGCCCGCGCCGGGCAGACCCTGCATGGTATTCCCTATGTCGGCGATGCCGCCCTGCCCAACCTGCTGGCCAAGACGCCCGAAGCGATCGGTGTGCTGTGCTGCGGGTCTGAAAACGCCATCGCCTATTTCACCGGCGCATGGGGTGAACGTCCGCAACCGTTGCTGAGTTATTTCGACGTTCTCAGCCAGTTACCGCCTGAGGCCGCCGGGCATCGACTGGGTTTCATGCCGTCCTTTTCCGATCCAGACCTGGCCATGGCCCTGCATGAAAAGGCCAAAGCCGTCTTCACTGATGCCTTAAGCCGCCAAACCCTCGACGCCATCATGCTGTACCGCCTGACCTGGGACAGCCGCTATATCGCCGCCATCGCCCGGCCCGAGAAAGCCATCTATTTCGAACTGGAGGCCATGCCGCTGGGCGAGCACGAAATCCTCGTTGATGGCGGCGCCTATGATGGCGATACCGTGCGGTCATTCAGTGCGCGGACAAAGGGCCGATACGACCATATCCATGCCTTCGAGATTGACCCGGTAAACGCCGACGCCTTCACTTTCAAAACGCAAGAAATGCCAAATGTAACGCTCCATCGCGTCGGCCTGTGGAACGAAAAGACGCAGATGGGCATCGAGCATCGCCCTGATGACGGCAGCCGTATCAGCAAGACCTCGACGATAATGGTACCGCTTGACGCCATGGACAATCTCGACCTCGGTCCGGTCAGCGTGATCAAGCTTGATGTCGAGGGCGCGGAAGTCCAGGCCCTGCAAGGGGCACGAAAACTGATTGCAAATCACAAGCCGAAATTGGCAATAAGCGCCTATCACCGGGCGGACGACTTTCAGACCCTGCTCGACACGGTCTCAGACCTGCGCGACGATTACCGACTGACCCTGCGGCATTATTCACCGATCATCTATGATACGGTCATCTACGCACTCTAATCTGACTTAATGCGCCATATAGAGATTGAGCTGCGTATGCTGCAAAAGCGCCCGCGTCGTGCCGCCAAAGGCAAATTCGCGCAGCCGTGACCGGCCATAAGCGCCAGCAACCATATAATCGGCCTTATGTCGTTCGGCTGCCGCCGTCAGCGCCTGAACGACATCCCCTTTCGGCAAGACATCGACCTCCGCCTTGAGGCCATGGGCCGCATAATAGGCCGCCAGACGTTCCAGTTCAGGTGGCTGATCCCCCACCGGCGCGCCGATAATGACAATCCGTGATGCTTTCTTGAGCAGTGGTACGGCTCGGCGGGCGGCACGTGACGACGGTTCCTTACCGTCCCATGCCACGACAGCCGTCCCATTGATATTAAACGGCTTGCGCGCGATGAAGACGCCCGTCCGCTCCTCCATGAGCACCTGCTGGAAGGCTTCGGAAAGCATCCCTTGCCCCCTGGCGCTGACATCGGAAAAGACCATCAGGTCCGACAGGCGCGTTTCCATCGCCAGATCCTGCCATACCGGAGAATTCAGTGCTGTGAAGGTCTTGCCGGGACATTCGACCGCGGCAAACTGCGCCCGCGCCGCCAGTTCGGATTCCTCGGCGGCCGTTTTCAGGCTCTCCATGGTCGCCATCTGGACCGTGCCCATGAAGCCCTCCCCAAGCCAGGGCGCCAGTTCTGCCGGATCGGGTGGCGTAAAGAGCACATTCAACTGCGCCTGGAAAGCCTTTGCTAACTGGGCTGCCAGTTCGAGCGCCAAAGCTTCACCAGCCGTGCCACTGACCGGCACGCTGATCCGCGACCATGCCTGTCCTTGGGCCAGGCCCTGGGCTTGCGTATTTGCATCCGACATCAGCGCCTCCATTTTTTGTGTATAGATTTGCATTTGGCGGCCCAAATCTCCGCCTGTGCTATACTTATATACCTTTCGGGATAAAAACCCGATGCGACAAATTCGGCAAGCGCCGATTATAGCCAGTTTGCGAAACCCATGCCGACAGCCAAAGCAAAATCTCCCACCATCAGAAGCCGCGCTAACGCCACCCTGCCGCCGCGCGCTTGGCAGCGTATGCTTTCCGGCCGCCGGCTTGACCTGCTTGATCCGGCGGCCATCGATATCGAGATCGATGATATCGCGCTCGGCCTGTCCCGCGTGGCGCGCTGGAACGGCCAGACCCTCGGCGAATTCGGCTTTAGCGTGGCCCAACACTGCCTGGTGGTCGATGATATCTGCGTCCATATCAATCCCTCGCTCAGGCCAGAGCACCGCCTGATGGCCCTGCTTCATGATGCGCCGGAATACGTCATCGGCGATATGATCTCGCCGTTCAAGGCCGCGCTTGGTTTCGATTACCGCCGCTTCGAGACCCATCTCGAACAGTCGATCTTCATCCGCTTCGGCCTGCCGGCTGTCATGCCGGCACCGGTCAAGACCCTGATCAAACGCGCCGATCATGCCTGCGCCTATTTTGAGGCGACGCAACTCGCTGGCTTTACCGACAGCGAAGCGCGGCAGTATTTCGGCGAACCGCCGGCGGGATACAGCCTGACCATTATCCCCCTCCCTGATAAGCTGGCGCGGGAAGCATTCGTCAGCCGCTTCGATGCGCTCATGAAGCTGAAGGGCTGAAACGCATGTCATTGGCGATCGAACTTTCGGCTGTGGTGGTGACCGTAAGGGATAATGAAGCCCTGGTCCTGTGCCTCAACCTGCCGAAGACCAGTCCGGAAGCCTATGCCTTACCCTCCGGCCCGTTCCTGCCGGAAAGTCACCGTACATTCGACCTGGCGCTGCGGGCCTTCGTGCGCGAACAGACCGGCTTCGCCATCGGCTATGTCGAACAGCTTTACAGTTTCGGTGACGATGGCCGGCAGGGCATTGCCGCCTCGGCGCCCGCCAGTGACCCGGAGGTCGATCGCGTCGTCTCGGTCGGCTATCTGGCCCTGACGCCACAGGCCGGGAATCAGGCACGGTTCGATGCCGCCTGGGTGCCGTTTCATCGCTTCTTCCCCTGGGAGGACTGGCGCAATACCGAGGTCAATCCTAACCTGGAAGCTCTGCGTCCCGCGCTTTCAAAATGGTGCGAAAGTGCCGAAACCGCCAGTGAACGCGCGCTGCGCCTTCGCCGGGTGGCGACGCTTTTTCCTGAAGACTTCGACAACTGGAACGAGGAGCGCGTGCTCGATCGCTACGAACTCCTGTACAATGCCGGGTTGACGGCCGAGGCCCACCGGGCGGATAGGGCCCAGGGCACCGTTTCCGCCGGCGAACCCATGGCCTCTGATCACCGCCGCATCCTGGCGACCGGCCTCTCCCGCCTGCGCGGCAAGCTGAAATACCGCCCGGTCATTTTCGAATTGATGCCTGAACGTTTTACGCTGCTGGAATTGCAGAAATCGATCGAAGCACTGTGCGGCCTGCGGCTGCACAAGCAGAATTTCCGTCGCGGGCTGGAACGGACCGGATTCGTCAAGCCCTTGGGCATCATGCGCGAGGATACCGGCGGGCGCCCGGCAGAACTATACACCTATGACCAGGAACAGTTCAGATTCGCGCCCTCTCTGGGCCTCAGCCTGCCCAGAGCCTGAACCTCTAATGCAGCCTGGCCAGACGCGCCGCCTGAGACATCCAGTTCTCACGGGCAACCCGCTCAGGCGACAGGATGCGATTGGAAATCCAGGCGACATTTTCCGGCGACCAGCCGGCGACCTGCCAGTAATAGAAGATGCCAAGGCTGTTCAGTTCACGCTGGCGGGCGGAATCGATGCCGGAAATCACCGTCAAGTCGTCCGGAGGGCTCTGCGGCACCCCCACGCGGATCGGCTCCAGCCCGGTGCCGGCCTGCTGCACCGCCGCCTGAATGCTTTCGGGCGTCATGGCGGCCAGGCTCGATACACGTCTTTGCAGGCTGTTGTCCTCACGGCGGATCAGCACATTGGTGGCCGCCGTATCCAGGCGTGGCGCGGGCTGCGGCGGCGCATAAGGTGCCTTGTCGCTCTCCGTAGCCTTCGACGGAACAAACGGCACCACCACCCCCGTGGTAAAGGCCTCGGCGGCGGCATCGAGATAGGCGACTGGTTGCGGTGGCGGCGCGGCGACCGGTTCGGGCGCGGCTACAGGCTCTTCATCGAAGCTGACACGCGGCCGTCCCTCGAAGGCGCTGTGATGGCTCTGGGCACGGCGTGACAGGTTCCAGCCCAGCCAGGCCGAAATCAAAAACGCCCCCAGCATAAGGCCCAGGGATTTCAGGATCAGGAGGATCATTTTACCCTTACCGCTTCAGTTTCGGTTTGCTGACACGTTTGGCGACAAAGCCGGTGATCAGGCCGAGACCGGCCGCCCCTGCCAAAAGCCAGCGCAATTCCATAACCAGATGCAGCATATTGCCCCCTATCCTGCGTTGACGGTAAAAACGACCCGGCGGTTCTTCGCCCGCCCTTCGGCCGTCAGGTTATCGGCCACCGGCAGCGCGCCGCCGAACCCGCGCACAATGACACGATCCGGCGCCAGACCCCGCGCAATCAGGGCATCGGCTGCCGCCTGCGCACGGGCCTGTGAAATTGTCTGGTTGACCATGCCGTCGCCGAGATTATCCGTATAGCCCGAAACCGTGAGGCGCACCTGCACCGGGCACGTCTTCACGACCTTGTACACATCGCCGATCAAGGCATCGCTTTCCGGAGTGAGGTCATAAGTGCCGGGTTTGTAGCTCACCTGACGGCCGGAGACCGCAGCAGCGATATCCTGATCGCAGGACCGCGCTGCCTGGGTACTGGCATCGAGGGCGTTATCGCCGGCCACGCGTGGCAAGTCACCGGCGGACGAATTGAGTGAAGCGACGGCGGTGGCGCCGTCGCCATGAATGATTTCTATACCTGGCGTCTTTACGGCCGGGACCGCAGCCCTTGATACAGCCGGCGGAACTTCGGCAACCGTCGAGCTGACCGACGGCGTAACCACCTGAACGGCGCTGATCGGACTGTTGACGAGTTTTCCGCCTGGCAGGACTGGCTCGTTCATCGTCACATCGGCCAGTGTGGCCTGGGCTTGAGTCAATTGCGCCCTGGCTTCCGGCGTATCATTCGCCGCCTTCAGGGTCACCGCCTGGCCGGATACATCCGCCTTGACCTGATGCAAACCCTTCACCGCCAGAGCCTTGTCTACGCTGCTTTTCAGATCGGCTTCCATGGCCGGCAGCACACGATACAGCCCCACGGCGCTGAGAATGGCGAGGCTTGAAAACCCTGCGATCCATACGGCCCTGACTGTCATCGGTTACCCCCACACGAATTCAGATTGCGTTAACCTTTTTATCGCGTGCGGCCGCAACAAACAACCACCCAAAACAACTGAGAGGGGACAAATAAATTGCCCCCTCCCGAATGTGCTTTCGATGTAACGAGCCGTCAGCCCTTGTTAGCCCCTCTGGGCCGCAATTGCCGCCTGTGCCGCCGCCAGACGCGCGACCGGCACGCGATAGGGCGAACAGGAGACATAGGCGAGGCCGGCGCCATGACAGAAGGCGATCGAAGCCGGATCACCGCCGTGTTCGCCGCAGATGCCCATCTTGATATCCGGGCGCTGCTTGCGGCCTTTTTCGGCAGCTATCTTGATCAGCGCGCCAACACCATCCTGGTCGAGCGAGACGAACGGGTCCTTCTCGAAGATACCCTTTTCGATATAGGGGTTCAGGAAGCGGCCGGAGTCATCGCGGCTGATGCCGAAGGTGGTCTGGGTCAGGTCGTTGGTGCCGAAGGAGAAGAATTCTGCCGTCTCGGCCAGTTTGTCGGCCAGCAGGGCGGCGCGCGGCAGTTCGATCATGGTGCCGACCATATAGGCGATGTCCTTGCCCTTGGCGGCGAAGACTTCCTTGGCGATCTTGTGAGTCATGGTCGTCAAGTAGGCCATTTCCTCACGCGTGGCGACCAGCGGGTGCATGATCTCCGGCTTCGGATTGCCACCGGCAGCCGCCACTTCCACCGCCGCCTCGAAAATCGCACGAAGCTGGCTTTCGTAAATTTCCGGGAAGGTGACGCCAAGACGGCAGCCGCGCCAGCCCAGCATCGGGTTGGTTTCACTGAGTTCCTTGGTGCGCTTATAGAGCTTTTCCTCACCGACGCCCGAAGCCTCGGCCACGGCCTTCATGTCTTCGGCCGTATGGGGCAGGAATTCATGCAATGGCGGATCGAGCAGGCGGATGGTCACCGGCAGACCGTCCATGATCTGGAACAGCTCTGCGAAATCGGCCTTTTGCATCGGCTGGATCTTTTCCAGTGCCTTGCGGCGGCCGGCTTCATCATCGGCCAGGATCATTTCGCGCACCGCCGAGATGCGTTCGTCATCGAAGAACATATGTTCGGTGCGGCACAGACCAATGCCTTCGGCGCCGAAGCCAATCGCCGTGCGGGCATCCGCAGGTGTTTCGGCGTTGGTACGGATAGCCAGGGTCTTGTATTCGTCGGCCCACTTCATGATCTGGTGAAAGTCTTCCGAGAATTCCGGCTCAATCATGCGGATGGCGCCCTTCATGATCTCGCCCGAAGAGCCATCGAGCGTGATGATTTCACCGTGCCTGAAGGTCTGACCGCGCGACACGAACTCGCCGCGCTCGGCATAGATGTTCATTTCACCGGCACCGGAAACACAAGGCCGTCCCATGCCACGCGCCACGACGGCCGCGTGCGAGGTCATGCCGCCGCGCGCTGTAACGATGGCCTTGGCGGCGTGCATCCCGTGAATATCTTCCGGCGAGGTCTCGTCACGCACCAGGATGACATCTTCGCCAGCCGCGGCAAAGCGCACGGCGTCATCGGCGGTGAAGACGATCTTGCCCGAAGCGGCGCCCGGAGAGGCCGGCAGGCCGCGCGCGATGACCACCTTCTCGGCCTTGGGGTCAAGCATCGGATGCAACAGTTGATCGAGCGCCGAGGCATCGATGCGCATCAAGGCTTCTTCCGGCGTAATCAGGCCCTCTTTGGCCATATCCACCGCAATCTTGAGCGCGGCCTTGGAGGTGCGCTTGGCATTGCGGGTCTGGAGCATGTAGAGCTTACCCTGCTCCACCGTAAACTCGACGTCCTGCACATCGCGGTAGTGGTTTTCCAGCGTATCAACCGTTGACTTGAACTGGCTGAACACCTCCGGCAACGACTCTTCCATGGAAAGCGAGCGTTCACCCATCTCCTCACGGGCCTTCTTCGTGAGGGCCTGCGGGGTGCGGATACCGGCCACCACATCCTCGCCCTGAGCATTGAGCAGGAACTCACCGTAAAGATCGCTGTCGCCGGTTGACGGATTGCGCGTGAAGGCGACGCCCGTGGCCGAGGTCTGGCCCATATTGCCGAAGACCATTGACTGAATATTGACGGCGGTGCCCCAGTCTTCCGGAATATCGTGCATCTTGCGATAGAACTTGGCGCGATCGTTCATCCACGAACTGAAGACGGCCCTGACCGCGCCCCAGAGCTGGGCCTTGGGGTCTTGCGGGAAGTCTTCGCCCAGCTCGGACTTCACCATCGCCTTGTAGTCGGCAATGATCTTCGCCCAGTCCTTGTCGGTGATGTCGGTATCGACCGTGACGCCGAGGCGATCCTTGTGATCGTCGAGAATGTCTTCAAAGCTGTGGTGGCTGACATTCAGCACCACATTGGAATACATGGTGATGAAACGACGGTAGCAATCGAGCGCAAAACGGCGATCACCGGTAAGCGAAGCCAGACCTTCGACCGTTTCATCGTTCAGGCCGAGATTGAGCACCGTGTCCATCATGCCCGGCATCGAGGCGCGCGCCCCGGAACGGACCGACACCAGCAGCGGGTTTTCAACCTTGCCAAAGCCTTTACCAGTGGTTGCCTCCAGATCGGCCAGCGCCTTTTCAACCTCGTCCACCAGACCGTCCGGCAGGGCCTGTTCATTCCTGAAATAATGGACGCAGGCTTCCGTGGTAATGGTGAAACCGGCCGGCACCGGCAGGTTGAGCGAGGACATTTCGGCCAGATTGGCCCCCTTGCCGCCCAGCAGGGCCTTCATAGAGGCATTGCCATCAGCCTTTCCGGCTTTGAAGGCGTAAACCCAGTGCTTTGACATGAACTTTCCCTTTTCAGTCATAACTTGATATCTTAAGCGAAGTGCTTACGGAAAATCTTTGTTTTCCTTATTATTATAAAAATTCAATCAGGTGATTTTGCTCAGATCGGCAATCTCACCGGACAGGTCACACACAGCTTTCAGCATGGCCAGGCGGTTGGCGCGAACACTCGCGTCCTCCGCATTGACCAGCACGCCATCTAGGAAGGCGTCGATATTTTCTCGCATTGCAGCAATTTCCCGCAAAGCGTCAATATATTTTTCCTGTTCAAGCGCCATGCCAATCGTGCGATGTGCCACATTGAGGCGCGTCAGCAGCGCACTTTCGACGGCGGGCGCACCCGGCAGGGCTCGCGGTTCGGTCTTCGGCAGGTCACCCTTTTTGGATTCGGCGGCGAGAATATTGGCAGCGCGCTTGTGGGCGGCCAACAGGTCTTCGCCTTCCGGCGTTTTCAGGATCGCTTCCAGGGCGGCGATTTTTTGTGTCTGGCGCACGACATCGCCGTCCTTCAGTGCGAAAACCGCTTCAATGACATCGAAGCGATGGCCTTCGTCCTTGAGCTGAACCTTCAGGCGATCGGCCATGAAGTCTTCAATTTCCGTACTGACCTGTCCATAGCCGCGGAAGGTCAGCAAGGCGCCTTCGACTTCGGGGACATTCGGTACATGCTCGTACATAATGTCGAGGTCGTAATCTCGATCGGTCGGGATCACCCAGACCGGGCTTTCGAGCAGCCCTTGCCTGAAATCGCGCAGGTAGTTGTCAAAAATCTCACCCTCGCCTTCGGCCACGCGCGGTCCAGCCGAACCGCGCCAGTTGTCGGTATCAACATAGACGGCGCGATCCGGACCAGCATAGATCAGCAGGCTCTTGTACCAGAAGCCGACGAGTTCATTGAGCGATATGCGCACATTGTGCTGACGCAGAATACGCAAGATTCCGAGCGCCGAGCGACGCAGGGCAAACGGGTCCTTCGAGCCGGTCGGCTTTTCATCGATGGCGAAGAAACCGATCAGCGTATCGAGTTTATCGGCCAGGGCCACAGCAGCCGAAACGGCAGCTTCCGGCACACTGTCCGAAGGGCCTTGCGGCTTGTAATGCTCACGAATGGCATTGGCGATCTCAGGTTTCAGGCCGGCGGCATCGGCGTAGTAACCGCCCATCACGCCCTGCAATTCCGGGAATTCGCCCACCATGTAGGAGGCCAGGTCGGCCTTGGCGAGCCGCGCTGCCTCGGCTGTGACGGCCGGATCGGCATGGACAAACGGCGCGATGGCCTGGGCCAGTTCGACAATGCGCGCCACGCGCTGCGCCATGGTGCCGAGCTTGGCGTGGAAGGTCACACCTTCCAGCTTTTTCAACCATTGATCGAAGTTGCCCTGACGATTGTCTTCCTTCCAGAAGAAGACACCGTCCGACAAACGCGCCGACAGCACCTTGGCATTGCCGCGCTTGATTTCAGCGCCGCCATCGACCGCCTTCATGTTCGAAGTGATGAGAAATTTCGGTGCCAATTTCACAAAATGAAGAGGACTTTTTTCATTTGATCCAAGCGATACAACATCACCAGCTGTCAATTGGCCTTGGTAAAAGATGTCATGTGTCGCCTTACCAACTGAGAAATATTTCTGGTGCGTGCGCATCGAGGTCTTGATGACTTCCGGCGGCAAGGTCAGGAACTGCGGATCCATATCGCCCAGCAGCGGCACGGGGAACTCGTTCAGGCCGGCCACCTCTTCGAGCAATCCCTGATCCTCGATCAGTTCGCAGCCGGCTTCGGCGCAGACGGCCTTCGCCTGTTCCAGGATGATTTTCTGACGATCGGCATGATCCAGAATGACAGAATTATCGGCCAAGGCCTTCTGGTAACTGGCGAAATCGCTCACCGGCAACACCTGGCCAGACCCAAGGAAGCGATGGCCCTCGGTCAGGTTAGATGCCGTCAGGCCTTCCAGCTCGAACGGAATGACCTGCCCGTCGAACAGGAACAGAATGCGCTTCAGCGGACGCACCCAGCGGAAGGTGCTGGTGCCTGAACGCATCGACTTCGGCCACGGGAAGCTCAGGATGACCTCACGCAGCATCTCACCCAGTACGTCGGCGGTCTTGACGCCTGGCTTTTCTATGCGCGCCATCCAGACGCCGTTTTCCAGAACCAGCTTATCCTGCGTCAAGCCAACCTTACGCAGAAAGCCTTCCATCGCCTGCGCCGGCGCGCTTTCCTTCGGCCCCTTGACCTCTTCGGTCACGGCGGCCGTTTCCTTCGGCAGACCATCGACAACCAGAGCCAGGCGGCGCGGGCCGACATAGGCTTTCAAGGCTTCATAGCTCAGACCAGCCACCGACAGTTTGGCGCCAAACAGACGCTCGAAATCACGCGCCGCCGCCAGTTGCATACGGGCCGGAATTTCCTCGGAGAACAGTTCGATCAACAGTTGAGCCATTACCGTGCCTCCTCCTGGCGCGCCCATTCGGTGGCGCAGGCCTTACAGAGATCACGGATACGGCCGATATAGGATTGGCGCTCGGCCACGGCGATGGCGCCGCGCGCGTCCATCAGGTTGAACAGGTGCGACGCCTTGAGCACATGGTCATAGGCCGGCAGGACCAGTGGATAGCCGAGGGAATTCTTTGTTTCCAGAATACGCTTCACCTGGATTTCCATATCCTCGAACTGGCGCTTGAGCGTGGCCACGTCGGAGGCCTCGAAATTGAAGGCCGAGAACTGGCGTTCCTGTTCCTTGAACACGTCGCCATACTTGACGCCGGCCTTGTTAAACTTCAGGTCGTAGACATTGTCGACATTCTGAACATACATGGCCAGACGCTCCAGCCCGTAGGTCAGCTCGCCGGACACGACATCGACCTCAATGCCGCCAACGCCCTGGAAGTAGGTGTACTGCGTCACCTCCATGCCATCGCACCACACTTCCCAGCCGAGGCCCCAGGCGCCGACGGTCGGGTTTTCCCAGTCGTCCTCGACAAAGCGAATATCGTGCAATTGCGGATCGAGCCCGATGGCCTTCAGCGAACCGAGATAGAGCGCCTGAAGGTTTTCCGGGTTCGGCTTCAGGATGACCTGATACTGGTAATAGTGCTGGAGGCGGTTCGGGTTCTCGCCATAGCGGCCGTCGACCGGACGGCGCGACGGCTGCACATAGGCGGCCTTCCATGGCTTCTTGCCGAGCGCGCGCAGAACCGTCGCCGGATGCAGAGTGCCCGCGCCGACCTCGACATCATAGGGCTGGAGAATCGCGCAGCCCTGTTCGGACCAGTATGCGTGAAGGGTCAGGATTAAATCCTGAAAGGACAAGGGCTCTTTGGGGGCGTCAGCCATAATCAATCTGCAAATAGCGGAAATTTGGCGCGAACATAGAGGGGTGACCGCTATCGGGCAAGCCAAAAGACCCGGTAATTTAAAAGAAAACCTGTGCCTGTGACCGAGAATCTGGCTTCACTGCGGATATGATCGCCAGCGAAACCAAAAACCGCCTGAAAGCCGTCATCACGGCCCTGAAACAGCCGACCTCGTGGTTGCTGCTTGGCATGGGCTTTTCCGCCGGCCTGCCCTTTCTGCTCGTTGGCGGAACTTTAAGTTTCTGGTTAAGAAGCGCCGGTATCTCCCTGACCCTGATCGGTTTTATTACCTCCGTGAGCATCATCTATGGCGCCAAGGTTTTGTGGGCGCCGTGGATGGACAAGTTTCGCCTGCCCCTGCTCTATCGCTGGCTGGGCCAGAGACGCAGCTATATGCTGTTGTCGCAGGTCGGCGTCGCTGCGGGCCTGAGCCTGATGGCCATTTACGGCCCTCACCACCTGGTTGCCTTTATCTGTGCCGCCCTATTTGTCGCCTTCGCCGCCGCCTCGCAGGAAATCGCCATCGATGCCTGGCGGGTCGAACAGACTGAAAATGCCGCCGATCAGGCACTCAATCCCAGCTTTTACGCCTACGGTTTCCGCATCGCCATACTGACGACCGATGCCCTGATCCTGGTATTATCCAAAAGGGTCGGCTGGCCATTGTCCTACCAGATACTGGCCCTGGCCATGCTGATCGGCGTGACCGTTACCCTGCTGTCGCCGCGCAGCACTATAGAGACACAGGCGCACGCCAAAACCAAAACCCTCTATCAACTGATCGTCGAACCTTTCGTCAGCTTCTTCCAGGCGCATAAGGGCACGGCCGGTCTGATCCTGCTCACCCTAGCGCTTTACCGCCTGCCCGACTACCTGACCAATATCGCCGGCGCCATGTATGTCGATACAGGGCTGGATTCCGACACCATCGCAGCCATGCGCGCCACGATCGGGCTCGTAGCGTCCTTTGCCGGAATCGCCGCCGGCGGTTCCTGCCTGCTGCTTCTCGGCGTACGGCGCACCTTCTGGCTTGGCGCCCTGCTCGGTCCCATATCTAATATCTGCTTTTCGTGGATGTCGGTCGCGCACGGCGATCCAATGGTTTTCGCCATTACCCTGGTCGGCGACAACTTTGCCAATGGCATCGCCGAAACGGCATTTGTCGCCTTCATGACCCAGCAGGTGCTAAACAGCGAACAGGGCCGTGAGCATACCCTCACCCACTATGCCCTGATGTATTCTGTGGCGGCCCTGACCGGAAAAATCCTCAAGGGTTTCACCGGGTGGACTGTCGACCTGATGACGCCGCACTTAGGTCTCTTCAACGCCTATTCGGCCTTCTTCATCGCTACTGCCGCAATCGGGCTGCCCTGCCTGTTCCTGTGCTGGCGACTGCGGCAAAAAGGCGTATTCTCGTCCTGATATTCATATGGTCTTTTTATGCAGAGAAGGCGTAAGCCGTCTTGAACAGGGGGACTGACACATGAAAAAGATCACCAATACCTTTATCATCCAGGCCGATGACAGTACAGCCACCATTGGCATCGTCCCCACGGCCAAGGCCGGCAAGCCCAGTCTGGCGCAAATGCACTATGAACTGCTGGCCGAACATCCCTACGAGTACGATCTCGACAGTTTCAATTTTGAAGTCTGGTGCCGGCGCAATGATATCGACGAAGCCGACCGCGAAAGTCACCGCGCGGCGTTTTTCTCCAAGGGACACCCCTGTATGCGCGCCTCACCCCTGACCAAGACGCACGGCTTTGGTGCGCACTATAACAGCGCCGGCAAGATCGCCATCTATCCCGTCGATTCAGTGGCTTATCGCAAACTGCTCAATGATCCGGAAAACAAGGTCGAAATGGCCATGCGTTCCAAACGCCCGGCGTCATCCCAGCCGGCAGGCGCGCACCCACGCGGCCGGCATCATCGCCTGCATTCGCCCGCTTAGGGCACTGGCCGCTTCGTCCGTCTCGCACAGGGCAAAGCAGGTGGCGCCCGAACCCGACATCCGGGCAAACAGGGTTTCCTTTTGCGCTTCCAGCGCCGTCAGCACTTCGGCGATCACAGGCTGCAAATGAATAGCCGGCGATTGCAGGTCATTGCGTGTGTGGCTCAGCGCCGAAATCAATTGCCGGATATCGCTCACGTCCAAAAAACCGGACATCGCCTCAATCTCGTTGAACCGCCCCACGGCATCGTATCCGCCATAAACCCTGGCCGTGGCACATTCGACACCCGGATTGACCAGAACAGCCGGAACTTCTGGCAGGGTTACCGGCGTCAGCCGTTCGCCGTAGCCCTCCGCGAATGCCGATTGGCTCCACAAGCACATGATACCATCAGCGCCGATCGCCCCCGCAATTGCCGCCAGGTCGCTGTCCGGCATATTCGGCGCGTACAACTCCCGCAACAAGCGCAGGGTCGCACCTGCATCGGCGCTGCCGCCCCCAATCCCCGATGCCACCGGCAAGTTCTTGGTCAGGCGGATAGTGTGACGGTCCACCCTCACCCCGGCAGCGGCCTCAAAACGCCGCACGGCCTTCAGGATCAGGTTGCTTTCATCCGCTTGCAGCCCTTCGGCAAACGGCCCTTCAATGCTCAGACACGAAATTAAATTCTTTGAAGAACCTGCTGACTGCAAAGGCGAAAATGTCACCTCATCGCCAATATCGGCGAAGGCCACCAGGCTTTGCAAGGGGTGATAGCCGCGCGCATCGGGGGCCGCGACATGCAGGTAGAGATTGACCTTGGCGGCCGCCAGCATTGTCGTCACGGGTGTGATTTACGCTCGTCATTCAGCGCCGTCGTCGTCGCCTTAGGCTTAGCGTTGGCTATTTTCAGGCTGGCGGCATTGGCGTCAAGCTTGCGGCGTACGGCTTCTGCCTGCTTTTCCGTCGTTTTCAGGGTCAAGACACGCTGCCACTCGTAGCCGGCCTCGGTATCACGGCCAAGCGCCTTGTAGACATCACCCAGATGCTCGTTGATTTCCGGGTCGGCCGGCTCCATCTGGACGGCCTGCTCGATGAAATCGAGCGCCTGGTCATACTGGCCCTTCTTGTAATAGCCCCAGCCCAGCGAATCGATGATCGCGCCGGATTTAGGGCTAACCTTCAGCGCCTGCCGGATCAGGTCCATGCCCTGATCGACCTGCTCACCGCGGTTAACCCAGCCATACCCCAGGAAGTTGAGGATTTCCGGCTGGTTGCCATTTATGGCGCGCGCCTTGGTGATGGCGGCCTCGGCATCGCTCCAGCGGTCCAGACCTTCATAGACAACAGCCTGCGTGTAAAGTGCCTGCCAGCCGAAGTCCTTGTCGCCCACGCGTTTGATCCGCGCATCTAGCAGGTCCAATGCGTCCGCGTCCTGGTCCAAGGCGTGCAGAATGCCGGCTTTTTCAACGATCAGACTGAGATTGTCTGGATCGTGTTCAAGCCCCTGGTTGGCCAGCACCAGTGCCTGATCGAGTTTTTCGTCATTACGCATCGCCCAGATGCGACGCAGGGTGGCCTCATTGTAAAAGGGCGAGGCCGGCTTGATACTGGCCCAGGCGGAATCGGCCGCGTCGCTGTCCTTCAGTTCCTGCTGAACCTGCCCCAGGAAGATGCGCTCGCGGTCGGAGCTATTGTCGAGGTACATAGACAGATGCAGGCTCGCCAGGGCGAACTCGCTGTCATGCTCGCTGAACGACACCGTCGAGGAGACAAACAGAGCCTGCGACATGCTCTCGACGAGTCCCGGCAGGGCCGGCGCCTTGCTGTCACCGGACGCCAGCCGTTTCAGGGCCTGCACCGCAAGGGCATCACTGGTCTGGTCGGCAATCGCCTGCCAGATGGTTTTCGCTTCATCCCTGCGCCCCTGGCGTTCGAGGAAAGCGGCATAGTCAGGCCCAAAGATAAAGGTGGCGGCGCCCGGCTGATAAAGCAACTTGTAGATCGCCTCAGCATCGGCCGCATTGCCCTTCAATTCGTTGATCCGTGCCCGGTCCGCCTTGATCAGATAGGATAGCAGGCGGTCACGGTCATTGCCTTGCAGGGCCGCATCGCCAGATTCGTCCAGCGCCGCCTTCCACTGGCCGTTCATCGCCAGTATGTAAGGGCGAAGCAGAAGGCCATTGCGGTCATGCGGATTGACCTTGAGCAACGCATCGATGTCCTTCAGGGCCGGCACGGGCTTATCCGATTTGACAGCTTTGACCGCACCAATCAGCGACACCATCAGCCGGCTCGTGTCGGTGGTCGCCGTCATCCCCTGCGCCACAGTGGAAGCGCGGTCGATATCTCCGCTCAAAATGCTGATCAGAAAGGCTTTTTCGCGCAGGTCGCCGTCGGAAGGGTCCGCCAGGGTGGCGGCGCTCATTGCCTGGGCGGCGGTCGAGACATCGCCCTGGGCCATGGCGAAGCGGCCGATAAGGTAATTGGCATAGGGGCTGGGATAGACGCTCAGTTCCTGGCGCGCATCGCCATAGATGACCCGCGGCGGCGGCACCTTTTCGCTGGCATAAACCTGTCCGGCCAGGGCAAGTCCGATCAGCACAAACCCAAAACCGGATGTCCGCAGCACACTCTTTTTCACGTTACGATCTGCCTCTGCCTGATACCCGTTTTTAAAACATACATTCAATATAGGGCTAAAATACGTAACATAAAAGTTTACATGTTCGGATAATTGGGACCGCCGCCGCCTTCCGGACAGACCCAGACGATATTATTGGTCGGATCCTTGATGTCGCAGGTTTTGCAATGGACACAGTTCTGGGCATTGATCTGCAGGCGCGGTTCGCGCGTTTCCAGGCCGACGATCTCATAAACCCCGGCCGGGCAATAGCGCTGCGCCGGCTCAGCATATTTGGCCAGATTGATGTCAATCGGGATATGGGGGTCTTTCAGCTTCAGGTGGACCGGCTGGTCTTCTTCGTGGTTGGTGGCGGAAATAAACACCGAGGACAGCTTGTCGAAGGTCACCACGCCATCCGGCTTGGGATAGGCGATCGGCTTGAACTGCGCTGCCGGCTTGAGCGAATGCGCATCGCTCTTCTTGTGGTGCCAGGTGCCGAGGAAAGAAAATCCCCCCATCAGGCTGGTCAGCATCATTTCCACACCGCTGATCAGGGTGCCGAGATTGGTGCCGAATTTGGTCAGGATCGGCTTGACGTTGCGGACGAGCTTCAGTTCCTTCGCCACATCGGAATGCTCATAGGCTTTCTGGTAGGCTTCGAGCACCTTCGGCGTTTCGCCCGAACCCAGCGCCTTAACGATGGCGTCCGCCGCCAGAATGCCGGTTTTCATGGCGTTGTGGCTGCCCTTGATGCGCGGCAGGTTGACGAACCCGGCCGAGCAGCCGATCAGCGCGCCGCCGGGGAAGACCAGGCGCGGCACCGATTGATAACCGCCCTCGTTAATCGCGCGGGCGCCATAGGCTACACGCTCGCCACCTTCCAGCACCTCGCGGATCGACGGATGCAGCTTGAAGCGCTGGAACTCATCAAATGGCGACAGGTACGGGTTCTCATAGTTGAGATGGACGACAAAGCCGATCGAAACGTAATGATCGCCGAAGTGATAGAGGAAGGAGCCGCCGCCGGTCTTATCGTTCAACGGCCAGCCCAGAGTGTGCTGCACCAGACCTGGCTTGAACTTTTCCGGTTTGACCTTCCACAATTCCTTGAGGCCGATGCCATATTTCTGGACATCGCTTTTGGCGTCGAGTTCGAACTTGCGGATAACGGTCTGCGACAGGGAGCCACGCGCCCCTTCAGCAAACAGCGTGTATTTGGCACGCAGTTCCAGGCCTGGCTGATAATCTGGCTTGTGATGGCCGTCGCGGGCAATGCCGAACACACCCGCCACCACACCGGCCACAGCGCCTTCGGCATCATAAAGCACTTCCGAACAGGCCATGCCGGGATAGATTTCGACACCCAGCCCTTCCGCCTGTTCCGCCAGCCAGCGGCAGAGATTGCCAAGGGAGGCGATGTAGCAGCCGTGATTGCTCATATAGCCGGGTTTGGGCAGGGCCGAGATATCCATGGCGCCCTGAGGGCCAAGATAGATGAACTTATCGTCGGTCACAGGCGTTTCCAGCGGCGCCCCCATCTCTTTCCAGTCAGGAAAGAGCTTGTTCAGCCCCGACGGATCGATAACCGCGCCGGAAAGGATATGCGCGCCAATTTCCGAGCCCTTTTCCAGCAGGGCGACGCTGATGTCCTGACCGGCCTTTTGGGCCTGCTGCTTCAGCCGTATCGCCGCCGACAGGCCCGCCGGACCGCCGCCTACGATGACCACATCATATTCCATGGCCTCGCGTTCGATCACCGGTTCAGTCTCTGGGGTATCGGACATTAAACACTTGCTCCTGAAACGGCGCACGGCGCCTTCCATACATCTTCAGTTTCAGGGACATCCGTTTTGCTTTGAACTTTGGTCCAGCTCCCGATAAGAGTGGACGCATTGTTTTTGCCAAGGCCCCTGCCCGTTATGATTCCGTCTGATGACCTCCGTTCAGAGATCGAAAGCTATCTCGGCTTTCTGATCGATCATGAACTGGAAGACGCATACGAAACAGAGCCTCTTAATCGGACTCTCTCCGAAAATAAACAGGCATTTAAGCGTGCCCCAGCGGCACTTGCGCAAATTCATGTGACATCCGCGCCCTCTGGCGGCAATATCAGCGCGCTTAAGCCGCAATCCCTGGCCAGCCTTAACCCGGCCATGGTGCTGCATGAAGCCCGCCAGCGCGCCTCGGCGGCACGGACGCTCGATGAGCTTTACGCCGAACTCGCCGCCTTCCAGCACATGCCGCTCAGCCACGAAGGCGGCAAGGGCATTGTCCGTTTTCGCGGCAATCCCGATCCAGACCTGCTGGTGATCGGTGAATGCCCGGATGAGGACGACGATACCGCTTCCAGTGCCTTTGCCGGCAAGCCGGGCGAGATGATGGATAAGGCGCTGAAAGCCGCGGGCGTGTTCGACAAGGCCATGCTTACGCCTTGCGTCTTCTGGCGGCCGGCCGGCGGACGGCCTCTGACGACGGAAGACGTCACCCTCAATGCCCCCTTCATACACGCCCTGATCAAATTGGCGGCTCCGAAGGCTATCCTGCTGCTGGGCGCCTCGGCCGTCTCCTGCGTGCTCAATCTCGACCAAAGCCTGGCCAAGCTGCGCGGCCGCCAGGTGAGCTATGGCACCGAGACGCCCCTGCCCGTCATGGCCAGCTATCCGCCCAATTTTCTGCTGAAACAACCTCAGGCCAAGGGACTTTTCTGGCGCGACCTGTTGCAACTGGTGGTCAGCGCTAAACTGTGAGCGGTATCAACAGACTGTGATACAACCCACAGGTTCCGTGAATTGCCTTATTTGTGACCTCAATGACATATAGTTATTAACGGGCAATTCTTGCGGGTTGCCATAAAGTTAATTTTGGATAAGCTCACCCGGCTTTTGTAAATGCGTCAGGCTTGCCCTGTTTGCGCCTGACAGCCACCAGCAAAGGGAAGCCGTTTTGACGTTTCGCCACCGCGCCTTCATCAGCCTCACCGTTCTTGGATTTGCCCTCATGGCCTCGACGCCTGGCTGGGCGGCCACAAAGCATGAACCTGAATTGCGAACCGCCACATCGGCAAAAAAGAAACCCGCCACGGAAAAGACGGCGGTAAAAAAGTCCGAAACGACAAAGAGCATCAAGAAATCATCGGATGACGTCAAGACCGTAAAGGCCAGCGACAAGACCACTAGCAAGGCAAAGAAAACAACGGAAGTCGCCGACAAGACACCGGCGAAAGGCAAGAAAAAGACAGAGCTTGCCGACGCCACGCCCGCCAAGGGCAAAAAGAAAAAAGCCGATGTCGCCGATGCGAAAACATCGAAAAAGTCGAACTCCAAAACAAACAGCCGGATTGAGGTGGCAGAAGCCTGCGGCACCAAGGCCAAGCTGAAAACGAAGAAATGCAAAGCTGCGCAACTCGCCGCCAAGGCCGAGAAGAAAAAGGCCGACCGCGAACTTGTGGCCAAGCTGGAGGCATCCAAGCGGATCACCTTCCTGCCGGCGCCCTTCTTCCCCAAACAGGAAGCCCCGGTCGTGACCGTCAGCGCCGGCCCCGTGCCCTACAACGCCGTTGCCGGGCAGGGCACGCCGCTCGCCCCCTCTCCCCTGACTGATGCCTTGTCGCCCACCGACGCCGCGCTTTACCGCACCGCCTTCGAACTGATGGACAAGGCCGATTACGCCGGGGCCGACGCGCAACTGGCGCAGGTAACCGACAAGCGCCTGATGGGCTACGCTCTCTATCACAAACTTTTCAGTGCCGGCTATCAGTCGACCTATGAGGAACTGACCGCCTGGCTGACCGCCTATGGTGATCACCCCATGGCCATGAAGGTCTGGGGGCTGGCCAAGCGCAAGAAGCCCGAGGGCGCGCCGGATCCGGCCTTCCCGCTGCTCGCGGCCAATGCCACCGCGCAACGCAGCGATGCCCTGACCGGCGGCGCGGGCATCCAGCTCGCCGCTTCCAGCAGCTTTTCTGACAGCACAACGGTTAGCCGCCCCGATGCGGCAGCGCCTTCCAGCGATACCGACCTGACCCCCAAATCCGCGCGTTCGGCCTACAATAATGGCCAACTGACCCAGGCCGTTACCCTAGGTCGCCAGATCGGCGACCACTGGGTGGCCGGCCTCGCCTGCTGGCGACTTAAGCGCTACGATGAGGCCCTGGCCGAATTCAAGTTCGTCAGTTCCGATCCCAGCACCAATGCCTGGACGCAATCGAGCGGCGCCTACTGGGCCGCCCGCAGCGCGCAAAAACTGGGCCGCACCGACGACGCCGAAACCTTCCTGCAACTGGCCGCCAGCTTCCCGTTTACCTTCTACGGCCTGCTCGCTGAAGAACGCCTGGGCGTCGATTCGGCCATTTCCCTGGCCAAGAAGGGCCTGCCGCCTACGTTCGGCCGTGAACAGCGCTCGGCGCTTACCGCCAGCCTGACCGAAGACTTTAGCTGGGCACAAAACCATCCACGCGCCCAACGCCTCAACGCCCTCGTCCAGGTCGGTCTTAACTCAGACGCCAAATCCGAGCTTCAGGCCGCGATCCAGTCGTCGCCCAACCGCGAAGAACGCGACCGCTGGCTGGCCTTCGGCGCCAAAACCCATATCCGCGTCAACCAATTGAAGCCCACGGACCACCTTTTCGATGTGTCGCTGTACCCGATCCCTGACATCGCGCCAAAGGAAGGCTACAAGGTCGACAAGGCGCTGATTTTCGCCATCGCGCGCAAGGAAAGCAAGTTCAACGCCCAGGCCCACAGCTATGCCGGCGCCTATGGTCTCCTGCAACTCATGCCGGCTACAGCCGCCCTGGTCCAGGGCGACAGCAGTTTCAACAGCAAGCCGAAGCAGTTGCTCATTCCCGCCGTCAATATCAGCGTCGGCCAGAACTATATCAACCGCCTGCAAAACTCGTCGATCATCGATGGCGACCTGCTGCGTACCATCGCCGCCTATAATGCCGGCGCCCGCCCGGTCAAGGATGCCGTCGATTCCCTGGGCAATGACGCCGATTCCCTGCTGGTGATGGAATCGATTCCGGTGGCCCAGACCCGGCAATATGTCGAGGAAGTCGTCGCCAACTACTGGATCTACCGCCAGATCATGGGCAAGGACAGTAAGACTCTCGCCCAGGCGGCCAGCGATGCAAAGATCATCAGCCTGTCAGCCGACTCACCGGTTCAGGAAGCCGGTGCCGCACCGGTCGGTGATGTCGCTTTGGCGGAAAACTAGGCTTTTTTGACCGGCGGTTTCGGCGGAAACCCAAACATATAGGCGAGGAACCGAAAGCTTTTGGCGATACCGCGCCACAGGGCTCCCTTGGCGTGGAAACGGTCGGCATTGGTGGTCAGCGACGCGCCCATAGGACGCAGGCGGGCACGGCCGAGTGCCATGGACAAGGCCACGTCCTCGAACGCCACCTGATCCTTGTAACCTCCGGTTGTGTCGTAAAGCGCCCGCGACAAAAGCAGACCGTGGTCTCCGCTCGGCATGGCCAGCCAGCGGGCACGCAGGGCCAGCATTTCCGCCCACAGACCGACCAGGATAGACGGATCATCAAAGCGCAGGTGGAAATACCCGGCCCGCAGGGGAAAATTCTTCATGTGTACCTGGACCTGATCCATCCAGCCCTCGCCCAGTTGCGAATCCGAATGCAGGATCAGCAGCCAGTCGCCCCGCGCCGCCCGGCAGCCCTGCCAGAGTTGCAGGCCGCGCTCGTGATCGGTCCGGATGATCCGGCAGCCGGTCGAGTCGGCGATTTCCAGCGTCGCGTCGTCAGAACCGCCGTCGACGATAATGACCTCCTTGATCAACCCCTGCACCACGCCCGGCACCAGGGCGGAGAGCGTGCGCGCCAGGTGGTCTTCGGCATTGAGGGTTGGCATGACAACGGAAATCAACGCGAAAACACTCCCACCAGTTCGACATGACCGGACCACAAGAACTGATCGATCGGCGTCACCCTGTCCAGCGAAAAGCCGGCTTTCACAAGGATGTTAGCATCACGCACGAAGGTCGACGGATTGCACGATATAGCCACGGCGCGCGATACATTCGAGCGGGCGATCTCAGCGGCCTGGGCCTCGGCGCCGGCGCGCGGCGGATCGAAAACGATGGCGTCAAAGCCCTTCATCTCCTCGGCCAGCATCGGCCGGCGGAAAAGATCGCGCGCCTCGGCCGTGATTGTCTTGAGGCCGGGCGCTGTGCCGATTGCCGCCTTGAGCGAGGCGATGGCGGGCGCCGATCCGTCGGCGGCATAGACCACGGCCTTTTCGGCCAGCGGAAAGGTGAAGGTGCCGGCGCCACAGAAGAGATCGGCCACCTTCTTCGCCTCACCAATGCCCTCGATGGCCAGTCGCGCCATGGCGCTTTCCGACGGCACGCTGGCCTGCAGGAAGGGGGCGATCGGCAGCCCCACCATCGCCTTGCCAAAACGCACCTTGGGGGTGCGCGCCATGTAAAGCATGTCTTCGCCCATGGAAACACGAGCGAAATCGGCCTCGGCGGCACACATGGCAATGTTCATGCGCGCATCAGCCGACAGTCCGCCGGATTTGGAGCGCTCAACGCCGGAAATGTCGATATCAAGCCCTGTGAGCGACAGGGTAATATGCAGGATCGGCGCGGACTTGGGGTGCTCGAACAGATAGCCCGCTAGCGCCTTAAGCTGCGGCAGGGCCGCGACAATCGTCGGATCGCTGACCGGACATTCGCGGATAGCGACCAGATTCCATGACTTGCGCGCTTTGAAACCGAGTTCGATGTTCTTTCCGACCTTTCGTGCGTGCAGGCCAACGCGACGGCGGCTTGCGGGCGGCGTGGTCAGGATAGGGGCCAGTTCCGTTTCAAGCCCGGCCCGCTGCAACAGATTGCCGACCGTATCGCGCTTCCAGGCGCTGTAGGCCGGAATATCCCAGTGTTGCAGGGCGCAGCCGCCGCAGGCCGAGAAATGAGCGCAGGGGGGGACCACCCGGTCCGGGCTGGCCTCAAGCACCTCAACCAGTTCCAGCTTATCTTTACCTTGCCGGACCCGCACGCGCTCGCCTGGCAGGGTCAGTGGCACAACCAGACCACCGGCGGTCAGGCCATCGCCCTGAAATCCGACCTTGCTGATAAGCGCTTCAAATTCCGCCATAACACTTCCAAACCCGACAAAGGGGTCCGCTTAAAGCACACCCTCCAAAAATCAAGTTTTTATCGATATTTTGCAATTTCGCCGTGACAAGCCAACCCGAACTTTTCGCCTCAGGGGAGATATTAACCATATCCGCCGCCAAACAGGGTTTCACAAGATGTCCCGTTTCTCACATGCCCCACACCCGCTAAATGCTGGCCCGGTTTTCATAGGCGGCATCCTTCTGGCTATTTTACTGGCCTTACTGCTGCCAACTGTAGCCAATGCCGGCGACCGCGACGGTTACGGCTATGGGCGCCCGGCCTATTATTATGAAGAAGACGGGCGCTATACTGGCGGCAGCTTAGGCTATTACCCAAATCTCGACGACAGCTATCACGCCCAGTATGACCGCCCCTACCGCACCGGGCGGCGCTACGGCTATTCTCGCAGCTATGAGCGGGATTACAACGGCCGGGATTATAGCTGTTATTGCGGCCGTGGGGCCTATTACCGCGTCTATAACTGGAAAGGCGAACATGAATATGTCGGGAGCGGCCGGCACCACAGCCGTTACAGCAACCGCGATGATTACCGTAATTACTGAATTATAACTTATGCCCTGCTTATTCTGCCGAACAATAAGGCTTATTTCGTCACCGCATCCGGAGGCGCAATATGGTTAAAATATGAACAGACATGAACGAAGCGCTCAAATCCCATTCATGTTGTCCCCTGTATAAAGGTCATCATAACGACGCCATCTGCTTTCCGCGCCGTAACAGAAGGAGATTTATCATGTCCAGGATGACATTGACCCACAAATTGATCCTCTCCGCCGCGGCCGTAACGGCTGCCGCCGCCATGGCCCTGCCCGCTAGCGCCCAGTGCTACCGTGACAGCAATGCCGATGGCGCCATAGTCGGCGCCATTGCCGGCGCCGCTATCGGTAACGCGGCTTCCAGCCGCCATAATCGGGGCGCCGGCACGGCCGCCGGTGCCGTGATCGGCGCCGTCGCCGGTGCGGCCATCGACGACAGTAATGACAACTGCCGCTATGATGACGGTTATCGCTACGATAACGACTATGGTTACAGCGACCGCCGCTATTATCGTCAGTCACGCCCCTATTACGGCGGAACGGTTTATGTAGAGCCGCGCAGCTACTACTATCGTGACCGCTATTATCGCTACGACCGTCATGACCGCTACGATCGTCGTTATGATCGCCGCCATGACCGTCACCACGATCACTGGTAACGGATCTGCCCAACCTCCGAACCTCAGGTTCGGAGGTTTTCTTTGAGCGGCCTCATAGATGAACGGAGATGAACGAACTTATCAAGTCCCGTTCATCTTGCGCCCGCTAGGGTGACAATTATGAATCCGGCACTCCGCCGGGCAGACAGGAACCCAGGCGATGACCCCATCCTCCTCTTTGAAACATATCCTTGTTCCCGCCCTGATCGCAACGACCATGGCTGCGCTCGCACTGCCCGGCATGGCCGAGGCCCGGTCGCGCCCCTGCGAAGGCAAGCAGACCGAAGGCGCGGTGCTGGGCGCCGTGGCCGGCGGCCTGATCGGCGGCAGCGCCGCGGATACCCGCAACAAGGGCACCGGCACGGTGATTGGCGCGGTTGTCGGGGCGGCTGTCGGTTCTTCCATCGCCAAGAACAACACCCAGTGCCGTTACGATAAGCGCTATGCCTATGACGACCGTCGTGGTGATCGTTATGACCGGTATGATCGCTATGATCGTTATGACTACCGCCAGGATCGCCGCGAAGACCGCCGCCATGAGCGCTGGGACGACCGCAACGATCGCCACGATCACGACGACGTTCGCTGGTAAACATTTCCTCAATACAGAAAAGGCCCGGAACCGATTGGTCCGGGCCTTTTAGAGCGCATCCCAAAAAGTGTGACGCACTTTTTGGGATGCGCGTCAAAACAAAAACTTAGAGCACGATCCCGATCCCGATCCATCATATCGGGGCGGGCTCTAATCGCAACCAGTGGCTCAGCCTCCGGTCTTCTTGTCACGCCACGACAGCAGGGTCGACGCCCAATAGTTCCATACACTGGAAATCAGCGTCGCAATAATGCCGGCCACCACGTAGTGAATATGCAACTGATCCTTCATGAACAGCGACAGGCACAGGCTGATCAGCGCACCCAGCGAACAGGCGATGTAGAAGCGGATCAGGCCGCCAAACATGCGCCAGCCCTTAAGACGGCGATCGCGGAAGGTGATCAGGTTGTTGAGGAAAAAGTTCCAGGTCATGGAAAGCCAGATCGCCAGGCTGTAATTGACCAGGTCTTCCTTGTTGTACTGGTAACGGTAGATGGGGAACTGGCCGGGCACGGTCAGGAAGTGGTGGCCGAGATAAAGCAGGATGGTGTAGACCACCACGCCGCTGAGGCCGACGCCGGCAAAAAGGACGAACTTGGCCGGCAGCAGCCCGCCGGTCGCCTTCTCCACCAGCAGGGCGCCGAGATCGAGCACAACACGCAGATCGAGCTTGGAAACCCCGCCCTGGCGTTCACGCAGGGCTGCCTTGACCTCGCCGAAGCGGGGCTTCCGCGGGGCGGAAGCGGCAATATCGAGCAAAATCTTGAAGCCAATGCCGGTCAGCTTCGGCCGCGCCGACTGGTAATATTCGCGCGTCATCAGGAAGCAGCCGCTCATCGGATCGGAAAGAGGCACCTTCAGCACCAGGCCGGTGGCCCAGGTCGCCGCCTTCGAGCCCAGGTCGCGGATGCCGCTCAGGCCGGTTTCCGTGGTGCCGATATAGCGCGACACGCACACCAGGTCCTTGTCACCCTTCATGATCATCTCAGCCAGGGCGCGGATCGCCAGCGGATCGTGTTGCCCGTCACCATCCATGACGCCGAGATACTTACCGTGGGCGATATCCCACCCCTTGATCGCCGCCGAGGACAGGCCGCGCTCATTGACGCGCACGTGCAGTCGGACATGAGGGTGTGTCCGGGCCAGGTCGAGCACTTCGGCGGCGGTGTTATCGGCCGAATTATCGTCCACGACGATGATTTCATGACTGATGCCCGCCAGCGTATCGCTGATCTCTGTGACCACGCTGCGAATGGCCGCGCCCTCGTTCAGGGTGCAGATGATCAGGCTGAGATCCGGTTGGCCGGTAAAGGCCGAAGCACGCTCGATATTCGTCAAAAAAGAAACTCCCCGGCGCCCCGCCCCTCAGGGCCTCCCGCCTTCAATAAAAAACGCGTGGTCCTCTTAAGACCGCAGAGGATGGCAAATCTATGGTGGCCCCCACCCTGCGATCCGAAACCCGCATCAGACCTGAAACAATCAGGCCAAACTAACGCCGTCCGGACTCGATAAGTCCCAAACAAGAAACGCTCATTATCTGTTTAGAGCCAAGAGTTCAATGGTCAAACTCAACCTCCCCCGCCTCCCCGGCCGCACTTCGCCGGCCCTGGTGCCAGCCCTATACTGGTTGCCTGTGCTTTTCTTCCTGCCCTTGATCGTCGGCATCATCGCCAAACTCTATCGGTCAAAATATATCTTTTCCGAATACCAGTCCGTCGCCTGTGCCGGGCTTAAAGCGTTGCAGGGAGCCCCAATCTATGCGCTGGATCTGCAATGCCCTGGAATGCGCGCGGCCAGTTTCGTTTATTTACCGGGCGTGGCCCAGGTGGCGGCCTTTTTCGAGCGCATCCTGACAGAGCCTGGCTTCCTGGTACTCTATCTGGTTTTTTACCTGGCCGCGGCGGCGGCCCTGATCTATTTCCCCCTCTTCGCCCGCAAGACGCCCGGCAACTGGCGTGACAAACTCCCCTTTGCCGTTTTCCTGAGCAGCAGCGCCTTCATGCTCGGCAATATTGCCGTCATCCTGCATGGCCTTGTCCTTGTGAGCGCTCTGGCGATCGAGATCAGCCCGTGGCTGTTTATCGCAGCGGTGGCTGTGGCGGCCTGGGTCAAGCCGACCTTTCTCACCTACCTGATGGTCATCCTTTTGCTCGACATCCCGCTCAGGCGCCGCGTCGGCCTGATGGCAACTGGTATCCTCATCGGTCTGCTGCCGCTGGCTCATTTCATCCTGACCGGCGGCGCCCTGACCCAGCAATGGTATGCCCTGCTGTCTCACTATGTTTACGAGGTCACGCCGGGTGTCGGCTTCTTCGGCTGGACAAGCCTCATCGGCCTCGATCCGGCGCATATCGGCGTTAAACTCGCCTATCTCGTTTTTGCCGGCCTGATCTCCCTCAGCGGCCTGGCTTTGGTCAAGGGACTGCAACTGAACCGCAGTGAACGCATCTGGCTGGGTCTCAGCCTGGCCGCCCTGCTTATTCCGCGCATCATGAGCGAGGATATCTGCCTCATCGGACCGGGCCTGCTGATCCTGGCCAACAAAAGCGCCGTCCTGACCGGGCGAGGCCAAGGCGTGCTCAGGAATGGCCGCGGGATTGTCCTGGCACTATGCGTCTTTGCTCTTGCCGGCGCGCTGACGGGCCTCGCCGATTACAGCGAACCCGTCGCCCTGCTCGGCCTGTGCCTGTACGTCCTCTGGCTCGGTCAGCACATGATCCGCACACGCCTGCCGTACATTCTGGCTCCGTATGTGATGTTCGCACGCAAATCCGAAACGGCGGTGAACTGATGGACTCACTCACCTGGTTTGAACTTTTCACCGCACGCAAGCGAAACCTGTGGCTCTTTTCGTTATTCTTCCTGTTTCCCCTGGTCGGCAACCTGATCAGCCGCCTGACCAAGGCGCGCTACTGGCTGCCCGATTTCGACGCCTTGATATGCGGGGCGCATAATGTCTCGCGCGGCATTTCCCCTTACAGCCTGCATCCGGTTTGTGACGGCATCCGACCCACGCCCTATGTCTATGCCCCGCAGGTGGGTCAGTTTTTCGCCCCGCTCGAACAGGTCTTCGGATTGGAAGGCGCGCGCTGGGCCTTTGCCCTGGTCTATATGCCGGCCATGCTGTGGCTGTTCTGGTATGCCATTTTGAAACCCATGGACAAGGCGCCCTGGCATTTCCGCCTGATGACCCTGGCGGCCATGGTCGGCAGCGTCCTGTCCTGCGGTAATATCGGCCTGCTTCTGCACGCCCTGACCATACTGGGGGCCCTGTATATATCGAAATCGCGCCTGCCTTTTATCGCCATCGTTATCTGCGGGGCGCTGATCAAGCCAGTCTTCCTCACCTATCTCGTTGTCCTGCTGCTCGAAGACCGGCCGCTGATAGCGCGCCTGCGCACCTTCCTGTTATCAGCCACAGTGGCCGTCAGTGCTTTGCTGGCCCTGCTCCTGACCGCCGGCCGGTTCAGCGATGACTGGCACGCTGCGCTCAACGCCATCGTCATCCTCGAACAACCCGGCATTGGCTTCTTCGCCACCACCTCGGCCCTCGGTCTGAACACGGCTTCGGCGGTTACCCTGATCGGTCTTGGCGTATTCATTACCGGCATGGGACTGGCCAGCTTGGTGCTGGCGGAATGGGGCGGATTGACGGCGGAGGAGCGGATTATATTCGGTCTCGGCGCCGCCCAGTTCCTCAATCCGCGCCTGATGGACTATGATATGTTCACGCTTGCGCCCTGTATGGCCATGGTCGTCATGACGGCGAAACCTTTGGGACAAAAGACTTTTACCTGTGTGAGTTGGGCCTTTGCCGGCACGCTGATCTTTTGCGTCGTCTGCAATATTCTGGAGATCCGCGCCATCCACCGCGCGCCGGTCGCCGTCTTCGCCTACGGACTGATCCTGCTGGCGGTAGCCGGACTAACCGCCTGGCCACAACGGATGCGTATACGCGACTGGTTTCGCAATCCGCTGCCGATTTTGCAGGACATCCTGGCGCAACGGATATAAAAAAGCCCCGCAGCCAACAGGTTGCGGGGCTTTTGTTTAGGACGCGGCCTTCAACCGCTCCAGTGCGGCGGCCAGCCTGGCCTTGCCGCTTTCCGCCTCTTCGAGGCGCTCACGGTTCTCGGCGATCACCTCTTCCGGCGCCTTGCTGACAAAGGCCGGATTATCGAGCTTGCGGCGCACGCCCTCGATCGTCTTGTCGAAATCAGCAATGCCCTTGGCGAGGCGCGCCGTTTCCGCCTTCAGATCGATAAACTCGGCAATGGCCAGATGGGCGGTCGCTTCGCCGGCCACGAACGGCACCGAACCGGCGGCCGCTTCACCCACCTTCACCTCTGACAAACGACCTAAGAAGAGGATCAAATCCTCATGCGTATTCAAGCGCCTGGCCGTCACATCTGAGGCACCACTTAAAGACAAAGGCGCGCGCGCCGAGCCCGGCACATTCATTTCCGAGCGGATTGAACGAATCTCGCTGATCAGGTCGATCAGCCAGTTGATTTCCTCGTCAGCCTCGGCATCGATAGCGGCGGCATCGAACTTCGGCCAGCTATGGGTGATCAGCATGTCAGTATGACCTGTCTTTTCCCACAGTTCCTCGGTGATGAACGGCATGACCGGATGGAGCAGGATCATCGCCTGATCGAGCACCCAGGCCGTCATGGCGCGGATTTCCGCCTTGGCGGCTTCGTCGTCACCATTGAGGATCGGCTTGGCCAGTTCGAGATACCAGTCGCAGAAGACGTTCCAGATGAACTTGTAGAGCGCAGAGGCCGCATCATCGAAGGCGCAGGCTTCCAGCGCCTGCGTCACGCTTGAGAGCGTCTTCTGCACCTCGCCTCTGATCCAGCGGCTAAGCGTCAGTTTCGCGGTCGACGGGTCGAAGCCTTCCACGCGCGCGCATTCATTCATCTGCGTGAAGCGCGTGGCGTTCCACAGCTTGGTCGAGAAATTGCGATAGCCCTCGATGCGCGGCTTGGCCAGCTTGATATCGCGTCCCTGCCCCGACATGGCGGTCAGGGTGAAGCGCAGGGCGTCGGCGCCGAACTCGTCGATCAGGACCAGCGGGTCCATGACATTGCCCTTGGACTTGGACATCTTCTGGCCCTTGTCGTCACGGACCAGGGCATTAATGAAGACGCGCTTGAAGGGCGCCTGGCCGGTGAAATGCAGCCCCATCATCATCATCCGGGCCACCCAGAAGAAGATAATATCGAAACCTGTAATCAGGGTGTGCGTCGGGTAGAAACGTTGCAGGTCGGAGGTCTCGTCCGGCCAGCCCATGGTCGAAAACGGCCACAGCGCCGACGAGAACCAGGTGTCGAGGACGTCTTCGTCCTGCTTCAGCGCAACTTTCTGGCCGTAATGGGCCTCGGCCTGGGCATGAGCTTCGGCTTCGCTTTCAGCGACAAAGATATAGCCGTCCTCGGCATACCAGGCCGGAATGCGGTGGCCCCACCAGAGCTGGCGCGACACGCACCACGGCTCAATATTGCGCATCCATTCAAAGTAGGTCTTTTCCCAGTTCTTCGGCTCGAACACCGTGCGGCCATCTTCGACCGCCTTGATGGCTTCCTTGGCCAGTTCGCCGGCATTGACGTACCACTGATCGGTCAGGAAAGGCTCAATGACGACGCCGGAACGGTCGCCATGCGGCACCATGTGCTTTGTCTTCTCGACCTGCTTCAGCCAGCCTTCTTCTTCCGCACGGGCGATGATCGCCTTACGCGCGGCAAAGCGTTCCATGCCGCGATATTCCGCCGGCACCGGATCGAAGGCCAGCAGATTGGCCTGGGTGTCAAGAATATTGATCTGCTCCAGGTCATGACGCTTGCCGACCTGGAAGTCGTTGAAATCATGCGCCGGGGTGATCTTGACCGCGCCGGAGCCCTTGGCTGGATCGGCGTATTCGTCGGCCACGATCGGGATACGGCGACCAGTGATCGGCAGGATAACAAACTTGCCGACCAGACCCTTGTAGCGCTCATCATCCGGATGCACGGCGACACCACTATCGCCCAGCATGGTTTCCGGACGCGTGGTAGCGACGACGATATAGTCGCGCGTCTCCGTCGTGTCGTTGCCGTCTTCATACTTGACCGGATAGTCGAAGGTCACGCCATCTGCGAGCGGATAGGCGAAATGCCAGTAATGGCCATCGACCTCCTTCTGCTCGACTTCGAGGTCCGAAATCGCCGTCTGGAACTGCGGATCCCAGTTGACCAGGCGCTTGTCGCGGTACATCAGCCCCTGCTTGTGCAGGGTGACGAACACCTTGCGCACCGCCGCCGACAGACCGTCATCGAGCGTAAAGCGTTCACGCGACCAGTCGCACGAGGCCCCAAGGCGGCGCAACTGTTTGACGATAGTACCGCCCGATTCCGCCTTCCATTCCCAGACCTTGGCGACGAAAGCCTCGCGTCCCATCTCGCGGCGACCGACATTGGTCCCCAAAGCGGCCAGTTGCCGCTCCACCACCATCTGGGTAGCGATGCCGGCATGATCCGTGCCCGGCAACCACAGGGCCGCCTTGCCGCGCATCCGCTCAAACCGCGTCAACACATCTTGCAGTGTATTATTCAGCGCATGGCCGATATGCAGAGAGCCCGTCACGTTGGGCGGCGGGATAACGATTGAGAAGGTTTCCTTCGCGTCCGATGGGGAAAATACGCCGGACTCTTCCCACTTTTTATACAGGCGGGGCTCAACGGCGGCGGGATCGAAGGTTTTTTCCAGCATGGTCTCGACAAAGATAAAGCCCTCAAGCAGCGAAGCGGTAGGGCAGCGTTAAATTGAAAAGAGCGGCTCACCGCTGTGATGCCGCTCTCTTAACAAATGAACTCAAAAGAATCTATGGATTAGCGGCGACTTTGGCGGGCAATCCGTTCGACTTCGAGGCGCACCTGCTCCTCCACGATCGCCGGCAGGTGCTGGTCGAGCCAGGCCTGCAGCATCGGGCGCAGCAAGTCTTTGGCGACATCCTCCAGCGTACGGTCGCTGTGCGGCACCAGCAGGTTGCTGGTCAGAGCGCCGAAAGAGGACGCGGCAATCGATTCGGTCCGTTCACTGACCAGACCAACCGAAGGCGCGGCAGCCGCCGGCTTCGGCGCCGGGGCCGGTTCGGGCGCAGCCGCCGGCGTATAGGCATCGATGTCGCCGATGGACACCGATTCCGGGGCCTCATATGTTTCGGTCAGTTCGAGCACATCGTCTTCAGCGACGTCTTCGCTCTCCGCTTCCGGCTCAGCCACCGCGGCGAAAGCGTCCTCATCGTCCTCGACCTCCGGTTCGGCTACAGCCTGTGCCGCCGCGTCTTCCGGCGCGTCATCTTCCGAGATGATGCGGCGAATGGAAGCGAGGATTTCTTCCATTGTCGGTTCGTGTGCGGATTGTTCTGCCATGTCTTTTTAACTGCTGCGAATCGGGTTCGGGAACTGAAACCTTGGAGAGGGTGACACGTGTTCGCCGCATTTTGCAACTGTTTAGGCGGATTCTGCCGCCAAATTTCACCGAGGCGAAGAATTTTTTGTGAAGAAACCCGCTAGTTACCCGGCGGGCCACTCTGCAAAAAATAAAGGCGCAATGCCGATCAGTTGCCGCCGGCCGCCAGGCCGTCCAGCGCGTGAACCACCGGTTCCAGTGGCGTCCAGCCCTTTGACTTGACGTCGTCAAAATGTTCCTGCGGATCGTAGACCTGGATGTCCGGCACAAACGCCTTGGCCGTCAGCCCGCCCATGACGGAGAGCAACTGGCTGCCCGCCACATATTGCCCGCGCTCGGCTTCGATCAGCGCCAGTTGAGCCGATTTCAGTTCCTGCTGGGCGTTCAGCACCTCGATATTGGTGCGCAGGCCGACCTGTTGCTCGACCTTGACGCCATCTGCCGCAATCTGGGCGGCCTTAACCTGCTCCTGGTTCGACGCCACGGCGGACTTGGCCGCCAGCATCTGCGACCACGCCTGCGACACCGAAGAAATCACCTGCCGGCGGGCCGTTTCAACCACCTGAAGCTGCGCATTATAGTTTTCCGTCGCCTGGCGGACGCGCGACCCATTCAGGCCGGCGCTGAACAAGGGAATCGACAGACGCAGTGTGGCAGATGAGGAATCGTTATCGGTAATATCACCAACGCCCAGCCCAGGTTGCGTACCACCCGTGCTGGCCGACAGACCGATCGTGGGACCGAATACGGACCGCTCGGCACGTACCTGGGCCTTGGCGGCATCCGCCGCATACTGAGCGGATTGCAGATCCGGGTTATTCTTTTCCGCCGCCGCCAGGGCGGCATCAAAATCCGCCGGAAGACCGGGCAGATCCGGCTCGGCGTCGAGCGCCACCGGTGATTGGCCGACAATGGCCACATAAGAGGCGCGGTCGGAATCAAGCTGGGCCTGGGCTGAAGCGAGGGCTGCCGCGGAGGCCGACAGACGCGCCTGGGACTGCGCGACATCGGTGCGGGTCAACTGGCCGGCATCGAACTGTGCCTGGGTCTGGTCAAGCTGCTGCTTGAGGATATCGTAATTGTCCTGCGAGATTTGCAGGGCACGCTGGTCGCGGCGGACGGCGGTATAGACGCTAATGACATCAAGCAGGACACCCGATTCGGTGCTGCGCAGGTTTTCCTGGCCGGCCATGACATTGGCGCGCGAAGCTTTCAGCGAAGAGGCGATGCCGCCCGATGCAAAGACCGTCTGGTTGGCGGTCAGGCCGGCGCTGGTGGAAGAGCGATCGCCAGTAAAGCCGGGCAGGTCATTATAGGTGGCCGAGGCGCTTGCGCTCAGTGATGGCCCCAGTTGCGAGCGGGTCTGGACATAGGTTTCGTCGGTGGCGCGCTGCGCGGCGCGGCTGCGCAGCAGCGTCGGGTTCTGGGCATAGGCCTGGGCGATGGCGTCGTTCAGGCTTTCCGCCTGGGCGCTGACGCCTATGGTCAGGGCCAGAACCGAAACCGCGGCGGCCAGGCCGAAGGTCACAAACTTGGAATTCGTCATAAACAGATGTCCCCACGTCATTCAGGCAGGCGACACGCCTGCCCTGTTGCCTTCCAGACGCATGTACGCGCGGCCCGGCTGCGGCAATAAGCTAAAGATTACCTCTGAAATCCTACTGCCAGAAGATTACAGGCTTGGCGAGTTACGGATTTTTCACGTTCGGCTTTTTACTACTATACACAATATTCAACGCGCGGTGGCGACTTTAATGTCGCACCCTAAGGGTCCGCCCGGCGGTTTCTGTCAGTATCAGAACTCGAATGACGGCGCGCGCGTAAAGCCCGGCAGGGTTGATGGCGCCGAATCAAAGACATCGCGCTCGGAAATGCCGGATTCGATGCGCAGATAGAGGCGCGCACGGCCCACTGGGCCATCCTTAACGACCACGGCCAGGCGACCCCCGACCTTCAGCGCCTTCAACCAGGCCGCGGGAACTTCCGCCACGGCGCCTTCGACGATGATGATGTCATAGCCGGAACCGGCCGGCGCTTTCAGATCAGCTATCACGCATGTGACGCCCAGTTCCTTGAGATAGGGTTCGATCACTGCCACGACGCGCGGGTCGGCTTCCTGCGCCGTGACGGTCAGACCGGCGTGCTGCAAAACGGCGGCGGCATAGGGCGCGGCCAGAGCCAGGACCGCTTCGCCGGCCTTCGGTTCAGCGGTCTGCAACAGCTTGGAAATATCACGCGGCTTCATCAGAACACGGCCGGGTGCGATCGGGGACTCGACCTCGCCATAGGCGCCAAAGGCCTGCGAAGGCGCGCACAAACGCTCGCGCTGGATATGGCGCATGGCCACCTGCAAGGCCGCGTCAGTGACATCATTCACGCGAACCTGGGATTCGACCATATTCTGACGGGCGGCGTGAAAATCCATAATGCTGATCCTTGAAGACTTATTCGAACGCTTTGCACCGCTTATAAGAGCAAGCGGCGCGCGCTTCAATCGCCATAAGCTGAGATTCACCAGCAAAAAACGCACAATTGCGCCGGCTTATGCACATTTATCCGAAAATTTGCACCAGAGATCATTGCGGGCGATGATGCGATCTGGTAGCGAACGCATCCGCTCTATGCGAGGCCTGATGGCGGAGCGGTTACGCACCGGATTGCAAATCCGTGAAGCCCGGTTCGACTCCGGGTCAGGCCTCCACACTTCCTTCATTTCTAGCCATCCGGCGCTTGAGGCAAGCGCAACGCGTGCCCGAGCCTTTGCGAGGAGCCATGCGGCGCCTGAGCACAAACTAAGCGGCGCGCATATTGGCCAGGAACCTTGCCAGTTCCATCTTCAACTGGTCCGAAGCGTGGCTGACCGATTTCGCTTCCTCGAAAACCACACTGGCCACCTGCCCCGTCTCGTCCGCTACATCGCGGACCGAATCGATATCATTGCCGACGCTTTGCGAGCCTTCCGCTAGTAATTCGACCGTTTCGGCGATCTGGCTGGTGGCCATCTGCTGGGCGGCCACTGAGCGAGCGATATCGTCGGCGCCGGAGCGAAGTTCCGATATTGTGCTGACGATGCCAGCAATGGCGCTGGTCGCCTCGATGGCGTCGTTCTGGATCTGCTGCACCTTGGCGGTGATCTCGCGGGTCGCCTTTTCCGTCTGCTGCGACAGGGTCTTGACCTCGGCGGCCACCACAGCGAAGCCCGCCCCATGCTCCCCAGCCCGCGCCGCCTCAATAGTGGCGTTGAGCGCCAGAAGGTTGGTCTGCTGGGCGATGGAGGTGATCATGTCCACCACCGCGCTGATTTCGTCAGCGCTGCGGCCCAGGCGGCTCATCAGGGCCGAGGTCGATTCGGCTTCCGCCGAGGCGCGGGCGGACACCTGCGTTGATAATTGCGTAGAACCGGCGATTTCATTGGCTGTCTGCGACAGTTCCATCACTGTGGAAGCCACCTTCTGCGCGCTCTGGGAGGTCGTGACCGCGACCGAGGCCACCTTGGCGGCGCTTTCCGATGCCGCGAAGGCCGATTGGCTCATAGTATCCGAAGAGGTGATCATGGCCTTCGAGGACTGCGTAAGCCCTTCAAGCAGGGCCGATACCTGGCTTTCCAGCTTGTTGCCCAGTTCGTGGAGCGCCGCCCGTCGCTCGGCAGAGATCACCTCTGCATGACGCGCCGCCTCATCTTCCAGACCGACCAGTTTCTGACCGTTGGCACGCAGGACATCAAGCGCCGCAGCCAGGCGGCCGATTTCATCGGACCGGTGCGCCCCTTCCGCCGGCGTATCGAATTCGCGGCGCGCCAGCCGATCGGTATAGTGGCTGAGACGGTCGATAACAGAAAACACTTCGCGGTCGAAATAGAAGGCGGCAACCAGCCCGGCTAGGCCAACGAGAACCGATGCCATCAGAATCAGGCTGGCAAACCCTTTCTCAAGGCTTTGCACCTGATTGATATAGTCCCCCTGCCCCTGGCTCAGCAGGTGCCCGACTGTCGAGGTATGATGCAGCGCGACGAATGTCGCCACGCCAAGACTCACAAAAAACAGCGCCAGCAGCGCACGGATACGAACCTTGATCGGGGGCAGACGCACGGGTGATTCCTTAATCTCTATTCAGGCAACGACCCTCTTCCGTTCATGGTTAAATTGTCATGAACAAATTACCGCACGGCGACCTGGAATATGATTCCGGCTTATTTTCCCCTTACAGGCGCATTTACCCCTCATTAACCCGACTCCTTCCATAACGGCGTTGTCTTTGCTTATCTGAAGACACCCACCATCACCAAACTTCAAAGGCCCGAAAGCTCTTTTCGGGCTTTTTTTCGTTTGAAATCAGGGCAAGACCACTTCACGCACAGAATTGTGCAAAACTTTCAGCTTAGGGCTTGCCATGCAGTTCAAACCCTTGCTATAGGGCGCGCCTTGCCAGCGTGTTCCCCGATAGCTCAGTTGGTAGAGCAGTCGACTGTTAATCGACTTGTCACAGGTTCGAGTCCTGTTCGGGGAGCCAGCAAACCTTATGTCTTAGACATATCAGCAACTTACCGGATTTGTCAGAGTTTTATCTGTGCTCCTGTGCAATTCAGGTGCGCAAATGGCGATCCGTATGGCTAGGTTAGAGCGGCATAAATCAAGCTCATGGGCTAGCCGCAAGGTAATCCCCCAGGGACATTAGTCGAGCCTTTGGAAAATGAGGTCAAGCGTTGGCCTGCGCCCCTGGACATCACTTAGCCCCCGAGAAAGCTTGATTTATCGTAGTTCAACACACCAGCGCCAGGTAATATTACAGGGTCTGTCGTAGTACGGCTCGCCAAAAGAACAGTTCAAAATCTTGAGCCGATGGGCAAAACTTAAACCTTATCTACGACAGCCCCTTTTGTGGGGCGTTTGATCCGGCGCAAATCGCCCCGACCGCAAATCCTGTAGTCCTGACGCTTCTGTCTTCGGAGCGTCCCATGACCGCCTCTTTCTCGCTGCGCGGCGTCAACAAGCAGTACGGCAAGGGCGCGACAGCGGTTCACGCCCTCAGCGATGTCAGTGTTGATATTCAGGATGGCGAACTTCTGATGCTGGTCGGGCCATCCGGTTCCGGCAAGTCGACCCTGCTCAATATCCTGGGCGGTCTCGATCATGCCACCAGCGGCGAGGTGCGGTTTCGGGATGCGCTGCTGACTGCGATGAGCGACCGCGACCTGACCGCCTATCGCCGTCGGCATGTCGGGTTCATTTTCCAGTTCTACAACCTCATTCCCAGCCTGACAGCGCACGAAAATGTCGACCTGGTGCGTGAGATCGCCGATAACCCGCTGTCAGCGGCCGACGCCCTGGCCCTGGTCGGTCTGACCGGCCGTATGGATCACTTTCCAGCCCAGTTGTCAGGCGGCGAGCAGCAGCGCGTCGCCGTGGCGCGGGCCATCGCCAAACGGCCGGCGATCCTCCTGTGCGACGAACCGACCGGCGCGCTCGACCTGCAAACCGGTGCCCAGGTACTGGAAGCCTTAAGCGAGATCAACCGGCTTTACAAATCGACGACCCTGATCATTACGCACAATGCCGATATTGCCCGCATGGGCGCGCGGGTTGTGCGCTTCGCCGACGGCCGCGTGCGTGAGATCGAAACAAACGCCACGCCGGCCAAACCCTTCGAGTTGGTCTGGTGATGCGCCCGCTCGATGCCAAGCTGCTGCGCGACATCTGGCGGATGCGGATGCACGCCGCCGGCATCGTGCTTGTCCTCGGCTGCGGGCTTGCCGTCCTGATCATGGCGGTCGGCATGAGGGCGTCCCTGGAAAAGACAAGACTCCAGTACTATGCCGACAAACATATGGCGGACCTGGCCGTTTCGCTGGTCCGCGCGCCCGACCGGCTGGCGCCGGTAATGGAAAATGCGCCCGGCGTGGCGGCCGTCGAGACGCGCATCTCCGGCTATGCCCTGCTTGACCTGCCACAGGTCGCCGAGCCCGTGTCGGCCCGCCTGATCTCCCTTCCCCGGCAAGGCCGGCCGCGCGTCAACGACCTGGCCCTGACCGCCGGCCGCTGGCCCGATCCGGCCCATCCGGAAGAGGCGCTGGTCAATGAAGCCTTCGCCACGGCCCTCAGATTAAGGCCCGGCAGCCCGCTCGACGCCATATTGCACGGCCATCGCCAGCGCCTGGTCATCACCGGCATCGCCAATTCGCCAGAGTTCGTCTTCGTCACGGCGCCCGGTGAGATGTTCCCGCAGCCGGAACGCTTCGCCGTCATCTGGATGGGACGTGATGCCCTGGGCGAGGCTTACGACATGCGCGGCGCCTTCAACGATGCCGTCATCCGGCTGGCGGCCGGGGCCGATATCCGCGCGGCTACGCGGGCGATCGACGATACCCTCACCCCCTATGGTTCCGCGGGCGCAACCGGCCGCGACCGCATGATGTCCGACCGCTTTCTCAGCGAGGAACTGAGCCAGCTCGGCATACTGGCGAGCTTTATCCCGACCTTCTTCCTGATCGTGGCGGCTTTCCTGGTCAATATCTCGATGGGCCGGGTAATTGCCACCGAAAGAGCGAATATCGGCCTGCTCAAGGCGTTCGGTTACAGCGATCTGGCCATCGCCTGGCACTATGCCGAAAGTGCGCTCATTTTCGGCACGCTGGGCCTGATCGCCGGAATTGCGGCCGGCACAGTCTACGGCCGGTTCATCGCAGGCATGTATCGCCAGTACTATCACTTTCCGAACCTTGAGTTTTCCGCTTCCCTGCCGACCCTGATCCTCGCCGCTGCCGCCAGTTTTGCCGCTGCCGGCCTGGGGGCCTGGAACGCCGTCGCCAGGGCCGCGCGCCTGCCCCCCGCCGAAGCCCTGGCGCCGCCGCAACCGGCCAATTATGCGCAGGGCGGTGGATTGTTCCATGGCTTTGCCGAGGGGCTCGATGCCAAGAGCCGTATCATTCTGCGCCGGATTGTTCGCTTCCCGCGCCGCGCCGCCACCACCGCCCTGGGCATTGGCCTGGCCATCTCCATCCTGATCGTCACCCAGTCCTTTCCGGCGGAAATGACCTATATGCTCGACGTCCATTTCGGCCTTGCCAACCGCCAGGATGTTACCCTCACCCTGAGTGAGCCGCAGGAAGCCGGTGTCCTGCATGACATAGAACGACTGCCCGGCGTCATTACGGTCGAACCCTTCCGAATCGATGGCGTGGCTTTCAGCAAGGACCAGAGGCGCGTCGAGGAGGCCCTGTTCGGTCTGGCCGAGGGCGCGACGCTCAACCGGCTGATCGGCCGGGATCTTTCGGTCATAGCGCCGCCCACGGAAGGCGTCTGGCTTTCGCGGCCTCTCGCCCGTAAACTGGAAGCGCGCGCCGGCGATGACATCACCATCGAGCAGCTTCGCGGTCGGCGCATCCGCGCCACTGTCCGTGTGGCGGGCATCATAGACCCGATGATTGGCTCTTCCGCCTATATGTCGCTTGGTAACCTGTCCAGCCTGATGCGCGAGCCCGGCCGGATCAGCGGTGCCTATCTGCGCCTGGATCCGGCCGCCTATGCCGCCTTTACCGCCCGCCTGAAACAGACGCCGGCCCTGATGGGCGCCAGCTTCGTTTCGCTTGCCGAACGTTCGATGCGGAAAAATTTCAACGAGCATATGGGCCTGATGACGGCCATCTATTCGAGCTTCGCCGCGATCATGGCCGGCGGGGTGGCGTTCTCAGCGGCGCGCGTCACCCTGGCGGAGCAGGAACGCGACCTGGCCACCCTGCGCGTGCTGGGTTTCAGCCGGCTGGAGGTCTCCTATGTGCTGATCGGCGAAATAATGGTGCTGGCGCTGTTGAGCCTGCCCTTCGCGGTTCTGTTCGGCACCGGCATGGCCATCTGGATGACACACCTGTTCAGCACGGAAAACTTCGCCTTTCCCTATGTCTTCGATCCGGCGGGCTACGCCTTCGCCATCAGCTTCACACTGGCCTGCGTGCTGGTTGCGGCGCTGGTCGTGCGCGGCGCCGTCGATCGGCTGGATATGGTGGGCGTCCTGAAAGCGAGGGACTGACAATGAAACTGAACCTGAAACCGGGCCCTGTTCTCTGGGCGAGCGCCGCCCTGATCCTGGCGGTCGCCCTGATATGGATGATATGGCCGCGCCCCAAGGCAGTGGAAACCGTTATTGTCGATCGCGGCCTTGTCCAGCAGGATATTGTCGATGAAGGCCGCACGCGCATCCATGACGTGTTCGCGGTCGCGGCGCCGGTCGCCGGCCAGTTGCAGCGCATTGCTGTGGAAGCCGGCGATGCGGTTGTTCGCGGCCAGACCGTCGCCATCCTTGGTCCGGCATCGCCCGCCCTGCTGGATGCGCGTATATCCGCCCAGTCCGAAGCTGGCATACTGGCGGCGGCGGCGGCCCTGCGTTCGGCGGATGCCGACCTTGCCCTGGCACGTCACAACCGCGATCGCGTCAGAATTCTGTTCGACCGGGGATATGCCAGCCAGGCCGCCCTCGACACCGCCAATGCCACGGTCGATGCCGCCTTGGCTATGCGCCTGTCGCGGCAGGCGGCGCTGAAACAGGCCCAGGTTGCCGCCGGCACCCCGGAAGGCGGCACGGGTGTCACCACCGCGGTCAAAAGTCCTGTGGCCGGCCGTGTGCTGCAACTCTTTCAGCAAAGTGAAACCGTGGTGCCAGCCGGCGCGCCACTGCTGACGATTGGCGACCCCGCCCAGATCGAAATCGTCGCCGAATTCCTCTCACAGGATGCCGTTCTGATGAAACCGGGCGACGAGGCCCTTGTCGAGGGATGGGGCGGCGCAACCCCTATCCCCGCGCGCATCAGCCGTATCGAGCCCTATGCCCATACCAAGGTCTCCGCGCTGGGGGTCGAGGAACAGAGGGTCAATGTGATTGCCCGCCTGAGCCACCCGGAGCAGGCGCCAGCCTTGGGCCACGGCTTTCGCGTCGATTTGCGCGTGATCATCTCTAAGCAGGCTAATGCCCTGCGTGTACCCGTTGACAGTCTCGTGCGCAGCGGAGACCGGTGGGCGGTCTTCAGACTTATCGACGGCAAGGCCATGCTGACACCGGTCGAAATCAGCAGCGGCGGCGACCGTTACCGTTCGGTACAATCGGGGCTGAAGGCAGGCGACCGGATCGTCATTTTTCCCGGCGATACCCTGCATCCCGGCGATTCCGTGCGGCCGTGACAGGCCTATCCGCGCGTTTGACGACGATCAAAGCGGCAATGCCGTGGGACGGATTATTCTGAAAGACCATTTGGTTCCATTGTTCAGCCAGGAGAACAGCCGTGTCCCACGCCGCCCCCCTTCCCTATCATCCGTCCACCGTCTGGGTGATCGTCGCCGATGGCAGCCAGGCGCAGGGCTATTTGCGTGTGCCGGCCAGCGACATCATAAGGGGCGCCACGCATCAGCCGGAAGAGACCCTGACCTGGGCACTCCAGCCGCTTGACGATTTTCATCTCGAAGCCGAACGCATCGAAGCTTATGACACCGGAACCGACGCCAGGGGCACCGTTTTTGAAAGCAGCGGCAATCTGCGCCATTTGAGCGAACCGCATGTCGATCTTCGCCGCAAGCTCAAGGCCGACCTAGCCGCGCATGTCGCCGATCGGCTCAACCGCGCCAGGGCGCAGGACCGCTTCGACGGCCTGGTGATCGTGGCGCCATCGACATGGCTGGGCAATTTACGGCCGCACCTGAACCCATCCGTCCAGGATTCCGTCGGGATCGAACTCACCAAGGACTATGTGGGCCTCGCCTTGCCGGAACTCACCGAACGGCTGCGCGATATATTCCCGACGCGAAATATCGAGGTTTGAGCGCTTCAGATCAGATTCCAGATCAGAAAGGGTAAGGTCACGCCGCCGGTTGCCACGCTCAGCAGCAGCGGCACACCGGCGCGCCAGCCTGTTCGGCCGCCCATGGCAATGGCGATGACCGCCTTGACAATGGTATTGAGCATGACAGGCCCGGCCAGGATCATACCGGCCGTCCGCCCGTCGAGGCTTTCGGGCGGCAGGACGCTCATGGTGATGATCGCCGAATCGACATCGAACATGCCCGACAGGGCCAGGGCGGTGGCGAGGGCCGTTTCGCCGAAGGCATTGAGCAGCCAGCGCGCCAGGCCGGAGAGTACGAGCACCAGTCCAGCCAGCAGAAGCGCCGGCCCCAGATCAAAAGGATTGCGCAAGGGTAAAGCCTCGGAAGCCTCAGCCTTGTCACCCCGCGACCGCCACAAAAGCCAGAGCGCCCAGGCGATGCAAAGAGCGGTTGCCGGCCCCACCAGCAGGGCCAGCCCGGTAAAGGCAAACGGCGCAAGAGCGGCGGTCAGGATCAGGACACGCAGGAACATGACCGCGGACGCCGTGACGATACCGGCAACCAGCACATCCGGCGGCCCTTCCTGTTTGCGTAACCGATTGGCCAGGGCGGCCGTAACCGCGGTCGAGGACACCATCGCGCCGGCCGCGGCCAGGACGACAAGCCCTCTGGACGCGCCCAGCCGCCGGGCAACCACATAGCCCGCGAAGGAAAAACCCGAAACGACAACGACGATCATCCAGATCTGGCGGGGATTCCAGGCATCGAACGGCCCCATGGCCTGATCGGGCAGGATGGGCAGGATGGCCAGGGCAATCAGCGCGAAGCGGGCGATCGCCTGCATCTCCGTTTCAGTCAGGGTATTGACCCAGGCATGGAGCTGGCGGCGCGATGACAGAATAAGTGTGGTCACCGCCGCAACGACGCCGGCGAGCATACCTCCACCGGTGGCTGACGCCAGCCCCACGCCCAGAGTGATAATGCCGACAACGGTCGAGGTTGCGCTTACATCATCGCCAGACCGCGAGCGGCGGACATACCCGATCAGCAGGGTGGCGGCCGCAGCCCCCAGAAGAATCGCCGCCAGTACAGGCGAAATCCGCTGCAGAACCTCACCGGCCAGGCCGCCGGCGAGGCCCAGCAGGGCGAACGTCCGGATTCCGGCCACCCGGCTGCCGTCGGGATCGTTTCGCCGCGACCAGCCGCGCTCCACACCGATCAGGAGACCAAGCGCCAGTGCCAGAAGCACGCCCTGGACCGGCTCAAGCGCTGAAAGCAGCCATGACACCTTTTCATTCCCCTTTATATCAGCCGGTGCAATAGCCTTCACCCGGCGAGACAGTAACAGACTGTCCCAGCACTATTTAATCCGTTTTAATGAAAAGGGGAAATGGCGGAGACGCAGGGATTCGAACCCTGGGTACCCTTTTGGGGGTACGCTCATTTAGCAAACGAGTGCCTTCAGCCTCTCGGCCACGTCTCCGTTATGGCTGAGTTAGCGTATTCGTTTTTAAAAGGCAACGCCGTTTACAAAAAAGGTACACAGGTTTACGCGGCGGCCATCAAATCATTCCCGCGCGAGCCATTTCAGGCGCGAAAACCAGCCTCTCCGGCATCTAACTTGCAGCCTGTTACCGGTCCGTCCCGCACCGGGACAAGAAAAAATCAGGAAAATCGCCGCCTGTTAACTGACGCCTAAGCCAAATGCCGTAACCTCATCGCAAGCCTAGAACAAGCTCGAAATCAGGTCATGAACGCCGCCCTCCCCCGCCAAACGCTAGAAGATGCGACCTGCCTGGATGCGCTCTGCGACGATCCCAAAGATCGCAGGGGCCCCTTTCGACCGGAAAAGCTGGTTTCGGCGCGCGAACGGCGCAGCGGCGACATGTTCGTCCGCCTGTTTCGCGGCATCGACTTCCTGGCCCTGGTCTTCTTCGCCGTCGTCTGCGCCCACTCGGTAGCGCCGCAAGGCTTCTTCACCAGCCCGCTCGGCAATATCCTGCCCTTCATCGCCACGACGCTCGGCCTGTACTGGGCGCTTTATCTCAGCGGTCTGTACCGTTTCGGCCGCAATGCCCGCGTCACGATCCACCTGGTCAAACTGGCCCTGGTCTTTGGCGCCGGCTACCTTCTGGCGGATTTCCTGGCCGACTTTTCGATAAACGACTACGCCGTCACCGCCGCCGTCCGTTTCTGGATGACCGTCACCCTGGTCTATTTCATGCTACAGCACCTGCTGTGGTGGAGCCTGGTCGATCGCTGGCGTCGCCAGGGCAAGCTGATCCCCAGCATTGTCATCGTTGGCGCGACCAAACACGCGGAAAAGCTGGTTGAAGCGGCCCTTGAGCAGCGTCACGTCAATATCCTCGGCATTTTCGATGACCGGCTGGCACGCAGCCCCCAGGCCGTCGCCGGCGTTCCGGTGCTGGGCGATGTCCAGTCCCTGCTCGGCCACAAGATCACCCCCTATGTCGACCAGATCGTCGTGGCGCTTGACACCTCCGCCAAGGCGCGCGTCAAGACCATTATCGAAAAGCTGCGCAGCCTGCCTAACGAGGTCTCCCTGTTCGTCGATATGGATGGGAGCCATGCCACCAAGGCTGCCTGGTCGCGGGTCGCCGATATTCCGCTGGCCCGCGTTTCCGGTATCTCGGAAGACGACCGCAAGGCGATGGTAAAGCGCGCCGAGGATCTGGTCATCGGCACCCTGGCCCTGATCGTCTTTTCGCCGCTTATGCTGGTCATAGCCCTGCTGATCAAGCTTGACAGCCCCGGCCCGGTCTTCTTTCGCCAGCGTCGCCACGGCTTCAACAACGAGGCGATCCGGGTATGGAAATTCCGCTCCATGTATACCCACCTGACCGACCATACGGCGGCCCAGCAGGTGACAAAGGGCGATCCGCGCGTCACCCGGATCGGCCGCTTCATCCGCAAGACCAGCATCGATGAATTGCCGCAACTGTTCAATGTGATCCGTGGCGAAATGTCTCTGGTTGGGCCGCGCCCGCACGCCATCGGCATGAAGACCGGCCCCGACGAAAGCGCACGCCTGGTGGCCGAATACGCCTGGCGCCACCGCATGAAGCCCGGCGTCACCGGCTGGGCGGCCATCAAGGGTTCGCGCGGGCCTCTGGATAATGCCGAGGATGTGCGCCGCCGTATCGGTCTCGATGTCGAATACATCGAGCGCCATTCGATCTGGTTTGATCTCTACATCATGGCGATGACCATTCCCTGCCTGCTCGGCGATGCGAAGGCGGTGCGGTAAGATATGAAAGTAAGATGCCCCACCACCATTGCGGCCTGCGACCTTATGGTCCCTTGGCTTGCGAAGGCTGTACTTTCGCTCACGCCAAACCCCAACAAGTTGGGGAGGTATAGAAATTTTGTACCTCCCCAACTTGTTGGGGAGGGGGACCGCCGCGCCCTTGCGCGGGGGTGGTGGGGTATCTTGCTTTCTTCATGTGAGAACGCCCATGTTCTCTAAAGGTCTGTGGGGCTATCTTCCCGCCAATATCCTGCAGGGCCTGATCGGGTTCGCCACCCTGATGGTGTTCACGCGTATCCTGACGCCGGACGATTATGGCCGCTACGCCCTGACCTTCGGGATATCCAGCCTGGCCCAGACCCTGTGCTTCACCTGGATCGAGGCCGCCATGGCGCGCTTCTATCCGGCCGAATCCCGCACTGATCCGGAAGCGCCGGAGCTTTATGGCACGGTTTATCGCCTGTTTGCTGTCGTTACCATCGTCTTCGCCCTTGCCTGCGTTCTTGGCCTGTGGCTGTGGCCGACATCGGGAGACGCCGATCAATCATTGAAAATGGCCATGGGTCTCGGCCTCGGCTGCGTCGTCTTCCGCTCGCTGATCAAGCTGGTGCAGGAACAGCGCCGCTCCGAAGGCCGCGTCGGGGCCGCATCAATGCTTGACATGATTCAGACCGCCGGCGGTTTTGGCCTCGGCGTCTTGTGCGCCACCACCGGACTGGGCGGCGCATCGCCCGTGGTCGGCGGCGGCCTGATTGCCCTTCTGTGCCTGCCCTTCGTGGCGCGCGAGGACTGGGGCCGCGCCCTGAAAGGCCGGTTCAGCGCGGAAAAGGCCCGCGCCTACGCCCATTACGGTTTTCCCGTTTCAGCCAGCCTGATCCTGACCCTGGCGCTCTATACGGTCGATCGTTTCCTGATCGCGCACTTCCTCAATGAAGCCGAAGCCGGCGCCTATCATGCCGGCTTTTCACTGGCTTCGCGCATCCTCGATGTGCTGTTTATCTGGTTCGGCGCTGCCGGTGGTCCGGCCATGGTCCATGCGCTGGAACATGGCGGCATAACCGAACTTAAGGCCAATGCCCGCCACCAGATCCGCACCATGGCCTTTGTCCTTTTCCCGGCAGTCGGCGGCCTGATCATGGTGGCTCCGGCGCTTGGTACCCTGCTTATCGGCGAGGGCCTGCGCACCGATGCCCTGAGCGTTACGCCGCTGATCAGCCTGGGCGCCCTGTTTTCCGGCCTTGGCACCTATTATTTCCTGCAAGCCTTCACCCTGGCCCGCAAAACCCGCCTGCTGGTGGTCGCCATGGCCGTGCCCGCCGTCAGCAATATCGCGCTGAACCTGGCCATGATTCCGCTGATGGGCTTGATGGGCGCCGCCCTGGCGTCATGCCTCAGTTTCGCGCTTGGCCTGATCGCCGCCTGGGGACTGGGCCTGAAAACCCTGGCCCTGCCTGTGCCCGTTCTTGATCTGGGCAAGACCCTTATGAGCGTCGCCGTCATGATGGCGGCCGTGGCGCTGGTGCCGGATACCGGTCTGGCCATCATCGACCTGGTTCTCAAGGGTCTGACCGGCGTGGTCGTTTATGGCGCCCTCGCCTGGGCACTGAACCTCAATGATATCCGCGAACCGGCCCTTAAGATAATCGGCCGCCTGCGCGCCAAGGTGTTCGCATGAGCCAGCCCTTCCGCAACACTGCCTTCACCACCGCAACGCCACGCCTGTCGGTGCTGATCCCGTTCTACAAAGAGTCGCCTCTGCCGCTGCTGTGCGCCCTCCACTGCCACACGCCCGAAGCGCTGGAAATCATCCTGATCGATGACGGCTCTGTTATGCCTGACATTACCGCCGAGGTCAGCGCCTTTATCAGCCAGTCCCCTCTGGCCTGCGAACTGATCACCTTGCCGCAAAACGAAGGCCGGGCGCGCGGTCGTAATCGGCTGACAGAGGCCGCGCGCGGTGATTATTTCCTGTTCCTCGATTCTGATATGCTGCCCGATGATCCCGGCTTTCTCGACCGCTGGCTGGCCGAGGCTAACGGTCAATCCACGGTCGTCTTCGGCGGCTTCTCGCTGATCCAGGCACCGGATACCCCGGCCTTCGCCATCCACAAGGCCATGGCCGGCCAGAGTGATTGCCTGAGCGCCGCCCAGCGCGCTGAACACCCGGAAAAATACGTCTTCACCTCCAACCTCCTGGTGCGGCGCGATGTCTTCAAAGCCGAGACCTTCGATCCGGCCTTCACCGGCTGGGGCTGGGAAGATACCGAATGGGGGATGCGCGTGGCCGCCCGCTATGGCGTCGGCCATATCGACAACACCGCCACCCATATGGGCCTCGATACGCCTGAAACCCTGGCGCGGAAATACGAACAGTCGGTCGGTAATTTCGCCCGCGTGATCGAAAAGTATCCTCATGTGGTCTCTCAATATCCCAGCTACAAAGCCGCAAAAATATTGAAGAAAACACCATTTCTGAGCGTTTTCCGCCCCCTCATTAAATCAGCCGCTCTGACGCGGCGGCTGCCGGTGCGGCTCCGCGCCTTCGCCCTGCGCCTTTACCGCGCTGCCCTTTACGCACAGGTGGTCTGATGACCGAAATATATACCGCTGACAGTTCCTTTTACGGCAAGCTGCGCCGCCGGCTGGCGCGCCTTATCTATACCAGGCCCGCGCGTTTTGAGGGCCTGGCGCGCCCCCTGCTGACGATCAGCTTCGATGATGCCCCCACCTCCGCTGCCCATGCCGGCGCGGCTCTGCTGGAAAAATACGGCGCGCGCGGCACCTTCTTTATCTCTGCCGGCCTGTCCGGCAGCGACAGCCATCTCGGACCCTATACCACCGAAGCGGAAATCAAGGCGCTTCATGCCGCCGGGCATGAAATCGCCTGCCACACCCACAGCCACCTCGATTGCGGCCGCGCTTCGGCGGCGGAGATTGCCCTCGATCTCGACCTCAGCGCCGCCGCTTTTCGCCAGATGAGCCTGCCGAAGGCCCAAACCTTCGCCTACCCTTATGGCGATGTGTCACCACAGGCCAAGTCGGTGCTCAATGATCGCTTCCAGGCCTCGCGCGCCCTGCATCACGGCCTTGTCACTCCCGGCACGGACCTCAACCAGACGCCGGCGGTTGGCATAGAAGGGCCGGACGGCGAACAGACCGCCATAGACTGGCTGATCCGCGCCGAGGACGAAACCGCCTGGCTGGTGCTTTATAGCCATGATGTCCGCGAAAATCCGTCCGCCTGGGGCTGCACACCGGCAACGCTCGAACGCCTGATCGTCCGGGCGCTCGATATGGGCTTCGATATCGTCACCTTTGCCGAAGGCGCCCGCCTGGCCTCCGGTCAGACCATACGGAAAAACAAAGCCGCCTAATCCACCGGTGGTTCCCACAGTTCGATCGGATTACCTTCCGGATCATAGATGCGGGCAAATTTGCCGGTTTCCGGCGTATCCCATTCGGCATGGGTCGTGACCTCGATACCGGCGCCGCGCAGGGCCGAAATCAGCTTATCCAGTTCCCTCACCCGGAAATTGATCATCCACTGACGGTCGAGCGGGAAGTGATCCGCGTCCCGCTTGAAGGGCATGAACAGGGTCGGCCCTGGCTGCGGCACCCATGGCGCGGCAAAATCGACCACCACGCCCAGATGCCTGTCATACCAGGCTTGCAAAGCCTCCGGATTATCCGCCCGAAAAAAGACGCCACCAATACCCACAACCGACATAAGTCCCTCCATGTACCGTTGAGGTCAGGCTACCCTATGCGTCGATATTTCACAAACATAGCGGTAGCGTGCGGTTATCCTGAACATCTGTGCAATCTGCGGATCAAAAAAACTTCGTATCAGTTCCCGTCGCCGGAAAGAAGGTAATCCACAGATTACACAGATATCCCTGGTCATCACGCGCTACCGCTATCGCCTGTAGAGGTTCAGGAGACTGACCCAGGCGCCACGCACCTAAACCGTGCGATAACCGGCCGTCCAGCCCATCCGGTCAATGATGTATTTGTCGACGCTGAAACCGTCGGGGCTGTCCTTGAAACCCGGCAGGTTCAGCGCGCGCTCCTTTGCTCGCTCAGCCAGTTCCCTCGTCGAGAAAACGCCCAGAAGCTTTATATCTTCGTGGTCTTCACTGACCCGGTGCATATGATGCAGAAGATAGACCTGATCCATGATGGCTCCTTAAGATATCCCTCTTAAATTTACGCACACACGGTAAAGGAAAAACGAAAGGGGTCCGACCTGGATACCGGGTATACAAACCGGAACGTCAGGCGTATTTTGTTACCCATAAACAAAAGTAGGGGGAATTATGAAACGGCTGCTTACAGTAATTTGCCTTGGCATGATGACGGCAGGGCATTCATGGGCAGACAATCCGGAGCCGGACACGCGAGATATGAGCACCAAGCAGTTGCAGACACTTGTTCTCTCTCAATCAAAATCTACGCCCGGCAGAACCTATGTAAAAGCCACAATGCTCGCCACGCCCGCCTCCGAGGCTAAGCGAAAATACTACCCGGCAGCGGCAAAGGCAGCCGGACAAAAAGGTGTCGCTCTTGTGGAGTGCCAGTTCGATCAGATGGGAAATTTAATAAATTGCGAGAGCATGGCAGAAGAGCCGGGAGGCTTTGGATTCGGCGAGGCAACCGTCACTCTGGCGCAAAAATATTTCACACTCGATATGCGCGACCTGCATGCGGATTCCAATAACAAATGGGTAAAGATCATGCTTTGCTGGCCTAACTGACAGCAAAGCGGTTAAAGCGTACTCGCCTGCCTTACAAAGTCTTTCGCATCCTCATCGCGCGGCAGGGACAGCTTGACCAGCACCATGACAAACAGGCTCCAGCGCAGGTCATTCCAGCTTAGCGTAATGCTTTCGGTCAGGGATGACAGGCTGTAGATGCCGATCAGCGGCAGGGCGAAATAGCCGCCATCACCGCGCAACATGCGATAAAGCCCCTTCAGCCAGGTTTCGGTGAAAACCATCGCCCAGAGGCTCAAGCCCACAATCCCCATGCCAAGCCAGGTCTCGAACCAGCAGGAATGGGCATGATAGGCGCGAAATCCGGCCACGGCGGTGATCTTGGCCAGCGGCGCGTAGTCGCCTTCGTCTGTCCATACCACGCCATAGCCATAGCCCAGTTTCGGCCGGTCCTCCATCACCCGCGCAATACCGTCCCAGATAAAGGTCCGGCCGGTCAGGGTGGCATCCTTGCCGAGCAGCAGGTAGAGCTTTTCCGGCGCGAACAGCACCAGCCCTGACAACGCCAGCAGCACGGTCACCGCCAGCCAGGTCAGCAGGATGCCCAGCACCGGCCCGCGCCGCGCCAGCCAGATGAAGCCAACGCCGCCCATGCCGAGCACCAGGCAGACCAGTGAGGTCTTGGAGGTTGAGAGGATGGTCAAAAGCACCATACCCGCCGCCATCAGTCCCCAGAACACCTGCCTGCGGGGATTATGCAGGGCCGCGGACGCCGCCGCCACGAAGCCTATGGCCATGCAGGAGCCAAGATTGTTCTTCTCCAGCCACATGCCACGCCAGGCACCGGGGAAGAGTTCGTGCATCACGCCCATCTTCGGAATGAAAATGGCCAGGAAGGCCGAGCCCAGCATCATGACCGTAAAAGCCAGCGCCACCACCTCCGTCAGGCGGGCCCACGAAAAGCGAGCGGCCAGGGCATAACCGGCCAGGACGGTAAACGACAAGGCCACGAAACGCCGCAGCGTGCCCGATGGATCGATCGACCAGAAATATGAAAGGGCGCACAAGGTTACCAGGCTCAAGATAAGCGGTGTCCGCCACAGGGCGCTGAACATCTGGCGCCAGCAAATCAAAGCCAGCCCCAGGCTCATCAGGTAAAACGGGTAATAGAAGTTGCGGACGATCAGCCCCGCCGCCGCCGATTGCGCGCCATAGCCGAACAGCGGACACAGCCACGCCTGCGAAAAGACGAACAGGACGGACGCCCCGAAGACAAGAGACAGCCAGTCATAGCGCCAGTCAGCCTTCACACCCGGCCAGAAATCGGAGACAATGCCCCCGATGTCCAGTCTCACAGGGCCGCCAACCGCCCGAGCGGCCGCCTCACAGCTCCGCCCACAATCCGGCTGGCATTGTTATAGACCATGCCCAGAACCCGGCCGCCCACCTGTTCGATATCGTTCTTCAGGTCGATGCGCGCCTGGACATCACCCTCGCCTTCGCTGACCACCATGATCACCCCGTCCATCAGCGGCGCCAGTTGCAGGGCAACTGTTGAGCGCGCCACGGACGGCGCATCAACCACGATCGTCTGAGCGTGCTGCCGCAGGGCCTTCCAATAAGTCGTCCGATCGAAAATCCGGGCCTTTTGATCGGGGGCCAGGTTCTTGTGACGGAAGCGCGTCACCCAAAGCCGGCGGCCGAGAAACGGCCGCGCCACCAGATAATGCGCGTCCGTCTGGCGGCCCGGCGGCGTCACGGTGAAAAAGGCCGAACCGTCCGGCGTGGCCTGACTGAGCGCCCCCGGCGGGCCGAAGCGTTCGGGATCTTCCGTCAGGGCCCGCATCTGGCCCTGCTGCACCAGGTCGGCATCGACCAGCCAGACCGGCTTTTTGGCGAAGGCGGCTTCGCAGCGGGCATATTCACGCGCCACGGTCGATACGCCCTCGCCGTCACAGGCCGAGACAAACATCAGCGCCCGCCCACTGGCCGATTGCGGCCGGCCGAGCGCCGACATCAGGTCAGCCATTTCGCGTGTCAGATCAACCATTGACGCCACTCATGCCAATCATCACGCCGCCTTTGTTTTCGCCTGTGCCAGCACCGGCAGATCCAGCGCCTTCGCGGCCATCTGCGCGTTGGCGAACCCCTTGCGCGTATAAACCCGCAGCAAGCCAGCGCACAGAGCGGTGAAGCCGGCGAACAGGAAGCTGAGGATCAGGATGACGCGTTTCAGGCTCTTCGGCCGATTCGGCATCGATGCCTTCTCGACCACACGCACCGTATCGTCGCCCGCCTTCATTTCCTGCGCCGCCTCATTTTCCTGGATACGCTGGGTGAAGGTCTTGATGCTGTCCCGCAGGGCGCTGCGTTCGGTTGACAGCGTATTGTATTCGGCCTCCAGCCCCGCCAGCCCCTGAAGCTTGCTCATCACCTGCCCGGCCTGCTGCTGCAACAGGCGCATCCGGCCGGATATCGACGCCATGTCGGCCTCCAGATCGAATTTTTGGCCCATCAGGCTCTGATACAGCGGATTGGCGCCCAGCTTGTGCGTCGCTTCGCCGATTCCCTTGCCGCTGTTCATCATGGCCTGCAATGAGGCGATCTGCGCTTCGATATCCTTCACCGGCTGGGCCGTCGGCAGATAACGCGACAGCAGGTCCTGGCGCTGCTGTTGTAGGGCGAAAATCTTGCTCGGCACCGAAAGATCAAGATCGCGCTCGATGCTCATCTCCGGGTTCATCCGCGCAAGACTGGCCTTGACCTCGGATAGCTTGGCCTGATCGGTGGCGTACTGCGTCTGGGCGGCATAGAGATCGGTCGTCACCTGATCGTAGATCTTGGCATAGGTCGCCTTGGCGGCGTCGTAATCGGCCACGCCGTTCTGCGCCAGGAACGCCTGGTAGGTGCGGTCGGCCTCGGCCAGGCGGGCGTCGAAACTGTCCTTCTGCTTTTGCAGCAGGGGGCCGGTCTGGTCGGCATAGACCTGCTGGCGGTAGGTCAGGTATTCGTCGATCAGGGTATTGAGGATCAGCGAGGCCGACTGCGCGTCCTCATGCTTGAAGGTCAGGCGCACGACATTGTTCTGCGGCGCGGTCGAGGCTTCAAACCCGACCTGAAGCACTTTGAGCGCCGCCGCGTCCGATTCGGCGCGGGCGGCGTCCGTTTTCGGATTCCATAATTCAGGCGATGACGGCAGGATGACCTTGTAGCCCAGCTTGGCGATGACATTGCGCTTCAACTCGGTGGAACTGAGGATTTCGACTTCGGACTGCACCACCTGATCGATCGTCGCCGTCGCGCCGCGTGCCGCATCCCCCGCCACCGGCTCGTAGACATAGTTCTTGCCAAGCTGCATAAGCAGGCTTGCGCCGGCGGTATAGCTGGAATGCGTGGAAAAGGCCGCCATCAACCCGACGCCGAAAATAACGGCGAAGACAATGATCATCAGCCACAGTTCTCGGAACAGCAGGGCGACAATATCCCCAAGCCCAAGCTGCAATACGCGGCCACCACCTCGGCCCGCTTCCGGCTGACGCTGGCCCGCCGGGCGGCGCAGAGGCACAACCCGATCGCCGTCATCGTCCCACACGTCTTCGGTGCGCATTGAGTCTCTGTCCGTTGCGAAAATTCAGAAATTTTTCAAACAGTTACCCGCAAATCCGGCAGAACAAATGTTTGATATTTTCTAAATTAACCGACCGGACGTTAACGAAGGTTTACCATTTTCCACCTTATTCAATAGACCGCACATTCCATACTGTACCGCACGGATTCGCCGCTCACATGGTCACACGCCGCTCCATAATGACAGCCGGTTTCAGCCTCGCGCTTGGCAGTGTTCTGGGCACCGGCTGTCTGGCGCGTACCGCCCATGCGTCTGAAAAAATGCCGGAAGCGCCGCTGATCGGCTTCGCCCGCTGGACCGACGACGAGCCGTTTTATCTGCTCTATCCGGGCGACAAACTGGAGGTTAGCATTCCCGGCGCGCCGGAACTCAGCCGCCAGACCCAGGTGGGGCCGGACGGCCGCATCACGCTCAGCCTGATCGGTCAGGTGATGGCCGCTTACAAGAGCATCCCGCAGCTACAGGCCGAAATCGCCCGCGCCTACGCCGGAATCCTGCGCGATCCGCAAATCACCGTCTATCCAGGTGAAACCGCGCCGATGCGCGTGCTGGTAGGTGGAGAGGTCAGAAATCCGGGCTGGGTGGATATGCTGGGCGATATGGACGCGCTCCAGGCCACCATGGCCGCCGGCGGCTTTACCCATGGCGCCAAGACGCACCAGGTAATGATCATACGCCGCGGCCGCAACGGCGAGGCCATGCGCCGCATCATTGATCTGCAAGACCCGCTCAAGGGCAAGGGCCAACTTGTGGCGCTGCGCCGGTTCGATATTGTTTATGTGCCGCGCACCAATATCGCCGAGGCCGGCGTCTTCATGGAACAGTGGGTCAATAACCTGATCCCCGGCGGCGTGTTGAATTATTTTACCTATCGGACATTCGGCAATTAGGTCCGCACCTATAAGCTTAAAATTACGGCTTATATTCAGACTCATTTTTCCAAAATTCATTCACTGAATTTTGGCAAGGCCGCTTATTCTTCTCAAGATATGGCCGCCGTGCACGTTTGCGCGTAAGCCTGCGCGGCGCCTAAGCGTGCTACGCAAGAAAAGTTTTAAGCCGCGTAGCCGATACGGCCAGCGTCGAGCCACTGACGGGCGGCCTTCTGCGCTTCGGCGATATCTTCGCGATCCATCTCGCGCGACAATTCCTTGCGGTAGACCTGGGCTTCCATCGAGCCACGCATGGCGGCAAGGTTGAACATCATGTGCGCCGAAATCAGATCGACAGGCGCGCCGCCCTGACCGGTGGAATACATCATGCCAAGCTGGAACAGTTCGTCACCGCCCATTTCGGCGGTCGGCAGGGGGATGGACTTGAACTCGACTTCGTTGGTGATCATCGTATTGATGCCGCGCTTTTTGCGCGCCTCCGTTGCAGTTGATGCCTTGAGTTCAACATCACCAAATAAAATTAAAGTTAACGGCGCCATTTAGGCTAAATATTTTGTGTAAATGCATGTTTAATGTTAATTTTTACATTAATGAATTGAAACATAAACATTAAAATACGATAAATTTATAAGTATAAATATAGCTTAAATTCATAATTACATATTAATTACTCAAATTGGCAAGCACATCAGGGTTAATCAAAAAACATAAGCATCAATATTCATTTCTGCGCCATCAGTTCAGGCATCCGAATAAACCGCTTTTTAACGTCGGAGTCTCGCCGTAATCCGTCTCAACCCTGACATGTTTTGTTCAGCTTCAGTTCAGGCTCATTCTGTCATAAAGGCATCAACGCGATAATTTTTATCGCCGCGCGTCTCAGATCCGCATATCCTGTCGTTTTGGGGATGATCTGCATAGACAAGTGAGGATGAAAATGAACAGAAAGTTGGCCAATCTGGCCGTTTCCGGTCTGGCGCTTGTGCTGATAACCGGCGTGGCCGTGGCGCCCAGCTTCGCCGAAGCCCGCGACCGCGAAAGCAACAGCGGCTTTAACCGCGGCGGCGGTAACCGGGATAATGGCGGAAACCGCGGCGTTGGCCAGTCGAGAAGCAATGACAACAGCACGCCGGCCCCGGTGGCTCGTCCCGCGCCGGCCGCCCGGCCTGCGCCCGCGGCCCGACCGGCCCCGCCCGCCCGCAGCAGCGGCCAATCCTACGACCGTCCGGCATTTAACAGCAGCCAGACTTCCAATAGCGGCCAAACTTCCAATAGCGGAATGAACCGTCAGCGTCACAACGACAATGGCGGCTATCGCGGCAACGATCGCCCCTCTGGCGGCAACGCCGGCCAATGGCAGGGTGGCAATCGCCCTGATCAGTCCGGCGGCGGACGTGACCATGACTGGAATGGCGGCAATCGTCCGGGACAGTCAGGTGGCAATGGCAACGCCCAGTCGGGCGGTTCCGGCAATCATGGCGGGAACCATAGCGGCGGTTCATGGGGTGGATCTGGGGGGGGATCTGGAGGGGGCTCCGGCAGTAATGGCGGTTGGAACGGCAACCATAATGGTGGCCGGGATAACGACCATGGCGGTCGGAATAACGACCACGGCGGCAGCCATAATGGCGGCGGAAGCTGGAACGGCAATAATGGCGGTAACTGGAATGGTGGGCACAATGGCAGCCACAACGGTAACTGGAACGGCGGCGGCCGTGATCATGGCTGGGACTGGGACCGCGACCGTGATCATGACTGGAATGGCGGGCGCAACCACCATTTCGATTATCGCCGCGATCATCGCTTCAGCGGCTATTCCGGCATCCGCTTCGGCTATTATTTCGCGCCGAGCTACGGCTATTACCGCGTGCCGAACCAGTGGTATGGCCACCGCTGGACATCGGGCGAATATCTGCCGGACTATTTCTACGACTACCGCATCTATGACTACCTGTCATACGGCCTGCCGACACCGCCCTATGACTGCGCCTACTTCTTCGTCGGCCGCGATGTTGTTCTGGTCGACCTGTCGTCAGGCGAGATCCTGGATGTCTTCTATGATGTCTACTAAGCCTCTAACCTGAACGACCTAAAGCCCCGGTTTCTGACCGGGGCTTTTTCATGCCCAAGGGATTAAAGTCGAAAATATAAGCACTTTTTATATATCCGCCAGAAACAGGACATTCCGCCCTTACTTTCCTGCCGCATTGACGCCCGAACCCCGCCCGACACTGGCGCCACTTAAATCAATCGCAGGAAAGGCGAACCCATGTTGAAATCCGTACTCCAAACCACCGCCATCATAACCCTGACCGCCGGCCTTGGCCTGTCGCCGCTGGCCGCCAGCGCCCAGATCCTGGGCGGCAGCGGCAGCCTCGGTGGCAGCGTTGGCGGTGCTGTCGGCGGCCTGACCGGCCAGGCCCAGGGCTCTGCCGGACTGGGCGCCCAAACCGATCTCGGCGGCGCCACGCAAACGGTCGATGGCGCGGCCGGTGATATCCGCCAGGATGTCAATACGCTTCACCGCCAGACGAATGATACGGTCAGCGAGGCGAAGGGCGCCACCCGCATAGACGGTGCCGCAAACGCTGCCGGCAGCCTATCGGCCAGCCCCGACAACGTTACTGGTCAGGCTGCCGCCAACGGCAATGCCAGTGCCGAGGTCAATCCCGGCGCCATTACAGGCGCGGTCGATTCCACCGTCAATCATGTCCGCCAGGACGCCCGCACAGCAACAGGCCAGGTGAAGGACACGGCAACCAGTGCGGTCAATGCCGCTGGCAACACCAGCGCCAGCGCCGATGCCCAGGCGGACGCCAAGGCCGATGTCGAAAACAAATAACCTCAAGAGGTGATGTGATGAAATACGCCAGAAGCTATATTCCGGCGGCCGTCCTGATCGGCGGCCTGCTGGCCCTTTCCGCCGCCGCGCAGGATGCGGCCGTCGTCCCAACACCGACCGGCCCGACACAGGAAAAGCTTGCACCGCCCGCGCCCGGCACGCCCGAACACGCCGCACAAATTCAGCGCGAGCATGAACGGGCCGTTGCGGCCGGCGATCATGCCAATGATCCGCTGAACCCGGCCAGCAGCAATGCGCTCAATCAGCAGGAAGCCGCCAAGGCCGCCGCCTTGGGTAATGGTCCGGTGCCGGCCAACGGCGTAACCGGTCTGCCGCCCGTTCCTGATTCCGCCCTTCCCACTCCGGACCCGGCCACGCCAGGAGTTCCCTCATCTACCATGCCCGCAACTGGCGATCCGGCCATGATGCCGACGCCCGCGGATACCAGTCCGCCCCCGGCCGGCGATCCGCTAAAGCCGGACCCCGCGACTGTAAAGTGACAGACAGGCCCGCCAGTTCGCGTTGGCGGGCCCGTCTGTAAACAATTCATTATTAGGGCGTCCAACTAAAATAAGGATTCAATAAATAGGGGAAAAAATTCGTTAACTTTCACAAATACACCTCAGAGGCGACAAATTTGCGCCCCAATCTTACAGAATTTTCACACCTGTCGAAAGCAACCCCTCTCTGACGAGAAGCTTCGGCGTTTACAGTTTTGTATAGAATTATACAAAACTTCATCAACCCAAGTAATTCCTCCCCTACAGAGAAAGTAATTACCCATGAAAGCTTCCGTTCGCATCATCGCCGCCGCCGGTTTTGTCGCTGCCCTCGGCGTTGCCCCGCTGATCTCCATCGCACAGGAAACTCCTGCCGCCGACGCCAGCGCCGCCACGGCCACCACCACGACATCGACCAGCGTCTCGGCCGATGCCTCGACCACCGCTTCCGCCTCGGAATCGACCTCCACCTCGGTCGCCGCCGACGGCACCGTTACTGCCACGTCTTCGAGCAGCGAATCCAGCAGCACCTCCAGCGCCGGCCAATAAGCCGTACCTGTTAGCTGCCAATCAAATCTCGCGGCCTTATCCCCCCAGGCCGGAAGATGCGAAAAACCCCCGGTGCCTCTGCGCCGGGGGTTTTGTCTATCCGTTAGCCGACTTTTGCGTGGCGATACGGAACAAGGCGCCCCAACTCAGCTTGCCGCCGGTCAGCGCCCCCACCTTGAAAGCCCGGCGCCCGACACTGATCATGATCAGCCCCACCACGCCCATGCCGGCCAGCGTTCCGGCGATCTCGTACCACGGCAGCCCCTGCGACAGCCGCAACGGCATCAGGAACGGCGTGAACAGCGGAAACCACGACATATATTTCAGCATCGGCAGGTCGGGCGAGGTAAAGGCCACCTGCATGGTGATCATCGGGATCATCATGATCATGGTCATCGGCCCGATGATCGCCTGGGCATCTTTCTGGGTTTCGCAGAAGGCCCCGATCGCCGCGAAAAACACGCCGAACATCAGATAGCCGCCCATGAAATAGGCCAGCAGCAGGATAATATGCAAAGGGCTGAAAACCGCGGCCAACGCGCCCATGACATCGCGCACCGTCTCCGGCGGCAGATTGCTGATGCCGAACGACGCCAACCCGAAAGCCGTCAGCCCCCACAGCCCCCAGACCGTCATCAGCACCGCCGCCACGGCCAGCACCTTGCCGATCAGCAGCGATTCCGCCGACGCCGAGGCCAGCAGCACCTCCAGCACCTTGCTGGCCTTTTCCTCGATCACTGAGCCCAGCAGGATCATGGACGACGAGAAAATGGCGATCCAGGTCAGGTAGCTGATGGCAATACCGATGAACTTGCCGCCGTTTTCACGCACGCCGGCAGCTAGGTCGTCCTTTTTCGGACCCGCCGCACTAGCCGGCGTCAGGCTGATAATATCGGCGCGCGACTCGCGCATATCGTGCGCCAGACCGTGATCTATGCCGTGCATCCCGGCCAGCTTGTAATATTGCAGGCCGTGCAGATCCCACAGGATCTGGTCCTCCACCCGGCCCTTGTGCCCATCCACAGACCAGAGCCGGAAATGCAGCTTATCACCGCTGTCGGTCGCCACAATGATCGTGCTGGCCGGCCCCGCCGCCAGGGCCTGCGGCATCCTGGCCTCGGCTGCTGCAAGCGACATATCCGGTGACAGCCCCGCAGGCAAGGCCACCGGCTGCAAGCCACCGCTTTCCAGCAGGCGATCCGCCCCCGGCTTAGGCAAATGGGCGCGAATGGCCTCGACCACCGCGCCTTCGATGTGGTCGCCCGTCAGGTCTAGCACTGCCACTGTCTCCACCGGCGCGGAATGACGCATCAATAACGGAATGAAGATACTGCCGCCGATGATGAGCGGCAGGGTCAGCATGGATAGCCAGAAGCCGACCGTGCGCACAAAGGCGAGGTATTCCCGCCGGGCGATCAGGAGGGTCTTATTCATGGTTGCTCCCTGTCAAGACGATAAATGCCTCATGCAGGCTGGGCTCTTTCGCCTCGAACCGCCGCACATCCATCCCGCGCAGGAAGGCCGCCTTCAGCGCCTCATTAGCCGTATGCCCCGCCTGCAAATGACATTGCCACAGACGCGCGCCATCCTCCGTCGCCCCCATATCGGCCACCGAGGCAATCCCCGGCAGGCCCAGAAGTTCGGCCTCGCTTAAATTTCCTTCCAGATCGAGATGTCGCGGCGCGGCGGCCCGCGCCTCTTTCAGCGTCCCTTCAAAGACCTTTTGCCCCTTGGCCAGCAGCACCACCTGTTCGCACAGGCGCTCGGCGTGCTGCATCACATGGGTGGAGAAAAGCACGGTCGCGCCACGCCTCGCCAGTTCGCGGATCACCTGCTCCAGCCCCTGCTGATTGACCGGATCGAGCCCCGAAAACGGCTCATCAAGGATCACCAGTTCCGGCTCATGCACCAGACAGGAAATAAGCTGCACCTTCTGCGACATGCCCTTGCTGAGCGACCGTATCTGCTTACCCGCGAACGCCCCCAGCCCCTGCGCCTCCAGCATGGCCTTGCCCCGCTGCCGCGCCACCGAAGCCTTCACGCCCTTCAGGCCGGCCAGGAAGACGATGACATCGATCGCCGTCATCTTGCGGTAAAGCCCGCGCTCTTCCGGCATGAAGCCGATGCGCTCCAGCGACTGCCCCGGCGCCTTGCCCAGTATGGTGATGCGCCCGGCCGTCGGCTCCGAGAGCCCCAGCATCATGCGCACGCTGGAGGTCTTGCCCGCCCCGTTCGGCCCCAGGAAACCGCAGATCGTGCCGCGCTTCACCTCGAAACTGAGATCACGCACCGCCTCGAAATCACCGAAGCGCTTGCTCACCCCCGCCAGACTTAAGGCACTCTCCATCTGTCCCCTCCCGGTTTTGCCGCACTATACCCAATCGCTGCGCGATTGCACCAGATTAAGGCAAATTAAAAAGCGCCGCTGTAACCGCCGCCGCTCCTGCCGCGTATCCCTGATGACAGCGCCCGGCTGTCGCCAACCCCATCTGAGGAAATTCCCATGCAACGCACACTCGCTTTCGCCGCTCTTGCCCTGACCTTCGTCACCGTCACAGCCTGCTCCGCTCCGCCGAAAAGCGACAATGCCATGTCTGAAATGTCGTCCTCTTCCTCCGAAGCCATGGCGCCTATGGCCAGCGGCGACAATATGGCCATGTCGTCCTCATCCATGTCGTCGGATGCGATGGCTCCCATGTCGTCTTCCAGCATGAGCCACTAACGAAAAGCCCCCGATCTCACGACCGGGGGCAAATCCCTGAAATCCTCCCCTCTTGGAGGGGAGGTGTCAGCGCGTAGTCGCTGACGGAGGGGTAACAACCGACGGCGGCTACCCTCTTGTCTTTGTCGCTTTGCGCCAAATCCAAGCTCCCCCTGCAACAGGGGGAGATCAGGTAATTAAACCCCCAGTTTCGCCTTCAGCAACTCATTGACCGCCGCCGGATTGGCCTTGCCGCCGGTGGCCTTCATGACCTGCCCGACAAACCAGCCCAAAGCTTGAGGTTTCAACGCCACTTCGGCGGCCTTGTCCGGATTGGCGGCAATGATCTCGTCCACCGCCTTTTCGATGGCGCCGGTATCGGTCACCTGCTTCAGCCCGTGCTGTTCCACGATCTCGGCCGGGGTCATGATCCCCTTGCCTTCCCACATGTGCTCGAAGACCGTCTTGGCAATCTTGGAAGAAATGACATTGGTCTCGATCAGCTCCACCAGCCCGGCGATATGGGCCGGCGGCAGGGGCGAATCGACGATCTCGTGGCCGTCCTTGGCCAGGCGCGCCAGCAGTTCGTTGGTTACCCAGTTGGCCACCAGCTTGGCGTCACGGCCTTTCGCCGCGGCTTCGTAATAATCCGCCCGCGCCTGCTCGCTGATCAGAACCTGCGCATCGTAGGCCGACAGGCCGTACTGGCTGATGAAACGCGCCTTCTTATCGTCCGGCAGTTCCACCAGATGCTGGCGGATGCTCTCAATCCACGCCTCTTCCAGCTCGACCGGCAACAGGTCCGGATCGGGGAAATAGCGATAGTCGTGCGCCTCTTCCTTGGAACGCATCGAGCGCGTCTCGACCTTCACGGCGTCGAACAGGCGCGTTTCCTGCTCGATCGTGCCGCCGTCTTCCAGAATTTCGATCTGGCGGCGCGCCTCGAACTCGATCGCCTGCTGCATGAAGCGGAACGAGTTGACATTCTTGATCTCGCAGCGCGTGCCGAACTTTTCGCCCGGACGGCGCACACTGACGTTACAGTCAGCGCGCATATTGCCCTTTTCCATGTCGCCGTCGCAGGTGCCGAGATAGACGAGGATGGTACGCAATTTCTTAAAATAAGCAACGGCTTCGTCCGAAGACCTGAGATCGGGCTTCGAGACAATTTCCATAAGCGCTGTGCCGGCGCGGTTCAGGTCGACATAGGTGGCATTGGGGTCGAGATCGTGGATCGATTTGCCGGCGTCCTGCTCCAGGTGCAGCCGTTCGATGCGCACGGTGAAGCTGGAGCCATCGTCGCGTTCGACCAGCACCTCGCCCTCGCCCACGATCGGATGGAAGAGCTGCGAGATCTGGTAGCCCTGCGGCAGATCGGGATAGAAGTAGTTCTTGCGGTCGAAGCGCGAGAAACGGTTGATCTCGGCCTTCAGGCCAAGACCGGTCTTCACCGCCTGCTCCACGCAGTACTTGTTCAGCACGGGCAACATGCCGGGCATGGCGGCGTCAACCAGCGAGACCTGCTCGTTGGGACCAGCGCCGAAGCCGACCTTGGCGCCAGAAAACAACTTGGTATTGGAGGCAACCTGCGCATGGACTTCGAGGCCCATGACGATTTCCCACGGCCCGGTCCGGCCCTGGATCAGTTTGCTGGGATCGGCCACGCGGCCGGAATCGAGAGGAGAAGCGGTGTTTGTCATAGGGTGGATATAGCGGGAAGGCGAATGCTAGGGAAGAGGCAAGAATGAGCTATGCGCAGAGAGCAATAATTTGTTCAATCAAAGTCCTGACGTCCTCTGGCACTTCTTCAGGCTCCATCGCGCTAGCGATCTGAAGCGGCGTTACGCCAAGCACAGCCTTAATACTTTGATTGCCCTTACCGCAAATTTCTTTGCCTCGCGCATCCAGCATAGCTAAGGCGGTATCCTTCGCTACGAAATTTTGCGGAACCACTAAAGCATGCTCGGCCATTAATTGATCGACTTCGTGCAAATTTCTGGCTGAAGCTCGAGCTATTGCAGGGGGAAAGAGGACATAGTTTTCAATATGCCGCCTACGCCACACACGAAGAACTAGGTCTTCATTGGCGTTATCAACCGTTTTATCTCGAAGACTTTCTTGATCAACTTGATTTAACGCTTGATCATCGCGATCTCTTATACTTATCGCTCGCAATTCTGGTATCTCTGCCTTAAGCTGTAAAAATAACTGTTTGCGTTCGGAATTCCCGCCTGTCCATGGCCAAGCAATAATATTTTGCGGCCAATTCAATCCAATTTTTTCTGCCCATTTTTTTAGCATTCTCTCATCGCTGATATTCTCCACGATGAGCAACCGGCGAGTTCGTCGCAACGGATCAATTTTAGGAGCGTAATCGCTACCTAGACCTAGGAATAGGCCTACCTTTTGATCTGAAGCCGTAAGATATTTCGCCCCACCTCCTGAAAAAGACATCACTTGCAAATGATCGGCCCAGCGCAGTATCTCCGTACTGTGCGTTGCCAACAAGACTTGCTTTCCTTTTTCGATAGCAATTTTCTGCAGCCTATCAATAAGTTGAGCTTGAAGTGACGGATGCAAATGTGCATCAGGCTCATCAAGTAGAATAGTGGAAACAGAGGGATTCAGTGCAAGAACATACACACTTAACCATTGCAAAAAACCACTTCCCTCAGCCATCAAATCACGCGCATTATATCCTTTATATCTAGAAAATTTAACACCATCAAATGCCCCTTTTATGCAATTAACCTTTATGTAGCTGTGATAAATAGAATTAAATGGAACCACCTCTAATTGAGTTCGAAATATTTGCGCCAAATTTGTTTGCAAAATTTCCCATGAATTTTCTGCTCGCAATCTAGCAAGATCACTATTCTTAATCTTTGTGCGACCTACTTTTAAACGAGATCGCTCTTCTTCATTTTCCCTGTGCATATCATGCAATAAATTTCTAATGACACCCCCCGCTAAACCTCGACCAGTCATCGCCCGGCGTTCCGCGCCAGACATGAAGTTTTCTCTACTACCGATTCCCGCGAATGGAGGCAAATAAGCTAAGGTCGGGATTTCATCTTCTACTGTTAAATTCGTAGAACCAGCTTTAATAAATAGTCTATCGTTGGCGAGCGCCAAAGAAATCATCAGATGTTTTTCAGCACCAACAATATCATCCCACTCACATTTTATAGTGAGCGAATATCCATCCACACCTGGAGCCTGTGTTTTTAAATTTGTCCAAAGATGTTTTAAACTAGCTATTGCTATAGGGGAAAATTCATCATCAGAAAGGCCTAGCCCTTGCTTAGTGTATCCAGTCAGCAAACTTTGGCGGCCTCGTTCCATTTCTAGTACGCCCCGGCAAAATTCCCAAATTGCCAAGGCTTGCAATAACGTCGATTTTCCAGAGTTATTTCCACCGGCCAAAAACGTCACACCATTTGGCAGAAGATTAAATGTAGTCTCGCGAAATTTTTTAAAATTTTTCAAAACAACACGTTTTATCATTTTTGCCCCGCTCACTGTTTAGGCCTCTGCTTAAATAGATTCCCCTTACCCTCCTAGGGTCAACTTGAAGCTGCCATTTCAAATCCTTGAAGCTTCTGGATGTGCAACAGCCATAGGACTGTTCTATATTCTTTATTAGCCCCTCCCCTGAAAACGCCCGCATCATATCCGCTATGGACATGATGGATGACAGCCTCGCCGACCTGACGCCGCTCGAACAGCGGCGGATACGGTTGCGGGCCTATGCCGACCGCGTGCTGAAGGCCGTCGAAGCCCTGCCCATGCCCAAGACCGCGCTCGAAGGCGAACGTTCCTTACGCGCCATCACGGCGTGCGACCGGATGCTGATCCAGATTTACAACAAGGTCGGCCGCCAGCAGCAAATCCAGCAGAACTTCATGCCGCCCGTGGCCCGTCCGCCGAAAGCCCGCTCATCTATGCTTTCGATGATGACGAGACCGCCCGTACTTCATACTTCAGCGACAGCGCGTTTAAGCCGCAATTCCCGCTGATGGCTATAGGTGCCGACCGCAAGACATGCCAGCAGACCATAGCCACCCCAAAATGCAATGACGGTGATATAGCTCACATAGTTGAATTTCGGCGCCAGCAAGGGCACGAAATGAGAAATGACGGCATTCAACTGACAGGCAGCGATTAAGACCGTCCAGACCTTTCGCGCCGACAAACACAAGATGACAAAGCCGATGAGGAGGAGCGTATCCACAACGACGATACCCCATTCAATACCGTCAAATGTCCGCTTCTGAACCAGGGTCGTCGCCAGCCAGGCTATCAAAAACATAACGGCCCCATACCTTTCGGCGGGGCCGCCACGCACCAGGGCATAAGCGGACACCAGAATGCTCACTACAAGTCCGACATAGGCCCAGGTGTAATACATCACTTCTCTTTTATGCCGCCCGACGGGGCTCAATCATGATGGCGTCACCGGTTTTCGGCGGCTTTGCTTCAGTAATGCCGGCCGCCATAGCACCGCACCCCAACTGAGTCTTTACTTCATCTAGTGCGTTGTGCGTCCGGACAATAGCGCCACGGGCCGTGGTAAGCGCCGTAAAAGTTGCCGCGGCTTCTTCAAAAGCTTCCTGACCTATCATCACGGAAACACCATTGGTGCTCATCTGACTCAAGCTGCTGATCAGCGCAGCCGTATCGCACATCGCGGCCTTGATAGAGCGCTCGGCAATAAAAAGCTGTTCTGCGCCGTGAAGTACCATTTCTTGTCTTTTCACTTCGTCCTTCATTTCTCCGACTATTTCCAGCCGGCGTATATGGTGAGTTTGTGGACGACTTCGACCATTCCCAAAAGCGTGCCAGCCATCATGCCGGCAATGAACGCCAGCGCAATAGCCGCTAAAACGATAAGCCCCAGAAGCTGTATCGCCGGAAGGCTTTTCAGTCTCCGCCTGAACTCGTCCCATCGTCCGCTAACCAGGCCGTGGCGACTAACATTGTATGCAATGCCTTCATTGGACTGCACGTCATGCTCAGTGCCCGAACGGCTTCCACCGAATCCTTGATGTCGCCAAATTTGTTGTGAGCTGCCAGCATTTCCCAGACTGTCTCCAGTTCCTGGAAGCTGATGGTCAGAAATTGATTGCGGGGTAGATAGGGCTTGTTCATGGCCTGATACTGACAGCCTCAGGGGCGCATCAGGCATCCCCATTCGCGGGGGAGGCTCTTCAAGGGGGAGGCCGGTGCCGCCTTCGTAATCCACCAAAATACGAGCCGCCTGACGGCTCGTCGAGACATCGAGCCGGCGTCTCGCTTCATCGGTATGGGTTTTTACGGTATGCTCACTGATGTTCAGGAGACGAGCAATTTCCTTGGCTTGATAATGCTTTGCCACAAGCCGCAGAATTTCCTTCTGGCGTTCTGAAAGAGCTTCAACGCCTTGCAGGCCAACAGGCATTTGATCGATCCTCCCCGAATATTCGCCACCTCCGTAAGGTTAACGAAAAAAACGGGCGCAGGCCATAGGCTTAGAATCAATCGTCAGCCAAAATGGCTCGAACGAGATTCATTACGCCTTTGCGCTTGGAAGGCGACAGCTTGGCGAAGGCGGCAGCCAGTCTCTGGCCTTCGGCGCTTGTCAAAAATGCGCCTGCATTGGCCTCGCTTGATGAAATATGATCGTCTTCCAACTCGGACGGCAGACCGTCAAAGAAATAGCCAACAGGCTTTTTCAAAAAGTCTGCAATCTCATAAAGCTTTGATGCCGAGATGCGATTTGATCCACGCTCATATTTCTGGACCTGCTGGAAAGTCAGACCTAAAGCCTTCGCCAAATCCCCCTGGCTCACACCTAATTCTTTACGGCGTTTTCGCACGAGGCTACCTACATAAACATCAACAGCGTTAGATACGCTGACGGTCTTGAGCACTTTCTGGGTCATAGTTTAAATTTACACAGCCTTCGATAGCAGGCAATCGATTTCCCACAATCTATCCTCTCCCCTGAAAATCACCGCATCATATCCGTTATGGACATGATGGATGACAGCCTCGCCGACTTGACGCCTCGAACAGCGGCGGGCGGCCTGCGTGCCACCTCCCCACCACGATGGGGAGGAGAACAACCCCTTCCCGCTCGCTCAAACAAAAGCCCCTTCCGCGTGTCCACGAAAGGGGCCAAAGGCATATCCGGCTGACGGAAATCAATGGCCGCGATAACGCAGCACCTTTCCCTTCGAGATATAGTAGTAGTTCATGCCCGCCGGGCGGTCCTCGAAATAGACCACCTTGTGATCGGCGCGCGGGGCCGGCTCATAATAGCCCTTGGTGTAGACATAATAGTTGGCGCCGCGGCAGCGCACCTTTTCGTGCGAGTTCTTGCCGATCACATAACCGGCCGCGCCGCCGACCGCCGCACCGACCACGGTCGACTTGGTCTTGTCGCCCTTCTTGCCTAGCAGATTGCCGGCGATGCCGCCGGCCACGGCGCCGATGGCGGCGTCCTTGCCGGCCAGGTCCGACTTCTTGACGTAGCAGTAGCCGTCATAGCTCTGGGCCGAGGCGGCCAGAGGGGCGGCCGCGCCCGCGATCAGCGATAAGGCGCCGGCGGCCAGGGCGAAAACCTTGAGGGACATCAGAAACTCCATTCGTAAATTGGCTATTGGCGGCGAGATATCGGAAAACATTATGGTAATTGCATGACATTATATCCTGACTTTCCGTTACGGCTGCGTCAGAGAAAATACCATCTGACACGAATTTGCGCTTTACCGGTAACGATTCGGCTATAGGTTATCTTCTATAGTAACGCCTAGAGCGAATGTACCGGGAGCTTAAGCGCATGGGTCTTGCCGCCAATATCAAGCGTGATTTCATCTTCATGAAGCGCCTGCTGCGCATCCTGAAATGGGTCAAGCCGGTCAATCCCGACTCGCACGACCTAGTGTGCGATGATTTCGAAGCCGTGGCGACGAAGTGGCCCAACAACCTGGCGGTAAAATTCGAGGGCAAGTCCCTTACCTACCAGCAGCTTGATACAATGGCCAACCGCTACGCCCACTGGGGCCGCCAGCGGGGTCTGAAAGCCGGCGATACGGTGGCGCTCTTCCTGCCCAACCGGCTGGACTATCTGGCCATCTGGCTGGGTTTCAACAAGATCGGCGTCATCACCGCCCTGATCAACAATTCCCTGACCGGCGCAGGCCTCGCCCACTGCATCAATATTTCGGTGGCCAGCCTGACCATTGTCGACCAGACGACGCGGGCTGCCTTCCAGGAAATCGAAAGCCAGATTGAGCGCCATCAGGCCCTGTGGGTGCTTGACCTGCCGCGCGAAAGCGAGACCGAGAACTGCCGCAGCCTCGATGCCGCGCTGAAGGGCGTTTCCAGCGTGAGGCCCGATCGCGCCTTCCGCAGCGGCCTGACCGCCCATAATATCGCGCTCTATATCTATACCTCCGGCACCACCGGCCTGCCCAAGGCGGCGAAGATATCCAACGCCCGCGCCCAGCTCTACATGAAGGCGTTCGCCGGCCTGACCCAGATGAAGCCGAACGAAAAGGTCTATTGCGTCCTGCCGCTTTATCATGCGACCGGCGGGCTGTGCGCCGTGGGCGCTGCTCTGCTCAATGGCGCCGGCGTGGTGCTGAAGCGCAAGTTTTCCGCCAGCCAGTTCTGGAGTGATGTCCGCGCCGAGGGCATCACCCATATCGTCTATATCGGCGAGCTGTGCCGCTACCTAGTCAATTCGCCGCCGGCGCCCAATCCGGAAGACGAGACGAAACACAAGGTTCGCATGGCCTTCGGCAACGGGATGCGGCCGGAAGTCTGGGATCATTTCAAATCGCGCTTCCGCATTAAAGAGGTCATGGAGTTCTACGGCTCGACCGAGGGCAATGTGTCGCTGTTCAACCTGGATGGCCATTCCGGCGCCATTGCCCGGGTGCCTAAAATGCTCAAGAAGAGCTTTAATGTCCGGCTGGTACGCTTTGATGTGGAAAGTGAAATGCCCGATCGCCAGCCAAACGGCCTGTGCTACGAATGTAAACCCGGCGAGATTGGCGAGGCTATCGGCCAGATCGCCGGGGATGCCCGTCATGCCTATTCCGGCTATGCCGACAAGGCCGCTTCGCAAAAGAAGATCCTGACCGATGTCTTCAAAAAGGGCGACCAGTGGTTCCGTACCGGCGACCTGATGCGCCAAGACAAGGCCGGCTATCTCTATTTCATCGACCGCATCGGCGATACCTTCCGCTGGAAGGGCGAAAACGTCTCGACCTCGGAAGTGGCGGAATATTCCGCCGCGGCGCCCGGCGTCGAAGAAGCCATCATCTATGGCGTGCCGGTACCTAACCACGACGGCAAGGCCGGCATGGCGGCAATTATCGCGCGCGAAGGCTTCGACCTGAAGATCTTTAAGAACTTCGTCGATTCAAAGCTGCCGGTGTGGGCGCGGCCGAAATTCGTGCGTATGCTGCACGATGTCGAGACCACCGGCACCTTCAAATACAAGAAGATGGACCTGATCAAGGTGGGCTATGATATCACGCAGACCACCGATCCGATCTTCGTCTGCCATGGCGACGACTATGTGCCGCTGACGGCGGAGATGATCGAAGATATCACCACGGGCAAGCTGCGGCTTTAAAATCTGCCTCCGATGACGGGGGCAGACGCTATGCCAGATAAGGGTATCCACAGATTACACAGATTACGCAGATTTTTTCAGAACTTCACTGACATGGATTTGAAGATGGTGTGGATTGCTTCCGGCGCAAAGCACCGGCTTCTAACCTGGCCCCTACTTATAAATTAACCGGCAAGGCACTGAAAAATCTGTGTAATCTGCGTAATCTGTGGATCAACCTTTTTCCTGCGATCTTTTCCGCGACAGCCACAAAGCCCCCGCGCAGCCGGACAGCAGCGATCCCAGCACCACGCCCGACTTGACCGCGATCTGGGCCGCTTCATCACCCGCCGGAAAAGCCAGCGCGCCGAGATAGAGGCTCATGGTGAAGCCGATGCCGCACAGCAGGCAGACGCCGTAAAGCTGCCAGGCCGTCGCCCCTTCCGGCATGGCGGCCAGTTTCAGGCGCATGGCCAGCCAGGCGGCGAAGAAGATGCCTAGTTGCTTCCCGGCGAAAAGCCCCAGGGTGACGCCGAGAAAGCGCGGATCGGTCAGGCTGTCCACGCCGGCGCCCGCCAGTGAGAATCCTGAGGCGGTAAAGGCAAAGAAAGGCAGGATGCCAAAGGCGACGTAAGGGTGGACATAGTGCAGCACCTGTTTCAGCACCGGTTCGCCGTTCTTTCCCGGATCGAGCGTGACGCAGAAGGCGGCCATGACTGCGACCAGGGATGGCCCCAGGCCGGATTTGATGCTCATCGCCCAGATCAACACGAACAGGACCGCGTAAAGCGGGTAAAGCACGAAGGGCGACCGGCTGACGAATTTCACCGACGCCATGACCGCCAGTAATGCCGCTACCGCCACCAGATATCCCACCTGGAATCCATGGCTGTAAAATATGCCGATGACCATGACGGCGCCGAGGTCATCGACAATCGCCAGGGTCAGGAGGAAGACGCGCAGAGAGGCCGGCAGGCTTTTCCCCACCAGTCCGAGTATGGCCAGGGCGAAGGCGATATCGGTCGCCATGGGCACAGACCAGCCACGCAGGTCGCCGCCCGGCAGGAGGTTGATCCCGGCATAGACCAGGGCTGGCACCACCATGCCGCCGATGGCCGCGATCACTGGCAGGGCCAGCTTCTGCGGACTCGAAAGCTCCCCCCGGAAAATCTCGTACTTGATCTCAAGTCCGACCACGAAGAAGAAGATGGCCATCAGCCCTTCCTTCGTCCATTCGAGCACGCTCTCATCGAGGCTCCAGCCGGGGACAGACAAGGTGAAATGGTGGTGGATGAAGCCGAAATAGCTTTCTGCGAAGGGTGAGTTGGCCCAGACGACAGCCACGATGGCGCAGATAGCCAGAATCGAGCCCGATCCGGCCTCGGTCTTGAGGAATTCGAGCAGCGACTTGTTCAGGACTATGTTTTTGGGGGCAGGCATTTTCATGATGGATTTCTAACAGCCGCAGGCGTTATATCCAAGCAAAACCGGATGCAAAAACCATGATATTACCGCGCCTGACCCTGATATTACCCGCCCTGCTGATCGCCACGGCCGCCAATTCCCAAACACCGGCGCAAGAACCACTCCCGATCGTCGGCGGTTTTCAGAAGGCTTCCATTGAGGATGCCGAAATCAGGGCCGTCGCTGATTTCGCCGTCTCCGCCGCACCGAAAAAGGTCAGGCTGGATAAGATCATTTCAGCCCGCCAGCAGATCGTCGCCGGCGTCAATTACAGCCTGTGCCTGAGCGTCAAGCCGGAAAGGATCGGCCTGCTCGCCGGAGGTAAATTCGTGGCCGCCAAGGTGTTCCGCGACCTGAACCGGAATTATCAACTGACGTCCTGGCAGGCCGTGAAAACCTGCAACTGATGTCTTACCGCCCCGCGCCCCGGCTGGAACAAAGCCCGCTTGCCCTGCATGATCCGGTCGCTGCCGCCAATTTCCCGCAGACGATTCTGCGTTACCGCAACCAGCGGGCATCGCAGTCGGTCGGTTTGGAAACCTTGAGCGATGCCAAATGGATCACCCATTTCGGCCGTTTTCAGCCTCTGCCCGACAATCAGCCGGTCCCACTGGCCCTGCGTTATCATGGCCATCAGTTCCGCCACTATAATCCCGATCTCGGCGATGGCCGCGGCTTCCTGTTCGCGCAACTGCTGGATGATCATGATCGCCTGCTTGATCTTGGCACCAAGGGCTCCGGCACTACCCCTTATTCGCGTGGCGGCGATGGCCGGCTGACCCTGAAAGGTGGGGTGCGGGAAGTACTGGCCACCGCCATGCTTGAGGCGCTCGGCGTTCCGACCTCGAAGTCGTTTTCCCTGATCGAGACCGGCGAGCAACTGGTGCGTGGAGACGAGCCCTCGCCTACGCGCTCGTCGGTGCTCGTTCGTCTGAGCCACAGCCATGTCCGCTTCGGCACCTTCGAGCGCCTGGCCTACCGCAATGAGATCGAAACCCTGCGCGACCTGGTCGCCTTTGTCCAGGCCAATTACTATCCCGAATGCAGCGATGCGGCGACACTATTCGATGCCGTGGTGACACAGACTGCCAGACTGACCGCAAGCTGGATGGCGGCCGGCTTTGTCCATGGCGTGCTCAATACCGACAATATGAACATCACCGGCGAGAGCTTCGATTACGGCCCCTACCGCTTCCTGCCGTATTATGATCCAAATTTCACCGCCGCCTATTTCGATCATAGCGGGCTTTACGCCTATGGCCGCCAGCCCGATGCCGTGCTGTGGAACCTCGGCCAGTTGGGCCGTTGCCTGACCCTGATCAGCGAGCTAGAACCGCTGATTGCCAGCTTCAATGATTTCAATAGGCGTTATGAACAGGAACTGGGCCTGGCCATCTGCCGGCGGCTAAATCTGACACCTCAGCCTGATAACGCCCTACTGGCTACCGCCTTATATGATTTCCTTGCCACGCTGCGCAGTGACGGCAGCTTCGAGGGCCTTTTTTACGATTGGTTCGGTGGCATCCTGAGCGAAATGCGCGCCCTTTCCGGTCCACGCGCCGCCAGCTACACCGGCGAGGTTTTCACCGCCTTCCATGACATGTTGAAAACCTATGATACAGCCGCACCGGAAAAGCTTGATCATCCGCGCTTCAAACAGGCCGATCCGGAAACCCTGCTGATTGACGAAATCGAAGCCATCTGGGCGCAGATTGCGCTGGAGGACGACTGGGCGCCCTTCGAGGCCAAACTGGCCGCCATCGAAGAGTACCGGCAGTCATTGGCATTGTAAAAAAGACGCCGGATAGTCATTTCATCCGGCGTCTTTTCGGCTTGCCCTCTCAAGGGTGTCAGCGACGGTTCCAGCGGCCGCGTTCTTCGCCATTGCGGGCGTAATAGCGCTCGCGGTCGTTATAACGGTCACGGTCATAATCCTCGCGGCCGTAATCGGAACGCTCGCGGCTCATCCAGCCATCCCGATCGTTTCGGGAGCGATAGCCGCTGGCATCCTCTTGCCTGGCGTAGCGAGCCTGATTGCCTCGGCGTATTTCGCGTTCATCGGCACGCTGGTAGTCGTTATATTGGTAGCGATAATCGGGTTCACGATTTTCCCAATGCTTGCGATGACCGGCGCGACGCTCATCATCGCGTTCATCCCGATACCCCATTTGATTATAATACGTACGGTCGTCGCTTTGATACTCATGATCATTTCTACCGGCATTGTGGAAGCCCCGGCGCTCGTCGCCATAACCCGGCACAAGGTCGCGGCGGTAATAGGCATCCGGCTCGCGGTCATAACGGTCACGGTTGCGATAATCATATTCCCTGTCCAGGGAACGCATGTCACGGTCATCACGGCGGTCGCGCCATTCCTGGGGATCATCCCTCAGGCTGCGCTGGACGCTGACATCGTCATCATCCCTGTTCCACGGCGCGACTTGGGGCGTATAGGCGCGGCCGACCATATTGGTGCCGCCGGTGTTGTCGTTGATGTTGTAGTTTCTGGGCATGGGAGTCTCCTGATCGCCTGATCCGCGTATGTCCTCAGATGTCAGGAGAGTTTAGGCGCGGCTCTGTAAGATTGGCATCCCGATGGCGGGGTCAACCATAAAGGTTTGGCAAAGTTACAGTACAGAGCAGTTGGTCAGTTGCGCGAAATATTCCAGCGCCGCCGTGCCGACCACGCTCGAGCCGAACCTGTCCAGTTCCGGCGACCAGACAGCGATGGTCGCCTGTCCCGGCACCACCGCCAGGATACCACCGCCGACGCCGCTCTTGGCCGGCAGGCCGACGCGATAGGCAAAGGAGCCGACGCTGTCATAGGTGCCGCAGGTCAACAGCAGCGCATTCAGCCTGCGGGTCAGGCGCGAGGGAAAGATGGTCTCCTCGGCAATGGGCGAGAAGCCATCCGCCGCCAGAGGCAGGGCAGCGCGTGCCAGTTGCCGGCAGGAGATGGTGATGGCGCATTGCCGGCAATAGGCGGCAATCACCGCCTCGACTTCGTGCGTTATGGTGCCAGCGCCGCGCATCAGATTGGCGATGGCGCGGTTCTTGTGGGCGGTGTCGATCTCCGACTGCGCCACCGCCTCGTCGATCTCAAGCTGCGAGCCGCTCAACATGCCGATGAAATCGCGCACCAGCAGTTCCGGCGCCTTGACCGTATCGAGCAGGATATCGGTGATCGCCAGGGCACCGGCATTGATAAAGGGATTGCGCGGCACGCCGTGCTCGTATTCGAGCTGGGAGAGGAAGTTGAAAGGCGTGCCCGAAGGCTCCTTGCCGACGCGCGTCCACACCTCATCGCCGATCTGGTTCAACGCCAGGCCGAGCGCGAACAGCTTGGTGATCGATTGCGCCGAAAACGGTTCGTCGGCATCGCCAATGACATGCTCGCCGCCGGAGACGGTGCAGACCGCCATACCGAACTTGTTCGGATCGACACCAGCCAGTTGCGGAATATAGTCGGCCGGCCGCCCCTTGCCGAACTGCGGCCGCACCATCAGCGCCACCTCGGCCAGCACATCGTCGATCGAAACGCCTGATTTCATGGTCAGGACGATGCGCTGGATGCGTCCGCCTTGTCCAGTGTTTCGACGAAATTCAGAGTATCAAAGACGAGCCTGGTGATGTCGGCGATGACCGCATTGCGGCCATCGGCATCGAGCGAGCCGCCGGAGGTATAGATCGACAGGAAGACCGGCGGCCTATTGGGCAGCCAGATGACCCCGACATCATTGGTGGCGTTGTTGGCGCCGGTGCCGGTCTTGTCGGCCACCACCGCGCCTTTGGGCACGCCGGCGCGGATGCGGGCATCGCCGGTAGAGGTGGCGACCATCCAGTCTTTCAGCGATTTGAGGCTCTCGGGCTTGAGAACCGAGCCGGTAAAGACCATACGCAGCAAGGTGCTCATCGCTTCCGGCGTCGTGGTATCCTTCTCGTCGCCGTCGATATTCGTGTTGAGCGAGGGCTCGGTGCGGTCGAAGCGCGTGACCGTATCACCCGGCCCCCGGACAAAGGTGGTCAGTCCAGCCGGACCGCCAATGAGGGGAAACAGCAGGTTGGCGGCCGTATTGTCACTCAGAGAGACCGCCGCCAGACACAGCTCACCAATGGTCATCTGGCCCTTGGCGACATTGGCCGTCGTGGTCGGGGCGTATTCGAGCAAATCCTTTTTGCCGTACCTGACCGGATCGGACAGGTTGAGCTTGCCCTGGTCGACCTGCTGGAGGATGGCCGCCGCCAGCACCCATTTAAAGGTCGAGCACATGGCGAAGTGATCGTTTGACTGAATGCTCAAAGAGCCATTGGCCTCGGCATTGGCGGTCGAGGTGCCGGTCAGGGCAGATACCCCGACCCGGCCGCCGTGGCGTTTCTGGATCTCGATCATGCGCTGGGCAAACCCAAGCGCCTGCGTCACCTTTTCAGAACAGCCACTCAAAGAACCGCCAAGGGCCAGCGCGGCCCCGCCACTGACGATAAGACCGCGCCGGGAGATCATTTTGCACCTTCGGACTTGGCACCGATGTGGGTATCGAGCCAGTTGAAGACTGTGTCATGCCACTTCAGCGAATTGGCCGGCTTGAGCACCCAGTGGTTTTCATCCGGGAAGCGCAGGAATTCCGACTCGATGCCCTGGCGCTGGAGCGCCGTGAAGGCGCCGATGCCCTGTTCGACGGGTATGCGGTAATCCTTGTCGGAATGGACGATCAGCATAGGCACCGACCAGTCTTTCGCATGTAGCGCCGGGTTGAAGTCATCATATTTGGCGGGATCATCGTAGATGATGCCGCCATGTTCCCATTCTTCGAACCATAGTTCTTCGGTGGAATAGCCCATCGAGCGCGAATCGAAGACGCCATCATGCGTCACCAGACATTTCCAAGGCTCTTTCCAGTTGCCCGCGATCCAGTTGACCATGAAGCCGCCATAGGAGGCGCCGAGCGCACAGGCGCGGTTGCCATCCAGGAAGGCATACTTGGCCAGCGCGTAATCCCAGCCGTTTTGCAGGTCTTCCAGCGGACGGTCGCCCCAGTGCCGCGAGATGGCGTCCTCGAAGGCCTGGCCGTAGCCGGTCGAACCGTGGAAATCGATCATCACCACCGCATAGCCGGCGCCGGCATAGGTCTGCGGGTTCCAGCGGTAGGACCAGCCGTCACCGAAGGAGCCCTGCGGTCCGCCGTGGATCAGGAAGGCGACCGGATAAGACTTGCCCTCTTCGTAGTCAACCGGCTTGATGACATAGCCGTGGACATCCTCGTTATTCCAGCCCTTGAAGCTGAACTGCTGGTACTGGCCGGTGGTCAGGCCGTCGAGCACAGCATCGAACTTCGTCAGGTTGGTGGCGCCGTCATCGATGAAGGCGGCCTTCGGCTTGGCCTGATAGAAGGTCGAGGGACGGTTCAGGCTGTCTTGCAGGAAAACCATACCGCGCGGGGTCTCGGCATAGGCGCTGGTATGGCCGGATTTGGTCAGCGGGGTCACCTTACCGGTCTTGACGTCGACGCGGAAGAGGATGTGCTTGCCAACGTCATCGGCATCGACCAGCAGGCTCTTGCCGTCCTTCGACCACTGCATCCCGGCGACCGAACGATCCCAGTCGGGCGCCAGTTCGCGGGCCTGGCCGTCTTCGCCCATCAGCATAATGCCGAAGCGGTCGGCCTCGAAGCCGGGGCGTTTCATGGCGAGATAGGCCACCGTCTTGCCATCGGGCGAGACACGCGGCGTGCCGTCCCAGGCCTTGTTATCGGTCGTGTGGTCGGTGAGCGCGCCACCGGTGATCGGCACCGAATAGATATCGAAATTGGTGCTCCATGGTTCGGACTTGCCGGCTTCGCGCGCCGAGAACCAGACGGTCTTGGAATCCGGGCTGATGGTGTAGTCGGCCTCGTCGCCATAAGGCTTGGAAGGCACGTCGCCGTCATAGCCGTCGGTCAGGGCCACGGCATCGCCGCCCGCCATCGGCACGTAGAACAGGTGGTTGCGGGTGCCGTCGGCCCAGGTGTCCCAGTGGCGGACGAAGATCTTGTCATAGACCGTGCCGGAGGACTTGTCCGCTTTACGGTCGGTCTGTTTCTGGACGGTACAGGCGATCTCCTGGCCCTTGCATTCCGGGAAGACGGCGAGACCGACGACGAGCCCCTTACCATCCGGGGCAATCTGGTAGGCTTGCACGTCGAGCGGTAGGTGCGTGACCTGGGTGGCGGTGGCACCGGTCAGGTCGGTCTTCCATACCTGGTCCGTGCCGCCCTCGCCGCGACCGGAGATGAAGTAGATGGCGCCATCCGGTCCGAACTGGGCATTGGAGGCGCCGCCTTCGGAAACCGCCAGCTTGATTTCCGGCTTGGCAGGCTGGCTCAAGTCCTTCAGCCAGATCGAATTGACGCCCTTGTTCTTGTCCATATCGGTGACGCGAATACTGAGCACGGCGTAGCGGCCGGTCGGATCGAGCTTGAAACTGTTGATCCGGTCCAGCTTGATCATCTCGCTGTAGGTCAGGGGGGCGGCCAAAGAAACGCCGGGAAGCGCGACTCCCGCCAGTGCAGCCAGCGAAACCGAACCGGCCAGCAGCACAGCCGTGAATTTGGATTTGAGGAACATGGACCAACCTGTGTCGTTTGTTACGATTGGTACGTGTTAAAGACCCCTTTGGCCGACTTGTCGAGCGCCGGGGCGAAAACATTGCCGAATTTTAATGTTGGCTGCCGCTCTTCCGGCGATAGCGGTAGCATGCGGTTATCCTCAATATCTGAGTCGTCTGTGGATTAAAAAACAAGACTTTTTGCGCGCCCTGCCGCTGACAGAATGGCTATCCACAGATTACACAGATGTCCCGGATCATCTCACGCTACCGCTATCACCGGTGCCTGCTGCATCTATAACCCGTCGGCGTGAGATATAAACCTTCTAAGCCGCTTCCTTCGCCAGCAGGGCGCGGATGTTTTCCATGGTCTGGATGGTCTGTTTCGGCAGCTTCATTTTGAACATCGGCGACATCAGCTTGGCCATGAACGAATGCGGGGTGATGTCGATATGGTGCGTCAGGCGCGTGCCTTCGCCATTGGGCTCCATGCGGAATTCGACAATGACCTGCATCATCTTATCATAATAGCGATAGGCCATATGGCGGTCTTCTTCATAGGCGGTGATCACGCCATCCATCAGGCCGTGGCGACCGCCCTCGCAATAGGCGTAACGCAGCTTGTCGCCCACCTTGTTGGGGCCCGAACCCTGCTTGGCCACCCCTTCGCAACGCTTGAGCCAGAGCGGCACTTTTGAATAATCGGCCAGAAGCGTAAACACCTGATGCGGGGATTGCGGCAAATCGATACCATGCTGAAAACTGATCGCCATGAACGGACCCTGTTCCTCCCCGGAAAGGTAAAATTGACAAACGCCGGATCGGAGAGCCTAACATAGGCCGGCCAACTGACAAGTGCTTAGAGTCTCATGACACCCGCAAAAACCGGCTTCTTCGATCTTCATGTCATCCGCTATCTGCGCCACAAGCCGCAATTGCTCCTGTCGGTCGCCATGGGGCTTGCCGTACTGGCCGGCTGCCTGTTTCTGACGCCGCTGAACGGCATCACGGCCTCCCTGATCGCCTGGAACAGCTTTGCCGTATTTTATATCCTCATCTCGCTGCACGCCATGATGACGGCGAACCATGAGACCCTGAAAAGCCACGCCCACCTTTACGACGACGGCGAAGGGGTGATTCTGCTGGTCTCGATCCTGGCGGTCATATTGAGCTTCGTCGCCATCGTCGGCGAACTGGCCACCACGCAGACCGTCAGCAATCCGGTCAAGGCGTGGCATATCGCCCTCTCCGGCCTGACCCTTGTCAGTTCATGGACCTATATCCACCTCGCCTTCACCTTCCACTACGCGCACGGCTATTATGCCGAACTGCCGCGCAATAAAGGCAAGGCCGGCCTGATATTTCCAGGTACGGATGCTCCGCACTATATGGACTTTCTCTATTTCGCCTTCGTGATCGGCACGTCCGGCCAGACAGCGGATGTCGATTTCGCCACCACCGACATGCGGCGTATCGGCCTGATCCACTGTGTTTCGGCCTATCTGTTCAATGCCACCGTCCTGGCGCTGACCATAAATATCGCCGCATCACTGATATCGAAATAACACTGTAACCCTTTCGATACCTCCGGCGTATTACAACGATCGGATCTCGGAGCGAACAGAATGGCGATCAGCGGAGATTACCCTCACCCGGTGACGGTCAATGGCTATAGTTGCAAGAACTGCACGGACGTTGACTACGCCAGAAAGCATATCGACCCGGCGCATCCGAAGTCCGGCCCTTACGGCGTCAATGCGAAAACGGACCCGACCGTCAAGACCGAGACGGCCTTTCATTTCGGCGGCGGACTGTCAGGTATCGAGCCATCACAGGGCGGCGCACCAGCACCCTCAATCTCGGCGGCCGGACCGGGCGCACAGATCAATATTCTGGCCTGAGCCTATTCCGGCGAAGGCAGCACGGCCAGCACAAAGAAGAACTGCTCGATCGACCGCACCACATCGCTGAAGTTTTCCAGATTGAATGGCTTGACGATATAGGCATTGGCGTGAAGGCCGTAGCTCCCGGCAATATCCGGCGGCGCCGATGAACTGGAGAGAATGATCACCGGGATATGGCGCAGCACGTCGTCGGTCTTGATCTCCGCCAGCACATCCTTGCCGCTCATCATCGGCAGGTTGAGATCGAGCAGGATGATGTCCGGCAGGCGGAGGCCGGCATATTCCCCTTCTCGCCTAAGCATGGCCAGGGCCTTCTCACCGGTTTCGGCCACGGTCAGATTGTTCTCGATCTCGGCCTGGCGAAAGGCGCGCGCCGCCAGCAGAGCATCGCCGCGATTGTCCTCGACCAGCATGATCTCGGCCGGACGCCCTTCCCGAATAAGCAGATTGGCCATCGTCTATCTCCCAGATGCGCAGCTTACTCGGATTTCGGATTTTTCGGAATGGTGAAAAAGAAGGTACTGCCTGTATCCGGCTCGGAAACCGCCCAGATGCGGCCGCCATGGCTTTCAACGATCTTCCGGCACACCGACAGGCCCAGGCCGGAGCCCTGAATGCCTTCCCAGCTATGCAGCCGTCGGAAAGGCTCGAATATCTGATCGATAAAGGCGTCTTCTATGCCCATGCCGTTGTCCCGCACGGATATCCGCCAGTAATCGCCATCGTCCTCGCAGCCGACATGAACGACCGGCAGCCGCCGCGGTTTCTGGTATTTGATGGCGTTGGCGATCAGGTTCTGCATCAGGCGCATCAGTTGCACGCCATTGCCACAAATGACAGGCAGCGGGTCATAGGTGATGACCGCCTGGCTTTCCTTCGTCAGGGTGCGCAAATTCTCCAGCACATGGGCCAGTTCAACGCGCAGGTCGACCTTATCGTAGCGTCCGCTATCCTTGTCGAGCCGGGCATATTCGAGCAGGTCCTGGACCATGTCGCGCATACGCCCTGCCGAATCGCCGATGATCTTCAGGTATTCGCGGCCGTCGTCATCCAGCTTGTCGGCATAGTCATGGGCGATGATCTGGCTGAAATTGAGCACCATGCGCAGCGGCTCCTGCATGTCGTGCGAGGCGACATAGGCGAAGCGCTCCAGCTCGGTATTGGAATCGGTCAGGCGTTTCAGCAGTTTCTGCCGCGCCGCCTCGGCCTGCTTGGCCTTGGTAATATCGCGGATGATGCCGGTATAGTGCGGCTTGCCGTCAACCTCGAAGGCGCTGACCGAAAGGTCGGCGGAAAAGGCCGTACCGTCCTTGCGCCTTGCCTGTACGGCCCGCGCGCCGGCATCGATCGGCAGATATTCGCTGACATAACGGTCGTGCTCGGTATAGGTCGGGTCCGGCATCAGCAGCGAAATGGGCCGGCCGATCACTTCACTGGCCTGATAACCGAACATATCCTCGCAGGCGGCATTGAAGCTGTGGATGCGGTCGTGTTCGTCAATGGTGATGACGCCGTCCAGCACATTGTCGATCACCGCCCGGCTGGCTTCCTCGGTCTGTCGGTAGAGGCTTTCCAGGGCCTCATTGGCCTGGGAAAGCTGCTGCGGGCTGGGCTGGGTCAGGGCGCGCGGCACGGTGAGCAGAACCGCCACCAGGCACCACAGCGAAATGCCGGCATAGATGAGCCGGAACAGGCCCGAGGCCAGGTAATCGGTGTGCCAGATCAGCCAGATATCACTGAGCGCCAGCACCCCCGCCAATCCGCTCAGGACCGCGAAGATCATGTAAAGGTTGCGCATCGACAGGTCGCGGCGCTTCGTGCGGATATATAAAAGCGCCCAGCCCAACCCGAAGGCGGAAAGCCCGATGCCGAGGTCGGACAGCACATGCAGCCACAATATGCCCGGCTGCCACAGGAAACCGGCGCCGTGCGGCATGAAGGTGCCCATGGTATGATGGATGTCGCCCAATGTCTTCCCCGGCATCAAGTCCGCCTCTTCCCACGCCTTCATAACATGAACGCAAGCCTTGCGCTTAAAAAACAGGTTTACGCCGAAGCGCTCTTTGAGGGTAAGTCCTGATTTTGAATGCACAAGGTTAATGGATTACCGCTTGCGGGCCTGTCGAAAATCGGACACCTTCGGCCAAACTGGACTGGGGAGGACAGAGTCGCATGAGCCGGATCGCAGACAGGGCGCGCACTGCACAGGTATTGCTTGTCGAGGATAACCGCGGTGATGCCGTGCTCACCCGGCGGGCCTTCAAACGCGCCAACCTGGCCAGCGACATCCTGGTGGCGGAGACCGGCGAAAAGGGTCTGAGTATCCTGCGCCGCGAAGGCGAACACGCCGAGGCCGCCCGGCCCGACCTGATCCTGCTCGACCTCAACCTGCCGCACATGCACGGCCAGGATTTCCTGCAAACCGTCAAAGAAGATCCGTCGTTCAAGCGTATCCCCGTGATCGTGCTGTCGAGTTCCAGCGCCGACATGGATATTACCGACAGCTACGACCATCATGCCAATGGTTACATCACCAAGCCGCTGGATGCCGACACCTATGACGATATCGTAACACGCATCGAACAGTACTGGTTCACCCTGATGCAGTTGCCGCCCGACCAGCCGCCGCCGGCCTATAGTTAAATCTTTTACGGGGGATGGTGTCCCGTTTGAGTCTCGCTTACATTAGAGGCAATGACAAAGCTCCCCCGCATTCCACGCGCCGCCAAAGCCCCTCATCCGCAAAAACCTGTCGTATTCCGGCCCTCCAAGGGCCTGCCTGACGACCAGACCCTGCTTGACGCCCTGGCAGCTTCAACTGAGATCAATGTCGGCGATCTGGCCAAACAGTTCGGTCTCAAGGGCGATGATCGGCGGGCCCTGCGGCAGCGCCTGAAGGCACTCAGCGAGGAAGGCCGCCTGCACAAAAGCGGCCGCAAATCGTTCGGTGCCCTGGGCGCCCTGCCCGATACCGGCGTCTGCGAAGTGGTCGAGCGCGATATCGATGGCGAACTGTGGGTACGCTGGGGCAAGACTGACCCCAAGAACCCGTCACCGCTGGCCCGACTGGCGCCCCTTAAGCCGTCGGCCGCCCAGACGCCGCCGGCCATGGGCGACCGCATCTATGTCCGCTTCGAGCAGACCTCGGATGGCTGGGTGGCCCACCTGATCAAGGTGCTCGACCAGGGCGCGCCCAAGCTGGTCGGGGTGGTGCGCATCGGCCGGTCACGCAAGGGGCCAAAGGAATACCGCCTAGAATCGGTCAATCGCAAGGAAAAGTCTAGCTTCACCCTGACCGGCGGCAATCTCGACACGCTGGAAGATGGCGACGTGGTGATCGCCGCGCCGGTCGGCGGCGTCCACAAATATGGCCCGAAGCCCGCGCGCGTGCTGGAGGTCATCGGCAAGGAGGATAGTCCGAAAATCGCCTCGGTCATGGCCATCCACAGCCACGGCCTGCCCATCGGCTTCCAGTCCATCACCGAGGACGAGGCGAAAACCGCCGAACCGCCGACGCTTGGCAAGCGCACCGACCTGCGCGACCTGCCCTTTGTCACCATTGACCCCGTGGATGCCAAGGACCATGACGACGCCGTTTATGCCCACGCCGACGACGATCCCGCCAATCCGGACGGTCATGTCGTCTGGGTGGCCATTGCCGACGTCGCCTCCTACGTCACCTCCGGTTCGTCGCTCGACCGCGATGCCCGCGACAAGGGCAATTCGACCTATTTCCCCGACCGCGTCGAGCCCATGCTGCCGCACGTCCTCTCTTCTGGCCTGTGCTCGCTACAGGAAGGCGAGAACCGCGCCACGCTTGCCGTGCGCATGGTCTTCAATGCCGCCGGCAAGAAGATCAGCCACAAGTTCTTGCGCGGCCTGATGCGTTCGGCCGCCAAGCTTTCCTATGAACAGGCGCAGGCCGCCATCGACGGCAATCCGGACGACAAGACCGGGCCGATCCTGGATGCCCTGTTGAAGCCATTGTGGGCCGCCCATGCCTGCCTGACGCGCGGTCGCAATATCCGCCAGCCCCTGCACATCACCTCGCCGGAGCGCCGTGTAAAGCTCGACGCCGACGGCAATGTCATTTCCATCGAACAGCGCGTCTCGCTCGACGCCATGCAGTTGATCGAGGAAATGATGATCCAGGCCAATGTTTCGGCGGCCGAGGAACTGCAAAAACACAAAACGCCGCTGGTCTACCGCGTCCACGAAACGCCTTCGCTGGAAAAGGTCGGCAACCTGGCCGATTTCCTGCAAACTATCGGTCTGCCCTGGAACAAGGGCGAGCCGCCACGCACGGAGCGCTTCAACGCCCTACTCGACAGCCAGAAGGACGGACCGCACGCCGAGATCATCAACGAGGTCGTTCTGCGCACCCAGATGCAGGCGCACTATTCGCCGGAAAACTACGGCCACTTCGGGCTCAATCTCGACAACTACGCCCACTTCACCTCGCCGATCCGCCGCTATGCCGACCTGATCGTGCATCGCGGCCTGATCCGAGCGCTGAAACTGGGCGATGACGGCATGACCGACTACGAGATCAAGACCCTCTCCGATACCGCCGAGCACATCACCGCCACCGAGCGCCGCTCCATGCAGGCCGAGCGCGAGGCCATAGAGCGCTATGTGGCCGCCTTCCTGCATGACAAGGTAGGCGCCACCTTCGCCGGCCGTATCGTCGGGGTGACGCGCTTTGGCCTGTTCGTGAAACTGACCGATACTGGCGCCGACGGGATCATCCCCGTGTCATCTCTGGGTAACGACTATTTCGTCCATGACGATGTGCAGCACGCCCTGATCGGCGAGCGCAGTGGCGAACGCTGGCGCCTGGGCCGGCAGATCGAGGTGGAACTGATCGAGGCCATGCCGATTACCGGTGGGCTGGTTTTCAAAATGCTGAGCGAACCGGAAGCGGCCGATCCAAATGCGCCGAAACCGCGCCTGGGCGTGCGTGGCCGGGGACCAGGCTATCAGACGCGCGGGAAAGGCCCTCAGAAGGCCGGCTTCCGCGACAAAACGATGAAGTCCGGCGGCCCGAAGCATGGCGTCAAGAACATGAAGAAAAAGAAGAATCGGTAGGGCTATCCGCAGATTACGCAGATTGCGCAGATTTTTCAGTGCTTCACATGCAACTGGCCGGATTCCTTACGCCGAAGGCGCCTCGCGCAGTTCCATAGGTTACACCTTAAGACACTGAAAAATCTGCGCAATCTGCGTAATCTGCGGATATATCTTCTCTCGCCTGAAACTCGTCTCCGGCGATAGCGGTAGCATGAGACCGGAAAGAACATCTGTGTCATCTGTGGATACCCTTCCTGCGGTCGTCGGAGCGCGCGTGGTAGTCCGTTTTTTGATCCACAGATTACACAGATGTTCAGGATCATCACACGCTACCGCTATCGCCGGAGAGTGGAGTGGACCATTTCCGCTTCGCAGAGAGTCGTTTTACCGGAACGTATAGCTCTGCTTTTCCAGGGTCAGATCACCGCCCGACGCGCGCATGGAGAGCTGTTTGATGCCGGCATCAAGCTGTATGTCGTGACTCTCCATGGCTTCCAGTCCGGTGACCGGGTTCTTACCATAAAGATCGAAGGTGACGCGATTGCCGTTGGTCCAGTGGATACGCAGGTCGAAATCATCACCCGGCTTGGGCGACATCTTATAGCCCTGCACCGCCTCCTCGCCCGTGCCGCCAACCTTGGTGACCCCGGCCTGAAGCTTGCCGTCCTCGGTGGCGGTAAAGGTCAGGGCCGCTGCCTCCCCCGCCTCGTCATCGATGGAGAGGCCGAACGCCGCCGTGGCGCAATTGTCATCGGCGCATTTCAGGCGCACGACCAGATCGACACGGGTGACATCGGTCAGCGGATCGGACTTCGCCGTATTGCTCTCGCCCGCCGCCGCGCTCAGGCTGAGGGGCACTGGGGACTGATAGCCGGTCGGCTTGTCGGCGGCGAAAGCCGGCATAGCCAGAATCAGTCCGGAGATAACAAGACCGGCGGCGAGAAGTCGTTTCATGGATTTGTCCCGAAAACAGCAAAGATGCGCGCAGATAGCTTGACCTTCACGGCAAAAATGCGTCTATGCCGGTCTGACTGCGAAAAAACGCCTGTTAGCTTCATTTGTCCATTGACTTATGACGTTCTGTGAGTATTTTCCGCCCCTCTCGTTTATTTGCGTTCCATGACAGATGTTTTTGGTCCGCACCCGAACCTTAAGGACTTTAAGTCATGGCAAAGCCAGCCTCCATCAAGATCCGCCTGAACTCGACGGCGGACACCGGCTTCTTCTACGTGACGAAGAAGAACGCCCGCACGAAGACCGAAAAGATGGTGCTGAAAAAGTACGATCCGGTCGTGCGCAAGCACGTCGAATTCAAAGAAGGCAAGATTAAGTAATCTAAGCCTCTGAACGTTTGTCCTTCGGCATCCCCCCGCCGGAGGGCTTTTAAGGAAGCCGCGCCCAGAGTTCCCCCTATACTCGGCGCGGCTTTTTTGCGTCTGGGGTTTGAGAATTGCAGTCCAATTGCCAAACTTAAGTGTTGTAGCTACACTAGCCTCGACGGGGGGAAGGACACCCCACAAGGGGCACCAGAGGGTAATGCTGACCGCGCCCAGGGTCTTGGGCACCGTCTGCGTAATAGTCAGGCGCAGACCTTAGCCCCGTCACTATCTCTAAAAGTTAAGCCGCTGCCCTGACAATCACGCGGTTACGGCCGGACTGCTTGGCCTCGTAGACCCCCTCATCCGCCCGCTTGAGCAGGCTTTCGGGCGAATCCCCCACGCCGCGCGAGGTGGCGACGCCGACTGATACCGTGACATCAAGCAGGTGGCCATCCGCCAGAGCAAACGGCGTATCGGCCACCTGCGAGCGGACGCGTTCAGCGATATGCAGGGCATCGGCCTGGTCCGTGCCCGGCATCAGCACAACAAATTCCTCGCCACCAAACCGGCACGGCATATCGATAGCGCGGACATTGAGGCTGAGACGGCGGGCGAATTCGCGGATCACCTCATCGCCGGCATCATGGCCATAGGTGTCGTTGACGCGCTTGAAGTGGTCGATATCGAGCATCAGCACCGACACCACGTCCTCGGCCGCGCCGCGATTATGGCGCGCCATGGCGAGGTTGAGATGGTGATCGAGGAAACGGCGGTTGTTGAGGTGGGTGAGCGGATCGGTGATCGCCAGTTCCAGCGAGCGATCCAGCGTATTGCGCAGGAAATCACCATAGCGCTTGCGTTTGATCTGAGTGCGGGCGCGGGCGCGCAGTTCCAACATATCGACCGGGCGCGGCACCACGTCATTAACGCCCAGTTCCAGCGCCTTGAGCATGACTTTTCGCTCATCGGCATTGATGATGGCCAACACTGGCCGCTGGCGCGTGGCCTCATGGGTGCGCAGGTGCGCCACCCAGCGCAGGGCATCGAACGCCTTGGCCGTCAGGTTGAGGACAACGAGATCGACGCGGCCGGCCGCAATCTTCAGCGCCTTTTCGGGATCGGTTTCGTAGGCGCAGCGGTGGTCTTCGCCCAGTTGCATCATCAGGCGCTCGGCCTGACGCGCATTGTCATCGAGGATCAGCACATTGCCGGTGGCCGAAATCTGCCGGTCATACACCGCCTGATCGGTCAGGCCGGCACGGCGTGAGGACGATTCCCGCGCGCGCAGGTCATCGACCATCTGTTTCAGGCGCACCAGGGCCCGCAAACGCGCCATCAGCACCACGTCATCGACCGGCTTGGTCAGGAAATCGTCCGCCCCCGCCTCAAGCCCGGACAGGCGATCCTCGCGGCCATCGAGCGCCGTGATCAGGATGATGGGGATATGGCGGGTTTCAGCATGTTCTTTAAGCTGGCGGCAGACCTCATAGCCGTCGATTTCCGGCATCATGACATCGAGCAGGATGATATCCGGCTGGTCTTCGATCGCCATTTCAATGGCGATGCGGCCGTTGGGCGCCGTCAGGGTCTCGTAATACTCGGCCTCCAGCTTGGCCTGGAGCAGACGCACATTGGCGGCGATATCGTCAACGATCAGAACGCGGGCGGTCATCGGCGCCCCCTAGCCCAGGTAACGGCGAACCGTATCAAGGAAATGGGTGACGGAAATCGGCTTGGAAATATAGGCTTCGCAACCGCCTTCACGGATGCGTTCCTCGTCGCCCTTCATGGCGAAGGCGGTCACCGCCACTACCGGAATATGCGACAGCTCGTCGTCTTCCTTCAGCCATTTGGTGACTTCCAGACCGGAAATTTCCGGCAACTGGATATCCATCAGAATCAGGTCCGGGCGATGCTGGCGGGCAAGCGTAAGCGCGGACAGGCCCTCGCCCGTCTGGAAGGTTTCGTAGCCCTGCGCGTCGAGCAGGTCGTGAAACAGTTTCATGTTGAGTTCGTTGTCCTCAACGATGAGAACTTTCTTTTGATTCATACCCAAACCTTCAAACATGTCAGCTCTCTGACCCCGTACCCATCACGTATTCCCGCCGAATCGGTCGCTGTGCGTGCCCGGCTTTTGCTAGCGTCAACCTACACGGACTCTCTTAAGCTCCGGTGAAGGGGAAGGTAACAAAAGGTAAAGATGGGGGTGGCCGAAGCGATTGCAAATCGGCTATAACGGTGGCCAGCCAGTGCCACCATCAGGCGCAAACCCGTTATAATTTCAGGATTTTCCCTCATGTCGAAATGTGAAGACCGTCTGCGCGCTTTAGGGCTTACCCTGCCCGTCCCCACCGCGCCCGTCGCCAACTACGTGCCGTTCGTCCGCACCGGGAATCACGTCCACATCTCCGGCCAGCTCTCCAATGACGCCAATGGCGGCATCAAGGGCACGGTCGGCGTCGATGTGACGGTGGAACAGGGCGTGGAAGCGGCCCGCCTGTGCGCCATCAACCTCCTGGCCCAGATGAAGGCGGCCGCCGGCGGCGACCTCGACAATGTCGTGCGGGTGATCAAGCTCAATGCCTTCGTCCAGGCCGGGCCGGAATTCTACAATATCCCGCAGGTCATCAATGGCTGTTCCGACCTGATGGTGGCGGCGCTTGGTGACGCCGGCAAGCACGCCCGCTCGGCGGTCGGCATGTACAAGATTCCGCTCGGCTTCGCCGTCGAGATCGACGCCTTTATCGAGGTGATGGACCGCCGTTAGGTTGCGCGTGATGGCTATTTTACAAGGGATGCCCATATAGCCGTCATGACCGCCCTCACGCTTAAAGTTCACAACCGTATCGCAGAGATCGGCGAAAGTGCATGGAATGCTTTAAGGGACGACGATAACCCTTTCACATCCTTCGCTTATCTCGAAGCGCTTGAGATCACGGGCTGTGTAAATCAGGCCAGCGGGTGGCAGCCGGTACATTTAAGCCTGAGCGACGACACCGGCGTCATCCAGGGCGTGATGCCGCTCTATGTCAAATACCATTCGATGGGCGAATATGTCTTCGACCAGTCCTGGGCGCAGGCCTATGAACAGGCCGGTGGCAGCTATTATCCCAAATTGCAGGCCGCCATTCCCTTCACGCCGGTGACGGGCGCCCGCCTGCTCTCGCCCGATCCACAGGTGCGGCAGGCCCTGGCGCAGGCGGCGATTTCGCTGTGCGACAGTAACAAGCTGTCCTCGCTGCATATCACATTCCCGCGCGAGGACGAATGGCAGTTGATGGGCGAGATGGGCCTGCTGCAACGTCGGGACCAGCAATTCTGGTGGGACAATGCGGGCTATAAATCCTTCGATGACTTCCTGGCCGCCCTATCCTCCAATCGTCGCAAGGTCATCCGGCGTGAGCGGCGTGACGTGCAGTCAATTGTTGATCTGAAATGGATCGTCGGCGCTGAGATTACCGAGGCTCATCTCGACCAGCTCTACGGCTTTATCGAGAATACCTATGACCGCAAATGGGGTACCGGCCGCCCCTATCTGACGCGGGCGTTCTTCAGCCGTATCCGCGAGACCATGCGGGACCAGATGGCGCTGGTCTTTGCCTATGAAGGCTCTGAAGCCGTGGCGGGAGCGATCAACTTTATCGGCGGGGATACGCTCTATGGCCGGCAATGGGGCGCGCTGGTCGATGTGCCCTTCCTGCATTTCGAGGTCTGTTACTATCAGGCCATCGATTTCGCCATTGCGCGGGGGCTGAAGCGCGTCGAGGCCGGCACGCAAGGCGAACACAAGTTGTCGCGCGGTTACCTGCCCAACCCGGTCTATTCGGCGCACTATATCCGCGACAAGCGCCTGCGCGCGCCGGTGGAAGCCTATTTGGTGCGTGAACGCGAGGCCGTAGCGGAACAAATGCTGTTTCTGGTGGAAGAGGCTTCGCCGTTCAAGAAAGGTGGCTGATGTGCTATTATGCGTCAAAGGAACGAAACCAATGGCCGAGCGTTACAAAACCTATTCCGCCTTCTTCGACTTTTACCTGAGCGAGCACAGCAAGCCGGCGACACGCGCCGTGCATTATCTCGGCTCGACCTTCGGCATCCTCGCCCTGATCCTGACGATTGCCACGCGCAATCCGCTATGGATTCCGGCCGGACTGGTGGCGGGCTACGCTTCCGCCTGGATCGGGCATTTCTTTATCGAGCACAATCGTCCGGCCACCTTCAAATATCCGCTGTGGTCCTTCGCTGGCGATTACCACATGTTCTTTCTGTGGCTGACGGGCCAGTTGGATAAAAAGCGAAAACAGGCCGGATTGATCTGAAGAGCCCCCTCCGTCGCGGACAAGCCGCGCCACCTCCCCCTGCTTCGCAGGGGAGGAGAATTAGACCAGTGCCCTGAACCAGATATCGAGGCTTTGGGCCTGCGCCTTCATACCAGCGGCGCGTTTGGCGGCTTCGGCATCGGCGCCCCAGGTCTCCGACTGAAAATCCTCGCCGATGCGTGAGGATTGATACGCCGCATCGCCGGTCAGATGTCCGCGCCACAGGGCAATGGCCAGCACCACCGAACCCAGCAGTGGTATGGCCAGCATGATCCCTGCCTGCTCGTAAGACGTGGCATTGGCGATCAATGATTGAATCCGCCGGATGGTTTCCTTCGGCTGAGGCTGGTGGATGATGCTCTGGTTCTGGTGGAACTGGAGATCGAGCGCCGCATCGGCCCAGACCAGCACCGGCATCCAGGCTTCAGCTTCGCGCGCCTGCAAGGCGGCCGGATATTCAGACGGATAGCACAACAGGTCGGTTTCGGAATAGCGCGTCACCTCGGCCAGGGTCTCGTCCAGCACCTCGCCCATGCGGTCGACGCTGGCAAAGCCCAGGCGAGTCAGCGGCATGGCTTCGTAATCGACGTATTCGCCCACCGACGCCCACTCGGCCTCTACCAGCGATGCCAGGGCGGCATTGGGCAGGACCATGACATTGCCCTTGGGCGTCTTGACCGGCCGGCCATCGAGGGTGACGGCGAACCCATCCTTAACTTCAGAGGTGGCTGTGCCACCCCAGAAACGTTTGGGGCGGAAGCCCAGGCTGTCGGATTTCTTGTCGGGCGCTTCAGCTTTGTAGGTCATATCAGTAACTTGCGCGTTTTGCTTCAGGCAGAACTTCCGGATTGAAGTCATTCAGCAGCGCCTTCAGCTCGGTAAAATCATGGACAATATCGTGGGCGCCGGCCAGTTGCAGTTCCTCGACCGTATGGAAGCCCCAGGAAACGCCGACCGCCCGGACGCAGGCGCTGCGGGCCATCTTCATATCATGGCTGGCGTCGCCGATCATCACCGCTTCGTGCGTCGCTACGCCGAGGGCATCGAGATTGCGCTGAAGCATATGCGGGTGCGGCTTGGAAGGGCCGTCATCGGCGCAGAAGGTGACATCGAACAGATCGTCCCAGCCGTGCTTGGCCACGGTCCGGGTGACACCGCGGCGCGAATTGCCGGTGGCCATGCCGATCAGCCAGCCCTCGGCCTTCAGCGCGCGCAGGGTCTCCTCGGCGTCGAGATAGAGGTCTTCGCTGAAATCCGGATCGGCGTGGAAGCGCAGGAATGCCTGCTGGAATTCATGCGTATAGGCGGCGATGGTTTCGTTATCGAGATCGGGACGCATCATCGCCAGGGCGTCGAACAGCGACACACCGACAATGGCGCGCACTTGGTCATAGGTCGGCGGATCAATATTGCTCGCATGGGCAGCCTCGACCGCTGCCCGGAAGATGCTTGAGCGGCTATCGATCAATGTGCCGTCAACATCGAATACGGCGAGACGCAAGCTCATCTTTTCTTCTTTTTCTGCTTGGCAAACGGATCGGTCTCGGCCTCGTGCTCATCGAAGCCGAAGCGGTCGAAACCGGCCTGGATGACCGGATCGAGCGGCGCCTCGACGATCAGCGTACCATTGGTCGGGTGCGGCAGCTCGATACGACGGTGATGCAGTTGCAGTTGCAGGCCGGCCGACAGCGACTGGCTCTCCTCGCTTCCGTATTTCGGATCGCCGAGGATCGAATGGCCGATGGCCTGCATATGGGCGCGCAACTGGTGGGTACGGCCGGTATGCGGACGCAGGGCCATCCAGGCGACGCGCGGACCGGCGCGGGAAATGGTGACATATTCCGTCTCGGCCACCTCAGCGCCCGGCTCGTTCGGTTCGGCCGGCTGAACGATCTCGCGGTCATGAAAGCCCTTCTTGACCAGCGGCGTATCGATATAGCCATCTTCCGGCTTGGGATTGCCGACGACCAGCGCCCAGTAGGTCTTGTTGGCACGGCGCTTCGCGAAGGCACCGGACAGGCGCGCAGCGGCCTGCGGGCTCTTGCCCAGCAGCAACACGCCGGAGGTATCGCGGTCGAGGCGGTGGACCAGGCGCGGACGTTCCAGCCCCTCGCCCCAGGCCGACAGCAGGCGGTCGATATGGTTCTTAGTCTTGGTGCCGCCCTGCACGGCCAGGCCAGAGGGCTTGTTGAGGGCAATGACGTCCTCATCTTCATAGAGCACCAGCGAATGAGCGAAGCGGATTTCCTGTGGCGACAGCATGGCGCGCTCGCGCTTTTGCTGGTCGACATCGGGCGCCTCCGGCAGCGGCGGGACGCGGATGGTCTGGCCGGTGGCGAGGCGCGTATCGGCCTTCACCCGACCGCCATCGACGCGCACCTGGCCGGAACGCAGCAGCTTGTTGAGCTGTACATGGTTGATATGCGGCCACCGGCGTTTGAAGAAGCGGTCGACGCGGATGCCGTCCTCGCCATCGGTAATGTAGAGGGTCTTGACGTCTTTACTCATGAGAACTTCCGTATCAGGAACAGGCCGGCCATCACGGCGGCGATGGACAGGATGACCGACAGCGAGACATAGCTCGCGGCCAGGCCATAGGCGCGGCGCTCCAGCATCTGTACCGTTTCCAGCGAAAACGAGGAGAAGGTGGTGAAGCCGCCAAGAACGCCGACACCCAGCAGCAGGCGGGCGCGTTCGGTATCGAACATGCCCTTGAGCGGTCCCAGCAAAAGCCCCATCAGGAGCCCCATCAGCAGGCCGCCGATGATATTGGCCAGAAACGTACTGACCGGCCACTGGTTGAGCGGCCAGCCCTCACCGGTCCACCAACCGGCGGAGGCGCGACCCAGCAGATAACGGCAGGCCGCCCCAAAGGCACCGCCCAGCATGACGAGAACGATATTCAACATGGTTGGGGTATTACCCCTCTTCACCTTGTTATCATAGTCCTTTAAGCTCGGAATCGGTACAAATCACAGGTCAGCCATGAGCCTCCAGATGCAATACGATCCGAAAAACATCTTCGCCAAGATCCTGAGCGGCGAAATCCCATCGGCCAAGGTCTATGAGGATGCGCGGATTTTGAGCTTTATGGACGCCTTCCCGCAATCGAAGGGGCATACCCTGGTCATTCCCAAGGTGAAGGCGTGCAACCTGTTCGATATAGCACCGGATGATCTGCAAAACCTGATTGCCCACACTCAGAAGATCGGCCGCGCCGTCCGTGATGCCCTGGCGCCCGATGGCATCCGCCTGATGCAGTTCAACGGCGAGCCAGCGGGCCAGACGGTTTTCCATATCCACTTCCATATCATGCCCGTCTGGGCAGACAGCCCGCCGCGGCGTCATGGCAGCGGCGAAATGGCAGATTTCAACGAATTGAATGACCTGGCCGCCCAGATTAAAGCAAAACTGTAATGACCTTCTACGTCCTTCGCCATGGCCAGACCGACTGGAACGTGCAGATGCGCCTCCAGGGCTCGACCGATATCCCACTGAACGAAACCGGCCGGGCGCAGGCCAATGTGGCGGCACGGATACTGGCCGGTGAAGGTATAACGAAAATCATCGCAAGCCCTCTCTCCCGTGCTCTGGAAACGGCGCGGATCGTCGGTGCATCCGCAGGTATTGAACCGGTGATAGATGACCGGCTGATCGAGCGTAATTTCGGTCTGTTCGAGGGCATGACCATCGATGAGGTCCACCAGCAGCGCGAAGACATGCGCGAACACATGAACCCGCAGGCCGATGTCGACGGCAAGCACTATCCGTGGGATGCCGAGCCCTTGCCGGAGGTGATCGGCCGCGTCTATGCCTGTATCAACGAATACCGGGCGGCTGGCGGCAAGTGCCTGTTCGTCTTCCACGGCATTCCCTTCCGCGCCGTGACGCGCAAGTTCCTGAACGACATGTATTCCAGCCCGAATGCCGCGCCGGTGCGCTTCGAAGCGGACGGCGACAACTGGCGGATGGTGCCGCTCGATCCGGACAACGCGCCGATTCAGCAGATTTACAACGCCCAGACCACCATGGGCAGGATATAGCGACTCAGTGGTTTAGGCTGCGCATTGCAAATAAGCAGTTAGTGTTGTTTCCCACGCTTTGCTGGCATTGAAAGACTCAACCAATGGTGCCGGAGGGGCAGGTGAAAACGCGTTCATGCCATGTTGAATCATATATCCGGGATAATAGGTCGGAGCACCTACATGTTGGATATGTGCGCAAATCTCTGCATGCTGTTTTTCATCCCCCTCTGCAAAACGGCTGATGTTTTCGCTCCATGCCAATTTCTTCGCCTCATCGATATTCGCAAGAGATTCAATGACAAGAACCGTCGAAGCTTCGTGTGCCGTCTGATCAGTTACGCGCAGAGTATCAAACTTTGCATAGGCACCTGCCAACATGAAAAGCTGTGTCGCATCGTCATAACGTTCTTTCGAAACGCAATCGGCAAACGCAGGATATATGTCCGCAGGCGTATAGTCCGTCTTCATATCGCTTAAACTCATGCAAGCAAGCTTATGCGTAATCGCCAGGTTACCTTTGGCTTCATAATTTACGCTTACGCCGCCAGACTGGGCATATGAGCACAAAGGCGAAAAAGCAGTCGCCAATGCGACTATGAAACCAACATTACAACTGCGGACGATCTTCAATTTAATATTAGTCATACATTTCCCCAAACCGACTGGTACAATCTATAAACAGTAAGACCAATCGAGGCAACCCGTTATAGCTGCAATATGTTACAGGAGGGAGGCTTTCCCTTCGCTATATAGTTTGCGACCATGGTTTATGTTATCTTCAAAAGAAAACGGGGGAAATGCGATGAACACTCAATCATTGAAAGCCAATGAAACCCTGATTATCCGTCTGGCGGTCGGGCTGATTTTCGGCTTGGGCATTGCCTGGCTGATCAAGAGTTTCGATGCCCTCGAAGGCAAACAAATCCCGCTGTGGGCGCAGGTCCTGACCAGCACATTGATCTTGGGCGCCTTTATCATCTGGGCTGGCGCCGGCGCCATGAAGCGGCTCAGCCTCGCTATCTGGAGCGTGATTGCGCTGGGCCTGATCGCCCTGATCGCCTGGAACCGCGCCGCCCATAGCCTCGATGCCAACTTCAATCCGTTCTTTCTCAACCTGTCCTTCCTGATCTATCCGTTCCTGTTCATCAGCCACGAACTGGTCTCCAGCGCCGACCAGGCCGGAAAACCGATCGCGCCCTACGCCCTCTATTTCGACGAAGCGTGGAAGCGCGGTGTGCAACTGGTCTTGAGCGGTCTCTTCACGATCCTGTTCTGGGCCATTCTGTTTCTCGGTGCGGGCCTGCTCGGCTTTATCGGCTTCCACTGGTTCAAGGATTTGCTGATGAACGCCTATTTTGCGTGGCCGGTGACGGGTTTGGCCATCGCCGCCTCGGTCAATCTCGGCGATGTCCAGCCGAAGCTGATGCATAATTTCCGCGCCCTGGTGCTGGGCGTGCTGTCATGGCTGCTGCCGGTGATCACCGTGATCGGGCTTTTGTTCGCCGTCTCGTTATGTTTCAGCGGACTGGAACCGTTATGGAAGACCAAGGCCGCGACGGCTTCCCTGCTGGCGGGTTGCGTGGCGCTGGTCCTGCTGGTCAATGCGGCTTATCAGCAGGGCAATGAAGAGCGGTCGGTGCATATCGTGCTGCGCTGGTCTGCGCTCATCGCTTGCGGGTTGTTGCTGGTTTTCGCCGGATTGGCAGCCTGGTCGCTGTGGCTGCGGATCGACCAGTATGGCCTGACACCGGAACGCACCCTGGCGCTGGTTGGAGTCACCATCGCAATGCTTTACGGCGTGGGATATGCTGTGGCGGCCGTTATGCCGAAAGACTGGCTGGCCTTGCTGGCGCCAGTCAATATTGCTTTGGCCTTTGTCGTGGCGCTGATCTGTTTATGCGTCCTGACACCGATTGCCGATCCTTACCGCCTCAGCGCATCCTCACAGGCCGCACGTGTCGATAGTGGAAAAGTAACACCTGATAAATTCGACTGGCGCGTGCTGCGCTTCGAGACCGGCACCTACGGGTTGGAAGAACTGAAGCGTCTGAGCATGAGCGGCAATACCACTGTCAAAAATGCAGCCGCCAAAGCCCTCGCACTCAAGGACACGGATCGTTATTCCCCTCTTGAAGGCGACATTCTGGAAACTCGCACACCCGATCCCAAACAGTTCATCGTCAGTTACCCAAAGGGCACAACACCACCCGCCGATTTTCTAACACAATCTTTTTCCGATAATGAAAGACTTCCTGACTGCGCTTCCAGTGGCATTAAATGTTACTCAGCATTGATTGACTTAAACCATGACGGTGTTGATGAATTCGCACTTCTCGAAAACCGTCATATTACTATTTATATTAGGGAGAACCGGTGGCGTTTATTGGCGGAAAGATATGTGTCCGATGAAACCGCCGCTGCATTCAAAATTGGCCAGATTGGGGTGGCCAGACCGTCTTTTGACAACTTGACTATTGGCAACACGTATCGCGGAGAAATTGGCGACATTCGAGCGAAGGGCTCAGACTAAGCCTTTCGCATCATCGGCAGGCCGGCGAAAAGCTCGACCGATTTCAGGCGAGCAGCGATATCGTGGATCGGCATGGAGATGATCAGTTCATCCGCCTGCGTCTGCTCCAGGAAGCTGCCCAGACGCTTCTCGATCGTGGCCAGTGAGCCGACCATGGCATAGCGCAGCATATGGTCGATCATGGCCGCTTCTTCCGGCTTGAGATCGGCCACGGCGTCATAGCTGGGGCGCGGGAATGGCACACGCACATTGCGGCGCAGGTTGGCGAAGGACTGCTGCATCGAGGTATAGAGATATTCCGCCTCGGCATCGCTATCCGCCGCCACGCCCATCACGCCGACCATGGTGTGCGGCTTGTTGAGCACCGCCGATGGCCGGAAATGCTGGCGATAGAGCTGGAGCGCATCGAACAGCAGCTCCGGCGCGAAGTGCGAGGCGAAGGCATAGGGTAGGCCCAGTTGCGCCGCCAGTTGCGCGCTGTAGAGGGAGGAACCGAGCAGCCAGATCGGCACATGGCTATTGGCGCCCGGAACGGCCAGAATGCGCTGGCCTTCCTCCGGTTCGCCAAGAAGATGCTGCAACTCTAAGATATCGTTTGGAAAACTCTCGACACCGGCATCCATGTTCCGGCGCAAGGCGCGCGCCGTCATCATGTCGGTGCCCGGCGCGCGGCCGATGCCGAGATCGACGCGGCCGGGATTGAGCGCTTCGAGCGTGCCGAACTGTTCGGCGATCACCAGCGGCGAATGGTTGGGCAGCATGATGCCGCCGGAGCCAATGCGGATGGTCTTGGTCGCCGCCCCAACATGGGCGATGACGATGGCGGTGGCCGCCGAAGCGATGCCGGGCATGCCGTGGTGTTCGGCCAGCCAGTAGCGATGATAGCCCTCCGCCTCCGCAGCCTGCGCCATTTTCGCCGAATTGGCCAGGGCATCGCTGATGCTGCTGCCATCGGAAATTTGCGACAGGTCAAGGATGGAAAAGGGTATCATGCGGCGCTCCTAATGCTGGAGCTTATGTAGGTGCTGCGGTTACGATTGCGAGGCTTCGGTGTGAATTAATACGCATCTGGTGTCGTAATCAGCCTGTGGTAATATACTGCAAAATCGGGGGGATATAATATGAAATGGATGCTTCGGGGACTGGCTGTAATTGTTGTCTTAAGTGTTGGCTACGGCGTTCTAGCCAACTATGTACCGAGAGCACGCATTGCGGCCATCTGCGTACCAGCAGAAGTTCTGGGAATTAATCTGCGTCTGATTCCTCTCAATCGTGCTGACTGGGGGTATCTGAAACTGCGTTCCGGAAAAGCCGGACTGGATGCCTTACAAGATCTGGAAATACACGGCGCTACAGATAAAATTCGCCAGGCTTCCGTAGCTGTTCAGGATCAATGGCTTGAAGCGGGCCATGTATCCAGAATCGGCGGCGGACATCTTTTTTGGGAGGTCATACAGAAGAAAGAAACCCAGTTTAATGAGTTGCGAATGCCGCTCGATGGCAAGACTCTGCTACAGGACTTGTTACCCGGTCAGCAAATTCCGGAAAGCTTTTGGCAGAAATGGCGTTACCGCCTTCCCTGTCTTCTGCCGCCAAAAACCTCCGCTACGGGAGAATGCGTACTGCACATGGCAGACCTGACCAGCGATAGCCAAGCTGAGATTATTGTTGACGTTCAGACCATCGGCAAATGGGAGGAATACATCAAACCGGCCGTCGGGCACAAGCTGGCTATCTTTCAATCAAAGGGCAGCGGGTGGGAAAGTATTGCGCGCTTCCGCCTCTGTCCGAACGAACAGGTAACCGCTGGAGACGGACAAATCATCTTTTCCGACCAGCCCCTGGATACGTTGTGGATAAACGGCCACGCTGTCAATTTCTTCGATAGCGATTGCATGGTTCGGGAGAATACAATTCCGTCTCCTGCTGGCAACCTTGATCAGGCGCGCACCATGGCACCGCTCCTCACACATATCGCGCGGCCGCCGTTTTCAAAGCCACTCCCTGCCCCCCTGGCAACCGCCCTCGCCGATCGCACCCTCGTCCTGCCCTGGGCGACCGAGCCCCCAATGCGTGAAACAGGGATGAAACCGGCATATCAGGGTCTGCCGCCTTGTTTTACGAGCCACAATCCGAAAGCCTGCATGGCCATGGTCGCCGACATAGATCACGACGGCAGCGACGACGTGGTGATTCTCGATCGAGAAGTGCGTAAGGATGTCAGCACCTGGCGTTTGGCTACCCTGCTGATGGTACAGCAAGGGCGCTGGACCGTAGTTGCCAATCATGCAGCCTGTGCTGAGGAAGGCCAGAAGTTTGAAGATTTAAAGGTCGAGTTCAAGCCCTCGACCTGGCGCCCTATTGAATTTGCCGGAAGGCTCTATCTGCCGGATGAAGCGAGCGACAACTGCAATCAGCACTACCCAATCCTTTAAGAAAGCAAGAAACCCCACCACCACCGCGCAAGGGACGCGGCGGCCCCCCTCCCCGAATTTGAAGGCAAAATTCAGGGAGGTATAAGAGAAAAAGCCCTCCGGTTTGCACCGAAGGGCTTTGGTTATTTAGCCGCCAGCGCATCAACACACGCCGTCAACGATCCGGGTGCAGGGGCTGTGCCCCTGCCTGCCCTTACTCAACTATCTCGGCTTTCGCCCCCGGTTTGTCGGCGCCTTTTTGCGACGGCGTGATATCGAAGGCGATCTTGCCATCGGCCAGTTTCACCAGGATATGACCACCCTTGACCAGCTTGCCGAAGAGGATTTCGTCGGCCAGCGGCTTCTTGATGTTTTCCTGAATGACGCGGGCCAGCGGACGGGCGCCATACAGTTCGTCGTAGCCGTTTTCGGCCAGCCAGGCGGCGGCCTCGTCGGTCAGTTCGATCGAGATGTGGCGGTCGGCCAGTTGCATTTCCAGTTGCAGGATGAACTTCTGGACCACCTGCGAAATCACGTCCGGCTTCAGTTGCTTGAAGGTGACGATGGCATCAAGACGGTTGCGGAATTCCGGCGTGAACAGGCGCTTGATGGCCTGCTCGTCTTCACCTGAAACCTTCTCACGGCCGAAACCGATCGAGTTCTTCTGGTTATCCGACGCGCCGGCATTGGTGGTCATGATAAGGATGACATTGCGGAAATCGACCTTCTTGCCGACCGCGTCCGTCAACTGGCCATGGTCCATGACCTGGAGCAGGATGTTGTAGATATCCGGGTGCGCCTTCTCGATTTCATCAAGCAGGACCACCGAATGCGGCTGCTGATCGACGGCATCGGTCAGGAGGCCACCCTGGTCGTGGCCGACATAGCCCGGAGGGGCGCCGATCAGACGCGAGACGGTGTGACGCTCCATATATTCCGACATGTCGAACCGCAGGAGCTCGACGCCCATGGTGGCGGCCAATTGCTTGGCCACTTCAGTCTTGCCGACGCCGGTCGGGCCGGAGAACAGGTAGCACCCCACCGGCTTTTGCGGATCGCGCAGACCGGCGCGGGCCATCTTGACGGCCGTGGACAGTTGCTCGATGGCCTCGTCCTGACCGAAAACAGTGCGGTTGAGATCGGCCTTCAGGTCACGCAGGGCCGTGGTGTCGTCACGCGAGACGGACTTCGACGGGATGCGGGCGATCTTGGAGACCACATATTCGATTTCCTTCGGACCGATCACCTTGCGGCGCTTGTTTTCCGGCAGAACCATCTGGAGCGCGCCGGCTTCATCGATCACGTCGATCGCCTTGTCCGGCAGCTTGCGGTCGGTGATGTAGCGCGCCGACAGTTCCACCGCCGTCTTGATGGCGGCGTCGGTATATTTCAGATGGTGGAAGGTCTCATAGTAGGGCTTGAGACCTTTCAGAATCTTGATGGTGTCGTCGAGCGTCGGCTCGTTGACATCGATCTTCTGGAAGCGACGCACCAGGGCGCGGTCCTTCTCGAAGTGCTGGCGGTATTCCTTGTAAGTGGTCGAGCCCATGCAGCGCAGGGTGCCGGCCGCAAGCGCCGGCTTCAGCAGGTTCGAGGCATCCATCGCCCCGCCTGAGGTAGCGCCGGCGCCGATAACGGTGTGGATTTCATCGATGAACAGGACGGCATTGGGGTGCGCTTCCAGTTCCTTGACGACCTGCTTGACGCGCTCTTCGAAATCACCGCGATAACGGGTGCCGGCCAGAAGCGTGCCCATGTCCAGGCTGTAGATGGTGGCGCCGGCCAGAACGTCCGGCACTTCGCCATCGACAATCTTCTTGGCCAGCCCTTCGGCGATGGCCGTCTTGCCGACGCCCGGATCGCCGACCAGCAGCGGGTTGTTCTTGGTGCGGCGGCACAGTATCTGAATGGCGCGCTCGACCTCGGCCGAACGCCCGATCAACGGATCGACCTTGCCGTGGCGCGACTTTTCGTTGAGATCGACGCAGTAAGCGGCGAGCGCATCCGTGGAGCCGCCCTTGCCCTTCTCTTCCGTGCCGGCATTGTCTTCTGTGGCGCCGCGCACGACGCGCGGTTCGGAAGCGCCCGGCTTCTTGGCGATACCGTGCGCGATATAGTTGACCGCGTCATAGCGCGTCATTTCCTGTTCCTGCAGGAAGAAGGCGGCGTGCGATTCGCGCTCGGAGAAGATGGCGACCAGCACATTGGCGCCGGTCACTTCATCGCGGCCGGACGACTGGACATGGATCACCGCGCGCTGGATGACGCGCTGGAAGCCGGCGGTCGGCTTGGCCTCTTCCGAATTGGGCTCGACCAGGGATTTCAGGTCGGTTTCGATATAGGCGTCAAGCGCGGTGCGCAGCTTGGGCAGATCGACGTTGCAGGCACTCATGACGGCCGCGGCATCGACATCGTCGATCAGGGCCAGCAGGAGGTGCTCAAGCGTCGCATATTCATGATGATGGGCATTGGCGTGACCGACTGCGCGATGCAGGGTCTCTTCTAATGCGCTGGAAAATGACGGCATGACGACCTCCGATAAAACTTGAAAACGCTTTACTCAACTCAAACTCTGGACCCGAATTCTTAACGCGTGGTTTAGAAAATTAACCATGCTCATTCTGGTCCCTTCAGTCTGAACCTGATCTGAATTCTCCCTTCAGAACTCAGATAAAATCCCGGCCGTCCTTAACCCCCTCCGTCAGTCCTTCTCCATCGTACACTGCAACGGGTGTTGGTGTCGGCGGGCCATATCCACGACCTGCGCCACCTTGGTTTCCGCCACCTCGTAGGTATATACGCCGCAGACCCCCACTCCGGTTTGATGGACGTGCAGCATGATCAGGGTGGCATCCTCACGCGATTTATTGAAGAATCGCTCAAGCACGTAAACGACAAACTCCATTGGCGTGTAGTCGTCGTTCAGGATCAAAACACGATAAAGTGAGGGCTTTTGCGCCTTCGGCTTGGTGTCGATCAGCAGGCCGGGCGTCTGTCCGGGGCGAGTCACCGTGCCCTTGTCGGCCGCCATGACCACCTGTTGCTGTAGGTCTGTCAAAATCCGTCTCATCTCAATACGTTCTGTGCCTTCGGTGCTTTGCGCACTCTCCGCTAATAGATATGACGGAGTCGCCTGATTGCAAGCCGCAATACGAACCACAGCACAAGATAGTCCAATTGAGCGCCTGTTAAGAGTCAAAATTTAAAAACGGCAGGCGGATTTTTTGCGGCGCCGCCAAATGAAAAAACCCCGCGCCTGATGGCACGGGGTTTTAAAAAATCATCAGACCCGAAGGCCGGATTTATTTAGCGATAGGACTGGAACTTCTCGACGGCGGCGGTCATGCGCGCATTGATCGGCTTGAAGGTGTCCTTGAACGAGGCCGACAGGGTTTCGGTCAGTTGGTTCAGTTCCGAGACATAGGCTTCCATCGAGGACTTGGCGTACTTCGATTGCAGCTCGATGACTTCCTGGATGCTCTTGGCGCCTTGCAGCGTCTTGGCGGCGGTCACGGCTTCTTCCCAGTTCTTCTTGGAGAAGGCGATGGCCTGGGCGCCAACCGTTTCCGCGCCCTTGGTAGCGGCGGTCAGGCTTTCGACGACGGCTTCAACATTGCCCTTGGCCAGGCCATTGGCTTCATTGATGCCGGCCAGGGTCTTTTCGACCGTGTCCTTGAACGCCTGGTTACCGGCGGTGGTGAACTTTTCGACAGTGGCTTTTACGGTTTCAGCAGCTTCCGACATGGGTAACTCCTTTTTTCATATGATGCGTGGGCCAATCCCCGACATCCCTGAACGCTTGAACTTGGACATCGGACCTTCTGCCCGGATGACGCTTCTATAACGCAGGTGCAGCATATGGTCAAGCTTTATGTTGCGCTGCACAAAAATGTTACAAACGGCGAAACAACATAATTCCCCCTATATGGGAGATTCTTGGCATACTCATGAACGTGTTGGTTGTCTCGCATGGTGAAAGGCGCATAACCAGCGCGAAATGCGAAGCTGACAGTCACGTTACGGTGAGCTTAAGGTTTGCTTAAGGAAAATTCACGACAGACTAAGTCTCTGACGTTATGATGTTATAGCGCTCACATTGAGAACACATTGTTTTCTTATTTTTACGTTTCTCATTTGGGCGTCCGGCGGCAATCTGAATGTGCAATCGTGTGTGTAACGAGTTGAGGATAGCTTTTGATGCGTAGGATCGGGCGGATATTTAAACGGGCTGGCGAGACATTATCAAACGGGAACAAGAGGCTGAAAGCCGCTGTTCTTACGGCTTCGGCTGTTTTCGTGATAGCCTTGCCCGCCGCTGCCCAGGACCTGACCGATAACGCCCGTTATGCCGCTATCGTCGTCGATGCCCAGTCCGGCGAGGTTTTTTATGCCCAGCGCGCCGACTCGGCCCGCTATCCCGCCTCGCTGACCAAGATCATGACCCTCTACATGGCGTTCGATGCCCTGGCGCACGGCACCCTGAAGCCGACCGACCAGATCACCATGAGCGCCCACGCCACGTCTCAGGCGCCGGTGAAGGTCTATCTCCGGCCGGGCGATACCATCGATGTCGATACCGCCATGCGTCTGATCGCCCTCTATTCGGCCAATGACCTGGCCGTGGCCCTGGCTGAAAAGATCGGCGGCGGCTCCGAGGAACGCTTCGCCGCCATGATGACGATCAAGGCGCAGGAACTCGGCATGACCCATACGCGTTTCGTCAATGCCAACGGCCTGCCCGATCCGCGCCAGATTTCCTCGGCCCGCGACCTGGCGATTTTGGCGCGCGCCGTGATGCGCGACTATCCGCAGTATTATGACTATTTCAACCTGCCCTCGCAGGAGTTCCGTGGCCGCACCTACGTCAACCACAACCCCCTGCGCAGTATGCCGGGGATCGACGGCATGAAGACCGGCTTCACCAATGCCGCCGGCTACAACCTGGTGGCTTCCGGCGTGCGCAACAATCACCGCCTGATCGCGGTCATGCTGGGCGGCTCCAACAAAACCCAGCGCCGCGAACACGTCACAGCCCTGATGAATACCGGCTTCGACGTCATTGCCCGCCGTGACCGCGGTGAGCGGATCGAGATCGCGCAGAATGAATTCACCCGCGCCATGGACGCCGAGGCCCGGATGCCGGAAGGTCCGCAACCCTACACCATACTGGCGGATAATGGCGAGATGGTGGGCGGCAACGTGCCGCTCAGCGACGCGCAACTGCGCGAAACGCTTGAGGGCAGCGAACAGGCCAATGCGTCTGATGTCGATGTTCAGCGCGCCAGTGCGACCATCAAGGCGCCGGACGTGGCTCAGACCCTTAGCGCCGCCACCAACACGGCCGCGCTGGTGAAGAAGCCGGCGACCAAGGTGGCCGCGGCCGACAAGCCGACCTCCAAATCAAAGAAAGCTGAGCTGGCGGACAAGGCCGACAAGACGGCTAAGGGTAAGAAAAAGAAAGATCCGACGGCCGTCTATGCCATCCAGATCGGCGCCTTCAAGGACAAGAGCCTGGCCAATGACTGGGCGAAGAAGATGAAAACGAAGTTCAGCAGCCATCTGGCCAGCGGCACCACCGACATCAGCAAGAACGACAATGGCTGGTATCGCACACGCTTCGTCACCCTGACCAAGGCGCAGGCTTCGGCCGCCTGCAAGGATATCTCGGCCAAGCACCTGGACTGCATGGTGATCAAGCCGGACGCGTAAATTTACGGGGTTTGGGGCCTGCGGCCCCAAGTCTTCTCTCTTTCAAAAGAAAAACCCGGCCCTTAAGGGCCGGGTTTTTCTTTTGAATAAGGCAAGGTTTGTGGGGTCACCATGGCTGGCGAAACGTCATGCGTTTCGCTGGCGCCAAACCCACGCCCCGTAAGTTTATCGCCTCCGCTTCAACAACACATCCCGTGCCGCATTCAGAGCACTGGCGCGGCTGACATCCCCGCCCTGATCCGGATGCGCGGCTTTCATCAACCGCTTCCATGCCTCCTTGATGGCCTTGCGATCCGCGCCAATGGCCAGGCCCAGCGTATTGTAAGCTCTGATCTCTTCGGAACTATAGCTGGCGGCGGCCGGTTCCTGCGACTGGCGAAAATAGGTCTGGTAGCGCACGCTGCCGCCCAGGATAAACGACACCAGAAACGCCGCCAGCCCCTGCCAGACCAGGCCGCGCAACAGCATTGTGATACCCAGCACCACCAGCCCCATGCTGATGACGCTGCGCAGAGTACGAAACTGGTTTATCCACGGCCCGGCTTTCAGGCGCCCCAGGCGCGACTGCTTCCCGACCCAGGCCAGGAACAGAAACACCGCAATGGCGCCCGCAACCCAGATCATGCGTCCGTCGTTTCCAGGTCTTCGGCGGTATGCGGCACCTCCTCGCCGGCCTCCAGACCCAGAGAGCCCATCAATGCCCGCAGTTCGGCCCGCGCGGCGATATGGGTCAGCGATACGGCTACCGGACGGATTTCCGCCGACAGGTCGGCCACGGTCAGGCCAAACGGAAACAGTTCCCGATAAATGACCCGGTCACGCAACCCGGCTAGAACCTCGAACCCAACGCGCTTGCCCAGGGCCTGCACGCGCTCATCGACCCGCTTGCGGTTGCGCGCCTCATTGGCAGCCAGGCGATTGCGCAGCACGATCCAGTCGATCGACTTGCCATCCCACACGGCGCGCTGCTTGCGCGAATTCCACACGGTTTCAGCATAGATAGACGGCCGTTTGACATCCAGCGTCACGGGATCAACCTCGCCCAGCAGGTCGAAATCGATAAAGCTGTCATTCATGGGCGTGATGATCAGGTGCGCCACGGCGTGGGCCCGGCGCGACAGGACGTGATCACCGCCCGGCGTATCGATGATGATGTAATCGGCCTGCTCAATGGCTTCATCGAGCGCGCGGTCAAAAGCCTGGCGCGCCTCGGCTTCCGGCACGGTCAGCAGAGAAGCCGGCTTGTCATGCAGGTGCGGCTCGAAGGCCATCGGCAACGCCTTTTCATTGGCCGCCGCCCACTTGGCACGATTAGAGAAGAAGCGGGCAAGCGAGCGCTGGCGCAGGTCGAGATCGATGAAAGCCACGCGCTTGCCGAGATGCAGCAGATGCACGGCCACATGCATGGCCACGGTGGACTTCCCCGCCCCGCCCTTTTCATTCCCGAACACCAGAATACGCGTATCAGACATCATTCACTCCCGCCCACCTTACTCCCCAGTGGTAACGCCTCATTTAGGCTGATCCGTGTCCTCCCGCCAGAGGCCGGTTAACGAACGGTTAAATTTTAGCGTGGGTAAGTTGTCGCATCCTCTACTGGATTTAGCGCTTCGACACGACTATATTGCCGCCATGACCACAGATTCCGACTATATGCTCCGCTCCGAAACCATCCGCATCCATACGGACGAGGATTTTGAAGGCATGAGAAAGGCCGGCCGCGTCGCCGCCGAATGCCTCGACATACTGATCCCCTATGTGGTGCCGGGGGTGAAGACCTCGTATCTCGATGACCTGGCGCGCGAGTTCATTGCCGATCATGGCGGGCTGTCGGCCTGCCTGTTCTATCGCGGCTACCAGCATACGGTCTGCATCTCGCCCAACCATGTGGTCTGCCACGGCATCCCCTCGGAAAAGACCCTGCGCGAAGGTGACATCGCCAATATCGATGTCACCTGCATTGTCGATGGCTGGCACGGCGACACCTCGCGCATGTATGAGGTAGGCCAGGTGGCGCCCAAGGCCAAACGCCTGATCGATGTGACCTACGAAGCCATGGCGCTGGGCCTGGCCCAGATCAAACCAGGCAATACCTTTGGCGATATCGCCGCGGCTATCCAGAAATACGCCGAAAGCCATCGCATGTCGGTGGTGCGCGATTTCTGTGGCCACGGCGTCGGGCGCGTCTTCCATGACAATCCCAATGTCCTGCACTTCGGCAAGGCCGGCACCGGCCCGCGTCTCGAAAAAGGCATGTTCTTCACGGTCGAGCCGATGATCAATCTCGGCCGCCCGGATGTGAAGGTGCTGAATGATGGCTGGACCGCCGTGACGCGCGACAAGATGCTGACCGCTCAGTGCGAGCATTCCTGTGGCGTAACAGAAAACGGCGTGGAGTTGTTTACCGCCTCGCCCACCGGTCAGTTCAAACCGGCGCCGGTTCTGGGTTAAAGATCAAGTCGGGGGGACAATGAAAAGAGAGGTTTTCACAACATCAAGTGGCGAAGTCTCCGTATGGTTGGATGGTGGCATTCATCTGAAAATTGAAAATGCGAACAATGATCCTGCTGAACTTTCAGAAGCGGAAGCTATTGAGCTAGCGGACATCTTATTGAAACTGGCTCAGGCGGAACTCTGATGGAAGAAGCCTCAGTTGCCTTTGATGTGAATTCAGATCCGATCCTGCCCGATCATGGCGGTCATCGTAACCGTCTTCGCCATCGCGCGCGGCTGGGGGGCGTCTCCGCTCTGCCCGATTACGAACTGCTGGAACTGTTCCTCTTCCGCTCAATCCCGCAGCGCGATGTCAAGCCGCTGGCCAAGGCGCTTCTGGCGCGCTTCGGCTCATTGCCGGCCGCGCTTTCGGCACCGCTGGAAGACATGCTCCAAGTCTCGGCGATGGATAACAAGGGCAAGGCCCTGCGCATGACCGCCGATATTGCGCTCGATCTGGCGCTGATGTTCGAGGCCACCCGCCGGATGGTGGCCGAGCCGCTGAAGCGCACCACCGTCATCTCCTCCTGGTCGGCTCTGGTCTCCTACCTCAAGGTGACGCTCGCCCACGAACCGCGCGAACAGTTCCGCATCCTGTTCCTCGACAAGAAAAACCAGTTGATCGCCGATGAAATCATGGGCCACGGCACAGTCGATCATGCGCCGGCCTATCCGCGCGAGATCATGCGCCGCGCGCTGGAGTTGTCATCGAGTTCGGTTATTTTGGTCCATAACCACCCAAGTGGCGACCCTATGCCATCGCAGGGCGATATCGATATGACCAAGCAGATTGTGGCGGCCGGCAAGCCGCTCAAGATCACTATTCATGATCACCTGATCGTCGGCCGCGAAGGCGTGGCCAGTCTGAAGCAGATAGGTGCTTTTTAGCTCAGGAACTCGCGCGGTTCAGGATAGGCGGCACCAACATCGAGATTGATCCGCAGGCCGGCTTCCCGCGCCGATTGCAGGCTGTGCAGGTTTAGGATTTTCGGCACGACGCCTTGCGAAGGCAGCGGACGGCCATCGATATCATAAAGATAATCGCCGACGATAAAGGCCGCCGGATTGCGCCGGTCCTTCTGGACCTGAAGCGGTTGCTCTACGCCTTCAACACTGACCCAGGCCGTATCATATAATCTGGTGCTCACAGTCGTCCTCATCAAATCTGGTCCGGCAAGGCAGACTTTAGCCCGGATTTGACGCGCTGGCGATAGCCAAACCACCCAAAACAGGACACAAAAAATTCACCCCGGACATGAAGGCAGCACCGAAATTACCGGCAATATACTGAATTATATAGCATTTCACACGCCATCACGTCAGATGATACTGGCCACTTAATACCGCTGAATAGGTCTCTTCGGCCGACAGACGCCCCTCGATCAGATAGTTCAGCACGCCATTTTCGATATGAAGCGTCCATCGCCCCTGCCCGCGCGGCGTGGTATTGAGCAGAATCAGGCGGTTATCGCTCCACTGCCCGCGTAACGGATGGAAAGGCGGAAAGCCCCGGTCATCGAACCAGAACCCGCACAGGTCTTCCGAATCCGGATCGGCGCAGAAAACCCCGTGGCCATCAAACCCTGAGCCATCCGGCCCGCTTTGTTCATAATCGAAAATCAGGTTTTTGCGGGCATCATCGAAGCGGAAACCCCAGCGCCCCAGGTTCGGACCGCTTTTCGTCCACGGATTGGGCCCGACGACGCTTTCCCCGGACCAGTATCCGGCGAACGGATCAAGGCTGCTGAGATCGAACATGCATTACACTCCCTAAGTATTACACCTCAGGGGTAAGGCAGGCATTCGTCAAAATGCGATGCGTTTTACGTCTTTTCTGGCCCGCCTATGCGGATCAACCCTCCGAAGCCGAACGGTTCACCCGCCTTGAGTTTGAATACGACGCTCAACCGGCGCGAACCGCCGAATGGGGGTATGGCAACCGTCATCGCTGACGGCGCCGGATCATCCTTGCGGCCTATGGCCTGGCCATCGAGATAGATGTCGCAGGTGCCTGTAATGCTGGTGAAGACGACCCTGCCGCCATTTTTCTGAATACTGGCGAACGGCGTGTAATTTGCGGCCACGAGGCTGTATCCATCGGTCTTTGCCGCACCGAAAAGCTCACCCGGCCGGAACCAGGCCCAGGAGTTCATATCGGTATCGGCGGCCCTTTGATTAGGATCAGGATGCGCCGTCGCATTCGGGGCACGGAACCAGCTATCGAGCACCATCATCGGTAACATGGTCGGCTGGCGCGGGGTTGCGGCCTTGGGGGCGTCGAGCCGAATTTCGATATTGGCCGGCTTCAAGCTTTCAGCCCTGGCCGTGAGATTGATGACGGCCGCCGCATTACCCGCCATTTCCGGCGCCTGAATGATAACCTGTGCCAGGCCATTGAACAGAGACCGTGTATCACCTTTCTCGGCTTCGAGGCAGTTGGGATCACCATTGCCAAGGCCAATGATCGCCGCCGTCCCGCCGAAGGTGACCTTGTGATTGGCGTCAGGCACCACGCGCCCTTTGGCGTCGATCGCTTCCACACGGATCGGCATGGCATCGCGGCCGTCGCCGATGAGGGTCGGGCGGTCCTTTACCAGCCGCAGGGCAACGGCCTTGCCGGTCGTTTCATTACGCACCTTGCTGACAAGCTTGCTGCCTCTATATCCGCGCACCTCAATAAAGCCCGGCGCATAATCGACCGTCCAATAGTTCATATTCAGCCGGTCAACCGCCTGTTTGCCGGCCGACTTGCCGTTGACGAACAACTCGACCTCATCGAGATTGGCGCAGGCCATGACCCGCACCTTATCGCCACTCTGCCAGTTCCAGTGCGGCACCAGCCCCAGCACCGGCCTGTCATCGATCCACTGCGCCTGATGGATGTAAAAGGCGGTCTTTTCAAACCCGCACAGGTCCATAATGCCAAAGAAGGAACTGTTGGTCGGCCAGGTGTGCGGGGTCGGTTCGCCGTGATAATCGAAACCGGTCCAGACAAAAGTGCCGGCGACGAATGGCCGCGCTGAAATTTCCTTCCAGGCGGCACGATGCGTCTCCCCCCACGGCGCAGCGTCATCATCATAGCTGGCCATGATGTGCTTGACAGCATCGGTTTTATATTCGCCGCGCGTCATGAAGGCCGAGGTATCCTCCGATGAAAACATGGGGATATCCGGGTGCGCCGCATGGAAAGCATCATACTGGTGCTGCTGGTAATTGATGCCGACGACATCAACCGCATCGGAGACATTGAGCGCGGTGAACAGGCCGTCATTCATGGCGGCGGTAACGGGGCGCGATGTATCGAGCGCTTTCACCACCGCGCTCATGCGGCGGACCATTTCATAGCCCTGCTCGGTGCCCTGCATCGGTTCCTCATTGAACACCGACCACAGGAAAACGCTGGGATGGTTGCGATCCCGGCGCACCAGCCATTCAAGTTGTTCGAGATAGTCAGTCGAGGCGTTGAAATTGCGGTTCTCGGCCATGACCAGGAAGCCGTGGCGGTCGCAGGCGTCCATCAGGGCCTTGTTCTGGGCATTGTGCGAGAAGCGGATGGCATTGGCGCCCAATTCTTTCAGTTTGCGCAGGCGGAAATCGAGCACGCCTTCCGGCACCGCGCAACCAACCCCGGCATGGTCCTGATGCAGGCACACGCCCTTTATCTTCAGCGGCTTGTCATTGAGATAAAAACCGGTTTGGGCGTCAAAGCGCTCGGTACGGAAGCCGCAGGTTGTGGTGACTTCGTCCCAAACTTCCGCGCCTTCAGTGACACGCGTCAAAACTCTATAAAGATAAGGCGTTTCAATTGACCAGAGTTCAGGATCGGAAAGGGCCGGCATGGATGCCTTGCCGACGGCATTTCCAAGCTTCGGCACAGTTAAATCTATAAAACCTTCCGAGATCTTTCTTTCTTCGGCATCCAACAATGTGCAGACAATCTGAACGGTTTTGTCCTTGGTTCCACTGTTGTTCAGCGTCACCTCAATCGGGACTTTCCACTCATCCCCCTCCTTCACGGGATGCGCAAATACGCCATCCGTCACGATATGGACCGGGTTGCGCTTGACGATCCAGGCGTCACGGTAGATGCCGCCGCCTTCATACCACCAGCCTTCCATCGCCGTGGCGTCGACACGGACCACCAGCGCATTGTCACTGTCGCCATAGGTGACGTAAGGGGTCAGGTCGATATAGGTTGAATTATAGCCGCTCCAGTTGCGCGCCACGAGCGTGCCGTTGAACCAGATAGTGGCGAAGGTGGCGATACCGTCGAGTTGCAGTTCGATATGCTTGCCACGGTCAGCGTCGGAAAACTTCAGGTGATTGCGATACCAGACAATGCCGCGCCGGCGATAACCCTGATCGACATTGGTGCCGTTCTCGATCGGCTGGAAGCTGACGAAATCGTGCGGCAGGGTGACTTCCGTCCAGTCGCTGTCGTCATAGGCCGGACTGGCGGCGCCAAGCGCACGTCCGGCCTTGGCGGCATTATAGGTCTGGTCGTGGGTAATCAGTACCGGCATGGCGATATCGCCATCGTGAAAGCGCCAGCCCTTGTCGAGCAACAGGGTTTCGCGCGGCCCCTTATCCGCGGCATCGGGCCCGTTGGTGCCTGCAATAGCGACCTGAGGCAGTAAACCCACCACCGCCAGCGCGCTGGCGCTTTTGAATAACTCCCGACGATTCATATGTCCGCTCCCGATTTTTTCAGAGCTTAGACATGGAAATGGCGCGTTTTGAACCCCAAAACGCGCCATTCGCCCCTTTTTTGTATTATTTAATTTCGATTGAGCGGCACCAAAGGCACGCCCAGCATCTGTACGGCTTCCACCGAAGGCTGGCCCTGCGGCAGACCATTATCCGCCTGGAACTTCTGCATGGCGCTGACCGTCTGGCGGCCCAACTGGCCATCGATCGGGCCGGGGTTGTAGCCCTTGGCGGCCAGGGCGCGCTGGACCTCCATGATCTTGGCTTGCGAAGTGTTCTTGCCACAGATCACCTCACGCCACACCGACTGCGGCGCCCCGACGACGCGTTCGCGCGTCACGTCATCATAAACGGCCGGAACGGTATAGGTTTCGGTACGCGCTTCCTGCATCACCTTGCGGATGCGGCGCTGTTCCATCACAGCCGGAATGACCACCTGCTCATAGCGCTCCGGCCGGTCGATCACCGTCCGGCGCACCTGGCGCGTCTCGGCCGGAATCTCGATGCGGCGCACGCTGGCCGGCGCGACCTCAACGCGGTAGCTGCGATCTTCATAGACGCCCGGCACCACTTTCAGACACCAGATCGAGGGATCGCGCTCGTAATAGGCGTCTTCCGGCGTGCCTTCCGCATATTTGCCCGGCCAACTCAGGCTGCCATCGGCGCGATAATCAACCGGCTGATGATCGCCGGCGGTCACCATCGGGGCATCGGTCGGGATGCCATCGGTGCGCACCCATTCGCGGCGCGCATCCCGCACCATCACATGTTCGGTACGCATCTCGTATTGCGCCGGAATGCGTTCCTCGCGGAAGCTGGCCGGACGCACGACCTCGGTCACTGTCTCGACATGGGTGACGGCCGGGATCAGGCGGCGCTCGACGCGTTCGGGCCGGACCATGACGTCTTCATCGACCATATCGACAACCTCCGGGATGCGGCGGGTCTCCACACGCTCCGGCGACACCATGACATGCTCGACATAGCGTTCGGTCTTCGGCGGCATCAGCAGCCGCGAGAAACACTGGCCGGGAATGGCGTGCTTGCGCAGTTCTTCCGGCACCTGCTCCCATTCGGGCGAGCCGACCGGGCCGCTGGGGCAGGCCACCGGCACCGCTTCGCTCATGGTGATGATCTGTCCGATATCGCCTTGCGCCGGCTCCGCGGCGCTGGTGCCGGTCTGGATGACCGTGACGGTCCGCTCAGCCGTGACGCGCGACGCCTGGTCGAACTGTTTCGATACCGGGCTAACGGTCGGCTTATGCGCCGGCTTGTGCGTATGCGCCATGACCGGCATGGCCATACCGATGCCGGCCACCACCAGACAGGCCACACCCGTTTTCAGAAAAAGCTTACGCACAGCAGCACCCTCAAGTTTCTCAGATTCGCAATCAGCCCGAAAATTAACCCTTTATAAACCCCTGCGCCAAGTCCGCACACCCGCAACGCGTAAATTAACCGTGTTTGGCTGGCGTATCAGACGCCTGCTGTTTATGCCCTGCGGATGCTTTTGGGCTTGACATTGCCGCCCCATATTCCCATTGCCACCCCACAATAATTCAAGACCATCGTTTCAAGCCCAAAGGTATCGCCCATGATCTCCCGTTATGCCCGCAAGGAAGCCGCCGCCATCTGGGATGCGGCGATGAAGTACAAGATCTGGTTCGAGATCGAAGCCCACGCCGCCACCAAGATGGCCGAACTCGGCGTCATCCCGACAGAGGCCGCCGAAACTCTTTGGGCCAAGGGCAAGGACGCGCAGTTCGATGCCGACCGCATCGACGAGATCGAGCGCACCGTGAAGCACGACGTCATCGCGTTTCTTACTCACGTATCGGAAATCGTCGGCCCGGAAGCGCGCTTCCTGCACCAGGGCATGACCTCGTCGGACGTGCTCGACACCTGCTTTGCAGTGCAGTTGCAAAAGTCGGCTGACCTGCTGATCGAGGATGTCGATTTCGTCCTGGCCGCGCTGAAAAAACGCGCGATGGAGCACAAGCTGACCCCCACTGTCGGCCGCTCGCACGGCATCCACGCCGAGCCGGTAACCTTCGGCCTCAAGCTGGCCGGCTATTATGCCGAATTTACCCGCGCCCGTAAGCGCCTTGTGGTGGCCCGTGAGGAAATCTCGACCTGCGCCATCTCCGGCGCCGTCGGCACCTTCGCCAATGTCTCGCCGGAAGTCGAAGCCTACGTCGCCGAAAAGATGGGTCTGGAAATCGAGCCAGTCTCGACCCAGGTCATCCCGCGCGACCGCCACGCCGCCTTCTTCGCCGCCCTAGGTGTTGTCGCCTCGTCGGTCGAGCGCCTGGCCACCGAGATCCGCCACCTGCAACGCACCGAAGTCCTGGAAGTCGAGGAATTCTTCTCCGCTGGCCAGAAGGGCTCGTCGGCCATGCCGCACAAACGCAACCCGGTCCTGACCGAAAACCTGACCGGCCTCGCCCGTCTCGTCCGCTCGGCCGTGGTGCCGGCCATGGAAAACGTCGCCCTGTGGCACGAACGCGATATCTCGCACTCTTCCGTCGAGCGCGGCATCGCGCCGGATGCCACCATCCACCTCGATTTCGCCCTGCGCCGCCTGGCCAATGTGGTCGATAACCTGCTGATCTATCCGGAAAACATGCAGAAGAATATCGACCGTCTCGGCGGCCTAGTGCACAGCCAGCGCGTCATGCTGGCCATGACCCAGAAGGGCATGTCGCGCGAGGATAGTTACGCGGCCGTCCAGCGCAACGCCATGAAGGTGTGGCGCGGCGAAGGCAATTTCCTCGATTTCCTGGCCGCCGATGAAGACGTGTCGAAGTTCTTCACCCGCTCGCAACTGGAGCCGTTCTTCAATCTCGATTACCACACCAAACACGTCGATACGATTTTCGCCCGCGTGTTTGGGTAAGCTTAAAGAGGCCCCCTCCGTCGCGGACTGCGCCGCGCCACCTCCCCCGCTTCGCCCAAGGGCTTGCAAGGGAGGAGAAATCCCCCCCCTCCTCCCCTGTAGCGCAGCGTACGGGGGAGGTGTCGCGCAAGGCCGAAGGCCGCGTCGAGACGGAGGGGACCACCCACGCGAGATCATCCCATGCCCACCCTGCTCACCGATCAGTACGATATCAAAGGTTATGAAAGCCGCTTCACCGGCAAGGGCCGTATTCGTCTTGAAGGGGCTTTGCCCGAAGACCACGCCCAGCGCGTCCACCACGCACTCGAACAGCAGACGCCCTGGGATCTCCAGATCGTCACCAAAGACGGCAAGCCGGCCATCCTGTCGCGTGCCGAACTGGAAACCCTGTCGCCGGAAATCATCCAGACCCGTTTGCAGGATGCCGCCGAACGCGCCCAGACCGGCCTCTCCTACCTGCGCCTCGGCCTCGACCTGATCGAAGCCGACACCATCGCTCTGGCGCCATTTGCTAATCTGCTGAAATCGGAAGCCTTCGCGGCCTTCTGCGGCCGGCTTACCGGCCTGTCAGGGCTCGAACTGGCCTCGCTCGACGCCGTCTGCTACCGCAATGGCGATTTCTTCACTCAGCATACCGATAACTCAGCCCGCCTGTGCTTTGAATGGAACTTCACCCAGGGCTGGCGTTCGGACTGGGGCGGCCAGATGCTGTTCCATTCGCCATCGGGCGATATCGAAGGCGGGATCATGCCGCGCTTCAACGATCTGTCGCTCTGTGCCGGCGATCAGCCGCGTTCCATTGCCAGCGTCGCCCCCTATGCCGGCGGCCCACGTTTCTCAATTACCGGAAGGTTCGGCTAATCAGTTCCCGCCTGTTGGTGGCGGCGGCGGCGGTGCGTCGACCGGCTGGGTATCCAGCGGCGGCGGGGGTGGCGGCGCGCCAATCGGCTGGGTATCGAGACCCGGCGACGGTTCAACCGTGGCGCAAGCCGTCAAAGCAGCAAAACCGATGATCATGAACGCTGTAACAACCTTTTTCATAATCATCGCCTTCTAAATGATCAGCTTTTCAACGCTTCTCTGGCCTGGGCCAGGAATTCCGCCGCCTTGGTGCGGACTTCGGCTTCACGCACGGCAATATTGGAGGCCGTCAGGTCACCCAGAACCTTGCGAATCACGTCTTCTTCCGAGGGTTGCTCGCCATTGGCGCGGACCACGGCGGCGGCATAGTTTTCCGCCGTCTTGCCGGTCAGGCCCATCTTTTCGGCGCCCCACAGGGCCATCATGCGGTTGCGGGCCGCAGCGGCCTGAAATTCAAAAGCCTCACTCCCCTGTAGCGGGGGTTCGTTGGATTCGGCAGGCTGGGTATCGGACATCGGCATAGAGTAGAAAACCTTTCAGGTATAACCGGTTCTAGTTCCCCTTTCGTGCTGACGCAACTACATCTGACAGATAACCACCAGATTCTTAGCCGCAGGCAGACCGGACCGGTTAAAAAAGACACGAAATGTCCGTGTCCGCCCTATACAGAACGGACATTTTTGTTTATTTGCGGCGCGAAAGCGCGTCCTTTAGGATGCCGCCCGATATTCCCGCCTTCGAGCTGTCTCCCGAAACGCCTCGCAAGGCCCCGCCTTCCCGGCGCGACCGCCGTTTTGGACATTCCGACTGGAACACAAGATGACCACCAAAAACCGCAAGAAAATCTACGAAGGCAAGGCCAAGATCCTGTATGAAGGCCCCGAGCCCGGCACGCTCGTCCAGTATTTCAAGGACGACGCCACCGCCTTCAACGGCGAAAAGAAGGCCCAGCTCGAAGGCAAGGGCGTCATCAATAATCGCATCAGCGAATTTGTGATGACCAAGCTGACCAATATCGGCGTCCAGAACCACTTTATCAAGCGCCTGAACCTGCGCGAGCAACTGATCCGCGAAGTCGAGATCGTGCCGCTGGAAGTCGTCTGCCGCAATGTGGTGGCGGGCTCGATGGCCAAGCGCTTCGGCCTGCCGGAAGGCCAGCAACTGCCGCGCTCGATCATCGAATTCTACTACAAGAACGACGCGCTCAATGACCCGCTGGTCACCGAGGAGCACATCACGGCGTTCAACTGGGCCAATACCCAGGAAATCGACGACATCCTGGCCACCACCCTGCGCGTCAACGACTTCCTGTCGGGCATGTTCGCCGCGGTCGGCATCACCCTCGTCGATTTCAAGATCGAATATGGCCGCCTGTTCGAAGGCGACTTCTCACGCGTCATCCTGGCCGACGAAGTCAGCCCGGATTCGTGCCGCCTGTGGGATTCGACCTCGGGCGAGAAGCTCGACAAGGACCGCTTCCGCCGCGACATGGGCAATGTGATCGAGAGCTATACCGAGGTCGCCAAGCGTCTCGGCATCATGGGCGACATGCCAAAAGTGATTGAAGGCGGAGTGCAGTAATGAAAGCCAAGGTTCATGTGTATCTGAAGCCCGGCGTGCTCGATGTCCAAGGCAAGGCCGTCGAAGGCGCCCTGCATGGTCTTGGCTGGGGCGGCGTTTCCAACGTTCGCGTCGGCAAGCTGCTTGAGTTCGACATGGATGGCGCGGATGCCGAAGCCGCCAAGGGTGAGCTAAAGGCCATGTGCGAAAAGCTCCTGGCAAATACGGTCATCGAATCCTACAAGGTTGAGGTCGCGTAACATGGCACTCAAGGCAGCGGTTCTCGTATTCCCCGGTTCCAACTGCGACCGCGACTGCAAGACCGCCGTTGAGACGACCGTCAACGGCAAGGTCGACATGGTGTGGCATGAAGAGAGCACCCTGCCCTCCGGCCTCGACCTGATCGTCATTCCCGGCGGCTTCTCCTACGGCGATTACCTGCGCTGCGGCGCCATGGCCTCGCTGTCGCCGGTCATGCAGGCGGTCAAGGCCGAGGCCGAGCGCGGCGTGTCGGTTCTGGGCATCTGCAATGGCTTCCAGATTCTGTGCGAAGCCGGGATGCTGCCGGGCGCCCTGCTGCGCAATGCCGCCCTGAAATATGTCTGCAAGCCGATCGAACTGAAGATCGAAAACCGCAACACCCGCTTCACCAATGCCTATGGCAATGCCCAGACGGTGTGGATGACCCAGGGCAATGGCGACGGCAACTTCTTCGCCGAGCCGGACGTGCTGAAGGACATCGAAGACAACAACCAGGTCGTCTTCCGCTACGTTGAAAACCCCAACGGGTCTGTCAATGACATCGCCGGCATCATCAACAAGCAAGGCAATGTGCTGGGCATGATGCCGCACCCCGACCGCGCCTTCGAAGACGCGCTGGGTTCCGCCGACGGCGCACCGCTGTTCCAGAGCCTGGTCAACGCCCTCCAGACGGCTTAAGTCGTCAGAGTCCTATCCCACAGCCGTCATCGGATCGATGCGGCTGTGGATTTCGGTCACCTTATTCGCCGGAAAACCGCTTATGCGGGCGTGTTCCTGTACGGCTTCCGGGCTCTCTGCAAGATAGATGCAGAAGGTCTTGTCGTCGGCCACGAAGGACTCGACCCACTGCACCCTGCCGCCCAGCTTGGCCAGAGCATCATTGGAGGTGCAGGCGGCGGCTTGCAGCCCTTCACCGTCCAGCTTGCCGACACCGGGGATATCGCGTTCGATCACATAGCGTTTCATCATGGCGGGCTTTCCTTCGCTGGAAAACTGTACGCGACGATTTGACCGGCCGTCGCTTACCCGTACGCTGACTAACCGACGTGAAACCTACGCCTGCGCAGGGCTTTTGGCAATTCCGCGCCCCGGATACGTTTTTCGTTACGCAAATGACTATTCCAGCGCAATGCGGCAGCTCCTCTAAACCGCCTCGTCATACGAGATGAACAACCTCGAAGTCTGCACCTTTCAAACCGTGGCTGACGAATATGTTCCGAACTCTGGGAGATACCAGTATCTGCCTTTGCGGATGAATTACTCCGCTGCGCCTTCCAATATATTGTCGAGTTTGGCCCACATCCTTCCCGCAATATGAGGCAGCGAATACCGAGAGTTCAGACAATAGGTTCAGACCAATTGTATCCCCTAAAGGGCACACGTATTTCTCGTCATCCGCTTTCAACCCAAATATTTTGTCGCCAACCAAGGTTTGCGGCGCAATATCGACCTCAGACGACGACATTTGCCACTCGGACCAACCGCAAAAGTCTGTGTCTTTGCGTTTTTTCCTATGCAAAGGCTTGAATATTGCATCCGAGATGCCCGCACTTGTGAACACGTCAACAAGACGCTGACTTACAATAATTTCGCCCGATATACTCATGGCAATATCAGAGGTTTTCGGCAGCCGGGTAAGACTTAAATACAAGTCTCCGTCAATGCATGCGCCTGCCCCGCAATGTGGACAGGCATAAGTTTCATCGTAAACCGTGCCACATCGATCTCCTTCAGGGGCTACCCGCGCCCTGGGAATAAGATGGAAAAGCTTGGCGTTTTGGATTTCGTCCTTGGTGTAATGCCGCCTCTGCCCCCAACTGAAAAACAGATACTTATTTTCCCTTTGAAGTTGTTCGCTGATTTTTTTTATTTTTGCGAATTTCGCATCACCCGAAACGGCCTTGATTGGCACGGCACTTTTCTCTGAAATTTTGACATCAACCTCTGGCGCTAAGAGGTTCAGGTATTCAGTCAGAATATGAAATACGTAATTTTCCTTCATGTGCTGTCCCTAAAACCCTGCGCTTTCTAAATGCTTCATGCTTTGTCATATTCCAATAGGATTTCGGCTGACATCCGCCTCTGAATCCCCTATATGCGCAGCCATGAGCACAGCAGCCCCCGCCCCCGCAAAAACCATGGCCGAAAAGGCCCTCGAATATGGCCTCAAGGCAGACGAATATCAGGTCATCCTGGATCGTCTCGGCCGTGAACCGAACGACGTCGAACTGGGCGTCTACTCGGTTATGTGGTCGGAGCACTGCTCCTACAAGTCCTCGCGCCTGCATCTGCGGAAGTTCCCGGTGACCGGCCCGCGCGTCATCTGCGGCCCTGGCGAAAATGCCGGCGTCATCGATATCGATGACGACCAGGCATGTATCTTCAAGATGGAATCGCATAACCACCCGTCCTTCATCGAGCCCTACCAGGGCGCGGCGACCGGCGTGGGCGGCATCATGCGCGACGTCTTCACCATGGGCGCCCGCCCGGTGGCCCTGCTGAACGCCCTGCGCTTCGGCGAGCCCGGCCACCCCAAGACCCGCCGCCTCGTCGAAGGCGTTGTGTCCGGCATCGGCGGCTATGGCAACTGCGTCGGCGTGCCGACCGTGGCCGGCGAGACCAATTTCCACGCCGGCTATAACGGCAACATCCTGGTCAACGCCATGTGCGTCGGCCTGGCCGATGCCGACAAGATCTTCTATTCCGCCGCGCCTGAGCCCGGCCTGCCGGTCGTTTACTTCGGCTCGAAGACCGGCCGCGACGGCATCCATGGCGCCACCATGGCCTCCGTCGAATTTTCCGAGGATTCGGAAGAAAAGCGCCCGACCGTTCAGGTCGGCGATCCCTTCGCCGAAAAGCTGTTGATCGAAGCCACGCTCGAATTGATGGCCTCCGGCGCAGTCGCTGCCATCCAGGACATGGGCGCCGCCGGCCTCACTTCCAGTTCCGTGGAAATGGCCGGCAAGGGCGGCCTCGGCATCACGCTCGACCTCGACAAGGTGCCGCAGCGCGAAACCAACATGACGGCCTACGAAATGATGCTCTCGGAATCGCAGGAGCGGATGCTGGCCATCCTGAAACCCGGCCGCGAGGAAGACGGCTACCGCATCTTCAAGAAGTGGGGTCTCGATGCCGCCGTGATCGGCGAGACCAACACCTCCGGCCATATCGTGCTGAAGCACAAGGGCGAGGTCGTCTGCGACCTGCCCCTGGCCCCTCTCTCCGACGATGCGCCGCTCTATGACCGTCCGTGGGTAGAGCCGGCGCAGGAACCGGAACTGACCGAAGCCGACGTGCCCGTGACGCATGATCTGAACGATGCCCTGCTCAAGATCATTTCCTGCCCGGATGAAGCGTCCAAGCGCTGGCTGTGGGAACAGTATGACCGTCACGTCATGGCCGATACCCTGGCTGACTCATCGACCGGCCACGACGCCGGCATGGTCCGCGTCCACGGCACGAAGAAGGCCCTGGCCGTCACCTCGGACTGCACTCCGCGCTATGTCCAGGCCAACCCCTATGAAGGCGGCAAGCAGGCCGTGGCCGAGGCCTGGCGCAACCTGACCGCCGTCGGCGCCGAGCCGATCGCCATCACCGACAACCTCAATTTCGGCAGCCCGGAAAAGCCCGAGACCATGGGCCAGATCGTCCGCGCCATCGACGGCATGGCCGAAGCCTGCCGCGAACTGTCCTTCCCGGTCGTTTCCGGCAACGTCTCGCTGTACAACGAGACCAACGGCGTCTCGATCCCGCCCACGCCGACTGTCGGCGCGGTCGGCCTGATCAAGGACTACGACCAGCGCGTCGGCTTCAACAAGGTCCAGCCGGGCCAGGTCATCATTCTGATCGGTGAAACCAAAGGCGAAATGGGCTCGTCGCTCTATCTGCGTGAAGTCTTCGGCATCGAGGCGGGTGCGCCGCCAAAGGTCGACCTGGCTTGCGAAAAGAACAACGGCACCCTGGTGCGCCGCCTGATAAAGTCCGGCGTCGCCAAGGGCGTCCACGACCTCTCCGATGGCGGGCTACTGTCGGCGGCGGTCGATGTCGTTCTGGCATCAAAGGTTGGCCTGCAACTGAAGAACCCGACCGAACTGGCCGATCATGTCTTCGGTTTCGCCGAAGACCAGGCACGCTACCTGATCGCCGTCGATGAAGCCTCAGCCCACCTCGTCATCGCCCAGGCGGCAGAGGCCGATGTCCATGCCGCCGTTATCGGTGTCGCCGGCGGCACCGACCTCAGCTATACGGGTCTATCCTTAGGCATCGAGGCCCTGCGCAAGGCCCACGAAGACTGGCTGCCGAACTATATGGCCGGCAAGGCCTAAACGATCCACCCGCCCGATAGAAGACCGCCCCGCTCAAAGCTGGGCGGCCTTTTTTGTGTGTGAGATCGTGACCAGAGCACGATTTCAATAACAGGCTTAAATCTCTCTTAACCGGTTTGCGGCCTAGTCTGAAACGACACGAATCCTGTTGTTTTCAGCGTATATCTGCAACCGGCTAACCAGGGGCGGCCTGACATGACCATGACGATGCCCGCGGTCCGGCCCGCGGACAGGAGACCGTAGCCATGCGTTACCGTCCCTTCGGCCGTTCCGGACTGGCGCTTTCCACCATTGGCCTGCGGCTGAAATCCGAACTTCTGGACCGTAACACGGTCCTGATGCAGAAGCTGATCATCACAGCGCTGGAAAACGGCATCAATACTTACCATTTCGACAGTCTAGATCCGGCCTTTCTGCGGGTCGCCGCCGACGCCTTTTCCGTGGTTGATCGCAAATTGCTGTTCATTTCGGCAAATGCGCATGAGCCCTTCCAAACGAGCGATCCGGTTGCCTATGCCCTGGCGCCCCTGAAGGAACGTCTGCGCGGCGCCATAAAGGACTCTGGCCTGCAATGGCTCGACCTGCTCTATTTTGGCCAGCCGGGTGCCGGCCGCCTGCCAGATGACAGCCTGAACTTCCTCTACAGCCTGCAAAAGTCGAAAATGCTGCGCTTTCTGGGCGGGATGGGAGAGACGGACGATCTGTCGGAATTGATCGCTTCCGGGCTCTACAGTGTTATCCAGACCAGTTTCGACATCGATTCAAGCTGGGACAAGCGCCGCAAAATCGATGACGCCGTGGTACGCGACATGAACGTCATCGCCACCGATTTCTACCCGGCCACCTATCGCAAGGCATCTGACGTCGTGCCAAAGGAAGCCCGCCGCGGCTTTTTCGGCGGCAAGGCGAAGAACCCGCTGGCTGGCGCCGGCACCCATGCCTTCCTGCACCAGACGCCCGACTGGACACCGGAAGAACTATGCCTGGGGTACGCGCTTTCCCAGCCCAGCATGTCGTGCATCCTGATCGATGCAGAGAGCCCCGAACACCTGGAAGCCCTGGCCGAGGTGCCGGAACGCCACCTGCCCTCCTCGGTGCCGGCCCAGATAGAGATGGCCCGCTTCAACGAACGTGCCCATAAACTGGCGGGCGGTTAATTTCGCTCGCGGCTCTTTATTTGCAGGTACGCTTCGCCTATATGCCATCTAGTCATTTCAGGAGAGCGTACCGTGAGCGCAGAGTCAGACGTCAATACCTTCATCGACACCACCATCAAGGGGCACGACATTGTCCTGTTCATGAAGGGCACGCCCGACCAGCCGCGTTGCGGCTTCTCCTCGCTCGTCGTGCAGGTGCTCGATCATCTGGGCGCACAGTATATCGGGGTCGACGTACTCCAGGACAACGACCTGCGCGAAGGCATCAAGGTCTATTCCGACTGGCCGACCATACCGCAGCTCTACATCAAGGGGGAATTTATCGGCGGCGCCGATATCGTACGCGAAATGTTCCAGTCCGGCGAACTGAAGACGGCCCTGGCCGGTCAGGGTCTGATAGAAGCTTAAGCCCTCCCTTTTCAACCCCCGGTTTTTATCCTATCGTCGGATAAAATCGGGGGATGATCATGAAATTTATTAAATTGTTTAGCGCGGCGCTGGCTGTTGCAGCGTCTTTATCGGCTTCAGGCGCTCAGGCGGTTGGATGGGGTATCGCCGAATCCGAGCATTTCATCATCTACAGTGATGCGAGCGTCAAGGATACGCGCGCCTATGCCAGCAAGCTCGAAAATTTTTATCTGGTCACCGGCGCCTTCTATGATCAGATGAGCGACTCGGTTTTGCCGGCCTATCAGAAAACACGATTGAATTATTTCAACGACATATCGGAATTTCGAGTTGTGCGGCCGGATCTCGATGGTCATGCCTTTACGCCTTCCCTCTATTGCACCGAAGGCACCCAGTATTTCTCCACAGCCGACGCCCAGAGCAACAACAACCTGTATGGCCAGGGCCTGCTCGATCCGGATATAGACCTCAACCTGGCCTATATGTTCTTTGCCTATAATGACCACGTTCTGCATGAGCGTTTCGCCAAGCTGCCGTCGTGGGTCAGGAGCGGCTTGAACTGGTACTTCATGACCGCCGTCTTCAAGGACGGAGAAATATTCATTGGCAAGCCGCCTCCTAATATCGCCATGTCGTTCACGGCCTTCGGCACGGATGACCTGACGTACAGGAAGAACTTCACGCCCTACGCCGACCGCATTGCCGGCAAGGCCGTTCCGCCAGGTAAGGCGGATATGGTGGCGCTCCAGAACTGGGTGATGGTATCGTACCTGATGAGCGACCCGACACGTCGTGAAAAGCTGGTGGCCTATCTGCGTCTGGTCGAAAGCGGGATGGATTCGCTTGAAGCCTACAATAAAACCATTGCGATTGAACCCGAAAGCTACGGCGACATTCTAAAGACCTATGTCAAGTCAGGTGTTACCTACCAGAAATACAAGGTCAGTTCCCTGAGCGATGCGGCCGTCACTATAAGCGACCTGCCAAATTACAATTACAATGTCCCGCTCATCGATGCAGCGCTGCAAACCTGCCCGAAAAAGGACGACGGCCTCAGGCTTCTTTCCACCATGCACAAGGTAGCGCCGCAGTTTCCCGATGACAGCCTGTCACAGATGGCCCTGGCGCGAGCCGAAGTCCGTTTTGGCGATCCGGAGGCGGCCCTGCCATATCTAACGCAGAGACTGGCGGCCAATCCAAAAGACATAGACGCGCAGTTTCTTCTGGGACGGCTGTATATCGCACTCGCCGAACATGGCCCGGAAGAGAAGCGCACTCAAAACTATGCCAGTGCCCGGCGCGAACTCGGCAAGGCTTACCAGTTGAATCCGTCGTCGGCGCCTACCCTGTATTTTTATGCACGGGCCTTCGCGGACAAGCCGGATTATCCGAACGAAAATACAATGAATGCCTTACTGCTGGCACAGGACTATTCCGGTGGCAGCTACGACATGTACGAAGCCGAACTGGATCTTCGCAAGGGAGACTATGGGGCCGCGCAGACAATCGTCGATAAAGCTCTGACCCTCGTGACCAAGGAAACGAACAAGGACTGCGTAAAAATTCTCAATGATCTGCATGACAGCCTGGCGGCGCGCAAGCCCAAGGCGGATATTCTGCCGCTGTTCGCCAGATACACCAGCACCGACGAATAAACAAAAACCCCGGAAGATCGCTCTTCCGGGGTTTAATTCTATATCGTCGCTCGGATTACGAGGAGTAATATTCGACGATCAGGTTCGGTTCCATCTTGACCGGGTACGGCACTTCGGCCAGTTCCGGCATACGGACGAAGCGGGCCTTCATGCCCTTGGCGTCCAGTTCGATATAGTCCGGCACGTCGCGCTCGGGCGATTGCAGGGCTTCGAGAACCAGGGCCATGTTGCGCGAACGCTCACGGACTTCGATCACGTCATCCGCCTTCACGCGGTAGGAAGCGATGTTGACGCGCTTGCCGTTCACCAGGACGTGGCCGTGGTTGACGAACTGACGGGCCGCCCAGACGGTCGGCACGAACTTGGCGCGGTAGACGACGGCGTCCAGGCGCGATTCCAGCAGGCCCACCAGGTTTTCCGAGGTGTTGCCCTTGCGGCGATCGGCCTCTTCGTAGGTGCGCAGGAACTGCTTTTCGGTGATGTTACCGTAGTAACCCTTCAGCTTCTGCTTGGCGCGGAGCTGGGTGCCGAAGTCGGAGATCTTCGACTTGCGGCGCTGACCGTGCTGGCCGGGGCCATAGGAGCGCTTGTTGACGGGGGACTTGGGACGGCCCCACAGGTTTTCACCCATGACGCGGTCGAGTTTGTACTTGGCGCTGTGGCGCTTCGACATATCGTACCTTCGATATCTAACCCTGACCGGCTTCCCGCGAGAGTGCGAAAGGCGATTGCAACGGCGGCTCAGGATCAACCCGTAATAAGCCCCTGGCCAGTGGCCGGGACTTGAAGTGGCGGCTTATGTCGGAAAGGTGAGCGGGAGTCAAGCGCCATAAGGCGTTTTAATCGCAATCAAGGCTTGCGCCCGACCGCTCGGCAGACTTAACTGATCCGCCCTTACATCCAAGACGGGAGCTATCCATGCCGGCAGATACCTCCGTTTCCGAGCCCATCATCGATGTCCGCACCCGCGAGGAACTGATCTTCCTGCTGGCCGAGGCGGCGGAGATCGAGCACAACCTGATGTGCTGCTACCTCTTCGCGGCATTCTCCCTGAAAACCGAAGCCGATGGCCTGACGCCTGAACAGGCGAAAGTGGTGGCCGGCTGGCGGCGCGACATCATTGCCATTGCCATCGAGGAAATGGGCCACCTGGCCCTGGTCGCCAATATCACCATAGCGGTCGGCGGCACACCGCATTTCGGCCGGCCGAACTTCCCCATCGCCGCCGGTTATCATCCCTCGGGCGTGGTGGTCGAACTGCACCCCTTCAACAAATCGACGCTCGATCACTTCATCTATCTCGAACGGCCCGAAGGCGAAACCCGGCCCGATGGCGCCGGTTTCGAGGCCGTCAAGCAGTCCTATGACCGCAATATGGATGGCGATCGCCTGATGCCGAACGGTCAGGACTATGCCACGGTCGGCCATGTCTATCGCGGAATCCGCAAGGGACTGGCCGATCTCAGCGCGCGGCTGGGCGAGGAAAACCTGTTCATCGGCGACATGTCGCTCCAGGTCGGCCCCGACCTGACGCCCCTGCCCGGCCTGAAGATTGTCAAATGCCTGAAGACGGCCCTGGCGGCCTGCGACACCATTGTCGACCAGGGCGAAGGCGCCGCCGGAGAAAACGCGCGCTCGCACTATAACCGCTTCATGGCCATGTGTGACGCCTATCACCAGATGGAGGCCGCCGATCCGACATTTACACCGGCCCGTCCGGTGGCGAAGAATCCACTGATGCGCAAGGGCCCTGAACGCAGCCGTGCCGTGTGGGTCGATGCGCCGGAAGCCGCGGCGGTGATGGACCTGGCCAACGCCATCTATAACGTCATGCTCCGCGCCCTCTCCCAGGGCTTTGCCGACAACGATCCGGTGCGCAAGCGCGCCTTCATCGACGTCTCGATCGACGGCATGTATGCCCTGTCGCCCGTGGCCGAACACCTGACCCGCCTGAAGGCGTCGACCACTGTGCCGGATGTCACCGCCGGTATGAGCTTCGCCACCCTGCGCGACGTGACGCCCCTGCCCGATGGCAAGCCTTCGCTGCGCTTTATCGCCGAACGGCTGGAAGAACTTTCCGAAGGCGCCCGTAAGGCGCTGCACAGCGAACTGGCCGAAGGGACCGCCAGCCGGCTGGCAACGCTGGCGAAGAAATTGCGCGATATCCATGCCCCGACACCGAAGGAAAAAACCGTCATGGCTGAACCACAACCCGGAAAAGCCGAAACAAAGGGGTATGAGAACGGCCAGGCACCGGCAGTAGAATATGCCGAGGGCCAGGATGTGATCATTGAATTCGAGGCGAAGCGCTGCATCCACGCCCGCTTCTGCGTGCTGCAACAGCCCGGCGTCTTCAAGGCCAATGTGGTGGGGCCGTGGATAGCCCCCGATGATGCCGACTGCGCCGACAACCTGGTGGCCACGGCGCAGAACTGCCCCTCCGGCGCGATCCAGTATAAACGCAAGGACGGACGACCACAGGAACTGCCGCCTTTGGTCAATCTGATCCAGGTGCGCGAAAATGGCCCCAATGCCTTCCGCGGCGAGTTGGTGCTCGATGGCCAGCCGATCGGCTACCGCGCCACGCTTTGCCGGTGCGGCCGCTCGAAGAACAAGCCTTTTTGCGACCAGTCTCACAAGGAGGGCGACGGTCCCTTCCTGGCCACGGGCGAACCGGAAACCGGCGATGTCACGGCGCTGGAAGTGCGCGATGGCCCCGTCAATATCAATCCGCAGAAGAACGGCCCTTTGCGCATTTCCGGCAATCTGGAAGTGCTGAGCGGCACGGGCCGCACCATCCGCAAGGCCCAGGCGCTTCAGCTTTGCCGCTGCGGGCATTCCGGCAACAAGCCCTATTGTGACGGCAGCCATGCCCGTGTCGGCTTCGTCAGTGAGTAGACATGCGCGAAATGGCTATGGTTAATCTTTAAGCAACCGATTCTGTCCACAGTTTGGCCCTGACCATGTGTATCAGTTCAGGGGTTGTCTATGCTGTCTCGCTCTCTGCCGGTGAAAATCGCGCTGATTTCCGCCGCCGCGCTCGCGCTCGTTTTTGGCACCAGCAGTTTCATATTATCGCAGGGCACCAGCCACAGCCTTACCAGCCAGACCGACGCGCTCCAGGCTGATGTGGCCGAAAAGGAAGCCAATACGGTCCGTAACCGGCTCGACCAGGCCGCCACCGTCGCCGATGATATCGCCGCCAGTGCCCTGGCGATCAAATCGACCGGCCTTACTGAACGCAGCGCCCAGGACGCCCTATTGAAATCCCTGCTGGAAAAGCACCCGGACATCCTCGGCACCTATACGGCCTGGGAGCCCAATGCGCTGGACGGCAAGGACGCCCAGTTCGCCGGCACACCCGGTCATGATGCCTCCGGCCGCTACGTCCCCTACTGGAACCGCGGCACCGGCAGCGTGATCCGTGAAATCCTGCTCGATTATGACAAGCCCGGCGCCGGCGATTATTATTTGCGCCCGAAAAACGAAGGCCGGGCCGTCGCCATGGAGCCTTACGTCTACCCGATCGCCGGCAAGGACGTGCTGATGACCTCCTTCACGCGTCCGCTGACCATAGACGGCCAGTTTGTCGGCATCGCCGGGGTGGATGTCGATCTCGGCTCGCTCAATACCGAACTGGGCGCCATCAAGCCCTTCGATACCGGTCTCGTGGCCCTGATTTCCAAGGGCGGACTGGTCGTCAGCTATCCGAACGCCAAGGCCGCGGGCAAGGCGATCAAGGATTTCGACGCGGGCACCGCCGAAGCCGCCGCCAAGGCCATCGCTTCCAACAAGACCGTGAAGTTCGATGCCAAGGGGCCTGACGGCAAGCCGTGGCGCTATCTCGCCTCGCCGATCGCCGCCGCCGGAACCGCGGATACATGGGCCGTCGTCGTGCAAGTGCCGGTCGCCACGCTGAATGCCCAGGTCGATCACAATAACCGTTTCATGCTGGGCATTTCGCTGCTGTGCATCCTCGTCTCGGCCGCGCTCATCTTCTTCGTCCTCTATTCACTGGTCGGCAAGCCGCTCAACAGCCTCAAGGGCAGCTTTGACCGCATGGCCGGCGGCGACCACAATGCCGACGTGCCGGAAGCCCGGCGCATCGATGAAATCGGCCTGATCGGCAAGGCGGTCATGGCCTTCCGCGAAGGTCTGCGCACCAAGGCCCACGCCGAATCCGAGGCCGAAATCGCCCGCCAGGCGCAAAGCGAACGCGAACGCCACGAAGCCATGAGCGCGCTCGCCGCCGAATTCGAGCGTTCGGTCGGCTCCATCGTCCAGGCGGTCGGGGAAGCCTCCGGCGAAATGAAGACCTCCGCTGAGGCGCTGAACGCCATCGCCTCGCGCACCTCCGGCCAGACCACCTCCATCGCCTCGGCCACCGAACAGGCCGCCACCAATGTCCGCACCGTGGCCGCCGCCTCGGAAGAACTGTCGAGCTCGATCCACGAGATCACCTCGAAGGCGCAGATGTCCTCCACCATCGCCCAGCAGGCGGTGGAGCAGGCTAACCTCTCCGACGCCCGTATCCGCGACCTGGAAGCCGCCGCCGGCAAGGTCGGCGAAGTGGTCAACCTGATCCAGGCCATTGCCCAGCAGACCAACCTGCTGGCGCTCAACGCCACCATCGAAGCCGCCCGCGCCGGTGACGCCGGCAAGGGTTTCGCCGTGGTCGCCACCGAAGTGAAAACACTCGCCGCCCAGACAGCCAAGGCGACCGAGGACATCAGTTCGCACATCGGCACCATCCAGTCGGCCACCAGCGGTACGGTCGAGGCCATCCAGTCGATCCGCGCCACCATCGACGAAATGAACCAGATCGCCCAGGCCATTACCATCAACATGGAGCAGCAGGGCGCGGCCACCGCCGATATCGCTCGCAATGTCCACGAAGCGGCGCAAGGCACGGATGAGGTCGCCAGCCACGTTCACGCCATGGCCGAGGCCACCCAGGAAACCGGTCACGCCTCCAACCTGGCGCTCGATACGGCGTCGCGGCTGGTCGAGCAATCGGCCCAGATGCGCGAACAGATCACGCAGTTTGTGGCGCAGGTTCGGGCCGGCTGATCAAGGATTGTGGAACAGGAGCTTGTCGATGCGGCGTTCGTCCATATCGACAATCTCGACCTTGAAGCGGCCCAGTGTGACGATCTCGCCCTCCTTCGGGAAGCGACCGAGCTTATGCAGGATCAAGCCGGCGACGGTATGGTAGCCGGCACCGGTCTCGAAATCCTCACCGATGGCGTCACCCAGTTCGACCAGATCGGCGCGGCCATCGACCAGGAAGGAGCCATCCTCGCGGCGCACGATCATCAGGCGGCCGTCGTCATGGGTCTCGTTAAGGTCGCCGGCGATCATTTCCAACAGGTCGGTGGGCGTCAACACGCCCTCGAACCCGCCATACTCGTTGATCACGAAGGCCATGTGCAGGCGCGATTCCTTGAAGCGTTCCAGCGCCACCAGCAATGAGGTGGTGACGGGAATATAGATCGGTTCCTGCACCATGGCGCCGAGGTCAAGCGGCTTATCGGCCAGCAGGGCGTCGGCGATATCGCGCTTGTGTGCCACGCCGACCGGCTCTTCCATGTCCTGGCCGCGCACCACGACAAAGCGCGAATAAGGGCAATCGCGGATCTGGCTGATGACATCGGCCTCATCGATCGACACGCGATAGACCTCCGTGCGCGGCGTCATGGCCACGCGGACGGTGCGGTCGCCGAGGCGCATGACTTCGGTCATCATCTGCTTTTCACCGGGCTCGATCAGGCCGGCGCCCATGCCTTCGGCCAGAGTGGTTTCGACCTCTTCCTGGGTGATGGCCTCGCCTTTTTCATCACGAATGCCCATCAGCTTGAGCACCAGAGAGGTCGAGCCGGTCAAAAGGCTGACGAACGGCCCCAATATGACCGACATCAGGTTCAGCGGCCGCGCCACCACGCCGGCGATGCGTTCCGGAAACAGCATGGCCAGGCGCTTGGGTACCAGTTCGCCGACGATCAGCGACAGATAGGTCAGGACGACCACGACAATGCCGGTGGAGATGGCTTCGGAATAAGGTGTCAGGAAAGGAATGGGATTGATCAGCTTGTCAAGTTCACCGGCCACGGTGGCCTGGCCATAGGCGCCGGCCAGAATGCCGATCAGGGTAATGCCGACCTGGACGGCGGAAAGGAAGCGATTGGGGTCGTTAGCCAGTTTGAGCGCTTCGGCGGCGCCTCTGTCGCCGCGCTCGGCACGGCTTTGCAATTTGGGACGTTTGGAAGAAACCACGGCCAGTTCGGACATGGAAAAGATGCCGTTCAGCACCACGAGGAGCAGGACAACAGCACCAGCAAAGAGCAACATTGGAAAGGGAATCCGAACGAGACCTTATGCGGTCACGGATTCAGGCTAACGGGGTTGGCCATTATAAGCAATGGATACCCTTTGACATCTGCGTGAAGGCAGGCAGGGAAGTTTTATCCGCAGATTACGCAGATTACGCAGATTACGCAGATTACGCAGATTTTTCAGCGTGAAACGGTTTGCTTTTGAGTATAGGCATGGCCGCAAAAGACTGGCGCTTCGCGCCGAAAACACTCGATCGGACGACATTGAACGGCACCAATAAAGCGCTAAAAAATCTGCGTAATCTGCGGATCACTTCTTAAAGTTGACCCAGAGCGCCAAATGTCGGTCCGTCCTAAGGTGGGCCGCGAAACGGCGGGCGCGGAACCTGCGCTGATTTCGCCGCTGCGCGCTTTTGCAAAGCCAGTTCGGCGCCGGCCGCCTCGAAAGCTTCGGTCATGTCTGTGTAGGTGACCTTCTGCCAGGACGGCGGGCTATTCAGCGGTATTTCCGCCGACTTCTCCGGCGTGGCGGTGGTTTGCGGAACGACCGGCGCCTTAGCCGCAGCCTTTGTGGCATTCGCGGCGGCCTCCCACCATTGCCCCAGATCGCGGCGGCGTTCCTCGCTCCATTTCAGCGTGCTGGCCAGGGACACCTGCGCCTTGATCGCGGCCACCTCATGGGTGGCGCGCTCGGCGTCAACCTTGCGCGGCTCCGTTGTCTGGCGTTCGGCACGGTCACAGCGGCTGTAGATGCGCTCGATCATGGCCGCGGTTCGCACGGCCTTCTCGACGCCCGGCAGGTCTTCGGGATCGTCCATGGCCGTGACCTTCAGCAGCATCCGGTCGGCAAAGGCGCGCAGGAGCTTGCGCCGCTCTTCGGGGGAAAGGTGTTCCTGTGCTGTACGGTTATCCTGAGACATACGAATAGGATGCACCGGGAATTTGGCAGGGGGATAGATTTGGGCGATCGGGCTACGGCACATTACGCAATGACGTCATGTCACTGTAATTCGACAGTAATTCGTAATTCAATGCCACCATAATTCAATAGTGGGAAAATATCTGTTTAGAATTGTACAATTCGATAACATGCCTTCACCCCCTGTCAGGTAAGCGTGGATGCTCTGATTTCCGGCGGAATCAAATATTACGAACTCGCGAATACCTATCCTTTCGTCAAAGGTAAACTTGCTTAAGACTTTATTGCCCTTAGATGCTTCGATTTCAAAGTTTAAATCGTTGTATCTCGCCATTTTTTTGAAAGGTTCTTTAGCTTGCAAACGGCGGTATAGTACTCCGTTTTCGCGGTACTCGTGTCCCTTGGGTATGATAAACCTATAAGCGGGCATGTTCGTGACGGCAAACTCGCAGCGTTTAAAATTCTCTTGAACGATGAAAGCTGGTTGCCCAGGGTTTTCAGCCGAAAATGAAAGTAATTTTTCTACTGATGGCTCACCATCTGATGTAGAAGTAATGCTCTGATGAGCATAGTCAATTACCATCAGGGGACCACCAAAATCGTAAACACCAAAAGGCAGGTGCTCTGTTGATTTCGACCAAGCAAATAGCAATGTTGCCGCCACAACAAAAAAGACTGTTAAAACGATATTTTTCATTGGGTAATGAACCTCCCCCATTATCATATGGCGTCCGATGAATTACGGCACAATATATATCAAATTAGGAACTATTCGCGCTACATCAAGGTCAAAATAAACTGCATTGAAATTAATACTATAACATTTCAACAGCCATCAGCGTCATCGCCGTAATTCCCCCGCAAATCCGTCTTCGCAACTTGGTACAAACGTTTCGGAAAGCGTTCTAAATATCAGTGAGCCTAATTGAATCGATGTCTCGCGCGCTATTCAAAACGCGGACCAGTTCAATGCCGCCCTCAATCGGTCGGTAATAGAGCATATATGCCTTTACCGGCAGGCTTCTGATCTGAGGTGCCAATTCTGGTCGCAGGCGCCCCATAAGAGGTTGCTCTGCCAGCATCAGGGCCTTCTCAAGCAAGTGGTCGATCCAGCGGTCTGCGGCGGCCACATTATCCTGAGCGATATAGAACCAGATATCATCGAGGTCCTTTATCGCCTGCGGAGACCGGAAAATCTTACCCACGCCTCTCGGCCTTGCGGAGGCGTTCACGGCCCCGGCGTTTGATATCCTCGACATCCAGTTCTTCGGGCGGGCCGCTTTCCAGCCCCACAGCTATGTCCTGACGCAAGGCTTCGATCTGGGCGAATTGCAGGCGATCCCGTGCCTCCATCAGACGAAGGGCATCACGAATGACCTCAGAGACGTTGTTATATAGGCCACCGGCGACCTTCTGGCGCACCATGTCTTCGAGTTTGGGCGTGAGGTTTACGTTCAGCGTCATAGCGAAATCCTGGAGAATGACGCAAAGGTAAGTCCGAACGCCATTGTTGTCAAATATTGACAATAATGGAATTACGATGACACAATATCAATTGCATAAATATTCTAAGCAAGAAACCCCACCACCCCGCCGCAAGTGCGGCGCGGTCCCCCTCCCCAACAAGTTGGGGAGGTAAAAGCAAATTAAGTCTATCCTTACCGCAACCGTTCGCCGTGGAAGGCGATATGGTCGTCGATAAAGCTCTGGATGAAATAATAGCTGTGGTCGTAGCCTTCATGGTAGCGCATCGTCAGTTTCTGGCCGGCGGTGGCGGCGGCCTGTTCCAGGAGGTCCGGCATCAGTTGCTTTTCCAGAAACGGATCGCTCAGGCCCTGATCGACGAGGATATCATCGAACGGCGTGGCCATACCCTTCGCCATCAGGATGGCGGCGTCGTGGCGTTCCCAGGCGGCGTGATCATTGCCGAGATAGGCAGCGAAGGCTTTTTGCCCCCAAGGCGCGCGGCTGGGTGACGCAATCGGCGCGAAGGCCGAGACCGACTTGTAGAGATGCGGATGGTTCATGGCCAGGGTGAGCGCACCATGTCCCCCCATCGAATGACCAGATATGCCGCGGCGCTTCGGATCGGCCGGGAAATTGGCCTCGATACCGGCGATCAGGTCTTGCGTGATATAGGTTTCCATCTGGAAGTTGGGCTTCCACGGCACTTGCGTGGCATCGATATAGAAGCCGGCCCCCTGCCCAAGGTCGTGGGCTTCGTCATCGGCGATCGTGCCGCCGCGCGGGCTGGTATCGGGTGCCACGATGATCAGGCCCAGTTCCGAGGCCTTGCGATAGGCGCCGGCCTTTTCGGTGAAATTGTTCGCCGTGCAGGTAAGGCCGGAGAGCCAGTAAAGCGTGGGGAATGGCGCGTCGGTGCGGACCTCGGCCACATCGGGCACGAAGATGCTGGCGCTCATGCTCGACTGTGTGGCGGCGCTGTCATGACGGATGAAATAGAGGATGCCGTCATAGACGCGGTGCTGGGAGATAAATTCCACTGAAAACATTCCCTTGGTCCCTGTTCATGATGAAGCAGCCTCAGATGCGGAACCATCATCGTGGTGCGGACAGGCGAGGCTGTCAGTTGGGTTTACGCGAACGGAAAGCTAAATTTCAATAAAATACGGAGGGGGATGAAGCATACTTCAGTTGTTTGTATCCTCCCCTCTTGGAGGGGAGGTGCCGAGCAAACGAAGTGCGTCGAGGCGAAGGGGTAAAAGCCACAAACTTAAACACGCGTTATTACCCCTCCGTCACGGACAAGCCGTGACACCTCCCCTCCAAGAGGGGAGGATTAAATCTTTAGAACACCACTACGCTGCGGATACTTTCGCCGGCGTGCATCAGGTCGAAGGCTTCGTTGATGCGTTCCAGCGGCAGGGTGTGGGTGATCATCGGGTCGATCTCAATCTTGCCGTCCATGTACCAGTCAACGATCTTCGGTACATCGGTGCGGCCGCGCGCGCCACCAAAGGCAGAGCCCTTCCAGACGCGGCCGGTGACCAGTTGGAACGGGCGAGTGGAAATTTCCTTGCCGGCCTCGGCCACGCCGATGATGATGCTCTCGCCCCAGCCACGATGGCAGGCTTCCAGCGCCTGGCGCATGACCGTGGTATTGCCAGTGCAGTCGAAGGTGTAATCCGCGCCGCCATCGGTGAGCGCCACCAGGTGCGCGACGATATCGCCTTCGATTTCCTTTGGGTTGACGAAGTGGGTCATGCCGAAGCGCTCGCCCCACTCTTTCTTGGAATTGTTGATATCGACCCCGACGATCTTGTCGGCACCGACCATTTTGAGGCCCTGGATGACATTGAGGCCGATACCACCGAGGCCAAAGACCACCGCATTGGAACCGGGCTCCACGCCGGCCGTATTGACCACGGCGCCGACGCCTGTGGTCACGCCGCAGCCGATATAGCAGGCCTTGTCAAACGGGGCGTCGTCACGGATCTTGGCCAAGGCGATTTCCGGCAGGACGGTGTGGTTGGCAAAGGTGGAGCACCCCATATAGTGATAGATCGGCTGGCCATTGTAGGAAAAACGTGTGGTACCGTCCGGCATCAAACCTTTCCCCTGAGTGGCGCGGATGGCAGTGCACAGATTGGTCTTGCGGCTCAGGCAGGATTTGCACTGGCGGCATTCCGGCGTGTAGAGCGGGATGACGTGATCGCCGGGCTTGAGGGTGGTGACGCCCTCGCCCACTTCGAGCACCACACCCGCACCTTCATGGCCGAGGATGACCGGGAAGATGCCTTCTGAGTCCAGCCCATCGAGCGTATAGGCGTCGGTATGGCAGATGCCGGTGGCCTTGATCTCGACCAGCACCTCGCCGTAGCGCGGCCCTTCCAGGTCGACCTCGACGATCTCCAGCGGCTGGTTGGCGGCAAAGGCGACGGCGGCGCGGGTCTTCATATGGAGGCTCCTTAAATTCAGTGCGGCCTTTGTGCGAAGCTTTGCCGCTTTTGACAAGAGACTATGCGCCTCATGCAGGGAATTATCGGCGGCTATTGACCTTAGGGAAACCCACAAAGGCTTGCACACCTTCGGGTAGCCATTTTTCGCAAACGCGAGACAATCCTTAAGAGCGACGGTTAGAGTCCATTAACCAGAGTCGGGGTAAAACTCCCTTATCATTCAGACGGATGAGTATTGGAGTACCACATGACCATCAAGGCGCGCATCCTTGCCCTCGTTGCCTGTTTCGCCCTTATGGCGGCGGCCATTACCGGCCTCGGGCTAATGACAATCAATGATTACAACCACATGCTGCAAAGCGCCGACCGGGCGCAGGACAATGCCTATAATGGCGAGCACCTCAACCGCCTGGTCACCGGCGTGGTCATGGATTCGCGCGGCGTCTACATGTCGAAGGACACCGCCGAAGCCTCCAAATTCGCCGATGGCGTCGACAAGCAACTGGACGATATCGACAGCCTGATGAAATCCTGGAAAGCCGGCATGAAGGCGGGTGAACTGCCGGAATTTGCCGCCGTGGAAACCAAGGCCAACGAGTTCATCACCCTGCGCCGCGAACTGGCGCGACTGGGCCGCGAAGCCACGCCGGCCGATGCCAGCGCACTGGGCAATAACGATGCCAACCGCGAAAACCGCAAGGCTTTCCAGGCCACGATCGACGCCATGGTCAAACACATCAAGAGCGATGTGACCGCCTCCAAGGCTGACATGGCCAAGTATAAACAAACTCGCGTCTGGCAGTTCCTGCTGATGGCCGCTACGGGCACCCTGCTTCTGGTTGCCGCCTCGCTGTGGGTCGCTGTCCGGTCGATTTCGCGCCCCCTGCACCACGTCACGGACAGCGTCATGCGTATCTCCGAAGGCGCCTACGATACCGCCGTGCCGGACGCGAAAGGCCGCGACGAGATATCCTCGCTGTGGCGCTCGATCCGCACTTTGCGCGACAGAGCTTTGGAAGGCGAAACCCTGAAGGCGCACCAGCAGGAAGAGGAAATGCGCATCGCCGAGAATATGCGTGATGAACGCAACCGCATCGCCACCGAGTTCGAGCACAGCATGGGCGAACTGGCCCGCCGCTTCGCCGCCTCGTCGCGCACCGTCGCCGACTCGGCCAAGAGCCTGACCCATGCCGCTGATGATGCCGCCGCGCGCGTCCAGTCGGTCAATACCGCCGCGGTAGACGCCGCCAATAATGTCCAGAGCGTTGCCGCCGCCACCGAGGAACTGTCGGCCAGCGTCAACGAGATCAACGAGCAGGTGACCCGCACCTCGCAGGTCACCCGTACCGCCGTCGAGGAAGCCGCCAAGACCGAGGCCGCCATCCAGACCCTGAGCACGGCCGCCCAGCAGATCGGCGAGGTCATCAACCTGATCCAGGCCATCGCCGCCCAGACCAATCTGCTGGCGCTCAACGCCACCATCGAATCCGCCCGCGCCGGTGAAGCCGGCAAGGGTTTCGCGGTGGTCGCCTCCGAGGTCAAGCAACTGGCTCAGCAGACCGCCAAGGCGACCGACGATATCCGCAACAAGATCGGCGAGATTCAGTCGGCGACCAATGAGACCGTGTCCAGCATCGATACCATCGTCAAGACCATCGAGCAGATCGGCGGCCTGACGACGGCCATCGCCGCCTCGGTCGAGCAGCAGGGCTATGCCACGCAGGAAATCGCCAGCAACACCAACCGCGCCGCCGACGGCACCCGCGAGGTCACCGGCCATATGGCGGGTGTCGGCGATGCGGCCAGCCAGACCGGCGAAGCGGCGCAGGCCCTGCTGGGGCTTTCCTCCGATCTCGAAACCCGCTCGGAAGACCTGCAACACGAGGTCATGGCCTTTGTCGGCCGCCTGCGCGCGGCGTAAAAAACTCACTACAGCTTTACGGAAAAGCCCGGTCAGTTCCGCTGACCGGGCTTTTTCTTTTCCGCCATAGGCTTCATCCATCGGCGATAGCGGTAGCGTGGGATGACCAAGGACATCTGTGTAATCTGTGGATCACAAAACGAACCCTATCGCCCGCTGCGACGACAGCCAGAAGGGTATCCACAGATTACGCAGATATTCATGGCGAAGACACGCTACCGCTATCGTCGGAGCCCGTTCAAACCTGGAGCGCCGCATAGAATGCCCTGGCATAGCCCGCGATCTTGTCGGCGCAATCGACGCCGTTGATGATGCGGCGGGCGTTTTTCCAGTCGGTGGTTTTGGCATTGAAATAACGCCCCAGACCGGCACCGCTGAACCAGCCGCCGATCATACCTTCATAGAGGATGCGCGCAGCGATCTCAGGTTCCAGGGCGCGTTCGGGATGCGCCAGCAGGTCGATGCCGATCAGGTCGCCGATGCGGCGGTAATTATTGGCCCAGGTCAGTTGGACATAGCCACGCCCGCAGTATTTCACACCGTCGCCGGGATGGACATTTCCGTTTGCCAACGCCAAAGCCGCGCGTTTTGGATTGGGGCTTTGCGGATCGTACATATAGGTGAAATACCGCACCCCGCCCTGCTCGCTTACCGGCTGCATGGTAAAGCCGGTTTCATGACAGGCTGTGGCCAGGGCATAGGCCAGCCACCGAGTATCCTCACCTGAATGGCGTGTCTCCCAGGCATCAAGCAGATGACTCAGGCCTTCCACACGTCCGGCCAGCAGCTTTCCGGCAAAAAGCGAGACACGGACCTGGTCAAAAAATATCTTGCGGTCAATAGGCATGAATGCTCCGATAAAGCCTCAAGTCTATGGTCGCCGGTTTAGCCGGTGAAAACTTTGTCTCCCTGTTTTCATGTCCGGCGTTTTGTATGATTATTGGACTTGACGAGTCCGCAGGCAGAGCTTAGCCGTGACTTAAATGATAGCGCTATCAATTGCGCACTGACATGTGGGAGAAGATCATGCGTCACCTTTTAAAAACGGCCCTTTTTGGCGTGGCCTCGGCCCTGGCACTGGCCACAGCGGTATCCGCCGCCCCGCTTTCCACGCTCGATCGCAACGGCGCCTATGTCTCGGTGGAAGCCTACGGCCCGAACATCGTCCATGTCACCATTGCCGTGGATAAGGCCGAAACCCTGAAAGGTCCGGGCTACGGTATCCTGGCCGATCACGCCGACAACGCCGCCTTCAAACAGACGAGCGATGCCAACGGCGATACCTTTAGCTCCAATGGCCTGACCCTGCACGTCAATGCCGCGCCGGCGCCTCATGTGCCGACCCAGGGCGAGAAGTATTTCGCGCCGTCCCTCGCCCCGGTGGCCTTGCAAATCCAGAATGCCAAGGGCGAGACCGTCCTTTCCATGAATAGCTGGGAAATGTCGCCGCACGAGGTCAATGGCGAGCAGACCTACCAGGTCGGCGCCGCCTTCGCCGCCCCGGATGGCGAGCACTATTACGGCATGGGCCAGAACCAGGAAAGCTTGAACGATCTCGATCTGCGCGGCCGCGTGCTTGATTGCCAGCACTGGTATGACGCACCCGCCGGCGAACAGGTGTGCGTGCCCTTCATGGTCTCCTCAAAGGGCTACGGCATTGTCTGGGACAACCCCTCGCAAACCCGTTTCATCGGTGGCGTCAACGGCCGCCTCGGCTTCCAGTCCAAGGTCGGCGAACGCGTGTCGTTCTTCGTCATCACCGGCTCGACGCCGGAACAAATTTACTCAGGCTATGCCCGCCTGACCGGCAAGACGCCGATCCCGCCGAAGTCCGCCTTCGGCCTGATCCAGTCCAAGGCGCGCTATGACAGCCAGGACGAAATCCTGCGAGTCGCCAATACCTACCGCGAAAAGAAGTACCCACTCGATATCATGGTGCTCGACTGGTTCTACTGGACGCGCATGGGCCAGATGGACATCAATCCGGCCGAGTTCCCCGATCCGGATGCCATGAACAAGCAACTGCACGACATGGGGATGCAGTCGATCGTCTCTATCTGGCCGCGCTACGAGACGGCCGGCCGCTATTTCAACGAACTGGACCACAAGGGTTTCCTGCTCAAGGACAAGGATGGCAAGACGGTCGATGGCCTGCCCTTCCGCTCCGACCGCACCGGCGGCCTGATCGATGCCACCAATCCCGAAGCCCGCAAGTGGTTCTGGGAACACGCCCGCGACAATATTCTGAGCCACGGCTTCGACTATCCGTGGCTGGACGAGACCGAGCCGGACCTGGTGCCGGACGGCAACTTCTTCTCCATCGGCTCCGGTGACCGCTACCATAACGTCTTCCCGCTGCTGCACGTCGAGGGTGTGGCCGAAGGAATGCGCGAATGGAAGCCGAACAAGCGCGTGCTGATCCTGTCGCGTGCCGCCTATCTCGGTTCGCAGCGCACCGGCGCCCTCTTCTGGTCGTCCGATATCAACCCGAGCTGGGAAGCGCTCCAGCGCCAAATTCCGACCGGCCTGAACATGACCGCCTCGGGCATCGCCTACTGGGGCAATGACATCGGCGGCTGGCAATGGTTGCCGCAGACCACCAGCTTCACCGGCACGCCGCTGCTCGATCCATCGGATGCGCGCGAGACGGTGGGCCAGAACAACGACTATCCGGAACTGTTTACGAGATGGTTCCAGTACGGCACCTTCCTGCCGACCTTACGCCTGCACGGCGATCGCAAGCACACCGAAATCTGGGCCTTTGGCAAGCAGGCAGAGGCGATCCTGGCTGATTACGACAAGCTGCGCTACCGCCTGATCCCGTATCTCTATTCTTCGGCCAAGACGACCTATGACACCGGCGCGCCCTTCATGCGCGCCCTGTGGATGGACTTCCCCAATGATCCGAACGTCGCCGATATCGGCACGCAATATATGTTCGGCCCGGCCTTCCTCGTCGCCCCGGTGACGAAGCAGGGCCAGACGGAAAAGGACGTCTATCTGCCGGCCGGCGCCGACTGGTACAACTACTGGACCAATGAAAAGCTGACTGGTGGCCAGTGGATCAAGGTGGCCGCGCCGATCAATCAGATTCCCGTGTTTGTGAAGGCCGGCTCGATCGTGCCGGTGGGTTCGGATATCCAGTCAACCGCCACCAAACAGACCATCACCGCGCTTAAGGTCTATCCCGGCAAGGATGGCGATTTCACGCTTTATGACGACGACGGGGTGAGCTACGACTACGAAAAGGGCAAGGGGGCTGTGACCACCACCCTGCACTGGAACGACGCCACGCAAAGCCTGACCGCCTCCGGTTCCGATAAGGCGTTCGCCAAGTCGGCCCCGTCACTGGTTCAGGTGATCGCCAAATAAACAGGGTACGGATATGCGAGTCCTGAGTAGCTTAGTCTGTCTTGGGCTCGCCTGTCTCGCGGCCCCGGTATCGGCGCAGCCGACCCCGCCGGTTTCCGTGACCGGCGGGCAGATATCGGGCAGCGATAATGGAGAGGTGCGCACCTGGTTTGGCGTGCCCTTTGCCGCCCCGCCAGTCGGGAGCTTACGCTGGCAGCCGCCGCAGCCGGTCGTGCCATGGCAGGGCGTTATGGAGACGACTGCGTTCTCCCCGGCCTGCCGCCAGACCGTGACCTGGATCAGCAATCCGCAGAGCGAGGACTGCCTCTATCTCAATATCTGGGCGCCGGAAAAAGCTGAGAAGCTGCCGGTTATCGTGTGGATACACGGCGGCGGCTATTTCGGCGGCACCGGCGCGCAACCGCTCTATGACGGCACGCGCCTGACGAAAAAAGGCGTGATCGTCGTCACGATCAATTACCGTCTGGGGGTTTTCGGCTTCCTGGCCACGCCGGAACTCTCCACTGAGTCCCCGGTCCACGCCTCTGGTAATCAGGGCATCGAAGACCAGATCGCCGCGCTGCAATGGGTGAAGGCCAATATCGCGGCCTTTGGCGGCGATCCGGACCGTGTCACCATCATGGGCGAATCCGCCGGCGCCAATTCTGTGGCCGTGCTGGTCGCTTCACCGGCCGCCAAGGGGCTGTTCCAGCGCGCCATAGCCGAAAGCGGCAATTACAGCGTGCCGCTTGATCCCGGCGAAACCGCCCGTGCGGAGCGAACGATGGCCGAGACTGAGGGGCAGGCCTTCCTCAAGGCCCAAGGCGCCAATAGTCTTGCCGACCTGCGCCGCATGGATGCCGATAGCCTGATCCGCCAGACCTGGGCGCCGCGCGTCATCGTCGATGGCCATGTGCTGCACGAGGATATGACCACGACCTATCGTCACCACCGGCAGAACGATGTGCCGATCCTGGTGGGGTGGAATGCCGACGAGGGCAAGGATCTGGCGCCGGAAATCCTGGCGACCGGCGATTTCACCGCCGCCAATCACAAGGTGCTGGTGGAGAAGCTGCTCGGCCACGCGCCGTCCGATGCCCTGCTGACGGCCTATCCCGGTAAGACCGATGCGCAGGCCCCTGCGTCCATCAATCAACTGACCACCGACTGGTGGGGCTGGCGGATGTGGTACTGGACTTCGCTTCAGGCCAGGAATGGCCTGCAAAAGCCGTACCTCTACTATTTCATCCATTCGCCGACCGAGCCGGCCACGCCCTGCGGCTATGGCTGCCAGGCCGGCCATGGCGCGGAAATTCCGTTTGTCTTCGACCAGCTTGATCAGGACCCGCGACCGTGGAACGCCGAGGACCGGCAACTGGCCGACCGGCTGGCGACCTATTGGAGCAATTTCGCCAGGACTGGCGATCCGAATGGCGCGGGTCTGCCCACCTGGAAAGCCTTCGATGGTTCGAATGCCTCGGTTTTCCGCATCGGTAATGAGGATGAAATCAAGCGGCGTGACGCTATGCCGGATTTTAGCCTTTTTAAACAATGATAAAAGAGGGAAGCCGCAGTGGAAAACACAGAAAATACCACGACAACTCTGAAATTCCGCACCGTCGTCGACCGGCCTGAAGCCCGTGATACAGCGGGCATCGTCGTACCTCCAGAAATCGTTGAAGCGCTGGGCAAAGGCAAGCGGCCGCCAGTGAGGGTAACGATCAATGGCTATACCTATCGCTCGACCATTGCCGTCATGGGGGGCCGCTATCTGTTGCCGCTCAGCATGGAAAATCGCAAGCCTGCGGGTGTCAGTGCGGGTGATGAGGTCGAGATACACCTGGCGCTGGATACAGAAGTCCGCACGGTCGAAGTGCCGGACGACCTGGCCGCCGCCCTGGACGCGGCCGGCAAACGTGATGCCTTCGACACACTGGCCTTCACCTACCGCAAGGAACATGTCCGTTCCGTCACGGAGGCCAAAGCGGCCGAAACCCGCGCCCGCCGCATTGCCAAGGTGTTGACAACTCTCAATTAAGGCGCGGCCTTGATAAAACCGTCATGACTGGCTGATATGCCCCGAAAGAAAAGTCTTCAGGGGTAATGCCATGACCATCGATCGCCGCCGTTTCCTTCTGTCCAGCGTTCTGGCTTCAGCGCTTGGCGGCCTGCCGGCTTCGATCGCCCGCGCGCTCGATATCCCCGCCGATAATCGCACCGGTACGATCATGGATGTGCAGCATGTCGTCATCCTGACCCAGGAAAACCGCGCCTTCGACCACTATTTTGGCACGCTCTCCGGTGTGCGCGGCTTCTCCGACCGCTTCCCGATCCCGACCGTCAACGGCACCGTATGGTCTCAGCCCAATGAACATGACAGAAAGCACCTGATAGCGCCGTTCCGCTTCGATACGGTGCAGGATTTCAAATATATGCGCGCGGAAGGTACGCCGCATAATTTCGTCAATGCGCAGGATGCCTGGGACTTAGGACGGCTGGATAACTGGCCCGGCGCCAAGCGTAATCACAGCCTGGGCTATTTCACGCGCGAGGATATCCCTTTCCAGTTCGCCCTGGCCGAAGCCTTCACGCTCTGCGACGCCTATCACTGCGCCATCCATGCCGGCACCAATCCGAACCGTCTGTTCATCTGGACCGGCACCAATGATCCTTCCGGCACGCATCACGGCCCGGCGATCGACAACGGCTATGATAACCTGAAATCCGATCCGCAGGGCCACGGCGGCTATGAATGGGTCACCTATCCGGAGCGCCTGACCTCGGCCGGCATAAGCTGGCAGATCTATCAGGATATGGACGACAACTTCACCGACAATCCCCTGGCCGGTTTCAAGCTCTACCGCATGGCCGATACGTCGAAATCCGCCCCGCTGGCGGACCTGGCGGCGCGATCTTTGCGCACCCGCGCGCTCGACAAGCTGAAAGAGGATGTGCTGGCCGATAAACTGCCGCAGGTGTCGTGGATCGTCGCCACGGCGGCCGGGTCCGAGCATCCCGGACCGTCCTCGCCAGCGCAGGGCGCGGACTATACCGCCCAGGTGCTCGATGCCCTGACCGCGAACCCCGCCGTGTGGGCCAGGACGGTTTTCCTGATCAATTTCGACGAGAATGACGGCTATTTCGACCATGTGCCGCCGCCCTCCGTGCCCGCCAAGCACGACGGCGTCGCCTATGGCGAGAGCCAGATCGACACCAGCGGCGAATACCACAATGACAAGGACTGGAAGGACCGGCCCTATGGCCTGGGGCCGCGTGTCCCGATGTATGTCATATCGCCGTGGAGCAAGGGCGGTTTCGTCAATTCGCAGGTCTTTGACCACACCTCGGTCATCCGTTTCCTGGAAACGCGCTTCGGCGTGCATGAGCCCAATATCAGCCCGTGGCGCCGCGCCGTCTGCGGCGATTTGACGACCTGTTTCGACTTTGCCAATCCGAATGCCGACGCCTTCTTCCAGACCTTGCCGGCGACCGCCGCCACGGCGGAACGCGCCCGCAAGCTGAGTGGCCAGCCCACACCCAAACCGCCGGCACAGATCACCCCGCCGGTCCAGGAAAAGGGCCAGCGGCCGACGCGCGCCCTGCCATACGCCTTTGAGGCCAATGCGGCCACGAAACCCGGTTTCGTCGTCCTCGATCTGGCCAATCAAAGCCCTGAGACCGCCGTGGTCTTCCATATCTATGACCGCCTGTCGCCGGCCTCGCCACCGCGCCGCTATACGGTCAAGGCCGGCGGGCAACTAACCGCCCTGATTCCGGCGGGCGAGACTTACGACCTGTGGCTCTACGCCCCGAATGGCTTCCACCGCCGCTTTGCCGGCAAGACGGGCGTAGCGGTGCCTGCGCAATGGCACGGCAACAGCCTGACATTGACCGGCGAAGGTCAGGTGGTTCTCCGCGACGAAGCCTATGGCCAGCCGGAACGAACGATCACCTTGTCGGCCGGACAACCCCAAACCCTGCCGGTCGATCTGACGAGCCAGTGGTACGACATCAGTGTCAGCGGAGACGGCTTCAGCCATCGCTTCGCCGGCCATATCGAAACTGGCCAACCCTCTATGACCGATCCGGCCCTGGGCGGCTCGGCGGTTATGAAGCTTGTCTGATTGGGCGAAACCGGCCAATAAGGCGCATGAGCCTGATTGACCGCCTCCGCCGCCTTCCCTACCTGCCTCTGCTTGCCGCGCTGATGATCCTGCGGCTGATCACGGCCGGAAGCGCCGGGCTGGTGCCGGACGAGACCTATTACTGGCTGTGGGCGCAGCATCCGGCCTTTGGCTATTATGATCATCCGCCGATGGTGGCCTGGTGTATCGGCACCTTTACCGGACTGTCCGATGCCGCCCTGCTGGTGCGCCTGCCGTTTGTGCTGAGCTTCGCGGTTCTGAGTTGGCTGATCCATGACACCGGCAAGACCCTTTTCAATGAGACCGTCGCCCGCCGTGCGTTGTTGTGGCTCAATGCCTGCCTGCTTTTGAGCATCGGCTCCGTTGTCGCCACGCCTGATCCGCCGTCGGTGCTGATGTGGGCCGGCGGGCTATGGGCACTGGCGAAATTGCAGGCCACCGGCAAAGGCCATTGGTGGCTGGTATTCGGTCTTTTCGCCGGACTGGGTGTCGAGGCCAAATATACCAATTTCTTTCTTGGCCTAGGTGTGCTGGCGTGGTTCCTGCTCGACAAGCCGGCGCGGAAATGGCTGCTGACGCCGTGGCCGTGGCTCGGCGGCGTGGTCGCCTTGGTAGCCATGGCACCCAACCTGATGTGGAACGCGCAGCACCACTGGATCACCTTCGCCAAGCAGTTCGGCCGCATCGAAGGCGCGCACCTGACGACGCAATACCTGCTGGAATTCCTGATTTCGCAACCCCTGCTGCTCAATCCGCTGATCTTCGTCTTTGTGGTTTTGGGCGTGAGGGCGTGGTGGAAAAACCGCGACAGTTCGTCTCTGGCCCTGCTGGTCGCCCTGCCCCTGCCCTTGCTGGCCTATATGCTGGTCCATGTCTTCCATGACCGCATCCAGGGCAATTGGCCGGCGCCGATCTTTCCTGGTCTCGTCCTGCTCGCGGCTGTGGCAGCAGATGGCGGCAAGTTTGGCTGGGCGCGGAAGTGGGCCGCACCGTTGGGCATTGGCTTGAGCGCGCTGGCACTTATCGTCATGGCCCTTGGCAATGTCCTGCCACAGCAAAGCGGTACGGCAGCTCTGGGGCTCGGCTGGAAAAAACTCACTTTCGATATCGCTTCTAAACAAGCTGAGACAGACGCAAAGTGGATCGCCACCACCGATTACAATACCCAGAGTGAACTCAGTTACCACGGGCAGTTTCAATGGTACGGCGGGGTTTATCCCATGTCGGAACGCGACCGTTACGACTGGCCGCAACCGGCTATGACAGACCGCGCTCTGATCGTGGTCAATGCCAGCCATACGCCCGATCTTGCCCGATGCTTTACCGATCTGCACGACGTCGGCACGGTTTCCAGATTGAAAAAGCTCGGCAAGAAGTCGGATTTCCGACTCTATACCGGGCTTCTGAAGTCTGCGGACTGTGAAGTGGATCAGGAAAAATGAACCACGAATGGACACGAATTTACACGAATAAGAACGAGTGACTGATGACCAATGGGCGGCCATCTCTTATCCTCCCCTCTTGGAGGGGAGGTGCCGAGCAAGCGCCGACCGCAGGTCGAAGCGCGTCGAGGCGGAGGGGTAAGGATGGCAGCCTGCATCATCACATGCAAATAATGCGGCCCTGAATCTTATTCGTGTAAATTCGTGTCCATTCGTGGTTCAAGACTCTTAAAGCAACGTCGCCTCAAGCGTGATCTGCACCGATGACAGCGCCTTGGAGACCGGGCAATTGGCCTTCGCACCGGCGGCGATGGCATCGAACTGATCTTTCGAGATGCCGGGGATTTTCGCCGTCAGTTTCAGCGTGATGCCGGTGATGGCAAAGCCGCCTTCGACCGGATCGAGCTTTACCGTGGCTTCCGTATCGATGCTGTCGGCCGTGAAGCCCGAAGCACCCAGGGCAAAGGCCAGAGCCATGGAGAAACAACCGGAATGGGCCGCGGCGATCAGTTCTTCCGGATTGGTGCCGGCCTGGCCGTCGGCATTTTCAAAGCGGAGCTTGAAGCTGTAGGGCTGGTTGTTGAGCACCTTGCTCTGCGTGGTCAGGCTGCCTTCGCCCTGCTGGCCATTGCCGGCCCAGTGGGCCTGTGCGGTACGGATCATGCGAAACTCTCCTTTGCGGTGAAATGCGCCCTTTTCTTACGCCCGCTTATGCGACAACTCAATGAACCTTCCCGTTTTCCTTTGTCGAAATCGGCGGCAGCGCCTATGAAGGCGGCAAAGATGGGGAGACGGACCATGTCATCGGAAACCATGCCTGCGAAAGGCCGATCGTTCACGCTGTTTTTGCTGATCATTGTCTACGCGCTGAACTTCCTCGACCGGCAGATATTGAGCATCCTCAAGGAACCGATCGCGACCGAACTGCACCTCAATGACGCGCAACTCGGCTGGATGGGCGGCCTGGCGTTCGGCATGCTTTACAGCATCCTCGCCATTCCGGTGGCCTGGCTGGCGGACCGGTATTCCCGCGTCTGGATCATGACGGCGTCCCTGGCCATCTGGTCCGGCTTTACGGCGGTGTGCGGACTGGCCATGACTTTCCCGCAAATGTTTCTGGCGCGCATGGGGGTCGGCATTGGCGAGGCCGGCGGCGCGCCCCCGGCCTACAGCCTGATCGCTGATCTTTATCCACCCAAGCAGCGCGCCCGCGCCCTGTCGGTCTATTCGCTCGCCATTCCTATCGGCAGCGCGGCCGGTATTCTCTTCGGCGGTCTGATGGCGGCGGCGGTCAACTGGCGCTGGGCGTTTCTGGTCATCGGCGGACTGGGCGTGCTGATGGCGCCCCTGTTTCGCCTTCTGGTCAGGGATCCGGTGCGCGGGCAGTTTGATAAAGCCCCCGCCGCGCCCCTGTCGTTCGGCCAGGTCGCCGGCCTTGCCTTCGGCAAGCCGAGCTTCTGGCTAATGGCGTTTGGCGCGTCCTTCGCCTCTCTGGTCGGCTACGGTTTCCTGTACTGGTTCCCCACCTTTCTGGCGCGTACCCTGCACATGGATATTGTCAGCCGGTCGGAACTGTTCGCCGGCGCTTTCCTGATCAGCGGCATTGTCGGCATTCTGGGGGGCGGGATATTAGGCGACAAACTCGGCCCGGACCGCAAAGGCGCCTATCCGCTGATCCCGGCTTTTGCCTTTGTGTTGTCGGTGCCGCTCTATGCCCTGTGCGTCATGGCGAAGACGCCGCATGAGGCCTTTTTGCTGATCCTGATTCCGCAGGCGCTGGCTCTGATGTGGTTCGGCCCGCTGGTAAACGCCATACAGCATCTGGGGCCGGCCTCGGCGCGCGCCCAGATGGCGGCTTTGTTCCTGCTCATCACCAATCTGATTGGCCTGAGCGCGGGCCCCTATTTCTTCGGCAAGGTGTCGGACCTGCTCAAACCGGAATATGGCGCGGACTCGATCAAATGGGCCTTCGTGATTGGCCTGGGCTTCTATCTGGTGGCGGCGGTTTTGTTGTTCTTCGCGTCTAAGACCATCCGAAAGGACTGGGTGGAGTAAGCGGATATTTTGTAAAAAAAGCCCTCCGATCGGGGGACACCGGAGGGCTCATGAACAGGATCAAGTCTGTTTAAGCTATTGCTTGATCCTGGATATCTTGGTGCCTTCGATGGAGACACCGGCCATCAGGCCCTTTTGATCGAAGATGAAGGCATAGGCGTCGTCCTTCAGGGTCGAGGTCGAGAGGTTGCGCGCCACACCCTCATCGACCACCACCACGGTCGGGCCGACGCCGATTTCCAGGCCCGAACTGTCCTTGAGATATTTTACGGCGCTGTCGGTCATCAGGAAGACGGCATAGCCGTAGGATTGCGCCCCGGCTTGAAGTCCCCACGAACCGGAGAAGGAATTGTAGTAATCCGCCACACCGCCATTCATCAGCAGTTCGCCTTCGCCATAGGCGCCGCCGAAAACCAGTCCGGCCTTGACGATGCTGGGGAAGATCAGAATGGCCTTGGCTTTCGAGCCGATCAGCTTGGCCGTCGGGTTGCCGGCATAGAGCGAGTTCAGCGCGGCCTGAGAATCGGCGTTGATATCGGCCTTGGTGGCGGCCTCGGCGGCCTGCGGGATAACGGCCGGCACCAGAGCCGTGGTGGTCAGGGCCAGGGCGAGGGCAAAACCGCCGGCTTTGAAGGTGGGGAATTTGAACATATTCAATACCTCAGATGATAAGGCTGTGAAAAGCCTGGTGGCTTGATGTCCCCTCTTTATCGCCGGCGTGATGAGGCTTTCCATTCGGGGCGTCGGGGCAAAAAATCAGGATCAGGTAAGCTTTTGTGAAGACAAACGCACCCTTGACATATGATGTATTATGTTTGAAAAGTGGTGCATAAAACAAAAAACACAGTCCCGTGGGAGTGGATAATGCCAATAGACCGTCGCCTAACCCTTATTGCGATACTCGCCCTCACCGCCTTGCCGGCCCATGCCCAGACACGCTGGGAACATCCGCGCAGCGAAGTCCACGTTTCCCCCAAAGGCGATGACGCAGGCGATGGCTCGGCGGCGCATCCGTTCAGAACCCTGCCGCGCGCCCAGACTGCCGTGCGTCAGCTCAACACCACCAGCGATGTGGCCGTCATTCTGGCTGAAGGCACCTATCCGCTGACGGCGCCGCTCGTCTTCACCCAGGCCGATGGCGGCCAGAAGGGCTTTACCGTCACCTGGCAGGCGGCGCAGGCCCATCCGGTCCTGTCCGGCGGCGTGCCCGTCACCGGCTGGCGCGTCCATGATGCCAAAAAGCATATCTATGTCGCCGATGTGCCGAAGGGGGCCGACAGCCGCCAGCTCTGGGTTAACGACACCCTGGCCGAACGGGCCCAGATCGAACTGCCGCGCGAGGCCGTCACCTTCACCGAAACCGGCATGGTGCTGAAGGACAAAACCTTCGCGTGGCTGGCCGGCTTGCCCGATCAGCACCGTATCGAAATCGAAAGCCAGGGCTTCTTCACCTCGCGTTTCTCTCCGGTGGAACGCATCAGCGGCAACACGCTCACCATGCAGCAGCCGGCCTGGGCCAACAATATTTGGGGCTATGACAGCATACCCTATCCGTTCCATCCGGAATGGTCGCATCTCTATCTGCAAAACAGCCTGGCCTTCCTGACGAAAGCCAATCAGTGGTATCTCGACCCCACCGCCGGCAAGCTCTATTACAAGCCGGCCGATGGTATGGACATGAAGCAGGCGAAGGTCATCCTGCCGCGGCTGGAGGTGCTGGTCAGCGCCGCCGGCACGCCCGAGGCGCCGGTCACCGACCTGAAATTTTCCGGCCTGCAATTCTCCTACAGCTCATGGATGGGGCCGTCCTCACCGGAAGGCTTCGCCAGCCAGCAGAGCGGCTCCTTCCTGACCGGCCGGGCTGCGGCCTATCCGAAGAATGTGCTGGAGGTCTGCAAGACGGGCTGCCCGGAATTCGAGACCGTGCGCGACAAATGGCACCAGACGCCGGCGGCCGTCCAATTCGCCGCCGCCCAGCATATTGTGCTTGAAGGCAATGTCTTCGCCCATCTCGGCCAGTACGCGCTCGGCATCGGCAATGATGCCAATGCCAACCTCACCGGCCAGGGCCTGGCGACGGCCGATATCGTCGTCTCGCGTAATGTGTTTACCGACCTAGCCGGCGGGGCCATTTCCTCCGGTGGCGTGCTTCCGGACGCGCATCACCCATCGAGCGGCAACCTGACCAACCGTCAACTGGTGATCGACAACAACCTGATCCAGAACGTCAGCCAGGACTACAAGGACAATTCGGCCATTCTTTCCACCTATGTGTGGAATACGGTGATCACCCACAACGATATTTCCGGCGCGCCTTATGACGCGATCGACGTCGGCTATGGCTGGGGCTATGTCGATGCCGGTGGCAATCCCAACTACCGCACCCGCCAGCGCGGTTATGACGCCGTGGCCCAGGGCGGCGGCGGCCAGCCGGTATACGAGACCCCGACCACGCACAGGGATGTTTTTGTCGGCTTCAACCGCGTCTACAAGGTCAAGCAGTTGTTCAATGACGGCGGGGCGATCTACAATCTCGGCGCCTGCCCGGACTGTGTCTTCGCCGAAAATCACGTCTTCGATATCGGCGACCGCATCGCCCTCTATTTCGATGAAGGTTCGCGCGGCATCCTGGCGCGCAATAATGTGGTGGAAGACGCCGGGGTCTGGCTGAATATCAATACGGCGCGTTCCGCCCTGCCCCTGCGCACCTCGGTCAATAACACCGCACGCGGCAACTGGCACAACACCAGCAAGACCGGCGGCATCTGGACGGCTTATCAGGAAGACCTGATCCTCGATGACCACCTGATCACTGACGGTCAGTGGCCCGTTGAGGCGAAACAGGTCATGGCCAATGCCGGCATCATGCCGGAGGCCGGACCGGTGGAATTCGGCGCCGTGAAACCGCTGGCGCGTCCAGCCGGGCTGCCGAAACCGGATGGTTCGCCGGTCGCCGAAAAGACGCGCAAGGAATGATCCGTCGCTCATTGCTCACCGGCGCGGCGGCACTGTTTGCCCTGCCTGCTCTCGCGGCACATGGACTCTTTGACGTCCGCGAGTTCGGCGCGCGCGGCGATGGCGTCACGCTCGACAGCCCGGCGATCAACAGGGCCATTGCCGCCGCCCGCCAGGCCGGTGGCGGCACGGTGCTTTTGCCCGCCGGGCATTATCTCAGCTTTTCACTGCGTCTGTTTGATAATATTACACTTTTGCTTGCCGAAGGCTGCGTGCTGGAGGCTGCCGATCCGGCGGTCCACAAAGGCGGCTATGATTTCGCCGAGGCCGATATACCGGAGCAGTTCCAGGATTTCGGCATCACCCAGTTCCATTGCAGCCTGATCTATGCCGATGGCGCCGATCATGTCTCGATCATCGGACGCGGGATGATTTTCGGCAAGGGCTTGCGGCGTGAAGATCCCGGCGCGCGCTGGCATGGCGTCACCGGCTGGATTGCACCGCGCAATGCCGACCCGAAGGAAATCGCCATGCAGGGCCAGGGCATCCGTGCCATCGGCCTTAAGAACTGCCGCAATGTGCTGGTGCGTGACGTGACCATCCTGCAAGGCGGGCATTTTGCCTGTCATCTGCTCGGCTGCACCAATGCCACGATCGATAATATTAGCATCGATACCAACCGCGACGGCATCGATATCGACTGTTGCCGCGATGTGCGGGTGAGCCATTGCCAGGTCAATGCCCCGCATGATGACGGCATCGTTGTCAAGTCCAGTTATGCACTGGGCCGTAAGGTTGTCTGTGAGAATATCAGCATAACTAATTGCCAGACTTCAGGTTTTGAAACTGGCTCGGTGCTTTATGGCAGCTATCGCCTGTCGGATTATCGCTCGGTCGATGATATGGGCGTGCTCGGCCGCATCAAGCTCGGCACAGAGAGCAATGGCGGCTTCCGTAATATCCTGATCAGCGATTGCGTTTGTGAAAACACGCGTGGCATTCTGGTTGGCGTGGTCGATGGCGGCGTGCTGGAGGATGTTGTCGTCTCGAACATAATCTTACGCAATCCGGTCAATCATCCGCTGTTCGTCAGGCAGGCGGCGCGTTTGCGGGCGCCGGAAGGCACGACGGTCGGGGCCTGCCGGCGGGTGCGTTTCGATAATATCCAGGTGTCCGACGCCGATGGCCGCTATCCGTGCGGCGTTCAGGGCATTCCCGATGCTCCGGTCATGGATGTGAGTTTCTCGAACGTGCATGTCGTCAGTTCGGGCGGCGGCACGGCGGAAGACGCGGCGCGGACGCCGAAGGAAAAGCGCGAGGCCAGCCTGGAGGTGAGCTTCATGGGCACCTTGCCCGCCTATGGTTTCTATGGGCGGAATGTGCGGGGCCTGAATATCAGGGACTGCACCTTCGACGTTGAGACACCCGACGCCCGTCCAGCGATCATGCTGGATGATGTCAAAGGCGGGCGGATTGAAGGATTTGGCGCTAGTCAGGTTGTTCGGAGGAATAGTTCGGACGTTTTTACGTCTTCCTGAACCGACGCGGGAAATTTCCAGCCTTAAGGCAGATAGTAGCCGGCAAGCGCCGCAGGTACTAAAGTACCTGCAAGCGCAGACTGCGTACTAAATGCCCAAGGATGGGAATTTACCTAAGACTAGTTGGCCGGCGCTTTTTCCACGACCCTTCGATATGGTCACGCATGGCCCTGGCCGCCGCCTCGCCGTCATGCTTCAGGATTGCCTGATAGACCTCGGTGTGAGCGGCATGGGTTTCGCGGATGTGCTCAACATTTAGTTTACCTGAATAGTTTAGGTTTTTCAGAGCCTTGCCCTGAATACTGTTGATGATGGCTTCACTGAGCTTATCGCCCGAAATCCGCATGATGATATCATGGAATTTCACATCCTCATGAACATAGGCCGCCGGGGTCTGGATCAGGCTTTCCAGCTTTTCCATCTGGGCGGTGAGCTCGGCTATATCCTCATTCGTCGCCTTCTGCGCCGCCTTGGACGCCATGGACGATTCGAGCGTGACGCGGATCTCGACCAGATTATCAAGATAGGACAGGCCGTCGTCACGCTGGAAAAGCGCGCTCAGCACCATCGGATCGAGCAGGCTCCAGTGCGAGGAATCCTGCACAATCGTGCCGCGTCCCTGCTGCGACACCACCAGCCCCTTTTCGGTCATGGCCGTGGTCGCCTCGCGGATGACGGTGCGGCTGACCTCGAACATGTCGCACAGCACGTTTTCCGGCGGCAGGGCCGAACCGGCCGGATAGACCTCGGTCACGATGGCGGTCACCAGGTCTTCAACGACAGCGACGGCCAGGCGCGGACGGCGGCGGGCATTACGGGCGGAAAAGGCAGCAGTGGTATTCAAGCGTCTTACCTCAAAAGTCGATTCTTGGTCAGCGTAACACGGATCGCGCAAATTCGCAGGGATTTCGCCCGATGCCTTCACCACGCGCATTCAGCATATGTCATATATTTTTCAAAGCCTTGCAAGTCTTATTGCAAGGCAATTCAAAGGCTTATTATTACAAACCCAAGAGCCGCCCAATTCAGCCCTTGCCAAGCTTAACCGCCAATGCTAATTTTCATCATACATATTATAACTCCACATCGCGGGATTTACCGTCTGTGGCGGCGTTGACGAGAAAGACCACAGATGAAGATTACCGGCTATCGCAGCCTCACCACGGTCCATGACTGGGGCCGGCCGATTGGTGATGTCAACGGACTGGTGCGGTCCGGCATTACCGATGTGCCGATCCTGCTGCTGGAAACCGACAGTGGGCTGACCGGTGTCGGGCTCGGTGCCCATGGCGATATCGCACGTGTTTTCCCGGCCGTGGAAGGTGAAGATCCGCGAGCCGTTACAACGCTTTATGACCGGATGCTCGCTCATGTGTTCAAGAGCGGCCACGCCGGTGCCACCTATGGCGCCATCGGTGCAGTCGATATGGCGCTGTGGGACTTGAAGGCCAAGATGGCCAATGAACCGCTGTGGCGGACGCTGGGCGCACGCGACCGCTTCGTGCCGGGCTATGCCTCCGGCCTGTGCATGGGTCTGGAAGACGATGCGCTTTACGCCCTTTATGGCGAATGGGCTGATCGCGGCTACACCTCCGCCAAGATCAAGGGCGGCCGCGACATCGAGCGCGATATCCGCCGGATGTTGGGGGTCCGTGAAGTCCTGAAGCGTAACAGCCCGCGCCCGGCTATTATGTTGGATGTCAATGAATCCTGGTCGCGTAAGCAGGCCGTACGTCATATCGCCGAGATCGAACACCATCTTGACCTGACCTGGATCGAGGAACCGGTTCGCCGCTGGGATGCCGAGGGTCACGCCGTCATTACCCGTGCTTCAAAGTGCGCGGTGGCGACTGGCGAGAACCTCACGGGGCTTGATCAATATCTGCCGCTTTTCACGGCCGGTGCAGTGGATGTCGTCCAGGCCGGCATGGTGTGGGGCATCACGCATTTCAACCGTGTTGCCGTGGCCGCTCATGCCCATAACCTGCCGGTCTCGCCGGTAGGTTATAACGGCAATCCGGTGGCCCATGCCGCGGCGGCTGTTCCCAATCTGCTGACGGTAGAGGTGCAGGACTGGAAGGTGCCCTACGGCCTGACAATCGACCAGGAGATTGCCGACGGCGGTGTTGTTTTGGGCAATGCGCCTGGCCTCGGTATCGAGATCGACGAGGCGGCGATTGCCGCCAAGCGCCAGTCCGGGCAGTGGAATGTCACCGGCGGCCCGCATGTGCGGCCAAGCCGTGCGGGTCTGAGGCTGGTGCCGGAAAATTAGAGAGAATCCACAGATTGCACAGATTAACACAGATTTTTCAGGGCTTTGAGCGTCGAGGTTCAGGGCAGACTTCCACGTATCGGGCGCGAAGCGCCGCTTAATCTGTGTTAATCTGTGCAATCTGTGGATTCCCTTTTCTTCAGCTAAAGCCACCCAGAAGTGGCGTCTAAGAAAGTAAAGCAGGGATGCAAACGACTTCACTCGGAATCAAAGACCCGGCCATATCCGCTCTCGCCCTTGGCGCGGCATCGCTGGGCAGTGTCTATTCCGAGGTTTCGCAGCAAAACGCCAATGAGACCGTGCGCACGGCGCTGGAATTGGGCGTCAATTTCATCGATGTCGCCCCCTATTACGGCCTGACCAGGGCGGAGACCGCGCTTGGTCATGCCTTACAGGGTGTACAGCGTGAGGCTTACGCGCTGGCCACCAAGATCGGCCGCTATGGGGACAAGGACTGGGATTTTTCGCGCGAGGCCACGCTGCGCAGTCTTGATGCCAGCCTTGGCCGCCTCAAATGTGGCCATATCGATATCCTGCAATGCCACGACATCGAGATGGGCGATTATCAACAATTGATCGATGAAGCCCTCCCCACCCTGCACGACCTCAAGCGCCAGGGCGTCATCAATTTTGTCGGCATCACCGGCTATGATCTCGCCCTGCTGGAAAAGGTCGCGGTCGAGCAGCGTGTCGATACGGTCATGGCCTACTGCACCTATACGCTCCAGGATCAGCGTCTGGCGCCGGTAGCCAGACGCCTGCAAGGTCATGGCATCAGCGTTTTCAATGCCTCGCCACTCGGCATGGGTCTGCTGACCCGGCGCGGGCCGCCTGACTGGCATCCTGGCCATCCCAGCGTTCATGCCGCCGCCGCCGAGGCCGCGCAGATATGCACGGAAGCCGGCAGCGACATCTCGAAACTGGCCCTGCAATTCGCCCTGCAGGGTGCGGTAAAAAACGGTATGGCGACAACCGTGATCGGTTCCTCCAGCCCCGCCAATATGCGCGACAATATGGCGGCGCTTTCCGAACCGATCGACCCGGATTTGCTGGCGCGGGTCGAGGCCATTCTGGCGCCGGTACTGAACCAGGGCTGGGATGTTCTGCCCGGCAATGGCGGTAAGGCCGGGAAATAATCAATGATCGATTCCCACCTGCATTTCTGGAACCCGGAACACCTGACCTATGACTGGCTGCAATATGTGCCGGCGATCAGCGGTCGCATGGGGCCGGAAGAGTTTGCAGGCGTGGCGGATTTGGAAGGCGCGATCTTCGTCCAGGCCGATTGCGAAGAGGCCCTGGAAGAGGTGGACTGGGTGAATAGCCTTAGCTTTCCCATCCTCGGCATTGTCGCCTATGCGCCGCTTGAGCTTGGCGATACACCGCATATCCAGGCCCTGAAAGCCAAACAGAAGGTCGTCGGCATCCGCCGCAATGCCCAGAATGAGCCCGATGGCTTTATGACGTCCGAAGGCTATATCGCGGGGATGATTGCCACCGCCCGCGCCGGTTTCAGCCTGGATATGTGCATCCGCGCCAGACAGTTACCGGAACTACGTCAGGCATTGGCGCGCCTGCTCGAGGCCGTACCGGAGGCGCGCATCGTTCTCGATCATCTCGGTAAGCCGGATATAAGGACACATGGCGCGGACATTTCCGGTGACGATTGGGCGAATGAAATCAAGACCCTGTCAGAGATGCCTAATGTCTTTTGCAAACTCTCCGGGCTGCCGACCGAAGCCGACTGGGACCACTGCCCCCCCGAACAACTCCGCCCCTGGCTCGACCATGCCCTGAACCTGTTTGGCCCCTCACGCTGCCTGTTCGGCGGCGACTGGCCGGTGGTCAATCTCGCCGGGGGGTATTCGCGCTGGCAGGCGGTCGTGGCCTCGGCCGTGAGTCACTTGCCGGAGGATCAGCAAACAGAGGTCTGGTCAGGTACGGCCCGGACCGTCTATCAAGTATAAAAGAGGAAATAATGGACCAGCAACCCACCCTGACAGAAGCGCCCGCCGTCGCCTTGTCCGGCATCCCTCATGTCGAAGGCGGCCGCCGCTGGTTGCTGCTGTGCTCTCTGTTCGTGTGCTTCTTCACGTTGCTGGCGCTCTATTGCGGCGTGCTGGCCGTGCTGCTGCCCAACCAGATCGCCACGCTCGACCCGGCGCACAAGGTGGAAAATCTCGGCCTGATGTTCTTCGTCACCTCAATCTTTTCAACATTGACGACACCGATCGCCGGCGCCTTCTCTGATCGTACCCGCTCGAAATGGGGGCGCCGTACGCCGTGGATCGTCGCCGGTTCGGTGATCGGTGCCATAACGCTTGCCAGCGTCGCCTATATGCCGACCTTCTGGAGCATCACCGCCATGTGGGTCATCGCGGCCATCGCACTCAATTCGATGCAGCCGGCCCTGACCACCGTGGTCGCCGACCGCTTCCCTGAACATGCCCGCGGCACAGCCTCCGGCTTTGTCGGCGCCGGCATGACCGCCGGGGGCACGGTGGGGATGATCGTCGCCGGTCGCCTGGCCAACAACATGCCGTTGGCCTATGCCGTTTTTGCCGGCGCCATAGCTCTCTGCTGCATCGCCTTCGTGATCCTCAACCACGACACATCATCCAAGGGCGAACCGCTGGCCAAATTCCGGGCCGGCGATTTCCTGAAAGGGTTCTGGATCGATCCGAAAGCCTATCCGGATTTCTGGTGGGCCTTTGCCGGCCGCTTCACCATCTATATGGGCTACCAGGCCATCGTCACCTACCTGCTCTATATCCTGCAGGACTATATCGGCCTCGGCACCGATCGCGCCAATATCGTCATCGGCACGGTCTCGGCCATCACCTTTGTCTGCGTCATGACCTCGTCCTTCCTGTCGGGTGTGCTGTCGGACTGGATCAAACGCCGCAAGCCTTTCGTCTTCGCCGCCAGCCTCATTATGGGCGCGGCCCTGGTGGTGCCTCTGTTCATGCCGAACCTCGAAGGCATGTATGGTTATGCCGCCCTGATCGGTATTGGCTATGGCGCCTTCATGTCGATCGACATGGCGCTGATGACCCAGGTGCTGCCGAAGGACACCGGCGAAGCGGGAAAGGACCTCGGCCTGCTGACCACCGCGGTCAATATCCCCCAGATCATCTCGCCAGTCATGGCCGCGCAACTACTGAAATATTTTAATACCGACTACCGGATGCTGTTCATCGCCGCCCTGGTCTTCGTCTTCGCCGGCTCGTTCTTTGTCCTGCCGATCCGCTCGGTGAAATAACCTGCTCTTGTCTCCTTTGACCATTTCAGCCGCTTCTGCCATTTCGCAGAGGCGGCTTTTTTATTAAACCGACAACATAACTCAGACAATATATTTGATAATAAATCAAATTCAATCAAAAAATGATGTATTTATATATGTTAAAATCACAGATGTGATCATTTGGTCACAAATTTTCTGTCATTTACATTTCGAGGATAAATCCTGGCGGGAATTCATAGAAATGATAATTCCCCTTAAAAACACGCCCTTGCAGAGGGTTTTGGCGTCATCGACATACACCTCTTTTTTAGTCGCCGACATGAGGCAAATGCGCTAAAATATATAAAAGCCGCATCGGACAGCCGATTTTCGTATTTGAAATCATGATCCCGACCTGCGGCCTTTTAAAATCGTAACATAAAAAGCAATTGAATACAGAGAGTTGAAAACGCACTCAGGACATCTTTCAAAGGGTGAGTCCGCCCTTGCCTCCGGCAGGGCCTGCCCTGCATTGTCTTATTTCCACTCTTCCTGGGTTAAATTTCCCAAAACGCCATATTGTCGGACATATGATGATCATTTGACACACATATTACCATGAAATAGTGTCAGGACATCAGCCCTCGCATAAGGGGGCGACCAAGGAAGGAAATCATGTCCAGGAAACTCGTATTATTGGCCGCCACAGCCCTGTCCGCCGCCGTGATCGTCGCGCCGGCCTTTGCTCAGGATGCCGCCCCGCAAACCGACGCGCCGGCCGCCGCCTCGCCAGATGAATCCCAGGTCGTCATTGTTCGCGGTATCCGCCGCTCCATGAAGGCCGCCATTGATATCAAGAAAGCCGCCATCAATACGGTCGATTCGATCGCCGCCGAGGATCTCGGCAAGCTGCCCGACCAGAACGTCGCCGAATCGCTGCAACGTATTCCCGGCGTGACCATCGAGCGCAACCGTGGCGAAGGCCGCTATGTTTCGGTGCGCGGCTTCGGTCCGAAGTTCAACGCCGTCACCGTCAACGGTCGAACGCTGGCCACCGACAATAACGGCCGCGAATTTTCCTTCGACGTCCTGCCCTCCGAACTGATCGCCGGCGCCGATGTCTACAAGTCGCCCCAGGCCAATATCAACGGCGCCTCGATCGGCGCCACGGTCGATGTCCGCACCCTGCGTCCGCTCGATCAATCCAAAAGCTTCACCGCCGCCGGCTCGATCGGCAGCCAGTGGGCCGAACTGGCCGATACGCAGAACCCGGAAGCCTCCGGCGTCATGAGCTGGCGCAACGACGCCCGCACCTTCGGCGTCGCCCTCTCCGCCTCCTATATGGACCAGGAAGTCCGCGATGATGAGTTCACCATCGGCGCCGGCCACGTCTACCGCTCCTCGACCGACAGCTACTACAATGCCGGCGGCGTCGCCGGTGCCCGCATCGGTCCGGATGTGGCACCCTTCACGCACATTTCCATGCCGTCGAACCTGTCGCCCTTCTTCTTCGTCCGTAAGAAGAAGATGACCGGCCTCAACGGTTCGTTACAGTGGAAGCCGGCCGAAAACCTGACCCTGACCCTCGATACCCTCTATTCCAAGGCGGATATCACCGAGGATCAGACCGGCCTGGCCTATGACTTCTCCGGCGGCACGCTGGTCGAGCAGGTTGTGCAGGGCAATGAAGCGGTCTACCAGCGCTATACCGGCGGCACGGTCGACCAGATTTTGCAGCATGATACGCGCGACGTGACCACCACCATGGTCGGCTTCAACGCCGCCTGGAAGGCCACCGACACCCTGACCCTCAGCTTCGACGCCTCGACCTCGAAAGCCCAGCGCCGCGGCAAGGAAGACAGCGACTTCACCACTATCCGCCGCAAGAACATGGACCTGTGGTTCGACCGCCGCAGCGGCAGCCCGATCTATGATTATGGCTTCTCGTCGCCGAACTACGATAACGCCTCGACCAACCCGCAGGGCATCACCGCCCACTATTATATCTGGGGTGGCGGTTCGGATATCGATGACAAGACCAACGAGTTCAAGCTCGACGCCAAGTGGGCGCCCGAAGGCGCAGTCACCCTCTATGCCGGCCTGGCCAGCGAACAGCGCACCAAGACGATCACCACCAATTCCATGCCTTTCGGTCAGCAATGCGCCTATTGCGGTTCCGATCGCGTCCTGCCGGAATCGCTGTTCTCGAACACCAATATGAACTTCTTCTCCAGCCACAGCGGCAATATCATCCGCGACTGGGTGGCCTATGATCCGATCGCCCTGATCAATCAGGTCAAGCAGTTCGCCGACGCGGACGGCAAGGCGTTCGCCCCCGGCGTCTTCGACCCCTCCGGCTCGTCGGTCGTGGATGAAAAGGTTACCATCGGCTACCTGATGAGCGATATCCGCACCGAAATCGGCGGTATGCCGCTGTCGATCAATGCCGGGGTCCGCGTCGAGGATACCAACTACACCTCGTCCGGCGCCTCGCGCACGGTTCTTTCCGCTGTGCCGAACGGCGCCGGCCAGAACATCATCACCGTATCGGACGTTGTGCCGGTCAGCTTCGATGGTCACTACACCGATATCCTGCCGTCGCTGAACGCCAAGCTGAACCTGACCGACGAACTGATCGCCCGCTTCTCCGCCTCGCGCGTCCTGACCCGGCCGACCCTGTCGGACCTGTCGCCGAAGCAGTCGATCCAGACCAACCCCGGCAATGAGACGATCAAGCGCGGCAATCCGGACCTGCAACCCTTCCGCGCCTCGCAGATCGAAGGCGGCCTGGAATGGTATTTCGATCGCACCTCCCTGCTGTCGTTCAACGCCTTTTACAAGAACATCGACTCGTTCGTGACCCTGACCACCACCCCGCAGAAGGTGGATCAGGTCACCTTCCAGGTCACCGTGCCGACCAATGGCAATGGCGCCGTGGTCAAGGGCTTCGAACTGGGGTACCGCCAGGTGTTCTCCGACCTGCCCTCGCCGTTTGACGGTCTGGGCGCCCAGGTCAGCTACACCTATGCCGAAAGCGACGCCAACTACGTCAATGCCGTGGCCAATGTCTCCTACGGCCTCGAAGGGCTCTCCAAGGACAGCTACACCCTGGTGGGCTTCTATGAAAAGTATGGCTTCCAGGCCCGCCTCGCCTACACCTGGCGCGACAAATTCCTGCAGGTCGCTTCAGGTCGCAACGGCGAGCCGGAATATTTCGACGCCTATGGCCAGCTCGATGCCGGCGTCTCCTACGACATCAACGACCACTTCACCGTCTATCTCGACGGCCTGAACCTGACGGACGAGAACGAGTTCATCTACTCGGTGACGCCCGATCGGACCAAGGAATACCGCACCACCGGCAAGCGTATCTCCGCTGGCATCCGCTTCCGTTACTAAGCTTTCTCCCCCGACCTGCTGTCTGTTGCGTAATTGTCCGGACCTGTATTCACCCGTTTTACAGGTCCGGTGACAGAGGCCCCTTAACCCGCCCTTCTCCGGAAGCGGCGGGTCTTTTTTGAAGGGACGCGTCCCTTCACCCGTAAGCTTTGGCGCCGCAGGAGATTAAATATCACTTGCGGGTTTGGGGGTTGACTTAGAGACAGGTCTTTTCTAAAATAATTCATCATACATATTATGTAATGGAGCCATTTATGGGACGCCTTACCGGCAAGACTGCCTTTATAACCGCCGCCGGCCAGGGCATGGGCCGGGCCGCCGCGGAAGCCTTTATCGCCGAGGGTGCCACCGTTATCGCCACCGACGTAAAGCTTGAATTTCTGGAGGGTCTGGAAGGGGCGATCTGCCGCCAGCTCGATGCCACCGATCCGGCCGCCATCAAGACCCTGGCCGCCGAATTCCCGCAGGTCGACGTGCTCTATAACTGCGCCGGCTATGTTCATGCCGGCACGGTGCTGACCACCGACGAAGCCGCGTGGAACTTCAGCTTCTCGATCAATGTGACCGCCATGTTCCACACCATCCAGGCTTTCCTGCCCAAGATGCTGGAACGCAAATGCGGCTCGATCATCAATATGGCAAGCGTCGCCGCCTTCAAGGGCGTGGCCAATCGTCTGGCCTATGGCGCCTCCAAGGCCGCCGTGGTGGGCCTCACCAAATCGGTCGCCGCCGATTTTGTGGCGCAGGGTATCCGCTGCAACGCCCTCTGCCCCGGCACCATTGACACGCCCTCGCTTCAGCAGCGGATGCGCGACACCGGCGACTATGAAAAGGGCCGCGCCATGTTCCTGTCACGCCAGCCCACCGGCCGCCTCGGCACACCAGAAGAACTGGCCGCCTTCGCCGTTTATCTCGCTTCCGACGAATCCAGCTTTACGACCGGCCAGGCACACATTATCGATGGCGGCTGGTTAAACTAGGGGCAAGCCCCTGGGACCATAAACTCGACAGCGCAAGCCGCACCTTTGTACCTCCCCAGTTTACTGGGGAGGGGGACCATGAGCGAAGCGAGTGGTGGTGGGGTATCTTGCTTTAATATACTTGAAGGATTCCTCCCCAATGAAACTGCTCCGCTTCGGCCCGTCGGGCTCTGAAAAACCCGGTATCCTCGATGCCGAAGGCCAGATCCGCGACCTCTCAGGCGTGGTCGATGATATCGCCGGCGACGTGCTCTCCGCCGAGGGCCTGGTGAAGATCGCCGCCATCGATCCGTCAACGCTTCCCCTCGCCCCGGCCGGTTCGCGCTATGGCCCCTGCGTCGGTCGCGTCGGCAAGTTCATCTGCATCGGCCTCAACTATGCCGACCACGCCGCCGAGAGCAACCTGCCGGTGCCGGACGAGCCTGTCCTGTTCATGAAGGCGACCTCAGCCATCGTCGGCCCCAATGACGAGGTGCTGAAGCCGCGCGGCTCGACCAAGCTCGACTGGGAGGTCGAACTGGGCCTCGTTATCGGCAAGAAGGCGTCCTATGTGTCCGAAGCCGAAGCGCTGGACTATGTGGCCGGTTACTGCACCATCAATGACGTTTCGGAACGCAACTTCCAGATCGAGCGCGGCGGCACCTGGGACAAGGGCAAGGGCTGCGACACCTTCGGCCCGATCGGGCCCTGGCTGGTGACCAAGGACGAGGCCGGCGATGTCAATAACCTGCACATGTGGCTGGACGTCAACGGCAAGCGCTTCCAGAATGGCTCGACGTCGACCATGGTCTTCAAGCCTGCCTTCCTGGTCCATTACCTCTCGCAGTTCATGTCGCTGCATCCGGGCGACGTGATCTCGACCGGCACCCCGCCGGGCGTCGGCCTTGGCCAGAAGCCGGACCCGATCTACCTCAATGTCGGCGATGTCATGGAACTGGGCATCGAAGGTTTGGGCACCCAGAAGCAGACCGTAGGCGCTGCATAAAAACCAAGTGCCTCCGGATCAATCCGGAGGCCCTTTTCATATCAGGCCAGCAGGTTGCGATCGATTTCGGCGATGGTTTTCACGCCGGTGAGCGCCATGGCCGTGCGCATTTCCTTTTCGATCAGGCCCAGCAGATTGGTGACGCCCGCCTCGCCATGCGTTGCCAGGGCGTAGATATAGGCCCTCCCCAGCAGCACGCCTTTCGCCCCCAATGCCAGCATCCGCACCACGTCCAGACCTGTACGGATACCGGAATCCGCCAGTATGGTCAGGTCGTCGCCCACCGCATCGGCGATGGCCGGCAAGGCCTTGCAGGTCGAGAGCGCGCCATCGAGCTGACGGCCGCCGTGGTTGGAGACCACGATGCCGTCAGCGCCGAATTTCACCGCGTCCTTCGCGTCTTCTGGATCGAGGATGCCCTTGATGATCATCGGCCCTTTCCACATGTCGCGGATCCATTCGAGATCGGACCAGTTGATGCTGGGGTCGAAATTGGCGCCCAGCCAGCCGATATAGTCCTCCAGCCCCGTGGCCTTGCCGAGATATTTCGACACATTCCCCAGATCGTGCGGCGTGCCGCGCAGGCCGACATCATAGGCCCATTCCGGCTTCATCATCGCCTGGATGATGCGGCGGATCGGACCAAAATCGCCGCTCATGCCGGAATGCTTGTCGCGGTAGCGCGCCCCTGGCACCGGCATATCGACGGTGAAGACCAGCTTGGTGACGCCGAGTGCCTGCGCCCGTTCGAGCGCGTGCTTCATGAAGCCACGATCCTTCAGCACATAAAGCTGGAACCAGATATCACAGCCGGACTTCTCAACGATTTCCTCAAGAGGGCACAACGAAACCGTTGAAATAATGTAGGGAATGCGCGCCTTCTTCGCGGCTCTAGCTACCTGCACCTCACCGCGGCGGGCATACATGCCGCCTAAGCCCACCGGCGCCAGCCCCACAGGCATGGCCATCTTCTCGCCGAACAGTTCGGTTTCCAGCGACAGGTCGGCGACGTTCTTCAGGATGCGCTGGCGCAGGGCCAGGGACGATAGGTCCGACACATTGTTGCGCAGGGTCATTTCGGCATAGGAGCCGCCGTCGAGATAATCGAACAGGAAGCGCGGCAGCTTGCGTTTGGCGGCTTCGCGATAATCGGTGGCGGCGGAAATGATCATGTGTGTCTCAACGCAGTCTGGTCAGTATTTCGGACTTGGTTTCATATTCCGAGATGAATCAAGTTGCAAGGTCAGGTCGGCATAGGCGGGCATGGTTTGCAGGATATGGCGGGTCAGGCGCTCGTAATACTGGATAAACCGACCGACTTCTTCATCACTCATCACCTTCGCGCCAGTACGCCCTTCGGCTGACAGGCGCGCGCGCAAGGCATTTTCCTGCTCGATCCGCCAGTCGCGCACGATTTCGAAACCGGGGGCGGCCAGCAGGATCAGCCGGTCGATATGACGGAACAGATCAGCGTAAGGCCCTTTCAGCGAGTCATTCACCGCCCGCCGCCAGGCGCCGTCGTCCTCGCGTTCCAGATCATTGACCGGCTCAGTCAGCTCTGTGTCAGATTGCGCCCTCGCCCCGACGCACCAGCCTTCAAATATAACCACGTCCGGCGCGGCGATTTCCGGCCAGTTCTCTTCCGTGAAAGGCCGGTCACTGGCCTTGTCGAAACGCGGCAGGCGTGTCGGTTGTCCGGCTTTCAGACTGGCGAATATGCGTTCTCCCAAGGCGACATCATGCGTGCCCGGTACACCGCGCGTGGCGAACAAAGGTGAGATATCGACCGGCCGGGCTTCCGGCGCCAGATAGAGATCATCCAGCGACAGGAGCGCAACCTTCAGCCCCTCGCCTTCCAGATGCGCGGCCAGTCTGTCGCTCAAGGTTGATTTGCCGGAGCCCTGCGCGCCGCAGATGCCCAAAACAAAAGGTTTTCGGGCTGACTTTAGCCAGCCCTGAACGCACACTTCAACCGCTTCAAGCGACCCGGTCACCGACGGGCTCCCCCGCGAAGAACTGATCGACATTTTTCGCCGCGCGCATCCCCATGGCGTTGCGCGTCTCGATGGTGGCGCTGCCGAGATGCGGCAACAGGACGACATTATTGAGCGGCAGCAGGGCCGGATTGACCACCGGTTCGCGTTCATAGACGTCAAGCCCTGCCGACCAGATGGTGCCGGCTTTCAGCGCCGCCGCCAGATCCTCCTCATTGACCACCGAGCCGCGCGCCGTATTGATCAGGATCGCGGTCGGCTTCATCAGCCCCAGCAGACGCGCATTGACCATATGATAGGTTTCCGGTCCGCCCGGCGTATGCAGCGACAACACATCAGACTGTGCCGCCAGGTCTTCGAGGCTACCAACATAGCGCGCTTCATGCGCTGTTTCGATATCGGCTGTGGTTTGACGGCGGCTGAAATAGGCGATTTTCATGCCGAGCGCCGTCCGTGCCTTGTGCGCCGTCACCTGGGCAATGCGGCCGAAACCGACCAGGCCCAGGGTCTTGTCTTCGAGGGATTGCCCCATAAGCGCTGTGGTGCCCCAGCCCTTCCAGCCGCCTTCGCGCAACTGGCGCTCGCCTTCGGAGGCGCGGCGAGACGCCATCAGCATCAGCATCAGGGCGATGTCGGCGGTGGCCTCGGTCAGCACATCGGGCGTGTTGGACACAACGATCCCGGCCTTTTTCGCCGCCTCGATATCGATATGCTCGTAGCCGGCGCCGAAATTACCGATCATCCTTACCCGCGCATTCGGCGTGGCGAAGATTTCCGCCGTCAGCTTGTCAGTGACGGTCGGGCACAGGGCGTCGTATTCCGTCATCGCCGCCTTGAGCTGCTCGGGTGTCAGCGGCTTGCCGCTGTCGTTGACCGTCGTATCGTAATGCGCCTGCATATAGGCTTGGGCGGCTTCGGGCCATGGGCGGGTGAGCAGAACTTTGGGACGGGTCATACAGGGAATCTCTCGGTTTTTCTTCTTCTAACGCCTGTTGAATACCGGCGCACGTTTTTCCTTGAAGGCGGCGCGGCCTTCCTGGGCATCTTCGGTGGCAAAGCAGATGGTTTGCAGATCGCGCTCATATTCCACAGCCTTTTCATAGGGCATGGTATGGGCAGCGCGCAGATTGAGCTTGCCGGTCTCTGCGGCGATGGGGGCGCGGCTGGCGATGGTTTCGGCGATGGCGCGGGCGCGGGGCATCAGGTCCGCCGGTTCGCAGACCTCGCTGACCAGCCCCCATTGCTCGGCCTTCTGCGCGGTGATGGCATCGCCCGTCAGGATCATCAGCGAGGCATTGGAGGCGCCGATCGAATGGACCAGCCCCGCCGCCATGCCGCCGCCGCCGATCCAGCCGAGCTTGATTTCCGGGGCGGCAAACTGCGCATTTGACGAGGCGATGCGGATATCGCAGCTCATGGCCGTTTCCAGACCGCCGCCGAAGGCATAGCCATTGACCGCGGCTATGGTCGGCTTCAGGCACAGGCGGATGGCGTCGCAATAATCGCCGCGATTACGGAACTCCCACGGCGTGGCGTAGTCGTCGAGCGTGCGGATATCAGACCCGGCGCAGAAGGCGCGTTCGCCGGCGCCGGTGACGATTACGCAGCGGATGGTATTGCTCTTGTTGCACTCGGCCACGGCGGCTTCGAGGGCATAGGCCATTTCCGGCGTCATCGAGTTGAGCTTCGCCGGACGGTTGATGGTGATGACGGCGACATGGCCATCCACCTCGAATAACAGTTCTTCAGACATTAGCGCTCCGAACCCGGAACCCGTGTCCCGGCATAGAGGGTTTGCAATTGAGTCAATAGTTGATCGTGTGACCGCTGCTTATAAAGCGTGTCGCGGATGGCTTCTGACGCGGCCGTCTGGAAGGCGATGGCGCGATTATGACGCGGCCGGACATAGGCGGTTTCCAGCGTTTGATACGTGTTTCGATAAAAATCGCCCCAGCGCGCATTGACCACGGCATCCAGCCAGGCGGCCCGCAGCGACGGCTGGCCATCATGAGCCGGAATGAAGCCGATCTGTGTCTGCGGAGACATCAGCCAGCGCAGGTGATCAAGCAATGCGGGCGTGATTTCGCACCGCTTCGAGATACCGATACCCGTACCGCCAAGCGTCGAACCTATGCCTCCGGCGCTACAGGGCGCATTGGCGAAGGTCAGATCATTAGCATAGTTCACATAGCCATAGATCAGCGGGCAAAGAGCCACATCCTCATGATCGACCATATGCTGAAGAATGCCGATCGGGTTCTTTTCGCGCACACTCAAAGGCGATGTATCGGTCAGGCGCTGCATGATATCGAGCGCGGTCAGGCCCACCGCCTCGCTGATCAGCACGTCCGGATCTTTCATCGCCGGACGTTCGCCCAGAGCCGCGCAGATCGACTGAAAACTGAGCGCCGCGTGGGGCCCGGCCAATGACAAGGCCACCGGCCCATCGAAAGCCAGCACCTCATCCCAGGTCTGAGGGGGAACGATGCCGCCCCGGCAGGCCATGACCTGTGTGGCGGCATCAAGCGGCAGCGCCCAATGCTTGCCGGCGAATTGGTAGCTTTTCAGCGATGGTCCGATGCAATCCCGCGGCCAGGCAACGATCTCTTCCGGCGTGAAGGTATCCTCCAGCGGCCGCAGGCAATCACCCGCCACCGCCTCGCCGATATGCGGATGATCGAGCACTACCAGGTCATACTGTTCGCAAAGATCGGCGATGGGATGCGTCTCAAAACCCTCCAGGGAATGCTTATCCCAGGACAGGCCCAGTTCAGGCGTAGCCTTCGCTGCCGCATCCAGCGCATTGAACCCGCGCGGATGATCCCAGGTCAGGCCCCTGTATTTGACTTTAGACATTTGCCTGCTTCACTGCACCGCTGGCCAACAAGGCCTCGATCTCGGCATCGGATTTACCCGCCGCGGACAGGATTTCGCGTGTGTGCTCACCCACGCGCGGGGCGCCGCGATCAACGGTTGAAGGCGTCTTGGAAAACTTGATCGGGAAGCCAGGCGTCTTCACACGGCCTTCGGTCGGATGGTCATATTCGACAAAGGTGCCGTTATGCTTGATCTGCGGATCATTGACGACATCTTCATAGCCATAGACCGGGCCGCACCAGATATCGACCGGACGGAACAGATCGAGCCATTCCTGGGTCGTCCTTTCCTCCAGCTTGATGCGCGTCATGGCGTAGATTTCATCTCGGTAGGTCCACGAATCCGTCTGGTCCTCCAGATCGGCGAAGAAGGGCTCATTGATCAGTTCACCCAGCTTTTTCAGATTGGCCATGGCGATGGTGATATAGCTGTCCTTCGTCTTGAAGACACCATAGGGGGCGCGGATATAGCTATGGGCGTGCGGCTCGACCGAACGCGTCTGTGGCTTTTTGCCAACGGTGAAGACCGACAGTTCCTGCATCTGGATGGTGGTGATGGCATCTAACATATTGACTTCCACCTTTTGCCCCTCACCCGTGCGTTCACGGTGGAACAGCGCCGCCAGCGCGCCTTCAAAGGCGGTATAGGCGGTGATTGCGTCGACGAGATACTGGCCGGCCGGCGATGGCGGCGTATCCTTCGATCCGGCCGACATCATGGCGCCCGACATGGATTGCAGCAGCAAATCCTGGCCGGGATAGTTCTTGTAGGGACCGTCCTCGCCATAGCCCGACATCGAGACATAGATCAGCTTCGGATTGATGGCCGAAAGCGTCTCGTAATCGACACCTAATCGCGCCGCCACGCCAGGACGATAATTCTGTAGAAAAACATCGGCCGATTTGACGAGATCGAGCAGCAGAGCCTTGCCTTCCGGTAATTTGAGATCGACCGCCAGTGACCGCTTGTTGCGGTTCAGCGACAGGAAGGAGACATTGATCTCGTTGCCCGAGGCGCCCCCGGCCGGGGCATGGCGCTGCCATTCCCCCGTGGTCGGTTCCACCTTGATAACGTCCGCCCCCATATCGCCCATGCGCTGCGCCGCGAACGGCCCGGCCATGGCGATGGAGCAATCGAGAACGCGAATGCCGCTTAAGATACCCATGTGAAATCAAGTCCTTATGAATCTGTTTTAATCCATCACCCAGCCGCCATTGACGTTCAGCGTCTGGCCAGTGATGAAACCTGTGTCTTCGGAGCTCAGGAAGGCGATGGCGTTGGCGATATCGCCGACATGGCCACGGCGCTTGATCGCCTGCTGGGCCAGGACGTGGCGGTTATAACCTTCGGGATCGGGATTGATGGCCTCGGCATCGGTCGGGAAGGCACCGGGCGAAATGGCATTGACGGTGATGCCATAGGGGCCAAATTCGCGCGCCCAGGCGTGGGTCAGGCCGATCAGAGCACCCTTTGAGGCGACGTAAGGGTAGATATTCGGCCAGCCGCCCGAAAGCGTGATCGAGGCAATATTGATGATGCGGCCGAACCCCTTCGCCTTCATGCCCGGCAAGGCTTCCTGCACGGCGACAATGCCGGCATCAACATTGATGCGCTGGACCGTCTGATGCTCTTCGACGGTAAATTCCTCAAAAGATTTCGAGGGATAGATGGCGGCATTATTGATGACCACATCGAAGCCGCCCGTCTCTTCCCGGCGCGCCCGGATAGCGGTGCGAAACCCTTCGAGATCAGACATGTCCGAACGTGTCACCAGCAAGCGGCCACTGGTGACAGCCGAAGCCGCTGAAGTCAGGGCCGCAATCTTCGTGTCGTCATGATCGACGGCCACTACGGTGGCGCCGCGCGACAGAAAGTTCAGCGTGGTTTGCAGCCCCAGACCGCCAGCCGCGCCGGTATAGAGGATCGTCCGGCCCTGCATCAGCGGCCCCCGATCGGCGGAAAACTGCCCGATGGCGCGGGGTATTCCTCGGCTGGCTGATGGCTTACCGCTTCGATACGGCGAACCGCATCCGCCACAGTCCCACTATCCGGCAAGATACGGAAGACACTGTCGTAGTGGCGTTCATCGCCATGTTCGAGCCAGATGAGTTCGCCGCGCTCTTTCGCAAATGGCTTGCCAAAAACATGATTGGTGGATGGTTCAATCCCTAGCGCGTAGTGACCGGCCTGGAGATTCTGCCATTCGTACATGGCCGGAAACTGTTCTTTCAGAACCTCAACTTCAAAACCGAAGCCAATGTTTTCATTGACCAAAGCGACATTGACCCTGCCCGCCGCATCGGCCTGCATATCATGCTGCCAGACCTGTTCGTGGAAGTTCAGTTTTGGTTCGGACAGGGTATGATAGCCGACGCCCTGCTTCCGGTAATCATCAGCGTGGGCAGCCCAGATGACATCACGGATCGGCGCCACATAACGCGAACCTTCAGCCAGAACCGGATGGCCGACATTGATATGGTAGCAATACATATGCGGCGTGCGATAGAATCCATGATTGACCACGCGGTCATGCAGATGGATGTCGTTAGAGCCGAGCTTCGCCTCGATCCGCCGGATCAGGTGCAGATCCTCGCCGAAAACGGTCGATTGCTGGACCACGCCTTCTGCCCACAGCGTGCATTCATCGCCATTCCAGCGCTCGCCATAGCCGGTCAGACGCGCCGGTATGGTGCCGATGCGGCCATGCAGGGACGAAGAGACGGTCTTGCGGGCGCCGTAGTGATACTGATCGGCGGCATCGTCATCCATGAAAAGGATATGATCGAGGCCGCAGGTCACCATCAGGCCGGAAAAGGAGCGGAACCAGCCGAGGCCGCCCTCGCCCTCATACTCATGCAAACCCGGATGTTTGAAACCCGAAGGGGAATGCCAACCGACCGCCCGGCCGTTATGTTCACAATCGGCAATATCCATAGCGCGATCAAGCAGCACCGTGAAGCGCAGGCCTGAACCGGTGCGGAATTCCAGCATCCGTACACCGCGCTCGACACCATCTCCCAGTGTCATCAGACGCACACCGGCGAATTGCGACAACTGACCGGTATGCGCCGCCAGATCACGACGCGAATAGGTCTGCTTGAAAAGTTCAGCCATGAGCCAGTTCCATATCCCTGTACGCGATATATTTTTTTGCTGTTGACCAGTCATATACTGATCAGACTTGATGTCAATGCATCATCATACATCATATGTGTAATTTTTAACGTTGCGCGGGCTATTTAAATTTTAATTGTTAAATATCATATGATTAGCGTCGCGTGACATTTGACCGCCTAATGAGACGGATGCATCAGCCTCATAAAGAGCTTGACTCTACCGACTGCATTCGATGTATTTTGATGTCAAAGACCGCACCCCTGCGCCGGGTTGCGAATCCCAAGGAGGAGCGCATCCCATGGCCGTCACCCGCGCCACCCTGATCGACATCGCCAGACAATCGGGCGTCTCCACCGCCACCGTGGACCGGGTGCTCAACAAGCGCCCCGGCGTGCGTGAACGCACACGCGAGATCGTTTTCCAGACGGCCTCGCGTCTGGGCTATATCGCTTTGCCGGGAGAGGTCTCGATCAGCCGCGCACCCGTAGTGCTCGATTTCATCCTGCCGAATGGCGCCAACACCTTCATCCGCAACCTGGCAAAATCGCTGGAGGAAATCAGCGCCGATCGTGGCGATATCGAGTTGCGCCTGCACATGACCGAAGGCTTCGATCCTTACGCCCTGGCCGATGCCCTGCTGAAGCTTTCCGGCCATTCAAAAGCGGTCGGCGTCATCGCGCTCGATCATCCGGTGGTGCGTGAAGCCCTGCGCCAGTTACGCAATTCCGGCACCCTCGTCTTCACCCTGATTTCCGATATTTCCAATGTGCCGCGCGAAGGCTATATCGGCATCGACAACCGCGCCGCGGGCCGACTGAGCGGTTATCTGCTCGGTCGTTTGCTGCCCAAGGCGCCAGCCAAGCTGGCCCTGTTCGCCGGCTCACTGTCCTATCGTGGCCATGAGGAACGCGAAATGGGCTTCCGCCATATTCTGCGTGAATCTTATCCGAACCTGTCGGTCGTCGAACTGCGCGAAGTGCATGACGATGACGAGGCCGCTTACCGCGAGGCCCGTACCCTGCTCCAGCAATATCCCGACCTGGCCGGCATCTATAATATCGGCGCCGGTAATCGCGGCATTGCCAGGGCGCTGGAAGATTCCGGCCGCGACCAGAAAATTGTCTTTATCGGCCACGAACTGACCGACCACACGCGCAGGTTCCTGCTGGATGGGGTGATGGACGCGGTAATCGACCAGAACCCTCACGTCGAAGCGCGCGAGGCGATCGATCAACTGGCCCGCACAGTGCGCGGCGAAACCGTGAAATCCTATATGCCGATCCGTGTCCAGGCGATCTTCAAGGAGAATATTCCAGAATGAGCGCCACGATCCGCAAGGTTTTCGCCGTCGACATCCATTCAGAGGGCATAGAGGCTTATAAAGCCTGGCACCGCGCGGGTGGGCCGCCGCAGGCCGTGACCGACTCCATCCGCGCCGATGATATCCGCGACCTGGAAATCTGGCTGGTTGGCGATCGCATGATGCTGATTATGGAGCAAGGGCCCAATTTCGACCCGGCGACCAAGGCCCAGCGAGATACCAATAATCCCGATGTCCAGGCGTGGGATGCCCTGATGCGCACCTTTCAGAAGCCCCTGCCCTTCGGGCCGGAAGGCTCGACCTGGCTGGAAATGGCGCGCATCTACAGCCTGTCGGAACAGCCCTGATTTTTGCCGTTAAGGTTTTTGAAGAAAAACCATCACTTAATCGCAAAATGACTGTCACCAAATCAACCTATTGGCTCGCTTATCGGAAACAGCGGGAGCCTTATGGGGATGGTCAGCCGCCGGAAAGTCCTGTTTGCCGCAGGCACAATCGCCGCCGCGCCCGCACTCGGCGCCTCCGCGCTTCCTGAAACACCTTCCGCCGTTCGTTTTGAGCACGGCGTCGCCTCCGGTGATCCATTGCCAGACGCGGTGATACTGTGGACCCGGATCAGTGGGCTTGAGCGCGGCGCCGAGATTGCCTGGCAGGTATCTAAAGACGACAGCTTTTCCAACGTCATCGCTGAGGGCAAGGTCTTCACCGATGCCGGGCGCGACTATACGGTCAAGGTCGATGTCCGCGGCCTGACGCCGGATACCGAATACCACTATCGCTTCCTGGCTGGCCCGATCATCTCGCCCATCGGCCGAACGCGCACCCTGCCGCTGCAAACCGACAAGGTGGTGCTGGCGGTCGTTTCCTGTTCGCTGCATCCGAATGGCTATTTCAATGCCTATCGCGCCATCGCCGACCTCGACCGCGTCGATGCCGTCGTCCACCTCGGCGACTACATTTATGAATATGGCGCCGGCCTGACCGATTACGGCATGGGCAATGGCCGGATGCTGATGCGCATCCCCGAACCGGCGCACGAGATCGTGTCACTGGCCGATTACCGGATGCGTCACGCCCAGTACAAGCGCGACGCAGACCTCCAGGCCGCCCATGCCCGCGCCCCGTGGATCTGCGTCTTCGATGATCATGAAATCTGCAACAACCCGTGGCGCGACGGTGCCGAGAATCACCAACCGGATGAAGGCGACTGGGGCATGCGCAAGGCGGCGGCGCTCAAGGCTTACAGCGAGTGGATGCCGATCCGCGATCCGGCGCCTGGTAAATTGCGCGAGGCTATCTACCGCAGTTTCCGCTTCGGCAAACTGGCTGAACTGGTCATGCTGGAAAGCCGCCTGCTGGCGCGCACCAAACAGCTCGACTATGCCGAAGACCTGAGCTATCTCGATGGCAAGCCCGACAAGGCGGCCTTCCGCACAAAGCTAAACGCCGAAAACCGCGAACTGCTGGGCGCCGAACAGCGCCAGTGGCTTGAGAACACCCTGACCGCCACGGTACGCGATGGCGTCACCTGGCAGGTACTGGGCAACCAGATCGTCATGGCACGGGTCAATGGCCCCGATATCGTCAAGCGCCTGGGGGCGGATACTGTGAATACCTTACGCGCCGTTTCGCCGGAAGGTGTGCGCAAACAGCTAGACACCTTTGCTGCCCTGTTCGACAGCGCCGATCCCCTGCCGTTCAATCTTGACGCCTGGGATGGTTATCCCGCCGAGCGCGAACGTCTCTACACTATGTTTAAGACGACCGGCGCGCGCACCGTAGTTGTCTCCGGCGACAGTCACTGCGCCTGGGCCAACCAGTTGCGCGACGGCGTGGGCCAGCCGGTCGCCGTCGAACTGGGCGTCACCGCCATTTCCAGCCCGACGCGCTGGCTCGATTCGTGGCTGCCCGACCTGCAACTGGCCGCCACCCTGGCCGATCAGAATGACGAAGTGCTGGCCGCGGATGACGCCTATAACGGTTTTGTCCGTCTGACCCTGACGCCGGAAGAGATGACCGGCGAATGGATGTCGGTCAGCACCATTACCTCGCGCCGGTTCACCTGTTTCCCGTTGCGGAAGTTCTCGGCAAAGGCGGATGAGATGATGCTGAAGGTGGGGATTTAAGTAAGAAACCCCACCACCACGCCCTGCGGGCGCGGCCCCCTCCCCATCAGAGATGGGGAGGTACAAGACTTGGCTTACTTCCCTTCTATCGGCCCTTCGTAGTTCCACACCACGCGGTCGTGCAGGTCCTTGCCGGCGAAGGCCTCGACGACATTTTCGCCGTCTCGTAGATCGACCTCCCAGGTGGCGATATGATCGACCACTTTCTGCGCCCCTAAAGCCTGGCCGTTCAGCGACAGCCGCACCTCATCCATGTTAGAATAGACCTTCGCCTTCACATGGCGGATGCGCTTGTGAATATCGCGCGGGCTGGTGATATGAACCATCAGCCGGTCCGACCAGTTGGCCTGATACCAGTAGTACGCGTCCTTCTTCGTCTGCCGGTCTTCGGTCACAAGGCCCTTATCATTGATGGCCGGGCGGTCACCTTCATTACGTCGGAAGGATGGAAAATCGAATGCCACCCAGATGAACTCCGACCACAGGTAAGGCCGCGCCTTTAATTCCCGCCAGTTCGCCTCATGGTAAAGCGCCTGATACTGCTCCGGGTGCCAGAAGGCTTGCGGCACCACGGCCTTGGGCGCGTCTTCCTGATGCCGGATGCTGGCGCCGGCGCCATATTCCGACACGCCGAAAATGCGCTTCGGGTACTTGGCATGGAGCGCGTCAGCCCATTTGCCCATGTCGGCGAAGGTGTCGCCATACCAGCCGAAATAGCGGTTATAAGAAATGACATCGCTGTGGCCGGCAATCGCATCATCGTCGGCCAGACAGCAATGGGCATATACGGTCGGCCGCGTCGGGTCCATCGCCTTGGCCGTCGTCTGCAAGGCGGCCAGCACCGGATTGGCGTCTGGCACAGTCGAGCGAATCTCATTGCCCAGCCCCCACAGGGCAACGGAGGGATGATTGTAGTTCTGCGCGATCAATTCACGCATCTGTTCGACGGCATTATCCTGAAAGGCAGAGCCGGCTGTGATCGCGTCAACCAGCGGCACCTCGGTGGTGAGCAGGATACCCATGTGGTCGGCATCGTCATAGACGCGCTGCGGGTGCTGCATATGGGCCAGACGCAGGGCGGTAACGCCCATGTCGTCCATGATCTGCATATCCTCGTCGATTTCCGCGTCGCTGACCGCCGTGCCTTTGCCCTTGCGGCCCGGCTGCTGCATATTGGCGCCATAGATGCGATAGGGCTGGCCATTGAGCAGGAAGCCCTTGTCCGGATCGATCGTCACGGTACGGATGCCCAGCGGCACGGTCACGCGGTCGCTCCCCGCCTCGACCACCACTTTGTAGAGATAGGCGTCCTTGCGGCCGGCCCACAGATGCGGACGGCGGACGGTCAGCGCCTGCTCGACCGGCAGGGCCTGCCCGGCGGTAAGAGAAGCCATCGTTTTCGCCGCAGCCACCACCTTGCCATCGGCATCGAGTATGCGCGTTTTCACAGCGATCTTCGCCGCCTGCGCGCTGTCGTTCTTCAGCAGAATGCGTGCACCGATCTCCGCCTTCTGAGCACTGATCGCCTTTGTGGTCATATAAACACCGGAGCCGCCATGATCCATCAGATCGACATGAACGTCGCCGGTGGTGATCAGCGAGACAGTGCGATAAAGCCCGCCAAAGACGTTGAAATCACCGGTCAGCGGCGCCACCTGGGGCACGCGCGTATTATCGACACGCACGGTGATCAGATTGTCGCCCGCCCTCAGGGCGTCGGTGATATCGAAGCGGAAGGCCGCATAGCCGCCTTCATGATGGCCCACGCTTTTCCCATTGACCCACGCATCCGTCACCAGGGCCGCACCATCGAATTGCAGCACATAGCGCTGGCCGGCGACCGGGGTTATCTCCAGTTGGCGGCGATACCAGCCCGGCCCGCGGTAATAGACGCCTTCCTTTTCGCCGCGCGAGGTGTCGCCGCCCTGATTGGCGTCGCCGGCGTTGAAGGTATGCGGCAGTGTGATGGCTTGCCAGCTTTCGGCGCGATAATCGGCGTTCTTCGCTTCGGGCACATCGGCCCTTATAAACAGCCAGTTATCGTTCAGCGATATCTGCTCACGCGCCAGGGCCGGCGTGGCGAAAATGACGGCAAGCGCCAGCAGCAGGCGGGCAATATGTTTCATGATGGCGTTTCCTGTTTATGGCCTCACCCTATTCTGACACCGGTATCATGACAAGTTAAAATTCATATGATGAATTTTAACGCAATCCGGAAACGCCGTACCGGCGTAACATCGGCATGACCACATCCTCAAAAGGCAACGCCATCCTTATCGGCGCCAGTGGCGGAATAGGCGGCGCCCTGCTGACCACTCTGATCTCCCATAACGGCTATGACCAAGTGCTTCCCCTGTCGCGGTCATCCGCGCCGCCGCTGGACCTGCTCGATGAAGCCAGCATAGCCTCTGCCGCGGATTGGGCGGCCTCACAGGGCGATATACGCCTGGTGATCGACGCCACCGGCTTCCTGCATGACGCGCAATTTCAACCGGAAAAGAGCTGGAAACAGCTCGATCCGGCACACATGGCCAGGGCCTTTGCCATTAATGCCGCCGGCCCGGCTTTGCTGATGAAACATTTTCTACCCTTGCTTCCGCGCCAAGGCCGCTCCGTCTTCGCCACCCTGTCGGCAAAGGTCGGCAGCATCGGAGATAATGCACTGGGCGGCTGGTACAGTTACCGGGCGTCGAAAGCGGCGCTCAATCAGTTCGTCAGGACCGCTTCAATTGAATTACGCCGTCGCGCCCCGCAAGCGATCTGCGTCTCCCTGCATCCCGGAACGGTCGAAACGGCCCTGTCATCCCCCTTTCACAAGAGCGGCCTGGCGGTGCGGCCGCCGGCCGAAGCCGCCCAGGCCCTGTTGAGCATCATCAACGGATTGCAACCCGATCAGAGCGGCGGCTTTTATGACTATACGGGCCAGCCCCTGCCCTGGTGATCAGAACGGCGCCGGAGAGCGGAAATTCAGCCTTTCACCACTGACCGGGTGCGGCAGGGTCAGGCATTCGGCATGGAGCAGCAAACGCGGACTTAACGCCTCGATGTCCGCCGGCGCATAGAAAACATCGCCCAGGATCGGATGGCCGATCGCCATCATATGGACGCGCAACTGGTGCGACCGCCCGGTCACCGGCTCCAGTTCAACACGCGTCGTGGCCCCATCTTGCGCCAGAGCCCGCCAGCGCGTCAGCGACGGTTTGCCGATCTCATGATCAATCTTCTGACGCGGCCGATTGGGCCAATCGGTGATCAGCGGCAGATCGACCTCGCCCTGCCCCTCCAGCCGGCCAGCCACCACGGCGATATAGCGCTTGGACACTTGCCGATCGGCAAAGGCTTTCGACAGGGTCCGTTGCGCCTCGGCGCCACGCGCGAAGATCATCAGCCCGGAGGTCGCCATGTCGAGCCGGTGAACGGTCAGGGCATCTGGATAGTCTGCCTGCAAACGGGTAATCAGGCAGTCCTTGTTTTCCGGCAGGCGGCCGGGCACACTCAGCAGACCGGCCGGCTTTTCGGCCACCAGCATGTGGTCATCGATATAAATGACGGTCTCAGCCACCGTTCTTGCCCATGCGCACGATGGCCAATGACAGGCCGCCCGCCATCTGCGCCTCAGTGGTCTCGATCGGCTCGTAGCCATAGGCGCGATACAGCGGAATGCCGGTCAGGGTCGCGCCCAGTTCGAAGCGCCGGAAACCGGCAGTCGTCGCCGCCGCTTCGCAAGCCTTGAGAATTTGGCCGCCCAGGCCACGCCTTGTCCAGCCGGGTTTGACGAAGAAGGCACGGATACGGGCGGCGTCCACGGCCGGATCAAGCCGGTTATCCTCACGGCCCGCCAGGGCATCAGCGCCATAAAGTGTCTTGCGAAAGCTCCAGCCGCCACAGGCAACGATCTCGCCCGATGTCTCGACCACGAAATAAGTCTGGTCCATGATCAGTTGCGTATCGACGCCGAACACCGTGCCGAGCGCGGCCCGGCGCTGGGCTTCGCTGTAGTCATCCGCCTGGAGGGCTATGACGGATTCGGTAATCAGGTCTTTCAGGGTTGGGATATCCGCCAGTTCGGCGGTACGCAGGATAAAGCTCATAGATGGAGCAATACCAATGCGATTAGCGCGGGCAAGCCCTGAATGAACAAGATCGACTTTTTGACAGTGAAGCCGCCATACAGCCCGGCCACGATCACGCAGGTCAGGAAGAAGATCTTGATATAAAACCCGTCGTGCGGCGCCAGAAATCCCCAGATCAGGCCGGCGGCCAGAAAGCCGTTATAAAGCCCCTGATTGGCGGCCAGTTTTGCCGATTGCGCCGCAAACTCCGGCGTCAGTCCGAAGATGCGCCGTCCAAACGGCGTCTGCCACAGGAACATCTCCAGAATCAGGAAACCGATATGCAGGGCGGCGACAAGGCCGGTGATAATATTGGCGATGATGTGCATGATCGGCTCCCTGCTGTTGACAACAGGGTGGGCCAGCCCTTGCCAAAGCGCAATGAAAAAAGCACTCTCGGCGTCATTGCCAAGGAGTACCCCATGACCGATCTCTACTCTATCCCGCTGAAGCGCATCGACGGCACGCCGGCAACCCTTGGCGACTACAGGGGCAAGGTGCTGCTGGCCGTCAATGTGGCCTCGAAATGCGGACTGACCCCGCAATATGAGAGCCTGGAAGCCCTCTATCGCCAGAAATCAGCTGATGGCCTGGAAATCCTCGGCTTTCCAGCCAATAATTTCCTCGGCCAGGAACCCGGCAGCGACGCCGAAATCGCTGATTTCTGCGCCACCAGCTACAATGTTACGTTCCCGATGTTCGCCAAGATCAGCGTGGTGGGCGCAGACAAGCATCCGCTCTATGATGTTTTCACCGAAGCAAAGCCTGAGGCGGTCAGCGCAGGACCAATGCGCGAACGGCTGGAAAAGTTCGGCATCCCGGTCAGCCCAGAAGGCGAGGTTCTTTGGAATTTCGAGAAGTTTCTGATCAGCAAGGACGGCCAGGTGATCGAACGGTTCGCCCCGGACGTGACCGCCGATGATCCGCGCCTGCTGGCGGCCATTGAGCGCGAACTGGCGAAATAAAACAGGTGGCAATCCAGAAGTCGCCGCCAAGCTTATGACTTCATTACAGTTTACACGCTCATCCGGCATTTAGACCCGATACACCCTGCCTTATCCCTGAATAATCGTTTCAAATCATGGGAGGTTTTTATGGGTAAAGGTATTTTGTTGTGGCTGCTGGGGGTGCCGATCCCCGTTATCATCATCCTGGCCCTTCTGTTTCATTGATCGGAGGGCACAGAATGGCACTCCCCGATCCTATAGCGACCGACGGTCCCAATCTGGAATCGTCAAAATCCGCCATTCACTGGGCGTCTATCCTTGGCGGCGCAGCGGCGGCCGCTTCAATTTCAGCTATCCTCCTGCCGCTCGGTTCGGCACTCGGCTTCGCGTCGACCTCAGCCTATAATCCCGGCGAAAGCCTGGTGACCTTTACCGCCGGCATGGCCATCTGGCTGGTGGTCATGCAGTGGGCCTCTTCCGGTGTCGGCGGCTATATTGCCGGCCGTCTGCGCGTCAAATGGGCCGACACCCACAGCGACGAGGTCTTCTTCCGCGATACGGCGCACGGCTTCCTCGCCTGGGCGGTGGCCACTCTGTTCACCTTCGCCTTTGCTGCCTGCGTGGCGATGGGCGCGGTCAATGCCGGCGTCCAGGCAGGTGCGACCGTGGCGTCTGGCGCCGCCGCCGGCGCCGCAGGCAATGCCGACGACCTGGGCTACTATGCCGATAGCCTCTACCGCACGACGACACCGACAACGGCCGCAACGGCGGCGGATGTCAGTGCGGAAACCACGCGCATCCTGGCCAATGGTGCGAAAACCGGCGTCATTCCGCCCGCCGATCGCGCCTATCTGGCCGCCCAGGTCGCCGCCCGTACCGGACTGTCCCAATCCGAGGCCGAAGCACGGGTCAACAACACGCTGGCCCAGATCGATTCCGCCAAGGCGAAAGCCACACAGGCGGCAGAAGAGGCCCGCAAGGCCATGATTGCCTTCCATACGGCCCTGTGCATTTCCCTGCTGGTCGGCGCCTTCATCGCCTCCGTCGCGGCAGCACTGGGCGGCAGGCTACGCGACAACTACTAACCACAACCCACTTCAATACGGCCGGGCCCGGATGGAAACATCCGGTCTCGGCTTTTTTGTTGCCCAAAATCAAACCATAGAATAGGTATGATGTATTATATATAAACAGGAAACGCTCAGATGCCGAAACTCAACCGACGCCATTTCCTTGCCGCTACCGGACTGGCGGCGGCGACTACCCAGGCATCGACCGCTATGGCTACGGCTGTTTCTTTCGGCGTCACTGACCTGCGCGCCGAACAGACGACCGAGCTACTTGGCACGCAGGTCCGTGAGCCGCGCCTCTCCTGGCGGCTGACCGGTTCGGAACGCAGCCTGATGCAGACCAGTTACCGCATCCGCGCGGCCTCGATGCCAGATATGACAAGGGCAGATCTTTGGGATTCCGGCGTCATTACCAGCAGCGACTGTTTCGACATTCCTTACAAGGGCGCGGCGCTCAAATCGATGCAGCGCGTCTGGTGGTCGGTCGAGATCACCGACAATAAAGGCCGCAAAGCTACCTCCGCCACCTGGTTCGAGACTGGCCTGCTCGATCCGGCCGACTGGCGGGCAAAATGGATCATCGCCGAGGACAACCTGGCCGCCGGTGATCGCGCCGCTGCCCTGCAATGGATCTGGTCACCCAAGGCGCTCGATGACCGTCTCCACGCTTTCAGGCTCGATTTCGATGCGCCGGCCAATCTAGCGTCCGCCGAGGTATTGATCGCCGGCAAGGACTGGATCAGGGGTGTGTGGGCCAACGGTGAAACCCTGCCCCTGCCCGATCAGCCCGTGCCCAACTGGGGTACGCTGGTGCCGGTGCCGGCCAGACTCAAGCCCGGCCGCAACAGCGTCTGCGTGCTGGTGCAGGCCGAAACGACCGGCTTCTTTCCGGTCGATGGTGGCGCCTTCGCGGCGCTGATCCGGCTGCATCTGGCCGATGGCAGCATAAAGCGCCTTGTCAGTGGGCCGAACTGGAAGGTCCGCCCCCTGCCCCCGGAGGAATGGACCAAGGCCGATTTCGATGCCAGCGGCTGGGCTAATGCACAGAAATCCGGCTCCGACGCTCAAAACGATCCGCGTCCGGCCGAACCCGCCCTGCACCTGCGCACAGGTTTCACCCCGAAAGACCAAGTGGTCAATGCTCGCCTCTATGCCACGGCACTGGGCGCCTATGACGCCCGCCTGAACGGTGAGCGCGTCTCGCCGGCTCGACTATCTCCTGAAATCAGCGTGGCGCGCGATCATATCTTCTACCAGACCTACGATGTCACCCAACTGATCCATGTCGGCGAGAACGCTTTTGGCGTCACGGTTGGTGATGGCTGGTACGCCGGCGCCTTTGGTTGGCGACTGGAACGTTACGGCTTTGGCCCCGCCCCGCGCCGCCTGCTGGCGCAACTCCGGCTAGACTATGCCGATGGCACCTCGGAGTGGATCGTGACCGATGAGACCTGGCAAATCGGGCCTTCCCCCATCGTCACCTCGGAAATCTATAATGGTGAAGTCTATGATGCGCGCCTTGAAACGCCGGGCTGGGATATGCCCGGTTTCAAGCCGGACTGGCCTGGCGTCAAACCTGGTGAAACGCCGAAAACACGCATCATAGCGCAAACCAGCCCCTTGCTGGTGCCAGCCGGCAAACGCCGCGCCGCCAGGATTACACAGCCTAAACCGGGCATATACGTCTTCGATTTCGGCCAGAACTTCGCCGGCTGGGCGCGCCTGATGGCCAGGGGCAAGGCCGGCCAGACCATCACGCTGAAATTCGCCGAATACCTCAAGGCTGATGGCGAGGTCGATCAGGCCAATCTGCGCATGGCCAGATGCCAGGACCACTACACCTTGCGCGGCGATACAAAGGGCGAAACCTATGAACCGAGCTTTACCTATCACGGCTTCCGCTATGTTCAGGTCGAGAACTATCCCGGTGTGCCGAAAACGGCCGATATCGAAGGCATTGTAGTTACCTCAGCCTGCCAGGTGACGGGGGATATGAAATTTGATTCTCCCCTGATCCAGCAGTTCTGGAACAACGCTATGTGGAGCCAGCGCTCCAACTTCTTCGCCGTGCCGACCGACTGCCCGCAGCGCGACGAGCGCATGGGATGGATGGGCGATATCCAGGTCTTCCTTGATGCCGCCGCCTTCAATATGGAGGTCGATCCGTTCATCCGCCGCTTCCTCACCGAAGTCCGCGCTGCGCAAACATCCGAAGGCACTTACCCCATCGTCGTGCCGCAGCCCCTGTCCTTCCCCGATATCGTCACGGCCGGCTGGTCGGAAGCCGGCGTCATCCTGCCCTGGACCCTGTGGAAGCGCTATGGCGATACGGCAGTGGTCAATGAGAACTGGAACGCCATGACAGCGTGGATGGATTACCTTCTGAAACACAATCCGGACTTCATCTGGCGTCACGAACGCGGGCTCGATCTCGGTGACTGGCTGTCGGTTGATGCCGTCAAGCCCGACGACGAAACGACGCCGCGCATCCTCTGCGCCACCGCCTATTGGGCCTATTGCGCCGACCTGATGACCGACATGGCGCGCGCCACAGGCCGCAGCGAACTGGCGGCAAAATATGCTGACCTGCGCGCCAAAATCGGCATGGCCTACGCAAAAGAGTTTATCGACGCCAATGGCAAGGCCGGCAATGGCAGCCAGACCTCGCAGGTGCTGTCACTGCATTTCAACCTGGTGCCCACTGATCGCATTGCCGGCGCGTCCAAGGTGTTGGCCGATGAGATACGCGGACGTGGCATGAAGCTTTCTACCGGCTTCCTCGGCACGCCCTATCTGCTCGATGCGCTGGCCGATACCGGCCAACTGGAAGTTGTCTCCGGTCTGCTGTTGCAAACGCAGAAGCCGTCATGGGGCTATATGCCCCTGCACGGCGCCACCACCATGTGGGAACGCTGGGATGGCGACACCGGCGACCTGGCGATGAACAGCTACAACCACTATGCCTACGGCGCGGTCTGCGGCTTCATGTATCGCCGCCTGGCCGGCCTCTCCCCTGCCTCCGCCGGCTTCCGCATCCTGCACGCCGAGCCCATCTTCCTGCCGAAAGCCGGTACGGTCAGCGCCACCTATGACTCGTGCCTGGGCCGGATGGCCGGACGCTGTGAAGGCGATGCCACCAGCCTGAAACGCTATGACCTCACCGTGCCGCCTAACGCCACAGCCGAGGTCATCCTGCCCGAAGACACCTGGCGCGAGGGCGGCAAACCCCTCGAAGGCCATGCCGATATTCGCAACCTGCACCGGGAGAATGGCAAGGTCAGGTTTGAGATCGGTTCAGGCGATTACCGCTTTCGTATCGCGTAGTGGCTCCGGAAATCCGGGCTACCCCATTAACCGCTCCAGCGCCGTCAGGTGATCCGCTTCGGACGCCGGCTTGTCCCAACGGATGCGGCTGATGCGCGGGAAACGCAGGGCGTAGCCGGACTTGTGGCGTGTTGAGCGATGCACGGCATCGAAGGCGACCTCAAACACCAGTTCTTTCCTGACCTCACGCACGGGACCAAAGGTCTTGAGCGTATGGTGGCGCACCCATTTGTCGAGTTCCACAAGTTCGGCGTCGGTGAAGCCGAAATAGGCCTTGCCGATCGGCAGCAGTTCCCCGTCTCGCCACAGGCCAAAGGTGAAATCGGAATAGAAGCTCGACCGCCGCCCGGAGCCGCGCTGGGCGTACATCAGCACGGCATCGACTAGCTTGGGATTGATCTTCCACTTGTACCACGGGCCGGTGGGTCGGCCGGCGACATAGGCGCTGTCACGCCGCTTGAGCATCAGCCCTTCTATGACCGACAAATTATCGACGCTGGCCCGCGCCTCTTCCAGTTGGCTGAATTCATGCCAGGGAATCTGCGGTGACAGGCTGATCCCGACCGGCTGGTATTTGTGTAAAGCGCCCTGAAGCAGTTCGCGGCGGCTTTCATAGGGCAGCGGCCGCACATCCTCTCCTTCCAGCATCAGCACATCATAGACAGTCATGGTGGCGGGGTAATCAGCCATAAGCTTGCCTGATGGGCTCTTGCGACCGAGCCGTTGTTGCAGATCGTTGAACGACCCCAGCTCTATCCCGCGTTGGACCAGCAGTTCGCCATCAAGCACCGCATGGAAATTCAGGTGCTCCAGGGCATCGGGGAAGCTGCCGCTGATATCGTCGCCGGTGCGAGTAAACAGGGCGCGGCCGATAGCGCTTTTGACGCATTGGACGCGGATACCATCGTATTTCCATTCGGCGACATAGGTTTCGGGCACAATCAGGCCGTAGTCCTTCTCCTCCAGCGGATGGGCCAGCATGACCGGCGTAAAGGTCAGCCGCTCGTGGACAACCGGCGCTTCGGCACGGCGTTCCAGCCAAGCGAACAACGCCTCATAGGGCGGATCGACGCCATGCCACAGGGTCTCGATACGTTCGATCGGCTGGTTGCCGTATTTCGCCAGCACCTGTTTCAACAGCCGCGCCGACACACCAATGCGCAAGGCGCCGGCGCCGATCTTCAGCAGAGCCCAGCGCTCCGGCGAGGTCATGCGGTCAAGCAGGCCCGCCACATAATCAGGTAACCGCGCCTTGGGGGTATGGCGCAGGCCAGCCACCACCTCATGCAGCGGCGGCAGTTCCGGGTCGTTCGGCGGAATAGCCGGGGTCGGCCAAAGGTGCGCCACCGTTTCCGACAGTTCGCCGACATAGTCGTGGCTCATGGCCAGCAGTTGCGGATCAACGCGCGCCCGGATCAGGTCGAGCACCATGCCGCGCTTGAAATTGGGCAGACTCAGAGATCCGCCGATGATCGCCACGGCAAAACCGCGGTCCGGATCGGGCGTGGTGGCGAAATAGTCGAGCAGCAGCCGTTCCTTGGCCGAGGTCGCCGGCTCGTAATAGAGCTTTTCCAGCAGTTGCGAGAATGCCTTCATTCGCTGTCATCCTCATAGCCCAGCAAGTGCAGGGCCTGCGCCTTGAAGCCGTGCTGCTGAGCGTAATAGACCAGGGCGTCGTCGCGGCCGTGCGTTACCCAAACCTCCGGCGCGCCGACATCGACGAGCGTCTGGGTCAGTTCGTCCCAATCGGCATGATCGGAAACCACCAGCGGCAGTTCGACGCCCTTCTGCCTGGCGCGGGCGCGAATGCGCATCCAGCCGGAAGCGGCGGCGGTCAGCACATCGGGCAGCTTGCGCGACCAGCGATCCTGCAGCGCCGAGGGCGGGCACAGGACGATCTTTCCGGCAAGCGTTCTGGCATTTTCCGGCGTCACCAGTTCCAGCGTGCCGAGCGCGATGCCGAAGCTTTCATAGAGTTCGCACAGCTTCTGCATGGCGCCGTGCAGATAGATGGTCTCGCCATAGCCCGCTGCGCGCAGTGCGCGGATCATCCCCTGGCACTTACCGAGCGCGTAGACACCGATCAGGTGGCAGCGTTCGGGAAACTGCGCGAGGGATATCAGCAGCCGCGCGATCTCGTCCTCCAGCGGCGGATGGCGGAACACCGGCAGGGCGAAGGTCGCCTCGGTAACGAAGACATCGCAAGGCACCGGCTCGAAGGGCGCGCAGGTTGGGTCCGGCCGGCGCTTGTAATCACCGGAAAAAACGATACTCGCACCGGCATGTTCCAGCCGCGCCTGCGCCGAGCCGAGAATATGCCCCGCCGGATGCAGGCTCACCCGCACGCCGCCGATTTCGATCGCCTCGCCATAGGCCAGCGGGTTTTCGGTCATCAGGTAATGCGTCTCGCCGTAGCGCGCCCGCATGATGGCCAGGGTCGCCTCCGTGGCCCAGACATGGCCATGGCCGGCGCGGGCGTGGTCGGCATGGCCATGCGTCACTACCGCGCGCTCTACCGGCTGCATCGGGTCGATGTAAAAATCACCCACCTTGCAATAGACGCCGTGCGGTCTCACCTCTATCCAGTCCCTGGGGTGCATTTCCACCTTTCGTCTTTATTTCCGACCACGTTACAGTTCGATCATGGTGAAGATTCCTCCCCGGTTCCGGCAGTGGTTCGACCAGCAGGGCTGGACCATATTGCCGCACCAGCGCGAGATGGTGGACCGTTACCAGAAAGGCCAGTCGACCCTGCTGACGGCGCCCACCGGCACCGGCAAAACCCTGTCCGGTTTCCTGGGATCGTTGATCGAGATCAGCGAAACGCAGCCGAAAGGCCTTCACACTCTCTACATATCGCCGCTCAAGGCATTAAATTACGATATCGAACGCAATGTTACGGCGATCATAGACGCTTTGGATCTGCCGGTGCGCGTCGAGAGCCGCACCGGCGACACCTCGGCCTACCGCCGCAAGCGCCAGCGCGCCAGGCCGCCCCATATTCTGATGACCACGCCGGAATCGCTCATGCTATTGCTGAGTTACCCAGAAGCGGCGCAGATGTTCGGCAGCATCGAGGCCGTGGTGATCGATGAAATCCACCAGGTGGCGGCCAGCAAGCGCGGCGACCTGATCACGCTCGCCCTGGCGCAGTTGGAAGCCTACCGGCCAGGCTTCCGCCGTATCGGGCTATCGGCGACAGTGGCGGAGCCCGACCTGTTCTGCCTGTGGCTGGGAAAGACCGGCGCCCCGGTCGATCATTTCAACAGCCCGTCCACCGGCAAGCCGCCGCAGGTCTCGATCCTGAAGACGAAGGAACCGGTGCCCTTCACAGGCTTCGTGGCGCAATATGCCGTCAGTGAGATCATGGCCGAAATCGAGAAGGCCGGCTCGACCATCGTCTTCGTCAATACGCGCTTCCAGGCCGAACTGCTGTTCCAGTTCCTGTGGGAGGTCAACGAAAATGCCCTGCCGATCGCCATCTTCCATGCGTCGCTGACCCGCGAATTACGCGCCAAAACCATGAAAATGATGGCCGAGGGCAGGCTTCGCGGGCTGGTCGCCACCTCGGCCATCGAACTGGGCATCGACTGGGGCGATGTCGATGTCGTCATTCAGGTCGGGGCGCCGAAGGGCGTGTCGCGCCTGCTGCAACGCATCGGCCGTTCCAATCACCAGGTCGATGTGCCGTCGAAGGCCTTTCTGGTGCCCGCCAATCGCTTCGAGGTGCTGGAGTGCGAGGCCGCTATGCTGGCCATCAAGGCCCGCCAGCTTGACGGCGATCATCCCCTGCCCGGTTCACAGGATGTCGCCATTCAGTTTATTCTCAATGCCGCCTGTTCGGCGCCGGTAACGCCGCACCAGTTGCATGACCTGATCATCCAGTCCTGGTCCTATCGCAGCCTTACCTATGAGCAATTCGAGGAACTATTCCAGTTCGTCATCGACGGCGGATATGTGCTGCGCAATTACGACCGCTGGCAGCGGTTAATCAAACAGGATGACGGCGACACTAAAGGCTTTTGGGTTCCGGCCAACAAGGCCGTCATCCAGCGCCACCGCCAGAATATCGGCGTCATCATCGAGGCCGGCAAGCTGAAGGTCAAGCGCCGCCATGGCCGCGGCGGGAAGTATCTCGGCGAGATCGAGGAATCCTTCGGCCAAAGCTTGCGGCCAGGCGACACCTTCTACTTTGCCGGCGAAGTCCTGGCCTTCGAGCGTATTCATGACATGACCCTGGAAGCCCGCGCCTCTGCTGCCAAGGAGCCAATGATCCCGACCTATGCCGGGGGGCAGATGCCGCTCTCCACCTTCCTGGCCGAAGGGGTGCGGGCCTTTTTGCAGGATGAAGAAGGCTTCGAGAAGCTGCCGAAAGTGGTGCGCAACTGGCTGCAACTGCAATCGCGCTTTTCCGTCCTCCCCGATCGCAAAAGCCTGCTGGTCGAGAGCTTTCCGCGCGGCAAGCTTTATTGCGTCATCTTCTATACTTTTGAGGGCCGCCGCGCCAACCAGACCCTGGGCATGCTGATCAGCCGCCGCATGGAGCGCATCGGCCTCCATCCGTTGAGCTTCACCGTCACCGACTACGGCCTGGCCATCAACAGCCTCCAGCCGGTGACCGAAGAGAGCGTTTACGACCTGCTGTCGCCGGATATCCTGGCCGACGAACTGGAGGAATGGCTGGCGGAATCACCCATGCTCAAGCGCTCGTTCCGCCGCGTGGCCACGATCGCCGGCATTGTCGAGCAGAACAACAATTCCGCCCGCAAGACGCTGAAACAGGTCACCTTTTCCACCGATCTGATCTATGATGTGCTGCGCAAGTATGAGCCCGGCCATGTCCTGTTGTCTCTCGCCCGCTCCGACGCCGAACGCGAACTGCTCGACCTCGACCGCCTGACCGACATGATCGTGAAATTCCAGCGCCATATCGAGTTCAGCGACCTGCCGCGCCCCTCGCCGCTCTCCCTGCCGGTCATTCTCGATGTCCGCACCGAGCGTCTGCCCGGTGGCGGCATGGAGGCCCTGCTGGCCCAGCAAAACCTGGCCGAGACCGCCGAAAGCCTGATGCATGAGGTCGAAGATGCGCTCAAGTCTTGAGATCGATTTCGCCGGCCAGCGTCTCGTGCTCGACGCCGCCCTGGGGCTCTACTGGCCGGCACGGCACATGCTGGTGGTCTCCGATCTGCACCTGGAAAAGGCGACGTTTCTCGCACAGTTCGGCGCCCCGCTGGCACCCTATGACACGCTGGACACCCTGAACCGACTGGAAGCTTTGGTCTCAAAATACCGCCCGCAATCCCTGGTCATGCTGGGCGACAGTTTCCACGACCGCCACGCCTGGGAACGACTGGAGGCGACTGTCCGCCAGCAATTCAGGACCATCTGCAGCGCCGTGAAATACTGTCATCTGGTGGAAGGTAATCACGATATCGGCCTGCTGAGCGAAGGCGGCCTCAATTTTACTGACAGCATCGAACTGGATGGCCTAACCTTCCGCCACGAGCCGGCAGTCAGTCCGGAGCCGCAGATTATCGGCCATTTTCATCCCAAGCTGCGTACCTCGCTGCATGGGCATCGCCTGACCGGTAAATGTTTCGCCGTGAATCAGAGCCTGTTAATCATGCCGGCCTTCGGCGCCTTTACCGGGGGCCTGGAGATGCGCGGTCCTGTTTTTGCCGAACTTGGCGCCGGTGATCCCCTGCGGCCCTATATCATCCACGGCCGGACGATTGCCGCCCTGGACCTTCCATCCTGATCACATCCCTTGGTATTCTGGAGAGGCAAGTCCAAGTACCGCCTGCCGCAACTTCGGCTGAGATGTCCGAGGGCCCAGGCAAATCCCGAAAAAGGCCTCGGAAAATCCATTTTCCGCGATATGTCCCAAAGATCTGTCACCGTGAAAAAAGAGGACCGCGCCCCCCTGGTCCCGCACGCCGGTCAGCACGTCTCCGCGCCGCATGTCGGGCAGGACCGCTTCCAGTTCCCGCGTCCAGAGCTCCAGATGCCCGGCATCTCCGGCGCCGGTGTGCCGCATCTCATCCCGGATGTGACCGGCCATCCTGCGCGCCTCCAAATCACGCAGGAAAGTGACCTGCAAGGCGTAGGGCTTGTCAGGCCGCCAGTGTGACAGCGGCGCAAAGAGCGATACATCCAGCACCGGGACCGTCAGGATGTTCAGTCGACCCGAACCCACCAGACCCGGCTGCGGCACGAAGGTCAAAGGCGCGCTCGCCCTGGCAATATCGGGCAGGAACGCGGCGGAAAAGGCAGAGATGAACAGAGTGCGACGGTTCATGACCATGATCCTCCATCAGCGGTTCGGGCACCGACGGCCAGATGCCCCTTCGCCTGAGTGACACCGCCCAAGGAAAGCAGCCGTAATCCCGCCCCTCAAAAAATTTTCCCGCGCAAGTACGACCTGTCCGGCACGGCGGTGTCGTTTGGATGATCCACCCCACGGAGAACCTATTGTGGTCATTAAACGTCTGTTGCCGCGCCTGCTCGCCGGCCTGTCCCTCTTCGCCAGCGCCACCCTGCTGGCCAGCGCCCCACCGGTCATGGCGGGTGCGCCCCTCGATCTGTCCGCCTACAAGGGCAAGGTCGTCTATCTCGACTTCTGGGCCTCGTGGTGCCATCCCTGCGAACAGTCCTTCCCCTATATGGAACAGCTTAAATCGCGCTACGGGCCAGACGGCCTGGTGATCATCGCGGTCAATGTCGATCACAGCCGCGACCGCGCCAACAGCTTCCTAAAGCGTGTCGGCAGCGACCTGACCGTGGTCTACGATTCCGAAGGCACCCTGGCGCAGCGCTACAAGGTCCACGACATGCCGACCAGCCTGCTGATCGGGCGCGACGGCCGTATCCGCTATACCCATCTGGGTTTCCACCCTGAACAGGCTGCCAATTACAACAATCAGGTCGCGGAGCTTGTCCATGAAAATTAAGACTTTGCACATGGCCGCACTGGCCACGTCCGCCGCGTGTCTGTTGCTGGGCGGCTGCTCATCCCTGGGGGCCAAATCCTGGGACCGCGACCTGATGGCGCGGCGTTCCATGCAGCCCGTCACCCATCCACTGATCGCCGGCGCCGACGATCATATCTATTTTTCCAAGGAAGGCGCTTCCGGCGGCCGCTCCTTTGATGGCGGGGGATGCGGATGCAACTGAGTAAACGCAAAGGCCGCCTGACGGCTGCACTCGGCCTGATGACCGCGGGCCTGTTCGCCGGTGCGGGCGCCCATGCCCAGCAGGCCAGCCAGAATATCAATGACGACACCTCCACCGACTCCGGCCTGACGCGCGTCGATACGGCGATCCTGTTCTATCAGGAAGCCGGCGGGCGGGTGAAGGCGACGGAGCCCGTCGCCAGCTTCACGCTCAATGACGACAGCGGCGATGTCCTGCATGTCAAGCTGACCGCCGACACCCTGACCGGAGCCACCCCAAATGGCGCCGCGCCCTGGACCCATGACCAGACCTTCATTACCCCATCCAAAACCCAGGGACAAAAGACGACGGTCACCAGCGCATCGGGCAACAGCACGCTGGTCACCATTCCCGGCACCGATGTCACGGCGCGGCAATATACCGTCGCCGCCAACACCCTGCCGGTGGACAGCGGCTTTCGGGACCAGAGATATGCGATTGATCTCGGCTATACCGGCACGCGCGACAACGGCGACCGCCTGAGTTTCGGGGGCAGCTATTCCAGCGAGCACGACTACAGCTCGATGTCGGCCAATGTCGGTTATGCCCGCGACTTCAATGACAAGAATACCACGGCCTCAGTGGCCCTGAATTTTGAGTCAGATACTTCAAAACCCTATTTCGGCACGCCTGAACCACTGACCCAGATGAGCGGCACCCTAAAGGGCGGTAACCGGCAGAAAACGGTCGTTGATCTGGTCGCCGGGGTCAGCCAGGTGATGAACCGCTACTGGCTGATGCAGGTCAACTATTCGCTGGGCGACACCTCCGGTTACCAGACCGATCCCTACCGCATCATCTCGGTGGTCGATGGCGAGAGTGGCGCGCCAGTGAGATATCTCTACGAAAGCCGGCCGGCTTCACGCCTGCGCCAGAGCCTCTATATCGGCAACAAGCTGGCGCTTTGGGGCACAGTCGCGGATGTTTCTGCCCGGCTTTATCACGATAGCTGGGGGATTAATGCCGAGACCCTGGAAGTGGCCGAGCGTATCCCGCTGACCTCCTTCCTCTATGTCGAGCCAAGTTATCGCTACTACCACCAGACCAGGGCCAACTTCTTCCGCGACTATCTGATCGATGGTCAGGCCCTGCCCGAAAATGCCTCTTCGGACAGCCGGCTGGCCAGTTTCGACGCCTCGACGATCGGCCTGAAACTCGGGATGCGGGTGCGCGGTAATGACGAGCTTTACCTGCGCGCGGCCAGCTATCAGCAGACCGGCACCAGCCATCCATCCTATGCGGTCGGCGACCTCAGGCAGGAAAACCTGTTCACCGGCGTCAAGGCGACCAGCGTGATCCTTGGCTACAGTTTCGCCTTCTACTGATGACGGAAACCGTTTGCGAGCTGGAGCAACTGCCAGAACAATTGGATGACGGCTTTGTCTATCGCTTTGCCGCCATGCATTCGCCCTGCGAACTGCGTATTGAAACCGACGATCCCCGGCTGGCCGAAGAGGCTGGCCGGGCGGTCGCGGCCGAGGCCCTGCGCATTGAGAAGACTTACAGCCGCTATCGCCCGGACAGCGTCATCGGCCGGATCAATGCCGCGGCCGGAACACCGGTCAGGGTCGATAACGAGACACGCAGCCTGATCGATTTCGCCGATCGGGCCTGGCGGCTCAGTGGCGGACGCTTTGACATCACCTCAGGCGTGCTCAGGCGCATCTGGCGGTTTGACGGTTCGGACAAGGTGCCGTCGCGCGCCGATATCGCCGCCTGTCGGCCGCTGATCGGCTGGGGCAAGGTGCGGTGGCTGTCCGGCGAAATTACCCTTGGCGAAGGCCAGGAGATCGACTTCGGCGGCTTCGGCAAGGAATATGCCGTCGATTGCGCGGTCAACCGCCTGCGCGGCCTGACCGACCGGGCCTGCCTGGTCAATTTCGGCGGCGATCTGCGGGTCACCGGCCCGCGCCAGGATGGCCAGCGCTGGCGCGTCGGCATAGAGGACACCGACCGGCCGGGCGAAATGGCTGGCCGGCTGGAACTGAACGACGGGGCCCTCACCACCAGCGGCGACGCCCGCCGTTTCCTGCTCAGGGACGGCATCCGCTATTCGCATATTCTCGATCCACGCACGGCCAGGCCGGTCAAAGACCCGCCGCGCTCGGTGACCGTGGCGGCCCCGACCTGCATCGAGGCCGGCTTTATCTCCACCCTGGCCATGCTGCACGGCCGTCGGGCGGAAAGATTTCTCAAACAGGAAGGCATAGCTTCGTGGTGCGTTCGTTGATCCGTTTCAAACATATCCTGCTCAGTCTGGTGCTGGTCGCCCTGATGCCGGTTTCGCCGTCATGGGCCGCAGTGCGTTCCGGCCATATGACCGCCGCGCTTGGGCCCGCGCCCGCCACCATCACGCCCGGCGGCGAGGCCGCGCTGCCCGTGACTCTGACGCCCGACAGGGACTGGCATACCTACTGGATCAATCCCGGCGATACGGGCCTGCCGACCGACATCAGCCTGGCCGGCGTACCAGGACTCAGCCTCACACGGACTGAATGGCCGACCCCGCAAAAACTGACCTATGACGGGGTCGTCACCTATGGCTATGACCAGCCGGTCACCGCCTATGTGCATGTGCGCGCGGCGCCGGATCTGAAAATCGGCAGCCAGATCCCGTACACGCTGCATATCGACTCCCTGGTCTGCCGAGATAGCTGCGAGCCCGTCAGCTTCGATCTGTCTGGACGGCTGAGTGTGTCCGCCCAAATGGCGCCAATCGTCACATCCGCCGCCCTGCCGGTCGATCTCCAGCGCCCCGCCACTTATAGCCGAGAGGGCGGCGTGCTGCGTATCCGCTTTTCACTGCCGGGCAATCCGGCCCTGCGTGCACGCTTCACGCATCCCGATGGCGCTTTCATTTTCAGCGAAATCGCAGACCTGATCCCGCCTTCGGCCCCGCAAACCCTGACAACCGACCCGCAAGGCTTCAGTGTCAACCTGCCGATGGCCAGCGGCACCGACCTGCCCGCCCTGGCGCCACTGGTGGTGCGCTTTGCCGATGGCGCGGCGGTGCGCGTTCTCGCGCATGAGGCGGCATCGCCGCCCGCGAAACCGGTTGCGTCGGCACATAATGGCATAGCCCTGGCGGCCCTCCTGGCCTTTCTTGGCGGGCTTGTGCTTAATCTGATGCCCTGTGTTTTTCCCGTATTGTCGATGAAGCTGCTGGCCCTGACGCGCACCGGCCATGATCACCGGCTGGCGCGGCGCGAAGCCCTGATCTATGGTCTGGGCGCCATCCTGAGTTTTGTCGCCTTGTCGGTCCTGCTCGATGTGGCGCGCGCGCTCGGGGGCATGGTCGGCTGGGGTTTTCAGTTACAGTCGCCCTATGTCACGGCGGCCTTAAGCCTGCTGATGCTGATGGTCGGCCTCAACCTCTCCGGCCTGTTTGAAATCGGCGGCTCATTGCAAGCCGCTGCCGGGGCTCAGCCGATCGGCCGGCATCCCTATCTGGCGGCCTTCATGACCGGTGTGCTGGCAGTGATGGTCGCCGCGCCATGCAGCGCGCCCTTCATGGCCACGGCCACCGGCGTGGCGCTGGCGCGCGGCGGCTTTGCCTCCATAGCTATTTTCACGGCCCTGGGCCTGGGCTTCGCCGCGCCCTTCGTGGCCCTGACCTTCACCCTGACCTGGATGCCGTCACTGGCGCGCCTCATGCCGCGTCCCGGTCCGTGGATGGACCGGCTGCGCCAGTTTCTGGCCATCCCCATGTATCTGGCCGCCGCCTGGATGGCATGGGTTTTCTGGCAACAGGCCGGCCCCGCCGGACTAGGGCTTCTGGTGCTCGGCATGGCGCTGGTCGCCGCCGCCATCATCGCCCGCAAACTGCCGAACGGGTGGCGCGCCGTGGCGGTCATCATCGGCCTGGCCCTGGGCATCGGTTCGGCGATGCAGACGCCCGCCGCACCGGTTATAGCCACCACAAACGGTCAGGTCGCCTTCTCGCAAGCCCGGCTCGACGCCCTGCGCACCCAGGGGCAGCCGGTTCTGGTCGATATGACCGCGGCCTGGTGCCTGACCTGCAAGGTGAATGAGCGCGTCGCCCTGGCGGACACGCGTGTCAGATCGGCGCTGAAGGCGCAGAATGTGGTCTATATGGTGGGGAACTGGACGCACCGTGATGCGGAGATTACGCGCTATCTGACGCAGAATGGCCGGTCAGGTGTGCCGCTTTACGTCTATTACGGGCCGGGCCAGGCCCAGCCGGTGATCCTGCCGCAACTGCTGACGCCAGGCGTGGTGCTGAAGGCCCTGCAGGCCGGTCGCTAAAAGCGCCAATATCGAGGGGTCAGGCCGCCCTCGATACGGAGTACGCTACGCTTACTATATACTGACGCTTACAGCTTAGCCCTGGCTGGCCATCATGGCCTTCGCCTGGGGCGATAGGGTCACGGTCGTGGCCGGGCCGCGCGAGGTCTCGGCAGCTTCGGAGGCTTTCGACTTGCCGGCGTCATTGTCGCCGTCATGATCGGGGTCCACACGGGCGACGGGTTGCGACGCGGGTGTCTGGCTATAGGCGCCAACCGCACTGATAGAGGTCATCTGGATATCCTTTCGGTAAGTTCTTTACCCTGAAACAAGGGCCAAAGCCCTGCGGCAAACGGATTTACCGCACATTAAGGATGCGCCGAGCACCCTTAACAACCATTTAAATTTCAATAGGTTGCCAGAAAATCGGCATCACTTAAACGTGCACATTACGAGGTCAGGCCGGCGGCGGTGTCATGGGATTAAGAAGACTCTGTCAGAAATCCCGCGAAAGACTGATCCACAGGGTGCCCGGACGTGGCGGCGTCTGTTGCGGCGTCAGACCGAGGCTGAACGGATTGCCATATGCGAAGCTGTTGCCATCGGCGCCCAGCGCGTTCTCCAGCCGCAGGTTTACGCGCATCGTGTCCGATTCCAGGCTGGTATAAAAGCCCAGTTCGGCATAGCCGCCCATTTCTATATTTTGCAGCGGCCCGAAATTGAGGTGCGAGCGTCCGCGCCAGATCAGATCGGCGCCGGCGCGCCATGCCGCCTGGCCCTGCGGTCGCTGCCAGTCCGCAGACAGATTGAAACTCTGCCGCGCGATATAGGGCAGGCCAGAATCCTCGCTGGTGACAAAGTCCGGATTCGGGCGGGTCAGGCGGGGCTCGTTGATCAGGCCGGCCGCCTTCAGCGTCAGGGCAGGCACCGGCCGCCATGTCGCTTCGACCTCAAGGCCGGTATTGACGCCGTTGCCGATATTGACGGTGACCGGCAGGCCATCCGCCTGCAACTGATCGCTTTGCAGATCGCGCCAATAGGCCTTGAATACCGCCAGGTCGAGCTGCAGATTCGCCGCCGGAAACCGCAGCTTGGCGCCCGCCTCATAGGAGTTTAACTCATCACCGGCGTAGCGGACGGGTACAGCCGGCGTGCCGTAGAGGTGGGTGGTATTGAAGCCACCACCGCGATAGCCTTCGCCCGACTGAAGATAATAGGTCGCCGTATCGTTCGGCCGGTAGCGCAGGGTCACCTGATGCGACAGGCGCACCGTTGAGGCGCGATCGCTTATCTGTTCGTCATGATCGCCGCCGATGGTTTCGGTCTCGATATGGCTGTCAAGATCGTGCCGGGTATCGGTCTGGCGCAGGCCCATTACGGCCGTCCAGTGCGGCGTCAGGTCGTAACTCAACTCACCAAAAGCCGCCAGGGTGGTGATGCGGTCATGTCGCTGCTCGCTATAAAGCGGACGCCGGGTAGTGAGTTCGGTCAGGCGCGGCGTCAGGCGCTCGGTACTCTGGGCGGAGAACACCCCGGCCAGCCAGCGCAGGCGCTGGTCCGATGGCGACACCAGGGTCAGTTCGCGCGTCGTCAGTTCCACCGCCTGACCCTGGTCATAGATGAGCTCCGTGGTCGCCGGCAGGCCATATTGCCCCGACAGTGGCGAGGCGTCATAGCGGCTGTCGAGATGATGATGGAGATGATTGAGCGACAGCTTCAGCGTGCCCAGTCCGGTGCGGCCCTGCACATCGAATGACGCCTGGTTGAAATCGTTGTCGTGGGGTTCCCGGACAATCAGGTCACGCGCATAGGCACCGAGATTGCCGGAGACATATTGGCTGTCCTTCGCATTGATATGCTGGGTGGCCTGCGATGCGGACACCGACCAGTCGGCATTGACGCGCCAGAGCGCCGAAACCCGCGATCCGAAGCGCTGCACATTGTTGATGTGGGTTTGCCCGGACGAGACATCGCGGATATAACCGCCCGCCTCGTCGCTGTAGGCCACGACACGCAAACCCAGACGGTCCTTGATGACCGGCAGGTTGAGAACGCCATCCCAGCGCGAAGAAGCGGCGGCCTGGTCGCTCAAACCCACACCAGCGTTCAGACTGCCGCCGAACCGGCTCAGATCGGGCGCGCGCGTCACCAGACGCACGACGCCGGAGATCGAGCCTTCGCCGTAGAGCGCGCCTTGCGGTCCTTTCAGCACCTCGATCCGCGCCATATCGACCAGCAGGAGGTCAGGATCGGGCGCATTATAGGTGATGGGCGCCTCATCGAGATAAAGCCCGACGCTGGACTGGGTGCGTCCGGTGAACACGCCGTCCGACAGGCCGCGCAGCAGGATCTTGTTCCGGCCGGCGCCGAGATTGGTCAGGGTCAGCCCGGCCTCCTGGGCGGCGACATCGGACAGGTCGCCACCACGCCGGGCCAGTGTATCGGCGTTGATGACGCTGATCGCCGAGGCGGCCGTGGCGGCGTTCTGGAGCCGGCGATTGGCGGTCACCATAACCTCGGTCGGCGCGTCCGCTGGGATCTCTTCGTGGTGCGGCGCAGGCAGGCGCAGAAGCGGTGGCAGACGCAGTTTCAGCACAAAGGTATCGGCGTCCGGCTGATCGAACCGGCAATGACTGCCACGCAGCAGCCGGTCCAGCGCTGCCCGAGCGGTCATGGCACCGCGAATAGCCCGCGACGGCGCGGCACACCGGGCGGGATCAACGCCGCCGATATTGCTGCCGGTCTGTCGGGCCAGATCGACCACGGCCTGCGCCAGGGGCTCGGCGGGAATATCTATGGGGACTGTCTGCGCGGCCAGAGCCGGCGCCGCCAGCATCAATGTGGCAAAGCTCACAAGGCTAAGGCTTCCGGCGCAGGATGATCGCCTTGTCGCTTTCGGCAGCCTCGACCGGCAGGAAGTCTTGCAGGTGACGAACAACCGAAGCCTCCGAATCGAGGGTGAGTACTGCCGTGACGTTCAGTTTGCCTGTTTCGGCGTCAACCTCAATCGGTTTGTCGAAATAGCGATTGAGGTCACTGACCACATAGGCCAAAGAGCGGTTGCGGTAAACCGCCTGCCCGCGCTGCCAGTCGAAGCCCGGCCCCACCATCACCCTTGATCTTTGTGCCTGTCCGGTTGCCTCATCGATGACGGCCTGGTCGCCCGCGTGTAAAACCCTGTCCGCCGCAGGGACTTTCGCTGTTTCGCCCGCCCGGAGCATTGCCACAGCCCCGCTTCTGACGGTCACCGTGACCGCGCCATCATGCCGCAGCACATCAAAGACCGTGCCGACATCGCGCAGCACCGCATCGCCGGCATGAACGTTCAGCGGCCGATCCGCGTCATGCACAACATCGAGCGCGACCTCGCCCCTGTCGAGCACGATATCCCGGCGCTTACCAGAATAGCGCACCTCAAGCCGCGTGGCCGTGTTGAGATGCAGTTTGGTGCCATCGGCCAGGGCCACTTCGCGCGTCTGGCCGGTCGCCGTCTCGTAGATCAGCGGCGCCTGCGCCGTCCACAGGCCGGGCAGCAGGACCAGAGCTGCCAGACCCGCCGCCAGGCTGCCGGCGATCAGCCACAGGCGGCGCGACGGCGCGGACGACTTATTGATTTTTCCGGCGCGCGCCACCGCCAGATCGACCACTTCGGCCGTTTCGGCCACCGGCGTCTCGCCGATCCACACGCGCTCGACCGCGTCATAGGCCGCCAGATGCGCCGGGTCCGCCTCCAGCCATTCGCTCAGAGCGATAATATCGTCGTCCGACATATTGGAGGCGTGCGCGCGCACGACCCAGGCAATGGCCTGGTCCTGAAGCGTCTGCGTCCTGATGGCGTCGTTCGACATGGTTTAGTCTGGTTCCGGCTTCGGTTTTGTTTGTGCCTATCATAACGACACCACCGGGAGGGGATGGTCGTACAGGCCAAGGTGATTTTCTGCGAAATATTTGCATCATAATGGCGATTTTGGGGCGCCTTCAGGGGCCAGGCCCAGCGCGTGCCAGGGCCATCAGGGATTTCAGCGCTGCGCACAGGTGCTTTTCGACCGTGCTTTTCGACACGCCAAGCTTTTGCGCCACCTGGGCCTGATTAAGCTCGTCGAACTTGTGGAGGCGGAAAATATCGCGCGTCCGTTCAGGCAGGGCCTCGACCCCCTTCATGACCAGTGCCAGTTGCTGGCGCGCCGCCAGGCGGGTTTCGGCATCGGGTTCATCGACAATCACGTCCTCGCCGACGGATTGCCGCACAGAGTCGTGCCATTCGCCATTGCGGCGTCGGTCGCGGCCTTCGCCGCGCAGGCGGTTCAGCCAGATATTATTGGCGGCGCGAAACAGGAAGGCGGAAGGGTTATCGACCGTATAGTCATCCGACTGGGCGGCGATCTTCAGATAAAGTTCCTGCACGATATCCTCCGCCACGCCGGCATCGCGGGTACGCGCCGTGAAATAACGCACCAGCAGGGTCCGCTTTTCCAGATAGGCGCTGAGTAAAGGCGAAGTCATCGAGCCCGGCGAACCATAAGACAGATTACAAGGGTATCGCTTGGCCTTTAAAAAGGGTCAAAATGTGGCTCGCCCCCGGCCCCGCCACAGGCTTTGAAAAAAAAGCGCCACACGCTTTACGACCTGATGGCGCGGCCGGTGTCGATACATCAGGGCCGTTGATACCGGCTGTGACCATCCCTGATTTCAGACTTAAAAAGGATAGTGATGACGTCTCCTGTTTCCGGTCCCGCCGGCCTGTCTTCGGCCTGGGCCATGACCGGCGCCAGCGCGCCCATGCCGCCGGCCAAACGCATGTCCGACCTGTTCGGCAAGATCGACAGCCAGAACAGCGGCAGCATCACCAAGCCGCAGTTGCAGACCGCTTTCCAGACGCTCAGCCCGCCGGTGAACTTTAAAGCCTATGGGGTAGACAAGACCTGGTCCGCGCTCGATCCGAACCAAAGCGGCAGCGTGTCGAAGGACGCCTTTGTCTCGACCATGACCGGCCTGATGACATCTTTGCGCGGCTACGCCGCCTCTCAAGGCGGCAAATAGATAAGGGTCAATAGCCCGCCGGCCCCTTCGGAGGGTTGACGAGGAGGAATGCCGGTCGTCAGGCCACCGGCATTCCTTTCCGCCAGCATTACATGAGCAGACGGGCGCCTTGCCTGGAGCGAAACCTTTTTGTGAGATACAGATAATTTTGCTTTAAAATTAGAAAATTGGTGGGTGGGCACGGACTCGAACCGTGGACCCGCTGATTAAGAGTCAGCTGCTCTACCAACTGAGCTACACACCCGAACCAATTCTTCGGAACCAGCCGGGCTTGGTGACCCCGGCGGTGAGGCGCGGAACATAGCCAATTATTTTGCCATGACAAGCGCTAAATTTGCTTTTTCCAAAGTTTTTAAACAGATGGCGTTCCGTCTCTCATCCAAGTATCGCGCGCCTTTACGCCCGCATCGGCGAAATCGGTAAAGAGACCATCCACGCCCAGATCAAACAGGTCGAAATACTCTTTCTGGGCATCGCCATTGTAATACGGATCAAGCTGGTCACTGCGCATGGTCCAGGTATGGACTTGCAGGCCGCAGGCATGGGCATTATCGATGATGTCCTTACGGCGCACGGGCTGTCCCTTGGCGAAGCTCAGCAGGTGCCGCTTCCACGGCGCCACGATATCTGCATAGGTGGCGATTTCCTTCAGGCCAGCGGCGGAGAGTTGTTCGCGGTTATCCCCTGCCCGGCCCGCCACCACCCAATCATACGGTTTGTCGGAGGGGGCCTTCAGGATCATGGCGCCGGTATCCGGATCGGTGTCGGAGCCATCAATCAGTTGCATCAGGCGAATGGTGGTTTTCCGGCGCAGATATTTCAGATTGGCAGTTTCGAACGACTGGATGATCACCGGCGAGGATGCCTCGTCCAGCCCGGCACGGTTCAGCGTATCGAGCAGCTTGTCCTCGATGGCCAGCCCAAGTTGCTGGTGGAAGGTCGGATGCTTGATTTCCGGATAGAGACCGATGACGAGGCCGGTTTCACGGCTCTTCGTCTGTGCCAGGTCAATGACCTCCTGAAGCGTCTGCACCTGATAGAGTCCGTCATGACTATGATCGCGGCTTGCGAAAGCCTGGCGGGCACGCAAGCGTTTAATCTCAGCCAGGGTGAAATCGCAGGTGAAAAAGTCGGTGGTGTCTATGCCGTCCAGCTTGCGGGTGCGCTTGCGGCCGGCAAATTCGGGGCGGTCTGCTACATCAGTGGTGACGGAAAGGAGCGGTTCGTGCCGCACGATCAGATGACCGTCAGACGTGGAAACAACATCGGGCTCTATGAAATCGGCGCCCATTTTTATGGCCAGTTCATAGCCGGGAATCGTGTGTTCGGGCAGATAGCCCGGCGCGCCGCGATGCCCCACAATCAGGGGGCGTTTCGGTGTGGCGGCATAGGCGACGGTAGCGGCGGCCATGGTGGCAAGTCCTGCGCCGATCACGCGGCGGCGGTTCAGATGCATCATGGTAGCTCCGCAGAAAAAGAAAGGCCAGCCGTTGTGGTGAAACGGCTGGCCCAAGGGAAAGTTATAAACTCTCCAAGTCCCGAAAGGGATTTGGCAAGCACAAGCGTGCGCCCGAGCTGATGCGAGGAGCCCTGCGGCGCATGAGCACTTAGAATGTTTTACGCACGTTCAGGAAGACCTGACGGGGGGCGCCCGGCAGGATGGTCTGGGTCGTGCCGGAAGCGTCGGAATTGACGAAACCGTTGGAGCCGATGGTCGAGATGTACTGCTCGTCCGTCAGGTTGGTGACGTTGAGCTGGACCGTGGTGCCGATAGTCTCGAACCGATACCCAACAGTCAGATCGGAAACCGTGCTCGAAGGCACTTCACCGCCGATATTGGTGTAGGTGTAGTAGCGCTTGCCGGTGAAATTGACGCCCAGGCTGCCGAAAAGCGCGCCGTTGTCGTAACCCAGTTCGGTCTTCAGCAGGTTTTTCGGTGTGTTGACGACAGTCTTGTCCTTCGTCGGGGTGACCACCGGATTGCCGGCGCCATCGAACGAATGCACATCGTCTTCATACTTGGAGTCGTTGTAGCTGTAGGAGGCATACAGCTTCCACTGCGGGGTGAAGCGGTAAGTGCCGGCCAGTTCGACGCCCTGGCTGGTAACGCCGCCGACGTTCGACAGAACCGGGGCATTGCCCTGGATGCCGGCGCCTTGGGTGACGGCCAGGATACGGTTGTCGAACTTGACGTTATACAGCGCGGCAACGCCGGAGAACTGCGGGAAGCGGATGCGCAGGCCGCCTTCGAGGGTCTTGGAGGATTCCGGTTTCAGGCTGGTCTTGACGTAATCGATATTAGCCTGGCTTTGCGAGCTGAACGGGCCCGAGGTGGCGGCGGACACATAGGCATCCATGTTTTCGGCATAGGAGCCGAAGACTTCGTAATGGGTGTTGACCTTATAGACCGCGCCGACCTGCGGCAGGAAAGTATCCTTAGACTTCAGTTCGGCATTGATGGTGCCGCCGACCAGTTGATTGACCTTGTTGGTGGTTTCCAGCGACTTGAAGCCGTAATTGATCTTCAGGGCGTCAGTAACCGTCCAGACATCCTGGAGATAGAGCTGGGTCGTCTTGGTATTGAAGGCGTATTCCCACTGCGTATAGAAGGGGTTGCTCTGGAAGCCGAGGCTGTCACGATGCGGGGCGGCAAGGGTTTCGCCGTAGAAGCGACGGGCCTGGTTAAAGTCGTTGTTCTCAATCCAGAAGCCGGCGGATACCTGGTGGGCGCCCAGATCGAGCGTGGCGCCGCCGATGGCACCCGTGCGATTTATGTCATATTCCGTGGTGCGGATGGAGAGATAGGCGTCATCCGACGACGGATCGGCGGCATTGTAGAAGGGCGAGTAGCTGACGCCGGGCGACGGCAGGTACGGCGTGACCCACAGGCCCTGCCCCTTATTGGTGTGATTGTAGATGGTGGCGTTGAATTTCAGCGTGTCGGAAACCGGCAGGTTCAGACTGATGCCCGACAGGGTATCGTCGCGCACGCCGCCGCCATAATAATAGGCATCATCCACCGTGGTGATCTTGCCAGGATAGGTCGGGGTGGCCTGGGTCTGGTAAAGCTGCGCCACCTGGTTGGCGAGCGCCCAGTTCGGCTGGAAATTGTCCCAGTCATAACCCAGGCGGTCGATCATCTCGAACGACATGTCCTGGTAATCCTGCTCGCGGCGCTGGCTGTGATTGACGAAGGCCGACAGCGCGCCCTCGCCGATCGGCAGCACCGCCTTGGCGTCGACCTGCTGCTGCTTCTGCTCGCCGCCGCCCTTCCACTTGTCGGTCTTCATGTCGACCGCGGAAATATAGCCGCGCAGGCCACCCAGCGCGGAGATTGCGCCGGTTTCAAAGCGGCCATAGACGCGGTGCATGTTGTCGGAACCCACCGTGCCGGCCAGTTCGCCGCCGAGGGTTTCGGACGGATCGCGCGACACGAACTTCAGGGTGCCGCCCATATTCGACGAGGTAGCCGAATCGAGCGAGCCGGCGCCTTGCGAGAGGTCAGCGCGGGCGATGTCTTCGTTGATGATGGCGCGCGAGATGTGCAGACCGTTATAGTTGCCGTAGCTCATGTCGCCGAGGGTGACGCCGTCGAGCGTGAAGCCCATCTGGTTCTGGTTGAAGCCACGCACCGAGATGCGGGCCGACCACTCATAGGCACCGAACGGATCGGCCGACTGGAAGGTGACGCCCGGCAGCTTGTCGAGCACCTTCAGCGGGCTGGTGCCTGGCGCCAGCTTGGTGATGTCATCGGCCTTGACCGACTGGGTCTGGCGGCTCTGGCCCTGGCCGTAGACAATAACTTCGGTGACCTGGTCGGAAGCGGCCGGCGCTGTGGCGGCATCGGCGACCGGCGCGGCGTCCTGCGCATGAACCATGCCGGCGCTCAGGAGAGCAAAGGCGGCCACGGAGGTGAAGAGTGCAATTTTCATGATATATCCCCAGCAGGGCCTCAGTGGCCCTCTGGGAAAAGCGCCGTAACGCCGCTCAGTGACGGTTTTTCCAAGGTTTGAAGACGCAATCTTGTCAGGAAAGAAACGATTAAATGACAACCAACAAAGTATTGAATTTATTATAAAAAATAATGTGCTTTTCAGGTTACATTTAATCAAGAGAGAAAAATAATTGAAACCGGAACTGCTAATCCTGGGAAACAGCCAAAGCCGCGTGGTGGTCGCGGATGGTTTTACCAGCGCGTATGACCAGATTCGCCGCATGGCCGCCGATCTGGCGCCTTTCCCGCCTCAGTTACAATATTATCCCGGCCTGCGCCGGATGATCACCGAAACGGATCAGCCGGCGCATGACTATATGCAACGGCTGCTGCTCGAAGCCTCTCCCTATATCGGTGGCGCCTTCGATATCGACGGTTTCGACTGGGTAGAGGGCAGCTTTTCGATGGTGACACAACAGCCGGAAACACTCACGCCCCGCCAGCGCGCGCCACACATAGACACGGTTGAAGCCAAATATCTGGCGATCCTGCATTATCTCAGCGACACGCCCGGCACCGGCACGGCTTTTTTCCGCCAGCGCTCAACCGGCATTGAGCGCGTGACAGCGGAAAGTTTCGATCGCTATGTCGCCGCCGCGGAAGCCGAAAATACTGACGCCCACGGTTATATCACCGGATCGAATGCGTGGTTCGAGGAAATCGGCTGGGTTGAAGCCAAACCGGACCGTCTGGTCATCTATGAGGGTTGCCTGCTGCACTCCGGCCTTATTCCGCCGGATATGCCACTGAGCGACGATCCGCTGGTCGGTCGTCTGACTGCCAATCTGTTTGTGCGCGGCTATTAGCGTATGCGGATGACCTGGCTGAGTTTCGAGACGCCGGTTTCGTTGAACGCCTCGACCGCCACATAATAGCCGACGCCGACATTGAGCGCGCGCAGATTCAGCTGATGGCCATGCTGGCGGCCGCCAAACTCCTTATCATCGTCCTCGGCGAACAACTGATAGGTCAGCGTCAGACGATCCGGTCGGATGCCCCAGCGGACATTATAGCCCACTGCGCCCGGCACCGGTTTCCAACTGATGCGGGCATTGCGCGGGTCGCTGTCACGCTTCGCCGCCACGTTAACGGGTTTTGCCGGGGCCTTGCCATCAGCATTACCAAAGACGCGCAGATCGGCAATAGCCAGATTGGGTGCGCCGATATGGCCATGGACATAACGAATATAGCGGGCCTTCACCGGCTGAGGCAGTTCGAAATAGGCATTGGGATGATCGCGGCGCGGGGCTTCTGTTTCGGCGATTTTCTGCCATGTCTGGCCATCGGACGAGGCCTCCAGCGTAAATTCGGTATAGATGTCCGGGCTGTCGGCATAGAGGCCGGACTTATAGTCGGCATAGTTGACCTGGATGGCGCGCACCGTCTTTTCGGCGCCCAGATCGACCGTCAGGGTCTGGCCCGGTTTGTTATCCGCCGCCAGCCAGAAGCTGCGCGGGTTCTCATCGGTGGCGTTCTTCGCGTCGAAATTCTGGCCCTCGACCGGCGTGTGCTGCGACGAGACGCTGACCGGTTTGCGGTAGGACAGCAGCATCCAGCCGGTGAACAGTTTTTCCGGATCATCGATCTTGGATGTGGGCACATAGTGCGGGAAATCGCCGAAGCGCGCCGACACCATCATCTGGCCATCCGCGTAAAATTTCGCCGGCAGCATGTCGATGCGACGCTCGAAGGTCCAGTTATAGCCCAGCCACGGCGTGCCGGTATTCCAGTAATTGCCGTATTTGTCCTGGAAGGTCGAGCCATGCCCCGCCCCTTCGACAAAACCGCCAGGCTTGTAGGCCACCGGGTTGTAATCGGCATAGGTGAAGGGGCCGAGTGGCTTATCGGCCACATAGGTGCCATTGGCATAGACATTATATTCCGTGCCCGGGGCGCCGTATTGCAGGTAGTATTTGCCATTGACCTTGGTCATCCAGGCGCCTTCGGTGAAGGGCCTGATCGGTGTGCCGTTAGGCAGCTTGCCGGAATGATCCTGGCCGAAACGCTCCCAGCCGTGCTTTTTCGGCTGGAGCCAGATGAAACGGTTCGGCTTGCCCTTATAGGCAAAAGGCTCCGGCGTCATTTCGATGCCGTAGATCGGATAGATGTTGGACGAGCCCCAGTACATGTACCACTTGCCGTCATCGTCGATAAACAGGCCAGGGTCCCACGGACTGGGCTGGACCTGATCCGGCCCCAGATGGCTGTCGTCCGTTCCCTCCCCCACGGCGGTCGGCACCGGCGGCGTGCGGCGCACCCAGAAGTCGAGCTTGCCAGAGGCCGGATCGTCGCTTTTCAGCAGGGCGGTCTGGCGCGTATGCGACTGCATGATGTAGAGCGTCTTGCCGTCGGAAACGAGCGCCGGCGCAACGATGCTCTCGAACGGCCAGCGGCTGGGCGTAATGAAAGTCCAGTGGATCAGGTCTTCCGAACGCCAATAACCATCGGCCAGGGTCTGGAACAGGTAATAGGCGCCCTGATGCAGTACCACCGCCGGGTCGGCGCCGGTACGATAGGAAATGCCCTCGTTCTGCTGTTCGAAATTATAGCGGTAATCGATATCGACCGGATTGGCATAGGTGGTCTGTTCGGCATGAGCGGTCGTGGTCAGAGCCAGAAGCGAAGCGGTGAATACGAGGGTTTTCATGGTCAGGCCTTGAGAAGTGTCAGTTTTGCCGGGATGCCGGCCGCAGAAGACGGGGCAATCCAGATATTGAACTCACCGGGTTCAGCCTGCCATTTCATGTCAAGCCCGACAAAGGCGAGATCGGCGTGGGACAGTTCAAAACTGACGGTCTGCGTCTCACCGGCTTTCAAATCGATGTGCCGGATGCCCTTCAGCGATCGTACCGGCTGGGTGATGGAAGCCACGCGATCATGAATATATAACTGCGCCACCTCATGCAGCGGACGGCTGCCGGCATTGGTCAACTCAACCGAGACGGTCACCTTGCCGGACCATGGCAGTGTCTCCGCGCTCAGTTGTGTGGCGCCATAATGAACCTTACCATAGCCTAGTCCGTGGCCAAAGGGATAGAGCGGCGCGAAGGGCGCATCCCTCCAGCGGGCGCGGTAGCTGGCGTCATCGCCGATTTGCGGCCGCCCGGTGGTGCGGTGGTTGTAATAGAAGGGTTCCTGCCCCGATTTCAGCGGAAAACTGCACGGAAGGCGGCCGGACGGGCTGTAATCGCCAAACAACAGGTCAGCGATACCATTGCCGGCTTCTGAACCGAGGAACCAGGTACAGAGAATGGCATCCGCGTCCCTCACCGCCCCTTCCAAAGCGATGGCGCGGCCATGACTGAGCAAAACCACCACCGGCTTACCGGTCGCTTTCACCGCTTCCGCCAGCGCCATTTGCGCATCCGGTACGGTGATCTCGGTGCGTGACTGCGCCTCGCCGGACATTTCCTGCCCTTCGCCGATACACAGCACCACGACATCGGCCGCTTTCGCCGCCTTGACCGCCGCGTCTATGCCGCCGGCGATCGGTGCGTCGATGTCGCAACCGCGCACCACGGTCAGGTTATCCCCGATCACGCCGCGCATGGCCATCTCGACTGTCACGCTGTCTTTCGTATCCGGGAAGACGACCCAATAGCCATTGAGCTGGTTCTGGTCCGACGCCAGCGGACCGATCAGTGCCACCTTCTGGCCGGACTTTTTCAGCGGCAACACGTCATTGTCATTCTTCAACAGCACGCAGGCCCGACGTGCCGCTTCACGCGCCAGGGCAATGGTTTCCGGCCGGCGCATATCACTGCGCTCGCGTGCCGCGTCCATCGATTTATACGGATCATCGAACAGACCTATGGCCTTCTTGATGCGCAGCACCCGGCGCACGGCCTCATCCAGCACGGTCTTCGGCACCTCGCCTGAACGCACCAGATCCGGCAGATATTTCATGTAGATACCCGACTGCATCGACATATCGCATCCGGCCAGGATCGCCTTTTTCGCGGCGTCACGGCCATCGGCGGCGAAACCGTGGGCGATCAGTTCCTCTTCCGAGGTAAAGTCAGAGACGACAAAGCCCTTGAAGCCCATCTCTCCCCGCAGAATATCGGTCAGCAGCTTGCGGTTACCCGTCGAGGGCACGCCGCCAATATCGTTAAAGGCGCTCATCACCGTCAAGGCGCCGGCGTCGATGCCCGCCTTAAAGGACGGCAAGTGCGTCTGGCGCAGCGTCGGTTCGGTGATCTCGACCGTGTTGTAATCCATGCCGGCTTCAACTGCGCCATAGGCCGCGAAATGCTTCAGGCAGGCCAGCATTGAATCCGGCGCCTTGAGGTCAGCCCCCTGGAAGCCCTGCACGCGGGCGGCGGCGAACCGGCAGGCCAGCCAGGTATCTTCCCCCGCCGCTTCCGCCGAACGGCCCCAGCGCTGGTCGCGCACCACATCGACCGCCGGGGAAAAGGTCCAGTGGATGGCATTGGCTGTCGCTTCCACCGCCGCCGCGCGGTTGGTGCGGCGCGAGAGTTCCGGATCGAAACTGGCGGCTTCAGCCATGGGGATCGGGAAGATGGTCGTCATGCCGTGGATGATGTCGGCGGCGAAGATCAGCGGAATGCCGTGCGGCGATTTTTCCACCGCCACCTTCTGCAATTCGCGGCTTAACGCCACGCCGCGGCCATTAAACAGGCCAGTGATTCTGCCGGCAGCGATATCGGCCAGCACCTGGTCCTTCGACTGACTGGCAATGGCCGGGTTGAAAAACGCCGCCTCGGTGCGCACGGAGTCTGAGTAAAGGCTGAGTTGTCCGGCCTTTTCCTCCAGCGACATCCTGGCGATCAGCCCTTCGATAAAGGCATCCTTCGGCGCGGCGATCGCCGGCAAATAGGCCGATGCGGCGCCCGCCACCGCGAAGGTCGAGGCCGCGCCCTTGAAAAAGGCACGCCGGGAAAGGGACTGGGACATGTTTCAGGCTTTCAGAATAAAAAAGAGGGGAAAACCAAGGCTCTCCCCTCTCCAGTTTACGCACTCATCAGGAAGCGTTTACCACTTGTAACGCAGGCCGACCTGATAGGATCGGGCGGAGCCGACCGTGTTATTGTCACCCGCGCCGGTCGCGCCAGAGCCACCGTTAAAGCCGCCGCTCCAGCCGGAATAGGTGCGGTTGACGGAATCGAACAGGTTGTAGACCTGCCCTTCCAGCGTGATGGTCTGGCCGCCTGGCAGGTCGAAGTCCTTGGAGACGCGCAGATCGACATTCTGATAGGCGATCTTGTCCTTCGGATAGATGCCGCCCGGAATGATGCGCACCGCCGGTCCAGTCGCATCGATGTAATCGAAGGGGCCACCCGAAGCCAGGGTAACGAAGGCCGAAACCTGCGTATCCCACGGCCCGTCAACAATGCCGGTACCGACGAAGCGCCACTTGTCGACGCCCTCGGCGCCGTGCCAGCCGGAATCGTGCGGCATGGCATAGTCGAAGATGAAGCGGTCGTTATGGCCGGTGGCCTTGGCATTGGTCAGGGTCAGGGTGCCGCTGTAGCCATAGTGCGAGGCACGGGTATAGGGTTTGTCCATCGTCAGGTAGAGCGCCTGGTACTTGGCCTGCTGGTCATTGGTTGAGATAATGAAGTTGCCGTAGCCCGGCAGGCCATAGCCCCAGGGCTGGCAGGCATATTGCGGTCCGTAGGTACACCAGGAGCCATCCGGATTACGATTGCCCAGCACGAAGCTGAACATATCCTTGCTCTCGATATCGGCCAGGGTCAGGCTGGTGGCGATATCACCAAACTGCTTGCGGACCCCCAGATTGAACTGGTCCGAATAGGGCACTTTGGTGTTGTTGTTGAGGGCGAAAATTTCCCCCTTCTGGCCGGTGGCCTTGGCGGCGGCGATCAGCGCGTTTTTATCCGTGAAGTAGGCGGGATCCCAGGTGATGTTGTTGTCATTCGGATTGGTATCGACGGTGCCTTCCGGATTGATGTTCAGCGTCACGACATGAATCTGGGTGCGGCGCGTTTCCAGTTGGGCGTCGTCATAGATGGTACGGTCGTAGTAGCGGCCGTAACCACCGAAGATCACCAGATCACGATCGCCATGCACGTCATAGGAGAAGCCAAGGCGCGGCGCCAGAGCGCCTCCGAACGGCTTACGGTTATGCCCGTCGCTGATATAGTCTTCCGGATCGAAACCAGCCGCCTTGAAATTGGCCCAGCCGCGCAGGGTCGCCGCCACGCCCGGATCGGTGACGAACTTGTCGTTCAGCATGTTGGTTTCATAATCCCAGCGCACGCCGAGATTCAGCGTCAGGTGATCATCAACCGTCCAGTCGTCCTGAATGAACAGGCCCCACTGGTTGTTCTTGCCCGTGACGACCGGATTGCCATCGGCGATGATGGCGCGCACGGGCACATTGTTCGATGCGCCATAGGTATAGGTATCGGCCGGGTAGAAAAACTCCGGATTGAAGTGATCGGCCTCAGTGGCAATGTATTCATATAGCGCCAGCTTGACGCCCGCCTTGATGACATGCTGGCCATGCCAGTCCAGACCGGTGAAGGTCATGGTGTCACGGAAAGTAGTGTTGTCCTGGCCCTTTTCCTGGGCGTAGGTGGCACCGCCGATGGTGGCCCGTACACCGAAATCAGTCGCGCTGTTGATGATGGTCTGGCCCGGCGCGTCGGTCAGAGGGGTCTGGAGCCAGTGATAGGTCTGGTATTCCAATGTCATTTCATTGAGGATATTTTCCTCACGATACTTCCACGAAATCAGCCCCTGGCGAACATACTGATCGAGCGTATTGCCGTGCGAATAGGCGGTGAACTGATCAAAGCCGCGCACATCGTCTTCTTCGCGGTCCTGGAAGGAGACGTCGACCGTGTTCATTTCGTTCGGCGTCCAGGTCAGCTTGCCGAAATAGAGATCTTCCTGGAAGTTCTTGGCATAAACGCCATTTTCCGATTCAAAGCCCGGCAGGGTGATGTTGACGGCATCCGTCGGACGCTGGTCCTTGCGGTGCTCATAAGCCGCGTAGAAGTGCAGCACATCCTTGATGATCGGCCCGCCGATATCGACGCCGTATTCAGTGTTCTGGTAGTCACCTTTCGGCTGGCTGCGCTGATAGTAGGGCTGGCCGATCATGTCCTTGGACTGGTAGGTCGCAAAAGCGCTGCCGTGGAACTCGTTGCCGCCGGTCTTGGTGACAGCCGAGATGATGGCCGTGCCCGCCTGTTCGTATTCAGCCTTGAAGTTCTGGGTCGAGACCTTGAACTCCTGGATGGCCAGTTGCGGGAACGGATTGCCGCGCGACGAATCCTGCCCCATCGTGCCGCCCTGCAGCACCTGGTTCTTCTGGCTTTGGCCGTCGATGAAAACGTTGACCTGGTTGGCCGAGGTGGCGCCGGCGCGGAACTGCTTGTTTTCGGCGTCGGGCGTCACCGCCACGCCGGGGGCCAGGGCGGCGAAGTTCAGGAAGTTGCGGCCGTTCTGCGGCAGGCTGTTGATCTGGGTCTGCGAGACGCTGGTCGCCACTTCCGAGGTTCGCACTTCCTTGCGGCGGCGGCCGACGACGGTGATGGTCGCGGTCGGTTCGGCGGCCGCGGCAGCATCGAGATCGAGCGTGGTGGTTTCACCCACCGCCAGGGTCACTTCCTGAACTGTGGCGCCGACAGCGATCTTGTAATTACCGGGGCGCAGGCCAACGATGACATAGGTGCCGTCAGGGCGCACGTTGCCGGTGGTGACAGCGCCGGTATTGGTGTCGGTGGCTGTGACGGTATCGCCCGCCTGAGCCGAGGCCACATGCCCCTGCACCGTGGAAAAATCCGCCGCCATGGCAGCGCCGCCAAGCGTGGCGGTGAGCGCCAGAATCGACACCCCCAGGACCAGCCGGAATTTCGTTGTAGATTTCATTATCGTTCCTCCCACAGATATGTGTGTCGTGCTTGGTGCCGGCTGAAACCCCGCCTTTGACTTGAGGTTTCAGCCCGTGTGTGGTGGTCAGCCTGTTCGTTTGCTGCTTTCCCGAATGACCAGTTCCGGTGAAATCACTATGCCCTCGGCCGGTTCGGCGTCCGGGTTCGCCAGCGCGTCGGCCAGCAGTTCCAGGCCGCGCCGGCCCAGCTCGTAAACGCCGACACGCAGGGTGCTCAGGGCTGGCTGGGCGAAGCGCGCGATCGGCACGTCATCGAAGCCGACCAGGGCGATATCATCCGGCACCGACAGGCCGCCTTCCTTGAGCGCGAACAGGGCGCCTAAGGCCATCATGTCGTTGCCGACAAAAATCCCGTCCGGCAGGGGCGCGCCACCATCGGCCGCCGCCAGAATGTCCTTCACGCAGCGGAAACCGCTCTCCTCGGTGAAATCACCTTCATGAATGGTGACAGGTGCGATCTTTGAACCGGCCGTCGCCACCGCTGTCGCGAAGCCGCGCTTGCGCTCCTGCGCCTCGAAATTGCTTTCCGGCCCGCTGATATGGGCCAGCCGTGTGCAGCCCTGCGCCAGCAGGTGCTCGACCGCCAGTTTACCGCCGGCATAGTTATCGACCGTAATGGCGCCGTAGCCCGACTGACCGATTCGGCTGGCTATGGTGACCAGCGGCAGGCTGACCGGGAACACGGCGCCGAGATCCTGCGAGTCGACAAAAGGCGACATCACTAGCAGGCCATCCACACGGCCGGACATCGCCAGGATCGCCGCCACGGCTTCCTTGACATCGCCATGCGAGCCAGACACCAGCAGGTGCAGCCCCCTGGCGCGCGCCGCCACATCGACGCCGCGAATGATTTCCGAGAAGAATTCGCCATAGATATCCGGCAGCAGCAGGCCGATGGTATTGGTCCTGGCCAGGGCTAGTGAGCGCGCGCCGCCATGCGGGATATATTTGAGCTTGGCGGCGGCTTCGAGCACGCGCGTCCGCACCCCTTCGGCGACGTTGTCGAGGCCGTTGATGGCCCGCGACGCCGAGGCGATCGACACGTCTGCTTCCTTTGCAACATCGTTCAGCGTGGCGCGCCGCATCATCTCTCCTGTGGTGGTTATTTCGCCTCCCCGTCCGCACGGTAAAACACGGCAGGAAGGCGGCAGCATCTCGTATAACGCCACTCCGTAAACGCTTACATTTCGCTTGTCAACGATTATGCAAGCGCTTACATTGGCGCTTGTGATCACGAAATTTTGGCGTAAAATCGCCTGAAGTCACGCTCAACAAACAGATCAATATGCTGAATTTAAAGGGAATATAAAAAGCGTAACCAAGGCCAACTCCCGACACCCTACCCTTTGCGATCCGGTTCCGCCCACAGATCCCGGCTAAACACCGCGCAAGTGTTGCGCCAGAGTAACAAAACGGGACACCAAACCAGAGACACGCAGACGCTGCCGCCCTATCAGCGAATGCGCCCTAAGCCCCGCCGTTCCTGTTCCGGCGGGGTTCTTTTTTACACTTTCGGCGCCGGGCAATAGCGGGCGATATAGGCGTCGTGCGTCGGCATGGCGTTGACATTGCCGTCGATCACTGCCTCGATATCGCGCAGGAAACCGATCATTTCCGCCTCGCTCAGCAGGTCGACATTGGGGTCGTAGCCGGCAGTCATCCCCTGCCCCAACAGCACCTGCACCCAACTTTCCTCGCGGAACAGTTCGAACGCGCCACGCTTGAAGAATCGCGCCGACGAGCGGAACAGGTCGAGCTTGCGGGCGAGCGACTCCGGCACCGGCATATGTTTGAGGTACTTCCAGAACGGCGTATCCTCGCGGTTCGTCACCTTGTAGTGGGCAATGATGAAGTCACGGATGTCGCGGTATTCGTCATCGGTATAGGTGTTGTATTCGCTGATATCCGCGGCATTGAAACCCTGCCCCGGAAACAGTGACAACAGTCGCAAAATGCCGGTCTGGATCAGGTGGATGCTGGTCGATTCCAGCGGCTCCAGGAAGCCGCCCGAAAGCCCGATGGCGACGCAGTTCTTTTCCCATGATTTATGCCGCTTGCCGGGTCGGAACTTCACCAGGCGCGGCTCGGCCAGGGCGGGCCCGCCCAATGTGGACATCAGGGTATCGACCGCCGTTTGATCATCGGTATAGCCGCTCGAATGGACATAGCCATTGCCGGTGCGGTGTTGCAGGGGGATGCGCCACTGCCAGCCGGCATCGCGCGTCGTGCAGGTAACGTAAGGGGTAATCTGGGCCGGATTGACCGAGGGAACGGCATAGGCGCGATCGCACAACAGCCATTCGTTCCAATCTTCATAGTCGATACCGAGTGCCTCGCCGATCAGCAGGCCGCGCATACCGGAACAGTCGATAAATAAATCGCCGCCGATCGAGTGCCCGTTTTGCAGGGTAAGCGTGTCGATAAAGCCGTCTTCCGGCCGCAGATTCACTTGCGTAATCCGCCCCTCGATCCGTTTCACGCCCCGTCCTTCGCTTAAAGTCCGCAGGTAACGGGCATAAAGCGAGGCGTCGAAATGATAGGCGTAATCGAGATCGCTGACCGGCGGGCCGCGCCGTGGATCGGGCGGCGTGAAGCGCCCTTTGCGGGCGGCGGCGCAGCAGATGGCGTAATGATCGAAATGTTTGACCGCGCCTTTTTCGCGCATCTTCAGCCAGAACTGGTGCGTATGCAGCCACAGCCGGTCTATGCCGATCTTGCCAAAGCCGTGGATATAGCTGTCGGCCGGGTCGTGCGGGCCATCACGCCAGCCAACAAATTCGATCCCCAGCTTGAAGGTGCCCTGCGTCGCCTTCAGGAACTCGGCTTCATTGACCTCCAGCATCTCGTTGAAAACCTTGATGGCCGGGATGGTCGCCTCCCCCACGCCGATCGTGCCGATCTCCTCGGATTCTATCAGAGTGATATCGTAACGCCCCATCAGGAGCTTGGAGAGCAAGGCGGCCGTCATCCAGCCGGCTGTGCCGCCGCCGACAATGGTGATGGTTTTGATCGGAGGATTGGTCATGTGGCCCCGTGCTGAATTTTAAGAGAATCCACAGATTGCACAGATTAGCACAGATTAAGGTTTAAGCGCGTCAGCGCCTTCACCTGAGAGGACACGAAAACATACCTTTGAAGATTGGTCCGAACGGCGCAGGCGCCCTCTTAATCTGTGTTAATCTGTGCAATCTGTGGATAAACCCTTTCCTTGATTAAGCTATCAAATCAAACGAAGCCGGCGTGCCGCCGGTCGAAGACGGCGCGATCCAGACATCGAACCGGCCGGCTTCGGCCGAGGCTCTCAGGTTGGGATGAACAAAGGCGAGGTCGGCGGCCGTCAGGGTAAATTCAACCGTCGTGTTCTGGCCCGGCTCCAGATCGAAATGCTGGAAGCCTTTCAGCGCCCGGATCGGCTGGGTCATCGAGGCCACCTTGTCGTGAATATAGAGCTGCACCACCTCATGCACCTTGCGGCTGCCGGTATTGCTGATGATCGCGGTCACCTTGATTTGACCATTCATCGCCAGGGTGGGCGCATTGACCGCCGTGGTGCCGTAGGAAACCGTCGAATAGCTCAGGCCGTGGCCAAACGGATAAAGCGCCTCATTGGTCACTTCGCGGTAGCGCGCCTTGAAGTTCTTGTCGTCGCTGATCTGCGGACGGCCGGTGATGCGGTGGTTGTAGTAGAAGGGTTCCTGCCCCGACGCCTGCGGGAAGCTGACAGGCAAACGACCCTGCGGCGCATAATCGCCGAAGACGATATCGGCAATGGCATTGCCCTCTTCCGAACCGAGGAACCAGGTGGCCAAAATAGCCGGTGCCTCTTTCACCGCCCCGGTCAGGGCCAAGGCGCGGCCATGCTTGAGCAGAACCACCACCGGTTTGCCAGTCGCGGCCACGGCTTCGGCCAACGCCAGTTGCGGCGCGGGGATGGAGATATCGACGCGTGATTGCGCCTCGCCGGACATGTTCGCCGCCTCGCCGATGGCCAGCACGACGATGTCGGCCGCCTTCGCCGCCTTAACCGCCGCGTCTATGCCGCCTTCGATCGGCGCCTCGACATCCGAGCCCTTCACTACGGTCAGGGCATCGCCAATCACCGCGCGGAAGCCGGCCTCCCAGGTGACGCAGGATTCCACATCGGGGAAGACCGCCCACGGACCGGGACAATTGGCCTTGTCATTACCAAACGGGCCGATCAGGGCAATCTTTTTACCTGACTTCGGCAGCGGCAACAGGTTGCCCTCGTTCTTCAGCAGCACGCACGACTTGCGTCCGGCTTCGCGCGCCAGGGCCACGGTCTCCGGCCGGCGGATATCTGTCTGCTCACGCGTGAGATCGAGCGACCGATAGGGATTTTCAAACAGGCCCAACGCCTTCTTGACGTAAAGCACCCGGCGCACTGCCTCATCGAGCACGGCCAGCTTTACCTTGCCCGAGCGTACGAGGTCCGGCAGGTATTTCATATAAAGGCCCGACTGCATCCCCATGTCGCAACCGGCATTGATCGCCTTGGCCGTGGCATCGGCGCCATCAGCGGCGAAACCGTGCAGGATCAGTTCCTCTTCCGAGGTGTAGTCCGAAACCACCAGCCCCTTGAAGCCCCATTCGCCGCGCAGGATATCGGTCAGCAGGTAATGATTGCCGGTCGAGGGCACACCGGCGATATCGTTGAAGGACGACATGGTGGTCAGCGCCCCGGCATCGAAGGCGGCCTTGAACGGCGGCAGATGGACTTCGCGCAAAGTGGTTTCGGGGATATCGGCGGTGTTGTACTCCATCCCGCCCTGAACGGCGCCATAGGCCGCGAAGTGCTTGGGGCAGGCCACCACCGAGGTTTCAGCCTTCAGGCTGTCACCCTGGAAGCCCTTGACGCGCGCCTTCGCCAACTGGATGCCGAGGTACGTATCCTCTCCTGCCCCTTCAGCGACGCGGCCCCAGCGCTGATCCCGCGCCACATCAACCATCGGCGCAAAGGTCCAGTGCAGCCCCTTGGCCGTCGCTTCCAGAGCGGCGGCCCGCGCGGTGCGCATGGCCAGGTCGGTATCCCAACTGGCGGATTCACCAAGCGGAATCGGGAAGGTCGTCTTGACGCCGTGGATGATGTCGCCGGCGAAAATCAGCGGAATTTTGTGCGGCGACCGCTCGATGGCCACCTGTTGCAGTTCGCGGCCGCCGGCCACGCCGATGCCGTTGAACAGGCCGGTAATTTTACCGGCAGCGATATCGGCCTTGACCTTTTCCTTACCCTGCGCCTGCTCCGAGGTCGGGTTGATCGGCGGGCCGTCAAAGCGCGTGGTGTCGCCATAGATCGAAAGCTGGCCGGCTTTTTCCTCAAGGCTCATGCTTTTGATAAGCTTTTCAATGAACGGATCGGCGGCGGGCGTTACCCTGGCAAAACCGGGCGCTGCCACCGGCACCAGGGCGGCGGTTGCGGCGGCACCTTTCAGGAAAAACCGGCGGGAGGGGGTAAAGGCGGTCATGAGCGTTACTCCTTTTTATGATCCATGAACCAGGCGTAGAGGTCCGGATTGGCGTAGGTGGCGTCCCAGGCGTTGTGATTGCCGCCGGGATAGATGGTATATTTAATGTCGATGCCGCAGGCTTTCGCGGCGCTGACCAGCACTTCCTCATCGCGGATCGGCACCACGTCGTCGACCTCGCCGTGGAAAGCCCAGATATGGTTACCGGTCAGCTTGCAGGGGGTTTTCAGGTTCGAATAACCGGAGACCGGCGCGATGGCGGCAAAGCGCCTGGGTTGCGTCATGCCCCAGTCCCAGGCGCCACCGCCGCCGAGCGACAGGCCGGTCAGGTAGATGCGCTTTCGGTCCGCCGGGATATGCGCCTCGACATTATCCAACCATTCCTTCAGCTTTTTCGGTTCCCATTCCTCGTCGCGCCACTGCTGCGGCGCCAGGATGATGAACGGGAAGTCGGCATGGTCGCGGGCATATGCCCACGGCCCCGGCCCCATAACGCGCGTAACATCGCTGCCCGCTTCACCCGATCCATGCAGGAAGACAATCACCGGCATCTTGCCACCATGATAGCTGGCCGGCACATACTGCATGTACTGCACGGTCGAACCGTCCTTGAGCGTGACCTTTTCAGCCGTCGCGCCCCTGGCCAGCATATCCGGCCGGGTCGTGGCGCAGCCCGTCAGGGCCAGGGCCGCCAAGGCGATAATGAAAGCTCTCATCCTTTAACACTGCCCGCTAGCAGTCCCCTTACATAATGGCGTTGAAGCGCCAGAAACAGCAATATCACCGGTGCGATGGTGACCGTGGCACAGGCCATGACCATGCCGGAATCCTGGATATGTTCCTGCGACAGCGAGGCAATGGCCAGAGGCAGGGTATAGTTGTGATCGTCCGACAGCACGATCAGCGGCCACAGGAAATCATTCCAGGCGGCCAGAAAGGTGAACACAGCCAGGGTCACGATAATGGGCGACAGGTTGGGCAGAACAATCTTACGAAAGATCATCCATTCCGAGGCGCCATCGACGCGCGCCGCCTGCAGCATTTCATCGGGCAGGCCGAGCGCATATTGCCTGACGAGAAAAATACCGAACAGCGAGGTCATGAAGGGCACCACCACGCCGGCGTAAGAATTAAGCAGGCCGAGCGTCTTGAGTTGGAAAAACAAGGGCAGCATGGTCAACTGACCGGGGATGACCACCACCGCCAGGAGGAAGCGGAACAACTTCTCACGCCCCCGAAAGTCCAGCTTGGCGAAGGCATAACCGGCGGTCACATTGAACGCCAGTGACAGGACCGTCGCCAGCGAGGCCACCAGCAGGCTGTTGAACAGGAAGCGGCCCATGCGCTGATGGGCGAAGAGGTCGGCATAGTTGGCCAGGGTCGGATCGTGCGGAAACAGCCGCGCCGGGAAGGCATTGGCCTCGGCCTCCGGCATGAAGGACATAGACACCATCCACAACAACGGAAAGACGGCGATGAATGAGGCGGCAATCAACAGGCCCGTGGTCGATATTTTCTGGAGGGCATTCCTCATGCGAACACCTCTTCCGATTTCGGCCGCAGGAAAGACAGGCCCATCAGCACCGCAAACAGGATAAAGGCCGTGGCCGAGGCATGGCCCAGGTTCCACCACTTGAAGCCGTCCTCGTACATGAAATAGAGCAGGCTTACAGTGGATTGCGCCGGCCCGCCCTGGGTCATGACGTAGGGTTCGGCGAAGAGCTGGAAATAGCCGGCCACGGTGAGCAAGGCCACCATCCACAGGCTGGGCGCCACGCCCGGCAGGGTGACATGAATGAAGCGTTCCCAGCCCCCTGCCCCATCAACGCGGGCAGCTTCGTAAAGATCATCCGGAATGCGCTGGAGGGCCGCCAGCAGGATCAGCATGTTGTAGCCGAAATTCTTCCACACTGAGAACAGGATGATGGCCGGCATGGAAAAGTGCGGATTGCCCAGCCAGTCGATCGGTTGCAGGCCGATGACGATCAGGAATTGGTTGAGCCAGCCATATTGCGCATCCAGCATATAGCGCCAGATCACCGCTGCGGCGGCCAGCGTCGCTACATAGGGCGCGAACAGGGCCGTGCGGTAAAGCGCCTTGAGCCCCACGCCCGGCACATTGAGCAGCATGGCCATGGCCAGCGACACGGCGATCGATAGGGGCGCGCCGACCAGGGCGAAATAGCAGGTATTGCCGAACGCCTTCCAGAACAGCGGCGTCTGCATCAGGTTGATATAGTTGCCAAGCCAGATGAATCGCAGGTTTTTAAGGTCGGCCAGGGCATAGAGGTCGAAATCGGTGAAACTCATCACCAGCGCACCCAACACCGGCATAAGGAAGAAGACACTGAGCACGAACATGGCCGGCGCCACGAAGACATGGCCCGGCGATATCTCCCGCATGAAGGCGCGCAAGGTCGTCATGCCACGCCCTTCAGTTCGAGCATGGCGCGCCGCTTGGCCAGAAGCGTCCAAGCGAATTCATCCAGCCCTTTCAAGGCGGCATCAAGCGTCGTGATGCCGCGCACCACGCGCTCCAGCGCCGCCACCATCTCGTTGGCGATACGCTCCCATTCCGGCACCTGCGGTGGCGGGCGGGTGCGGTTGAGCTGATCAAAGAAGGTCAGTGACCGCCGGTCGTGCATCAGGCTGGTCCGTAACCAGGCGCCCCGGTCGGCCGGCAGATCGCTCGTGGTCCTGTAAAAATCGGCCTGGCGCTGCGGATCGCACAGATATTCGATAAAACGGAAGGCGCTGTCCTTACGTTTCGATGCGCGCGGGATGCACAGCGACACCCCGCCGGCCGAGGACTCCCCCGGTCCGTGCGGTCCGGGCAACGGCGCCGTGGCCCACCGGTCCTGCAAGTTGGCCGGCAGGCGTCTGGCGAATTCCGCCAGATTCCACGGGCCAGTGATGATGAAGGCGAAATCATCGCGCGCGAATGACGAATAGACATCCGTCACCTCGGAATGGGTGAGGCGCGCGGCATAGCCCCGCTGATACAGCGATGCCGCGTAGGCGAAACTGTCGCGGATGCCAGGCTGGCGGAAGCCGCCGCGTGTATCGCTGTCAATCAGGATCGGCGCGTCAGCCTGCAGGCAGAAGGCCACCAGCGGTTCATATTCGGCAAAGGGCATCAGCAGGCCATATTTGCCGCCGCGGCACGCGCCGGAAAGTGCCGCCAGTTGCGCGTCCCAGCCGGCCCATGTGTTTGCCGGCTCATCAAATCCGGCTTTTTGCAGCAGGTCGGTGCGGTAAAACAGCAGCCTTGTATCGACATACCACGGCACGCCCAGCACCTGCCCGTCGAGCGTAACCGATTTGCGCGCCCCATCGAACCAGCGGTCAGGCGTGATGCTGCTCCGTGACAGGCGGCTGTTCAATGGTTCCAGCGCGCCAAGGGCGGCGAATTCCGATACCCAGGTGTTCCCCAGCGCAATTACATCCGGCAGATTATCGGCGGCGAAAGCGGTCAGCAGCTTTTCATGCGCCGCCCCCCACGGCAGGGCCTGCACCCGCACCGGAACGGCCGGGTTTTGCGCCTCGAAATCACCGGCGATCGCGCCCAGTGCCTCACCTTCCAGCCCCATGGCCCAGATACGCAGCGGCTCATGCTTTTTGGCGCAGGCCACAGGCGCGGCGGCCGCTAGCGACGCCAATGCCAGTCCAAACCTGCGCCGGTCCGTGCTCATCAGGCTTTCAACCAGTTCCCTGCCTCGGCCACGGGCTGGAAGCCCGCCGCCAGAAATGCCTTCTTCACCAGCGGACCGGTGACGGCGCTTCTGTTGAACATATCCCAGACGAAGCCAGAGCGATAGTTTTCCAGCCCGATCAGGATCGGTCCCTGATCGATACCCAGATGTTCCTTTGAAACCCAGCCGGCCTTTTCGGTGTGAACACCGGTCTTCGACGGCAGATCTGCCGGGAAGCTGGGGTTGAAGGCGTCCATGAAACCGTACTGGCCATAAAGATCAGAGCCATAGCGGTCACGCATCGCATGGATGGCTGGTACGCAGATATCGGGCGCAAACATTACCGATCCGGCGGCGGCGGTCGGCGCGATCGTGCCGTCGTCCATTCCCTCCTTGTCGCCCGTCTGTGGTCCCCGCGCGGCATATTCCTGGAACTGGACCTCGCGGCCATTCACCTTGGCCTTCACGTAACCCGGTCCGCGGCATGCGGTCAGTCCCCATATATCGGCGCCATAATCCCTGAAGCCGCCTGGGTTTTTAACAGCATACTTGCGCTGGGCCGCCGTGGCGCGCTGCGAATTGATGAAATAGTCGATGCCCTTGCCGCGCATAAAGGCGTCGGCGATGCCACGATAATCGAACCAGGCATGGCTGTACTGATGACCGAACATCGGGGCGAAGCCGAGATGCGGTTCGCCAAAATTATTCCCCCAGGTATCGAGCGTGGCCGTCCAGCTTTCCCAAGCCTTAGCCGGCAGGGGATGGGTCGGCGACGCCATGCCGAGATGATAGATCATCATGCCTTCATTATAACGGTCCCAATTGCGATTGATCAGGCCCTTGGCATCATGGTCCTTCATGCCGGGTTCAGGGTGCCACCCCATGCTGACCAGGCCATTTTCACGGGCCATAAAGGTCCAGTCGACACGCTCATAGAGCTTTATGGCCAGGTCGCGGATCTCGGTTTCGATGGCGTTCCTGCCATCGAAGAAAGCCGCAGCCGTCAGGGCGCCACAGAGGAACAGGGCGGTATCGATGCTCGACAACTCGACCTTATTGTAACGCAGCCCCGTATCCATATGCAGGAAGTGGTAGAAGAACCCCTTATGCCCCATCATCCCTTCGGCGGCCGGTCCCTGCTGGCCGTTCCAGAAGGTGCGCAAGGTCGTGCGCGTCCGTTCGGCGGCATCGAACCGGCTGACATAGCCGCTCTTGCAGCCGATGGCATAAGCGGTCAGGGCAAAGCCGGTGGCGGCGATCGAGCAGAAATCGGGATTGGGCCAGTTATCGGGCGCCAGGCCGGTCTTGGTATCGGTCGTTTCCCAGAAATAGGTGAAGGTGCGCCGATGCAGGTCAGCCAGTCGCGCATCGAATTCGACATTCTTGGGTGCCGTCTGCGGCCGGGCGCAGGCCGCCAGCAGGCCGGCTGCGCCTATGCCCAGCATTAAGTTACGACGACTGAAGCCGCTACGCGAAACCATTGTTTTCCCTGTTCTGATGCCTGTTCCACGGCCCTTCAAGGTCCGCTTGACCTCCGGCTGTAAACGCTTACAAATTTGTTGTCAACGCCGACATATGTGCTACCAAGGCCGCATAAGAACTTTGAAACACGGAGGATGTGGGGGCCATGTCGCGGCGCTTTCCGAAAGGCTTTCTGTGGGGCTGCGCCACCGCCGCCTACCAGATCGAGGGCGCGCCCGCAGCCGATGGCAAGGGCCCCAGCATCTGGGACCGCTACGCCCACACCCCCGGCCTGATGGCGAACGGTGACCATGGCGATATCGCCTGCGATCATTATCATCGCTTCCGCGAAGACATCGCCCTGATGGCACACCTGGGGATGCGGGCCTATCGTTTCAGCCTGTCATGGGCCCGCATTCTCCCCGAAGGGACTGGCCGGATCAATGCCGCTGGCGTGCAATTCTATTCCGACCTGATAGATGAACTGCTGGCCCACGGTATCGAGCCGATGGTCACCCTGTTTCACTGGGATCTGCCCGCCGCGCTTGATGACAAGGGCGGCTGGCTCAACCGCGACTCGGCCGACTGGTTCGCCGAATATGCCCGCGTGGCGTTCGGGGCTTATGACGGCCGGGTGAAAAAGTGGATCACGATCAACGAACCGTGGGTCGTCAGTGACGGCGGCTATCTGCGCGGCACCATTGCCCCCGGCCATCGCAACCGCTTCGAGGCGCCGATCGCCTCGCATAACCTGATGCGGGCGCACGGCGCGGCGGTCAAAGCCTACAGGGAAACCGGCCGGCATGAGATCGGGCTGGCGGTCAATATCGAGCCGAAATATGCCACCAGCGCCACGCCGGAAGACATGGCGGCCGCCCACCGCGCCTCGGCCTACATGAACGAGCAATATCTCGATCCGGCCCTGCTCGGCCGCTATCCGCTACCCTTGCGCGAGATATTCGGCCCCGCCTGGCCCGACTGGCCGGAAGCAGATTTCGACCTGATCCGCCAGCCGCTCGATTTCCTCGGCATCAATTACTACACCCGCGCCGTGGTGCGTCATGACGCGGCGGATGACCTGCTGAGGGCTATGCCCGTCCGTCAACCCGGCGCCCTCTATACCGAGACGAACTGGGAGGTTTTTCCGCAAGGGCTCACCGATACCCTCCTGTGGATACGGCAACGCTATGGCGACATCCCGCTCTATATCACCGAAAACGGCGCTGCCTTCCCTGATCCGCCCGCAGCTACCCATGGTCAGGTACACGATCCACAACGGGTCGATTACCTGCGTACGCACCTTCTGGCCCTGCATGAGGCCATCGCCAAAGGCGTCGATGTGCGCGGCTACATGGCCTGGTCCTTCATGGACAATCTCGAATGGTCGCTGGGCTATGCCAAGCGCTTCGGCCTTGTCCATGTCAATTTCGAGACGCAGGCGCGCACACCAAAGGACAGCGCCCGCTTCTATTCACAGGTGATCGCCAGCCACGGTGAATGCCTTGGCGAAAGTCCCGACACCACCTGACAATCATGTCTTCCGGGGAAACAGATGAGCACAGCACAGGCGCGCGGCGCCGATCATTTCGTCATCGTCGGCGGTGGCACCGCCGGCTGGATGGCCGCCGCCTGCCTGGCGCGCCTGCTGTTGCGCACGCCAGGCCCCCAAAAGGTCAGCCTGGTCGAATCCGAAGATATCCCCACCATCGGCGTGGGGGAAGCCACTGTCCCCTCCATTCAGGACATGCTGCGTTACCTGAATATCGATGAAGCCGATTTTGTCGACGCCACCGATGCCACTTACAAGCTGGCCATCCGCTTCAGGGACTGGAGCGGCCCCGGCAGCGACTTTTTCCACGGCTTCGGTGAACTCGGGCCGACCATAGACAATCTGCCGCTGTTTCAGCACTGGCTGCGTGAAAAGATCGCCGGAGCGCCCGTCCCTCCCTTGTCAGACCTCAGCATGTCGGCGCAACTGGCGCTGCATAACCGTTTCGCCAAGCCCACGACGAACGGTAACTCACCGCTCTATATGGCAGGCTATGCCTATCATTTCGACGCCGGCAAGGTGGCGCAATACTTGCGCGGCTATGCCGAGGCCAAGGGCGTGCGGCGCATCGAGGGCCGGATCATTGAGGTCACCCAGGATGACCAGGGCGACATAGCCGGTCTGAGGCTGGCCGATGGCCGTGAGATCGCCGGAGATTTCTTCATCGATTGCTCGGGATTTGCCGGCCTGCTGATCGGGAAGACCCTGGGATCAGACTATGAAGACTGGTCGCACTGGCTGCCATGCGACCGGGCCGTCGCCATGCCGACTCAGGGCCTGCGACCGATCGCACCCTATACCCTGGTCACCGCCCGCGCCGCCGGCTGGACCTGGCGTATTCCCCTGCTGTCGCGGCTCGGCAACGGCTATGTCTATGCCAGTCGGTTCTGCGACGACGAGACGGCCCGTCAGACACTGACCGATGCGGTCGACAGCGCGCCGGTGGCCGAACCTCGGCTGCTCCGCTTTACGCCCGGCAGGCGTCGGCACCCCTGGCTGCGGAACTGCCTGTCGCTCGGCCTGGCGTCCGGGTTCCTCGAACCATTGGAATCGACCAGCATCCACCTGATCTTCGCCAACCTGTTCCGCTTCTTCGATTATTTCCCGCGCACGGTGGACTGCGCAACCCTGAGCCAGGGTTTCAATGCCCGTTCGGTCCGGGAAATCGAAGAAATCCGCGACTTCCTGATCCTGCACTACAAAGCCTCTCCGCGCCGTGACACGGATTTCTGGCGATATGTCACAGGTATGGATATTCCGGACAGCCTCTCTGCCAAGAGCGAGGTTTTCCGCCAGCAGGGCAAGCTGTTCGCCGACTATTACGACTTTTTCAAACCGGCAAGCTGGATGGCCATTTATGACGGACTGGGCGTCGTACCGGATGCGGCCGATCCGCTGGCGGCGCTCGTGCCACAAGACAAGGCCCGTGCGATCCTGCGCGACGTCACCGAGGGCATCCGCCAGGCGGCCCTGACGGCGCCCACGCATGAGGCGGCGCTTTCCGCCCTGCTCAGGCGCGCGCTTTAAGCCGGGTAAAGGCCTGTCCGTCGGCATCGAACAGATAGGCATCGCTCGGTGCAAAACATAATCGCAATGTGTCATCGTGCCTGACCGGATGACCGCCGGGCAAAAGCGCACAGACCGTCTGGCCGACGCCTGCCATCAGGCCATAGACCGCCTGCATCCCGCCCAGGGTCTCGACGACATCGGCCGTGACATTGAACCCATTCGCCCCCTTGCCGATGGCCAAGGCATCCGGCCGCACGCCGAGCGTTATCCGGTCGCCGATATGGGCCCGGCCGGCCTCGGCCGCCGCCGACACCACATCGCCTGACACCAGCCTGACCTTGACCGCCGACTTCGTTATGGCGGTTATTTCCCCCGCCAGCAGGTTCATGCGCGGCGACCCAAGGAAGGAGGCCACAAACAGGTTGCGCGGCGCTTCATAGACCTCCATCGGTGTGCCGACCTGTTCAATCGCGCCGCCATTGAGTACCACCAGGCGCGAGGCCAGGGTCATGGCTTCGACCTGATCGTGGGTGACATAGATCATCGTCGTTTTCAGTTCTCGGTGCAAACGGGCGAATTCGTGGCGCATATGGACGCGCAGGCCGGCATCGAGATTGGACAGGGGCTCATCGAGCAGGAACAGTCGCGGCTGCCGCACAATGGCGCGGCCGATGGCCACGCGCTGCCTCTGGCCGCCGGAAAGTTCTTTTGGCCGCCGGTCAAGCAGGTCTTCGATACCCAGCAGTGTCGCCGCCTGGCCCACCGCTGCCGTAATTTCGGCTTCCGGTCTTTTGGCCATGCGTAGGCCGAAAGCCATGTTGTCGCGTACATTGAGGTGCGGATAGAGGGCATAGGACTGGAAGACCATGGCGACGCCGCGCTGGGCGGGCGACAGCGACAACGCGCTTTGTCCCTCGATCAGGACATCACCTTCGGTCGGCGCCTCAAGCCCGGCAATAACGCGCAAAAGCGTGGACTTGCCGCAGCCGGATGGCCCGACAATGACCAGGAATTCACCGTCGGCAATGGCCAGGTCGATTCCCTTCAGGGCGGTCTGCGTCCCGAATGCCTTTTCCAGCCCAATTAACGCGACATTCGCCACTTTGTATATTCCCGCCTTTTTGGCCAGACTACGCGGCGAACCGAGAATTCACAAGCTCATCACATCATGTAAACGATGTAAATCAAACTGTTACCGGAATAGCCCCTGGCTGCCGCAAACAGCCTTGCCAAATTTATTTTGCAGGCGCTAACATTTTTCCGAATGGCCAAGACCGTCAATGTGCTTATCATCGATCCCGACGAAGCCCGCGCCGAACAGGTGGCGGAGGGTGTTCGCGCGGATAATGGCGACCAGGAGACCGTCATCCGCCAGGAGCGGCATTTCGAACTGCGGATGCTGCGTGATTTCGATCCCGACATGGTCATCATCGCCTGCGAAAGTCCGGACCGCGACATGCTGGAAGCCCTGCAGGTGGCCAACGAACAGGTGCCGCGCCCGGTGGTGATGTTCGTCGACCGCTCCGACGACAACGCCACGGCAAAGGCGCTGGAGGCCGGCGTGGCCGGCTATATTGTCGATGGCTTCAATCCGAAGCGCATTTCATCGATCCTGACCGTGGCTGCACAGCGCTTTGCCGTGACTCAAGGGTTGCGCAAGGATCTCGACAAGGCCAAGGCCGACCTCGCCGCCCGCAAGACCATCGACCGCGCCAAGGGCGTGCTGATGGCCTCGCGCAATCTCTCCGAAGACGATGCCTACAAGGCCCTTCGCAAACATGCCATGGATACCGGCCGGCCCATCCAGGCCGTGGCCGCCGACATCCTGGCGGTGAGCGATCTGTTGAAACCGGGTGACAGCCAATGACCGAACTCAAAATCGCCTACAGCCCGCTGAATGACGCCGCCCTGATCCTGGTAGCCGAGGCCCTGGGTTTTTATGACAGCGAGGGCCTGAACGTCACCCTGATCCGCGAGGCCAACTGGTCGAACATCCGCGACAAGCTGGCCTATGGCATGATCGATGCCGCGCACATCCTGGCGCCCATGCCGTTCGCGGCGGCGCTGGGGCTGGGTCCTTCTATGGGCCGGATCATCGCGCCGATGGCCCTGGGGGCCAATGGAAATTCGGTGCTGGTCTCGGCCAAGCTCAAGGCACGGCTGGAGGATGGCGGCAAGCTGGATACTTCGCTCCTCGGCAGCGCCCGTCTGCTGGCGCGTGAAGTCGAACGCCGCCGCAAGGAAGGTCTGGGCCGGCTGGTCTTTGCCGTACCCTTCACCTGGTCGCCCCACCATTTCGTTCTGCGCCACTGGGTGGCCTCGGCCGGGCTCGATCCGGAACGCCAGATCCAGTGGATTGTCGTGCCGCCGTCCCGCATGGCCGACATGGTCAAGGACGGGGTGATCGATGGCTTCTGTTCCGGCTCGCCCTGGCCACAGGCGGCGCAACTGAACGGCCATGGCGAAATTCTCTTCTCCGATCCGGATTACTGGACGCTCAAGCCGGAAAAGGTGCTGGGGGTTCGTGCCGCCTGGGCCGAAGCTAATCCGGAGGCGACCATAGCCCTCACCCGCGCCCTGCTGCGTGCCGGACAATGGGCCAGCACACCTGCGCACCGCGAAGACCTGATCCGCATTCTGGCCCGCACGGCTTCGGTCAATGCGCCGTGGAAAGCCATCGAGCTGGCGCTGGATGGCAGCGGACTGACCTTTGATCCGCAGACCGCCACCTTCCCGTGGATCAGTCACGCCAAGTGGTTCATGGGCCAGATGGTGCGCTGGGGGATGCTGTCACCCGACCATGATTTCGACCAACTGGCGCGGCACGTCTACCGGCCCGACCTGTGGCGCGAAGCCGCCGCGCCGCTGGGACTGGATTGCCCCCTGGCCGACGAAAAAACCGAGGGTGGCCAGCCGGCCGGCTGGGAAATTCCCGCAAAACCGCACAATATCCTCATGCCCGCCAACCAGTTGTTCGATGGCGGCGTCTTCCGCTGCGCCTGATCTCCGGAACAAGATATCACGAACTTGTGATATCAAATGAAACCAGATGCACTTCGCAATCGCAATATCTACGGGCCATCACAAAAGCTCGTGAACGGCGGTATTTGTGATATTTTTAACGCAAGACTTTTTCGCATCGCAATATATTCCGAATAAGGATTGACGACGGCCCACAGCCTGCCAATTCTGCACAGGCGATCAATGGAGATCGCCAGACTTTCGGCCCGGTGTGCCAATGGCGGCGCGCGGGGCCTATATCAGACAATGACGTCTCAGGCATGTTCACCGGCAACGGTGGTCACGGCTGGGACGTTTTTTTTGCTTTCAACCGGGGATATGGCGTGAAATTTTCACTTTACCAAACAACGGCCCTGACGGTTCTCACGGCCCTAACCGTGGCCGGAACGGCACAGGCCGAAGACAGCTTCAGCACCGCGCTGGCAGCCTCAAAGCCGATCGTCGAGTCAAATCTGCGCTCCGAGCAGGTCGAGCAACAGGGCTTCACCAATAAGGCCGACGCCCTGACCTGGCGCAATCGCATCGGCGTCCAGACCGGCGAGGTCCACCACCTCAAGCTCCTGGTCGAATTCGAGAACGTCACGGCCCTGACCAGCGATTACAACTCGACCACCAACGGCAAGACGGCCTACCCGGTCGTGTCCGATCCGGAAGTCACCGAACTGAACCGCGCCCAGATCGTCTGGACCCCGACGACCACGACCACACTCACCGCCGGCCGCCAGCGCATAATTCTCGATGACGGCCGCTTTATCGGCAATGTCGGCTGGCGTCAGGACGAGCAAACCATGGACGGTATTCGTCTGGACAGCGGCTTCGGCAAGCTGAAATACAGCCTGGCCTATCTCAGCAAGATCAATCGCGTCCTGGCCGAAAGCAAGGACTGGGATTCGGATAGCTGGGTGCTCAATGCCAGCTATGCCTTCAGCGACCGCCTGAAACTGACCGCCTTCGATTACGCGCTCGATTTCGACAATGCCGCTGTTTCCTCCACCAATACCTGGGGCCTGCGTGCCGCCGGCGCCGCCAGGGCCGGCACCCTGAAACTTACCTATACCGGCCAGTATGCGCGCCAGACCGACTACGGCAACAACCCAGCCAATTTCGACTTGCAGGAATATATGGTCGAGGCCGGCGCCACCTATGGTCTCGCCACTTTCAAGGTCAATTACGAATCCCTTGGCGGCAACGGCACGGTCGGTTTTATTACCCCGCTCGGCACCAACCATGCCTTCCAGGGCTTTTCGGACGCTTTTTCCGGCACCGGCGGCAACAAGACGACCGTCAACGGCATTGACGACCTGAGCTACAGCCTGAGCCTGGCCTTACCCGCCAAGCTGAAGCCGGTTTTAAGCCTCGTCTATCATGACCTGACGACCGCACGCCTCGATCAGAAACTGGGCCGGGAATGGGACGCGGTCGCCACTATCGCCCTCACGCCGCATCTCTCGGCGCTCGTAAAATACGCCGATTTCGATTCCGCCGGCGGTTCCGCGCCCGCTTCACGGCGCAAGACATGGATCGCCTTGCAGTACAAACTCTAACTCATTGTTTTAACGCGCATCTTAATCCAAAAAGTGCTATACATTTTCTGGAATGCGCTCTGCCGAAAGTAACCATTATGATTTCCAGGGACTTCTTAAAATCGGGGCACACCCCCACCCTCTTCTCTTCCTTCCTGTACTTCGACATGAGCTTCATGGTCTGGGTACTGCTGGGCGCGCTCGGCGTCCAGATCGCCAAGACGCTCGGCCTGACACCGGCCGAAAAAGGCTTCATGGTCGCCGTACCGATCCTCTCCGGCGCCGTCCTGCGCGTGGTCAACGGCGTGCTGGTCGATCGCATCGGCCCCAAGAAAACCGGCGCCCTGGCGCAGCTTATCGTCATTGCCGGACTTCTGGCGGCCTGGCTGATGCATATCAATAATTATGGCGGCGTGCTGGCGCTCGGCGTGGTGCTCGGCATGGCCGGGGCTTCGTTTGCCGTGGCCCTGCCGCTGGCCTCACGCTGGTATCCGCCCAAATATCAAGGCGTTGCCCTCGGCATCGCCGGCGCCGGCAATTCCGGCACGGTGCTGGCCTCTTTGTTTGCCCCGACGCTTGCCAAGATGTTCGGCTGGACGAGCGTATTCGGCCTGGTCGCCATCCCGCTGATCATCACTTTCGTCCTCTACATGGTTATGGCCAAGGATGCACCCGACCAGCCGCCTGCCAAAACCACGGCGCAGTATCTCAGCATCTTCAAGCAGCCCGATGCCTGGTGGTTCATGTTCTTTTATGGCGTCACCTTCGGCGGCTTTGTCGGCCTGTCCTCCTCTCTTAACATCTATTTCAACAGCGAATACGGCATCGATCCGATCCACGCCGGCTTCTTTACCGCCGCCTGCGTCTTCGTCGGCTCCCTCGTCCGTCCGATCGGCGGGGCGCTGGCCGATCGCATTGGCGGCATCCGGACGCTCAGCGTCATGTATATGGTGGCGGCTGCGGGCCTGGCTGTCCTCAGCTTCGGTATGCCGACCATCTGGACCGCCGTGGGCGTGCTGATCGTCGGCATGGGCGCGCTCGGCATGGGCAATGGCGCGGTGTTCCAGCTTGTACCACAGCGTTTCCGTAACGAAATGGGCATCATGACCGGCCTGGTCGGCATGTGCGGCGGCATTGGCGGCTTCTATCTGGCGGCTTCGCTCGGCCTGGCCAAGCAGGCCACCGGCTCTTACCAGATCGGCTTGCTGGGCTTCGCCGCCCTCGCCCTGGTGGCGCTCGGCGGCCTCAGCTACGTCAAGAAGCGCTGGCGCACCACCTGGCACGTCTTCGGCGCGGCGGATGCGAAGATCTGAGCCCCTTGATCCTCCCCTGATTTATCGGGGGAGGAGATTGCCTTCGCATCGCACAAAATCGGATAACCGCATTTTCCGTGTTGACAATCTCCGCTTTTGCCGTAGCCTCATAGATCTGATCACTGTCGATCAACCACATTCGCGCTTCTGAAACCAACGGCGGTTTCTGCGGCGCACCATCAGGACAATGGAGTCCCGAACCAGCTACTCAGCAATGAGTGGCGTGGTTCGGGGCTCTTTTTTTTGCTCAAAGGGTTCGAGTAATGACCACACAGAAAGAGCGTATCGTCATTATCGGCGCCGGCATGGCCGGGGGCCGTATTGTCGAGGAAATTCTGAAACGCGATGATACGCGCTTCGAGATTTCGATCATCGGCGCCGAGCCATGCGCCACCTATGACCGTATCCAGTTGTCGCCAGTGCTGGCAGGGGAAAAGACCTTCGATCAGATTGTCACTCACAGCCAGGACTGGTACGATTCCAATGGCGTGAAGACGCACTTCGGCTACTGGGTGCAGTCGATCGAGACGGCCGCCAAGCATGTGGTGCTGCACGATGGCCAGACCATCGCCTATGACAAGCTGATCCTGGCCACGGGCTCAGACCCGATCCGCCTGCCTCTGCCAGGCTCCGATCTTCACGGCGTCGTCGCCTTCCGCGATCTGCTCGATGTCGATCTGATGACACAGGCAGCCAATAATGGCGGTGAGGCGGTGGTGATCGGCGGCGGTCTGCTCGGCCTCGAAGCCGCCTATGGCCTGGCCAAGCGCGGCATGAAATCGACGGTCATCCACCTGGTCGATGTGCTGATGGAGCGTCAGCTCGACGAGGCCGCCGGCCGCCTGCTGGAAAAGGCCCTGCTCGATCGCGGCGTCATCTCTGTGCTCAACGCCCAGTCCGAAGCCATTCTCGGCGAAACCCATGTCGAGGGCCTGAAGCTGAAGGACGGCCGCGTCATCCCCGCCTCTCTGTTGGTCATGGCCGTCGGCATCCATCCGCATGTCGAGCCGGCGAAATCCTCCGGCCTGGTGGTCGAGCGCGGCATCGTGGTCGATGACCAGATGCGTACCTCCGACCCCAACATCTTCGCCATCGGCGAATGCGCCCAGCACCGCGGCCAATGCTATGGCCTGGTCGCACCCATCTGGGATATGTGCCGGACGCTTGCCGATGTCCTGACGGAAAAGAACGTCGACTCATCATACGCCGGCACGCAGATGGCCACGCGCCTGAAGGTTTCCGGCGTCGATCTCTATTCGGCCGGTCGGTTCTCCGGCGGTGAGGGCTGCGAGGACATCGTCTTCCGCGATCCGGGCCGCGGCGTCTACAAGCGCATCGTCATCAAGGACGACAAACTGGTGGGCACAGTCCTTTTCGGCGAGGCGGCCGATGGCGGATGGTATTTTGACCTGATGAAAAAGGGCGAGGATATCGCCCCGATCCGCGACACCCTGATCTTCGGTCAGGCCGTCACCAATGCCCTGGCCGGCCAGGACCCTTCTGACGCCATTGCGGCATGGCCCGACGACACGGAAGTGTGCGGCTGCAATGGCGTATCCAAGGGTCAGGTGGTCGCGTCGATCGCTTCCGGCAACGACACGCTGGACAAGGTGCGCGGCCACTGCAAGGCCTCGGCCTCCTGCGGCTCCTGCACCGGCATTGTCGAAAGCCTGCTGAAATGCACCCTGGGGGATAGTTTCAAGGCCCAGACCGGCCCGAAACCCGTCTGCAAATGCACCGAGCATGGTCACGCGCATGTCCGCAAGGCGATCATCGAGCAGGAACTGAAGACCCTGCCTGATGTCATGCAGGCGCTGAAATGGACAACACCCGATGGCTGTTCCTCCTGCCGCCCGGCGCTGAACTATTACCTGCTCTGTGCCTGGCCGCGCGAGTACAAGGACGATCCGCGCTCGCGCTTCGTCAATGAGCGCAACCACGCCAATATCCAGAAGGATGGCACCTACAGCGTGGTCCCGCGCATGTGGGGCGGGCTGACCTCGGCCAAGGAACTGCGCGCCATTGCCGATGTCGTCGACAAGTTCAATGTGCCGATGGTCAAGGTCACCGGCGGCCAGCGCCTCGATCTCTTCGGAGTCAAAAAGGAAGACCTGCCCGCCGTCTGGGCCGATCTCAACGCTGCGGGCATGGTTTCGGGCCACGCCTATGCCAAGGCGTTGCGCACGGTGAAGACCTGCGTCGGTTCGGAATGGTGCCGCTTCGGCACGCAGGATTCGACCGGTCTCGGCGTCAAGCTGGAGCAGGCGACCTGGGGCAGCTACATGCCGCATAAGTTCAAGATGGCCGTCTCCGGCTGCCCGCGTAACTGCGCAGAAGCGACGATCAAGGACTTCGGCGTGGTGTGCGTTGACTCAGGCTACGAGCTGCATGTCGGCGGCAACGCCGGCATCCACCTGCGCGGCACCGACTTGCTTGCCAAGGTGGCGACCGAACAGGAAGCACTGGAATGGGGAAAAGCCTTCGTTCAGCTTTACCGCGAGGACGCCTGGTATCTGGAGCGCACCGCGCCCTGGATCGAGCGGGTCGGTCTGCAATTCGTCAAGGATCGTCTGGCCGAACCGGAAATGCGTGCCGCACTGGTGGCTCGCTTCCTGGAAAGCCAGGCGGTCTATCAGGTCGATCCGTGGGCCGAACATGCGCCGAAATCCGAACCCGCCAAGGTCTTTTCGCCTCTTGCCGATCTGCGAGAAGGCTTTACCCAACCGGAGCCTGCTGAATGAATGCGAATGTCATGATCAACTGGACGGATGTCGGCGCGGCCATCGAGGTGGCTCCGCAAAGCGCCCGCCGCGTCGAAACCGTCATGGGCGCCATCGCCGTCTTCCGCACGGTGGCCGACGAATACTACGCCGTCTTCGACAAGTGCCCGCACAAGGGCGGTCCGCTGTCCGAAGGCATTGTCCATGGTCGCGCCATAGCCTGTCCGCTGCACAACTGGTCGATTTCGTTGGAGAGCGGCGAGGCCCTGGGCGCCGACGCCGGCAAAGGCTGCACCCCCACCGTGCCGCTGAAGATTGCGGACGGCCGCATTCTGCTGGGACTGAACTTTTAGCTCTCCCCCTCTTGGAGGGGGAGCTTGGAAATGGCGCAAGCCATTTTCAAGAGGGGGTAAATTTCCGTCGGTTGTTACCCCCTCCGGCGCTGCGCGCCACCTCCCCCTCCAAGAGGGGGAGATCTAAACAGCCACCGTTCGGATACCTCCAATCATGTTCGAGTCCACGCCGCCCGTCACGATGAAAACGACCTGCCCCTATTGCGGGGTCGGATGCGGCGTGAAGGCGGAACTGACCGGCGGCCGCCGCATGTCGGTCAAGGGCGACGAAACCCACCCGGCTAACCAAGGCCGCCTGTGCTCCAAGGGCACGGCGCTCGGCAATACCTTTGGCCTCGAAGGCCGGCTGCTTGAACCGAAAATGCGTACCGCCAATGGTTTCGAACCAACAAGCTGGGACGAAGCCCTGGACGCCGTGGCGCACAAGTTCAACGCCATCATCAGCGAACACGGCCCCGATGCCGTCGCCTTCTATGTCTCCGGCCAGTTGCTGACCGAGGACTATTACGCTGTCAACAAACTGGCCAAGGGCTATATCGGCACGGCCAATGTCGATACCAATTCACGCCTGTGCATGTCATCGGCGGTGGCGGCGCACAAGCAGGCCTTCGGCGCCGACCTGGTGCCCGGCACCTATGAGGATCTCGAGCTGGCCGACCTGCTGGTCTTTTCCGGCCACAACGCCGCCTGGACCCATCCGGTGCTCTATCGCCGCATCGAGGCGCGAGAAGGCCAGATGCGCGTCTGCATCGACCCCAAACGCACCGATACCGCCAAGGCCGCCGACCTGCACCTGATGATCCGGCCACAGACCGATGTGCGCCTGTGGAATGGTCTGTGCGCTCACCTGATCGCCCGTAATGCCGTCGATCATGACTTCATCGACCAGCATACGGAAGGCTATTCGCGCTTGATGGCGGCGCTTTGCGAGGATGATCAGAGCCTGGACGCCATTGCCCACGATTGCGGGATTTCGCCGGCCGATCTTAAAGCCTTCTACGATGCCTTCCTCCATACCGAAAAGACGGTCAGCCTGTTCTCCATGGGCTCCAACCAGTCGTCCCAGGGCGTCCACAAGGGGCTGGCCCTGATCAATGCCCACCTGCTCTCCGGTAAGGTTGGCAAGCCTGGCGCCGCGCCCTTCTCGATCACCGGCCAGCCCAATGCCATGGGCGGCCGCGAGGTCGGCGGCCTGGCCAATATGCTGGCTGCGCACATGGATTTCGATGATGCCTCCAAGGCGATTGTTCAACGCTACTGGCAATCGCCGACCATCGCGCCGAAACCCGGCCTGAAGGCGGTCGATATGTTCGAGGCTGTGCGCACAGGCAAGGTCAAGGCCATCTGGATCATGGCCACCAATCCAATGGTCTCTATGCCGGACGGCAACCGCATCCACGAAGCCCTGTCCAACTGCGAACTGGTCGTGGTCTCCGATGTCATCGCCCGCACGGATACGATGGATATGGCGCATATCCAGCTTCCGGCCGCCGCCTGGGGCGAGAAAGACGGCACGGTCACCAATTCCGAGCGCGTCATCTCGCGCCAGCGTCGCATGACCACCCTGCCCGGCCAAGTCCGTCCCGACTGGGCGATCATCGCCGAAGTGGCCCGCCGCATGAACAGCGCCTGGGACAAAGCTTTTAGCTGGAAAGGTCCGCACGAGGTCTTCGCCGAACACGCCGGGCTGACCGCTTTCGAGAATACCGGCCAACGGTTTCTGAACCTCGGCGGCCTGACCGGACTAAACCGCGACGCCTATGACACGCTCACGCCGACGCGCTGGCCTGTGACTGCGGCTGGCTCCACGCACCGTCTCTTTGCCGATGGCCGTTTCGCCACGCCGAATGGCCGCGCCCGCCTGATCGCACCAAAGCCCACTGGTCCGGCCAACAAGCCTACGCCAGAATTTCCATTCAGCCTGAACAGCGCCCGCGTCCGCGACCACTGGCACACGATGACACGCACCGCCTTGGCGCCCGAACTGAACCGCCATATCAACGAGCCTCTGCTGGATATCCATCCGACGGACGCCAAACGCCTTGGCATCAGGGATAGCCGCCTGTCTATCGTCACCACGGCATTTGGCGAAGCAATCCTGAAAGCCCGCGTCACCGACGATGTGCGCGAAGGCAATCTGAGCGTGCCTATGCACTGGACGCGTCAGTTCGCCCCCTTTGGCCGCGCCAACCAAATGGTCAATCCGGCGGTCGATCCGATGTCCGGACAGCCGGAATTCAAGCACACCCCGGCGCGGGTCTCTGCCTATAACGAGGCCTGGCACGGATTCATCATGACACCACGCGATTTCGACGGTGAGTTGCCCGACTTTGGTGATGCCGTGTGGCGGCGGTCCAGCCACGCCTTCGCCGATTGTTTCGAACTGGCCGGCATCGCGCCGATGGATATTTCCGGCATCGAGATCACCCAGAGCCTCGACGACGTGACTACCGGCCTGACCCGCCGCGTCCGCATCGAGGATGGCCGCCTGACCCGCGTTCTTTTCATCGCACCGATCCATAAGCGCCTGCCGCCCCGCGACTGGCTGCTGGAACGCTTCGGCGACCTGGTGCTGGATGCCAAGGACCGCGCCGCCCTGCTGATCGGCCGCCTGCCCGGCGTGCAGGACAAGGGCCGGATTATCTGCGCCTGCCGCAGCGTCGGTGAAAAAACCATCACTGCCGCCATTGCCGATGGCGCCCTCACCGTCGAGGCCATTGGCGAAGCGACCACCGCCGGCACGGCCTGTGGTTCGTGCAAGGGCGAACTGAAGCAATGCCTGCTGAAACATGCAAAGGAGACCGCCCATGCCGCGTAACTCTTTATCCTCCCCTGCTTGCGGGGGAGGTGTCAGCGCGAAGCCCGAAGGGCTGGTGTCGATGACGGAGGGGGCAAAGCCACCGTCTGTCAGCCCCCTCCACCACTTCGTGGTCCCCCTCCCCCGCTTCGCAGGGGAGGATCGGAAGGGCTTCGTCTCTCTCGTCGGCGCCGGTCCCGGCGATGCCGATCACCTGACGCTCGGTGCGCTGAAGGCCCTGCAATCGGCGCAGGCCCTGCTCTACGACGCCCTGGTCTCGGAAGATATCCTCGCCCTGGCACCGCAGAAATGCGTCAAGATCTGCGTCGGCAAGCGCGGCGACCGCCTCAGCGTTTCCCAGGACAAGACCAACGCCCTGATGGTGCGGCTGGCGAAGAAGGGCCTGCATGTCGTGCGGCTGAAGGGCGGCGATCCGTCGGTCTTTGGCCGCGTCGAGGAAGAGCGCCTTTATCTGGAAGCCCACGACATCGGCCACAAGACCCTGCCGGGCGTCACCGCGGCTTCCGCCGCCGCGGCACAATTTGCCTTTCCGCTCACCCATCGCGGCGAAGCGCGCTCGGTCACTTTCCTGACCGGCCGCACAAAGGATGGCTCGATCGACCTGCGCCATGAGAGCATCAGCGATCCGATGGTCTCGCTCGTCTTCTATATGTCGTCGCACAATGCCGACCATATCGAGGCCAGCCTACTGCACGCCGGCCGTTCGCCACAAACGCCTGTGGTTATTATCGAAAATGCCGGACGCCCGACCGCTCGCGCCCTTTCCGGCACACTGACGGAAATGGCCGCGCTGGTTGCCCAGGCGGCCTTTGACGGTCCGGTGCTGATGGGTATCGGCGTCGCCTTTGGCTACGCCCGCCTGGCCTTGCTCAATTCTGGGCCTGTTAAGGCGCGACTTCAAGCGTAAGACTGTAGGACCAGTTGCGCGGATCGGATTGATCTCCATCCTGCCAGTTGCGGCTCATCTCAATCACATAGACGCCCGGCGTATCGAATGCCACCTGCGCCTTGCCGCCAGCATCCGTGGTGCCGGTATAGACATAGCTGGCATCACGATACTGGTCGCCGCCGCGCTCGATCTTGAAATCCGCCGCCGGCAAGGGCTTGCCGTCGAAGACCACGGTGAAGTCGAACGTGCCTCCAGCGAAGAGACGACTTGGATGCGACACCGGCGCGATTTCCAGCCCCTTGCCTTCCAGCGGCGGCAAGGTATCAGACGGCTTTTTCAGCGAAATATAGCTGTCGGCGCGGCTCATGCCCTTGACGGTCACCGTTTTGGCGTCGGCGGAAATGGCGGGTTGTTGCAGCATTTGCCCCCCCGGAGTGCCCGGTCCACCGGGTCCGCGTACCGGGCGCCATTTGCCATCGACCTCGACCATCTGCATCGAGCGCATTTCCACATTGCCCGTGGTCAGGCGAAAGGTGCCTTCGTGCGGCAGGGCGGATTCGAACAGGGTCACTTCCTTGAACTGTGTTCCCTTGGCAGGCGTGGCCGCTCCCTTGTCATCGATGATCTGAAAGCTGTCGACCTTCAGAGCGCCTTCCGGCACAAAGACGTTCTCCGAGGTCGCGGCTTCGGCCGTGATATAGGCTTCGGTCGGGGCGAAATTATAGGGCAGGATATAGCTGGTGCGCGCTTCGGCAGCCCCCGCTACAAACAGGGCGGCCACCGCAAGGCCGGACAGGACTGGTTTCAACATAATAGGCTCCCAAAAATCATTCTTAATAAAGGTCGCGGCGATATCGCCCGGATATCTTGGCGTCATCGACCCACGCCTGGCCGAGCGCGCCTGCCAGCGCCTGCTCGACCTCAAGGCCCATCTCACGACCACCACAGCACAGGATCGCACCGTCCGTGCCCAACCAGGCGGGAATATCGGTACAGTTCGCCGCCACGATTGCTTGGACATACTGCCCCTCGCCATCATCGGGCCGTGAAAAAGCCAGATCGAGACGCGCCAGACGGCCCTCGTCGCGCCAGATTTTCATTTCGTCGGCCAAGGCACCGTCATGCTCCGGATGGCGCTCACCATAGATCAGCCAGACCTTGCGCGCCTGCGCCTGAAGGATATGCGCCCGTAAGCCCGCCAGTCCCGAACCGGCGCCGATCAGCAGCAATGGCCCGTCGCCTTCCGGCATATGGAACCCCTTGTGCGATTTAATCCGCAGCGGCAGGTTATCACCCACCTGAATGCCTTCGATCAGCAGGCCAGAACCGTCACCAGGTTCGCCGTTTTCCTTGCGGACTTCACGGACATAGAGGTCCAGCCGTCCCTCTTCCGGCAGGCTGGCGATCGAATAGTCACGGCGATGGCCAAGCGGCGTGGTGATTTCCACCAGATCACCCGCCTGCCAGTCGGCGGTCTGGCCGGTAAAGCTGAGACGATAGAGTGGATGCGTACCCTGCGGATTAAGCCGTGTCCGCGCCTCCAGCCGCCACGGCAAGCCGTCATCCGAGTGAGCCTTCTCTTGCCCGCCAAGATTGGTCAGCAGGTCGTGCCATATTTTCAGCGCCCCCGCATCCAGATCATCGACCTCGATCGCCGGCGCCACAGCCTCGGCGCCGCATGAGACCAGCCAGTTGAAAACCCGGTGACCGAAGGCGCAGAACTGATCATATTTGCTGTCGCCCAGGGCCAGGACCGCCACGGACCGGCCCGCCAGATTGTACGCTTCCCGCATCAGTGTCTTTTCGAAGCGCAGGGCCTCGTCCGGTGCATCGCCCTCGCCCGTTGTCGATATCACGCAAAGAATATGCTTCGCCGCCCGCAATTGCGCCACCGTCACCTTATCCGTGGAAATGGCCTGCGCATCACGCCCGCCCGTTGCAAGTGAAGCCGCGTTGTCTCTGGCAATCTCCTCAGCCTGGCCGGTTTGGGAGGCATAGAGCACCAGATATTCGCTGGTCACCTCGGATTTGCGCCGCCCTTTGAACGCTGCCCACAGGCAAACTGCTATAAACCCGGCGGCCCAGACGCCAGCCCACGCCCAGCGTACCGGATCATCGGTCAGGTTATCCAGGTAAGACGTCACAGCCAGTCCTCCAGGCGCGGGCTCAACCGTTCCCGAAAACCGTCCCCGTCACGCAGCCAGAACAGGCACGGGATATCGTACGTCACGGCGAAATCCATGGCGCGCGTCTCGCCCATCACCACCAGGGCCGTGGCAAGCGCATCGGCCCGCCAGCAGTCGGTATTAAATACGGTCACGCTGACAATGCCGGAGCGCGTCGGCGCCTGGGTGCGGCTGTCGATGATATGCGAATGGACCTGGCCGTCATGCACGAATGACCGTACCTGTTCGCCCGAGGTGGCCACCGCCCAGTCGCACAGGGCAGCCACAGATACTGCATTGACCGGCGTCTCGATTTCAACCCAGAACGGCAGACCGTCCGGCTGTACTCCCCAGCCCTTCAGTTCGCCGCCAATCTCGACCAGGGCCGAACAGACGCCCGGTTCGGCTTTCAGAAGATCCATCAAGGCATCGACGGCATAGCCCTTGGCGATAGCACACAGATCGATGCGCACGCCCTCAGGCTTGACAATGCCCTCCGCCTGCCAGACCAGATCGCGCCAGCGGCTGGCCGGCAGGACCGAAATATCCGGCACGCCTTCCGGCACCGCCTTCGCGCCGAAGCCCCACAGTTCCACGGCCGGCAGGATAGCCGGGTCGAAGGCGCCATGGGTCAGTTCGGCCATAGCCAGTGCATGGCACATAACCGTCATCATCCGCGCCGGTAGAGAAACGAATGTGCCCGCAGGCGCCAGATTGAAGCGCGTCAGGTCGGAATCGATGCGGTACGGGCTCATTTCCCGGTCGATTCCGTCCAGCACCGCCTGAAGCCGCGCCTTAAGCCCCATAAGGACCGCATCGGCTTCGGCATAGATACTGACCCGCCAGGTCGTGGCGAAGGCCGCGCCGCCGAGATCATGACGGACCGTTCCGGCAGGCGCCTGCGGTTCCGCGACCAGGTCGGGGATCACAACGCGTCGGTCAAGGGCGGGCAGCGACAGGGTCATTTACGGCTTATAGCTGAGCTTGACCTGGCCGAGTTCCGTTGTACCCTTGGCATTGGCGGTCACCGCCCTGGCAGGGTTCCAGGTCAGCGGCAGCTTGACCTGGTCGTGCCCCCCCTGCTCGCGCGATGCCTCAACGACGAAGCTGTACGCGCCGGGCTTCAGCCCCTTGAAGGCCGAGGCATTGGTATCGAGAGCCAGCGTATTGCGTCCGGGCGCGCGCGTGGCGCCGCTGAAACCATCGGTCGAGGTCAGGTCACGGCCGCTCTTGCGCCACCACGAGCGCAGACCCTTCAGCCAGCGGGCGCCGCGGTTTTCCGGCTTCTTGACATCATACCACAGGAAGGCATTGGCGACATGATTGCCGGCGGCATCCTCTATCCAGCCCGCGACATAGGGCTTGTGGTATTCCGCAACCTTCTGGGTCGGGATTTCGATATCGAGCACAACCTGGCCGGCATCGGCCATGGAAGCGGTCAGGCCGGTGGCCGCGACGGCGGCGAAGGCAATAAATCGGGCAGTCATGGTAAACCTCAGGCGTGAACAAACAGCAGGAAAAGGATGAAAGGCAGCACCAGACCCAGGGCGACCAGCGGCCAGGTGACACGGCGACCACGGGCGTAAAGCCACAGAAGGCCGAAACCGGTCACGGAGAACACGACGCAGGCGATGGCGATCAGGTCAATAAACATCGCCCAGACCGGCCCCGAATGGCGCCCCTTGTGCAGGTCATTGAGCACGGCGATTAGACCACGATCCGTGCGTTCATAAGTGGCGTGGCCGTCGATACGGCTGATTTCGAGGGTCGAATCGACGCCTGGCGCCGACAGGGTGAGATAGATTCCGTCCTCATCGGCATCGACAGTGGCGCCGCGCACATCGACGCCGGTGGCGCCACGAATGGCTGTCGCCTGCACCGGCGTCAGCGGCACATTGGCCGTCACCGAGGCCAATCCGGCCAGGGCGGTCTGCGGCACCTGGCGTTCGATCTTCGTCACCTTGGGCTGGGCTTCTATCTGCGCCGCGTGATTGAGCGTAAAGCCGGTCACGGAAAACAACAGCAGCCCCATCAGCGAAACCGCCGAACTGATCCAGTGCCACTGGCGCAACTGGTTACGCCAGAAGCCGGACTTTACCGTTGGTGAACTGGGCATGAGGAGAAAAATACCGCATAACTTTGATAATCATTCGCATTAGCAACAATTATCCGCCCTGACAAGGACGCAGTTCAAATTTTTGAATTGGGATCGACAGCCATCTGGCCTAGAAGCAGGACATGCAGGATATCGAACCATTTCACGCCATCGCCATTAGCCGCCTTGCTCATCAACTGAAGGCCGAGGGCCGCTCCATCATCCACATGGAGTTCGGCCAGCCCTCCACCGGCGCGCCGGCAAAGGCGATCGAGACTGCCCATCATGTGCTCGACACGGACGGCCTTGGCTATTGGGAAAGCCCGGACCTGCGCGCGCGCCTGGCCCGTCACTACCAGGAAACCTATGACGTCACCGTCGCACCTGAGCAATTCATCCTGACCTGCGGCGCCTCACCCGCCCTGCTGCTGGCATTGATTTCCAGCTTCGAACCCGGCGCCCGCATCGCCATGGCGCGCCCCGGATATGTCGCCTACCGTAATACGGTCAAGGCGCTGCGCCAGATACCGGTGGAAATTCCTTGTGATGCGTCGGTCCGCTTCCAATTAACCGCCGCGGCTCTGGCCGCCGTCGAACCGGCGCCGGATGGTGTCATCATCGCCAGTCCGGCCAACCCGACTGGTACGATCATCGAAGCTGCCGAGCTTGAGGCCATTGCCGTCGTCTGCCGCGAACGTGGCATCCGCATCATTTCCGACGAGATCTATCACGGCCTGAGCTATGTCGAACCCGCGCATTCCATGCTGGAATATGCAGAGGACGCCCTGGTGGTCAGCAGTTTCTCCAAATATTTCAGCATGGTTGGCTGGCGGCTGGGCTGGTTGCTGGTGCCACAGGCACATCTGGAAAAGGCACGTGCCTATGTCGGCAATCTGTTCCTGACCGCGCCTTCTCTCAGTCAGCACGCCGGCCTGGTGGCGCTCGATTGCCATAAGGAACTACAAGGTCATGTCGCGGTCTATGCGAAAAACCGTCAGCTATTGCTTGAAGCCCTGCCCGCTATGGGCCTGACCTCGATTGCGCCGCCCGATGGCGCCTTCTATATCTATGCCGATATCGGCCACCTGACCGACAACAGCCTCGATTTTTGCCAGATGTTGTTGCGCGACACCGGCGTGGCGACGGCGCCGGGTCTTGATTTCGATCCGGTCGAAGGCTGTCATTTCATCCGCTTCAGCTTCGCGGTCTCCACGCCTGAGATCAAGGAAGCGATCCGTCGGCTGACCAACTGGTTCGCGGCAAGACCCTAACGTTCCAGCTTCGCCGCCAGAATGATGGATGTGGTAGTGCGCTCCACCCCATCGAGCAGGCCGATGCGATTGATCAGTTCGTTCATTTCGATGCTGTCGGCCGCCTCGACCATGACAATGATGTCGTATTCCCCACTGATGGCATAGACGGCCGAGACTTCCGGAATTTCCGGCAGCTTGAGTTCGACCTCCTGGCACAGGCGCGGCAGGGTCTTGATCATGACGTGGGCGCGCAGGCGGGACTTGGAATAGGCCTGGCCCAGCCGCACCGTATAGCCGTCGATAATGCCTTCGTTTTCAAGCCGTTCCAGCCGGGCATAGACCTGAGTGCGCGGAATATCGAGCATGGTGGCCAGTTGCGACACCGGCAGGCGCGAATTTTCACGTAATGACGCCATCAGCTTGCGGTCGATGGCGTCCAGTTCCGGGGCAGGCTTGCGCGTGGTCATTATTTCAGTGTCTCGTCGCCATAGATCGCCGTTCGGATAACGGGGGAATCGGATGATACCGCCCCACGATACATGCCGACGTCATTAATGGCAAAGGCCGGCTTGCCATTGGCATCCATGGCGATCAGGCCGCCATCGCCGCCAATGGAACCGATCGACATGATGGTGTCATGAGCCGCCGCCTCGATATCCTGATGGTTCCAGCGCACGCGGTCGCAAACCTGGCGGCCGGCGGAATCGCGGATGAAATATTCACCTGTGCCGGTGGCCGAAACGGCGCAGTCACCGTCACGCGCATAGGTGCCGGCACCGATCAGAGGGCTATCGCCGATGCGGCCCCACTGCTTGCCTGTCAGACCGCCGGTCGAGGTAGCCGCCGCCAGATGGCCGTCGCTATCCAGCGCCACTGCGCCGACCGTGCCATACATATGGGTCGGATTGATCATCGCCTGGTGATCCTTTTTCCAATCGACCAGCATCTGCTCGCGCTCCGGTGTATGGAAATAGGACGGATCGACCTGCGCCAGCCCCTGCGACTTGGCGAACGCATCCGCGCCTTCCCCGGCGAGGAACACATGGTGCGTCTTGTCCATCACAGCACGCGCCGCCAGGATCGGATTTTTCGTGCGCGTCAAAGCCGCCACGGCGCCAGCCTTCATCGTGCCACCGTCCATGATAGCCGCGTCGAGATAGACATTGCCGTCGGCCGCGATGGCCGCACCCTTACCGGCATTGAACAGGGGATTGTCTTCCAGCGGTTTCAATGTGGCTTCGACGGCATCAAGCGCCGTGCCGCCGGTGTCTAGCACGGCCTGGCCCGCCGCCAGCGCCTCGGCCAGACCGGCGCGATAGGCCGCATCCTTCGCCGGCGTCAGATCGCCGCGATCGATCACACCCGCGCCGCCATGAATAGCCAGCGACCAGTGTTTTTGCTGGGTCAGCACGCCATCGGTGACATCATAGATGCGGGTGAAGGATGGCAGGCCCACCTCCAGCGTCCGGATGTTGAAGGTGCTGGTCTTCCCAATACCGGTGACCCTGACATTCTTTATATTGAGCGGCTTGCCCGGCCCCAGATCGTGAACCTCACCGCCCTGGACCAGCCAGCCGTGGCCATCGAGATTGGAATATACCTTCGCCGTGCCATCGGCCTCGACTGTCATGGCCGCTTCTTCATCAATACCAAGGCCGACCAGAGGATGGGCATACCGCTTGCCATCGGCGTCGCGCAGCGATTCCGATTTGACCACAAAGGCGATCAGACGCCCTAAGCGGTCACGAACACCGAAATGGCTATCTGTGACGATATTGGTCAATAACTCGGAATGGAGAAAATCGCTTTCCATCGTCACCGCCGAACCCAGCGGGTCTTTCATGGCTTCCGGTGAGGTAATGCTGCCGCCATCCATGGCCCCGTAAAGCCAGCTTCCCTGCACCGCCAGCCCCGCGGATGTGCCGCCGATCGGTTTGCCGGCCGCCACGTGGGCATCGAGCGCTTCATTGAGCGGCGTGCCCTTCCACATGCGCACATAGTTGGACTGGTCTCCGCCGGCCAGGAAGATGCCATCAGCCCTCTTCACCGCTTCCAGCAACTTCTGATCGTAGGACGCCTTGCGGTCGGTGAACAGGAAGGTGCGCACCGAACTGACGCCCTTTACCTGATTATAGAACTCATCCTGCGATTCCGTGGTGCCCGAAGCCCGCAGCACCACAATGTGGCCATGTCCGGCATGGGCGGTAAACCAGCGGAAGGCATCATAGGCCCAGTCGCCGCCGCCGCTCAGCAGGAAACCAGCCGTTACCGGATCGGTGGTCGCCTTCGCCTCGTCACCGATCACGAAGGTTTTGTAACCTGGTCCGCTCTTCCACGCCTTAGCCTCGGCAATATTACCCATATTTAAGGTGACGAATGAGAGACTTAAGGCAAGAATCAGGTGACGCATATCGGGCTCCGTGTGGTTTAGTGCGCAAATGCAACATATCACCACAACTGTGATCGCAAATTGACCTTATGGCAACAATTTGATTGCCAAGTTTGACACAATGATGTCACTTTTCATCATGTTTCCGCAAAAATAGTGCACTTTGAAACTATATTTGCACATTTATCCCATTTGCATCCGCGAACACCGTTACATCAACAAGGAGCGTTCCATGAAGAAAACCAGGCCTTATTTAACCCTTGGGCGTCTCTGCAAGCTGACCCTGCTTGCCGGATGCAGCCTTTATGGCCTTCATGGCGTGGCAAGCGCGCAGGACACCACAACCGCCGCGCCCGCGGATGAAGAACCCCAGACCGTCGTCGTCCTCGGTTCGCGCATCCCGCGCACGCAGAAGGAGGGCCCGGCCCCTGTCACCGTGATCACATCCGACCAGATTCGCGCCGGCGGCTATGCCAGCGTGCCGGACGTGCTCAAGACCGTCACCGCCAACAGCGGCGAAACCGAATCGATGCAGTCGGGCAATGCCGCCGACTATTCGCCCGGCGCGCAACAGGTCGATCTGCGCGGCCTCGGCCCCAACCATACGCTCGTCATGGTCAATGGCCGCCGCATTTCCGATTTCCCGATGCCGTATGACGGCAATGGCAATTTCACCGACATTTCCAATATTCCGCTGGGCATGGTCGACCAGATCGAAATTCTGTCCGGCTCCGCCTCGGCCATCTATGGCTCTGACGCCCTGGCCGGTGTGGTCAATTTCAAGCTCAAGGAACGCTATGACGGCTCCACGCTCGATTACCGCTATGGCTGGACCGAACAGGGTGGCGGGCAATCGCACCGCCTGAATTATTCATCGGGCTTCGACGCCGGCAAGTTCCACGGCGTCTTTGGCGGTGAAATTCTGTGGACCGATCCGATCTACGGCTATCAGCGCAAACGTCAGGATTCGACGCTCGACGCGCCCGATCCGGCCTACCAGACCCCGGTCACCAACTGGCAGCGCGTCGATTACGACGTCTATGCCATCGACGCCACCGAGGCCGACTGCGCCCCCACCGCCTCCACCAACGGCGGCACCACACACCTGGCCACCGATCCCTATTATGGCGATGGCGACACCATTCTCGGCAATTACTGCGGCAGTAAATCCGCCATCGGCTACAAGACGGTCCAGTCGCAACGTCACGCCGGCAACCTGGTCGGCTCCTTCACCTATGATGTGTCCGATACTCTGCACCTCTTCGCCGACGTGCAGTTCGGCCTCAGCCGCCTCGAACTTCTGAAGCGCCCGACCTCATGGGGCTATCAGGATGAAACCGGCAACGATGTCGGCGACTTCTACAACAGCTTCACCGGCGGCACCGACAACTGGTATCGTATCTTCACACCGGAAGAAATGGGCGGGCTGGACAAGGCCAAGCGCCAGGTCAATTCGACCACCTATACCTTCACGCCGGGCGTGCGCGGCACCTTTGGCGCCGACGATAAGTGGAATTACGAAGTCGCCCTCAATTACAGCGCCTATACTGCCGAGGTCATCTTCCCGCTGATTAATGTCGAAAAGGCCAATGCCCTGTTCCTGGGGCCGAAGCTCGGCATGGATACCGATCCGCAGTTCCTGGGCGAGGATGACGGCTACGGCCTGCCGGTCTTCAATGCCGACCCAACGCGCTTCTACACCCCGCTGACGCCGGAAGAATACGCCTCGATCGCCGAAAACGCCGTCTATCACCCGAAGAGCTCGGTCACCGAACTGACGGCCCAGATCGGCACGCGTGACCTGTTCCAGATGCCGGCCGGCCCCGTCGGCTTCAACTTCCTCATCGAGGGCGGCCGCCAGGACTACGACCAGGGCACCGATCCGAAAGCCGCCTCGCCGCACTTCTTTAGTTGGACGGACTTCATCTCGAAGGGCCACCGCAACCACTACGCCACCGGCGTCGAGTTCAGCATTCCGCTGCTCTCCACCCTGTCCTCCAGCGCCGCCGCCCGTTACGATCACTATGATTATGCCGGTCACAGCGTCGGCCAGAGCACCTATAATCTCGGCCTGGAATACCGCCCACTCAAGACCCTGCTCTTGCGCGCCGCCTGGGGCACTGGCTTCCGTGCACCGGACCTGAACTATGTCTATCAGGGCATCGGTTACGAAGAAGGCCGCGCCACCGACTACTACACCTGTTACAACGACACGCCGGAAGACTATCCCGGTGATTGCGGCCGCGGCTCGCGCATCTCGGTAAAGACCGGCGGCAACCGCGACCTGGAACCGGAAACCAGCGAAAGCTTCAATACCGGCTTCGTCTGGGCGCCATCGCGCATGTTCGATGTCAGCGTTGACTATTTCAAGATCAAGATGGAAGGCGTGGTTGAGGATCTGGTCATCAACAACCTGACCCGCACTGAAGGCGAATGCCGCAATGGCCTGCAGGACATAAATACCCCGACCTGCCAGGACGCCATTGCCCGCGTCACGCGTGATTCCGGCGGTGACATCACCCAGGTGTTCGTCAGCCCGATCAACGTGGCGAAGGAAGAAACCTCGGGTTACGACTTCGCCGGCCACCTGCGCTTCGATACGCCGATCGGTGTGCTCGGACTGTCCGGCAGCTATACCCATGTCATCGACCATGACTATACCCGCTATGTCGGCGACCCGGCCATCAACAAGCTGGCGGTCGATTCCGACTATTACATACCGCGCGACAAGGCGTCGGCCAGCGTCAACCTGAAGACCGGCAAATGGAAGTTCAACATCGACGGCAACTATACCAGCCGCCTGCCGAACTATGACGAGGATGCCTGGGTGAAAGCCTACATGCTGTATAACGCCTCAGCGCAGTACGACCTCAACGACAAGGTTACGGTGTCTCTGGCCATCGACAACCTGTTCGATACCAACCCGCCCTATGATTCCACCTGGACCAGCTACCCTTACTATAATGCCAACTGGTACGAAGGTCTCGGCCGCTCAGGCTTCCTGCAAATCACCTACAAGTACTGATAAAGTCTGAGTGAAAACCTATGGGCCGGCGAATATCCCCCTCGCCGGCCTTTTCTTTTGTGGAGAAAGTAAGATACCCCACCACCACATCTAGCGCTTCGCGCGTCGTGCGGTCCCCCTCCCCACCAAAGGTGGGGAGGTATAATTTCCATTTTCTTGTACCTCCCCGGCTATGCCGGGGAGGGGGACCATCGAATGAAATGAGATGGTGGTGGGGTTTCTTACTTCAAGTCCTCCGCCTCATACACAATCTTCCCGCCCACCATGGTCAGCAGCACCTGGGTGCCGCCGATCTCTTCCGGTTTGATCTGGAACAGATTGCGATCAAGCACGATCAGGTCGGCAAACTTGCCGGCTTCCAGCGAACCGGTCTCCTTGTCCTGCCTCAGGCTGTAGGCCGCATTGAGCGTAATTGCCCGCACCGCCTGTGCTACCGTCAGTCCCGGATCGATGCCCAGCCGGTCCGGATATTTCACAGCGTCCTCGCCGATCGCCTGGCGCGTCACGGCAATCTGAAGGGCCAGCCATTCATCGAGCGCGTCCACAGGCCAGTCCGAACCATAGACAATGCGTGCGCCATATATCTCCAGCAGGCCCGCCGGCTCCATCAGGGCCGACCGTACCGGCCCCAGTGCCGGCATCGACTGCATGATATCGATGGACGGCCGCTCCCACTGGAAGGACAGAACCGGCAAGGCGCCAACCTCGGCATAGCGTTTGTAATCGGCCGGGTCGACAATCTCGTCATGGGCGATGGCCGGACGGATATCGTCGGCCGGATGCACCTTGCGCATGGCCTCGACGGCATTCAGCCCCATACGCACCGAGCCATCGCCATCGGCGTGCATGTGCGGATTGAGCCCCGCCGCCGCCAGTTTGATCAGGGTGTCATCAAGCTGCGCTTGCGAGAAATAGGGCTTCGGTCCGTAATTATGCCCCGGCCGGCCATTCTCGAAATAGGGCTCGACCATCACCGCCGAAAAGGCCGGCGCCGAATAGACGCCATCGAGGAACAGCTTGGCGGTATCCACCTTCATGATCGGCCTGGCGCCCACCGGTGTCTGCTCAAATTCGGCCTTTTCCTTCAGCACCTCGGCAATGGCCTTGTCAGCATCATAATCCGCCGGGGAATCGATCAGCACGGCGAAATGCGCCCGCGCCGTCAGCCGGCCCTCTTTGGAAACCGTGCGATAGGCCGTCATGGTCTCGATATCGGTATAGGCGTCGAGAAAGGTGGTAATCCCCTGCTCGCGCATGGCTTTCAGCGCCAGTTGCGTCGCCTGGTAATTCTTTTCAACCGAAGGCGGCGGCACCAGCCTGTCCACCAAATCCTGCGCCGCGTCCTGCAAAAGGCCGGTCGGCTCACCGGCCGTATCGCGCACAATCACCCCGTCCTTTGGGTCTGGTGTTTCGCGAGTGATGCCGGCCAGTTGCAGCCCGCGTGTATTGGTCAGATTGGAATGGCCGAAGGACGAATGGACCTTGATCGGCCGGGTGGTTTTCACACCATCGAGCGCCGCACGGGTCAGGACCGTGCCCGCTGGCTTCGCGCCCTGCTCGAACCAGTTGATCACCTCCAGCCAGTCATTCGGGCCGGACGTTTTATCCTCATCGACGCATTTCTGAATGCGCGCCTGAAATTCCGCAATCGTCAGGCTTTCATAGTTGAGATTACAGCTCAACATCCGCAGGCCGCCCGATTGCGGGTGCATATGGCCGTCGATCAGGCCCGGCATGACCATACGCCCCTTGAGATCGATCACTTGCGTCTTGCGGCCAGTAAAGACTTTCGCGCCAGCCTCATCGCCGACATAGACAACCCGGCCATCCTTTACCGCCAGTGCCTGGGCCACACTGTTCTTTGCATCAACCGTGTAGACGTAAGCGTTGCGGAAAACCATATCCGCCGCCGGGGTTTTCGCCTGGGCACTGAAAGCCACAAACGCCAGTCCGCACAGCAAAACTCTCTTCATCGGCGAATATCCCCTGTCGTTTTTTGGCGCATAACGGACTATATAGGTCACGCATTACCTCGCAAAGGAAAACAGATGGATTCGGTCATTTCGATCCGGCAACTCGACAAGACCTACAAGAGCGGCCACAAAGCGCTCAAATCCATTGATCTTGATATCCGGCGCGGCGAAATCTTCGCTCTGCTGGGCCCTAATGGCGCCGGCAAGACCACCCTGATCGGCGTGGTGTGCGGGCTGGTCAAACTGACCAGCGGCACGGTCATCGCCGATGGCCACGACATCACGAAAGACTATCGCGCCGCCCGCGCCAAGATCGGCCTGGTGCCGCAGGAACTGGCCACCGATATGTTCGAGACCGTCTGGGCCACAGTCAGCTTTTCGCGCGGCCTCTTCGGCATGGCGCCCAACCCGGCCCATATCGAGAAGGTGCTGAAAGACCTCTCGCTGTGGGACAAGAAGGACAACAAGATCGCCACGCTTTCCGGCGGCATGAAGCGCCGCGTGCTGATCGCCAAGGCCCTGTCGCACGAGCCGAAGATCCTGTTCCTCGATGAGCCGACCGCCGGGGTCGATGTCGAACTGCGCCGCGACATGTGGAAGATGATCGGCCGCCTGCGTGAACAGGGCGTCACCATCATCCTGACGACCCATTACATCGAAGAAGCCGAGGAGATGGCCGACCGCATCGGCGTCATCAACAAGGGCGAAATCATGCTGGTCGAAGAAAAGCACGCCCTGATGAAGAAACTGGGCCAGACCCGCGTCACCATAGGCCTGAAATCGAAACTCGATGCGCCGCCGGATATTCCGCAAGCGCTCGACCTCTCCGAAGATGGTGAGACCCTCACCTTTACGCTCACCGGCGAAGGCGATGCCGAAGATGCCGGCGTCGCCGACGTGCTCAAGGCCCTGATGGAGAAACAGATCGACTTCAAATCGGTCAGCACCAAGCGGTCCTCGCTCGAAGATATCTTCGTCGACCTCGTGGAGAAAAAGTCATGACGATCAACCTCCACGCCGTCCGCGCCATCTACTTTTTCGAACTGCACCGCACCTGGCGCACCCTGTTCCAGAGTATTGCCGCGCCGGTCATTTCGACCTCGCTCTATTTCATCGTCTTCGGCTCGGCGATCGGCAGCAAAATGACTCTGGTCGATGGGGTCTCTTACGGTGCCTTTATCGTGCCCGGCCTGACCCTCTTGTCGATCCTGACCGAAAGCACGTCCAACGCCTCCTTCGGCATCTATCTGCCGCGCTTTACCGGCACGATCTATGAGTTGCTGTCCGCGCCGGTTTCGGTCGTAGAAGCGCTTTTGGGCTATGTCGGGGCGGCGGCCACCAAGTCGGTGATCCTCGGCACCATCATCCTGATCACCGCGCGGCTGTTCGTGCCCTATGAGGTGGTTCATCCGATCTGGGCGGCTATATTCCTGGTCATGATCGCCCTCACTTTTTCGCTGTTCGGCTTTATCCTGGGCGTCTGGGCCGATGGCTTCGAGAAATTGCAGGTAGTGCCCTTGCTGATCATCACCCCCCTGACCTTCCTCGGCGGCACCTTCTATTCCATCAAGATGCTGCCGGAATTCTGGCAACACGTCACCCTGTTCAACCCGATCGTCTATCTGATCAATGGCTTCCGCTGGACCTTCTATGGCAAGGCCGATGTCAATGTGATGGTCAGTTTCGGCATGACGCTGGTGTTCATGACAGCCTGCGTTGCCCTCATCGCCTGGATTTTCAAGACGGGCTACCGTCTCAGAAACTGATTTGGGAAGCTAAAAAGGTCCGGCCGGATCTGGGACCAGCAGATCCGGCGCGGAGTTTATGTGCGCGCCCGGAAGAGGGAGAAACAGTGCCCACGTGGGGCGCCGGACGATCTCAGGGGAAAACCGCAGCGCAACCTCAAGTTACATTTAGGGGGTTTAAATTGCGTTAATTTACAACTTTTTGGTGCATATTTTTCTACGCCTTTGCGCAAAAGCACTGCAAAGGCTTTGCACATCAAAGCCATTTCCCATTGTCAAACCTGTAGGCAGACCGGATCGAATAGGGCATAAGACTCATCCTTCAATGCCAGACCCGACATGTGCGAGCCTTAATGACCTCCGACCCGAACATGCCCGCCCCTTCCTTCATTCAAAGAGCGAAAGATTTCGCCGACCGTTTGTGGAATGCCGATGACCAGACCCTGCGCTGGATGCTCGGCGTCCTGGTTATCGTGCTGGCCTGCTTCAATTTCGTGCGTGACCTGAATAACCCCAACCATGCCTTCTGGGACGAATCCTATTACCTGACGACGACCCAGAGATATGAGGAAGGCAAGGCGCAATATGCCTCGCATCCGCCGCTCGGCTTCATGTTTATGGATGCCGGCGTCAAGGCCGGCAAGCTGTTGGGCATCAACAAAAATATCGACACCCATTTCCTCGGTGATGTGAAGAAGATCGATTCGCGCGTCGTGCCGAAAGGCTATGACTTCACGCCGATCCGTATGCCTTCGGCGCTGTTCGCGGTCATCAGCGCCCTGCTCTTTTATCTCATCATCCTGCGCCTCAATGGCGAAGCGTTCGAGGCGTTTGTCTTCTCGCTGCTGTTTGTCTTCGAGAACGCCTATATCGTCCATTTCCGCGCCGCCCATCTCGATTCCTACCAGTTCACCTTTACCCTCGGCTCGATCCTGGTCTGGCTTTACACTTTCGGGCGCGAGCCGAAACGGCCGCTGCTAACCTATGCCGCCTTCGGTCTGCTGTGCGGCCTCAGCTTCATGGTCAAGGTCAATTCGCTGGTCATGCTCCTGCTCGGCACGCTCAGTCTCGGCCGCGCCCTGTGGATAGATCATTCACGCCCCAACTGGCTGCGGCAATTCTGGCGCGGCACCTCGGTCGCCGGCGCTTTCCTGGCCGTCGTGGCCCTGCTTTTCACCCTGCATGTGGTCTTCAATCCCAATGCGCCCGATACCTCAACCAAGGCCGGCGCCCGCGACAACAACGCCATGGGCCAGGTCTACAGGGACTATCTCGCCCACAAACGTGGTCTGTCGCCCGCCGTGGTCTGGGACGCCACCGTCGGCTATTACAAGTATATGAAGTACGACTTCACCGGCGAAGTGAAAACCGAGCCCAATGGCTCGCAGCCGGTGCTGTGGCCCTTCATGGCCAAGGCCATTACCTACCGATGGGATTTCGACGGCAAGAAGACCGCCTATACCCATATGGTCGGCAATCCGGTCAACTGGGGCTTAGGCATCGTCGGCATCGTTGGCGCGGCCGTTCTGATCTCGCGCCGCCGCTTTGACCGCAAGGAAACCGCGGACGCCGAAGCGCGCGCCATGGATTTCGACCGCCTGGAAGCCCTGTTTGCCATGTTCATGTTCTTCTGGGTGTTCCACATCTATCTCGGCATCCACCGGGTGATGTACATCTATCATTACTTTATCGGCCTGGCCCTGAGCTACCTGTTGGTGACGCTGTGTTTCCGGATTGTGGCCCGGCAGGTGCCGCTGGTGGCGAAGCACCGCTTCGGCATCCTGTGCGGGCTGAGCATACTGATCGCCGTCAGCTACCTGTTCTATGCGCCGCTCACCTATCACCAGTCCATGACGAAGGCGGAATGCAATCTGCGCAATATCCCGGTCACCTTGGTGGTCTGCCAGCCGGCAAAGAAGAAGCCTGTGCCCCTGCCGGTAAAACCATCCGCCGAGCTTAACAAAAGTTAATCCACCGGATTTCGCTTTCTTCGGACACAATCCTGCGGCAGTGTCCTTCGATATTTTAGTTGGCGCGCATCTTAATCCGAAAAGTGCGGACACTTTTCGGGATGCGCTTGCCCGGAGATACCCGAATGCTGATGAAAAAATCCCTGCTGACCGCCTTTGCCATCGCGGCCCTGACGACCACGGCCCTGACTCCGATTAGCAGCTATGCCGAAGCACCGGTCGCCGCGCAGTCGGTCGATATCAGCAGAGGGCTGGATTTCGCCCAGAACCATTCGGACATCAAGGCTGATCCGGCCGTGCGCTTCGGCAAGCTGCCGAACGGCATGACCTATATCATCCTCAAAAACGCCACTCCGCCCGGCACCGCCTCGATCCGCCTGCGCTTCAATGGTGGCTCGCTGATGGAGGACGACAGCCAGCAGGGGCTGGCCCACTTCCTCGAACACATGGCCTTCAACGGCTCGAAGAATGTGGCCGAGGGCGATATGGTCAAGATCCTGGAGCGCCACGGCCTGTCCTTCGGCGCCGACACCAATGCCCATACCGGTTTCAGTGAAACGGTCTACGAACTGGACCTGCCCAAGGTGGCCGACGATGATCTCGATACCGGCCTGTTCCTGATGCGCGAAACCGCCGGCAATCTGTCGCTGGATGACGGCGCCATCGACCGCGAGCGCGGTGTCATTCTGGGCGAGGAGCGCGCCAGCGACAGCCCCGGCCGCCACGCCTACATGAAATGGTCCACCGCGGCCTTCGGCGGCCAGAAATATGCCGTGCGCCTGCCCATTGGCCTGACGGATATCATCAAGACCGCCAAGCGCGACCGCTTCGTCGATTATTACAACAGCTTCTACCGCCCGGAACAGGCGACGCTTGTCGTGGTCGGCGATTTCGATCCGGACGCCATGGAGGCGCGCATCAAGGCGAAATTCTCCGACTGGCAGAAGCCCGCGGCCCCCATCCGCGTCACCGATTTCGGCGCCTATAAGCCCAAGGGCGTGACCTCGGAAGCCTATGCCGAAAAGGGCCTGCGCACCGAACTGACCATGACCTGGTCGCAACCGATTACCGAGACCTATCAAAACGAGGCCAAGGAAACTGCCGACTTCCTCGATGGCCTCCGCACCCAAATTCTGAACGAGCGCCTGGAGCGTCTGGCCAAGCTGCCGGATACCCCCTTTGCCGCCGCCTCAATAGCTCATGACGATGTCGATCATACGGCCACCGTCACGCAACTGTCGATCACGCCCAAGCCTGGCCGCGAAAAGGATGCCTTCGTCGCCGCCTATACCACCGTGCGTCAGTTCATCGAATATGGCGCCGACCAGGCCGAACTTGACCGCACGCTCAGCGATACCGAAACCTATTTCAAGCAGGCCCTTCAGGGCGCCAATACGCGCAACAGCCGGCAACTGGCCGAATCCCTGGTCGATTCCATGGCCGATGGCGAGGTTTTCACTTCCCCGCAACAGGACTGGGACTATTTCCAGAAGCTGAAGCCATCGATCACGCTCAATGCCCTCAATGCCGGCATCATGCCCCTGTTCGCCGGCGACGGCCCGCTGCTGTGGCATGAAGGGGCAACGCTGGGTGATTTCGACCAGAAAGCCTTCCTCGATACCTATAATACCGTCCAGTTGGCCAAGGTCGCGGCCGCCGAAGCTCGCGTCAACAAGCCCTGGCCCTATACCGATTTCGGCACGCCGGCCAAGGTGATCAAACGCGAGGAAGTCAAGGACCTCGGCCTGACCCAACTGACCTACGCCAACGGCGTGCGCGCCACCATCAAGAACACCAATTTCAAGGACGACGAGATCGGCATCACCGTCCGCTTTGCAGGGGGCTTAAGCGCCTTGTCGCCGGCCGCAAAGCCCCCCGTCTTCGCCGCCTCGGTGTCCGATCTTCAGGAAGGCGGCCTCGGCAAGCTTACGGCGTCCGAAATCAAGGACAGCCTGACCGGCAAGATCTACAGCGTTGGTTTGAGCATCGGCGAGGACGCCACCACGCTTTCGGGCGGCACCAATCCGACCGATTTCGCCACTCAGATGCAGGTGCTGATGGCCTTCACCACCGACGCGGCCTACAGCCCCGATGCCTTTGCCCGCCTGAAATCCTTCATTCCCGACTACTACAACCAGCTCAATTCCACCCCCGGCGGCGTCTTCCAGATGAGCGGAGCTGCCGCCCTGCGGGACAACGACCCGCGCTTCACCATGCCAAGCCAGGCCGATTTCCTCGGCACCACCAATGATCATGTCAAGGCACTAATCGACCGCCAACTCAAGACCGAACCGGTTGAAATCACCATTGTCGGCGATATTTCCGAAGCGGAAGCGGAAGCCCAGATCAGCAAGACCTTCGCTACGCTCGGGAAACGTGCCGACCAGCCAGCCATTCCCGCCGACGGCCTGTCGCTGCATTTCCCGACGCAGAACCTCAACCGCGTATTCGAGCATCAGGGCCGCGCCGACCAGGACCTGAGCTATATCGCCTGGCCGGGCACGGACTTCATGTCCGACACCCAGCGCGCCCGCGGCCTGACCGTGCTGGCCGAAGTGCTCTCCCTGCGCCTGACCGATATCGTGCGTGAGCAGAAGGGCCTGAGCTACAGCCCCTATGCCAGCAACTACTATTCCCAGACCTTCCCCGGCTATGGCTATCTCAGTGCCGTCGCCCAGGTAAAGCCAGAAGACGACCAGGCCTATTATGATGCGGTGGCGGGCATTGTGGCCGATCTCAAAGCCCACCCGATCAGCGATGACGAACTGTTGCGCGCGCAAAAGCCCCTGCTCGACCGCATGGATACCGACCTGAAGACCAACACCTTCTGGGCCGGCGCCCTGCCCGGCTCGACCACCGATCCGCGCAAACTCGACTATATCCGGACCCGCCGCGACCAGTACAAGGCCGTGACCGTGGCCGATATCCAGAAGCTGGCCAATGAATATCTCGATATGAACAAGGCCATGCGCATCCAGATCAAGCCGGCGGTAGCGCCCGCAAAGTAGTCTAAACAAAAACCCCGCCAGATGGACCGGCGGGGTTTTCAGTTTTCTGTACTTTCTTATGGTTTACTGGACGAAACCGCCAACGCCTCCATCGAAGCTCATCACCGCCGTATTGGTGGCATTGCAGCTATTGCAGGCCATCTGGCGCTGTTTGGTGATAGTTTCTGTGCGGGTAAGGGTCAGAATCTTGATGCCGACGCCAAAGCGGCGCAGCAGCGAGCGTTCGTTACACTGGCGCTGCGGGATCTGCGCCTTGCAGGTCAGGGTGCCGTTTTCGAACCACAGGGCCTCGTTTTTGGCGCAGGTGGCGTTCTTGCCGCCATCGAAATTGATATGCGAACCGTCATAGTCCGAGTAAGTCCACTGCATATGGGTGCCGGCAATGCATCGATAGACCTCGCCGCGATAGGAACCGGCGATATCACGGCCTGAGAAGACCTGGGAGGCCGGGTGCGGCACGCCGGTGTCGTCGATGCAGCTCGCCTGGATGATGGTCTGCTTGGTGAAAGTCTGCTGCTCGCTGTAGCTTTCCATGGCGCCGCAGCAGTTTCCGCTGACGACATTCAGGGTGCCGGCGGCCTGCGGATAGCCCGGCGTCTGCGACCAGTTGCTGTAGCCACCGCCGTAATAGGTGGTGGCCCCGGCACTCGCGCCCGCACTGGCACCGGCGCCGACCTTGACATTGACGTTCACATTGACATTGCCGCCACCGCCGCAGCTCGTGCAGGGGGTATGCGGCGGACGCGGATTATGCGGCACGGTGGGCGGCGCCGGCGGCGCGCAACCGGTCGTGCAGGCCGCTGCGGCGCCGGCGAAGGCCAGCATTCCGGCGCCCACCAGAAGGGTGAACAGGTTCTTCAAGGCTTTGCGCATCAAAACTTTCCTCATGGCTTTTTCGCCCTCATGGCTATTCTGGCCATTCATCAGCAAGAACCATACCGCGCCAAACTTGCCTTTTGATTAAGCCCGGCGTCAAAAAAGTACACAAACACCACATTTCCGGCAGCGATCTTGCCTTTCCCCTGTACAAAGGAGATCGACGTGCCCCATTCCAGTACAGTTTCATTCCTGAGCTATTGGCGCAGCCTTCAGACCGATCCGGGAAAGGCCCCTCTGCGGGAACAGTTCAACCCGGCGCGTCTCAAGACCCTGATCCCGCAGATGATGATGGTTTCAACCACCGATCACAGCCACCGCTTTCGCCTGGCGGGCGGCTTTCTGCGCGCCCTGCATGGCTTCGATTTGAAGGACACCTCCTTTATCGCCCTTTTCCAGGCATCTTTTATCGGCCGGGTGACCACGGCCCTGATGCTCAGCCGCCGCCAGGCGCAGCCGGTGATCCTCACCCTGTCCGCCCCCTGGCAGACCTCGCATCCCGAAATATCGCCGGAAGAAGCCGCCCTGTTTCAAAATGAAACGGTGCGTTTTGAAATCTGCCTGTGCCCCATGCTGAATGCCTATGGCAAGGTGGATCGCCTGGTCGGCATTTACCAGACCCTCAGCGCCATGCCGCAGAATCCGAACGGCGTGCTGGGCCGCTACACGCTGGACGCCGTGCGCCTGTGCCCGCCGGAACAAGGCCCGCAGCCCGCCCACCTGCGCCTGATCGCCAGAGACGGACGCCTGATCGCTTAAATACCGGAACACACTTGTTTCCTTATAAAATTCCGGCAAGCTGGAAACGCCATAAGGAGGCTCAGGTGTCGAAGAAAAATGATAAAAAGGAGGCCCAGAAGCGCCTCGAAGCCCTGCAGGTGGCATTGGTCGACACCCAGATCTGGACCATGGCCAATGGTCAAAAGGTGTGCATCCTGCTGGAAGGCCGCGACGCCGCCGGCAAGGATGGCGCCATCAAGCGTCTGACCGAATGCCTCTCCGTCCGCAATACCCACGTCATCGCCCTGCCCAAGCCAACCGATTTCGACCGCGGCGCCTGGTGGTTTCAGCGCTATGTCAATCGCCTGCCCTCCACCGGCGAATGGGTGGTTTATAACCGTTCGTGGTACAACCGCGCCGGCGTCGAGAAGGTGATGGGCTTTTCCACGCCCGAACAGCAGGAAACCTTTATCCGCGACGTGCCCGACTTCGAAAGCATGATCGTGCGCAGCGGCATCACCCTGATCAAGCTGTGGCTCGATATCTCGATGAAGGAACAGAAGGAACGGCTAGACGACCGCCGTGCCGATCCGCGCAAGAAGCTGAAAGTCAGCGATCTCGACCAGGTGGCACAGGACCGCTGGACCGATTATTCGGCGGCGCGTGATGACATGCTGCGCCGATCGCATCATGAACACGGCCCGTGGATATGCGTCGCCACCGACAGCAAGGTCAAGGCGCGCGAAAACATCCTGCGCCATGTGCTGAAGGTGCTCGATTGCCCCCATGCCGGCCGCGAGGTCGCCGCCCCCGATCCGGATATCGTCTTCTCCTATGACGAGGTCATTGAAGGCCGCAAGACGCTGGAGCCGTGAACAGTTCATGAACGCCGAATCGCCTGACAATCTCCGGGCACATTCCTGAAAAATAAAAGGTTAAAGTAACCGTTTATTGACTCTGTTTTGGGATGCTTGCGGCGTTGCTGGCCGCAAAAGGGCTGCCAGTCTGGACAAAAGGTTCAGGGCCTATGATACCCCCCGTGACGCGAAGCGCACATGATGTAAACCGCCAGAAGGCGCCCCCGCCGGCTCCCGTCAAACGGGCCAGCCTGAAGGAATGCGGCACCTGCAACCTGTGCTGCAAGGTTTACGATATCCCTGACCTGGAAAAGAAATCCGGCCACACCTGCGTCAATGTCCGCCCCGAAGGCGGCTGCGGCGTGTGGGGCCTGCATCCGCAAATCTGCCAGGAATTCAAGTGCCTGTGGCTGAAACACGATGATATGAACGGCGTGTGGCGACCCGATCAGGCTGGCTTCGTCCTGCGCCTCGAACCCAACGGCACGACGCTGGCCGTCGATGTCGATCCGGATCGCCCGCACGACTGGCGCCGCCCGCACTATTACGACCAGTTGAAAATCTGGTCCGAGGTCATGCCGAAAAATGAAGGACTGGTGCTGGTCTATGCGCCGGAGGGCCTTTACGTCATCACCCCGATGGAAGACCTGTTCCTGAAGGCGCCCAAGCGCGGCGATATCCTGGAAACCGGCATGGAAGAGAGCCTCTTCGGCCTGCGCCCCTTCGCCCGCGTCATTCCGGCCGCCCAGGTGCGTAAGGACCGCTCGCAACTGCTGAAACGCCGGGCTTAAGAAGAAGGCAAGTAAGATACCCCACCACCACGCCCATAAAGCATGGGCGTGGTCCCCCTCCCCGGCAAGCCCGGGAGGTATAATTTTCTGTACCTCCCCACCTCTGGTGGGGAGGGGGACCATCAAGCGAAGCGAAGATGGTGGTGGGGCATCTTACTTTCTTATACCTGTGGCCTCCACATTTCCCCCTCGACAATTCCGGCGGCGCGGTTCATCAAAAGGCCATGACCACACATGCCCCGCTTCCCGATGCCGCCAGGCTCAACTGGGTTGACCGCTACGCGCCGCGTGCGCTGCAACCTTGGCTGAAACTGGGCCGGCTCGACCGGCCGATCGGTATCTGGCTGCTGTTCCTGCCCGGTGCCATGGGACTGGCTTTCGCCATCGCGCACCCGTTCTTTGCCAATAACCTGGATGGTACGGCCCGCCTTTTGCCGCCGCATGAAGTCCTGCGTTACCATTTTCCGTGGGTCAAACTGCTGCTGTTCGCCATCGGCTCGGTGCTGATGCGCGCCGCCGGTTGCGCCTTCAATGACTTCGTCGATCGGGATTTCGATGCCAAGGTGGAGCGCACGCGCGGCCGCCCCATTCCATCCGGCCAGATAAGCCCAAAGCAGGCCCTGGCCTTCGCCGCCGGCTGTTCGCTGATCAGCTTCCTGATCCTGATTCAGTTGGGCTGGCTGACCATTGCGCTTGGCGCCGGCTCCCTGCTGCTGGTCGCGGCCTATCCCTTCATGAAACGCATCACCTGGTGGCCGCAGGCGTGGCTGGGCCTGACATTCAACTGGGGCTTCCTGATGGGTTTTGCCACCGTGACCGGCACGCTGACCCTGCCGGCGCTGCTCTTCTATGCCGGCCTGATCTTCTGGACGCTCGGTTACGATACTATCTACGCCCTGCAGGATATCGAGGACGACGCCATGATCGGCGTCAAGTCGAGCGCCCGCGCTTTAGGCAAGCATACCATTACCGGCGTCAGCCTGTTTTATGGCGCCGCCTCGGTATTGACCGGCGTCGCCGCCTACCTGGCCGGTCTGCCGCAACTCTTTTTCGTTGGACTTTTGCTCGTAACCACGCATCTTTTCATGCAGCTTGTCCGTTTGCGGCCGGATTCGTCCGGCGAACGCTGGGAGCCCGCCTTGGCGCTCAGGCTGTTCAAGTCCAACCGTACGACCGGGCTCATATGGTTTTTCAGTTTGCTGGCGGTGCATTTTACCGGATTCCTTAACACGTAGAGGCAGCATGACACAGTCCCGCAGACTCCTCACCGGCCTGGCTCTGGGCGCCCTGATGGCTGTCACCGCCTGTCACAGGGCACCGAAAAATGACCAGACGGCAACCCCCGCCGCACCATCGGCGCCCGTCCCCCTGACCTTTGCCAATTCCAATGCCGATGCAGAGGTCAGTCTCACCCTGCCCGAAGCGATCAAACTCTATCCCGAACTGCACGCCCGCCTGTTCACCGAAGCTCAGACGACGCTCACCGCCTTTATGGACCAGGCGCACAAGGACCGCGCCCAGAACAGCGCTGACGGCATCGAGGAACCGCCCTATTATCACAGCATCGTCTGGAAGATCGCCGCCCAGACGCCGCGTCTTGTCTCGGTCTTTTCCGAGGAAGATGATTACCAGGGTGGCGCCCACCCCAATCACACCATCCAGACCTTGTTATGGGACAAGACCGCGAAGACGGCGATCGACACCAAACGCCTGTTCAGGCCCGGCGCCGATTTCAAGGCCATCGACGCCTATCTCTGCCATCAGGTCGAGGCCGAGCGCTCGAAGCGCGCCGGCGAACCCATATCGCAGTCCGGCTCCGGCTTCGCGTGTCCGAAATTTGCCGAAAGCCGCCTGGTGCTCATCCCGGCGGCGGGCGGCGGCACGGCCGGCGCGATCGATGCGCTATACGCCCCCTATGATGTCGGCCCCTACGCCGAGGGGCCATACGAAATCCGCGTGCCTCAGACCATGCTGGGCGATGTACTGGCGCCGGAATTTTCCGATCAGTTCGGCGGCGACCCGGTCAAAGACCAGGCCCTGAGCGATCCGGACGCCCAATGAGCGATACCGAGTGACCGACAAGGCGTCGTTTATCCGGGCCAATACTCGCCCCCTGCCTGTGCCTTCCTTGCCGTCGATCCGGCTTTATCAGGCCGATGAGGTCACGCCGTTGTGGCTGATGACCGAACAGGATATGGCGGCCCAGCGCCTGGCCCCGCCTTTCTGGGCCTTCGCCTGGTCGGGCGGTCAGGCCCTGGCGCGGTACATAGTTGAGCATCCGGAAATTGTCAAAGGTCAGCGCGTGCTCGATATCGCCTGCGGTTCGGGTCTGGTCGGCATCGCGGCCAGGCTGGCCGGCGCACAAAGCGTGCTGTGCAATGATATTGACCCTTACGCCGAAGCCGCCGTGGCACTGAATGCCGAATTGAACGGCATGGAACTGGCATTTACGGGCGAAAATCTGCTGGCGGCCCCTGTGCCTGATGTTGATATCATCCTGGCCGGGGATATCTGCTACGAAAAACCGATGACCGACGCCATGCTGACATATTTTCGCCGCGCCGCCCCCCACAAGATAGAGGTCTATATCGGCGATCCCCACCGGACCTATTTCCCGAAAACGGGCCTGACCCGGCTGGCGGATTACGATATCCTGACCAATGCCGATATCGAGGAAGCGGCGGTCAAGCCGGCCAGCGTCTGGAAACTGGAAAACTGAACATGCCTGAACACCACAAGATCGACTATATCGAATTTCCCGGTAGCGACTTAGGCGCGGTGAAAGACTTCTACAGCAAGGCATTCGGCTGGAATTTCATCGATTACGGCCCGACCTATGCGGCCTTGGCTAATGCCGGGCTTGACGGCGGCTTTCAGGCCGATCCGGCCGAGACTTCCGCAAAGCCCCTGGTGATCCTATATAGTGAGGATCTTGAGGCGTCGCTCGCGGCCGTAAAAGCCCAAGGGGCGGTGATCGTGAAATCGATCTTTGACTTCCCCGGCGGACGGCGGTTCCATTTTACCGACCCGTCGGGTAACGAACTGGCGGTCTGGTCGGATAAGCAGAGGTCCAAGTAGAGGTCCAAGTAGAGGTAACGTGCGTAAGCTTGACTGGCTTTCCCTGATAGTGCTCGCAGCGGCGATAGCTCAGCCTGCCACGGCGGCGCTTGTCCCACCGAAACCACCGACGCCGCAGGAACAGCTCAAGGCTCTGACCGACAAGGCCGAAGGCGGTGATGCCCAGGCGCAATACGACCTGGCCCAGGTCTATTTCGATGCCCTGCTCGATCAAAAGGCCGATGAAAAAACCGCGCTTTCATGGATCACCAGATCGGCTGAGGCCGGCAATGCCAGTGCGCAATATGACCTGGCGGTCGCCTATCGCCTGGGTCACGGCGTCAAGCCGGATGCCGCCCAGTCGCTCACATGGTATGTACAGGCCGCCGATCAGGGCCGTGACGAGGCCCGCGCCTTTGTCTGCGAAGCCTATACCCAAAGCGACACCGTCACGCCGGACTGGCCAAAATCCCTGCCCTATTGCCAGACGGCGGCCGAAAAGGGCGACGCCAACGCGCAATACGCCGTGGGCATGGCCTATCTTGAAGGCCGCGGCGTCACGCCTGACAATGCCCTGGCCCTGGCCAGTCTGAAAAAGGCCGCCGATCAGGGCCATGCTGGCGCGCTGACCGAACTCGGCCAGATCTACATGATCGGCGATCTGGCGCCGCAGGACCAGACCGAAGCCGTCAACCTGTTCAAGAAGGCGGCCAAACGCGGCGACCGTCAGGCGGTGCGCCTGCTGGCCCATCAGTATGAGACCGGTGCGGGCACGCCGGTCGATATCGGTCGCGCCGCCCGGCTGTACCGCATTCTGGCCCGCGACGACACGGACAGCGCTGCGAAGGACTGGCTGAAAGCCCACCCGGATGCGCCGGACGACACGGTGCTGGAGCTCAACAAGATCCCGCGCGACATCATGTTCTTTGCCACCGAAACCAATGATCCGCGCTTCCAGACCATGGATATCCACGGCTATTACGATCAGTTGAGCGTCTCGGCTTATCCGGTCGATGCCCAGAATGACAAGGTCGGCGGCCGGGCCTCGGCGGAATGCCGCTTTACGACCTCGGGCGATCTCGATGACTGCGTGCTGACGGAAGAAGACCCGAAGGGCTATGGCTTCGGCGCCTCGCTGATGCGGATCATGGATCGCCTCGGCACATCCGGTAACAAGACCGACTGGGCGAAGAGCTATGACGGCAAGTCCCTGCGCCTCTCCATGCGCTGGAAGCCGGACTGACTATTCAAATTCCGGCTTGAAAGGTCCGGGCCGGTAACCGAAATCGATCGTGGCGCCGCTGTGATCGAACCACAGGTCGGTATTCATACGCAGCACCATCTGGACATTGCGCTTCAGCCGTTTCGGCCGCACCAGGTTAGCCACGAAAAAACCGATACGCCACAGAAGTTCCGGCAGGGCGATGATCACCGGCGCACGGCCGAGCGCCTCAAAAATGCGCCGCACCATGGCGGCATAGGTCAGGTCTTCGCCACCGCTGAGATTATATACCTTGTTGAAACTGGGCTTTGCCGTCAGGGCCTGCATGGCCGCCTTTGCCAGATCACGGGCATGAACCGGCTGGCGCAGGCCCTTAGCCAGGCCGCAGACCGGGAAGAACCCCAGCTTGCGGATCAGATCGGCGATGCGCGTGACATTCTCGTCCAGCCCTTCATCATAGATCAGAGTCGGGCGCAGAATGGTGAAGGCCACGCCGCGCGCCTCGCAGAAAGCGGTCAGTGTCTCCTCACCCGCCGCCAGTTTGGCCACCACCTCGCGCTCCGCCGCCTCCCCCGATGCCCCCTTCGTCAGCCGGCTGGTCGAGGAAAAGGCGATGATGCGCTTCATGCCGAGACCGACCAGGCGTTCCAGCAGAACATCGGTGATCAGCCAGATCGGCGCGCAGACAATGACGGCCGCGAAGGTGCGGTCCGGCTGGAAATCGTAAGGCCGCGCGGTATCGAGGATGACACCCTGTTTCGCCACCGGCTGGCGTGAACTGTAGCGGACGGACTCTTCCGGCCAGCCGGCGGCCCTGATCGCCTCCGGCATACGCCGCCCGATCAGGGAACGCGCGCCGATCACCAACAAGCCTTTTTTGTCCGTTATCACACAGTATCTCCAGCGAATCCTGACACCTTGGCCGAGTTGATGCCGGTTTTCAAGCTTGCGGCAAATGCGACACCGGCGCCCATTGCCAGCGCTCGCGTTCCGGCTTATGCGGAGGAGCCGTCTCCGAGCCTGAGTACCAGAGGAACAAAATGGCCGCCTATAAATCCCTGCGTGAGTTTATCGACAAACTGGAAGCCGCCGGCGAACTGGTGCGGGTAAAGACGCCCGTCTCCACGCACCTCGAAATGACCGAGATCCAGACCCGCCTGCTGGCCGAAAAGGGCCCGGCGGTGCTATTCGAAAACGTCACCCTGGAAGACGGCACGCCCTCCCCCATGCCGGTCCTGGTCAATCTGTTCGGCAATGTGAAGCGCGTCGCCATGGGCGTTACCCTGGAAGGAAAGGAACGCACCACCGCGCCGGAACTGCGCGAAGTCGGCGAACTGCTGGCCTTCCTGCGCCAACCGGAACCGCCGCGCGGCTTGAAGGATGCCGTGGGTATGCTGCCGCTGATGCAGACCGTGCTTTCGATGCGACCAAAGACGATAAAAACCGCGCCGGTTCAGGAGATTGTCCTCACCGGCGAAGATATCGATTTAACGAAGCTGCCGATTCAGGGCTGCTGGCCGGGCGAGCCAGCGCCGCTGATCACCTGGCCGCTGATCGTCACCAAGGGCCCTTCGGATACGCGCGAAGATGACTACAATCTCGGCATCTACCGGATGCAGGTCCTGGGCAAAGACCGAACCATCATGCGCTGGCTGGCTCATCGCGGCGGCGCCCAGCACCATCGCCGCTGGAAAGCAGAAGGCAAGCGCGAGCCCCTGCCCGCCGCGGCCGTGCTTGGCGCCGATCCGGGCCTGATCCTGGCCGCCGTGACGCCGGTGCCGGATACCCTGTCGGAATATCAGTTCGCGGGTCTTTTGCGTGGACAAAAGGCCGAACTGGTACCGGCTAAAACGGTCCCCCTCATGGTGCCGGCCCATGCCGAAATCGTGCTGGAGGGCCATGTCCTGCTTGATGACTATGCCGATGAAGGCCCTTACGGCGATCACACCGGCTATTATAATTCAGTCGAGAAGTTCCCGATCTTCAAGATCAGCGCCATCACCATGCGCAAGACACCGATCTACCTCTCGACCTTCACCGGCCGCCCGCCCGATGAACCTTCCGTGCTCGGCGAGGCGTTAAATGAAGTCTTTATCCCGTTGATCCAGCAGCAGTTTCCGGAAATCGTCGATTTCTGGTTGCCGCCGGAAGGCTGTTCCTACCGTATCGCCGTCATTAGCATGAAGAAAGCCTATCCCGGTCACGCCAAGCGCGTGATGATGGGGGCGTGGTCTTATCTGCGCCAGTTCATGTACACCAAATGGATCATTGTGGTGGATGACGACATCAATGCCCGCGACTGGAAGGACGTCATGTGGGCGCTCTCCACCCGCATGGACCCGGCGCGCGATATCATGCTCGTGGAAAACACCCCGATCGATTATCTTGACTTCGCCTCACCGGAATCAGGCTTAGGTTCCAAGATCGGCCTGGACGCCACCAACAAGTGGGCGCCGGAAACCCATCGTGAATGGGGCGAGAAGCTCTATATGGAGCAATCCATCATTGATCGCGTGTCGGAAAAGTGGGCCGAGATGGGCCTGCCAGGCCAAGGAAAATCCATCTGGAAATAATCAGACGGCCCTGAGGGCGGTTTGGCCGCGCGCCGCCTCGTCATGCAGCCAGGGTAACACCTCTTCGGCCAGCATAGGCTTTGAGAACAGATACCCCTGGATATAGCGGGCGCGAATCTGGGCCAGCTTGTTCATTTCGGTCTGGGTTTCGACACCCTCGATGACGCAGTCCAGGTTCAGGTTGCGGCACAGGTCGATGATTGTCTTGATGATTTTCAGCGCCGAACTGTGCTGGAGAAGCTGCACAACGAAGCTGCGGTCAATCTTGATTTTATCGACCGGCAGGCGGTGGATATAGCTGAAACTGGAATAGCCTGAGCCGAAATCATCGATAGCAATGCGGCAGCCCATGGCCTTCAGACGGACCAGCGCCTCGCAGGCCTGCTCGAAATCGGTCAGCATGGCGGTTTCCGTGATTTCGAACTCGATCCGGCGCGGATCTATCCTTGAGTCACGCACAGCATTGCAGATATTGGTGATCGAAATGCCTGAGCGCAGGTCGCGGGCCGACAGGTTGAAAGACACCCTGGTCTGCGCCGGCCACTCGCGTACCTGCTTCAGGGCCTTTTCCAGCAAAATCAGGGTAATCTGGGTGATCAGGCCGGAGCGCTCCGCCGCCTTGATGAAGATATCCGGACGCACACTGCCGAGTTTGCGGCTGTTCCAGCGCGCCAGAGCCTCGAAACTGATGGTGCGGTTTTCGATGACATCGACCTGAGGCTGGAACATGATCGACAGTTCGGCGTCGAGATCGCTGGTGCGCAGGGCCTGGTCTACCTGGCTGAAATCGCGCATCTCGGTTTCGTGCTTCTCGGTGAAGACCACCGGCGCGCCCCGCACGTTCTGCTTGGCAAAATAGAGGGCGTAATCGGCACGCTCCAGCAGTTGCGACGGCGTAAACTGACCCGAGGCACAGCGCACAAAGCCGACACTGCCGGAAATATGGGCGGTCACGCTGCCGAGGAAATAGGTATCGCGCAGGGCATCGCAAAGCTGCGTTCCGAAAGCGTCCAGTTCGGCAGGCGCCGTATCGCCGTAGAGGACAATGGCAAATTCATCGCCACCCATCCGCGCCGCAAAGGCCCGCTCGCCGCAGACCTGGCGCAGCCGGTTGCCAACCTCGATCAGCAGGGCATCGCCAACGCTGTGGCCGTAGATATCATTGATCGGCTTGAAGCCGTCGAGGTCGATCAGGGCCAGATGAAACGGCTTCTGTCCGACGCTGACGCCTGCCAGGACCGCGTCCATAACCTGGAAAAAACTGCGCCGATTAGGCAGGCCGGTCAGCACGTCGCTGTCGGCCATGGATTGCGCTTCCATGCGCAGGCTTTCGGCAATCACGCGTGCCTTAACGGCGCGCAACAGGGTTTGGCGGACGATATAGGTCAGGAAGGCTGTCAGGGGCAGTATAAGCGCCACCAGCCCGACATTATCGGCATTCATCGGGGTGTGGTGCTGGTGCTTCAACCAGGCGACCGTGAAAATGCACAGCGAAACACTAGGGATAACCACCCGCAGGCTCACCCCTGTGGTGGCGAAAACCAGCGCCAGAAAGACGAAATAGACCAGGCGGTCGCTGTCGAAATGCAAACTCTGGAAAACGACCGGATTGAGATAGAGCAGAAAATTGATCGTCAGGCTGGCGATGTTCAACTGGTAGACGCGCCGGGCGCTTTTCAGCCAGAAGAAATAGAAATAGAATCCAGCCAGCATGGTGAGGGCCGACAGGCTGGCCATCACAACCAGTCCCGGGCCGCTTTCGGTCCAGAAGCGATTGAGCGTGACCATAATATAATAGCCGCCATTAACGAGGCAGAAGCTGGATACGATCGGCTTCATGGCCGATACTTCCTCAGCTTCGCTCACGCTGTCTTCCGCGCTGGCCTGTGTTGACCGGTTATTCAGCAAGGTGGCAAAGATCGACTTTATCCAACGCAACATTACCGGCCCAACCCTGTTTTAAACGCATCAGGCGCGGCCTGACCGCAACATTCATAAAAGTCACACCTAAAAAAAACGCTAATCTGCGGTAATTTAATGCTGCTCAATGCGTCTTTTGTCGCGGAAAGTGGATTTTTAGTCGGCGCATACGGGCGTCAGATTTTTCAAACATGCATTTTAAATTGTCACAAACGAGACTTGCTTTCACATCCTCGCCGGGCCTATAGAATTTTCATGTTGCAAACGCGAAACGACACTCTGAACGCTTCGGCAGACACCCGGTTCGAGCGCCTCGAAAACCTGTTGACGGCCGCCCGCAAGGCCGGTGCCGATGCCTGCGAGGCCGTCTTCGCTGAAAGCCGCTCCCTGTCGGTCGGCGTCCGCAAGGGCGCGGTCGAAACCGTCGAGCGCGACGAAAACAGCGATCTCGGCCTGCGCGTTTTCGTCGGCCAGAAACAGGCCGTGGTTTCGGTTTCCGAGTTTTCGCAAAGCACGCTGGATCGACTGGTCGAGCGCGCCGTCGCCATGGCCCGTCTGGCGCCGGATGACGCCTATGCCGGCCTGGCCGACCCCAGCCGACTGTATAAGGACGCGCCCGTCGATCTCCAGCTTTTCGACGACACACATCTCAGCGCCGAAAGCCTGCAACAGCGTGCGCTCGATATTGAAACCGCCGGCTTGTCGCTCGGTAATGACGCCCTTCAAAGCGATGCCGCCAGCACCGGCTATGTCCAGAACCAGTGGTCAATGCTGACGTCCGGTGGCTTCCGTGGCCACCACCAGACCAGTCTGTTCTTCCAGTCGGGCCGCTATATCGCCACCGACGCCGACGGCAATATGGAGCGCGACGGCGAAGGCCGCAGCGTACGCTTCGCTTCCGACCTGCCCGATGTGACCGAGACCGGCCGTATCGCCGCCGAACGCGCACTTGCGGCGCTTGGCGCGCGCAAGATCGAGACGCAAAAAGCCTCGGTTATTTTCGACAAGCGCATCGCCAAGTCTTTGATCAGTCAATTCATCGGCGCCATTTCCGGCACCATGATTGCGCGCGGGTCCAGCTTCCTGAAGGACAGGCTGGGCCAGCAACTGTTCGATTCGTCCGTGCAGATCATCGACAATCCCTTGCGCGTACGCGGCCTGGGCTCCTGCCTGTGCGATGACGAAGGCGTGGCCGTCAGCGAACGCGCCATCATCAAGGATGGTGTTTTAAACGGCTGGTTGCTGAACAGTTCGGCGGCGAAACAACTCGGCATGACCACCACAGGCCATGCCTCGCGCAGCCTGGCCAATGCGCCAGGCGTTTCGACGCATAATGTCACGCTCAGCGCCGGCACGGAAACGATTGAAAGCTTGATGGCCTCGGCCGGAAAAGGCGTGATCGTCACCTCGATGTTCGGCCCCAGCGTCAATAACGACACCGGCGACTGGTCGGCAGGCGCCTCCGGCTTCTGGTTCGAGAACGGCGTCATCGCCTATCCGGTCAATGAAATCACCGTGGCCGGCAATCTGATCGATATCTACAGCCGCCTCGTCCCCGCCAGTGACCTGGAAATCAAGGGCACGCTCGATACACCGAGCTTGCTCGTCGAGTCTTTGAGCGTCGGGGGCAAATAATGCGCGATGACCACGCGACAGACCTTGAACTGATCATCGACAAGGTTCGTCGCGCCGGCGCGCTCGCCCAGCATCTCAAGACAAACGGCCTGAAGACCAGCTACAAGTCCGACGGCTCCATCGTCACCAATGCCGATACCGAGGTCAATCTGTGGCTGAAGGAGGCCCTGCTCGCCGCCCGCCCCGACTACGGCTGGCAGAGCGAGGAAGAAGCTGACAATGCTGAACGCCTGACCAGTTTGCGCACCTTCGTGCTCGATCCGATCGACGGCACGATGGGCCTCTCCAAGGGCAGCCCCTACTGGACGATCGCGCTTGCCGTCATCGAGGCCAACCAACCGGTCGCTGCCGCCGTCTATGCGCCCGACTCAAATGAAATGTACGCGGCTGCCTTTGGTGAAGGCGCCTGGCTGAACGGCGAACTTATTCGGGCCAGCCAGCGCGACACCCTGGAAGACGCCGAGGTTCTGGGCGATGCCCGCCTGTTTGGCAGGGACATCTGGCCCCTGCCCTGGCCGCGTCTCAGTGTCCATTCACGCCCGTCCGTGGCCTATCGCATGGTCAGCGTCGCGGCCGGAAAGGCCGATTTCACCCTGGCCCTGACGCCGAAGCGCGACTGGGACGTGGCCGCCGCCACCCTGATCGCCCAGGAAGCCGGCGCGGTGGTTTCGGACCATTTAGGAAATCCTTATGGATTCAATGCTATAGACAGCCTCAAACCCAGCCTGATCTGCGCGGGCGCGCCGCTTTTCGATGAAATCATCCGGCGCTGCGCCCACCTGGAGCACCTTTAATATCAAAGAGTAAGAGACAATGAGCGATAAGCAACTCCTCCATCTCGTCATCGGCGGCGAACTTTCGAGCCTTGACGGCACCACCTTCAAGGATCTGAAGAAGATCGAGTTCGTCGGCGCCTATCCGAACAATGCCGAAGCGGTCCTCGCCTGGCGTTCCAAGGCACAATCAACCGTTGACAACGCCCTGATGCGCTATTTCGTCATCCATGCCCACAAGCTGATCGATCCGTCGACCGACGATCACAGCCATTAAATATACCAAAGGCCGCCGGATCATTCGGCGGCTTTTTCTATTCCCGTTTCAATAGCTTATCGGTCAGCAGGGTGCCCCACCAACTGGCCTTGAAAGTCGCTTTCAGCTTGTCTGGATCGTAATCCGGCCCCTGCGTCCAGTCCCAGAAACTGATTCCTTTAGGCTCTATATCGCGAAGGTAAACCTCGAACACATAATCGAGCACGCCGGTATGGCCGGCCTTCATATGCAGGGTGCGCAGGCCCAGTTCGCGCGCCGAATCGCGGATCGAATGGCCCAGATGGAAATGCCGGTAGAGCACGCTCATCATGCCGGCGCGGTCGGCGCCCGACTTGCAATGCAGCAGGGCTGGATATTCAATGCGGTCGAACAATGTCTTTGCTTCGCGGAACTCGGCGGCGGTGGGCAGGCTGCGCGAGGTCAGGCCGAAATCCTCCAGTGTGAGCCCCAGTTTTTCACAGGCGTGTTTTTCGAGATAGTAGAACGATCCCTTGCCGCCGCGCAGGTTGATGACCGTCTTTACGCCCTGTTTCTTCCACCAGGCCAGTTGAAACGGCCATGGCTGATTGGTGCGCACCATGTCCGGCCCGATCCAGTGGGCATTGGTGAAGCCGATTCGCAAATAGGCATGATCAGCCCACAGATAGTGCAGATAGGTGGTGAACAGCCCCCATTTGGTATCCGTCGGAAACGGCTTAACGTGTGATTTTTTAGGGAGCAGCTTCATTTTTTCTCGTAGGTGCTCAAGCGCCGCACGGCTACGCGCAAACGTGCGCGGCGGGCGCTTGCCCTTGCCAAAAGCGCAGAACGCTTTTGGAGGGATGGATTCGGCTGTTCATTAACACATAAACAGGCGACAGGTTTGAAGAAATCACGCATAAGCCTATATAATCGCTCAAGAAGCTTTTTCCAGACCTAGCATGACCACCACGCCGACCACCGCCGCGACTGAAATGCGCACCTCCGTGCTGGTCGCCCGAGTGTGGTCGCAATACCTGGCGCCGCAAAAGGGCCTGCTGTCATTCGCTATCGCCTGTGCTGTGCTTGTAGCGGTGACCACGACCGTGGTGGTCGGCTGGCTTGATCCGGCCATCAACCTTCTGTTTCACGTCAACAGCGCCGACGATCGCATAACGCCGCACCTGCCGGCATGGATCACGACGCATCCGCTGATCTCGGTGCCCGCCGTGATCATCGTCTTCGGCCTGCTCCGCTTCGCCGGCCAGCGCGGCCTGACCACGACGCTGAACCGCGTTGGCAATCAACTGGTCGGGCGCATTCAGGAACAACTGTTCTCGCGGCTGGTTCGCGCCGATCTGGGCCATCTGCAAAAAGCTCATTCCGGCCAGTACTTATCGTCGGTTCTTTACGATGCGGATCAGGTGCGAGATGCCGCCTCGACCGGGCTGGTGCAGTATATTCAGGCCCTGCTGCTGGTCATCGGCAACCTCGCCTTCATGTTCTGGACCGACTGGTCGATGACCCTGGTGGTCTTGCTCGCTGGACCGGTGATTGGGGCGGTCATGGGCAAATACCTTAAAGCCACGCGCAAGGCCGCCCAGGGCGCCATGGCCGAGACTTCGTCGCTTTCCACCGCTGTCATGGAAAGCCTCGATGGTGTCAAGATCGTCAAGATCGCCAACCAGGAAGCTGCCGAAGAGGCGCGTGTCGGCGAAGTCATTAACCGTCGCCAACGCTTCCTGATCAAGGGGGCCAATGCCCGCTCCATGGCGGCCCCGGCCACCGAAGTCCTGACCGCCTTCCTGCTGGCCGGGCTGCTGGCCTTTGCCGGCTGGCGCGCCCAGGCCGGGCATCTGACCGTGGCGGGCCTCTTCGCCTATGTCGCCGCGCTCGGCACGGCCAGTCAGGCCCTGCGCCAACTGGCCGGCCTGCAAGGCACCTTCACGCAAGGTCTGACCGCCGCCCGCAGGCTTTTCGCGGCGCTCGATATCGAACCGGAAATTGTCGATGCCGCCAATGCGAAACCGCTGTCCCGTGACTTCAAGGCCATCACCTTCGATCACGCCGGCTTTGCCTATGCCGAGGCGGCCGTTCTGCGCGACGTCAGTTTCACGGCAAAAGCGGGGGAAAGCATCGCCCTGGTCGGACCGTCCGGTTCGGGAAAATCAACATTGCTTAATCTGCTGCCGCGCTTCTATGATTTAACGAATGGTGATATCCGCTTCGATGAGGTCAGCCACCGCGACCTGTCGATCACGTCTTTGCGCAGCCGCATCGCCCTCGTGACACAAGACCCCTTCCTGTTCGACGACACCATCCGCGCCAATATCGCCTATGGCAACCCGAACGCCACGCCTGAGCAGATCGAGCAGGCGGCCAGGGACGCCGCCGCCGATGACTTCATCACCGCCTTGCCGCAGGGCTACGACACCCGCGTCGGCGAAGCCGGTTCGCGGCTTTCCGGCGGGCAAAAACAACGCATTGCCATCGCCCGCGCCTTCCTGAAGAACGCGCCGTTGCTGCTGCTCGATGAGGCGACCTCGGCGCTTGATACCCAGTCTGAGATCAAGGTTCAGGAAGCGCTGGAACGCCTGATGAAAGGGCGCACCACCTTCATGATCGCGCACCGGCTTTCCACCATTCGCCATGCCGACCAGATACTGGTGCTGGATCAGGGGAAAATCGTCGAGCGTGGCACGCATGACCAGTTGATCAGGGCGAATGGCCTCTATGCCAGCCTGGCCGCCACCCAGTTCGGCGCGCCGGTGACGGAGGCCGCGCAATGAAGGACATCCTCCAGTCACCCTTCATGCAGGATCTGATCGCCGGCACACTCGTCGGCTACCTGAAATTCTGTTACAAAACAACGCGCTGGACCATAGAAGGTCAGGCACCGGTTGAGGCCATATGGGATGGCAAAGGGCCGGTCGTGCTGATGTTCTGGCATGGCCGCCTGCATCTGGGACACGCCTCCTGGCCACGCGATCGCGGTCAGCCGGTCTGCGTGCTCGCCTCGATGTCGAAAAGCGGCGAGGTCAGCATGAAAATCAACACCCGCTTCGGCTATCATTCCATCCGCGGTTCCTCGGCCAAGAAGTCCGACCCGACCAAGCAGAAGGGCGGCGCCCAGGCCTTCCGCGAACTGATCCGCTGGATTCGTGGCGACCGGGACACCGGCGGTCGCTGCGTCGCCATGACGCCGGATGGCCCGCGTGGCCCGTCGCGGGTCATGACCGAAGGGTCGCTCAAACTGTCGCAGATGTCCGGCGCCCCGCTTGTTGTGCTGGGGCAATCGACAAAAAACTACATGGAATTCAAGACCTGGGACCGGATGCGCATTCCCCTGCCCTTCTCACGTGGCGCCATGGTCTGGGGCGTTCTTCCGGCCATTCCGGCCGATACCGATGAAACGGCGATGGAGGCGCTGCGCCTTCAGGCCGAACAGGCCCTGACCGGCGTGACCGATCGCGCCGATGAAATACTGGGCCTTGTGCCGCAGGGGGCATCATGAGCCTCTCGCTATCTATTTATCAACGATTGATGGGCGCGGCGCACGGCATCGCTCCCGGCCTGCTGAAAAGGCGCGTCCAGCGCGGCAAGGAAGACGCCGCACGCTGGCGCGAAAAGCTGGGCCAGACCGATCATCCCCGCCCGGAAGGCCAACTCGTCTGGTTCCACGGCGTCAGTGTCGGCGAAAGCCTGTCGGTCCTGCCGGTGATCGTGGCCCTGTCGGTCGAGCGGCCGGACCTCAACATCCTGATCACCTCGGCCACAACCACCTCCGCGGATATCCTGGCCAAGCGTTTGCCCGAGGGCGTGATCCACCAGTACGCGCCGCTCGATACGCCACAGGCGGTCACAGGTTTCCTTGACCACTGGCGGCCCGACCTCGCCGTCTTTATCGAAAGCGATATCTGGCCCACCCAGTTGCGCGAACTGACCCGACGCGGTACGCCCCATGTCCTTCTTAGCGCCCGCATCACCGAAAAGACCTACAAAGGCTGGCAGCGCTTCAAGGGGGCCATGCGCTCGCTTCTGGCGGGCTACAGCCTGATCATGGCACAGGACAAGGCCAGCGAGGACCGTCTGAAAGCCATGGGGGTTACGCCGGGACCGCGCGCCAACCTGAAAACACTGGGCACTGCGCCGCCCGTCGATTCCAAGGCGCTGACCGAACTGAAAAAGCAGATCGGCAAACAATTCGTCTATTTTGCCGCCAGCACCCATTATGGCGAGGACAGCCTGATCGCCAAGACGCTGGAACCGGCGCTCTGGGGCGGCGACCTGCTCATCCTGGCACCGCGCCACCCGATCCGCGCCGGCGAAATCCGGCTTGATCTCGAAGCCATGGGGCTGAAGGTGGCACAGCGCTCGAAGAGCGAGCCAATCACCAGCCAGACCCACGTCTATCTCGCCGATACCCTCGGCGAACTCGGCCTGTTCTTTTCGGTGGCCGGCATTACCCTCATGGGCGGCAGCTTCCTCGAAAGCATCGGCGGGCACAATCCGCTTGAAGCCGCGCGCCTCGGCAAATGCGTCATTACCGGACCGGATATCAGCAACTGGGCAGGCATCTATGCCGACCTGCTCGATGCCGAGGGCGGTTTCCGCGTCAAGGGCACCGCCGAACTGGGCTTCCTGCTGAGCCAGCTTCGCCAGCACCCCGAAGTCGTGAAGGCCACCGACAAACGCGCCCTGGAAGTCAGCCGCAGGCAAGCCGACACGCTGGATGTCGTGTGGATGGCACTCGAACCTTTGCTGCCGCCGAAAACCGCGAAAAGCGCCCATGGCGATTAAGACCCCCGACTGGTGGTACAGAAAAAATGCCGCCGGCGCACCGTGGTGGCGGCCGCTTCTGTGGCCCCTGTCGCTGGTCTGGCGGGCGGTCAACGCCATCAAGGCGGCCAATGCTCGGCCCTACCGCTCGCCGCTTTTCGTTATCAGCGTCGGCAATGTAACTCTGGGCGGCTCCGGCAAGACGCCGATTACCGGTGCGTTGCTGGATCTTCTGGCACCGGAAGCCGTGGGCCTGTCGCGCGGTCATGGCGGCACGCTTACCGGCCCGATCACTGTTGATCCTCATACACATACGGCTGCCGAGGTCGGCGACGAACCCCTGATGCTGGCGCAGACACATCCCTTTGTAATCGCCGGTGACCGCGCTGCCGGCCTGCGTCTGATCGAGAAGCGGCGCAAGCCCCCAAAGCCCAGGATCGTCATCGTCGATGACGCCCACCAGAACCTGAAAATCGCCAAGGATCTGCATATCCTCGTCATCGACGGCGATACCCGCAATGGCGCCTGGCCTTTTGGCGATGGCGGCGTATGCCCTTATGGGCCGATGCGTGAGCCACTCAAACCCGGCCTAGCGCGGGCCGATATTTGCGTACTATGGATGCCGGATGAGGATGCCCAACCCGATCCGGACCTGCTGGCGCTGCTGGGCGATAAGCCCATCCTCATTGCCCGTCTCAAGGCTCAGGCTCCGGCCATTCCTGCGGCGGTCTATGGCTTTGCCGGCATTGCCAAGCCATGGAAGTTCGAAGCGACCCTGCGCAGCGAAGGTTATGATATCGCCGGCTTCCAAGGCTTCCCGGATCATGCCACTCTCACTACCGCCGAACTGCAAACCCTGGCGGCTAAGGCCGCGGCCGCCAATGCCCGCCTGATCACCACGCAGAAGGATTGGATCAAGCTCGATCCCGTCTGGCGCGCCCGCATCGCCTGCCTGCCGATTACCGCGAAATTCGATGACGAAGCCGGCCTGCTGGCCCTGATCCGGGCGCGACAGGGCTGACTTGCCTTGCGTTGTTAATTGCGCTTAGAATGACGCAAATAATAAAATAATGCCAAATAAACAATTTGGTTGGAGGAGATAGAGTGTTCAGTAAACTGGCAGGTACGGGCCTGACCCTGGCCTTGTGCGCGGGGCTGATGGTTTCGCACGCAAAAGCGGAGACGCCTTTTCAGTCCCTCACGCCCGAAGCGCAGGTGGCGCAGATGGGCCGGGGCGTCAATATCATCGGTTATGATCCCTTTTGGCAAAAAGGCGGCAAGGGCAACTATACGGAAGCCCACTTTAAGGCCATCCACGATGCCGGCTTCCGCAATATCCGCGTCGTGCTGTTTACCTTCAAACACCTGGACAAGGACGGTCAGCTTGATCCGGAGTGGCTGAAGAAGCTCGACTGGGTGGTCGAGATGGGCCAGAAATACGGCCTTAATACCATTCTCGACGAGCATGACTTTAACGACTGCGCGAAAGATGCCGCGACCTGCGCCGTCCAACTGAAGACTGTCTGGTCGCAACTGGCCACGCGTTACAAGGACGCGCCGAATACCGTCCTGTTTGAACTCCTCAACGAGCCGCACGATGCGCTGAATGGCGAAGTCTGGAACGACCTCTTCCCGCAGGTGCTGGCCGTGGTCCGTCAGTCGAACCCGACTCGAAATGTCATTGTCGGCCCCACGCACTGGAACAGCCGTAACGACCTGGACCAGTTGAAACTGCCGGAAGACGACCGCCACCTGATCGTCACTTTCCACTATTACGATCCGTTCAATTTCACCCATCAGGGTGCCTCATGGGCGCCCCCGGAAATCGAGAAGGGCCATGATATCCCCTTCGGCACGCCGGCCGAAATCGCGCAGATCAATGCCGATTTCGATGCGGTCAAGGCCTGGTCGGCGGCACATAACCGCCCGATCTTCCTTGGTGAATTCGGCGCCTATGACAAGGCGCCGATGGACAGCCGCGTACTATGGACCTCAAGCGTGGCCCGCAGTGCCGAGAGCCATGGCTTCGCCTTTGCCTACTGGCAATTCTCCAGCGATTTCATCCTCTATGACTTCAAGACACAGCAGTGGGTCAAGCCGATCCTGAATGCATTGATCCCGCCGAAGGAGTAACCGATGCGTTTTTTCTCTCTCTTAAGCTTCGCGGCTGCTGTGGCCCTGTCACCTGCGGTGGCTTCCGCTCAGTCATCCGCCCCTTTTGAAGCGATCTCGCCTGAATCCCAGGTGGCGAAGATGGGCGCCGGCGTCAATGTCATCGGCGGCTACGATGCCTGGTGGGATGGTGGCCAGACCCAGTTCAGCCTGAGTGACTTCGGCAAGATCCGCACGGCCGGCTTTTCCACCGTGCGCATTCCCTTGTTCGCTTTCAAGCATCTGGATAAGGACGACCACCTGGATGCGGATTATTTCAAGCGCATTGATCAGGTGGTCGATGCGGCCCTGTCCAATGGCCTGATTGTCATTCTCGATGAGCATGATTTCGAAACCTGCGCCAAGGATGCGGATGCCTGCGCCATCAATCTGAGCAATGTCTGGTACGAGCTATCCGAGCATTTCAAGTCTGCCCCCAACAGCGTCATCTTTGAACTCCTTAATGAGCCGAACGGTCAGGTCAATGACCAGATATGGAATTCCTGGCTGGTCGATCTGCTGGCGATTGTGCGCGAGACCAATCCGGAGCGCAATGTCATCATCGGCCCGACGCACTGGAACAGTCGCAACGACCTGCCCCTGTTGAAGTTACCGGAAAATGACCGGCATATCATCGTAACCTTCCACTATTACGATCCGTTCCACTTCACCCATCAGGGCGCCTCATGGGCCGATCCCGAAACCCAGAAGCTCAGCGGCATTCGCTGGCAAGGAAAACCGGAGGAGGTGGCGGCCATCAATGCCGATTTCGACAAGGTAGCGGAATGGTCAAAAGCTTCTAACCGGCCCATTTTCCTCGGCGAATTCGGCGCCTACGACAAGTTCGGCAAACTGGATGACCGTGCCCTGTGGACGCGGGCCGTATCGGATTCGGCCCACACACATGGATTTGCCACAGCCTATTGGTACTGGGATGGTGGTTTTGGTGTCTATGACGCCGAAAAGAAGGTATGGGTGAAGCCGATTCTGGATGCCCTGATCCCAAAGTAGTTATCAATGGTCGCAAAAGCGAAACGACAAATGGAAGACACCGCCCTGGTGGACGGTGTCTCTTACCGCTGGCACATCCACCGCGAGCCGCAATGGGCTTCGGTGGATGGCGCCAAGGGGCTGTGCCTTTCGGTGCAGCACGCCGAAAATCCGCAAAAGGTGCTGCTGCTGGAATATCCGTTCCCGAAACCGAGCCGTCACGCCCAGCGCCCAAAGGTCGACAAGCGCGATGTCGCCATCCAGATCGGCAAGGCCATCGCCGATGGCTGGGAGCCGGAATCGCGCGGCAAGCCGTTCACCTACATGATCGAAGGCTGATCTTATTAGCTCACTGTAGGCTATAAGCCCAGATTTTGGATGAGAGGCTAGCCGGCTAGCGACGCGGGTATACTTGATACCCGCGAGCGACGACTGCGACGCCTATCGCCAAAATATGGAGCTTAGAGCGCGCGCCAGGCGATGTCGGTGCGGTAGAACCCGCCCGGCCAGTCGATCTGGCTGATCGCGTCATAAGCCTTATCGCGGGCGTCCTGCAGGGTTTTGCCACGGGCGCAGATATTCAGCACCCGGCCGCCAGCGGCGCGCAAAGATCCATCCTCGCCGCGGCTGGTGCCGGCATGGAAAACCGTCACATCCGGGCCGAAGTCCTGCTCCGCGCCACGAATGACCGAACCGGTCAGCGGGCTATCGGGATAGCCCTTGGCGGCATAGACCACACAGACCGCCGGGTCTTCATGCCATTGCGGCGCCGGCAGGTTTTTCAGGCCGCCGGTCGCGGCGGCCAGCAGGTACGGCACGATGTCGCTTTTCAGGCGCAGCATCAGTACCTGGCATTCCGGATCGCCGAAGCGGGCATTATATTCCACCAGACGCGGACGGCCGTTTTCGACCATCAGGCCGGCATAGAGCACACCCTTATACGGATTGCCCTCGGCCTTCATGCCCGCCATGGTCGGGGCCAGGATTTCGGCCTCGGTGATGCGGAGCAACTCCGGCGTCACGATCGGCGCCGGGCTGTAAGTGCCCATTCCACCGGTATTCGGGCCGGTATCACCATCAAAAGCGCGTTTATGATCCTGCGCCCATCCAAAAAGAATCGCCGTCTCGCCGTCGCACAGGGCGAAGACCGACGCCTCCTCGCCGGTCATGAACTCCTCGATGACGATATTCGAGCTGGCCGGACCATAGCGGCCGCCCAGCATGGCCTCGACCTCGGCGACGGCGTCCTGGTAATCCGGCGAAATGGCGACACCCTTGCCGGCGGCCAGGCCATCGGCCTTGATCACATAGGGCGGGCTGTAGGTCTTGAGAAACTCGCGTGCTTCCTCGACATTGTCGAAGGTCTCATAGGCGGCCGTCGGGATATTGTGGCGCTTGCAGAAGTCCTTGGTAAAGCCCTTGGAGGCCTCCAGTTGCGCGGCCTTCTTCAGCGGCCCGAAGCAGGGAATATTGGCGCTGGCGAGGGCATCAGCCAGGCCTTCCGCGAGGGCGTTTTCAGGTCCGACTACCACCAGGTCCGCCTTGATTTCACGGGCGAGCCCCACCAGCCCCGGCACATCGGTGGCCTTGATATTTCGGCACTCACCTAAAGCCGCCATGCCGGGATTGCCCGGCGCGATGACCAGTGCGTCACACAGCGAAGACTGGGCGATTTTCCAAGCGAGGGCGTGTTCGCGGCCGCCCGAACCGATCAGCAGAATGTTCATGGCCTTCGCTTCCCTCACCCGGCCTTCCGGGTCAAGCGAAAAGTCTCAGCCCGCCAATCGATAGGGCGTGACGGTGCCTTCGAGGCAGGCGTGCAGAATATTGAAAAACTGCGGCATATCGATCGGCTTGGTCAGGACATGATTGAAACCATGGCCGCGCGTATCGTCGGAAAGCTTGGTCTGGGCGGCGGCGCTGAGCGCCACGATCGCCGTTTCCGCATTGAGCCCACGCCCTTCGCGCAAGGTGCGCGTGGCGGCTATGCCATCCAGCACAGGCATCTGCAGATCCATGAAGATCAGGTCGAATCTGATGCGGTCGCAGATTTCCAGCGCTGCCGCTCCGTCGCAGACCTCGTGGATTTCCAGCCCGGAATCCGTCATCAGAAGGCGGATCAGTTCGCGGTTGATCGGGTGGTCGTCGACGATCAGAACCTTACGGTCCTCCAGGAAAACCGGCTTCAGGTCATTGGCGCTTACTACCGGCGCCGGTGCGGCTGCTTCACCGACCGGTATCTCGAACCAGAAACAGGCGCCCTCGCCCGGCACGGACTCGACGCCGATCCGGCCCTGCATCAGCTTGATGATTTCATGACAGATGGAAAGTCCGAGGCCGGAGCCGCCATATTTGCGGCTGATGCTGTTGTCGATCTGATTGAACCGCGTAAAGAGATGCGGCTGTTGGTCATAGGGGATACCCGGTCCGTTGTCGCGCACCTCGACGCGCAGCCTATCCTCTCCCGACATCTTTGCCGCAACCACGACCCTGCCATTCTGCGTGAACTTGCAGGCATTGCCGACCAGATTATAAAAAACCTGGCGCAGGCGCACATCATCCAGCAGCAGCCAGTCCGGCATGTTTGGATCATATTCGCAAACAACGTCTATATCGCGTGTTTCACCCAGCACTGCGAACTGATCGACAATATCAGACGCCAGATTACGCAAATTTGCCGGTTGCGGATCGAGCCGCACCTGCCCGGCTTCCAGCTTGGAGAAGTCCAGGATATCCGTGATCAGGCTGAGCAGGGCCTCACCGGCCTTGTTGATGCGGCCGATATAGTGGCGCGCATCCTTCGGCATGTCGGGCACGCTGTTCAAGAGCGTGGCGTAGCCCAGTATGGTCGTCAGCGGCGTGCGGATTTCGTGGCTCATATTGGAAAGGAAATCCGACTTGGCCATAACAAAGGCTTCCGCCGTTTCCTTGGCCGTGCGCAGGGTCTCTTCCAGATGCGCCTGCTCGGTTATGTCCTGCAATATGCCGAAAATATATTCCGGCCGGCCGTCCTCGGTATATTCGGCGCCGCCTTTGGAATAGACGATGCGTTCCTCACCATCGGCGCGCATCAGGCGATGTTCGAAGGTAAAATCCTCACCACACGACAGGGCCTGGCCCACACAGGCTTCGACCGCCGCCCGGTCATCCGGGTGGAAAAGCTGGATGGCCGTATCGATCTGAGGCTGGTAGCTGTCACGGCTCAGGCCGTGAATGGCATAGACCCCGCGCGACCAGAAACAATCGCCGGTGGGCGCATGGATATGCCAGTAGCCGACGCCGGCCACCTCTTCCATCAATTCCAGTTTGCGCTGGGTTTCCTGGAGCCGGCGGATCGCCGCCTTCTTCGCCGCGCCACTGCGCCGCAGGGCCAGCATATCGGAGACGCTGGCCGCCAGCTTTTTCAACCGACCGGCCTGGACCGCGTCAAAGTCACTTCTTGCGACCGTATCGAGAATGCAGAATGTACCGATCTGGGCGCCCTCGTAATGCAGGGGCTGGCCGGCATAGAAGCGGACGGCCGGCGCATGTGTCACGAAGGGGTTGCCGGAAAAGCGCGTATCGACCAATGCATCCGGCACGATCATCAGGCCGCCGGATCGCAGGGTATGTTCGCAGAACGATATTTCCGCCGGTATGGAGCGCAGGTCGATACCGTGGGCGGTCACGAAACTATGGCGCTCACCATCCACCAGCGAAATCAGGACGATAGGCGCGCCGAAGATATCCGCCGCCAGTGCGGTCAGATGATCGAAGCCCGAATCCGGCTCCGCTTCGAATATATCCGGCTGATGAAAAACGGCGTGGCGGCCGGCTTCCTCAGCCATGGGCACTTTGCGGCGCATGGCGCTCTGTCCTGCTTCTTGTAAGACTCACCCTAAGTTGAGCCCCCTGAAGAAAACCTAAACATTTGTGGATAAAAAACGATTAGAGCCGCAAAACTGGGGCCAGCGCAAAATTTAAGCTAAACTGAAGCCATGGCCAATGATCTGCTCTCCTCCGAATCGACCCCAGGCGCCACGAACGCCGCCGCCTATTCGGTGTCCGAACTCGCCGGCGCACTGAAGCGCACGCTGGAAACGACTTATGACCATGTCCGTCTGCGAGGCGAAATCTCCAAGGTCACGCGCCACGCCTCCGGCCACGTCTATTTGACGATCAAGGACGACAAGGCGGCAATCGACGGCGTCATCTGGAAAGGCAATGTCAGCCGCCTGCAGGCCCAGCCGGAACACGGTCTCGAAGTCATTGTCACCGGCAAGATCACCACCTTTCCGGCCTCGTCGAAATACCAGATCGTCATCGAGGCCATGGAGGTGGCCGGCATCGGCGCCCTGCTGGCCCAGCTCGACCGCCTGAAAAAGAAACTCCATGCCGAGGGCCTTTTCGATCCGGCGCGAAAGAAGCCCCTGCCCTATGCGCCGCGTACCATCGGCGTCATCACCTCGCCGACCGGCGCCGTCATCCGTGATATACTGCACCGCATCCGCGACCGCTGGCCCTGCCGTGTCATCGTGTGGCCGGTCATCGTCCAGGGCGATGCCGCCGCGCCGCAGGTGATCGGCGCCTTGCGCGGTTTCCACACGGACCCCGCCTTGCCGCGGCCAGATGTGATCATTGTGGCGCGCGGCGGCGGTTCGGTCGAGGACCTGTGGGCCTTCAACAGTGAAGACCTGGCGCGCGCCGTGGCCGCCAGCACCATCCCGGTCATATCGGCCGTGGGCCACGAGACCGACACCACCCTGATCGACTATGTCAGCGACCGGCGCGCCCCCACCCCCACGGGTGCCGCCGAAATGGCGACGCCGGTGCTCGGCGAATTGCGCGCCTTCACCGCCGATCTCGAACGCCGACGTCAGGGCACGATGGCGCGGCTGCTGGAAACCCGCCGCGAGCGCGTGGCCCTGCTGGCACGCACCCTGCCCAAGCCCCTCGACCTGATCCATACCGCCCAGCAACGGCTCGATTTCGTGGCGCACCGGCTCGATGGCGGCCTGCGGCAAAACCTCAACCTGCATCAGACGGCCTATGCCCGCCTCTCCGGTCGTTTCGCGCCCGCCTTGCTGGAACGCGAGGTGCAGCTAAAGCGCACGCACCTGGGCCAACTCGCCGCACGCCTCGATCTGGCGGTCGGGCGCCGCGTGACCCTCGCTACTAGCCATGCCCGCCTGCCGGAACTGACAAACCGCATGAGCGAGGCGCTGAACCGGACCGTCAGGCGCAGCGGCGAACGGCTTCCTGAACTCAGCAAACGCCTGTCAGAAGCGTTCGCACGCGATCTCAGGCAAAGACAGGAACGCCTTCAAAGGCTTGAACAATTGCGTGTCAGCCTCAACCCCGATCGACCGCTCGATCTCGGTTTCGCCCGTGTCAACCGGCCTGACGGTGTGCTCATAAAGTCACCGGCCGGCGTGGCAAACGGCGAGGCCCTGATCCTGACCTTCAAGGGCGACCAGACCCTCGATGTCATCGCCGGCAGTGGCGGAACACCGCCGCCCGCCAGGGCGACGCCCAAGCCCGCGCCCTCAAGGCCCAAACCGCCCGCCCCTGATCAAGGCAGTTTGTTTTAACGCCCGCATCTTGATCATGGCGTTCGCCCGGCCTATGTTGGCGGCATGAATATGCACACGCCCTCCCCCTTGCCTGGCCAGGCCGTTCTTCATTACGGCGATGGCGACTATACTATCATGCGTCCCGGCAAGTTCGTGCTGTGCGCTGTTTCCGGCCGGCAGGTTCCGCTTGAGGCGCTGAAATACTGGAACCCCCGCACCCAGGAAGCCTATGCCGGCCCGGAGGAGGCTACCCAGGCGTGGAAAAACCTGAAGCGCTGAACCGCCGCATTGTTTTGACAGGTGCAACCGCCCTGCTTGGCGGTCTGGGTTCTTTGGCGCGCGCGCAGACCGTTGATCCTTTCGGGCTTAAGGGCCGCTTTATCCAGAGCGGCTATTGCGTCGGGCGGTCTGCGCCCAATGCCGAACTCTGGGTGGATGGTATCCGGCAGAGCACGGCCTCCGCCGACGGCTGGTTCTATGTCGGTTTCGACCGCGATTCCCCGGTTGCCTGCCTGATCGAAACACGCACGGCCACTGACACCCAGACCACCACCGTCACCATCGCGCCCCAGACCTATGACACCCAGCGCGTCGACGGCCTGCCGCCGGAAACCGTCACCCCCCAAGCCCCAGAAGTCCTTGAGCGCATCAAGCGTGACGCCGCGCTGAAAGCAACCGCCTTTGCCAACCGCGACAGCGGTGACAGCTTCAAAAGCGGCTTTATCTGGCCGCTGAAAAACTTCATTGTTTCAGGTCGTTTCGGCAATCAGCGCATCCTCAACGGCGTCCCCAAAAGCCCGCACTACGGTTTCGACATGGCGGCACCAATCGGCACGCCGATCTATGCGCCGCAGGGCGGCCTTGTGGTGCTGGCCGAGCCCGACCTCTTCTACGAAGGCGGCCTGACCTTTATCGATCACGGCCAGGGCGTGATCTCGATGTACCTCCACCAGTCTCGCGTGCTGGTCAGTAAAGGCGACCGCCTGATCCAGGGGCAACTGATCGGCTTGGTGGGCGATCGCGGCCGCGCCACCGGCCCTCACCTGTGCTGGCGGCTGAAATGGGGCGACCGCCACATGGACCCCAGCCTTATGACTCAGGGCCTTATGGTCGGGTAGGCCGTCACCCAATTACCACAGCGAACTATTCTCTCGGAAATATTTGAATATTTTGCTTAACGGGCCTATGCGTTGCTCATAGCAACACTCTATAAGGCGCGCCTGCCTTTCACAGCGACACTCCGAGCATATGGCCGATTACAGTAGTCTGAAAATCCTGCTGATCGAAGATAATCAGCACATGCGCTCCATCGTCACCGCCATCCTCAAGGGCACGGGAATCCGCAATGTGCGCGAAGCGCGCGATGGCGCCGAGGGGCTGGACATGCTGCGCCAGTATCCGGCTGATATCGCCCTGGTCGATTTCAACATGTCCCCGATCGATGGCGTCGAGTTCACCCGTCTGCTGCGCAATTCGGCGGATTCGTCCAATCCCTACCTGCCGATCATTATGATCACCGGCCATTCCGAACGCTCTCGCGTTATCCAGGCGCGCGATGCCGGCGTCAATGAATTCATCGTCAAGCCCCTGACCGCGCGCGCCCTGCTCGGCCGGCTTGATTCGGTGATCATGCGACCACGCCCCTTTATCCGCTGCAAGACCTATTTCGGCCCCGACCGCCGCCGTTCCGGTGATCAGAATTACGCCGGCCCGTACCGCCGCAATACCGACGGCGCTTATTAACTTTAATCTTCTGTTAGTAAATCTTAACGCCCACTAGGCGAGTGACTTGAATCATCCCATAGTCAGGCTGGCGATTCTGTGTGCCACATCCTGCGAAATGGGACCATTATGGGCAAGTTCACCCCGGCTATTCTTGTTCTGACCTATATTCTGGTGGGCCTGAGCCTTGCCGCCATGGTCTGGAACGGTGGCTCCGATTTCGGCACGGCCCTGGCGGTTCTCGCCGGCACGCTGGGGGTCTGCCTCTCCTTTCATGCCTATGCCTCGCAGCAACTGGCCGAGCGCCGCATTCTCCGTGATGTCGAAAACGTCCGCGACGCCCACCGCCTGATGGTCGATGCCATCGACTCGACCCAGAAGGACATGCTGGAACTGGCCGACCGCGTACAGAACCAGCGCACCTCGCGCTCTGAGGAACTGACCTCGGAAGTGAAAATGCTGGAAGACCTGGTGATGAAACTCGGCGAAAGCATCGAGGACCGCCTGAATAGCTGGCAGGCCGCGCCCGCCGCCACGGTCGTGCCCCTGCGCGGCACGCCGGCGATGAACGCCAAGGAAGCCCAGGCGCTGGCCCTGATCGAGACCATCCGAGAGGCGCTGATCGCCAATCGTGTCGATCTCTACCTCCAGCCGGTCGTCTCCCTGCCCCAGCGCAAGACCATCTTCTACGAGTCGTTCTCGCGCCTGCGTGACGCCACCGGCCGCGTGCTGATGCCGGCCGAATATCTCAATGTCGCCGATGCTGAGGGTCTCGTCCCTTCGATCGACAATTTGCTGCTGTTCCGCTGCGTGCAGATCGTCCGCCGCCTGGCCAAGCAGGACCGCCGCATCGGCATCTTCTGCAATATCTCGCTGACTTCCCTGCGCGACGAGACCTTCTTCCCGCAATTCCTTGAATTCCTCAATGAAAACCGCGATCTCGCCGGTTCGCTGATCTTCGAACTCGGTCAGGACGCCTTCGCCACGCGCGGCTCGGTCGAGGCGCGCAACATGGCCAAGCTGGCCGACCTCGGCTTCCGCTTCTCGCTCGACAAGGTGACGAGCATCGACTTCGATCTCCAGGACCTGCACCGCTCGGATGTGCGCTATGTCAAGATCGGCGCCAATCTGTTGCTCGAACAGCTTCTTGAAGTCGAGGGCAAGCCGGCGATGAAGTTCCTCAAGGACATTCATGCGGGCGACTATGCCGGCCTGCTGGCGCGCTACGGCATCGAGGTCATCGCCGAGAAGGTCGAGAGCGAAAAGCAGGTGGTCGATATTCTCGATATCGAAATCGGCTATGCCCAGGGCCACCTGTTCGGCGAACCGCGCGCCATCAAGGAACAGGTGCTGGCCGAAACCGATCCGCCCGCCGGCTTTATCAAGTCGACCCTGCCGCAACAGGGCCGCCGCCGGGCTTAATTCGCCGCACTTTCCGGCGGTCCGAGATAGGACGGTTTCAGCCCGCCGGTATCGAGCACCAGCCGCTCCAGCATCACATTGCCGTCGATGCGGAACACCTTAATGGTGTGCTTGCCGGGCTTGAGGCTATTGAATGCCGCCGGCAGGATGAGGATATTGTTCTTGACCGCCTGGGTCCATTGCGGCGTATCGGGCCTGAGGTCGAAAGTCAGGGTTTGCGCCGGCCGGTCATCGATCGTGACGGCGATACGCAGTCCGCCTTTGCCTTGTGTGTCCAGCGTCGGCGCCAGATACAGATTGAGCGTGACATCAACCTCCTTGGCAAGCTGGAAATCGTATTCCAGCGCCATGTCGCCCGGTGCCGTGGCGGGTGCCGCCTGCGGCAGCGAGACGACCGATGACAGGGTTCGTCCCAGTTCAGGGATGACTTGCCAGTGCAGCCCCGGCACTTCGGTCTTGCGGATAAAGTGCTGAGCCTCAATGGCAATGGCGCCTTCGTTTTCGACAAATGTGCCCGCCTTCGATAAGGAAGGGCGCAGATAGAGGCGATCGCTCTTATATGCATTGTGCGCCGGTTTTCCCTTTTCAGGCACACGGATCAGCTTCGGCAGAACCTGGACTTCCGGCTGTTGCCAATTGTCATAGCCGATGTGGGTCTGGTCCATCATGTGGTTCCATTTGCCACCGGCCAGCCCATTATATTGCGCCGCCAGACCCTTGTCCGTCTGGAAGTTTTTTTCGACGATATCGGCCAGAAGATTGGCGCGTGGACTGCCTTCCAAGGCTGCCAGATGATTGAGCGCGGTGTTGTAATAAAGACTATAGAGATTGGCGCTGGCCACTGTCGGGTATTCGACAAGCTGGAAATAGGCGTCTTTCGCATTCGCCGGCAGGGTCTTGCCTAATGTCTGCGTTTGTTGCGCGAGGACACCATAATCTAGCTCCATTTCCGACAAGCTGGTGATATCAAAACTGTCCGCCGTGATCAGTTCCGGCTTCTTGCGGGCATTATACTGGCTATAGCGCGTCAGTATGTCACCAATCTCCGCCGCATGTGCCTGCCCAAACTGCTGGCCGGCCCATTTCGCCGGGTAAGCCTTTAGCGCTTCCGGCGTCATCGCTTCCGGGTTCCAAGCCATGTCCATGAAGAAGCTCAATGGGAATTCCATCGGCTTGATATCACCCACATTGACGATCCACAGACGATCGGCGCCGCTGTCATAGGCCAAATCCATCTGTTGCCAGGTCTTTTCAATCTGGTTGGTATTGATCCATTTGTAATTGCGCGGCCCGCCGACATAATCGAAATGGTAATAGACGCCATAGCCGCCGGCCCGCTTTGGCGCGGTCGGATCAGGCAAGCGCCGTATCTGCCCCCAGTTGTCGTCAGAAAACAGCAGGGTGACGTCATCCGGCGCGGTCATGCCGTGGTCATAATAGTCCTGCACCTCCTTGTAGAGCGCCCAGACCTGCGGCGTCTGGTCGGCCGGCTTGCCGGTGACATCGGCGATGATCCGGCGTTGATCGGCCACGATGTTTTCCAGCAGATGCGTGGCCGTGCCCTCGCTCATCGGCTCGTCGCCATCGCCGCGCATCCCGACCGTGACGACATTCTCAAAATTACCGGCTTTCATCCGTTCGATACCGCCGCGCCAGAAGGTGCGCAGGTTATCAGCATTCGTCGTGTAATCCCACTTGCCGCCGGTAACACCGCCTTCCTTATGACGGTGCCATTCCTCCTGCGCCCGCGTCATCGGCTCATGGTGCGAGGTGCCCATGATGATGCCGTATTCGGCGGCAGTTTGCTGGTTGAGCGGATCATCGTCTGAGAAGGCCTTGCCCCACATGGCTGGCCACAGATAATTGCCCTTCAGGCGTAGTTCCAGTTCGAAGACATGGCCGTAAAGTTGATGATTAATGCCGCCGAACTTTTCTCGCGCCCAGCCGCCGAAGGCCGGCTCCTCGTCATTGATAAAGAAGCCGCGGTACTTCACCTTCGGCGCATCGATACGCGAGCCCGCCGTCACATACAAGTCAGTCTTTTTCACCACCGGCACATCGGCCCACCAGTACCACGGCGACACGCCCATCTTCGCCGACAGATCATAGGTGCCATAAATCGCGCCGCGCGCATCTGCGCCCAGGATCACCAGCGCCTTGCCGTGGCCGGTATCGACCACGGATTGCTGATAGGCTTCCCACTTGCCGGCCACACCGCCCTCATCGACCGGCAGTGGCGAATGGCCGGCCACGGCAATCACCACCACAGAGCCGGTCATGTCCTTCAGGTCATTTATCACCGCCGGATGCACACCCGATACGCGTTCCAGGTCGGCTGCGAAATCCTCGGCCACGCGCTGCACGGGCTTTGACGCCCCGGCATCAACATAGACGGTGGCCGGTTTGCCGTCCCTGATCAGGGCGAAACCCGCGGCCGACACGCCATCGCACACCGACACCGGTCCCTCGCAGGCCAGGGCGCCTGCCGGAAATACGGCCAAAAGAATTGCCGCCAACCAAATCTGTTTCATGATCCTATCGCCGCGCATAAATCACTTCAACTTCCTGTAGCAGGCTGTTCATTCGCCCTATGCCGGCCGGTCATTACGCCAGGGCGGCAGCGATGGCGGCCAGGGTATAGGGCGCCATGGCGGCATAGGCCTGGGCATTGGGATGGACGCCATCGGCGCTGAACTCGGTCCGCATGGCGCCACTATCCAGCGCCAGGGCCGGCCAATAGTCGACATAGGTATAGTTCTGGGTCGAGCAAACGGACTTGATCCATTCGTTCAGCGCCCTGATCTTCTCGACCGGATTGCCGACCTCCGGCCGCCACGGGAAATGATCCGCCGGCGGCACGCTGGCCATGATGACCTTGATACCATAGACCGAGGCGAGATTGGCCATGGCTTGCAGGTTATTGGTGGTGGCCACCGGATCATACGGATCCTGGTTTTGCGCGATATCGTTGGTGCCGGCCATGATATGCACCGCCTTCGGACGCAGGGCCACTACGTCGGCCATGAACCGGACCAGCATCTGCGCCGAAACCTGCCCGCCAATCCCGCGCCCAACCAAGCCGTTATCGGCATACAGAGTGCCGGATTGCCCCGGCCAGCCATCGGTGATGGAATCGCCCATCATGACGACCTTGCGCGCAGTTTCGGGCAATTGAACCACGTCGGCATTGGCCAGGTGATAGCGGCGAAGCTGTGCCCAGTCGGTGCCGGCGGGCTGTACGGTCAGCGTTGCCGGATCGTTATAATCCTGCAACGCCGCCTGTATGGCCTGCGATTCCGCATTGGGCTGGCCCTTGTTCTGCGCGCTGGCCGCCGAGGCGACGCTCAGCATCGCTCCACCCGCCAGCGCCCCGCTCAAGAGATGGCGCCGCCTGATATCCGTCATAATCGATCCCCTTTAAGCGCAATCCGAAAAGTGTCATGCAAAGAGACTATGCACTTTTCGGTTACATTGCGCGACCAAACCATCAGGCCACAGTCAGCGTGGCCGTCTTCAGGTCTACACTATTGGGTCCGACGGAGATCGTAAAGGTGCCCGGTTCAACAACGCGCTGCATATCCATATTGTAGAATTGGAGATCGGCGGGCGTGATGGTGAAGCTGACCGTCTGGCTGGCGCCGGGCTCCAGCGTGATGCGCTTGAAGCCCTTCAGTTCCTTGACTGGACGCGTCACCGACGAGAAGTCGTCTCGGATATAGAGCTGGACGACCTCGTCGCCCTTGCGCGAACCGGTATTCTTTACCTCTACGGAAACCACAACGCTGTCCGCCGCGCCGATGGTATCCTTTTCCAGCTTCGGGGCCGAGATATCGAAGGTCGTATAGGAAAGCCCATAGCCAAAGGGGAACAGCGGCGAAGTGGTGCCATCGAGATAGCCGCGACGGGCGGTCGGCTTGTAATTATAGAAGATAGGAAGCTGACCGACATTGCGCGCAATCGAAACCGGCAGTTTACCGCCCGGATTGGCCCGGCCGAACAGGATATCGGCGGCGGCCCATCCGGTTTCCTGGCCCATGTACCAGCCCTCGATCAGGGCATCGGCTTTTTCGTTCAGCAGGTTGACCGAGAGCGGACGGCCGTTGAGCAACAAAACGACGGTCGGCTTGCCAAGTGCAAATATCTGCGCGGCCAGATCGTTCTGGCGGCCAATCAGGTCCAGCGACTGACGGTCGCCCATGTGGTTGTCGGCCCAGGCCTCTCGCGAGGTCTGTTCGTTATCGCCCAGCACCATGACGATGGTGTCGGCGGACTTGGCGGCTTCAACCGCATCGGCAATCAGCTTGTCATTGACCGAATCCGGCGTGAAATTGATCACGTCCTGGCCCCAGATGCGTTGTTCGGTGAGACGCACCCCTTCGGAATAGGCCACCTCGAAGCCACCTTTCTTGCCTTCGGCCTGCAAGCCTTCGAGCACCGAAACGACATGGCGCGGCTTGTCGGAATAGCCGCCGATCGGCGTATCCTTCGCATGGGTGCCGAGCACCAACAGCTTACCGACCTTTTTGGCTTCAAGCGGCAGAACGCCGTTGTTCTTCAGCAGCACCACCGATTTAGTGGCGGCTTCGCGGGCCAGGGCCACGGCGTCCGGCGTGGCGGTCAAGGCATCGGCTTTTTTCGCGTCAACGTAGGGATTCTCGAACAGACCAGACTGGAACTTCATTTCGAGAATGCGGCTGACCACGGCGTTGATCTCGTCTTCCGAAATGCGGCCGGCCTTCACCAGGTCGATCAGATTGCCATAGGTCTGGTTGTCCGGGGTCTCGATATCGACGCCGGCCTTGAAGGCGCGGAAGGCGGCTTCGGTCGTGTTCGGCACCAGATGGTGGCGCGTGATCATTTCGTTGATGGCGAAATAGTCGGAGACCGTGACGCCCTTGAAGCCCCACTCGTTGCGCAGGATGGTGGTCAGCAACCATTTGTTGGCATGGGAAGGCACACCGTCGATTTCATTATAGGACGGCATGACGGCGCGGATATTGGTTTCCTTGACGATCTTCTCGAACGGCGGGAAGAAGTCCTCGCGCAGGGTGCGTTCGGATACCTCGGCCGGTCCGACATTGGTGCCGTTTTCCGGCTGACCGTGGCCGGTCATGTGCTTCAGTGTGGCGAACACCTTGTCCTTCGCCAGCGGCAGGGTCTCGCCCTGGAATCCGATCACGGCCGCCTTGCCCATGGCGCCGCAGAGATGCGGGTCTTCGCCGTAGGTTTCCTCGATACGGCCCCAGCGCGGTTCGCGGGCGACATCAACCACCGGTGCCAGGGCGAAATTGGCGCCACGAGCGCGCATTTCACGGGCGGCGACCGAGAAGATTTTGGTGGCCATGTCCGGATCGAAAGACGAGGCCAGGCCGATGGCCTGCGGAAAGGAGGTGGCGTCCTTGGCCACATAACCGTGCAGCGCTTCCTCGTGCATGATCATCGGGATGCCCAGGCGGGTCTCTTCGACCGCCCATTTCTGCATGGCATTGACGTGGGTGGCGGTATTGAAGGCGTCGCGGTTGCCCATGGCACCGGAATCGCCCGCGCCGGTCGTGGTAGCCAACCCCTGCTGGTCGGACGGGCGCGCCACCATGCCGAGGCCATTTGGCCAGACCTGCGACGCCTTTTTCGGATTAAACTTACCGTCAGGGTCCTGGATGTCGCCCTTTTTCTGCCAGACGCATTCCATCTGGGCGACCTTTTCCTCCAGTGTCATGCGCCCGAGCAAATCAGCCACGCGCGCTTCAGTGGACAGGCCGGGGTTTTTGTACGGCAGGGTTTCCTTGGCCTTCGCCAATGCGCCCGTGGCCGTGGCGGCCGTCAGGGCTATGGTCGAGGCGCCGAACAGGCGGCGGGTGACGACGGCGGTCGCAGACTTCATAACTTCATCCCTGTTTTTCTATTGCCGGCACTTCCAATTACGAAGGCCGCTGCCGCGCTTGACGGCGGAATTGAACGATGACACTGTTAGCGCTAACAGAATAAAATTCAACAGGGAAAATTTATGAACCAATCACTGACTCGCCGCAATGCCTTATGTTTTGGGGCCGCCACGTCCGCCCTGACAGCGCTCCCTGCCCTTGCCGACACAACACCGTCTCCCTCGGGTCTCCCCCTTAAGGATCTGGCCGCCGCCAAGGGCCTGCGCTTTGGCACCGCTATCGGTATGCGGATGCTCGCTGATCCACGTGTGCGTGAGCTTACCATCCGCGAATGCAATATCATCGTACCAGAAAACGAACTGAAACTGTACGTGACGCACAATAACGGCCCCACGGAATATAATTTCAAGCCTGCGGATGAATTACTGGCTTTCGCCGAAACCAACCATATAGCCATGCGCGGCCACAACCTTTTCTGGGCGCGCGACGAATACACGCCCAAATGGCTGAAGGAATACAAATTTTCCAGCAAGGCCGAAGCCGAAAAGCTGCTGCGTGATTATATCGCTGCCGTTGCGCAGCATTACGGCGAGCGCCTGACCTCCTGGGATGTGGTCAATGAAACCATCGACCCGAAAACCGGCGAAGTCCGCGAAAACGCCTTCTCACGCGTACTCGGCATGGATACCCTGCGCATCGCCTTCGAGGCGGCCCGCGAATACATGCCGAAGATGCAGCTTGTCTATAACGACTATATGAGTTGGGAAGCCGGCAACGAAAATCACCGCAAGGGCGTGCTGAAACTGCTGCACTGGTTCCGCGACAATAAGGTGCCGATCGATGCGCTGGGCGTGCAATCCCATATCGGCAACGGCTTCGACCTGATGGCCGGCCAGGTCAATCAGTGGAAGGACTTCCTGGATGAGGTCGTTTCGCTCGATCTCGACCTGCTGATCACCGAATTCGACGTCGATGACCAGACCATCCCCACCGGCGACATCGAACAGCGCGACGCCATCGTCGCCACGGTGGGGCGCATCTATCTCGACCAGATGCTGAGCTATAAACAGACCAAGGACGTGCTTTTCTGGGGAATGCCGGACCAGTACAACTGGCTGCAGGGCTTTACGCCGCGCAAGGATGGCCTGCCCCTGCGTCCGACACCGTTCGATGCAGATTTCAAGCCCAAGCCGCTTTATGACGCCATCGCCGCCGCCTTCAAGTCTGCACCGGAGCGGTAATCATGAAAGCCTTTCTCCCCGCCGTAGCGCTTCTGGCGCTTTCCGCCTGTGCCACCCTGCCGCAAACATCAGCGCCGCAACCCGGCCAGGCTGTCTTTTCCGATATCCGCCTGGACAGCGAAATCCCCGGCCAGGCGAAACTGACCAAACCGCAGTACGAAAATCCTATCCTGCCAGGCTTCTATCCTGATCCCAGCATCACCCGCGCCGGTGATGACTATTACCTGATCAATTCAAGCTTCGCCTATTACCCCGGCATACCGGTTTTTCACTCGCGCGACCTCGTCCACTGGAAGCAGATCGGCAACGCCATCGACCGGCCGGGAATGCTTGACTTCTCCGGCCTCGCCACTTCCCGCGGCGTGTTCGCACCGGCCATCAGCCACCATGATGGCCTGTTCTATATCATCAACACCTGCGTCGATTGCGGCGGCAACTTCGTCATCACGGCCAGGGATCCCGCCGGTCCGTGGTCCGATCCCGTCTGGCTGAACTTCGGCGGCATCGACCCGTCTATTTTCTGGGATGACGACGGCAAGGCCTGGGTCGTGTGGAATGATTCTCCCGAAGGCCAGCCGCTCTATGAAGGCCACCGAGCCATCTGGATTCAGCAGTTTGACCCCGCCAAAATGCAGATGGTCGGCGAGAAGCATGTCGTCGTCAACGGCGGCGTCGATATCTCGAAAAAGCCGGTCTGGATCGAAGGGCCGCACATCTACAAGGTGGATGGCCGCTATTACCTGATGGCGGCGGAAGGCGGCACCTCGGTCAATCATTCGGAAGTCATCCTGAGTTCGGAAAAGATCGGCGGCCCCTATGTGCCCTATGCCGGCAACCCCATACTGACCCAGCGCGACCTCGATCCGGCGCGGCCCATGCCCATTACCTCCGCAGGTCACGCCGACCTGGTGCAGACGCCAAACGGCGACTGGCACGCCATCTTCCTGGCTGTCCAGCCCTATGAAGGCAATCTCTACAATGCCGGCCGCGAAACCTTCATGCTGCCGGTAAACTGGCAAAAGGACGCGCAAGGCATCGCCTGGCCGATCATACTGCCTAAGGGCATGGCGATTCCTGCGGCGGTCGATCTGCCGGACCTGCCCGGTCAGGTGCAGGAGCCGCACTATACCCGCTATTCGCACCACTTCGGCTACAGCTATGGCGGGGTGACCCCACTTGACTGGTTGCAGATCCGCACACCGAAGAGCGACTTCCTGACCGTCTTAAACGATGAAACCATCGGCCTGACCGCCTTGCCGGAGGCCATCGGCGATGTGCAGTCGCACCCGGCCTTTATCGGCCTGCGCCAGAAGCATGTGAACGCCACCTTCAGCACCGTGGTCAATTACCAGCCGCTTAAGGAAGGTGACCGCGCCGGCATACTGGCCGTCCAGAACGACGACTTCTACATCTTCTACGGTTTGGCCATGCGTAACGGCAAAACGGTGCTGGAAGTTACGCGCCGCGCCGGACGCAGTGATCCACTGGATGGCCTGGTCATCGCTTCCCAGCCGGCGCCCGTCGGACCGGTAAGCCTCAAGGCCGATATCAGGGCCGGCCGGGCCACCTTTAGCTACGGCAAGGGCACGACCATTGCTGCGGATGTCGATGTGACAAATCTGTCAACAGACAAGGCCGGCGGCTTTGTCGGCACGCTTATCGGCCCCTATGCCTATGGAAAAAGGCCGTAATTGATGTAATCTCCCGGATAATAACAACATTATCCGGGAGAGACCTATGAACCGTCGCCATCTTCTGATGGGCGCTGTCTGCGCCACCGCCTTTGCATCACGGGCTTTCGCGCAGGATGACATTGCCAAAAAGCTCATAAACGAACCCGGTGCCTGGAATATTTACGGCGCGGCCCAGACAAACAAGCGCGTCAAGGACGCCAATGTCCAGGGTGGTCAGGCCATGGAGATCAAGATCGCCGGTAGTGGTGGCAATCCCTGGGACGCGGCGGCTGAAAGTCCGATCACCGGCAAGATCACCAGGGGCGACAAGATCGTCGCTGCCGTGTGGGTGCGCGCCAAAACGGCCGACAATGCGCCAGTCAATCTCAATATGCGGATGCAGATCAGTTCTCCGCCTTATAATTCCTTTGGCGAAAAAGCGATCAGCGTCGGCCCCGACTGGCAGATGCAGACCCTGGAATTCACCGCCGCCGAGGACCATGCGCCGAAAACCGCCGCCATGACCATCCACCTCAATACCGGCAAACAGACCATATATCTCGGCCCCGCCTTTATCCTCAATATGAGCCTGACGTAATTATTTCATCCGGCCCACGATGGTCCCGCGTCCATCCGGCGAAATATAAAGCGTGCCATATTCCCGCGGATCGCCGGCAATGGCGCGCATCCGGCCAAACCGATGCGCGTCATCATTGATGCGCGTCCAGCTCACGCCTGCATCATCCGAGCGCCACAGGCCCTCTTCGCCCTTCACCTGGCCCCACAGGAAAACTGCCGGATAGTCATGGTCCGGCGCCGCCTTGCCAAAGGTGACCTGCCAGGCGGCATCAACGCCCACTATCGGCGTCTGCCTATGATAGAGTGCGCTGCCCGCCGCCAGCCACAGATCGCCTTCGCTGCCGGGTACGGCACGCAACTGCCCCTCATCGGCCGCCAGTGTGTAAAGCGGCGCGAAGGATGCCCCGCTGTCATGACTGACCAGCACCCGGCCCGTATGGTGATCGAACGCATAAAACACCGCGTCATTGACCGGATCGGCGATGGCTTCCTGGCCGCGTTCCGGCTTCGGCCAGCCCGTCGAAAGCGCCCAGGTCTTGCCGAGATCGCCCGAATACCAGGCGCCCTCATTTTCCGGCACCCAGACGAGGTTCTTGCCTTCGCTCGAAATTACCAGCTTGCCGGCGCGATGATTATGCCAGTCGGTCGTGGCCAGGGGTGGCGGCGGATTGAGCGCTGCCCAGGTTTCGGCGCCATCGGTCGAGATATAGCCATGCCCATCCTCGGCATCGACGCTGCGGACGATAATGTTCGGCTTCCGGGCAGCAAAAGCGACACTTTGATTGGTCTTGTTGGTCGGTGAAAACAGGCCATGCGAGGGCGTTTTGGTGAGATCGGTGAAGGCCGAGCCGGCGACATCGCCCGCCGCCATCAGCACCTTCGGCCCTGCGGGCGGACTCTCAAGTCCCAGTATAACCGTTTCTTCGAGATTATTGTTTGCAAAGGCAAATTCGACCTTATGTTCACCGCCCAGCGCATCGAGATTTTCCGTCATCCAGACGCCGTAGCCTGTGCCGTAGAGCAGTTCCTTCGGGTTGAACGGATTGATCTTCACCGCGTCCATCCAGTGGCCCATATGCTTGCGGGCCACAGCGTCCTTGTCGTCGCCGCCCATATAGTCGATCAGCCACGGATGCCCCGCCACGTCGTGCGACGCCTGCGGCCCGACCGGCGTCCAGTGTCCGCCGCCATCGCGGCTGACATAGAGGTCGTCGCCGCTGCCGCTGTAACGATCCGAGGTCGAGACCACCAGCCAGCCGTTTTGCAGATCGAGGCCGGAATAGCCGAAAGGTGTCCCTTTGGATGGTTTCGCCGGGGTGATGTCGGTCCAGGTATCGCCTTTCAGCTTCCAGACCGCGCCACCTGTCACGCCATGCGGGCCGAGATTATCGCTGAAGGTGACATAGAGCGTACCGTCCTGCCCCATCGCAATCTGGTGCGGGATCATTTTCGGCGAGCCCGGCACGGCCGCAAAAGTCTTGCCGCCATCGCTACTGCGGAAAAGCCCCTCACCCACCTCGCCGGAGCCGATATAGAGGGTTTGGCCGCTGATCAGCACAGTCGTGACGGATTTTTGCGCATAAGCAGAGCGCGTAAAGCTCCGGCCGCGATCATGACTGACCCACAGGCCATCCTGGTTAGTGCCGAGCCACACGGTATCGCCATCCGTCGGATCGACCTGGAGGCGTTCACCTGTGCCGCGCCCCATGGCATTGCCGCCGAGCTTGATGCCCGGCAGTCGCGTGACCTGCCACGTCGCGCCCTGGTCCTCCGAGCGCACCACCGCGCCATCCGGCACACGGTCGCTCAGGTAAAGCCCGCAAGTGGCATAGAGCCGGTCCGGATTATTCGGATCGACCGCCATGGTCATAATGCCGAAACAGTCCCAATCGTCCCGGCCGAAGCCATCCATCAGCGGCACCCAGCTTTTACGAGCGAAATCAAAGCGATACATGCCGCCGACATCAGTACGGGCATAGAGAATGCCGGGCGATTTCGGGTGATAGAGAAAGCCATCGACAAAGCCGCCGCCTTCAAAGGGAATGGTTTTCCAGTCGTAAGATTCGGCCCGCGCCAGACCGCCTATGGAGATCAGGGTGCCCGCCAGAATCGCCGCCCAAAGACGTTTGCCCATCATTTCCTGCTCCTGATTATTATGGTTCCGCATCATGTTAGCGCTATCCATGATGTTTTGTCAGATGAATTTCGCTTTATCCATAAAAAAGCGGCAGCCTGCTCGAACAGGACCGCCGCAGTCGGGGGACACTCGGGAAACGGATCAGAAGCGGTAGGCAATGCCCACGGAGGCGACCACGGGATCGAGCTTGACCTTGGAAACCAGTGCACCGTCATTGATCTTCGCGTCGGTCTTGTAGAAGACCTTCTTGACGTCGAGATTGAGCGACCACGGGCCTTGCAGCGCCACATCGACGCCGGCCTGTAGCGCCGTGCCGGCGCCGCTCTTGAGCCTGACCTTGAAGCCGTTCTGGTCCTTGCCGCCATACCAGTCCATATAGTTGACGCCGGCACCGACATAGGGGCTGACCTTGCCGGCCGGATTGAAGTGATATTGCAGGGTCACCACCGGCGGCAGCACCCAGGTTTCGTGAACCTCGACATCGGTGGATGGCCCAACGGCCTTGATCTGATGCTTCGAGGTGCCGAGAATGCCCTCAACCGCCACATGGTCGGTGAAGAAGTAGGTAAAGCCGAGCGTCGGCACGGTGCTGTTATTGACATCGACACTGAGGCCGGAATCCGCGCCCGCCGCCGTCTTGATGTCGCCGCTTTCATCGGGCGCCACCGTCGTCACGCGGGCCGCGACGACGAAGGTGCCTTTCTGCTTCGGTTTGAAGTCGGTTGCGTGGGTAACGCCGGCAGTGGCGACCAAGGCGAGTGCGCTTACAGCGGCGATAGATTTGAGATTACGTGTCATGACAGCCATGTTCCTTCTTGCTGAGGTGATGGCGTCTTATATCCACAAATTTTATATGGGTAACCTGCGCATCCTGCCGCGCGTCAGGCTGTCGCAGGTGGATGGGTTAAGAGATTTGCTATAGTGAATTATCACAGATGGGAGGTGAATTTGACCAAGGCTTATCAGTTCTTTCCTTACATTCTGTATTTCATCGTCAGCTTGGCGTTGGCTCTTTGCTTGGCGCTGGTCTGGTATATGTCACCACTGGGAATGGGTTTTGCCCACTGGCCGCAAGATCACCGTGATCTGCTCCAGCACATTTACATGATGTCGTATTTTATCGGCATCCCGGCCGTCCTGATCGCACAGATAGCCTCGCCCATCCTGTTCGCCTTCAAAAAGCAAAGAGCGGCCTATTGGGTGCCAGCGGTTGCGATCGCTTTGTTCGTGGCATGTATTGCCGCAATACTGTCGAATATCGGCTGAAACTAGCCTTCCGCCTCGCCCTTCGCCTTGGCAGCGCTTTCCTCGCGCAGGGGCTTGCGCGTCGGGCAGACCTCCTGAAGATATCCATCCAGCGAATTGACGATATGGTCCTGGATGATGCTGTAATGAATGAACTTGCCCTTCTTGACGCCGGTGATCAGGCCGGCATTTTCGAGAATGCTCAGATGCTTGGAGAGCGACGGTTTGGCCATGTCGAAGCGTTCGGCGATCTCACCCGCCGTCATCGTCGCTTTCGACAGATAGGCCAGGATTTTCAATCTTGGTTCCGAAGCCAGGGCCTCAAAGGTTTTGACCATACGCATGTTATCACCAGAAAGCCGCGAAACTACATTTAGATAATTAGGCTATTGACTAAACGAATTTGCCCCGCTAACAATTCGTTTATTAGCTAATCGTAGAGCATTCCGCTCTGCTGGTCAAGGCTAATGTGGTCTGACAGACCAAGGGGAGTGTGATGCAGGCTGTATGCAAAAGTCATGAAAGCTTCGGGGATGAGGCAGGACTATTGCCACGGTTGCTGGGGGCCAACTGGTACCGCCTGCATCCCGCTGTCCGTGCACGTTTCGCGCGCGAACCGGAAAAGCCTGTCCTTTACAAGGGCGTAATGGAAGTTGTCCATTGCTCGTCGGCCGGCTGGCTATTTGCGCAACTGACGCGCCTGATTGGCAATCCACTGGCGGCCCATCGCGGGTGTAATATCGCCATGCAGGTTCTGCTGACACAGCGCGATGGTGGTGGCGTCTGGTGGCAGCGCACCTATGGTTTCGCTCGCCCTTTCACCGTCATTTCCGCGAAGCGCGAAAATGCGAAAGGCCAGCTTTGCGAATATGTCGGGATGGGCTTTGGCATGAGGCTGGGCGTGTTCGCAAAGGACGGCGCTTTGCATTTCATCAGCGAGCGCTATTTCTGGGAAGTCGCCGGCATACAAATCCCATTGCCACATTGGCTTTCTCCTGGCCAGACCCATGTCATCCACACCGACCTCGGCGGCGGCGATTTCCGATTCACGATATCGATGGACCATCATCAGTTGGGCCGCACCTTCTACCAGACTGGTTTATTCCGCGAGGTCACTCCATGAATACCCTCCTTATCATCATGACGATTCAGGGCTGTCTTGGTGCCTTCGACACGCTTTATCACCATGAATTCACCGAGCGCCTGCCGTGGAAACCCCAAGCCGCGCAGGAATTGTGGATTCATGGCGTACGAAACTTCTTTTACGCCGTCATCTTCTTCTCGCTCGGTTGGCTGTCGTGGGGCGGATGGCTCTCCTGTCTTTTCGCGGCCATGCTGCTCGGTGAAATCGGGCTGACACTTTGGGATTTCGTTATCGAGGACCGCACACGGAAATTGCCGGCCAGTGAACGCATCACGCATACGATCCTCGCCATCAATTATGGTATCATCCTGGCTTTGCTGGCGCCGGAAATGATGCGCTGGAGCGCCCTGCCCACCGGCTTTCATGTTGTCTTCCATGACATATGGTCTTGGGTCATGAGCATTTTCGCCTTGGGCGTATTGGCCTGGGCTTTATTCGACTATTCACGTTCAAAGCGCTTCAAGGTGGTGGAAAGTCCGCCTGTCCTGCATCTCGAAGTCCCCCGCCAGCGCATCCTCATCACCGGCGGTACAGGCCTGATCGGCCGGCGGCTTGGCCAGGCCCTGATCAATGACGGCCACGATATTACTATCCTCACCCGTGACAAAGCGAAAGCTGCACAATTCAGCGGCCGTGTCACACTCATCGACCGGTTGGAGGATCTGCGCACTGTCGATATTATCGTTAATCTGGCCGGGGAATCGCTGAGTGATGGCTTTTGGACGAGAGCAAAGAAGCAGGCGATGTACGACAGCCGTCTCAAGCTGACGCAGGCTCTTGCAGACTGGATCGCGGTGGCAAAAGAAAAGCCGCGACACCTGATCAATGCCTCGGCGGTCGGCTATTACGGCCACAGCGAAATATTGGAATTCGATGAAAGCAGCAGCGGAGGCAAGCCCGACCTGGCCAGCGATCTTTGCAGGCAATGGGAAAACTGCGCCGGGCAGGTGGCCAGTTACGGCGTAAAAGTCAGTTATTTGCGCCTTGGCCTCGTCATGGCGCTGGAGGGCGGCGCATTGGCGCAAATGCTGTTCCCGTCCGAATTCGGTATAGGCGGGCCAATGGGACATGGCCGGCAATGGATGTCATGGATTCATATCTATGATGCCTGCGGTCTGATAGCCCACATTATCAACGCCCGAATCGACGGGCCGGTAAATGCGACGGCGCCTCAACCTTTACGTCATAAGGACTTCATCCGCTTGCTCGGACGCACTATGCACCGCCCGGCCATATTGCCGCTTCCAGGTTTTGCGTTAAAGATGGGACTTGGCGAGATGGCGGAAACCATTCTGCTGCGTGGCCAGAAGGTCGTGCCCAAGCGCGCACTGGAAACAGGCTACCTGTTTCGCTACCCGACATTGGATCTGGCTTTTTCTCAAATTTTCCACGGTTTGATCTGAACTCCGAACCTGGTCATTGCGCCTGAACCGCGCAGGTAATATTTAGGTGGTCCATTTTGAAAGGCCCTGCCATGTCCACACCGATCCGCAATATGACGCCCGAAGAGGTCAGCGCCGCCCTGGCCGCCGATGAAATCCTGCTGGTAGATGTGCGCGAGCCGCACGAGTTTGCCGATGCCCGCATCGAAGGCGCCGTCAACTATCCGCTGTCGACACTCGATCCCTCCGCCCTGCCCTCGGCTGAAGGCAAGTATATGGTGCTGTCCTGTGCCGGCGGCGTTCGCTCAGTGACTGCCGCCCTGCAATGCCAGGCGGCGGGGATCGATATCCATGACCACCTCGCCGGCGGCCTGCGCGCCTGGGCGATGGCCGGACTGCCGGTCGCCCGATAAGCCTAGTGTTTGGCTTTTAGCAGCATGAAACCAAACCCGAAGAACAAGGTGCCGGTCAGCCGGTTGAACAGCCTGTTGAGCGCCGGCTTCCTGAGGTAGCCGGCCAGTTTCTGGCCGCCCAGGCCATACATGGCGTACCAGAAGGTCTCGATCGCCGCGAAGGTCACGATCAGGATGGCGAACTGCGGGAATTTCGCCGCCGATTGATTGATGAACTGCGGCAGGAAAGCCGCCGCGAACAGCAGCAGTTTCGGATTGGTGATACTGACCAGGAAGCCACCACGAAACAGGGCCAGGCTCGACAGGCCGGCCAGCGTGCCGTCCGGGCGAGGCCCCGTATCTTCCCCCTTGTCCAGCCAAGCTTTAATGCCAAGCCAGACCAGATAGGCCACACCGGCATAGCGAATGATCTCAAACAGCAGGGGTGACGCCGTCAGCACCGCCGCCAGTCCGGCCGCCGATGCGATCAGGGCCACAACCACGGCCAGCCCGCATCCGGCCATGGCAGCGGTGGAGCGGCGAAAACCGAAACGTACGCTGCGCGACAGGACATGGAGCATGTTCGGCCCCGGCGTGCCGCTCAGCAGGAAGACGGCGGCGAAATACAGGCACCAGGTTTCAAGGGACACGGCTATAAATTCCTAAGATCTGAAGTCAGATAAGATGCGGCGTGACAATAACACCCCTCATGCCCGCAATAATATGGCAGGAACCTCATGACTTAATTTCACCGGCGTGAAAATACCGAACGATACACTACCGCCGCAATGGAAATCGGCGCAACTGAAGGCCCATTCGATCAGGTCGAGATACATGGCCCCCACACGTGCCTCATTGACCAGTTGCCGTACCGATTCCGCGCGCTGCTGACCGCATTTCTCGCAGGTGATCATGATCCGGCAGCCGGCCGGCAAATCCCTCAACTGCGTTTCGCAGAACCATGACATGGGCATATCTCCGAGCATCAATGTTCTTATTTTGTTCTTACGCAAGGAAAGAGTCAAGTCGAGAAGCGTGGATAAGTATCAGTCGAGTGTGGACCGATATCTCGCCATCGCAACCGTCGTCGCCACGGCGATAAAGATCAGCATCGGCCAGATATTTGGCCACATGGCGGCGAAGTCCGAGCCTTTCAGCATCACGCCGCGCACCACGCGCAGGAAGTGGGTCAGCGGGAAAATCTGTCCGATCCCCTGCGCCCAGGCCGGCATTCCGCGGAACGGAAACATGAAGCCCGACAGCATGATCGACGGCAGGAAGAAGAAGAAGGTCATCTGCATGGCCTGCATCTGCGAGCGCGCCACGGTCGAGAAGGTGAAGCCCACGGCCAGGTTGGCGATTATGAATAACCCGACGCCCAGCGACAGCAGCCAGACTGATCCGAGGAAGGGCACACCGAAGACGAAGGTCGAGGCCAGCAGAACAATAGCCGTTTGCACGATTCCGACGCCGATATAGGGAACGATCTTGCCGGCCATCACCTCCCACGGCCGCGCCGGCATGGCCAGCAGGTTTTCCATATTGCCGCGCTCGGTTTCGCGCGTCATGGCGATGGAGGTGATCATCACCATGGTCATGGTCAGGATGACGCCGAGCAGGCCGGGCACGATATTGTACTGCGATATGCCTTCCGGATTATACATGCGGTGGATGACGATATCGACCGGTGGCGGCGCTTGCGCCAGCGACGCCCACTCTCCCTTCAAATCCTGCTTCAAAGCCGATTGCGTGATTTGCTGGATCATCCCCACGGCATTGCTGGCCGCCGAGGGGTCTGAGGCATCGGCCTCGATCAGCAATTGCGGCCGGTCACCGCGCAGCATTTCGCGCGTGAAGCCGGCGGGCACGGTAATGACAAAGGCCGCCTCGCCCGATTGCAGCGCTTTTGTCCCCGCTTCGGCGCTCTGCACCTCGCCCTGGATGTCGAAATAGCTGGAGTTTTGCAGGCCCGCTGTCAGCGATCTCACAATGGCCGAACGGTCCTCCAGATACAGCAGGGTCGGCAGGTGGCGCGGATCGGAATTGATGGCGAAACCGAACAGGATCAGTTGCATGATCGGCATGACGACCATGATGGCCGAGGTCAGCCGGTCGCGCCGCATCTGGATGAATTCCTTGGTCAGTATGGCGCCAATGCGCCGTAATGCGCTCATATTACACCGCCACAGAGTTATCTTTGGATTGCCCCATCAGGTGAATGAAGACGTCCTCCAGATTGGGCCGTTCCTGGCGCCATTTGATACCAGCCGCCTGATGCGCCGCGACCAGACGTTTCAGCGCGTCCAAATCGCCGCCGCTGACATGCAGGGCGTTGCCGAAATAGGCGACGTGATCGGCGCCAGGCTGGCCGCGCAGCCGCTCCATCAATTCGCGCACGCCAACCCCTTCGGCGATAAAGGTATAGAGGCCCGACTGGTCGATAATGTCCTCCACCCGCCCCTGCGCCATCAGGTTGCCGTAGGCGATATAGGCGATCTGATCGCAGCGCTCGGCTTCGTCCATATAGTGGGTCGAGACCAGCACGGTCATGCCTTCAGATGACAGGCGGTGGATCTGGTCCCAGAAATCGCGCCGCGCCTGCGGATCGACACCGGCGGTCGGCTCATCGAGCATCAGCATTTTCGGATTGTGCAGGGTGCAGGCGGCCAGGGCCAGGCGCTGCTTCCAGCCGCCGGAAAGCGTGCCGGCCAGTTGTTTCTGGCGCGAACTTAAACCAAGCGTTTCCAGAGTTTTATCAACGACCTGTTTCTTTTTCTTGAGGTCATAGAGATTGGCCACAAATTCCAGATTTTCACGGATCGACAAGTCTTCCCAGTAGGAAAATTTCTGTGTCATGTACCCGACCTGGTTCTTGATCTCGCGGCTTTCTTTCAGGATATCAAAGCCCAGGCAGGTGCCTTCACCGGCATCCGGTTTCAGCAGGCCGCAGAGCATACGGATGGTGGTTGTCTTGCCGGAGCCGTTAGGCCCCAGAAAGCCCCAGACCTGGCCGCGCGGCATTCGGATATCGACACTGTTTACGACCTTGAGCTTGCCGAAAGACTTGGTCAGGCCACGGACATCGATGGCGAGGTCTTTTGGGGCGCATTCGGTGTCGCTCATAGTGCCCTCACAAGAAAGCAAGAAACCCCACCACCAACGCGCAAGAGTGCGTCGGTCCCCCTCCCCGGCATAGCCGGGGAGGTACAAGAGATTATACCTCCCCACCTTTGGTAGGGAGGGGGACCATCAAGCGAAGCGCAGATGGTGGTGGGGTTTCTTGCTTCCCTTTCCCTCACAGCTTCACATCCACCGGCTGACCAGCATGCAGCGCTTCGGGCTTTTCCGGTGTCGCCTCGATCAGGAACATCAGTTTCTGACGCTCCTTCACGCTGTAGATCACCGGCGGGGTAAATTCGGCTTCCGGTGAGATAAAACGCACCCTCGCCGTCTGCCCCGTACAGCCATCGCAGCCGACATGCACCACGCTCCCTACCCTGAACTTGCTGAGGTCCGCCTGCGGCACATAAAACCGCACAAACTCCCGTCCCTTCGGCCGCACGGTCAGAACCGCCGCGCCCGCCGCCACGAACTCGCCCGGCTCACGCAGACGCTCATCCACCTGGCCTGTCAGTCGCGCCTTCACATCACGATCATCGACCGTATATTGCGCCCCGGCGACATCGGCACTGGCCGCCGCCGCCTGGGCCTGAGCGGCCCTTTGCTGGTCCTCGCGCGAGGCCAGGCGCTTCTCGCCGATCAGTTTATCAATATTGACCAATTGCGCCTGAGCCGATTTCGTCGCTGCCCGCAAGCTATCCATCTGCGCCGCCGAAACATATCCCTTCGGCTCCAGTTGCGCGTATCTCGCCTGATTGGCGCGGGCGAGATCGAGCTGGCTTTGCGCCTGGATGCGCTGGGCTAGCAACGGCGCGATATCGGCTTCACGCGCGCCCTTGGCCAGATCAGCCGCCTGCGCCTGAGCGGCTTCGGCCCGGTTCTCGGCACCGCTCAGGGCATGCTCTTGCTGAGTAGCATCGAGCCGGAAAAGCGCCTCGCCTTCACTCACCGCATCACCGCGATCAACATTGACAGCCGACAACCAGCCCGATTGCGGCGCATTGATGCTGACCGTCTGGCTCTCGATATAGCCGCTGTAGCTATCGGCCGGTTTCGACTGACAGGATACCAGCACAAGACATGTACTCAGCAGCAGAAGATTACGCATGATCGAGGCCCTTCAGGAAGACGCGGACATGGGTTTGCAGATAAGGCAATGGCGGAAACGGTTTCTCATCGCTATCGGCAAAAACCAGCGCCCACAGCGCGGATTTCAGCACCGGGGCGATCACCAAATGGGCCGCCATATCGGCTTCGATGCCGGAGATTTCCCCACGATCCAGCGCCCGCTGAAACAGGCCAGTGAGCGCCCCCAGCATCTTCTGCACGACCTCACGGCGATAAAAAGCCGCCAGTTCCGGGAAGCGCTGCGCTTCGGCGATCAAAAGCTTGGGGTAGACCGGCAGCCGGCCCGCCTCGATCGCCATGGCCGCCATTTCGACCATACGCATCAGGGCCGGCTCCAGCGGGCCGTCATAGCCCTTCAGAAAGGTCGAGGCCAGTTCAACGCGCGGGGCGATATCTCGCCTCACCAGCGCCTCAAACAAAGCCTGCTTGGTGGGATAATAGAGATAGACCGTGCCTTTTGAGACCTTCGCCGCCCGCGCCACGTCCTCCATGCGCGCACCTTCAAAGCCATGGCGGGCGAATTCCGCCAACGCGGCATCGAGAATATCGGCCTGGCGCACTTCCGGTGCGGCGCGGCGGCGAACAGTTTTTTCCATCCTTACGACTTCTCTATAGTACTGACCGGTCAGTACTATAGAGTCTAATACACCCGTCCGCAATAGATATGTCAGCGCCGTCACAATCCCACTTGCCGGAATTTCGGGAACACGATATGAGTCATGAAAATCGTTACACTGTACTAGACGTATGTATTGAAACGATTTTATTGATTCATGGGGGGAGTTTTCCAATGTACCGCACCATCGCGGCGAGCCTGCTCGCGCTTGCCATTTCGTCTGCCGTGCTATCGCCGGCCCAAGCCGAAGCGCCAGTGACCTATGTCAAGATCACCAAGCCGGCCGCCGATACGCCGGTCCTCATTGTCCAGCCGGAAGTGTCGCTCTCCCTGTTGACCGCCGGCGGCTCGCAGGACCCCAAGGAAGAATGGTCGAAATCCGCAGGCAAGTTTATTGGCGCCAGCCTGACCACGGTTCTGGCCAACCGCAAGTACAAGCCCGCAACCGTCGATCTGGCCGCCACCGAGGACACGCGCGCCATCCAGATGCTGAAACTCAACGACGCGGTCATCGATTCGATCTCCCTTAATCAGATCGTCACCTATCGCCTGCCCACCAAGACGGGCTTTGACTGGACACTGGGCGACGGCGTCACCACGCTGATTCCGATCGATGCCGCACCTGAAACGCCCCCGGCCTACGCCCTGTTCGTCCGCGTCAAGGGCAGCTATTCGAGCGGCGGCCGCGCCGCCATGATGGTGGGCATGGCCATGCTCGGCGCCGCCATGCCCATGGGCGGCCAGACCATTCAGGCGTCGCTGGTCGACCTGAAAACCGGCCAGGTGGTATGGTACAATTTCATGATCGTGCCTGCCGGCACCGATATCCGTGAGGCCGAGGGTGCCGCCGACGCGGTCAATACCCTGACCGCCAACCTGCCGCTCTAGGCCCACGCAATGTCAGCCCTGAAAAGCCTGCGGGCGGTGCTGCTTACCGGTGTGGCCCTGTCGATCGCCCTCCCCTTCGCGGTGCAGGCGCAAACCGACGCGCCCCCTCTTGTCGTCAATCTCGGCAATGATTCCCCCGAACGCCAGCCCGGCCAGAAACCGGTGCCGAACAGCCTTGAAGCCGGTATCTGGGCCGAAACCGCCAAGGTCGAGCATGACGCCCGGACCTCTGGCGAACGCGACACCGATCCGGCGCTTGAAGCCTATATCGGCGGCGTGCTGACACGGGTCGCTGGTCCGTTTTCCGGTGATGTGCGGCTCTATGTCATGGATCGCCCGTTCTTCAATGCCAGCATGGCCGCCACTGGCTATACCGAGGTGTGGACCGGCCTGCTGCTGCGCTGCGAGACCGAGGACGACCTCGCCTTCGTGCTCGGCCATGAATCCGGGCACTTCCGCCACTCGCACGTCATGCGGCAATACCAGGCGATGAAGGACGGTCAGAACGCCGCCCTCGCCGCCAGCATCCTGCTCAGTGCCGTGGCACTGGGCGCATCGCTCAATGCCAACTCCTATTCGGCCATACGCGACATCAATAATGTCACCAGCGGACTGGTCAACCTGACCTATCTCGGCACCATCGCCGCCCTGATGAACTATTCGCGCGATATGGAGGCCCAGGCCGATGCCTATGGCCTGATCTATGCCCGCGCGGCAAACTACTATACCGGCAGCGCGGCCGACCTGTGGCGCGAACGGCTCAATGAAACGGCCGCCTCCGACTATGAAAAGGTCCGCCGCTCGCCCTCGCGCATCAATGTCTTCGGCGACCATCCGCTGGAGGCCGACCGCATCACCGCGCTCAACGCCCGCGACCTCAGCCTTAATGGCGGCAAGGCGTCCTTCCGCTCCCCCGAAGACTCCAAGGCGGCACGCGCAGCCTATCGTGATCACATACGCCCCTGGCTCGGCGCCTGGCTGAAGGACGATCTGCGCCGCCAGGATTATGGCCAAACCCTCTATATCATCGGCCGCCTGAGCCGTGACGGCCTCGATCCCGGCCTGCTCAACTTCTACAAGGGCGAGGCCCTGCGCCTGCGCGGCAAGCGCGGGGCGGAGGGGTCTGACATGGAAAACGCCATAACCTCCTACAAGGCCGCGCTTGAAAACCCCGACGCGCCAAAGGAAACCTGGCGGCAACTGGGGGATGTTTACCGCCACTTCGGCATGAATATCGAGGCAGTGGATGCCTTCAAGCACTATATCGCGCTGGCGCCCGATGCCCAGGATGCCTGGATGGTGCAGGACCAGATCGACACCCTGTCGAAAGATCTGCGCCCCGCGCCCGTCATCACACCGACCGAGGCGCCGACAACCACACCGCCGAGCATTAACGCCACACCGGCTGAAACCGCGCCGGCCGCATCATCTTCAGGGGGAACCACATGACCATCAAGACCACGCTCAAGCTGAGCGCAACTGCTGCTCTGGCCGCCACACTGCTGACCGCCTGCGCCTCGGCGCCGCCGCTTGCTCCCGCCGGCAAACTGACCATCGCCAGCGCCTATAATGTGACGCTGGATCGCAACTGGACCGATGTCTCGAAGCTGTTTTACCGCCGCGCCGAAAAGGTGCGCATCCTGTCGATCGACGGCGTTTTGCTTAACCGTCTTTATGTGTCGGATGGCCTCAGTTCCAGCGATCCGCTGATGATCAACATAATGCTGGGCGACAACAAGAACCACATCGCGCCGCGCGGCAAGGCCGGCATGTCGCTTTCCGAGCAGATGGAATTTGTCGCCGCCTCGGTCAGCGAACTCGATTACCAGAAGGTTGAGACGCGCAATCCGCAGCCGGTGACTATAGGCAATACCCGCGGGGTGCGCTTTGAATTCACCGCCCGTACCACCGATGGGCTGAATATGCGCGGTCTGGCCCAGGCGGTTTCCGACAAGGGCCTGAGCTATTACATCGTCTATATCGCGCCGGAAGAGCACTATTACGATGCCAGTCTGGCCAATGTAAAAGCGGTCATGGACAGCGCCAAACTGCCCTGAACCCGTGGTGGAATGAAAAAGGCGCGCTCTCCACAGGAAAGCGCGCCTTTTTCGCGTCTGGTGATATCCGCTATATCTTGAGGAATATCTTCCTGAGATAAAACGGCAGAATGAACATCCAGCAGATGACGAGGACGCCCAGCGCGAACAGGAACGACATGGCGTATGGATCGGCGATCACACTGTGCATCCAGCGGATGACCATGCCCGCCAGGCCGGTGACATCGAGGAAGACCGAAAACAGCCAGGCGAAGACATAGGCCAGGATCGCATTGGTGCCGAAGACGCGGATCGGCATGGCCCATTTCGTATGCCCCATTCGGTCCATGACCAGCATGAGGCCGGAGAGGAGAATCATGGCCAGTCCACTGGTCAAAAGCGCGAAGGACGAGGTCCACAGCTTCTTGATGATCGGAATCTGGCTGTCCATCGCCAGGGCGGCAATCACCAGCATCAGCCCGGCCAGGGCCACGCTGCCGACCGCCTTCGCCGGGGTCTGCTTCTGGATCAGCAGACCGATCAGGAGCCCCGCCAGGATATTGAAAATCGCCGGGAAGGTGGAAAGCAGGCCTTCGGGATCATAGACCACCTGACCGGCTTCATTGGTGCCGCCCTGGTAGATGTGCTGGATGCCAGGGATGATGCGGTCGATATAGGCCGGCCACGAACCTTCCGGCCCGAAGGAATCGCCAAGGCCGTAGCCCGGCACCGGCACGAATTTCAGGACGACGGCATAACCCAGGATCAGTCCGGCGGCCCAAATGGCCAGCGGCCGGGCATGGAGCACCAGCCTGCCGCCTTCGATATGGCTGTGCAGCAGGACCAGCCCCGAGGCCAGCCCGTAGCACAGGCCGATCCGTTGCAATACGCCCGGATAGCGCCAGTGGGCGAAATCGAAATGCGGCAGCAGGTTGAGGAACAGGCCGATGGCAATCAGTATAGCGGCCCGGCGCACCACATGGACCGCCATTTCACCCTTACCGCCCTCGCCGATCCGCCGGCTCATAGAAAGCGTCATCGAAATCCCGACGCAGACCATGAAACCGGGGAACACCAGATCGGTCATGGTGAAACCGTGCCATTCGGCGTGATCGAACGGCGCCCAGATGTGCGACCAGTCGCCGGCATTATTGGCCAGCAACATGCCGATGATGAACAGGCCGCGCAGGATATCCAGTGCCTCGAAGCGCTTCGCCTTTGGTGTCTCAACTTTCGGCTGTTCGCGTTTTTCAAACTTGAGTATTTCGGCTGCCACCTGCGCCCCCTGATTTTATTTCAGGATACAGTCTCATAGCTTGCCGCCTCTGCCAAGCCCCACTTGGTTCTATCCACATAGAGACCAATAAGGGACCAAATAAAATGTAAGGAAAACCTGACATTTTTTCACGATGTCAGGTTGACATTACATTCGCGTGATGTAAGGTCAGCCTTACACCGGTAATGCCCTTCACTCTATCTGGAAACCGATTCATGAACCTGAAATCTCCCGCCGCCCGCTATTCCACCGGCATGGCCATCTGGATGGTGCTCTATGCCGCCGCCCTATTTGGCTCGATCACCCTGATACAAGCCCAGGCGCCTACCGGACCGCTGCTTTACGCCCTCGCCGTACTGCCCGCCTTGCCGATCGGCGGCACCATCCTGACCTTCCTCGCCTATATCGAACGCGTGGATGAATACCTGCGGGCGGTGCTCGTCAGGCGCTTCATCATCGCCACCGGCCTGACCCTTTTCATCTGCACCGCCTGGGGCTTTATGGAAAACAATGCCGGCGCGCATCATTTTTCGCTCTATCTCGTCTATCCGCTCTTCTGGGGCCTGTTCGGCATCACCAGCCTCATCCTGAGGAAAGCCTCATGAAACAAAACCTGCGTGAACTGCGTACCGAAAAGGGCCTGACCCAGGCCGATCTCGCCAATCAACTGGGCGTCTCCCGCCAGGCCGTCATCGCCCTGGAAACCGACAAGCACTCGCCGTCGCTCGATCTCGCCTACAAGATTTCCGCCGTTTTCGACCTGCCGGTCGAGGCGATCTTCCAGAACCCCTACCGCTAAACCTCAATCCATAAAGGCATTTCCTATGCCCCTGCGCATCCCTTCGGAGCGTACGCGCTCCCCCCTTGCCCGCAACCTGTACCGCCTCCAGGTCGCCACAGTCATCCTCGGCACGGGCGTCTACGCCCTTCTGCTGGTCGAGCCGGGGCATCATCTGGTTCGCGTCTTCATTTCGCTGTTCACCGCGCTCTTCAACGCCATACTGAGGTAATCCCATGTCCGAATTCAACTGCCCCGATCGCCGCAGGAGCGGCATTTTCAACCGCCCTATGGCGCTGATCGCCATTATCGTCGGTATTATCGCGGCCCTGACCGCCAATCATTCCAGAGCCGCCACGCCCTTCCCCGATGCCGCCTCGGCCCGCTTTTCAGTGACGGTCAGTGGCCAAGGCCCGGATATCATCCTGATCCCCGGCCTCGCCTCGTCCGGTGCGGTCTGGGACGATACGGTGATGCATCTGAAAGGCCATTATCGCCTGCATGTGCTTAACCTGGCTGGTTTCGCCGGTGAGCCGGCCGGCGCAAATACGGACGGCGAAATCCTTGCGCCGTCAGTCGAGGCCATAGACGCCTATATCAAGGCCAGTCATCTGCAAAAGCCGGTCGTGGTCGGTCATTCGCTCGGCGGACTGATGGCCCTGATGCTGGCGAAGGCCCATCCGGAGGACACCGGCAAGCTGGTCATTGTCGACACCCTGCCCTATGTCGGCGTCATTTTCAGCCCGACCGCGACGGTGGATATGGTCCGCCCGCAGGCCGCCGCGATGCGTGACGGCATGGTCGCCGCCCCTGCCGATGCCTTCAGAGCCCAGCAGGCCGCGGGCACGGCACGGCTGGTCACTGATCCGGACAATCAGGCGAAACTGCTCGACTGGTCAATGACCTCCGACCGCCGCGTTCTGGCCGAAAGTTTTTATGAAGACATGACCATCGACCTGCGCCCGGATCTGGCGGCAATCAATACACCGACCGTGCTGATTTATCCGGTCGCCGCTGGTGAAGACGCCACCACCACCGAGGCGACCTACCAGGCCAATTACGCCACCAAACCGAACATGACGTTCCACCGCATCGACAACAGCCGGCACTTCATCATGCTCGACCAGCCGGCGGTCTTTCAGTCGGCGCTCGAATCCGCCCTGAAATGATTACAAATCGCGGCGGAACTGAATGAAATCGGTCTTCGTCGCCAGTTTTTCATACAGCGCCTGGGCGGTTTTATTGGCCTCATCCGTGACCCAGTACAGCCGTTCGGCGCCCTTCGCCTTGCCGGCTTCGGCCACGGCAGCGATCAAGGCCCGCGCCACGCCCCTGCCGCGCTGGTCTTCGGCCACGAACAGGTCTTCGAGATAGCAATACCAGTCACGCGCCCAGCTTGAGCGGTGCAGCACATAGGTGGCGAAGCCGATGATCCGGCCTTCACTTTTGACCACGAGCAGGTTCAGGTTTTCGCCGGATTCCAGCGCACGCGCAAAGGTCAGGTCGGTGATCTCGTCATCCAGCGCCTGTTTGTAGAAATCGAGATAGGCACGCCACAACGGCAGCCATTCGGCCTTGTCATCCTCTGTCGCCGGTAAAACCTGCATGGTCAGGCCGCCAGCGCCTGCGGCTTGCGCCACAGCAGATAGAGCCGTATCCCCACCACCAGGGCCAGGCCGATGGCGGCGACAGCCACCATGGCCGGTTCATGGTCGCGGCTCTGGTTAGCGATCAGCACCCAGAAGAGCGCCCAGGCCAGCCCCGCCGCATAGAGACTGTTGCCCGTGCGGTAAACCATCCAGCCGCCAAAGGCGATCAGGGCGATCAGGAAGATGACCGACACGGCGGCATTTCCGGCATCGAGGCCGAAACCGGTCCAGATCATGGCCGAGGTAAAGTTGACGACACAGGCGGCGGTCAGCCAGCCCGTTACCAAGGCCAGCGGTCCGGCCACCAGCAGCTTTTCCTTCCGCGACAGTTTCAGTTCATGACGCAATTTCAGCAGACCATTCAATCCGGCAAAGACCGCCACGGCGATCAGGCAGAAGCTGATCCATTCCAGACCGATCGCCGATACCCACATCTGCCACAGCGAATTGACCAGCCAGAGGACGATGAAATTCCAGTCCACCGTTTCCAGCGCCACGCTTTCCTTCTGGCGCGGCAGTACCTGCCAGATGGCGGCTATCAGGGCAAAGGCATAGATCACGCCCGTCAGCAGATAGGCCGTGCGATAAGGCACCAGGGGATGGGAGACCAGCGCCGTCTGCATCTGGATCGGCTCGCCGATGCCGAGTGCCTCCATCAGGCGCGCGGTCGCAATCTGGGCGACGGCCAGCGCCAAAACCACGATCGACTGCACGCGACGCTTCATTGCCCCTTACGCCTTCTTGACGAATTCCATACCGCCTCTGTCCGCCTAACCTAAGCCGCCCCCGGCGGCAAATGACTAATCCTTGCAGAATCCTTCATTGGCCGCGACCACGAGGCAGTCATGTTTGTCGGCCAGCCACTTCATGCCCGTGGCCTGGCCATCGCCCTTGTGAATGACCAGCGGCGTGGCGTCGCGGGTGATGTGGATGCCGTCGCCTTCCAGCGTGCCGGTAAAGGTGCGCGGCCCATCCAGATTGGTAATCATCACCTCGTACTCGCTGCCGGCCGGGGTGATGGTCATGGCGGTGCCTTCCGGTCCGGTCCATTTGCCGACATAGCCGGTGGCGTCCACGCTGGTCATGGCCTCGGCCACTGCCTGAGAGGCCGCCTCGGCCGCCGTGATCGACATGGCCGCCGATTCGGAGGCTTGCGAGGCCGCGACGTCATCGGCGTCCGGCTTTGGCGAGCAGGCGCCGAGCAGAATGAGTGCCGAAACCGCAGTCAGGCAGGTCAGTTTCGCAAGGTTTTTCATGGCTTTTCTCCGCTGGCGGCGCATGTCTTCATCAATATGGGGAGCATTAGGGAGGGAATATATATAAAACCATGCCGGGCCGCCCCGGATTTTATAAATTGCCGATCATTACAGTCGCTATTGTTACAGGATTTCCGCATGTCTCTCACTGTTCGCCGCATTCCCCACGGTTCCGCCGATTATGCCGCTGCCGTCAACCTGCGCCGCGCCGTCCTGCGCACCCCGCTCGGCCTGGACTTCACCTCGGCGCAACTGGCCGGCGAGGCCGGTGACATCCACCTCGCCGCTTTTGAAAACGAAGACCTGATCGGCACGCTACTTCTGACTGCTCATGACGACACGACGCTCAGGCTGCGCCAGATGGCGGTCGATCCCGACAGCCAGGGCAAGGGCGTGGGCGCCGCCCTGCTCGCCGCGGCCGAGACCGAGACACGCGCCGTCGGCAAGACGCGCATCAGTCTGGCCGCCCGTGTCAGCGTCCAGCCCTTCTATGCCCGGAATGGCTACGTGGCCGTGGGCGACGTTTTTGAGGAAGTGATGATCGCACACATTGTCATGCAAAAGACACTTTAACGCGCAGACATTACCCGGCTCGAAACCTAAGCCTGAACGACTATAGTTAATTTCAACAGCATTTAGACCAGAGATGGCCACTTTTCACAGTTAACTATCTTATCTCTATTGACGCACATACAGCATGATGGGACTTATTCCCCACTGAGGCGTTAAAGGAAGTATTAATCATCTTTCTTATCCCCTCAGAGGCGCAATAACATCTTTTTCAGAAACCCGCCTATTTGCCAGAACATAGGGATTAAAGGTGCAATGACCGCACGCATTTCTTTTCGGGGCTGGGTCTTTTTGGCAAGTGTTGCCGTCTGCATCGCCGTCTGGTGGTGGCTGCTGAGCGCCTTTTTCGCCTACCGGGCGGAAAAAGCCTGCCAGGCGGACCATCCGGCAAGGCCCACCCCTTGCCTGACCCATGCACCTCTCCCCAAATAGCAAAAACCCCCGGCATCCAGGATGCCGGGGGTTTTGTTAGCGCATTTTGTTATCAGCGCGTGAAGCGCAGATTGATCCAGCCGGTGCGGCCGATCACATCATAAACCCCGGCCTGCCAGCCTTCGTCACCGAAATAGGCGCCGCCGGCTTCCGCGCCCGGATAACGGGGCGGCTGCTTATTGAGCGCATTGGAAAGCCCGGCGCTCAGGTTCATGTTCGGCTTCACCCAGTACGAGACATAGAGATCATCATAGGCTATCGGCTTGGTCTTGTAGGGCGCGTAGGATTCCGGCGTGATGGTCACCGTCTGGCGCATCCCCGAATAGAAGCGCGAGGTCCAGCCGAAGGACAGCTTGTCGCGGCTGTAGTTGAACGAGGTGCGGCCCTTCAGCTTCGGGAAGCCGAAAATGCCGACCGTATCGGTGACGCTGTCGGGGTTATCCGGATCGGGCGTGTACTTGTTCTCGAACAGGCGTGTCCAGATGCTGTTGATCGACAGGGTGCCGGCATTGCTGCCCCACCCCCATGAGGCGAGATTAACCGAATAGTCGATTTCGGTATCGATGCCGCTGGTTTTGCGGCGCGCCAGGTTGATGTTCTGCTTGATGACCGAGACCAGGTTATTGGTCACCGGATCGCGGACAACCAGATCGCAGTAATTATTGTCGAGCGTCGGCGCGTCCATGCACTTGTTGATGATGGTCTGCGGCTCGACCGACGAAATGACATTGCTCATGTCGATGTCATAATAATCGACCGTGGCGCTGAAATTCTTCATGAAACGCGGTTGCAGCACCACGCCGAGCGTCAGGGTCTTGGCCGTCTCGACCTTCAGGTCCGGATTGCCCTTCTTGTTGACATCCAGCCACAGCCAGTAGTCGTTCTTGTTGGCCGGCATGACCGCGGCGCAGTTGGCGGCGGTATATTGTGTCTTGTCGGCGCGATTGGGCAGGTTCCAGTAGTTGCAGGGGTCGCTGAGCCACTGACCGCTGATCGACGAAGCGGTGAAGACTTCGCTGATGTTTGGCGCGCGCACGGCCTTGCCGTAGGTGGTGCGGAAGCGGACATCGCGGATCGGCGCCCATTGCAGGCCGTACTTTTCGGCCGTCGTCTTGCCGGCGGTCGAATAGTCGGCGGTCCGCACGGCGGCGTCGGCGGTCAGGCGGTACGCGAACGGCAGATCCTTCAGGATCGGCACGCTCAGTTCGGCGAAGACTTCCTTGACGTCGAACTCGCCCTTCAGCGGGGTTTCGACCACGCCATAATCGGGGACATAGTTCGGGCTGTCGGGGTTATACTCGTCACGCGCGCCGATATTGTTGGCTTCTCGGCGGTATTCGGCGCCCAGTGCCACCTGGACCTCGCCGGCCGGCAGGGTGAACAGGCCGCCGGTCATGTAACCCGACCAGACATACTGCTCGAGCGAGGTGGTCATCGGGCTGGAATCGAATTGCAGGTAGTTGATGACGTCCTGCGTCGCGGGCTTGAACGGGTTCAAAGGCACACAGGCCGGATCGTCGTTCGAGGTATCGGCGTCGGAATTGACCCAGCAGATCGGCGTCCCGCCCGGCCCCGTGACAGCATCCAGAGCGCGCATGTAGCGCTCGTTGGAGGTGTTGTTGAAGTCCTGGACGGTTTCCTCGGTCTTGCCGTAGGAAATATAGGTCGACCAGGCCCAGTCATGTTCGCGGAACAGGGCCGGTAGTTCACCTTCGAAGCCGGTCACCACCTGCTTGAGTTCGCGGCGATAGTTGGAACGCGACTTGCCGAATTCGGGGAAATTGCGCACGAAGGACAGGCCATCCGGGAAACCCTGCCCACCATTGGCCGCGATGATTTCCGGCGTGATGAACGGGTTGCCGTCCCACAGCTTGTTGGTGCCGCCTTCCCACCACAGGCCGTATTCGCCGTGCGACTTGTTGGTGGCGTAGTCCAGTTCAAGGAAATAACGCATGTTTTCGTTGAACTGATAGCCGAAGGTGCCGTGGGTGATGAAGCGGTCGCTCGGCACCGACAGCAGCCAGTTGTCATAGCGGCCGTCGAATTCACCGCCGCTGTTGGTGACGAGTTGGGCGACGCTGGAGTTCAGGGCCATTTGGGCCGGAGTCAGGGTCGAGATCAGCCCCGCCGTGCCGAGAATCGGATCGCGCATGGTGCCATCGTCATTGAAGACATAGGGCTTAGAGCCCAGCAGGACGACGGCGCGCGGCGAATATTGCAGGCTGTGCTGGTCATCGAGCACGGTATAGGGCACCGACGAATTCGGTCGGGCCCACCACGGATTGCCGCGCGAGGTCGAGGGGCGATCCTGGCCGGCCACCACGCCGTTCGACTGGCCATAGGTGCCGAAAAGAGTGATATTGGCCTTGCCACCGGCGAAATTCTTGCCCCACAGGATATCGGCGTCATAGCTCGGCATATCGCCATAGGTCGAATTGCCGTAACGGATATTGGCGTCCAGCCCCTGGTAGTTCTTCTTCAGGATGAAGTTGGCCACGCCGGCCACGGCGTCGGCGCCGTATTGCGCCGAGGCGCCGCCGGTGATGATTTCGACGCGCTCGATCAGGCCACCGGGAATGGTGCTGATATCGACCGCCGAGGTGCCGGGCGCGCCGGGCACATGGCGGCGGCCATTGACCAGAACAAGCGTCCGCTTGGTGCCAAGGCCGCGCAGGTCAAGCGCATTCAGGCCCGGATGGCCCTGGTCCATGGAATCCTTGTCGCGGTTGGCGTTGGAGGTCTGGTCGCTCTGGCTGATCACCAGGGCCGGCATCTGGTTGACAAGATCAGCCACCTGGCGGGCGCCCGACTTGCGGATGGCTTCGGCATTGATGACCGTGGTCGGTGTGGCGCTGGCCGCGCCCTTGTGGCGGATTCGCGAACCGGTGACCACAACTTCGGTGGTGTCGGACGCCTTGTCATCACTGGCCTTGTCCTTATCGGATGTCTCCTGCGCGAAAGCGCCGGCGGCGGTAAAGGCCGCCATGCTCAGTGCCAGCACCGAGCAATAGGTAAGTGAGCCGCGAAGCGACGATAATTTCATAACCTGACCCTCTTTTTTAAGTTTGTGGGTCGAGGCTACAATAGGTCAAGTATATTTACTACCGTATACGATACACAAAATGCAAAGTTTGACACACTGTCACGTTATCGCCACATTCGGTGGTAGCTGAATGCCATGCAATGATGCGGGCTGATCAGGCCGGCTTACGCCTGCCTGATCCACACCTGGGATTGCAATCCGGTGAAGTGCCGGCGCGGACCGACCTCGGCGAGTGACGCCTGCTCCGTGCCCGGTGCGTAATCGACATCGCCGGCACCGATTTCTTCAGGACCGCCGATGCGATTCATGCGGGCATAGTTGGGCACGGCCAGCATGGCCGAACCATCGGCCCACTTGCCGCTCAGGGCCATGATGCCGCCCAGCAGGTCAGGCTTCCATTCGGCCTTGAGTGCGGCTTTGCCCAGCGGTTGGGTGATGCTTGTCTGGTCGGCCAGTTCAACATTATAGACCAGCGGCCCATAGCCCAGCGCCACCAGGCCGCGATCGGCCTCGATCTTCGGATCGGCGTAGATACGCTGCGGCGCCATCGGCAGTTCCAGTTCGATGGTGTCGCCGGCCTTCCATTCGCGTTCAACGACGGCATAGCCCTTGACGATCCGCGGCGTCACCGCCCTGCCATTGACCTTGAAGACCTTGACGCCCTTCACCACCGGAACGGTGGTATAGAGTTCGCTGGTGGTGCGGTCGGGGATACGGACGCGCAGCGCGAAGGTCTTGGCTTCTTTCGGATTGACGGTGATCGTCACCTGGCCATTCCACGGATAGTCGGTCTTCTGCACCATCTCCACATCGGTACCGGCCACCTTCTCGACCGTGATGGTCGATCCGACGAACATATTGACATATAACCCCTGCGCGTCCTTCACATAGGTCCAGGTCGGGATCATCAGCAGCGTGCGCGGGATATTGGCGACGCAGCACGGACAGACGTGCCACAGGGTGCGCTCGGTATTGACCAGCGGATTGGTGTAGCAGAAGCTCTTCCCATCCAGATCGATTCCTCCGAGCAGGGCATTATACATGGTCTGCTCGTAGAGATCGGCATATTTGGCGTCGTGATAGGCCAGGTTCATCTTGTACTGGAAGAAGATCAGGCCGCAGCTCGAACAGGATTCGCAATAGGCGCCGTTGCGCAAAGAGTAGTCCGGCCCGAAGCCTTCCGAGGTCTCGCCCGACCCAATGCCGCCGGTGACGTAATATTTGCGGTTGACCATATTGTCCCACAGCGAGGCGACCGCGCTCTGGTAGTCGACATCGCCGGTTTCGGCGGCGATGTCGGCCATGCCGGAATAGAAGTAGACGGCACGCACGGCGTGGCCCACGGCCTCATACTGTTTGACCGGCGGCAGGTGGCTCTGGTCATATTCCTGACCGCCGCGGCGCGATTCCAGCAGGAACTTGGCCAAAGCGATATAGGAATCGCCACGGCCGTTGCCCTCCTCGTCATTGACGAAGCGGCCGAAACGGACAAGCGCCTGCTCCATCTCCTGGTGGCCGTCGAACCATTCCTTCTTGCCCGGCCCGATATTGGCCACCCAGCAATCGGCCAGTTTCTTGGCGGCGTTATAGAGGCGCAGATCCTGGCCATTGGTCAGGGTGTAGTGGTTGATGGCCGATTCGATGAAGTAACCAGCGATATAGCCTTCGTGATTGCCGCGATGATCGGGTGACCAGCGCTCGTCCCATTCGCCGGGCGCCGCCAGGGTCTTGGCGGTTTGCAGGTAGCCATCACTTTCCTGAGCCGCCAGGATGATCGGAATCCAGCGCTCCAGCGTGGCGCGCATCTTGTCCTGCGCCTTGATCATCTCGGTATCGCCCTTCGGATCGACCATCAGGGCGATGCACATGGCCTCGACGTTTTCGACCACCCAGGCGTTGGAGAAGACATAGCCCTTGTGCGGCCCATGCGGTTCGCCACGGTTGGCCTTACCGGCCTCGATGAAATTGTCGATGCCGCCATTGCCAATCTTGAGGTCGGTACGCTCGCAATAGTCGATGACATGCGGAATCCAGTTGACGATCAGCGCCTTTGCGCGCGCATTCCACAGCGGGCTATCGATGGTGTATTTCTTCGTGTAGACGACATCGAGACGCTGCGGCGGCGGGGCGGCCTGTGCGTTCAGACGCAGGCGCGAGCTTGACACCTGGCCGCCGGCATGGGCGGTCAGTTCCAGCACATAGGTGCCCGGCGCCGAGACGGTGGCGGTGGTTTCGGGCGACAGGGCGTCGGCGAAGGTGACATCGCCGGGGCCGGAGACCTTGCGCCACAGGCTTCCCGTATCGCCAGCGGTCAATGTATCCGTCTTGCCCATCAGCCAGGTCTTGCCGCCCATGACGACCGTACGGTCAATGCCCGCCGCCACGACCGGGGCAAAGGCCGGCACGGGCCCGACGCTCCATACCTGCCATTCCAGAATACCGGTGGACAGCGTGCCGTCCGAAACGATTTCCAGACGCAGCTTGTCGGTCTTCACGGTATCGAAAGTGGTGATGTTGAAGGCGTCCTTCGTCACGCCCAGGCCATTGATGTTTGTGACCGGCACGAACGTCTTGCCGTCCCAGTAAAGCACGCGGCAGGCTTTCGGCGCGCCAACCCCCTGCCCGTCCACCCACCAGTAAACGGCGACCTTGTTGAGGCTCACCGGCTGGCTCCAGTCATACTGCACCCATTCGGCGCCGGTCCTGGGCCAGTTGCCGTACATGCCTTTTTCAGCGTCGGCAGAATTGGCGGGCGTGTGGCCGTCGTTCAGGGCCGCCACGCGGGTGTCCCCCGAATGGAAGGAGGCTGACGGGGTGGCGACTTTCGCCAGGTTGACGGATGTTTCGTTAGCGCGCGCCGCAAAGGCAAAGCCGGAGGCGCCGATCAGGGCTACACCGGCGGCACCAGCGAATACGCTGCGGCGGCTGACGGCATTGCAGCCGCACTCAGCCTTGCAAAAATGGGTTTCGGCGATAAATTTCCTGGACATGGCATTTCTTCTTTTTGATTGTTTCTAAGTCGTTATTCGGCGGCACAGACCGGTGACGCCGGAATATCCGTGTCCGCCGGCTCGACCAGAACCGGCTTCGGATAGAGCGCCTCCCATTCCTGGGCGGCGACGGCGGCGTAGGTCTTACCATCGGTCGAGGCGTCGAAGACGGCGCGCAGGCAGCGCGTTTCCACCGTATCGAAAGTCACGTCATTGAAGGCGTCCGTCGAGGTGCCGTAGCCGCTGGCATTGGGCACCGGGAGCCATTTTTGCTCCTTCCAGTATTCGAGATGCCAGGCTTTCGGCGCCGCCACGCCGACGCCGGAGCCCGCCGGCTGGTCGTTCCAGAAACGGATGCGCGAGCCGTTGAATTTCAGGGGCTGTTCCCACTGATAGACCACCCACTGCTGCGCCGGATTGTTCGGCGACCAGGTGCCCCAGGTATCGGGCGGTAGCGGGTTTTCATGAACCTTGCCATCATTGAGCGCCTTGATCCAGTACTGCACCGGCACCGGCGAATTGGAGGCGACGATGCGCGCGGCCGGGGCAATATTGCGCGTAGGCGCAGGCGGCGGTGCCGGCGGATGGGTCGGGATCACCTTGTCGATCAGGGCCGGGGTGATGCTGTCGTCCCAGGTCACTTCGTCGATCGAGACGCTGCGGCGGAAATGGTCGCCGCCCGGCGCATCAGCATTGTGATAGGCCAGATACCACTTGCCTTTGTACCGCACGATGCCGCCATGCGAGGTGGTAGAGGACACCGGATCGAGCAGCACGCCCTGATAGGTCCAGGGGCCGAGCGGTGACCTGGCCGTGCCATAGGCCTGGCAGGCATAATAGACCGCCTCGGTGCAGTCGGATTCCGGCCCGGCGGCATTGCCGGCATACATCAGGTAATAGGTGCCGTTGCGCTTGAACAGCCAGGGCGCCTCGAAGAAACCCTTCAGGCCGTGGATATCGACCGGCTGGCCCTTGAAGGTGACCATGTCATTTTCCAATTCGACCGCTTTGAGACGGCCGAACGTGCCCCAGTAGAGATAGATGCGGCCATCGTCATCGACCAGCACGGTCGGGTCGATGTTTTCAATGTCGTTCTTCACCGGGTAGGATTGCGAGACGATCGGCCCGGCGGGATGGGCGTCGGTCCACGGGCCCGTCGGGGTATCGGAGACCGCCACGCCGATGGCGAACGGGTCTTTGTTCTTACTGCCGGCCTCCACGACCGGCGCGTACATGTAATAGCGCTTGTCCGGCCCCTGCACGATCTGACCGGCATAGGCGCGCGCCGGCGTCGCCCATTTGAAAACGGCTTCCGGGCGCACGAAATGCGGATTATACTTCCAGGTGTGCGAGGCTGGATCTTCCGTCTCCAACATCTGCCATTCCGGCATGATGAAGTCATTGACGCCGGGCGCCGCGGTATCGCGGCCAGTCAGGATATAGAGTTTGCCATCGGCCACCAGCGGCGCCGGATCGGTCGTGAAGTTCTGGCCGTCGGATATGATCGGGTTGCCGGCCGAATGGACCGTCTGCCAATTACCCTCGGCGTGTGCGCAGGCCATCAGCAGCGGCAGGGCGCAGGCCAGGGAGGTAAGGCCGTGTTGAAGCTTGGTAGATTTCCGGGTCATCAATGGCCTCTTTTGTCAGATTATTCGCCCACATAAGCGTTATACGGTATACAATAGTCTGACAATAGCAATAAATGGCTAAAACGCCACCCCGATAGCTGTGAAACAAAACCAAACAACCGTGGATGGACTTGTCAGGGGCCAAAAGGAATGCCTTACTGCCGGTATAACTTATAAACGCAAAGATTCGGGGCGCCTCTCATGTCCATCGTGGTTCAAACCCTCTCCGAGCAGATTTTCTCGCTGGTCCGCGACCGCATCATTTCCGGCCGGATCCCGGTGGATACCGCCATCCGCCAGGACGCACTGGCCGCCGAACTGGGGGTCAGCAAGATTCCCCTGCGCGAGGCCCTCGCCCGCCTGGAGCAGGAAGGGCTGCTCATTTCCCAGGCCAATCGCGGCTTCTTCGTGCGGCCGCTGAATGCCGACGAGGTCGAAGAGGTCTATGCCCTGCGCCTGAAGCTCGAACCCGATGCCGTGGGCGAAGCCGCCAAGGTGGCAACGGACGCCGACAGGAAAGCCGCCCGCGCCGCGCTCGATGAACTGGATGTGGCGGTTAGCGGCGACAAGACCCAGGTGGGCCGGCTGAACCGCGCTTTCCACATGGCGCTGATCCGCCCGCTGCACCGCCAGGTCACCATCCAGATCATCGAGCGCCTGAATATCATCTGCGAACGCTATGTCGGTAAACATCTGGAACCGGCCGGGCGTGACGACCGCGCCCATAATGAACATTCCGCCCTGCTGGAGCTATGGTCGGCCGGCAGGTCGGATGAGGTCTCGGCCCTGATGCGCCAGCATATCGCCATGACGCTCGATGACCTGCGCAAGCAGTTCGAAACGGAAAAGACGGCGAAAAGCGCATAAAAAAACGCCTGTCGCGGAGGGGGGACCGTAGCGACAGGCGTCTGAAAGTTTGTCCCGATGCGCGAGGCCGGTCACGGGAGTGAGACCGGGGCGGACATCGGAAAGGGTGATCCGGAACCAGATCAGAGACGTCAAGCACGTCGTCCGGAAACCTGCGCGGAAAGGCCGGAGAACCTCTGGCAGGCCGGACGAAATTCAATCCATCCATACAGAACGACGCAAAGACGTTCGCCAACAGCGCGCCTTTCCAGGGAGGAATGGTGGAGGCTAATTGACTGACTAATTTAAACCACTGTTCGCGCCGCGCGTCAAATATAAATTATACGATTTTGCAAGTATGCTGCCGGATAGGTATTGATCTGCGAAGCCCGAAGTCAGTCCTGGCGGCGATGTTGAGACAAAAACGTCCACATGGCCTCATTGTCGGCCAGCCAGGTGTGTGTGCCGCCGACCGTGATCCGGCCCGTCACATCAGCGCCATCGCGGCAGCCGCTGTAACGCTCCTCATAGACGCCAGTGGCCACCCATTGCGTGGTCGGCGCGGCCGTGCAGCCGTTCAGTTGCGCCCATCTCTGTTCGGCGGCGTGCATGGTATATTGCCAATAGCCCGAGCCACCGCCCTCGATCGGATTGGTCGTGTCCTTGTCACCGGCGAAAGAGATCACCGGCATTGGCCGTGAGGGCTTACAGGTGGCCGGATCGGGCGTTTGCGGATCGCTCTTCAAAGGATTGCCGGCGCGCAAGCCCACCACCGGCGCGATGGCGGCGAAGCGGTCAGCATCAACGCAGCCGAGCCAGGACGTCATACGTCCGCCACCGGAAAGGCCGGTGGCGTAGACGCGGCTAGCGTCCACGCAGCCCTGCCCCACCAGCCAGTCAATGGCCTGCCCGACAAAGGCGACATCATCGGCATCATCTTTCGTCGGAATCTGGCCGGTGACCGTCGGCACGCCGGGGATATTCCAGACAAAACCGCCGCCATCGACCGGAATACCGCCATCAGGCGCCACCAGGATAAAATCGTGGCGATCGGAGGTGTCCTCCAGATGCGAGTTGCGCAGCATCCCCGCGCCCGTGCCGGTGCTGCCATGAAACAGAAACAACAACGGCAGTGGTGCGCCACTCGCGCCAGCCGGCATATGAACCCGCATCGACCGCCCGGTATGGCCGATGGCAATGCTTTGCGTCGTCCCTGCCCCGCCAATCCCGCATCCCGCCGCGTGGGCGATACTGCTCCAGCCAACTAGGGCCAGACTGGCCGCGAACACAGACAACAGACGCTTGAACATGACTACCTCCTGTTGGAGGCTGTAACCTATGGCCGGTATCTCAAGACGTCAACCAGAAGGGCAAAAGCAGGCGATTGCTGGCGGCGACTTGGGTAATAGAGATGGTAACCTGAAAAGGGCGGGCACCATAGAGCCCTTGTTTCCCGCATTGGAAGGCGCCCGCGTCAACGGCGCGCTGGTGACCTTCCAGCCCGGCGCCCGAACCGCCTGGCACACCCATCCGCTCGGCCAGAACCTGATCGTCATGTCCGGCATCGGCTGGACGCAATGCGAAAGCGGCCCGAAACAAGAAATCCGCGCCGGCGATGTCGTCTCGTGCCCCTGCGGCCGGCGTCACTGGCACGGCGCCACCTCAACGGACGCCATGAGTCATATCGCCATTACCGAAACGCTCGACGGCTCGCCCGTGACCTGGCTGGAACGGGTCAGCGATGCTGATTATCTCGCCGAAATTCAGGAAGATTAAGACAATGCAAAAACGTACACTCGGCCGCACCGGCCTGGAAGTTTCCGCCCTCGGCCTCGGCTGCATGGGGCTCAGCTATGGATATGGGCCAGCCACTGAACGCGGCAACGCCATCGCCCTGATCCGCCACGCCTTGGATCTGGGCTTCACTTTCTTCGACACCGCCGAAGCTTACGGTCCCTGTCTCAATGAAGAGGTGCTCGGCGAAGCCCTCCAGCCTGTGCGCGAGCAGGTTGTTATCGCCACCAAGTTCGGCTTTGCCGGCGGCGAAGTCGCCAAGGGGCTGGACAGTCGGCCGGAAAATATCCGCGCCGTCACCGAAGCCGCACTGAAGCGCCTGCGTACCGATCAGATCGACCTGCTTTATCAGCATCGCGTCGATCCGAACGTGCCGATGGAAGACGTGGCCGGGACGGTGAAAGACCTCATCATTGAGGGCAAGGTCCGGCATTTCGGCCTGTCCGAAGCCGGCGCCGACAGCATCCGCCGCGCTCATGCCGTTCAGCCGGTCGCCGCCCTGCAAAGCGAATATTCGCTGTGGTGGCGCGAACCTGAAACCACGGTCATGCCGGTCCTCGAAGAACCGGGCATCGGCTTCGTGCCGTTCAGTCCATTGGGCAAGGGTTTCCTGACCGGCGCCATCACCGCCGATACGCAATTCGCCGCCGATGATTTCCGCAACGTCGTACCGCGCTTCGCCGTCGACATGCGCCGTGCCAACCAGACCCTGGTGGACGCCATCAGCCATATCGCCGCCGGCAAGCAGGCGACACCGGCCCAGATCGCCCTGGCCTGGCTGCTGGCGCAAAAGCCGTGGATTGTTCCGATCCCCGGCACCACCAAACGGCACCGGCTTGAGGGAAACATCGCGGCAGCCCATATCCAATTAACCGCAAGCGACCTCACAACCATCAATACCGCTCTGTCCGCTATCGAGGTTCAGGGCGCCCGTTATCCGCAACATCTGCAACAGCGCGTTGGACGCTGAGGAGTTTCCCCATGACACAAGGCATAATCAACAAGGTCGTCGTCATTACCGGCGCCTCCAGCGGACTGGGCGAAGCCACCGCCCGGCTGCTCAGCGAACAAGGCGCCAGGGTCGTGTTAGGCGCGCGCCGCCTCGACCGCTTGCAAGCCCTGGCCGCGGAGCTTGGCCTGCCCGAAGGCGCCATCGTGCAGATGGATGTCACCCAGGCCGATCAGGTCCGGGCCCTCGTCGACCGGGCGATCGCGCTGCATGGCCGCATCGATGTGATCATCAACAATGCCGGCATCATGCCGCAATCCCTGCTCGATCGCTTGAGGATCGATGAATGGGATCAGATGATCGACGTCAATATCAAGGGCGTGCTTTATGGCATCGCCGCCGCCCTGCCCCACATGCAGGCGCAGAAGAGCGGCCAGATCATCAATGTGTCTTCGGTGGCCGGCCATAAGGTCGGCCCCGGCGGCGTGGTCTATGCCGCCACCAAGCACGCGGTCCGCGCCATTTCGGAGGGCCTGCGCCAGGAGGTGAAGCCCTACAATATCCGCTCGACCGTCATATCGCCGGGGGCGGTGGATACCGAACTGCCGGCCAGCGTCACCGAACCGGATATGGCCGCCGCCGTCCGCGGCCGTTATGACAAATGGGCCATTCCGGCCGATTCCTTTGCCAGATGCGTCGCCTTCGCCATCAGCCAGCCTGAGGATGTCGATATCAACGAAATCCTCTTCCGGCCCACGGTGCAAGACTACTGACGGCTGCCGCCGGCGCTTAGAACGCCGGTGGCGTCTCGTCCAGCAGGTACTGGGTGAAAAAGTCCATGTGCTTGCGCCAGTAGTAGGGCCCGATCGAGTTGTGTGTGCGGTTGGCGAAGATGACCAGCTCGTGCGGCTTGTTGGCCGCCACCAGGGCCGCATCGAGGCGCAGGGTCGCCGCCACCGGCACATTGTCGTCGATATCGCCATGGGTCAGCAGCAGATGGCCCTTGAGGTTCTTGGCCACCGGAATGTTGGAGTTCTTCTCCCAGGTCGCGTCATCGGCGATGCCCATGGTGACTTCCGGCCACCAGGCCTTGTCGAGACGCTCATCCTGATTGCCCGAATTGGCCACCGCCACCTTGTAGAAATCCGGCCGGCGCAGGATGAAGCGCGCGGCGTCATAACCGCCGGCCGAATGGCCGAACACGCCGACACGATCGAGGTCGAAATAGCTGTACTTCGCCTTCATTGCCTTCAGCACCCAGATATGGTCATCCAGGCCGACCTCGCCGAGGTTCTGATAGGCCGGCAGGCGGAAAGCCTGACCGCGCTGCGAGGTGCCGCGCGCATCGATTTCAACCACGATGGCGCCAAGCTGCGCCATGCCCTCGGCCGGATTGCGGATATTGCGGCCATAGCCTTCGGCAATCACATGCGTCGTCGGGCCGGTATAGACATATTCGATCACCGGATAGCTGCGGGTGGCATCGAAATTCTTCGGCCGGAAGATCATGCCGTAAAGCATGGTCTTGCCGTCATCGGCCAGGGTGCTGAAAGGCTCCGGCGGGGTAAAGCCGCTGGCCAGCAGGGCCGACGGATCAGCCTTGCCAAGTTCAGCGATGATATGGCCGTCGGTTGTGCTGCGCAGCAGGGTGCGGGTCGGTACGGTCGGGCTAGACATACGGTCGATGAAGGTCTTGCCATCTTCCGACACGCTGACGTCGTGGTCGAGCGGTTCCGGCGTCAGGTTGCGGATTGCGCCGTCGAGCGTCAGGCTGTAGAGGCTGGAGAAGTACGGATTGACGCCAGCCTCGCGGCCGATGCCGGTGATCAGCAGCGACTTCGCCTTGTCGTCGACGCGGACGATATCGGTAACTTCCCAGTTGCCCCTTGTCAGCGCCTTGCCGCCTTCGGGCTTATCGGCCTTGCCGACGAAATAGAGCTGCGCCCAGCCGGTGCGCTCGGAAATGACCAGGCTACCATCCAGTTCCGGGACGGGGCGGATCGAGGACGAGGTGACCGTGACCAGCGGCTTGACCGCTTCGCGCACCTTGACAGTCGCCACATTGCGGACCGGGTCGATCTCATACTGGGCCAGTTCTCCATAACCGCGCTTGGTCCACTGGTAGATGATCTTGTCCTTGTTCCAGCCGAAATTCGGATCGCCCGGCCACAGCATGGAGTCTGAAGGGACGTTCAGCACCTTGGGCGCCACGGTGCCCTTGAGCGCGGCCGCCACATCGATCACCACCGGCACGAACTGCGGCACCTTCTCGGCGCCGGCGGTCGGGTAAACATAGTCGAAATGGCGCGGCAACTGGCTGCCCGGCGGATTGGGCTGGACGCCATGCCAGATATAGCTGCCGTTGCGGTCCAGACGGTAGGTCAGAATCTGCTTCGAATCCGGCGACCACTGCACGCTGACCGGCATCGGCGGGGTTTCGGTATTGGCCTCGACCATGTCAGCGAACATCGGATAGTTCATGCCATAGCGCTGATCATAATTGCCGTCGCCGGTCAGGGCCGTTTCCTTAGCCGTAGCGATCTCGACCAGGGCCAGGTCGTAACCCTTGTGGATCACCTTGTAGAGGCCATCCGGCGAGACCACGCCCTCGTCGGCGGCCTTCGTCTCGACCGGTGCGACGGTGACCGTATTGGCCGCCATGTTATAGATCAGTTTCTTGCCACCGGAATTGAGCGTCAGGATGCGCTTGTCGGCGTCATAGTCTTCCGGCGAGACATCGAACGGCCCCTTGGCATCCGCGCCCATTACCGGCGTCAGCAGCGGCTGCAAGGCGGCCTCAGTCGTCAGTTCCGTGGTCTGGCCCGTGGCGGCATCGGCCAGAGTGATTGTTCCCTGCCCTTTCGTGCCATGACGATAAAGCACCTTGGCGCCGCCGGCCACGAACCGGGCGCGCAGGTCGAGATCGGTGACCAGTTCAGCGGTCTTGCCCGCCAAATAAGCTTCCGCCGTCGCATAACGTTCGGCGATCGGCGCGATTTCCGCGCGGGCAATGGTGGACAGGGCCAGCAGCGAAATGCCGCCGGCAAGCGCAAAGGACAAAGGACGCATGGAGAAATCTCGCCGTTTCTGAGTTATTGTGCCGCCGCCGGGGTGATAGTCACGTCGATTTCGCCGCTGTTGTCAGCGTAGATATCGTCATTCAGGCCGAACTGGATCGCCTCCGCGCCTTCCGGCACGGTAATGGTCAGGCCGGTGCCGACCGGAAACGGCGACTTGACCCTCCGGCCCTTGCCATCGGTAAAGATGGCCACCAGTTCGTTGAGATGCACCGGATAGAAGCCGTGGCTCATATAGATGCTGGGAAACGGCATACCCGAACCACCCAGATGATCGTCACAGATGAACTCGGCCTGCCCGCCGGGATCGAAACTGCCGCCGCCCGCCACCGTGGTGGTCGAGCCGGTGGCCGTCATCTGCAATGACATGCCGGCTGTCAGTTTCAGCGGCGCCACCGCCGGCGCCGTGCCGTCCGCCTTGCCATAAGGCAGGTCGGGGTTTTTCTTCTTGATGATCCACGGCATGGCCGTGCCTGGCACCTTGACCGTAACCGTTTCGGCCAGGGCGGAATGCCCAGCCCCCGCCAAGGCAATACCTGCACAGACGGTCAAAATCGTCGCTATCCGCATGTCATAACCCCCAGTCATTATTGTCCGACATTATTCCGCACGCTTTAGGACATGTGTCAAATATTTTATACGATATACCGCAGAATTGACATCCGCACCGCAGGGCCATAAGCCTTAAACGACAAAGCATAAGGCGGACAAAATGGCGGACTCTATTCGTAAGATCGTGGTTGTGGGCGGCGGCACGGCCGGCTGGATGGCGGCATCGGCGCTTTCCAAGGTCTTCGGTACGCAAAAGTACAGCCTCACCCTGATCGAGTCGGACGAGATCGGCACGGTCGGCGTTGGCGAGGCCACCATCCCCACCATCCAGGAATTCAATAAGCTGCTCGAACTTGACGAGAACGAGTTCATGAAGGCAACCAACGCCTCCTTCAAGCTCGGCATCCGCTTCGTCGACTGGAAACGCCAGGGCAGCGACTATTTCCACCCGTTCGGCGTCTATGGCGTCGATATGAATGTCAACTTCACCCACTACTGGATGCGCTATCATCTAGCAGGCGGGAACGGTGATTTCGGCCTGTTCAATCCGCAGACCATCGCCGCGCGCATGAACCGTTTCGGCCGCATGAGCGAGATCAATCCGAAGGCGCCCAACGTCAACTACGCCTTCCATTTCGACGCCTCGCTCTATGCCAAATTCCTGCGCCGCTACTCAGAGGCGCGCGGCGTGGTGCGGCAAGAGGGCAAGATCATCGGCGTCAGCCAGCATCCGGAAAGCGGCGATATCGCCTCGGTTACGCTCGAAAGCGGCCAGACCATCGCCGGCGATCTGTTCATCGACTGCTCTGGATTCAGGGGCCTGCTGATCGAGCAGACCCTGAAAACCGGTTACGAAGACTGGTCGCAATGGCTGCCGTGCAACCGCGCCGTGGCTGTGCCATGTGATAAGATCAGCGGCATCACGCCCTATACCATGTCCACGGCCCGTGAAGCCGGCTGGCAATGGCGCATCCCGCTCCAGCATCGCACCGGCAATGGTTATGTCTTCTGCGAATCCCACCTCTCGGAAGACAAGGCCATGGACCTGATCCTGCAACGGCTGGATGGCAAGCCACAAGGACAGCCGCGCGTCATTCGCTTCACGACCGGCCACCGCAAAAAGCAGTGGAACCGCAATGTCATCGCCATGGGCCTGGCCAGCGGCTTCCTTGAACCTCTGGAATCGACCTCCATCTACCTGGTGCAGGAAGCGATCATGAAACTGATCCGCTTCTTTCCGCGCGACCGCATTACCGACAGTCTGCGCAACAGCTTCAACGCCGAGATGTTCTTCGCCTATGACGATGTGAAGGATTTCCTGATCGCCCACTACAAAGTGACCGAGCGCGAGGACACGCCCTTCTGGGCCTACTGCAAGCATATGGACATCCCTGACAGCCTGAAGGCACGGCTGGAAAGCTTCGCGCAGCACAATCTCTCTCTCGTAAAACCCAACGAACTCTTCAAGGAAGCGAGCTGGTTCGCTGTCCTGGCGGGGCAAGGGCTGATGCCGAAATCCTATCACCCGGTTGCCGACCTGATGCCGGAGGATGAATTCCGCTGGCGGATGGACCGCGTCCGCGAAGGCACGGCTGGACTGGCCAATTCAATGCCCGGCCACGAAGCCTATATCACCAAAGCCTGCTACTCTCCGGCCCTGGTGAAGGCATGAGCCAATCCGTCCGCGTGATCGAGCAGATCAATCGCGCCGTTTTCGATGCCGAAAATCGTTATTCCGGCCAGCCAGTCATCCTCAAGGGGCTCGCCACTCACTGGCCGGCCGTAGCGGCCGCCAATGCCTCTCCCAAGGCCCTCGGCGACTATCTGCGCCAGTACGACACGGGTGTCGCAGTCAAGGCGTCCGTCCTGCCAAAAGAACATGAAGGCCGCTTTTTCTATAATGATGACCTGACCGGCCTGAACTACAAGACCTATGGCCGCCCGCTGAGCTTTATTATCGACTGGTGCCTCTCGACCATAGGCCAGCCGCAAAATGAATCGGTCTATCTCCAGGCCCAGCCGGTCGATGGCTTCGTGCCGGGCATGGCGCCGGACCTCGACATGCCCCTGCTGGATTCCGGCGTGCGGCCACGCCTGTGGATCGGCAATACCCTGCGCACCCAGACCCATTTCGATTACACCAGCAATATCGCCGTCCACGTGGCGGGCGAGAAGGTCTTCACCCTCTTCCCGCCCGATCAGACCGCGAACCTCTATCCCGGTCCGCTCGATCGCTCTCCGGCCGGCGTCCCCATCAGCATGGCCTCTCTGGAAGCCCCCGATCCGACGCGTTACCCGCAACTCGATCAGGCACGAAACCACGCCCTGACTGCCCGCCTCGAACCGGGCGACGGCCTGTTTATCCCGCCCCTGTGGTGGCACCATGTCCAGACCACCGGCCCGCTGAATATGCTGGTCAATTACTGGTGGAACGATGCCCGCCCCGATCTGGTCGACCCCATGGCCGCCCTGCATATCGCCGGTCTGGCCTTCCGCGCCATGCCGGACGAACAGCGCAGGGCGTGGCGGGAAATGATGGATTACTTTGTCTTTGAAGGCGATCCGACCGGCCACCTGCCCAAACATATCCGGGGCGCTTTCAATACCGACCTCAACCTGCAGGAAATGACGCAACTCAAATCGTTCTTCCTCGGCGGCCCGAAACGTTTTTAAGGTTCAGAACAAAAAAAACCCCGCTGGCGAACCAGCGGGGTTTTTTTGCCCAAGGCTGGTTTCCGCTTAGTAGCGGAAACGCGCGCTGAGTTGGACGGTGCGGGCGGCAACACGGACGCCTTGCGGGATCAGATGATTGGCCCCGTAATAGGTGTTCGAATTGTCGTTCAGAAGGTTGGTGCCTTCCAGGGCAATCGTCATCCACTTGACCGGCGTATAGTCGAAAGCCGCATCTAGTCGAGAAGTCGCTGCGAAATAGGTGCTGTAGCCGAGCGCCGAGTAACCGTCGAGGCCCGCACGCCACAAATCGCGGTGGTTATAGGAGATACGGGCGCTGACCTTCGAAGTCTCGTAGTACAGCATCAGGTTATAGGTCGTTTTCGAGTTGTTCGGCGCATCGAAAATACCCGGAATGGTATCGATCTGTTCCTGAGTAATGGGCGAGCCATTGTACTGCGAGTAGTAGATATTGGCCTTGCTGTTATAGGTGAAGTTCGCCTGGCCACCGAAGTTGTTCCACGGTGAGGGCAGGAAGTCGAAGAAGCCTTGAGCTGTCAGTTCGATGCCCTGGTATTCCCCCTTATCCGTGTTGACCGGGCGGCCAATGCGATAGGTTACGCCGTCAAAGACCTGATTGGTGGCACCATAGACGATGAACCCATCCGATTTCTTGTCGTAAACCGCCGCCGACAGGACACCACCACGGCCGAAATAGTATTCGAGCGAAGCGTCGTAGTTGGTTTCCTTGTAAGGCTTCAGATCGGGGTTGCCGCCCCAGCCGCAGTTACAGCCGTTGGTGTCATAGAAGACAAACGAGCTGGCGTCGATGAAGTTCGGGCGCTGGATATTGACCGAGTAGCCCAGGCGCAGTTGCACCTTCGGCGTGAAGTGAACGATCGCCGTGGCGTTCGGCATGACATCAGTACCGTCAGACGGTGCCACAACCTGCGTGGGCGTGACCGCATAATCCGGCGCCTTGCCGACCGCCTGCTGAGTGGAGATGCTTTCGCCCCAGGTATGGACCGTACGCACACCAATCGAACCATCTACCGGAATGTTCCAGGCCTTGAAGCCGTAATTAATAATGCCGTAGATGGCTGCTGTCTTTTCAGTGGACGTGAAGCTGCCTTGCATCAGCTCGGTATTGACGACCTCGTTATTCCAGTCGCCGGAACCGCCCGCATAATCACGCTCGGTATAGAGATAGTTACGGATCGCATCATAATTGGCCAGCAGGCTTTCACGCGAGATACGGTACCAGCTCGGCGTCGCCGCGCCGCCCGTATCGCTCTGCACTTCTTCCAGCCCTGTGCCGCCGGGGAAGTCGGCGATGGCCAGCGGCGTGTTGAAGCCAGCATAACGATAGCCATAGGCACGATCAACGTTGCGATCGCTATGGCGGACGCCCATCTGGACCGAACGGAAGAACTTGTCGTCGCTCAGACGATAGGTCAGGTCAGCCGACCAGACAGTTTCATTGCTGTTTTCAAACGCCTTGCCGTCTTCCCATTCCTTGACGCCATAGTCGTCAGGGTTGGAAGGGTCGGCGCCGATATATTCGACGTAAGGACCGCCGCCTTCAATCTTGTCGGAATTGAAATCGACATTGAAGCCGGTAAGACCATTCAGGCGCAGGGTTTGCGTGACCCACTGGTTGTCGAAGGTGTTCTCATCGCGGTAAACGGCGAAATTCACGGTCGCACGATCATTATGCCAATGCGCTTCGAAATTGACGCGGTTGTTGGTGGCCTTGTTGAAGTCATCACGCGAAGTCGGGCCGACAGGCAGGATGTTCGTGTCGGTCAGATTCGGGTCAGTTTCCGTCATCGAAATGATCGTGTGACCATCCGGGCCGTAAACGATATTTGACAGGACACCTGGGCTGTCCTTCATGCGGGTATTCAGGGCGCTGTAGGAGCGGTTTTCCTTTGAGTTGAACGAAGAGGCTTCCAAAACGAAGTCAAGCTGTTCATTGACGCGCCACTGGTAAGAGGCGTTCAGCGCCGGACGACGGACCTTGCCGTACTCGACGCCGTACTGGGCGCGATACATGGCGATGTCAGTGTCCTTGTTGGGCACGCTGTCCCACTGTGTGCCGCAGCACCAGAACAGCGCCGGGGTTTCACTGGTGACATACTGTTCGTTATAATTGTTTTCCTGGTAGGACAGGTTGACCAGGAAGCCCATCTCGCCGATGCCGGTATCGAAGCGCTTGGCGATCAGGGCCGAGGCGTAGGGGCTCTCGGTGTTACCGATATTGGCATAGACATTGCGGACGCTGCCGGCGAAAGTCCATCCCTTCTTGAGGTCCAGCGGACGACGCAGATCGACGTTGACCGTGCCACCAACACCACCTTCGACCTGATCGGCGCTGCGGGTCTTGTAGACCTGCACCGACTTCAGCAGTTCGGCCGGAATGTCGTTAAGCGAAGCCGTACGGCCAGCGCCGGAAGCGTTCGGGGCGCCGTTGAGCGTGGTCTGGATATCGCCCTGACCGCGGATCATCAGGCTTTCACCTTCACCACGCGCGCGGGTGATCTGAACACCGGTGACGTGCGCCAGAGCTTCAATGACGTTATTGTCCGGCAGCTTGCCGGCGTCTTCGGCATCGATCGAATCAACAATCTGCTTGGAATTGCGCTTACGGTCTACCGCCGTCTTCAGGCTCTTGCGCAGCCCCTTGACGATAATGACCTCGTCGCTCTGGGCTTCGGCCTTGGCCGTGGCAGCCTTTTCGGCGGCGGTCGGTTCCGGCGTGCCGGACGCTTCCTGCGCCAGGGCCGGCGCGCAGATCATGGCCGCGGCCATGCCGGTGGCGGCCAGCAATACGGTTTTACTCACTCGTGTCGTCAACATCTGTATTCCCCGTTGATAAACTGATGACACGATGTGGACATGAAAAATGGAGATCGTCAAAATATTTTATACGATATACGGCAATATCGTGACAAATCTAATAACATGACAATTTAATGTATCCAATATGCAACAGGTCAAGGGTAGGCCCAGCACGCATTCCATATATAGGAACGAAATCCGCCGCAATTCATAACACATTGTATTATTTTACAAAAAATATCCACCGCATAGGCAACCATCATAAAAGGATGGGCGATTTTCATATGCTCTGCGAAAAAAATCCGGTCAAAAGCAAATATTTTTCACCCAAAAACGCCGCCGGATTACGGCGGGTATGCGCTTTAGGACTTGCAATTCAGTGTATATTGTATACCAAATTGTCCGACAACTGGAGGGTAAAATGGCCAATCTGACCGGCAATCGTCGCCAAATCTTAACCGCGACGGCGGCTTTCGCGGGGCTCGGACTGTTTTCAAGCCGCAGCTTTGCCGGCAATATGACACCGCAAAAAATCACCAGCCTGCCGCTTGAGGATGTGCGCCTCCTGCCCTCTCCCTACAAGACCGCGCTCGATGTCAACCACACCTATCTGGTGACACTAGAGCCCGACCGCTTCCTGCATAATTTCCGCAAGGGCGCCGGCCTGAAACCCAAGGCCGAAGCCTATGGCGGCTGGGAAAACGACACCATCGCCGGCCACAGCCTGGGTCACTATCTCTCCGCCATTTCCTTGATGTATGCCCAGACCGGCGATCCGGTACTGAAACAACGCGCCGCGTACGTCATCGAGGAACTGGCCCTGATCCAGGGCGCCCAGGGCGACGGCTATGTCGCCGGCTTCCTGCGCAAGCGTAAGGATGGCACCATTGTCGACGGCAAGGAGATTTTCCCGGAAATCATGGCGGGCGATATCCGCTCGGCCGGCTTCGATCTTAATGGCTGCTGGGTGCCCTTCTATAACTGGCACAAGCTTTATAGCGGCCTGTTCGATGCGCAAAGCCTGTGCGGTCTCGACAAGGCCATTCCGGTGGCCGTCAGCCTCGGTGGCTATATCGACAAGGTGTTCGCCGCCCTTTCCGACGCCCAGGTGCAGGAGGTGCTGAACTGCGAGCACGGCGGCATCAATGACAGCTTCGCCGAGCTTTACCAGCGCACCAATGATCCGCGCTGGCTGAAGCTTTCGGAACGCCTCTACCACCACAAGGTGCTCGATTCGCTGGTGGCCCAGCAGGACAAGCTGGCCAATATCCACTCCAACACCAATATCCCGAAAGTGCTGGGTCTGGCGCGTCTGTACGACGTCACCGGCAAGGCCGATTACCACACCGCCGCCGCCTTCTTCTGGGAGCGCGTGACGAAGCACCATTCGTTCGTCATCGGCGGCAATGGCGACCGCGAATACTTCTTCGAGCCCGATACCATCTCGAAGCACATCACCGAGGCGACCTGCGAGCACTGCGCCACTTACAACATGATGAAGCTGACCCGCGACCTGTATCGCTGGTCACCCGATGCCGCCTATTTCGACTATTTCGAGCGCGCTCACCTCAACCACGTCATGGCGCAGCAAAACCCGAAGACCGGCATGTTCTCCTACATGACGCCGCTGTTCACCGGCGCTGCCCGCGGCTTCTCCTCCGCGGACGATAACTGGACCTGCTGCCACGGCACCGGCATGGAAAGCCACGCCAAACACGCCGAGTCGATCTACTGGCAGACGGCGGACACCCTGTTCGTCAATCTCTATATCCCGTCCACCGCCAAATGGGCCGCCAGGGGCGCCAGTCTGCGCCTCGATACCGGCTATCCCTATAATGGCGCCATCAAGCTCAGCCTGACTACCTTACGCCGCCCGGCCCGCTTCAAGCTGGGCTTACGTGTGCCCGGGTGGGCGAAATCCGCCGCACTCAAAGTGAATGGCAAGTCGGTCGAAGCCGCGCGTGACAATGGCTATCTGATCGTCGATCGTGTCTGGAAGGCGGGCGACAGCCTGGCGCTCAACCTGCCAATGGATCTGCGCATCGAGCCGACCGCGGATAATCCGGGCGTGGTCGCCCTCCTGCGCGGCCCGATGGTCATGGCCGCCGACCTCGCTTCGGTTGATGACGATTACAAGGCCACCGATCCGGCCCTGGTGGGCAATGACCTGCTGGCCGGTTTCGCGCCGGTGGCGATCGAGAAGGCCGAGTTCAAGACCGTCGGCATCGGCCGGCCGGGCGAACTGAAGATCGTGCCGTTCTACAGCCAGTGGGAACGCCGCAGCGCCGTCTATTTCAAGGCATTTAACGAGGCCGCATGGAAGGTCGAGGAAGCCGCCTTCCTCACTGAGCAGGCCCGCCAGCGCGACCTTGCTGCCCGCTCGGTCGATGTCATGCACCTCGGCGAAATGCAGGCCGAGCGCGACCACAATCTCGAATCCGATGTCTCCTGGCCCGGCACCTATCGCGGCCGCAACGGCCGTGACGCCCGCTCCGGCGGCTTTATGTCCTTCACAATGAAGGTGAAGCCTGGTCCTCTGGTGATGCAGGCTACCTATTGGGGCGATGACCGCTGCGATTTCGATATCCTGATCGACGGGCAGTTGCTAACCAATGTCTCGCACAAGACGCCAATGAAACCGGGCGAATTCTTCGATGAGCAATATCCGGTGCCGGAAGCCCTGACCCAGGGCAAGACGGAGGTCACGATCAAGCTGGTGCCGAAGGAAGGCCGCTCCACCGCCATGGTGTTCGACATCCTGCTGTTCACCGCCGCGCCCGCCGGTGTCACGGCTTAACACCTGTGCCGCATTAACCTGCGAGTTGCCCGCGCGACTGTTTCATAGCCGACTCACGGTTTACCGACGCGGCGGTTTCAGGGCGGCCATAAACGTCTGACAAGCCTATTGGAACCTGCCTTCGAGGGGTGATACAAGGCTTCTCCAGAAGGCAGGAGTCGCCATGTCAGACGAAGGTATCCGCGAATATCATGCCCCGGCCGGCGGCTGGGGCGCGCTCAGGGCGGTGGCGCGAACGCTGCGCAGCCAGATGGATATCGTGGCCGGCTCGCAAACCCTGATGCGCAATAACCAGCCGCATGGCTTTGACTGCCCCGGCTGTGCCTGGCCCGACCCCAAACACACCTCGGCGTTTGAATTCTGCGAAAACGGCGCCAAGGCCGTCACCTGGGAGGCCACCCGCAAACGCGCCACGCCGGAGGTCTTAAGCCAGCACAGTGTGCGCGAGTTGCTCACCTGGCATGACCACGATATCGAGGACCTGGGCCGGCTCACCCACCCGATGGTCTATAATCCGGCCACCGACCGCTATGTCGAAATCGCCTGGGCGGACGCCTTCCAGCGTATCGCCACGGCCCTGAACGCCCTGCCCGATCCGAACATGGCGGAGTTCTACACCTCCGGCCGCGCCTCCAACGAAGCAGCATTCCTATTCCAGCTTTTCGTGCGCGCCTTCGGCACCAACAACTTCCCCGACTGCTCGAACATGTGCCATGAGGCGACCAGCGTCGGGCTGGCTGAGGTGATCGGGCTCGGCAAAGCCTCGATAACGCTCGAAGACTTCGATCATGCCGACGCCATCTTCTCCATCGGCCATAATCCCGGCACCAATCATCCGCGCATGATGACCACCTTGCGTGAGGTATCCAGGCGCGGCGCGCCGATCGTGGTGTTCAACCCGCTGAAGGAGCGCGCCCTTGAGCGCTTTGCCTCGCCGCAATCGCCTGTGGAGATGGCGACCCTGACCGCGACGCCGATCGCCAGCGACTACCTGCAACTGAAGGTCGGCGGCGATATCGCGGCGCTGAAAGGCGTCATGAAGGCTGTCATCGCGCTCGATGATGCTGACCTGGCCGCCGGCGGCGACGGCGTTCTTGACCGCGCCTTCCTGGCCGAACATACACAGGGCATCGCGCCACTGATCAACGATCTGCGCGCCTGTCTGTGGGAAGAGATCGAGGCCGCGTCCGGCCTGACGCGCATCCAGCTCGAACAGGCCGGCCAGATTTACGCAACGGCCAAATCCGTCATCGTCTGTTACGGCATGGGCGTCACCCAGCACAGCCAGGGTACCGCCGCCGTGCAGCAGATTTCCAACCTGCTGTTGCTGCGCGGCAATTATGGCCGCCCCGGCGCCGGCATCTGTCCCTTGCGCGGCCATTCCAATGTGCAGGGCGACCGCACGGTCGGCATCGATGAAAAGGCGCCCGCCCCTCTGCGCGAAGGCATCAAACGGGTTTATGGCTTTGATCCGCCGGTGGCGCATGGTCATGATGCCGTGGCGGCGATGGAAGCCATGGCGGAGGGCCGTTCCAAGGTCATGGTCTGCCTCGGCGGCAATCTGGCGGTCGCCATGTCGGACCCGGCGCGCAGCTTCGCGGCAGTGCGCGGTCTCGATCTGGCGGTACATGTCGCCACCAAGCTCAACCGCTCGCACCTCCTGCTGGCGAAGGAGAACATCCTCCTGCCCTGCCTAGGCCGCACCGAACTGGACATGCAGGCGTCCGGCCCGCAGTCGGTGACGGTCGAGGACACCATGTCGATGGTCCACGCCTCGACTGGCAAGCTGCCACCGCCTTCGGAACAGGTCCGTTCGGAACCGTGGATCGTGGCCAGCCTGGCGCGCGCGGTCCTCGGCGACCGTTTCGCTATCCCCTGGGAAGCCTATGCCGATGACTATGGCCTGATCCGCGACGCCATCGCCCAGGTGCTGCCGGCCTTCCATGACTATAATGAACGCATCCGCACGCCGGGCGGTTTCCGGCTGCCGGTCGGGCCTTCTGAGCGCATATGGAAAACCCCGTCCGGCAAGGCTGAGTTTCGCGTGTTCGCCGGTCTGCATACCGAGGCGGCCGATCCCGATCCGGAGGTGCTGACCCTGACCACCCTGCGCAGCCACGACCAGTACAACACCACCATCTACGGCCTGGATGACCGTTATCGCGGCGTTTTCGGCCGCCGCGATGTCATCTTCATGAACCCGGATGACCTGGCGGCGCGCGGCCTCGTCACCGGCGATGTGGTGGATGTATCCTCGGCGGTGTCCGATGCCATCCTGGCCGGCTATTCGGTGGTCAGCTACAATATCCCGCGCGGCTGTGCCGCCGCCTACTATCCCGAAGCCAATGTGCTGATCCCGCTGTCGCGCCACGACAAGACCAGCGGCACCCCCTCCTACAAGTCCGTGCCGGTGCGGATATCGCGCAGTCCGGCCGCCGCCTGATGGCATCCATTCCGGCGCCTTTTTCCTCCGTAAGCCATATCGTCTGGGCCGATACAGCCCGTGCCGGTACGCGCCAAGTCGCCGAGGAAGTGCCGGTGGCCCTGGTCTATGATGCCTCAACCGAGGCCGTCATGATGGCGACGCCGGCCGATCTGGAGGATTTTGCCTATGGGTTCAGCCTCACTGAGGGCCTGATCTCGCAGCCGGAAGATATCCGGCGTCTGGATATCGTGCCTGGCCCTAACGGCATAGAAGCCCGGATGTGGCTGACGCCGGAACGCGGCCAGTTAATGACCGCCCGCCGACGCAGCCGCACCGGCCCCACGGGTTGCGGCCTGTGCGGCCTGGACAGCCTGGAAGAGGTTTTGCGGTTACGCGTGCCGATCGGGCCTTCCGCCCTGAAAATGACGGCGTCCGATATCCTGAATGCCGTGACAAGCCTTGAAACCCGGCAACCACTCGGCGAACAGACACGGGCCGTCCATGCTGCCGGCTTCTGGTCGCCGGGCGAAGGACTGGTCGCGGTGCGGGAAGATGTCGGCCGGCACAATGCGCTCGACAAGCTGGCCGGCGCCCTGGCTCGCACGGGCGTCACGGGAGAAACCGGCGCGATCGTCCTGACCAGCCGCGTCTCGCTCGAGATGGTGCAAAAGGCCGCGGTGATCGGCGCGCCGGTCCTGATCGCCATCTCGGCCCCCACGGCCCTGGCCCTGCGCACGGCCGAAGCCGCCGGCCTGACCGTGATCGCCGTCGCCCGTCACAATGGCTTCGAGGTCTTTACCCATCCGGAGCGCATCGTGCTGACAGAGTCCTCAACGCTATAAGGTCGCCAACGCCCGCATTGTCAGCTTCAGGCCATTTCATTTGCCCGGCGGGCAAAAAAACATCCGCGCCTCCGGAATTTCAATTTCGCTTCAGTTTCGTTTGCTAAGCATAAACCTGCGTTATCGGCCTTAGGCCACCCCCATGCCAACCTCCCATGCCAGCCTCCCATGAAAGGCTTATCCAATGATCAGACTGACGAGTTTAGCATTTGCAGTCTTATGCGGCTTTTATGGCAATGCCTCGCTGGCGCAGTCATCCGGCCTGAAGCTCACCGATGCGTTGAAGATCGGCGGCGATGGCGGCTGGGACTACATAAGCTTTGATCCCGGCAGGCAGACCCTTTACTTGGCCCATGGCAGCTTTATCTCGGCTGTCGACCTGAAAACCGGCCTGGCCTCGCCGCACCTGGCCGATGCCAAGGGCGCCCATATCGCCCTGCCGGTTCATGGGGGGCTTGACCTGCTGATCACGCAGGGCAAGGCCGACAGCGTCACCATCAATGACGCCGCAACCGGCGCCGTGAAAGCCGAAATCAGGACAGACGCCAAACCGGATGCCGCAATTGTCGAACCCGTCACCGGCCTGGCTTTTGTCATGGCCAATAAAGGTGGCGCGCTGGACGCTATCGACCTTACGACATCAACCCTGGCCGGCCGTGTCGATGTCGGCGGCGCGGCCGAATCGGGAGCGGTCGATGGACAGGGGCTCGTCTTCACTCATCTGGAAGACAGGAATGCGTTCGTAACGGTGGATGCCCGGACTCTGAAGATCGTGGCCACTCACCCTCTGGATGACTGTGAAGAACCTTCGGGCATGGCATTTGTACCAAACGGCCGGCTGATCCTCTCGGCGTGCCAGAATGGCATCGCCCGTGTCTCCAATGCGGATACCGGCGCCGAAGTGGCAACTCTGCCAGTCGGCGCGGGTCCAGATGCCGCGCTCTACGACGCCCGTACGAATCAAGGCTATATTCCCTCCCGTGACGGCAAGTTGACGGTTATCAGCTTTGCAGGCGTCCCGCATGTCATCGACACGGTGACGACCGGATCAGGCGCGCGCACAGCCACACTCGATACCGCCACCGGCCGTATCTTCCTGCCAACCGCAGAGTTCGGTCCTGAAGACCCCAAGACCGGCAAACCGAACATCCTGCCCGGCACTTTCAAGGTGCTTGTGGTCAGCAGGTAAGCCTGGACAGGAAAGGAAACAGTGGCATTGCTCCGGTCTCGCGCACCTTATCTCAAAATCACGCTGCTCGGCACAATGACCATGCTTGCGGCCTGCGCCCGCTATGCACCGGCGCCGCTGACCGTGACTGATCTCGGCAAACCCACGGTCCAGGCGGCTGACTTGCCGGGCGACGCCGACGCTCATGCCCTGCTGCACATAGCCCTGGCTCATGATCCGGCCGTGGCCGCCGCCCGCGCCACCCTGACCGCGGCCCTTTCATCCCAAAAGGCCGCACGCAACCTGCCACCACTGTCGCTCACCCTGACCACTGAATATTCAAGGGATTCCGATCCGCAAAAACCTTGGCTATATGGCGGCGCCGTCGGCATTCCGCTCGATGTCGGCTCAAAGCGTGCCACAAGAGTGACCGGCGCTGACCTGGCTGTGATCAGGGCACGCTATGCACTGGCCGAGGCCGTGTGGGGCGTCCGGCAAAACCTTCATCAGACCCTGAACGATCTTAGCCTGGCACAACAAGATATCGACCTGAATCAAACCCTGCTCGATCAGCGCCTGAGCTATCAGTCGGTCATGCAAGCGCGGGTCACGCACGGTGAAGATGCGCAAGGCCTGGCAGCCCAGGCTGCACTTGATGTTTCCGCTGCGCGTCAAGGTCTGGCACAGGCTGAAACCCGCAAAATTCAGGCCATCGCGGCGCTGGCCCGCGCCCTTTCTACCGATCCGGCCACCGCGGCCAACCTGCCGGTCCGGGCGGATGATCCTGATGCCCCGACCGGGGCGCAACTGGCCAGCATGACCGACCGGGCCCTCTACTGCCGCGCCGATGTCCTTACCGCCGTGGTCGATTACGACATCGCCGAAAACGACCTGCGCACGGCGATCGCCGCCCAGTACGCCGACATCAACATTCAGCCCGGCTATACCTGGGAGCGCGGCGCGGTAAAGCTGCCGCTGTCGCTCAGCCTGACCCTGCCGCCGCTGGACGGCAACCGCGCCGCCATAACCGCCGCGCAGAACACACGCCTGGCCGCCGGCAAGACGCTCGAAGACCGCGTCAGGACCACCCGCGCCACCGTCCTCCAGGCCGCCACCACCTATGCGACGGATGTCACCACCGCCCGGACGATCGCAGATCACGACCTGCCCTTGTCGCGTGACATGGCCGATCGTGCCGGTCGCCTGGCCACCGCCGGCGAGACCGACCAGTCCGAGGCCCTTCTGGCCCGCATTAACGCCACTCAGGCGGCGCTTAACCTCCTGCAAGCCCGACGCACGGCCGCCACCGACCGCCTGACGCTCGAAGACGCGCTCCATCAGTCGTTCGACGCCGCCGACACCCAAATCCTGACCGATGCCGTAAAGGTACAACCGTGAAATTACCCTCTGCTGCCACCCTGATCCTGATGCTCGCCGCCACCTGTGCCCGATTGAACGCTCACGCACAGGACAAGCCCCTCCAGCTTGACGCCAGGACCCAGGCCCGCCTGCAGCTCCGCATTGCGCCCCTTACAGCCGCCCACAGTTCCGATCAGGTCAGCGCCTTCGCTACTGTCGTCGACCCCACCCCGCTCCTGACCCTGCTGAGCGATCTGGCGACGGCGCAGTCCGCCTATACTGCCTCACAGGCCGAAGCCGCCCGCAGCCAGGCCCTGGCCAGGGATGCCAGCCTTTCCGCCAAGGCTTCTGAGGCCGCCACTGCCCAGGCGCGCAGCGACCAGGCCAGGGTCAGGTTGCTCAAACAGCGCCTCGGCCTGGAATGGGGCGCCTATTTCACAACCCTTTCCGATAACGGCCTGCGTCAGCTCGGCAGCGACCTGGCGGCCGCGCGCTGCGCCCTGGTGCGTGTTGATACGCCCGCCGGACAGGGCCTGAAGGGCGCGAAAACCGTCTCGCTCGATCTCGGCGCCCTCGGTTTCGCCGATGCCCGCGTGCTCGGCGTCGCGCGCACGGCCGATGCCCGCCTGCAATCCCCCGGTCTGATGACCCTCGTCAGCGGCGAGAACGCGGCCTATCTCAGTATTGGCCTGAGCCTGAAAGCATCGCTTTACAGCGGCGGCGGGACCAGCGGCCTGCTGATCCCGAATGCGGCCCTGCTGCGCCAGGGCGGTCACGTCTATGCCTTTATCAAGACCAATGCCCAAACCTTCGATCGCCGGATCGTGACGCCGACCCGCGTCACACCGGAAGGACTGATTGTCACATCCGGTTTCACAAGCGGTGAAAAGGTTGTGGTTCAGGGGGCTTCGGCCCTTCTGACTGCTGCCACCTCCGTCCCGGCCGACGAAGAGTAGTACCATGCTGAGCGCCCTCGTCCGCCTGAGCCTGAACCATGCGCGCCTGGTCGCGCTCGCCGCCTGTATCCTGCTGATCGCCGGCGGTTTTACCCTCACCCGCGCCAATTATGATGTCTTTCCCGATTTCGTACCGGCCCAGGCCGAGGTCCAGACCGAAGCGCCGGGCCTTTCGGCCGACCAGGTTGAGCAGCTTGTCACCCGTCCGGTCGAGCAGACCATAAATGGCGCCGCCGGCGTACAGAGTGTGCGCTCGGAGTCCATACAAGGGCTCAGCCTGGTGAAAGTCACCTTTCGGGAAGGTGCCGAGCCCTATCGCGCCCGCCAGATCGTCGCCGAAGCCCTGACCGAGGCCGCCGCCAGCCTGCCCGCCGGGGTCGGACCGCCCAAGGTGTCGCCCCTGACCTCCTCCACCATGGACCTGCTCAAGGTCGGGTTCACCAGCGAAAAGCTGGACCCACAAGCTTTGCGTGATTTCGTGCAGTGGCAGTTGCGCCCGCGGCTGATGGCCGTCCCCGGTGTCGCCCGCGCCACGATTTACGGCGGCAGCGTCCGCCGCATCGAGGTCCGCGTCAATCCGGAAGCGCTGGCGGCGCGCAATCTCAGCCTCGATGATGTCCTCAAGGCCACCCAGACCTCGACAGCCCTGAGTGGCGGCGGCTTTATCGACACCTCCGAACAGCGCATCCTGGTAGAGCCCAGGGCGCAGGCGGCCGGTGTCGCGGATATCGCCGCCACGCCTTTGGCGCCGGCCGCCACGCCCAATGGCGCTCCAGGTGCGATTGTCCATATCGGTGACGTCGCCGAGGTGGTTGAAGCGCCGGCCCCCGATTTCGGCGACGCGGTCATCATGGGCCAGCCGGGCGTTTTGATCTCGTTGTCGAGCCAGTACGGCGCCAATACCCTGAAAGTCACCCGCGATGTCGAAGCGGCCCTGGCCGAGATGGCGCCCGCGCTGAAATCACAGGGCATCGTCATGTCCGCCAACCTGCACCGTCCGGCCAACTTCATCGAAACGGCGCTGAAGGGTATCATGGACGACCTGCTGATCGGCGCCGTACTGATCGCCATCATCCTCTTCCTGTTCATGCGCAACCTGAAGACCGTGCTGATTTCGTTCGTCAGCATTCCCCTGTCGCTGCTGGCCACGGTCATGGTGATGGACCGGATGGGCCTGAGCATCAACACCATGACGCTCGGCGGTCTCGCCGTGGCGCTGGGTGTGGTGGTCGATGATGCGGTCATCGATGTCGAAAACATCGTCCACCGCCTGCGTGAACGCCCCGCAGACGTCAGCGCGGCCGAAATCATCCTGCGCGCCTCTCTGGAAGTGCGCTCGCCCGTGATCTATGCCACGCTCGTTGTGGCCCTGATCCTGGTGCCGGTGCTGATGATGCACGGCCTGCAGGGCGCCTTTTTCGCGCCGCTGGCCCTGGCCTTCATCCTTTCCACCCTGATCTCGCTGGCCGTGGCCATTATCGTCACGCCCGCGCTCAGCCTGATCTTCCTGCAAAAGACGCATCTGCCCGATGAGCCTCGCCTGCTGATCGGTCTGAAAAACTGGCACGCCGGCCTGCTGGCCCGCATCTGTGATCGCCCCAATGGACTGTTCCTTATCTCCGGTGTGGTGAGCCTACTCGCCGTTATCGGCCTGTTCTTCTTTTCCGGCGAACTGCTGCCCTCGTTCAAGGAAGGCCATTTCGTGCTCGGCGTCAGCGCGCAGCCGGGCACTTCGCTTTCCGTCATGCGCCGTTATGGCGAATCCATTTCGCAGGATCTGCTGGCCATCGATGGCATCGCCTCGGTCGAGCAGCAGATTGGCCGTTCCGAAGGCGGTGAAGACACCTGGGGCCCGGAAAAGAGCGAGTTTCACGTCGAGTTGAAACCGAACCTTTCCGGTGGCAAACAGGATAAGGTCGAGGCCGCCATACACAAGGTGCTCGACGGCTATCCCGGCCTGCAGACCGAAGTCCTGACCTTCCTGGGCGACCGCATCGGCGAATCTCTCACCGGCGAAACCGCCGCCCTGGCCGTCAACATCTATGGTGGCGATCCCGATACCCTGGCCGCCACCGCTGAACAGATATCGGCCGAGCTTTCCAAGCTGAAAGATGCCGGCGATGTCAAGGTCCAGACGCCGCCCTCGACGCCCAGCGTCCGTATCGATATCGACCGCGCCGCCGCGGCCCGGCATGGCCTGACGCCGGTCGACATCCTGAGCGCGGTGCAGAGCGCCTATGAAGGCGTGACGGCCGCCCAGATCTACCGCAATGACCGCTCGCTCGATGTCGCCGTCACCCTGCCCAACGAACTGCGTCAGAGCCCGGAAGCGGTCAGCGAGCTTCTGGTACGCGGCACGGATGGCTCCATGGCCCGGCTGGGCGATATCGCCAGGGTGACGCTGGCTGAAAGCCGCACCCTCATCTCGCACAATGGCGGGCGCCTGTTGGAAACCGTCACTGCAAACCCTGATCCCGACGCCGTGGCGCGCGTCACGAAAGAGGCCCAGACCGCCATCAGCACCCACGTCAGACTGCCCGCCGGCGTCTATCTCGAATATGTCAGCGTGGCCGATGATGCCAACAGGGCGCGCAACGAACTGCTGCTCAATACCGGCCTGGCGATGGTCGGCATCATCGCGCTCCTGACCCTGGCCTTCGGCAGCGGCCGCGCGGTCGGGCTGATCGTCGCCTCGGCGCCCTTCGCCCTGGTCGGCGGCGTGATCGCCGTGGCCCTGACAGGCGCCAGCCTGTCACTCGGTTCCCTGGTCGGCTTTGTCACCCTGATCGGCGTGGCGGCGCGCAATGCCATCCTGCTGCTGGCCCATACCCGGCAACTGGCCGATGAGGGGCACGAATGGACGCCGGCCACCGTGATCCGCGCCACGCAGGAACGGGTCACGCCGATCCTGATGACGGCGCTTGTCACGGCGCTCGGTCTGCTGCCGCTGGCCTTCGGCACCGGCCAGGCCGGCCGGGAGATCCAGGGACCGATGGCCCTTGTCATCCTCGGCGGCCTGATCACCTCCACCCTGATGAGTCTGGTGGTCCTACCCGCCATGATCTGGCGGTTTCTCCCTCAAAAGAAATAAGACACCGCGTTTATCTGATGGCGGCAACCGCCGCCTGATCGCATACAGACGCGCGCCCAATGATACGGCAGCGATTGACCACCCGTCCCTCCCCGTCATGGACCTCGACCCGCCAGCGATTTTCGCTGGTACGTTCCAGCGTCATGAAGCCGAACCCATCGATCCATGAGCTGAACTGGTCGATAACCGCGCCCGGCACCGGTCCAATACCCGCAGGCACCTGTACGGGCAGCGGCACTATGTCTTCCTGCGTACCGGAAAATCCGGCCACGAACTGTGACGGGAAATGGTCCCTGTAACTGACCTGTTCCCACAGATGCACATGCCCGGCCAGCAGGACATCAACCCCTTCAGGCATCAGGTAGGGATTGCGAGTGCCGAAGGTCGAGGCCAGCGCCTTGTTGCCCGCGAAAAGGGCATGGGTCTTTTCATCGGCAGAGACCGCCAGGAACGGATAGTGATCCACAGCAAAGGTGAAGCGCGCCTTTTTCGTCATGGCCGCGAGGCGGTCATAGGTATCGGTGAAGGCCGCGAACCGGGGATCATCCTGGGGAATGGCCGCACCACCGGCGTGCGACAGGTCCATTACGGCAATCTGCGCGCCGCCGCCGAAATCGACTGCGTAGGGCGCACTGTAGTCGCCCGTGACGTCAAACGCGGGGTCATTGCAGTCGCGGTGCAGTTCCAGCGGACGGGGGTCAAGAAAGCGCCACCAGCCCTGCCCGGCGCGCGAACAGCTCTCGTGATTGCCCCGCGCCAGGATCAGGGGTGCAGAGCGTAGAATCGGCGCGCCCGGCGTGAAAAAGTCGGCCTTCCACGCATCCCAGCCATAGCCCCAGGGCGAGCCGGCACATCCCGCCTGATCATCCGGGCACGGATTTTCACGGTACTCATAGTCGCCGACATGTATGACGGCATCCGGATGCCAGGCGGCCACCTGACGGGCGATCCGCGCGAAAGGGAAAGCCGCCGGATCGTTGCACGCCTGCCAGGCATTATCGGCCGCCTTGAGGCGACAGCCCGTGTCACCGATGACCACCAGGCGATCCAGCCGCGACTTGCGCACCGGCAGGCGGTGCCCCTCGATCAAGGCCGAGCGCGTCTCCGCCGGCAAGGGCGCCTCGCACACGCGGACATCAAAAACAGAGGGTTTGGAGAATTCGGGCCTGGATTGGGTCGGGCGCTGCGGCTCCGTGGCCGGCAGGGCGCGGGCCTGCATCTGTCGCTTGCGGCCGTTTATCACAATATCCGGACAGCGGGGCGCCTGAGTAATCAGCCGCGCTTCGGCCGTTCGCCCCTCGCCGAGCACGACATAGGCCGCATCCTCTGCATGAACCGCACACATGCCCCCCTGCCATAATCCGATTGCCAGCAGACCAAACAGGATCTTCAGCATTTTCATACCCACCACCCTTAAACCCGAAAAGCGGGACAGCCTTTTGGGCTGCCCCGCGAAGAAGAGGAACGCGAAGACCTAGAACTTGGCCGCCACGGTCAGCATGACGTTTTGCGGCGCCTGGAAATGGTACTGGTCATAGGGCGCGCCGTTGATGTCGATCTTTGTGATCGCCCGGTTGTCGAACAGGTTGTCGACGCCCAGCTTGGTTGTGATACGGCCGAAATCGTAGGAGATGACCAGATTTGTCGTGTCATAGGCCTTGATCTTGTATTCGGCTTCTTCACCGTCTTCCGCCCACTGCTCGCCTACATTCTTATAGGTCAGGGCCAGCTTCAGAGGGCCTTTCCTGTAGATGCCGCCGAAGCCGAGCGTGGACTTAGGCGCCTGGCCGATGGTCAGCCCGCTGTCATTATCCTTGGCCGAATTGACCGAGCCATTGAGGAAGGCGGTCAGGCCGAAATCGAAGGCGTAAGCGATCTGGCCTTCGGCACCCTTGTACTGCACACCGCCCTGATTGGTGCAGTAGTTATTGTTGCAGGTGAATTTGTTCTTGAAATCGATCTGATAGATATCGGCATCGACCGAGATACGGCTGCCGTTATAGACCGTTCCCAACTGATAATTGGTCGAGGTTTGCGGCTTCGGATCGCTGTTGGCGAGGTCGTTGACATACAGCGCCTTCAGCGGCGGAATCAGGAAGCCCGTCGCATACTGCCCGTAGACCGACCAGTTTTTCTCAAGCTTGTAGTTCACCGTCAGGAATTGCAGGGTCTTTTTGAAGGTTGCCGTTTCCGGCGTGGCCGCATAGGTCAGGCTGGGCTTGGACTTCGATTTGCCGGCATTGTTGCGCTCGAAATCGACAGACTTCAGGCCGGGGGTGATGGTCAGCCTGTCGGTGGGGGTCCATACGAAATCGGCGAACAACTGATATTGCGTCCACCAGGAGCGCTCGTCGTACTGCACGGAGCGGTTATCCGGATTGCATTTGACAGGGGTCGCGGAGGCGGCCGTCTCGATAGTCACGCAGGGCTTTTCACGGTAATCCGGCGTCGAAGTGTCATACGGGTCGTTCTGATTGATCGCGTAATCATAGCGATGGCGCAGCGTGTCGGAGGTCTCGACGAGGCCGCCCATTTTCAGAATGCCGAAGCCCATATCCTTGTTCACGCGCAGAATATCGCCATGAACATCGTAATAGTTGAACTTGTCATAGCCGCTCAGCGCCGTCGGATTGCCATTGGCGATGGTCGGCTTTGCCGTCGACGTCAGGGGATCGACGCCGGCCGCATAGCCATAGGTGCCGGGCGCCGTGCCGCCGGTCGTATCCAGGGCCGATAGCGTCTTATTGGAATAGAAGTAGGTATAGGCGGTATTTTCGAGGGTCCAGCCATTGCCCAGATCACCGTTCAGGCGGACATAGCCGAAATTGGTATGCTTGAGGATGCGGTTATACTTGTAATAAGTCGGGCTCGACGGGTCATTGCTCATCGAGAAGTCTTTGCCGTACATCGCCACCTGAGCCAGTGTCGCGCCGTCATTATCCGGCGAGTAGCTGAAGTTCATATTGTGGGTGAACAGGAACGTCATGTTCCAGTTGTCACTGATCGGCAGTTCGGCCTTGATTTCCTGATTGTCGCTTTTCAGGCGGAAATAGCTGAGCGCGCCATCGGTGCTGCGCTCCTGAAGATTGACGAACAGCTTGAGGCCATGGAGGCTTTTGATCCGGCCGGTCTGCAATACCGAGAGCACCTGCCACGAATTGAAGCTGCCCAGGCTGACCTTTTGCGTAAAGCCGAAATTGTCGGAAACCTTGTTCGAGAACATGTGGATCGCGCCGCCGAAATTGGCCTGGCCGAGATCTCCGGCGGCACCGGGTCCACGATCGACGACAAGCGCGCCTATGGTCGAATTCGGAAAGAAGGTATTCGAGTGGTGGGAGGGATCATTGGTGTCGCCATAGGCAATGCCGTCATAGGTCACGTTATATTCCGCGTCCTGAAAGCCGCGCAGCACCAGCTTGGCGTCGCCATAACCGGCGCCATTGCCCTGGGTGCCCGAAACGCTGGGCGCAATCAGCGCCACATTGGTGAAATCGCCGGTTTCCGGCACGACGAGATCGATATAGGGGCGTGAAATGATCGACTGCGGCTGCGTGGCATCGACACTGGCCTTAGTCGGCGCCGTCGCCGCGGCCTTCGAGCCTTCCGCCTTGATGATGATGGTCTTGATCGTATTGTCGCTGACGTCAGGCTGATCCGTGATCAGGCCCGCGTCCTGCGCCATGGCCGCGCCGGCCATCAGGCCCGCGATGAGGGTGGAGGAAGCCAGCAGGCCGTAACGGCCTGCGCGGCGCTTGGTGGTGATCATTTTTCATGCCCCTTATGTGATCGTCTGTGTGATCGTCATGTTCAGCCGGCGCACCGAAGTCGCGGCCTGATCCGGGCTGATGTTACTTCATCATGACAGTTTGACCGAGATTGGATGACGCATTTGCGACATGACGCATCTGGCTTGAGGCCATTAAATTTTGCGGCATTTCCGCCGCTTTCTCTTTCATTTTCGTTTCAGTTTGACATGTTAGGCCCATATCCGCCGATGAAGGCTATGGGGTTCATGATGCGCGTCCTGCTGGTTGAAGATGACGAACTGCTGGGCATGGCGCTCAAGGCCGGCCTGGAGCAGGCCGGTTACACCCCCGAATGGGTCACGGACGGCGAAACCGCGCTTGAAGCCCTGCGGACCAGTCCCTTCTCGGTGGTCGCGCTTGATCTGAACCTGCCGCATATGTCGGGCATAGATGTGCTCAGGACGGTACGGCAAACCTCAAACCTGCCCATTGTGATTATGACCGCCCGCGATGCCCTGGACCAGCGGATCGAGGGGCTCGACCTGGGCGCCGATGATTATCTGGTCAAACCCTTCAAGCTGGTCGAACTGATGGCGCGCTTCCGCGCCGTCGTACGCCGCACCCAGGGCCTGGCGCAGTCCGTCATCATGCACCGCGACATCGAACTGGACCTCGGCGCCCGGACTGTCCGCAAAGGGGGGAAATGGCTGAAACTGACCGCGCGCGAATATCAGATCCTCGCCCTGCTCATGACCCGTATCGGCCGCATTATGAGCAAGTCCGAAATCGAAGAACAGGTCTATAGCTGGGAAGGCGACGTGGAAAGCAATACGATCGAGGCGGCCATCTATACCATCCGTAAGAAACTGGGCCGCGAACTGATCCGCAATGTCCGCGGTGTCGGCTATGTCATTGCAGATTAGGGCGGATTAGGATTGTGTCGTCACTGATCAACCGCCTGCGCAGACCCTCCATAACCCGCCGCCTTCTGATCGGCGCGGGCCTGCCGCTCATCGGCCTGCTCATCGCCATCGGCACGGTGGGTTACAACAGTGCGCGTTTTGAAATAGACGAGGTCTATGACGCGCAACTGGTCACCGCGGCCAATTTCCTGCGCTATTACAGCACAGACATGCGCACGCCGCAGCATACGGGCATAGAGCCCGATGTACCCAATCTCACCCCCAGTTCACGCCTCGGACTGGCGGAATATACCCGCTGGCGGCGCTTCCGCGTCTGGCGTGGCGGACATCTTATCCTCGCCTCGGAAAATGGCCTGACGACGGATGCGCCCCTGCCCCCAGGCTATCACAATATCCGCGATGCCGGCGGCACCTGGCGTTTCTTCACACTCAGCGTGCCGGAAGCGCAGGTTGTGATCGAGGCCGGAGAAAATATCAAGGCGCGCCAGGAGCTGATCAACAGCATCTTCTGGGGTCTTATCCTGCCCATGACCCTGGCCCTGCCGCTCATTGCCCTGGTTATCTGGCGGGGCATAGTCTGGGGGCTGAAAGACCTGCGCGGCTTCGCGGCGTCAGTGCGCGAACGTTCGGCCGAAAACCTCACCCCCATCGACACCCAGGCCGCACCTTCGGAATTGCAGACGCTCGCCACCTCGATCAACGGGCTGCTTCAGACGATTGCCAGCTCCCTCGAGCAGGAGCGCCTGTTCACCGACAACGCGGCCCATGAATTGCGCACCCCCCTGGCCGCCGTCAAAACCCAGACCGAGGTGGTAGCGGGCGCCCGCACCGCACGCGAACGGGCGGCGGCGCTCGCCGAGCTCCAGAAGGGCGTCGATCGGGCGGCACGCCTGATGGACCAGCTTCTGACCCTGGCAAGACTGCGTCATACGGCCTGGCTGGCCAGCGAACTGAATATGCGGGCGTCGGTGGAGCAAGCCGTCCGTGACGTCTATCTTGAGGCGGAGACGCGCGGCACAGGCTTTAATATTTACGGAGATGCCAGCCTGGCCATCCGCGCCAATCCCGTCCTGTTCGGCATCATCATGCGCAACCTGCTGGATAACGCCATCAAATACGCCCCCGAAGGCAGCGATATCGATATCCATCTGCGCCCCGGCGCGCTGGAATTGCGTGATCGTGGCCCCGGCATTCCGGAGGCAGAACGTGATAAGGTGTTTCTGCGTTTTTATCGGCTGAAAGGCACGCGGGCGCCTGGCAGCGGCCTGGGCCTGGCCATCGTCCGCATCGCGGCCGGCCAGCTCGGATGCGACGTGGAACTGTTCACCCCGCCCGACGGCAGCGGCCTGGGCGTCCGGCTGGAATTTCGCGCCTTATCCGGCAGCATGTCAGTTACCCAGGGCTTCGTGCCCCCATAACCTTTACCCCTTGCCGGTATATGTGTGACAGCCCCCTTGACGGGCGACCGGTTTCGTTGATACCGCTAACATATTGCGCCGTCAGATGCGCCTTGTTGCAAGAGGAAATGCCATGAAACCGACCGCCCCTCATGCGGTGCGCTGGCTTATGTCGGCCGCGCCCTTCGCCCTTACTGCCGCGCTCACCGCAACCATTCTGGTCGCCGCACCGGCCACCGCCGCACCGCAAACGCCCGCGGCGTGCCAGGACGCCCCCTGCCCCTTCACCGATGCCACCTTGCCTCCCGAAACGCGCGCCCATGACCTGATCGGCCGCATGACGCTGGATGAAAAGGCGCAGCAACTGGGCCATATCGCACCGGCCATTCCACGCCTGAACGTGCCCGAATACAACTGGTGGAACGAAGGACTGCATGGCGTGGCGCGGGCGGGCATCGCCACCGTCTTCCCCCAGGCTATCGGCATGGCGGCCTCGTGGGATCCCGACCTGATGCACACGGTCGGCACCACGGTTTCGACCGAGTTTCGCGCCAAATATGCCGAACGTGTTCATGCGAACGGCGGCACCGACTTTTATCGCGGCCTGACCGTCTGGTCGCCCAATATCAACATTTTCCGCGATCCGCGCTGGGGCCGCGGCCAGGAAACCTACGGCGAAGACCCGTTCCTGACCGGCCGCATGGGCGTCGCCTATATCACCGGCCTGCAGGGCGACGATCCGGCCCATCCACGTGTGATCGCCACCGCCAAGCACTTCGCCGTTCACAGCGGCCCCGAGGAAGGCCGTCACCAGCAGGACATGAAGCCGTCCGCGCACGACCTCGAAGACACCTACCTGCCGGCCTTCCGCGCTGCGGTGACTGAAGGCCAGGTGCAATCGGTGATGTGCGCCTACAATGCCCTCTACGATGTGCCGGCCTGCGCCAGCACCGAACTGATGCAGGAACACCTGCGCGACGACTGGGGCTTCAAGGGCTATGTCGTTTCCGATTGCGGCGCGGCCGCCAATATCTACCGCCAGGACAGCCTGCACTATACCAAGACCGCACCCGAAGCCGTGGCCATTGCCTTCAAGGCCGGCATGGACCTGATCTGCGGCGACTACCGCAACAACATGACGACCGAACCGGATAACATTGTCGCCGCTGTCAAGTCGGGCCTGTTATCTCAGGATGTTGTCGACCGGGCGCTGGAACGCCTGTTCGAGGCTCGTTACCGCCTGGGCCTGATGGACCCGATCTCGGCCTCGCCCTATGCCAGCATCACGCCGACCGATTACAACACGCCGGAACACCGCGCCACGGCCTTGAAGATCGCCCAGGAATCGATCGTCCTGCTCAAGAACGACAACAAGCTGCTGCCGTTTAACGACGCCGTAAAAACCATCGCGGTGATCGGGCCAAATGCCGACAGCTACGACACGCTTGTCGGCAACTATTACGGCCGCCCGACCGCGCCGGTGACCGTGCTCGACGGCCTCCGCGCCCGCTTCCCCAATGCGAAGATCATCTATGCCGAAGGCACCGGACTGATCGGCCAGGCCCAGCCGCCGGTGCCGGATGACGCCCTGTGCCTGGATGCCAAATGCACGAAACAGGGCCTGAAGGCCGAATGGTTCACCACGCATGAGCCTTCGGGCACCCCCGCATCGACCCACACGGTGGCCAATGCCACGGCAAGCTGGAGCGCGGTCGACAAGGACAGTTCGGCGCGCTTCACCGGCTATATCAAGGCGCCGCAGGACGGCGAATACAGCTTCCGTTACGCCAGCGAGAATGGCTACCGCATCTGGATCGGCGACAAGCTGATCGTCGATGAATGGGGCGTGGGCGATGCGCCGTCGATCGCTTCCGGCAAGATAACGCTAAAAGCCGGCACCATCTATCCGATCAGGGTCGAAGCTTTCCAGCGCGACGCCACTGGCAACCAGCGCCTGGTATGGAGCACACCGGCCAATAATGGCGATGACGCCGTGGCCGCCGCCAAACAGGCCGACGCCGTGGTCTTTGTCGGCGGCCTGTCGGCGCGCATCGAGGGTGAGGAAATGAAGGTCGAGGCGGCGGGTTTCGCCGGCGGCGACCGCACCAGCCTGGACTTGCCCGCGCCGCAGCAAAAACTGCTGGAACGCGTCTCGGTCACCGGCAAGCCGGTCGTCCTGGTGCTTATGAACGGTAGCGCGCTCGGCATCAACTGGGCCAAGGCGAACGTGCCGGCCATCGTCGAAGCCTGGTATCCGGGCGGCGATGGCGGCACGGCCGTGGCCGGCGCCCTGGCCGGTGATTTCAGCCCGGCGGGCCGCCTGCCCGTGACCTTCTATCAATCTGCGGACCAGTTACCCGCCTTCACCGATTATTCGATGACCGGTCGCACCTATCGCTATTTCAAGGACGATGTCCTCTATCCGTTCGGTTACGGCCTGAGCTATACGACCTTCGACTACAGCGACGCTGCGCTCTCCGCACCGGCGATCAAGGCCGGCGACGCGGTAACGGCACAGGTTAAAATCACCAACGGCGGCGGCCGCGACAGCGACGAAGTGGTGCAACTCTATGTCAAAAAGCCTGGTGACAGCGCCAATCCCGTTCTCGCGGGCTTCCAGCGCGTCCACCTGAAGGCAGGGGAAAGCCGCACGGTCAGCCTGGCGCTCGATGCCCGCGCCCTGTCGCAGGTTGATGACAAGGGCAATCGCCATGTCCTCCCCGGCCGTTATGATATCAGCCTGGGCGGCGGCCAGCCGGCCTACGCGAAAACCGTGTCCTTGCCGTTGACCATCACCGGTCAAATCGAGGTGGCACCGTAGGGAAAAGCCGGTTATGGCTTGCTTGGGACAAATACTTCATTTGATGTCTCCGGCATATGATCCGTACAGGCACCCCAGTTCAGGACGCCCGTCAGAATCGTCAAAACACCGTAACGCGGGGTATCACCGCGCGGCCTTCGATCTTCCTTCACTGCGCGCAGAGAGAGCCTGAACAATCTTCAGATTATCCGAAGCGACGGCATAATATTCGCTTTTCAGCGCCAACGCCCTGTTTAACAATTGTTCGGCGTTCGCATAGTCCCCGTGCATGGCGGCAGCGAAACCGGCATTGTTCAGCAGGGCCGCCTGCTCGCTTGCCGTGCCGCCGGCAATGGCCCGGTCATAATCGCCCCCCATGGCCAGGGCCAGGCGCAGATTGGTCCGTGCCTCGGCGAGATCCGGTTTCCTGCGCAGGGCCGCTACGAAATCCGTCACCGCCAGGTCGCGCTGATGCTGCAACAGACGGGAATAGCCGCGGTTATTCAGGACAATCGCCGCGCCGCCCGAAGCCGTCACAGCCCGCTCATAGGCGGCATTGGCCTCGGTCCATTGACCGCGGTCGTCATAGGCGCTGCCGAGCGCGTTCCAGGCCCGCCAGGCTGCGGGATTGGCGGCCACGGCCGCCTGAAGGACAGGAAGGGCCTTGTCCGCATTGCCACTCAGCGAAAGGGCAATGCCCTGTCCTTCCAGGGCGGCATCCTTCGTTTTCGGCGCTTTTTCCGCTGCGGCGAAGGCATCCAATGCCGCCTGAAAATGCCCTTGCGCCAGGTTGAGATTGCCGTCCAGCAGGTTGAGACGCGGATCTTTTACTCCGGCCAGGAAGGCCTGATTGAGATAGCGATCGGCATCGAGCAGACGCTGCTCGTCAATGGCGCGCTGGATATCCGACACCGTTTCCGAACTGAGGGCCGCCTGAGCTTTCAATTCCCGCTTGAAGATGGCCGCGTCGGATGTAGCCGGTACACCAGACGCCAGCAGGAAGGTCAGGCAAATGGCAATCGTCCGCATTCTACCCCCTCCGCACACCGGCCCATTGCGACCAGCCTGCGGCATCGGCGCCCAGTGTCAGGCGGATGCCGGAACAAGTGCCGGCACATTCGATCAGGCGGACGCTGCCCGGCAGGGTCCGGGCCAAGGCGCGGGCCGCCACGACATTGCGCGCCGGATAGGCGATAACGGTCTGTTCGGCGCGCGGCAGTGGTCGCCCCGCTACCGGTGCCACGGACCAGCCGCGGCGGATCAGCGCGACGCGCACCACCTCGGCATTGTCACGCTGCCCGGTGGCGTCGGCGATATCCAGCGGGCGGCCAATCAGGCCCAGCCGCACCGGCGCGGTATCGGTCGCCGCCAGTTGCAGCACAACCGGTTGCGACGATACGGCAACGGCCTGCGAAACCACAGCCAGTTGCGGCAGGTCCGTCTGCGGATCGGCGGCCAGGCCGCGTAGGCTCTGCGAATAGGCCAGATTGCTGCGAACAATGGCGGATGATGGATCGACCGCCTCGGCCTGGGCATAATACCGGGCGCTGAGGTCGAACCGGCCCAGCTTGTCATAGACAACACCAAAGGCATTGAGCACACGCACATCCTGTGCTTTCACAGCTCGGGCGGCCTGAAGCATATCCAGCGCCTTGGCGTAATCGCGGTCATCGATCGCCGCCACGGCGCCGGCATAGTATTGTTCCTCGATATCGATGGCCGTTTCCGCTCCAGCCGTCACCGGACGAATACTGGCCCATCTGTGTTCATGCGGGAACCAACTGCACCCGGCGAGCATAACCATGCTCAGGCATAGAACAAGCGGGATCGCCTTATTGAACTTGCCCATCATTTCACTCCATTCAGTGCCGGCCCCAGGATGCGGATGGCATCGATGATCGGCGGCAGCAGCAGGGCCACGACGATCACCGGCATGAAGCAGCCGACGATCGGCATGGTCAGAAGCACCGGGATGCGCATGGCCTTTTCCTCGGCCTTCATGTAGCGCGTTTCACGCATTTCAGCCGAATAGGTGCGCAGGCTTTGAGCGATGCTGACGCCCAGTGCATCCGACTGGATCAACAGGGCCACGAACGACTTGATGCTGTCGACATGCACCCGGTCGGCCAGGGCGCGCAGGGCGTCGGCGCGGCTGCGGCCGGCATTCAGTTCATTCGACAGGCGGCCGAATTCCTCGGCAATGCGCGGATGCGATTCCGTCACCTCCTGCGCCACGCGCACGAAGGCGGCCTCCAGCCCCAGCCCGGCCTCGACACAGACCACCATCAGGTCGAGCGAGTCCGGGAATTCGTTTTCGAGATCGGTCCGGCGCGCATTGGCGCGGTTGTCGATAAAGGCGCGCGGCACGATCAGGCCGATGCCGCACAAAACCAGCGGGAAGACGATCGCCCCCAGGCCCGAGAGCGGCTTGCCCTGGAGGACAAAGAACCCGATCATCAGCAGAGGCAGGCCGATCGCCAGAGAAAAACGGCAGATCACATACCAGACCGGCGCCGTCGGTTGCTCGAACCCGGCCTGCGACAGGTCGGCGCGCAGTTTGCCGGCGTCCTTGGGGTCATTGAGCGAGGTCGCCGACTGCACCCACAGCAGGAAGCGGTTGCGGATGGTCTGGCTGCGGATAAGCGTCCCCGGCGCCGCGGCGGCGGAGAGGGTGTCGTCCGCACCCATGCGACGATTGATCGACAGGTAGGACTCAAAGGCCCGCCGGGCATAGAGAACGCCCGCAAAGACGCTGAGGAAGGTGACAATCTGCACAATCAGGTCGAAAACCGGCAACATGAGACCACCTCAATACTTGAAGTTGACGATACGGCGGACCATCATCCAGCCGGCCATGTAGACCAGCCCGGTAATGATCACCACCGGCCAGAAGATCGGGTCGGAAAACTTGTCGGAATAGACCGTCGGGTGGATCATCAGCATGAAGCCGATCATCAGCACCGGCAGCACGCTGAGCACCACCGCCGAGGCCCGGCCTTCGCTGGCCAGGGCCTTGACGCGCTTGCCCAGGGTCTGGCGGCCGCGCATGACATTGGCGAGCCCTTGCAGGATCTCGACCAGGTTGCCCCCCGTCTCCGACTGGATGCTGACGCTGACCGCGAAGAAGTGCGCATCGTCCGAGCCGGTCCGCCGGGCGAAATTGGTCAGGGCCTCCTTGAATTCGACGCCATAGGTGGTTTCATCGACGATCAGACCGAATTCCGTGCCAACCGGATCGGCCATTTCCTGCGCCGCCAGTTGCACGGCGGAAATCACCGGGTGCCCGGCCCGCACCGCCCGGTTGACGATATCGAGCGCCAGCGGCAACTGGTCCTCCACCTTCTTGATACGCTGTATCCTTTGGTGCCGCACCCACATCCAGACACCGGAGACGGCCAGCAGGCAGGCCCCAACCATCGAGATGGCGCCATTGACCAGAAAGCCCATGCCGCCCGCCGAACTGGCCAGGCTCAGCCCCACCAGCCAGAGCGCCCCGGCAATGCCGCCGGTGATCGCCAGAAGCTGCATAGGCTCGATCGACAGGCCGCCCTGGCGTAAATAGGCATCGGCCGCGTCATGCCACTGAATGAAGCGCGCATTCCCCGTTTTTGGCGCCAGGCTCTTACGCACCAGGGTGGAATAGATTTCTTCCGGGCTGACCCCGGCATCGATCATGGTCAGGCGGCGATTGACATGCCGCGCCTTGTCGCTGGCCTTGAAGACCAGACTGGCAACGACCTGCACCGCGATCACCACCGCGACGAAGGCCAGGACATAGATCAGGGGCAGGAAACTGTTATGGGGCATGGCCTTACACCGACTGACGGCCGCTGGTGAAGATCATCTGCGGCAGGGCCAGACCGCGTGCCGCCATGACATCGAGGCAGCGCGGCCGCACCCCGGTTGTCTCGAACTGGCCAGCGATTCCGCCGTCCGCCCCTCTGCCACGGCGGTTGAAACGGAAGATTTCCTGCGTCGAGATCACATCCTCTTCCATGCCGGTAATCTCGACGATCGAGACGATGCGCCGGCGGCCGTCATCCATGCGCTCGGCCTGCACCACCACATGTATAGCGGCGGCGATCTGCTGACGAACCGAACGCGGGGAAATTTCCAGCCCCGCCATGCCGATCATCTGTTCAATCCGCGACAGGGCATCGCGCGGCGTATTGGCGTGGACCGTCGTCATAGAGCCGTCATGGCCGGTATTCATCGCCTGGAGCATATCGAACGCCTCGCCGGCACGCACTTCGCCGACAATGATACGGTCGGGCCGCATCCGCAGGGCGTTGCGCACCAGATCGCGCTGGGTGACCTCGCCCCGGCCTTCGATATTGGCCGGTCGCGTTTCCAGCCGCCCGACATGGGGCTGCTGGAGCTGGAGCTCGGCCGAATCCTCGATGGTGACGACGCGCTCGTGGTGATCGATAAAGGCCGACAGGGCATTCAGCAGGGTGGTCTTGCCGGAGCCGGTGCCACCGGAAATCAGCACGTTGCGGCGTGACTTCACAATCCCTTCCAGAATATGCGCCATTTCGGACGTCACGCTGCCCAGTTCGATCAGGCGGTTCATATGGATCGGCGTCTTGGCAAACTTGCGGATCGACACCAGCGGCCCATCCACCGCCAGTGGCGGGATGATGGCATTGACCCGGCTGCCATCGGCCAGGCGGGCATCGACCATCGGCTGGGACTCATCAACCCGCCGGCCAACCGCCGCCACGATCTTGTTGATGATACGCACCAGATGGCGCGTATCCTGGAACTGCACATCGGTACGTTCCAGAATGCCCCGGCGCTCGACATATACGGTTTCGTGCGTATTGATCAGGATATCGCTGACCGTCTCGTCCTTCAGCAGCGGCTCCAGCGGCCCGAGACCCAGCAGTTCATCGAGCACATCCTCGATCAACTGGTCGGTCTGTGCCAGGCTGAGGATGCGCTTTTCCTCGGTGAGCAGCGCACTGACCGCGCCGCGAATATCGAGACGCAGGCTCTCGCGCGGCGTCTTGTCAAGCAGGCTTAAGTTCAGCAGTTCGATCAGCCGCTGGTGGATACGCACCTTGAGCGCCGTGGCGCCCTCTATCGGCGCCGCCACGGGCGCGAAAGCCGCCGCCGGCAGGGGCGGCTGGCCTGGCGCCGATTTCCACAACATATCACTCATCTCGCACTCCCTGCTGCCAGGGCCGGTGCCCCCACCTTGCCGGCCAGTTCAGTAATTGCCTTTTCCAGTGGCGTGCCGCGACGGATGGCGGACAGTTCCACTCCCTCGTTCAGCGCCGCGATCATGGTCTTGCGGTCTTCGGGGATGACGACATCAAACGCGCGTCCCAGCCCCTTTTCAGCCACCTTCAGCGGCACCGAGGCCAGTTGCTCCGGCGAGGCCGCGTTGCAAACGAGCGTCAGCGGACGCTCCTCCAGCCGCTGCGAGGCGATAAAGCGCAGTTGGCGCTTGACCAGATGGATGTGCGCCACCGACAGATGGGTCACCAGCACGATATGATCCGCCTGTTGCAGCACCTGGTTCGACCAGGCCGTCCAGACGGCGGGCAGATCCACAAGGGTCAGCGCGAAATCACGGCGCAGGCCGCTCAGCAGGCCGTCCACCATATCGGGGTTGAGCGCCTCCAGCGGCAGGATTTCGCGCGGCGCGGCCAGCAGACGCGCACCGGACCGATGCCTGGCCAGAGCCGTGGCGAACGGCGTTTCGGCCCCGGTGCCCAGGCAATCCGACACTGTCACGGCGTCATTGAGATCGAAATGGACGCCGGCGGCGCCAAATTGCAAGTCAAGATCGGCGAAACAGACCTCGCCTTTTCCTTTACCGGCCAGCATGATGGCCATCTGCACGCCCAACGCCGTGGCCCCGACGCCGCCACCGGCCTTCAACAGGGCCACCACCTGTCCGCTGCGGCGGCCACCGCTGCCGGCGGCCGGTTCCGCTTCCAGAAGCCGTTCGAGGCACAACGCCAGGGCCGGTTCGCTCACCGGCGTCGGCAACACATCGGCGGCGCCGGCCCGCATCAGGGCGCGCGTGGTGGCGACATCGGCGCCGCGCAGGACGATGACGGTCCTCGCCCCCTGTGCGGCGCCGAGCCGGCGGATGGCGGCCTCGACATCTTTCGGGTCCGCCGCATCAACCCCGACAATCAGAATATCCAGCCCGCCATCCGGACGCTCCGGCCAGGTCCGGCCGAGCGTTTCAAACAGCACCTGCGGAAACAGAGCGCCCAGGGACTCAAGCCGCTCCGTCCCGCCGATCGCATCCTGGATCACCCCAACGCGGCGCGCCTCCTGGGGCCGCTCGCTGCTGGCGGCCTTAAGACCAAGGACACGAAAGGCTCTGGGAAGATCGACCATCTGATAGTGAAACCTGTTTTGCGTACCGTTACGGGACACGAAGAAGAACTGTGTTTTTCGGCTGCAACCCGAAGGCCAGAGCCGGTAGAGTTTACTTGATCCTCCCCTGTTGCAGGGGAGGTGTCGCGGCGAAGTCCGTGACGGAGGGGTAAGGGTCACGCATCCCGCCACCGGTTATTACCCCTCCGTCTCGACGCGCTGCGCTTGCTCGCCCATGGCTTGCGAAAGCTGTACTTTCGCTGGCGCCAAACCCCTCCAAGAGGGGAGGATTTTATTCCCTAATCCTCCCCTTTTTAAGGGGAGGTGTCAGCGCGAGGCCCTTCAGGGCCAGTGTCGCTGACGGAGGGGTAAATGCCTGCCCCCTACTGCGCCTGCGCCGCCCCTGAAGCCCCGATCTTGGAGGCCACCGCCACCGGCGCGATCACCTTGCCGGTCTTGTAGCGTTCCTGCGCCAGACCGACACGGCTGCCGTCACTGCCCGGCGCCGGATCGCCGGCATAGACCGCGTCCGGATCGGCGATCTGGGCGGCGATATCCTGTTTCAGCGCCTGGCCGTAATCGGCACTGAGATGTTCGGGCGCGGTGGCGCACCCCGCCAGAGCCGCCAAAAGCCCCAGAGCCGGCAGGAGTTTCAGAGAGAACATGACGCGCTCCTTGCTGAGATTAATAGAGGACATGGCCGTGCTTTCCGTCTATGCCGCCCTTGGTCGGGTCAGCGGCGATCAGCGCTTGATCGGTGGCGGAGGCACCGTCCTTCTGGCCCTGCAACTTGCCGAGCATGAACAGTTCCAGGTCAGACGGCGGCACGAAGCCCTGCCCCGGTTCGGCTACCGGCCCGCGGCGCGGTGAAACCAGATGCGGCGTGACCACGATCACCAGTTCGGATTCATTGCGCTGATAGCCATTGGAGCGGAACAACGCTCCCAGAACCGGTATGTCGCCGACAAACGGAAACTGGCGGATCTGGCTCTGATAATCTTCCTTGAGCAGGCCGGCGATGGTGAAGGATTCACCGTCGCGCAGTTCCACCGTGGTATGGGCGCGGCGCACCTTGATGCCCGGCACCTTGATATCGCCCAGGCTGACCGAGACGGTCGGGTCGATGGCCGAAACCTCCGGATTGACCTCCAGATTGACCAGTCCGTCCTTGAGGATGGTCGGGGTAAAGCCCAGCGCCACGCCGAACTGCTTGTATTCTATGGTGATGGTCGGCGTCGTGCCGCCGCTGTTGGATTGCGACACCGGAATCGGGAATTCGCCGCCCGCCAGGAAACTGGCCGTATCGCCCGACATGGCCACCAGGGTCGGCTCGGCCAGGGTCTTGACAAGGCCCTTGGTTTCCAGCGCATCGAACAACAGTTCCAGTCCGTCGGCGCCGCGACTGAGACGCGCTGTGGCCTCGCCGAACAGGTTGCTCAGGACGTTGGTATTGCCGTTGATCGTATCGCCGGTATTGATGCCAAAGGCCGGATCGCCGCCGGTCGAAACCGTGCGCAGGTTGAGCTGCAAATCCTTAGCGGTCGAGCGCTGCATCTCAACAAAGCGCACCGACAGCATGACCTGCTGCGTGCCCTGGACGCCCAGCATATTGACCACCTTCTGCGGCGCGTAGGATTCGGCCAGCGAAAGCACCTGGCCCAGCGCCACCGGCGAACTGACCGTGCCCGACAGGACAATCGACTGGTTGGCGGCGCGCACGGCGATATCCTGCTCATTGGGCAGCACGTCGTGCAGGCGCGTCTTCAGGCTCTCAATATCGGCCCCGACCACCACATTGGCCGCCGAGATCAGCTTCTTGCCCGGTCCGTAGACGGTGATCGCCGTTGAGCCCATCGTCTTGCCGACGACATAGATGGAGCGGTTGCTGAGCGGCAGCACATCGGCCACCTTCGGATCGGCGACCATGACATCGGTATAGGGCGCGGGCAGCGCCACCACCTGCGACTTGCCGGCCGCCACCACGATTTCGCTGGCAAAGGCCGAGGCGGTGCCGGGCGCGGTCTCTTCGGCGCGGACGGATGTCGCCATTAGCGGCGCGGTCAGGGCCGAGCACAGCAGCAGGGCTGCCGGTAGCGCCGATCTTATAGATGTCTTCTTCATCACCATATTCCCTTAAGGCCACTCCGGTATGCTTTACTTTTTTCATATCCCTGGCGCTGGAGGGGATAGATGGCCACCGCCGGTATTACCCCTCCACACTCCGCCCCCGAAAACTCAATTCGTCCCCACCGTATAACCGGCCGTATCCACACCTCTTGTCACCCGCACTTCCGTGCTGTTGCTCGGTCCCGCCGCCTTGCGCACCACATGCACGGGGCGCGGACGGCCCACGGCCGCCGGACGCGGGCCGCTGAGATCGGCGATCGTTGTCACCTTGCGGGTCAGGGCGGCATCATCCGAGATCGAGCGCAGGGCCAGGGTCACCTCGCCCACGCTCTGGGCCAGCGAAATGGCCTGCGCCTGATCGGGCGACACCTCGACCGTCACCGCCTTGGCGACGACCGGCTTGTCGGTTTCCTGGTCGCTGGTCTGATCGACGCCCAACACAAGGGCGTTTTCGGCCAGAACCTGCGTAATGCTGCTGGTGTCATTATTGCTGCCGATGGAGCGCGTGATCAGGATATCGACCCGGTCGCCCGGCAGGACGAACCCGCCGACGCCGGCGACATCGCTCGATTTCACGCTGATGGCGCGCATACCCGGCGTCAGTTCGCCGGAAAGATTGGTCTTGCCGCCGGCGCCGCTGATCTTGGATGGCAGCACGGGTTCATTGGCGGCGATATCGCGGATGACGATGCGCGGCTGGCCATTTTGCGGCGCGATTTGTTCAACAGAGGCAAAGGCATTGGCGGGCACGCCATCCTTCGGATAGCTGACGATTTTCAGCATGGCCGGCTTCAGTTCGGCCCCGCGCGCCAGCGGCACAGCGGCGACCACCACCTGGGTGGTATTGGCGGCGGCCAGGGCCTCTCCGCCGGAAGGTTTCTTGGTCAGCAAAAGCCCGCGCACGACAATAACGGCGATGAGGCCGAGCAGGATGGCGATGGCGAAGGTGGCGACGGTACGCATATTCATGGCAAAACATCCCCGTTACCGCGGACTTATGGGTGTCGCGGTGGCTTTTTACTGTATCGATAACTGGGTTATGCAAGTAATGCGCCACCTGATACTGAGATCAAGTGGCGCAGTTTAAAGTTAGGCTGGTACAGCATCACCAATTTTGGTTGCCGTGTCGTCCATCGCCTTATTAAGAGCGCCGCCCAGCGCGGTCGCGCCGAGAACGATGGCCAGGCCGACGAGGGCCAGGATCAGCACATATTCGGCCGCCGAGGCGCCGGATTCGTCTTTCAGAAAAGATGTTACAAACTTGGACATGACAGTTCCCTTCATTTTGACTGGGGCGCCCACCCCGGTTGGAGCAAAAGCGCTGTTTCAAGGTGTGTTGTCGGGAAGGTCCCCAGCCCCGCACCTGAGAACAAAGTTATCCACAAAGTTAAACATTTGTAAACGTAAATAGATGGTTAACGGTCATTTTAGTCTACTTTAAGTAAGTATTTCCCGTTTGGTGCGTTTTTATTGAGAACTACTCTCCGAACGCGCTAAAATTAACCACAATCATTTCTTTAACATTTTATAATATTAAGAAATTAAAGCGTTTGTGGAAACGACTGCAAAGTTTTGCAAAAAGACACACTGTCCGCCCAAAACTGAGATGCGTTCGCATTTCGGATGGTCGAACCGCGTTATGCGCGAATTTACAACCTGAGGGGTATGGTTAAATAATACCAGGTTACGAATCCTCCCCTTTTCAAGGGGAGGTGTCAGTGCGAGGCTCGTAGAGCCGGTGTCACTGACGGAGGGGTAGAGCCACATGCTCCAAACGCCGGCTTCTTACCCCTCCACCACTTCGTGGTCCCCCTCCCCTCCAAGAGGAGAGGATTTTGGGCTCTTGATCCTCCCCTCTTGGAGGGGAGGTGTCAGCGCGAAGCCCGAAGGGCTGGTGTCGCTGACGGAGGGGTAAAAACCACATGCTCCAAATACCGGTTCTTACCCCTCCACCACTTCTGGTCCCCCTCCCCTCCAAGAGGGGAGGATTTTTTCGTTGCCTCTCCAGTCAATTTCTTACACCCTGTCATCACAGGGGGGAACACAATGAACGACGACAGCCGCGACTTCAGGCGCCATTTGCGCCAGACCATGTCCCTGCCCGCCGTGATGATCTGGTCGCGCCTCAAGGGCCGACACGCGGACACACCGCGTTTCCGGCGCGAACATCCCATCGGACCCTATTTCGCTGACTTTTACTGCGCCAAAGCCGCGCTGGTTATCGAGATCGACGGCGCCTCGCATGGCCAGGGAAACCGTCCGGCGCGCGATGAGGTGCGAGATGCCTGGATGCAGGCGCGCGGTCTGGAGATCGTCCGCATTCTGGCTGCTGATGTGCTGCATGATCCGGATGATATTGTGGAAGGGATGCTGAACCTGGCCAAGGCGCGGATCAGGGAACGAAGGGGTGGATAATTCAGCCTCGGTTTTTACCCCTCCGTCAGCGACACCGGCCCTAAAGGGCCTCGCGCTGCCACCTCCCCTCCAAGAGGGGAGGATTTTGCTTCATGATCCTCCCCTCTTGGAGGGGAGGTGGCGAGCAAGCGGAGCGCGTCGAGACGGAGGGGTAAAGCCGCGCTCGCTGTCGCCAGTTCTTACCCCTCCACCGCTTCGCGGTCCCATGGCTTGCGAAAGCTATACTTTCGCTGGCGCCAAACCCCTCAAGTGGGGAGCATTTATTATTCCCGGTTCTTCCTTCTTGGAGGGGTAAAAACTAACCCACCGCCCGGCGTTTCGGCGCCAGCACAGCCAGCCATACCGGGCGGGCGCTGAGCGTCAGGGCGCTGACCGACATCCACGCCGCCAGAGCGGTCGCCACCGCCAGTTGGGCCAGCGCGATCATTTCTACCAAAAGCGAATGCGGATGCATCAGCAGCATGAAGGGCGTAAACGGCGGCACATAGACCAGCCAATCCAGTTGACCGCCGCCCGCCGCCGCAAACGCTGCGAAAAAGACCGCCAGCAGCACAGCGAACATCGGCCGCGCCAGATTTTGCGCATCGGCATTATCACGCGCCAGCCCGCCGATCGCCACGGTGGTGAAGCCATAGAAGGCAAAGCCCAGCACATAGACGAGCGCCGCATGGGCCAGCAAAAGCGGATCGGCCGCGCTGCGCAGCAGGCCGCTGATCAGACCGCCTGAAGCCGGCATCAATCCGCCCATCAGGAAGGTGCTGCCGAGCCAGCTTGCCAGCACCAGCAAGGACACCCCGCCGACGCCGATCAGCTTGCCGCCGACGATATCGAGCGGCGAAGCGGCGGCCAGCAGGCTTTCCAGCGCGCGGTTGGCGCGTTCACGCACCACGGCATTGAGCAACATGCCGAGCGACCCGGTCAGGGTCATCCAAAGCATCAGCACCAGCACGAAGCGCGAAACGGCGCGCGGATCGATGGCCGGTTTCGCAGGCGCAGCGGTACGCAAAGCCGGGTTTAGCCGGACCTCCTTCGCCATGTCGCGCAAAACGGCGGCGCGGCCTTCGCCGGAGAGCGGAAAATTATCACTGAAGCGCGCGGTCAGGCTGCCATCGGCTTCGGTCGACAGGGTGAGCGTGGCCGGCGCCGGATGCGCCGCGCCGCCGTGGGTCATCAGCATCATGCCCGCCAGGATCAGCGGCCCGATGGCCAGCGCCACCCAGAAACTGGCCGTGGCGGCATAGGTTCGGAATTCGCGCTCGGCGATCAGCCAGACGGGCGGGGTCATGCGGCTTGTCTTTCCTTTGCCGGCGCGGCCAGTTGCCAGAAAGCGGATTCGAGATCGGCCTTGATCGGCTCGAAGGCGATGATCGGCACGGCATGTTCGGCCAGGGCGCGCATTAGCACCGGATGGGTGACGCTCGGCGGCAGCAGAACACGCCAGCGAGTAGCCTCGCCGATCGCGGAGGACATCGGCCGCGCCTCGCCACCAACCGCAAGCGCGGCCGTGAGCAGACCCGCCTCATCGGAGGTGACAACCACGGCGCCATGCGGGCTGGCGGCGGCGGCCTCGGCCAGTTCGCCTTCAAAGACGGTGCGGCCATTGGCCAGTATGACCACGCGATCGCAGAGGTTTTGCGCCGCGGCCATGGCGTGGGTGGAGAAGAGGATGGCTCCGCCGCCGGCGCGGAATTCGGCGAACAGCGACACCACCTCGCTTTGCGCCACCGGATCGAGGCCGGAAAAGGGTTCGTCAAGCAGCAGCAGGTCCGGCGCATGGGCCAGGGCACAGAGGATCTGCACGCGCTGGGCATTGCCTTTGGAAAGATCGCCGATGCGGTCACGCAGGCGGCTGCCCAGACCGATGCGTTCCAGCAGGCAGTCGGCGGAGGCATAGGCGGAGCGCTGGCTCAGGCCCTTCAGGCGGGCGTGGAAGGCGATGGCGTCGCGGGCGCGGTCACGTGGGAACAGGCCGCGTTCTTCGGGCAGGAAACCGATGCGGCGGCGGGCCTGCGCGGTGGCGGTGGCGCCGAAAAGGGAGATGCGGCCGGCATCGGGCGTGATCAGCCCCAGGATGCAGCGCAGGGTGGTGCTCTTGCCCGCGCCATTGATGCCGATAAAACCGGTGATGCTGCCGGGCGCCACGCTTATGGACACGGCGTCAATCCCGCCGCCGCTCTCAAAGCGCTTGGCGAGTCCTTCGACACGGAGAACATCGGATGCCTTCTGCATGGGGGCATGATGCCCGCGATAGGTTTACCCGGTGTTAATCGTGATTTTTGGGGCGTGGGCTTTTTACCACTCCGTCTCGACGCGCTGCGCCTGGCGGCTTCGCTTGCTCGCCCATGGCTTGGGAAAGCTGTACTTTCGCTAGCCCCAAACTCCTCCAAGAGGGGAGGATCAGAAATTAAAATCCTCCCCTTTTAAGGGGAGGTGGCAGCGCGAGGCTCGCAGAGCCGGTGTCGCTGACGGAAGGGTAAAAACGCTAGTTCACGGCCTGCGCGCGGCAGGCTTTGGCCGTCATCGAAACCGGCAGATTGACCAGTCCCGTGGAAAAGGCATAGGTCGCGGTGCCGATGACCTCATAGCCGCAGGGCTTGAGAGAAACGACAAAATTCTGATCAGTGGTCACACCGCTATAACGCGTCAATGCATAGGTGTTGACGGTCGTACTGTTGGAGCAGGTGCCGGGCCGCACCGATGCGCAACGGGCGCTGTCCTCCACCGCATAATGCAGGCTGGTATAGGTGTAGAGCATGGCACAGAGATTAATCGTGCCGATGGTTAGCATAACCAGGCACGGCAGGATCAGCGCGAACTCCGCCGCCGTCTGGCCATGCCGATTGCTGAAAAGACGATGAAAAAAACGCATGTCAGTCTAGCCTCATCCACGCCGTCTTGGTCACTGTCGTATTCAGCAGTGAAACGATCGAGGCGTAAGGGAAGAGCGGTGAATAGGTATAGCTCGTGGTCGCCTGCAGATAGTCGCCCGGCGCTTTGCTGCTCCCACCTCCGGACGTCGCGCACGTGAACGGGTTGGGTTTGGTCGGCAAGGTGGTGGTCGAACCGGCCGTACCCACCAGAACCAGCGCGCCCGAACCGTTTGAACAATAATAGCCCTCCGTCACATTAGCGGCGGTCAAGGCAATATTGGCGCCAAGCGAGGTGCCTTGCGCGGCCGTCTGCATGGTGGTCAGGACACCCGTGCAATTCTTGGTCGGCAAAAGGGTGGAAGTATTGCAGGCATTCCACGCGGCCTGAACGGCGGCCTGCGCGGCGGCTTCCACCTGCATCCGTTGGTACATATACATGCTGAGATCGACCACGTTCAGCAACGGCAAGACCAGCACCGTCAGCCACAGCACGAACTCCGTCGCCGCTACACCACGGGTATTCCGGCTAAATCTGGCAAGCAAACGGATCATTGAACCAGCGCCTGCCTCGCGCCCGAATTGGCCGCCGCCGGCAGGGTCAGGCCCGACTGCGCGCACTGGCTGGTGGTATTGGCGAAGAAGGACCCGGTGCCGCTGATCTGCATCTGGTCGGTGATGATGGATATGCACTGATTGCCGTTCGTCTGGTGATTGATCGCGCCCTTGATGGTCAGGTTCATGTAGGGCAGATACATCAGGCCGGTGATGTTGAAGGTAGGTTTGTTGCCGGTGTAGGTCGCGCTGGTCGCCGTTGTCAGGCGCGGATCCTGATACATGGCAACCCCCGACCATGTGCCGGACGTTGGTCCGGCATAATCCAGAATGCCATTGCCAGTTACAAAACCCGGAGCGGTGCCGCTAGCGCCCGAAAAGACAATGGTCAGCCCGGAACCGACCGGAACCGTGAGGTTCTTGCTGAGCACCAGGCCGCCCTTTTCGATAATGATAACCGAGCCCGGCGAAGCCACGCTCGACAGGGAAAGATTGCTGCCGATGGTCAGGTTGCCGCAGACATAGCGCGGATTGGCGGCCGTATAGGTTGTCAGGTTGGGCGCCGAGTTCCATGTTTCGCCATTGTAATTAGCGCAGGTATGAGGCGGAATATTGGCATTGGTGCCCAGGTAAGCGTAAGGGTCGGAAATTGCAGCCGCGTGCTCAACTTCCGACTTACCACAGGTATCATTCGTGCCCGTGGTGGTCGACACACCGATATTCAGGTCGTGGCCGTTGCAATTGGCATTCCCGGTGACGAAGGAATCGCACAGGCCCATGTCCGCATTCGGCGCGCCATTGCTGGTAAAGGATGTGGTGACGTTACCGTGGTTCAGCGTCATCATGCAGTAGCCCTCACCCGACGCCCTGGGCTTGGCCATGGCCACGGCGACAATACGCTGGGCCGGCCCGCCATTGACCGTCACACCTGAGGTGCCGCCGAAGCCAACGACGCGTGTCAGGTAAATTGGCAGGTCGCGCGTGACCGTCACCTTGTAGCAGTTTGTTTCCGTGGAAGGCGAAGGACAGGCCTGGTTATTGAGCGCCACAACCGTCGTATTATCCGCGCCGTGGGTGAAATTGTAGCGCTTGCTGACGGCCCTGGCTTCGTCGGCATAGGTGGCGGTGCCGCAGACCGAGGCCGTGGCGCAGTTATTCGCTGCCGCTGCCAGAGCCGCCGCGTCGGCCGCGTTTTGGGCGGCGCGCTGGAAGAAATACCAACTGGCGGTTTCGGTCGCCAATCCCATTACGGCCACCAGCGGCACCAGCATCAGGGCTAGCATAACACTGACACCGCCGCGACGATCGGCGGCCACCCTGATCAATTGACGAAGCAAGCGACTAAACATGCGTTTCGCGCCTTTCATCCCTGCGTCGCGCTCTTTATCCATAACCTAAAGGAAGCAAGAAGCGCGCCAACCTTATGCTGACGATTAATATTAAGTTAAAAACAACCCAACAGCAATAATCTGCATGGCACTGGAATAAAAGAATTTACACAATTCGGGCGATGAAACCTTAATACTTCATAACAACTGTAAAAAGGGATGCAGCCGGTTGTTACCCCTCCGTCAGCGACACCAGTCCTGCGGGCTTTGCCCGCGTACTGGGCGCTGACACCTCCCCTTGAAAAGGGGAGGATCAAGAAAACAAATCCTCCCCTCTTGGAGGTTTGGCCGTAGCGAACGCATGTCGTTCGCCGGCCATGGTGGCGCGGCTTGTCCGCGACGGAGGGGTAAAACCGTCCCAATTCAGGACACCGTTAATCCAGTTTCAAACGATAGCCTTCGCGGGCCTCGGCGATCAGGAAACGCGGCGCCGAGGCATCCGGCTCGATCTTGCGGCGCACCTGCCAGGCCAGGACCCGCACGTTCATGTAGTCCGCTTCGGTGCCCCGGCCCCAGATTTCCGCGATGATCTGGTCATGGGAAACAATCCCGCCCTTTGCATCGGCCAGCATTTGCAGCAACTGAATTTCTTTCTTGGACAGGCTCACCGATTCATTGCCGATAATGGCGCGGCGTGTGGCGAAATCGATCACCAGCCCGGCCGCTCCCGCCGCCTCCTGCGGGCGCGGACAGGCCGGACGCAGGGCCACGCGGATGCGCGCCAGCAGTTCGCCCATGTCGAACGGCTTGGCCACATAGTCATTGGCGCCCATGTCCAGAGCGGCGATCTTTTCCGTTTCCGAACCGCGCGCCGAAATGACCAGGAACGGCGCACGCGAAATAGCCCGCGCCTCGGTGATCACATCCTTGCCGTCCATGTCCGGCAGGCCGAGATCGAGCAGCACGACCGAGAACTCCTCGCGGATCATGTGCTGCATGGCGTCTATGCCGGTGCGGGCACTGGTCACGTCATAACCCGCCTGGACCAGAGTGCAATTCAGCATATGCGACAGGGATTCCTCGTCCTCGACAATTAGGATTTTCGCAGCGGCACTCATACGACCCCACCCTCTCCCGGAAGCGCTATGGTGACGGCCAGTCCCGGCCCGCCATGCGCCCTGTTACTTGCTTGTACATCACCGCCCAGTATTTCGACAAGACTTCGTGTAATATAGAGCCCGAGGCCAAGTCCCGGCACCCGTGCGCCGGGGCTGCGGAAAAAGCGCTCGAACATGCGTTTCTGGCTGGCTGGCGGTATGCCCGGTCCCTGGTCGGTCACCTGGATCATTACCCGGCCCTCTGCGCGCCAGATATGGACCTCTACCACGGATTCTTCCTCGCTGTACTTGATGGCGTTTTCCAGGATATTGCCCAGAACCTGCCCCAGAAGCGCCGGATCGGTGCGCAATCCACCCGCCACGCCCGTGACCTTGAAGAAGCGCCGCGCCCCACCGGCCTCGCCGAAACTTTCCCAGACATCGTAGATGAGGGCTTCGAGATCGACCTCAGCCGGCCGCACCTCGATCGCCCCGGATTCAAGCCGGGCCACACTGAGGAAATTATCGACATAGCGGCTCAGGCGGTTCGCCTGCTCCTTGATGATCAGCAGCAATTCGCGCTGGGCGCGGAGGTCAGGCGGATCAGGCAGGGTCAGGATGCTGGTGACGGAGCCCAGTATCCCGGCCAGCGGCGAGCGAAAATGGTGCGACACAGCGTCCAGCAGGATGGTGCGCAGGTGTTCGGTGCGCGCTTCGAATGCCATGCCGCTTTTTTCCTGCTCCAGCCGCACGCGCACAATATTGGCCGCGGCCAGGTCGCACAACGCGATAGCCGCATCCATCCGGATTTGCTGTTTGTCAGACCCGTAAAAACGCCAGCGCGCCGTACCGACCTCACGCCCCTGCGCCAACAAACGGCTGGATTTCCAGTTAGCTGCATCTGGTAAGGCGGCCGCATCGACCCCCTCTCGAATAAGCTCGATCAATCCACCGAAAGCCAGCGCGGTCAGGCCATCAAAAAGCTGGCAGCGTATCACCACCTCCTCATTGCTGATAGCCATAGCACGTCCCGACCGGATCAGCGTGCGCAGAGCCATACGTTCATGGCGGCGGCCATCCGACACGCTGCCGATCGCCCATCCGGTCCCACTAAAAACCAAGACCGAGAAAAGCCCATTTACCGGCGTCAGCCAGGCTTCATGTCCCAGCGCGCCAGGCAGAACCGTCAGCGACAGAGCGGACACGGTTGCCAGTAAAGCGCCCACGCGATGACCGGTAAGCCATGCCGCACCCGCGGTGCCCACAAGAATTATCAGCACACAGGTGACGGCGCCAAGCATATCTTGCAACGACCAGGTCACGCCAAAGCATATAACTGTACAGCCAACGCCTGCAATGAGGCGCACAGGGCCTTGATGCACGCGCCACAGCGCGACCAAGCGATGCCATATATTGAGGTGGTCCTCGATATTTACTCCCGGACCTCGCTTTGGCATCGTGCGGCCGACGGCCGGAAGGGATCCCCTATCGAAGCGGTAACGCCGGCGAACGGCATCTGAAAAGAGTCCGGTCGCGGCGACGGCGCAACCGAACAGCACATGCAAAAGCAATTCCGGCGTTTGGGAGGTCGGGGAAAGAAGTGGCATTCCGAAGACGCCATGCCAGGCAAGATAGAGCACGATAAGGATGAGCATACCGGCTGTAAATCCAAAGAGCGCCGACACGCATACGACCCCCGCCATCAGGGCGATTTCAGAGCCGCCAATTAGCATCCCATGCCCCATCTGCATACTGACGCCCAGCGCCAGCAGGGTGACAAACAAGATGCTCACAAAATAGAGGGCGCTGTCACGGATCAACGAGGCGTTCCTATGTCGTAATCCGAGAATGCTTTTGTCTGGTCAAGTGGATCTGCAATCTACGATTCAGCCGATGATTAGAGCACCATTATGCAAATATCACGCCAAGGTCGGACCTTAGGTTGCTTATGCGGCAATATAGCAATTTTTGTGCTAGGCTTGTGCCAGACTATATTACCGCCCAACCAGACAAAAGCCGCCCTGGAGGGCGACCTAAATGTTTAATTTTAGGTAAACTTTGGTTGCAGGGGCCCGCCAAATGTGTCGCACTCCGATCACCTTCACAGAAATATTGCCTGCGCTAAGGAGACGACGCCAGAGCTTCCAGACTGCACTGCAGGCTCTCCCAGTACTTCGGAGTGTCTCGCAGGCGTTGGCAACACTCAGAACCAAGCCCTTTCTCGAAACAATCTCCGCTTCGCGCCCCAATCCCTCGAAACTGTCGGCAGCTTATAGCCCGATATTGTTGAAAAAGTCGCTTTGCCTTAGCCATGACCGTCGCCTCGCTGACCGTCTGATAACCTCAAACTGCCCTCAAGCGGGCTGTAGATTTTGGATTGGCAGAACCTTTGCCGATTTCCGAAGATTTTGGGCCGCTGCGGCCAATAGGAACTCGTCTCGGGCGCTATTCGGACCGCGCAGTCGCAGTCGCAGTCGCAGTCGCAGTCGCAGTCGCAGTCGCAGTCGGTCGAGTTTGAGCATGCGCTTGAGATGGGCAAACAGCATTTCGACCTTCTTTCGTTCGCGCCTAGACGTCACATACGCGTCTGTTTCAGCAATATCCCTGGCCATGTCACGGGCCCCTTCGTAAGTTGACCGGGGCACCTTGCGCGCTGGCATAGAAGGACAGCATTTCGGTTTCAGTTCGCAGGCGAGCTTGCTGGCGCGATAACGTATTGTGCCGTCTTCATCGACGACCGGTCCGTTATGCCTTTGGCTCGGTCTCAGCGCCTTGCCGCCGGGGCATCGGTAAAGATCATTTTGGTGGTCGTAAACGAAGTCGACCCGACTGAAGGTGCCATCGATACGCTGAGATTGTCGAAGACGGGAATATGCGGTTCGATGCCTTTCTCATAGACAAGCCAGCCCAGCATCTCGGCTGATCCGTCAGCGGTGTCGGCTGCCAACCTCTCTGGATAGAGACCAAAGTGCTCATCGACCCGTTCGATCATGTTGCGTACGGTGCCAACCTCAGCCTGACGGATGGCGCGCGATGCCTCGACATCGACGATAACGGCATACTTCAGGTCGATCAGGCAATTGGTAGCATATGCAAAGAACGCTTGCCCCTTCATGGCGCCGGTCCATTGCGCCGCAGGACCAGCCTTGGACACGAACTTTGCGTGGTTTCACTGGCACCGCCCCAAGCAGCGTCATCCAATACAGCAAGATATTCCTGAACCGAACGGCGCGTGGGTGCCAGCGCCTCCCCGTCGACCTCCTCGACAGCCGCGATGGAGCGCTGTTTATTGCAGTCAGCTTTGATCAGGCTGGCGTCGGCCGCAAAGCCTTCACCAATAACCAGGCCTTCCTCGATACACCGGCGAACCGTTAGCTCGAACAGTTCGCGCAACAAATCGCTATCGCGGAAACGCCCATGGCGTTTCTTGTAAAAAGTGGAGTGATCGGGAATGTTACCGTCCAGGCCCAGGCGGCAAATCCAGCGATAAGCCAGATTGAGATGCACCTCTTCGCAAAGCCGGCGCTCCGACCGGATGCCAAAGCAGTAACCCACCTGCAGCATACGGATCATCAGTTCCGGGTCGATCGAGGGCCGTCCCATCTCGCTGTAGAAAGGCCGAAGGTGCTCACGAATGTGGGAGAGGTCAACGAAGCAGTCTATTGACCGAATAAGATGGCCGGCAGGCACATGACGTTCAAGGCCAAACTCATAAAACACTGCCGACTGCATCACCGTCCGCTCGCCCATCATTGTGGCTTCTCCTTGCTGTGCAAGGAAGTGAATCAAGACTTTACGTCGATAGCAACCGCGACTTTTTCATCAACATCGGCCCAAACCGGACATTCAGCCTGAACGGTAAAAATCCAATATTGGACATTTGGATACCGCACCTACCATTCTGAATGAAGGCCAATCGGCTTTTCCGGGTCTTGCAGTTAGCGTAAGTTTTGAATTTATGACATCAGGGGGCAGGCCGTGAGCGAATTTAGCACGAGCTATCATAACCGCACTGGCGACTCGAAGGAGACCTTGAGCCGCCTGCGCCGAGGCGGCTTTTCCGGGTTGGCCTTTCCGCCGGCCAATGGACGGCTCACATTTGCGCCCTTTCCTATTTGTGAAGCACTTGGGCGCTCTATGCATGCCGGGGAGCCGTTAATGGCTGTTCCGGGAATGCCTGTCCTTGAATACACATTTGCCGAGGATCATGGCTGGTCATTCACTTTACATCGCCCCGAGGCAGTGCCATCGAGACTGCAACAGTCTTGGGAAGGTGGAACCCGTAACCGACACTAGAGAACTCGACCTAGATGCGTGACCCAACTGGCCATCGATGCGACTCAGGCCCGGGTTATCAGGAACCTCCTCTCGGCTACACCTGGGGCCGAGATAGCGCCGGCCTGCGCCGAGGCACTTGGCTTACCAGTTTATCGCTGGCTGTCCCCGGACTACGCTCAAAATGACCCGGATAGTAAGGAGCGAGGGGCACGGCAAATCGGCATACTCCCTCCAAGACCCTCTATCAGGAATTATCTGTCCGCCCGCTTGTGAAATTTCTTTGCCAAGTCTGGATCTCAGCGCCCGCGAGGCGCTCGCGCTCTGCAATGCAGTTATGAGCAAGCGTCACCCGGAGTGGTTTCCTGTCCAAGTGATCAGCCAGGGAGGAAGTTCGATCCTTAATCACGACGGGCGCCTAGCCCATGGTGGCGAGTGGTGCGTCAAGTATCGCCGGGCTGAGTGTCCGGCCGTGATCAGAGCCTCTATCAGGCCTGACCTAGGGGCCCGGCTCGTTTTATGACGGAACGGATTGACTTCATCGGCAACCACCCGATGCCAGAAGCACACATCGACCGGCGCCCCCTATAGCGTTGCCCGACGATATTCTGGATAGCCCCGGCGTCATGGCGACGGCTTCAAGCATAGCGGTGCCTGACGATCTTGGTCTACCAAGATCGCCTATACTCTTTCTTGGCCATGCCTGGGTGGAGTCCATCCATTGGGAGGTCACGAAACGCTGGTGGGACCAAAGTCCGCATCTGACAGTGGAGAGCCTTGTGCAGGCGGTGGACTGGCAAAAAGAGAGGCTTCTAGGAAGTGTTTTTGAGCGATTGGACGGCAATACCATTATCGAACGGTGGTAAAAGTGAAGCCAAATCTAACCGGCAATGAAGTCACCACGCCCATAAATGTCAGTCCGACCGAAGACGGCAGCTTCAATGTCACATGATTCAATAACCAAGGACGGCAGCCAGAATGATAAGCGCGGCGGCGGCATCAAATGGGCTTAGGCCGAAGAGCGCCGAAGCACGGTGAACCTCCTGCCTGGTTGCGCCTTACATCATCGAAGGGGTCCAGCAAAACGACCCGGCGGCTGTATGCTTATCCCGGCGCCAAACATAAATAACAAAGCGCAAGGGTTACCGATTGAAAATGACACCGGTTTCCTATAGGCTCGATTTAAACCGATCACCCGTCAAAGGGGGCCAAAAGGCCGGATCACGCAACAAAAGCAAACGGGGAATAAGTGAATACGTCCAGAGTCATCCTGGACCAGGTCACCAAGTCTTTCAGCGGCCATGATGTCATCAAGGGCGTCTCGCTGGAAGTCAAAAAGGGTGAACTGGTCGTCTTCGTCGGCCCGTCGGGCTGCGGAAAATCCACCCTGCTGCGCCTGATCGCCGGGCTGGAAACACCCACCAGCGGCCGCATCGAGATCGCCGGGGAGAACGTCACCTATGCCCATCCGTCGAAGCGCGGCGTGGCCATGGTTTTCCAGTCCTACGCCCTCTATCCACACATGACAGTGGAGGACAATATCGGCTTCGCCCTGCGCATCAAGGGGATGCCGCGCGCCGAGATCAAGCTGAAAGTCCGGGCCGTCGCCGAAACCCTGCAACTGGGCCACCTGCTGCACCGTCTGCCCAAGGCGCTCTCCGGCGGGCAAAGACAGCGCGTCGCCATCGGTCGCGCCATGGTGCGCGAACCCGATGTCTTCCTGTTCGACGAACCCCTGTCCAATCTCGACGCCTCCCTGCGCGGCCAGATGCGGGTGGAAATCGCCGGCCTGCACGCCCGCCTGGGCGCCACCTCGGTTTACGTTACGCACGATCAGGTCGAGGCCATGACCCTGGCCGACAAGATCGTGGTGCTGAATGGCGGCCGCATCGAGCAGGCCGGCCCGCCCATGGAACTGTACCGCCGCCCGGCCAACCTGTTCGTCGCCACCTTCATCGGCTCGCCCGGCATGAATATCCTGCCTGTGACGCTCGCCGGTGCGGACCGTGACCAGGTGACGGTCAACACGACGCAGGGGCCGATTACCTTGCCGCGCGTCAATGCGCGCGTAGTGGCTGGTGCGGAGGCCAGCCTCGGCCTGCGCCCGGAAAGCCTGTCGCTCACCACCGCCGGGCAGGGGCAGCTATCGGGCTATGTCAACCTGATCGAGCGGCTGGGCGGCGAAACCTTCGCCTATGTCGCGCTGAAAGGCTTCGAGGCGCCGCCGATCATTGTCCGGCTCGATGGCGAAGTTGATCTAAGGGTGCATGATGAGGTGCATCTGGCCATCGATGGCCAGCGCGCGCATCTCTTTGGCGCTGATGGCTTGGCACTCGGCCATGCGCCGGATACGAAGGAGCGCGACTGATGTCCGGCGCCTCCATCTATGCCAGCCGGCGGGCCGGGTCGCTCTATATCGCGCCCTTCGCCATCGGCTTTCTGCTGTTCACCGCCTTCCCGTTCATAGCCTCCTTCATCCTCAGCCTGACGGATGCAAGGCTTCAGGACCAGCTTGGCGACGCCCATTTCATTGGCTGGCACAACTATGCCGGCATGTGGGCGGACGCCACCTTCCGCAAGTCGCTCGGTGTCACCTTTTTCTATGTTTTCGTCACCGTACCGCTGAAACTAGCCTTCGCCCTGCTGATCGCCGTGGTGCTCAATTTCAAACTGCGCGGCATCGGCTTGTTCCGCACGGCTTTTTACCTGCCGTCGATCCTAGGCGGCAGCGTGGCCATTGCCGTGGTCTGGCGCTTCGTCTTTGCCAGCGACGGCCTGGTCAACCAGTTCCTGCATGGCGCGGGCTTCGGCGGGATCAACTGGCTGGGCGAACCATCGACCGCCATGTTTTCGATTATTCTTTTGCGCCTGTGGCAGTTCGGCTCGGCCATGGTCGTGTTTCTGGCCGGGCTGAAAGCCATTCCCGAAGACCTCTACGAGGCCGCCGATCTCGACGGTGCCTCGCGCCTGCGCCAGTTCTGGATGATTACCTTGCCTCTGCTGACGCCGGTGCTGTTCTTCAACTTCATCATGCAGATCGTGCAGGCGTTTCAGGAGTTCAACGGCCCCTACATCATTACCGGTGGCGGGCCGATGAAATCGACCTACCTGCTGCCGCTGATGATCTATGAAGAAGCCTTCAAATACTTCAATCTCGGTTACTCCTCGGCACTATCCTGGGTGCTGTTCGTCATCATCGCCCTGTTCACGGCCCTGGCCTTCTGGTCGCAGCGCTTCTGGGTGTTTTACGCCCAGGAACGCAGCGATAAAGGAGGCCATTGATGAGCGCGACCTCCATCCACGGCTGGCGCCGCCAACTGCCCTTGATCAACGCCTTTATCCGCTACGGCCTGCTGATCGGCATTGGCTTCCTGATGCTCTATCCGCTGTTCTGGATGATCGGCGGGGCCTTCAAGAACAATCATGAAATCTTCGCCTCGCCGGGCTTCATTCCGGCCCACCCGACGACGGACGGCTTCACAAAAGGCTGGAAGACCTCGACCGAATACACCTTCACCACCTACCTGCTGAACACGATGAAGATCGTCATCCCCAAGGTGATTCTGACGGTGATTTCGTCCGTCATCGTCGCCTACGGGTTCGCACGCTTCGCCATTCCCGGCCGCAAGCTGCTGTTCGCGCTTTTGATGGCGACTGTGCTGCTGCCAAAATCGGTTTTGTTGATCCCGCAATACCTGATGTTCCGCGAATTCGGCTGGCTCGACACCTATCTGCCGCTCTACATTCCGCAGGCTTTTGCGGTCGAGGGCTTCTTTGTTTTCCTCATCATCCAGTTCATGCGCAGCCTGCCGGTCGATATGGAAGAAGCGGCGGTAATGGATGGTTGCAACTCGTTTCAGGTGCTGACCCTGATAGTCTGCCCGGTCATCCTGCCGGCGATCATTTCAGTGGCCCTGTTCCAGTTCATGTGGAGCATGAACGACTTTTTGCAGCCGCTGATCTATCTGTCGAGCGTCGAGAAATATCCGGTGGCGCTGGCGCTCAAGATGTCGATCGACGTGACCGAAGCGACGTCATGGAACGAGATCCTCGCCATGTCGGTTATCGCGCTGGCGCCGTCGCTGATCCTGTTCTTCGTGGCCCAGAAATACTTCGTCGAGGGCGTGACCTCCGGGGCGGTGAAAGGATGACCGCGCCCGTTACACGCCGCACCGCGCTTACTGGTCTTGGGGCCAGTCTGGGGGGCGCACTGGCCGCCTGTTCTCCGCGCACCGCACCCGGCCCAAAACGCCAGGTCACCCTGCGCATGAGCTGGTGGGGCGGGGCCTCGGCGCATAAGGCGACGCTTGAGGCCCTGCACCTCTTCATGCAGCGCTATCCGCATATCGAGGTGCGCGGCGAATATACCGGCTTCCTTGGCCACCTGGAGCGCCTGACGACCCAGATCGCCGGCCACACCGCGCCCGACCTGATGCAGATCAACTGGTACTGGCAGGTGCTGTTTTCGCGTGATGGAAAAGGCTTCTACGATCTCAACAGGCTGTCAAAAGAGATCGATTTTTCGCAGTACGACGCCCGCACCCTCGGCATGGGCGAGCGCAACGGACACCGCAATGCCCTTTCGGTCGGCAATGCGGCGCGGCTGTTCTATTTCAACCGCACCACCTACGACAAGGCGCGTCTGGCCCTGCCGGCTTCCTGGGAAAGCCTGCTCGCCGCCGGGCCCAAAATGCGTGATGCTCTGGGAGATGCCTATTACCCGATCGACGGCACCTTCCAGGACTTCATCGCCATGGCGCGGTCGCGCATCGTGCAAAAAACCGGCAAGGCTCTGGTCGATGATGTCAATAAGCGTCTCAACTGCACGGCTGAGGACATCGCCGAAATGGCCCGGCTCTATGCCGGACTGACGCGCGACCATTCCCTGCCGGCGGCCCGCGTCCGCGCCGCCTTCGGTAATGTGGCCCAGCAGGAAATGCGGCCGTGGATCAACGGCCAGTTCGCCGGCTGCTACCTGTGGAACTCCTCCATCGACAAGTTTACCGATACGCTCAGGCCGGGCGAGCACGTCGAACTGGCCTCCTATCCGCTGATCCCCGGCGCCACGGACGCCGGCCTGCTCTACCGCCCGGCCATGATGTTCGCCATCAACCACCAGACGCCGCATCCGCAGGAAACCGCCCTGCTGCTTAATTTCCTGATGAACGATCCGGTCGGGGTGCGCGCCATGGGCCTGAGCCGCGGCGTGCCCTCCTCGGCCATCGCCCGCCGCACCCTGACGGAAGACGGCCTGATGACCGGTCTGAAGCGCGACAGCGAGGCTGAGCTGGCGCGACTGCCGATCACCGTGCTGGAGAGCCCGTGGTTCGAGCATCCGCGCGTGCGTGACGGTTTCCAGGACATTCTCGAAATGCAGGGCTATGGCGTCATCGATGAAGAGACGGCAAGCCGGCGGCTTTATGACGACATCAACGCTATACTGACGCGCGTGATCCGATGACGCTTTCCGTCACTGCCGTCCTGCCGACCGCGCTGGCTCTGGAACTGGCCAATGGACACTGCTTCCGCAGCCCGGCGCCACATCATGTCCGGCTGGATGGTGTCGAGGCCCTGGCGACCGACCGCAACAGCTTCACCCTGCGCGGCCTGAAAAGCGATACGGCATACCACATCGAGGTGGAAAGCGGCGGTCGGACCCACAGCCTGACGGTTCGCACAAAACCGCTCACCGCCGTGCTCGATCCGCGCGTTTTCGGCGCAAAGGGCGACGGCGTAAGCGACGACACCCGCGCCTTGCAGGCCACTCTCTCCGCCTGTCCGCCGGATGGGCTGGTGCGGCTAGATAGTGGCGATTTCGTTTCTGGACCGCTGTTCCTGAAGAGTCGGACGCGGCTGGAGGTCACGCGCGGCGCCAGTCTTCTGGGCCTGCGCGACATGGCGTCTTGGCCTGTGCTGCCGGCCACCCTGCCCGGTCCTGGGGGCGTACCGGCCTTTCTCGGTTCATGGGAGGGTGAGCCACTGACCTGCCATGCCGCTCTGCTGAATATCCTGTCAGCGGAAGATGTGATGATTTACGGCGAGGGTCTGATTGACGGCCGCGCCGGTTTCGATACCTGGTGGTCGGTGGATCGCATCGCCGATGAGAAGCGACCGGAGCGCGGCGCTCTCCCCGGCGGCAATGCCACCGGCTGGCGCCCCCGCCTGATCTATGCCGTCGATAGCCGTGACCTGGTCTTCGAAGGCGTCACGCTGGCAAACAGCCCGTCATGGACCCTGCATCCGCTGCACTGCACCAATGTGCGCGCCGTCAACCTGTCGATCACCGCCTCTGCCGACAGCCCCAATACCGACGGCCTCAATCCGGAAAGCTGCACAGGTGCGACCATTGCCGGCGTTCACTTTACTGTTGGCGACGACTGCATTGCGCTGAAGTCCGGCAAGCTCGGCATGGCCAGGCAAGCCCTGCGCCCGACGCGTGATGTCACCATCTCCAACTGCCATATGCAGGACGGTCACGGCGCCGTGGTCATCGGTTCGGAAATGGCCTCAGGCGTTTACGATGTCCGGGTGCAAGACTGTTTGTTTACCGGCACCGACCGGGGAATGCGCGTCAAGACCCGGCGTGGACGCGGCAAGAACGCCATTGTGCGCAATATTGCCTTCGACAACATCCATATGGAAGACGTCGGCACGCCTTTTGTCATCAACAGCTTCTACTGGTGCGATCCGGACGGAAAAAGCGATTACGTCGGCAATACAAATCCCCTGCCGGTCGATGACGGCACGCCCTCGCTTGGCGGCTTTACGCTCAGCCACATCCACTGCACCGGCATCCGGCTGGCGGCGGCCTGGCTGCTCGGCCTGCCGGAACAGCCGATCGACGGCATCACTATAGAGGACTTTTCCGTGCGCTATGCCGCCGATGTCACCCCCGAACCACCCGACATGGCCGCCGCCATCCCCGCCGTGGCACGCCGGGGAATCCATATCAGCCACGCCCGCCATCTCCGCCTCGACTGTATCGATATCGCCGGCCAGGACGGCGAAACTATCACACTGGAGTCCGTATCGTGATCGTCATCCCGAAAATCCCCGAAGATGTCGCCAGGGCGCCGCTGCAACGCGCCTTCCACTTGGGGAATGGCACGATCCGCACCTTGTCGGCCTTCGGTGCGCAGGTGCCCGTGTTCATTGAGTCCTATATCCGAAGCTGGAAACCCTACAAGGATGCCTGGAATTACGAGGACGGCATGATCTGGCTGGGCGCGCTCGATCTTTATGATGCCACCCATGACATGGCCCTGCTCGATTTTGTCCGCACCGAAGCCGAACGCCGCATCACGCCCGAAGGCGTCATGACGACCTTCGATTCCGCTGACTACAATATCGACAATATCCACGCCGGACGCATCCTGCCGCGTCTTTATGCCTTGACCGGTGATGAACGTTATCGCCGCGCCATGGACCGGCAGTTTTCCCAGTTGCTGACCCATCCGCGCACGCAATCCGGCAATTACTGGCACAAGCAGATCTATCCGTGGCAGGTCTGGCTGGATGGTCTTTACATGGCCCAGCCTTTCCAGACCGCCTATGCCCAAGCCGCCGGCAAGCCGGACCTGTTCGCTGATACGGTCCGCCAGTTCCTCGCCGTCGAGACCAATCTGAAAGCCGAAAGCGGCCTTTATCACCATGGCTGGGACGAATCGCACGCCGAACGCTGGGCCGATCCGGTCACCGGCCGTTCGCCCTGCGTCTGGAGCCGCGCCATGGGCTGGTGGGTCATGGCCCTGGCCGATGTCTGCGAGGCGGCGGAGGGTTTTGACGGCCGCGACGACATCGCCCGCCTACTGCGGGAGAGCCTCGATGCTCTGCGGCGGGCGCGCAAACCGGGCGGCCTGTGGTATCAGGTCGCCGATCAGGGCGGCCGCGCCGGCAATTACGAAGAGGCGTCAGCCTCATTGATGATCGCCTACGCCCTGATGAAGGCTGAGCGGCTGGGAGTCGCGGAAACCGCCGCCGAGGGCCTGTCCGCCCTGCGGATGATCTGCGATCGCTTCGTCACGCCCTCCGCGCTCGAAGGCATTTGTGGCGTGGCGGGGCTTGGTAATACACCCTATCGTGACGGCTCTTACGCCTATTACCTGTCGGAAAAGATCACGCCCAATGATCCCAAGGGTGTCGGGGCGTTGATGATGGCGCTCTCCGAAGCGGGGCCTCTGACCGCCAAACCATAACCCTTACGAAAAACGCGGACTCAACTATGGCAAAATTATCGCAGTTTTGACAGAACGGTGATTTTTAATGCCACCGGTGTCATTCTTTGCCGCCGCAGGGCTTGCCAGTGCAAAATTTCTATGTCTAGCTGTTGAACATCGACGTTATGCGGATCCTGTGCGGTTCGATGACACCGGTGTCAATTTATAAGCCGAAGCGGAGGCCAAAAGCCTTCCATTCATACGAACAGCCGGGTGAGAGCCCGGACTGTTGGCAAAACGGGGAGTAAAAACCGATGCTGAAACCGACCGACGCCCGAACTGCGTCCACATTCACCAAAGCCCTCGCTCTGAGCGCGTCCGTCGCCGCCATTATCCTGGCCGCAGGCGGTCTGTACGTCGCGCCTGCCATGGCCCAGGATGCGGCGCCGGCAGCCGCGCCTACGGCCGCACCCGCCGATGACTCGACCCTTGTCATCGTCACCGGCTTCCGGGGTTCGCTGCAAACCGCCATCAGCGAAAAGAAGCGCTCCACCGACATGATCGACGTGATCAAGTCGGAAGATATCGGCCAGTTCCCTGATCTCAACCTGGCCGAAAGCCTTCAGCGCATTCCCGGCGTTTCGATCGATCGTGACGGCGGCGAAGGCAAGCAGATCACAGTGCGCGGCCTCAATTCGGAATTTTCGCGCACCCGCCTGAACGGCCTGGAAGCCCTGGCCACCACCGGCTCCAAGGATTCCTCCGGCGGCACCAATCGCGGCCGCGGCTTCGACTTCAACGTCTTCGCCGCCGACCTGTTCAACTCGCTGACCGTGCGCAAGTCGCTGTCGGCCGAGATCGAGGAAGGCTCGCTGGGCGCCACGGTTGACCTGCAAACCGCCCGCCCCTTCGATTACAAGGGCTTCACCATGGCCGGCTCGCTCCAGGCCGGTTATAACGACGCCTCAAAACAGACCGAGCCACGCGGCACCTTCATGATTTCCAACCGCTGGGCCGATGGCAAGCTCGGCGCCCTGCTCTCGGTGGCTTACGGCACCCGCACCGTAATCGAGGATTCGACCAACACCACGCGCTGGGAAAATGCCTATGCCAACGGCAATGCCGGCCGGATCGGCAGCTACAGCACCGATGGCGGCCAAACCTTCATCCCCGTCAAACCGTGTATCAATAACTCGGCCAATCAGTGCAATACAACTGAAACCAATTCCAAGAACCCGGTCCTGACCGATCCGGAAGCGCTGAAAATCAGCCATGCGCTGCATCCGCGCATTCCGCGCTACAACCACTTTGAAACCGATCAGGAACGTCTGGGCATCACCGCCGCCTTCCAGATGCGCCCGAACCCCAATACCCTGTTCACCCTGGAAGGCATGTATGCCACCTTCGGTTCCAACCGCGATGAATGGGAAATCGAAGGCATCTCCTTCAGCCGCACCGGCGCCGGCTTCCCGAAATCCTCAGTCTACGACTATACGATCGATAATGAAGGCACCATGACCAAGGCGTCGTTCAACGATGTCGATATCCGCGCCGAACACCGCTATGATGAACTGAAAACCACCTTCCAGCAGCTCAACCTGACCTGGGATCAGAACTGGGGCGATCGCCTCACCTCCAAGCTGCTGATCGGTGCTTCGGATTCGCTGCAGGACAACCCCGAACAGACGACCTTCACGTTCGAATCCTACAATGTCGATGGCTACAGCTACGACTATTCGGACATGACGCATCCGGTCTTCAACTACGGCACGTCCTCGACCGGCTGCTCGCCAGATCAGGCCTGCTACTGGACCTATTCCAGCAGCAAGACCAATGGCGACGCCTCGCTGATCCGCCTGCGCCCGCAGTCGGTGGAAAACAGCTTCGCCACGGCCAAGCTCGACCTGAAATACGAACTGACCGACAATATCGACATCAAGTTCGGCGCCTCCAGCAAGAAGTACGAATTCACATCGATCGAATATGGCCGTTATACAACCGATCCGCTGACCAGGGTTGAGGACGCCTCCGGTGCCATTGTCAGTGCGATCAACAGCGATATAGCCGGCTATTCCGAGACAGTCACGGTGGGCGGCAACACCTATCTGATCCCCAATCTGGACAAGATCCGCGATACTTTCGACTATAACTGCAACTGCTCCAACGCTTACGGCGACTTCAAGGTGAACACGACCAACTCGTCTTCACGCGCCGGTAACCGCAATGCCGAGGAAGTCGATACGGGCTACTATCTCCAGGCCGACTTCAAGGGCCAACTCGGGTCCATGCCGTTCCGCGGCAATATCGGCACGCGTGAGGTACGCACCCGCACGACCGTCAGCGGTTATGTCGGCACGTCGGCGGGCTCTAAACTGACCACCATCCATCGCAGCTACACCGACAGCCTGCCGTCGATGAACGTGATGATCGAACCGCTGGAAAATGTCTATGTCCGCTTTGCAGCCGCCAAGACCATGGCGCGCCCCACCCTGCTGTCCATGACGCCGGGCGGCGGTTCGATCAGCACCACCAACAAGACCATCACCACCGGCAATCCTTATCTTGACCCGACTCGCGCCAATACCATGGACCTCTCCGTCGAATGGTATCCGGATAAGGACAGCCTGTTCACGGTCGGACTGTTCGAGAAGGATCTGAAGAGCTACATCCAGTCACGCGCCCAGAACTTCAAGCTGAGCGAACTGGGCTATAACTATGCCGACCTGGGTGAAACCAGCGATGTCGAATACCTGGTGACCACGCCCGTCAACACGCCGGGCGGCAAGCTGAAGGGCTTTGAAATCAACCTTCAGAAACCCTTCACCTTCCTGCCGGGCTTCCTGAGCCACACGGGCGGTATCCTGAACTACACCCACGTCGAGTCGAAGATCCAGTACTATACCTCGGCCAGCGCCACCACAACGACCGAAGCCGATCTGCTGGGCCTGTCGCCGGAAGCCTGGAACGCCACCCTCTATTATGAAGGCGAAAAGCTGTCCGGCCGCGTCGCCGCTTCTTACCGCGACGGCTATCTGTCCCAGCTTTCCCCTGGCTCCTCGGCTGATTTCTGGGGCAAGCACAAGACGCTCAACTTCGATGCGCAAATGACCTATAAGATCAACAAGCAACTGACCCTGGTCCTGGAAGGCATCAACCTGACCAACGAACCGGATGACCGTTACATCGCCTACAACACGGCTCAGGGCAATACCGCCCAGAACCTGCTGTACGATTACGGCACGTCGGGCCGCCAGTACTATCTCGGCCTGCGTTACAAGTACTAAAGTTACCTCCTCACTGTCATGACTGGGGCGCCGGAGTCATCCGGCGCCCCCTTTTTATGAGCGGGGATGTTTTTGAAGGAGAGGTCATGCCGAAAGCCAGCCGCCGCGACGCCCTGAAATCAGCCGGACTGGGCGCCCTGCTTTTCGGCCTGCCCGCCGGCGGCGATGCCGCTCCGTTGACAGCGGCACGCGGCGTGGAAGGCCAGCGTCGGGCCGATCTTGGCGACGGCACCTTCCTCAATCCGATCATGGCCGGTGACCATCCCGATCCGTCGATCCTGAAGGACGGCGCTGACTATTACATGACCTTCTCGACCTTCGAAGCCTATCCCGGCCTGATCATCTGGCATTCGCGTGACCTGGTGAACTGGCAGCCGGTAACGGCGGCGCTGACCCGCAATATCGGCTCGGTCTGGGCGCCGGAACTGTGTAAACATAAGGACCGCTATTACCTCTACATCCCGACAAAACAGACGAAGGCGCCGGGCAGCCGGACTACCTCCTGGGTCATCTGGGCCGATGATATCACGGGACCATGGTCGGAGCCGGTCGATCTCAACCTGCCTGACCATATCGATCCGGGCCATGCAGTTGGCGAAGACGGTTCGCGCTGGCTTTTCTTAAGCGGCGGTGACCGGGTGCGGCTGGCCGATGATGGCTTATCAACCCTCGGCGCGCCGGAGCATGTCTATGATCCGTGGCACTATCCCGAAGACTGGGATGTGGAAAGCTTTTCCCCGGAAGGGCCGAAAGTCACCCGTCATGGCGAGTATTATTACCTGATCCTGGCCGTGGGCGGCACGGCGGGACCACCCACCGGCCATATGGTCATCGCGGCGCGGTCACACTCGATCAATGGCCCGTGGGAACAGCATCCGCGCAATCCGCTGGTCCATACCGCCTCGCTTGCGGAAAAGTGGTGGTCGCGCGGCCATGCCACCCTGGTGGAAGGCCCTAAAGGCGACTGGTGGGGCGTTTATCACGGATATGAAAACGGCTTCTGGACCCTGGGAAGACAAACCCTGCTGGCGCCGGTCACCTGGAGCGCCGACGGCTGGTTCGATTTCGTCGGCGGCGACCTGTCGCAACCGATAAGCAAGCCTCTCCCCGACCCGGCCACGCCGCACGGCCTGGCGCTTTCCGATGATTTCACCACCGAAAAATACGGCCGGCAATGGAATTTCTTCAATCCGGCCGCCGATGAAACCGGCCGCCTCCGCCGCGAAAACGGCGTCCTCCATCTGGCGGCGCGCGGTGAAACGCCATCCTCTTCCGCGCCGCTGCTGTGCGTCGCCGGCGACCAGGCATACGAATTCGAGTGCGATATCGAGATCGATCCGGACGCCCGCGCCGGCCTGCTGCTGTTCTATGATTCCAACCTCTATTGCGGGCTGGGGTTCGATGAAAAGACCTTCATCACCCATCAGTACGGCATCGAGCGCGGACGCCCCGCCAATCCTCATGGCCGCCGGATGAAACTGCGCGTCCGCAACAACCGCCACATTGTCAGTTTCCATACATCGGCGGACGGTCAGAACTGGACGCGCTTCGATCGCGGCATGGAGGTTTCCGGCTACCACCATAATGTGCGCGGCGGCTTCCTGATGCTGCGCCCCGGCCTCTATGCCGCCGGCAAGGGCGAGGCCCGTTTCCGCAACTTCACCTACAGGGCGCTTTGATATGAAATCTCTCCTCGCCACCCTGGCCTTCGCCTGTTTTGCCACTACGGCGCATGGTCAGACCCTGACACCGGCTGACGCCGAGGCGCGCACCCAGACCAAGCAGATCAGCGCTGTCAGGGTGATACTGGTCGGGGATTCGACGACGGCGGTGCAAAGCGGCTGGGGCAGTGCCTTCTGCGCCGATCACCTGACGTCGTTTGCCGCCTGCATCAACCTGGCGCGCGGCGGCCGCTCCAGCTTCAGTTACCGCGCCGAAGGGTCATGGGATATCGCCCTGGCCGAGATCAAATCCGGCGGCTATGCCAAAACCTGGGTGCTGATCCAGTTCGGCCATAACGACCAGCCCGGCAAGCCAGGCCGTTCCACCGACCTGAAGACCGAGTTTCCCGCCTTTATCCGGCAATATGTCAGCGAAGCCCGCGCCGCTGGCGCCATTCCGTTGCTGGTCACCCCTCTGACGCGGCGCAGCTTCAGGGACGGCCAGCTAGATGACGATCTGGCGCCCTGGGCGGCGGCCACGCGCCAGGTGGCTGCCGACATGAATGTGCCTCTGGTCGATCTCCATGCCCGCAGCCGTGACGTGGTGCAGGCGCTGGGACCGCTTCAGGCTATGGCTCTGGCGCAGGTGCCACCGCCACCCGAAGTCGTGGCGGCTGCCGGTACGGGCACCACCATTGCCGCCGCCAAGCCACCAGCCGCTCCACCGACACCGGCCTTTGATCAGATGGCCTTCGCCAAACAGGCTTTCGATTATACGCACCTGGGCAAGACAGGCGCCGACCTGATTTCCGGCCTTGTCAGCGAGGAACTGGCCCAAAAAGTGCCTGATCTGCGTCCGTATATTATTCCTTAGGAGTGCCACCATGAAATTACGCCTTCCCGTCCTTTCCATCATGACTGTACTCCTTGCCGCGCCTGCCTTCGCCGCAGTCGTCGGCGTCAATACCGCGGCTCAGGCGATCACCGCCGAGCGCATCAACACCCTGCCGCCGGAAGCGCAGCCGGCCTGGCGGACCTATCTCGACCGCTCCGTGGCGCAGATGGCCGCCGATCGCGCCGCCCTGGCCGCCGAAGGGGCGCCGGGCCATTTCGCGCCTGTCAAAATGCGCGGCGACAGTGAGAAGACCATGCCGCTCGACCGCCCGCCTGAGTGGTACGCCACGCCGGAAGCCCGGCATATCGCTGATGTTATTGTCAGTTTCCAGACCCCCGCCGGCGGCTGGAGCAAGAACCAGTCACGCGACGGCGCCCTGCGTGTGCCCGGCCAGCCCTGGGCCGGAGACAATAATTCGCATTTCGCCGCGCCGGGCGATTTCGATCTCGCGCGTGATGAACACTGGCACTATGTCGGCACGCTCGATAACGACGCCACCATCACCGAACTTCAGTTTCTGGCGCGCGTCATCACGGCCCTGCCCGGCGCTGACAGCCAAGCCTATCGCACCGCTTTTGACAAGGGCGCGGCCTATCTGTTCAACGCCCAGTTCCCCAATGGCGGATGGCCGCAGGTCTGGCCGCTGGAAGGCGGTTATCATGACGCCATCACCTTCAATGACGACGCCCTGGTCCATGCCGCCTTACTGATGTCGGATATAGCCTCTGGCAATGGTGATTACGCTTTCGTGCCGGAGGCCACACGCCAGAAGGCCGCCGAAGCGCGTAACCGCGCCATCGCCTGCATCCTGACCACGCAGGTGCGCGTGAATGGCCATCGCACCGTCTGGGGGCAACAACACGATGCTCTCACCGAATTACCGGTGGCGGCGCGCAATTTCGAGCCTGACGCCCTTTCCAGCGCCGAAAGCGCCAGCCTGCTCGTCTATCTGATGACACTGCCCGATCCGTCGCCGCAGGTCGTGGCGGCCGTGCATGACGGCGTCAAATGGCTGCATGGGTCAGCGCTGCATGATGTCGCCTGGACCGATGGCGGCGACAAGGCCGCCGGCCGCAAGCTGATCTCCAGCCCCGGCGCGCCCGACCTGTGGGCACGCTATTACGTGTCGGCCACCGGCAAACCGATCTTCGGCGACCGCGACAAGACCCTGCACGATGATGTCAACGAAATCAGCGTGGAGCGCCGTAACGGCTATGCCTGGTTCAATACCGCACCTTTGAAAGTCTTCAAGGCGTACACCAAATGGAGCCTCGTCCATCCGCAGGCCGCACAATGAACCGCCGCGAAAGCCTGAAACTCCTGGGCGCCTCTGCCGGCCTGATGGCCGCGCCCGCGCTCGCCCGGACAAGCAAACCGCAGGTCATGACACAGGCCGGACCGGTCATCGGGCAGGCAAAAGGCGGTGTCGATATCTTCCTCGGCCTGCGCTATGGCCAGGATACGACTAAAACGCGCTTCCGGCCGCCGGTGAAGCCGGAACCATGGACAAAACCCTATATCGCCGATCATTACGGCGCGGCGGCCCCACAAGCCGGCACGCCCGATCCTTACGGCCAAAGCGAAGACTGCCTGTTCCTCAATGTCTGGACGCCGCAAGCCAGCGCGCGCAAGCGGCGGCCGGTCATGGTCTATATCCACGGCGGCGCCTATAATACCGGCTCGGGCGGCAGCCCGCTTTATGACGCCACAAATCTGGCCCTGCGCGGCGATGTGGTGGTTGTGACCATCAATCACCGCCTGAACGCCTTCGGTTATCTCTATCTGGCGCGGCTGGAACACGAGGTCACGGGCGCGCCGGGACCGCTGGCCTTTTCCGGCAATTGCGGTCAGCTCGATATCCATCTGGCGCTCGAATGGGTGCGCGACAATATCGCCGCCTTCGGCGGCGATCCCGGTTGCGTAATGGTTTTCGGCCAGTCCGGTGGCGGCGCCAAGATCGCCACGATGATGGCGACACCCGCGGCCAGGGGCCTGTTTCACCGCGCCGCCACCATGAGCGGCCAACAGGTCACCGCCTCCGGTCCCGGCAATGCCACCCAACGCACGATAGCTTTCCTGGCTGCGCTGGACCTGAAGCCCGACGCCGAGGGCCTGGCGCAGGTACAGGCCCTGCCCATGGCTGACCTTGTGGCAGCGCTGAAGGCCAACGATCCGGTGATCGGCAAGGGCGGGCTTTATTTCGGCCCGGTGCTCGATGAAACGACCCTGTCCCGTCATCCCTTCTGGCCCGACGCGCCGTCACAATCCGCTGACATACCCATGATGATCGGCAATACGCACGACGAAACCCGCGCTTTCTTAAGCGGTGATCCGCACAATTTCGATCTGACCTGGGAAGAGCTGCCGGTAAAACTGCCGCCGCAATACCGCATCGATATCGACCCCTATGTGGTGATCGACACCTACCGCCGCCTCTATCCGCAGATGTCGCCATCAGATGTTTTCTTTGTGGCCACCACCGCCGGCAGATCGTGGCGCGGCGCGATCGAGGAACTGGAGGCCCGTGCGAAATCTGGCGCGGTCACCTATGCCTATCAGGTCGACTGGAAAACGCCGAAAGACGCCGGCCGGCTGGGCGCGCCGCACACCATTGATATTCCGCTGGTTTTCCGCACCACGGCCGTGGCTGACAGCATCACAACCGACAGCGCAGAGGCGCGCAGAATGGCCGATCTGTTCTCGGATGCTTTCATCGCCTTCGCCCGCTCAGGCTCGCCACAAACCGCCATCCTGCCGGACTGGAAGCCCTATTCGATGGAAAAGCGCGAAACAATGCTGATGGACCTGCCGCCGCAACTGGCGAATGATCCGCGCGGCGAGGAACGCAAACTCTTTGCTAAGGTGCCCTTTATCCAGCAGGGCACCTGAGAAAGTGTATCCGCAGATTACACAGATTACGCAGATTTTTCAGCGCTTAATAGGTATGATTGGAAAGTGATGGAGATTTGCTCTGGCGCAAAGCGCCATCACTTTTGAATGTTTTATGCACATCAGTCCGCCGGCAGATCTCTGAAAAATCTGCGTAATCTGCGGATACCCTTATTCTTCTGGTTATCTCAGTGCTTCGGATGGGACTTCGTGTATAGTGAGGCCCAGCCGGCCCTGGGGCTCATGTCATCGAGGTTCCAGTCGGCTTCCACGAAGGGCGCATCGGTGCGCTGATATTTCGGATAGCCGTAATAGTTCTGCGTTTCGGAATCGATGATCTCGCCGCGGCCCTCGGCCACATCCGACAGGATCTTGAAATCGACATCGTCACGGTCCCAGGGGCGGGCACCGACGGATTCGTAGATTTCGTCCTCCAGCCGCGCCGCCGGAATGATCGGCATATCCTCCGGGATGTAGGGCGTCTGCGCCTTGATGATTTTCGCCGAACCGGTGGTATAGCGACCGGTCTGCGCCACCGGTGTTCCATAGGGATCGACGGCGATATTGTCGCGCATGTACAGCGACACATCGCCATCGCCCCCCAGGCTGAACAGCGGCGTGGCGGTGACCGTATCCGGCCCTTGGCGATAAACATTGCCGATCAGGGTGATCATCCCGGTCTCGAACGGATGGGTTTCCCATTCATGGGCGATCAGGTTGTAATGAACCGCCTTCTGCCCCGGATTATAAATCATCGAATTGATCTCGGCGGCATGGACCCCGCCCTTGAACAGGGCGTTGCGCTCCTCGTTCGAGGCATAGAGATTGGCATAGAGCAGGATGCCCGTGGCGTTGTCATGGATCAGGCCGCCCTTGGAATGCTCGCCCTTGCCGTGGGTCGATTTCGCCAGTCCCTCATAGACCAGGTTATGGCTGTAGGTGATATTATGCGAGGTATTCTGCCGCCATTCGGTGATGTCCGCCCCCTTGAAGCGCGGCCCGGAGGCCGACAGATTCTCGTCGGTCGCCCAGGAGAAGCTGCAATGATCGACGATGACATTATACGCCCCGTTGGCGGACAGGCCATCGGCTTCCCAGCCGCTTTTCTTGGGGTGGCCGGCCTCGCCGGTGCGGACCATGATGTGCTGCACGATGACATCATGAGTGGCGATATTGAATTCGCCCTTGATAAAGGTGATGCCGGGCGATGGCGCGGTCTGGCCGGCAATGGTCAGGAAAGGATTTTTGATACGAATCGAGGCGCTGTCGAGATCGATGACGCCGCCGACTTCAAAGACCACGATGCGCGGCCCTTCGGCTTCCACCGCGGCGCGGAAGGAGCCCGGCCCGCTTTCATTGAGATTGGTGACGCGAAGAATGCGCCCCCCCTTGCCGCCCTGCGTGGCGCGCGCCCAGCCCAGGACATCATAGGTCGAGCGGTTCAGGTGAAAATCCGCTGTCGCCGGCGCCGCGGCCATTGCCGGAGGAACTTGGAATGGGGTAGCGAGAGCCATGACGCCGCACAGCCACAATATCTTATTGAAAGACATAGTGTTTCCTTCCTTTTAAACCCTGTTTCGACCCGTTTGGCCGTCTTCGGCTCGCCCGCTCGATTCCCTGCATGAAATCGATGCGTGACGTCCGCCTTATAATATGGTAACCGGTGTCATAAAGCTAATCGGCGCTCGTTGCAAGGGGCCGGATTCCGGGGAGGCGGGATGACGGAGACGATTGAAGCCTTTCTCGGCCGCGGCAGGAAGGCGACCATAAACGATGTGGCCCGGCTGGCCGGTGTCTCCAAAAAAACCGTTTCACGCGTCATCAACAACTCGCCCAGCGTCCATGCCCGGACCCGCGACGATATCGCCGAAATTATTACCCGTGTCGGTTTTCGCCCTGATCCGCAGGCGCGCGGCCTGGCTTTTCGCCGGGCTCTGCTGATCGGCCTGATCTACGACAATCCCAATGCCCAGTACATCGTCAACATGCAGATGGGCGCACTGGATCGCCTGCGTGGTTCAGGCATCGAACTGGTCGTCCATCCCTGTACCTGGCACAGTGAGACCTTCCTTTCCGAACTGCGCGACTTTCTGGAAAGCCAGCGGCCCTCCGGTGTTATCGTCCTGCCGCCGATCGCCGAGGATCGGCAGCTATTGGACCTGCTGGAGGAACTGAACGTGCCGCGTGTACGCGTGACGGCGCGCACCTCTGGCGATGGCAATGCCGCCATCGGACGGGAAATCGTGTCTTGCGATGATATCGGCTGCGCCGAGGCCGGCGCACACGTCGCCGGTCTCGGTCATCGTCGTATTGGCTATATCGGCGGCAACCCTGACTACCCCTCGGCCCATGTCCGCCGGCACGGTTTCGAAACCGGGCTGGCCGCGCACGGCGCCGCCATCGCGCCGGACCTCGATGAACCGGGAAATTACAGCTTCGAATCCGGCTATGCGGCGGCGAGACGCCTTCTGCGCCGGCCGGACCGCCCGACGGCGATCATCTGCGCCAATGACGAAATGGCCGCCGGTGCCTACAAGGCCGCTTTTGAAGCGGACCTGCGTATCCCCGGCGACCTCACCTTGATCGGTTTCGATGATGCGCCAATCGCCGATCGCCTGTCGCCGCCGCTGACGACGGTCCGCCTGCCGACGCGAGACATGGCGCGCATGGCCGCTGACCTGCTCGTCTCCCGGCCAGCGACCGCAGACCAGACCATGACGGTGCCTTCAGCCCTGATCGTGCGCGGTTCTTCGGGAGCGCCAAAGGCCGGCCTTTGAGGCCATGCCAGAATTGTATTGTCAAAACAAATGACACCGGTTACCAAAACGCATAAACAACAAGGCATCTAACGGAAAACGTCCGCATAAGCCTTTTCAAACGGGAATAAAACCATGTGTACCAGCCACTATGCCAAGACGCTCTACGCCACGCATCCGGATATGATGAAGGGGGCGGATAATGCCGATCTGCGCGACAAATACCTGATGACGGGCCTGTTTGCGCCCGACGCCGTAGTGCTGAACTACACCCATTTCGAGCGC